>NZ_CP077369.1:0-1200000 GCF_019048525.1 Acinetobacter lwoffii | reverse complement strand
TGTACTGTGTCACGCATCATTAAAGGTGGCTCAGCCGGATTAATGATAATGATCGCTTTACCTTGTTTCGCGCCGCCGACTTTCTCGATTGCACCCGCAGTGGTACGTGTGAATTCATCAATGTTTTTACGCGTTCCCGGACCAACCGACTTAGTCGATACAGTTGCAATGATTTCGCCGTATTCAACAGGTTGAACGCGAGAAACCGCAGCCACCATCGGAATCGTTGCCTGACCGCCACATGTCACCATGTTCACGTTTGGTACTTCGCCCGCTTGTAGCAATGCTTCAAGGTTGACTGGTGGTACACAAAATGGACCAATCGCAGCAGGCGTTAAGTCGATCATCAACACGCCAAGTTCATTCAGCTTGCGGCTGTTTTCAGCATGGACATAGGCAGAAGTTGCATCGAATGCAATTTTGATGTCATCAGCAATCACATGAGGAAGCAGACCATCGACACCTTCAGCTGTGGTTTTTAAACCCATTTTCGCAGCACGCGCCAAACCTTCAGAAGTCGGGTCAATCCCCACCATCCAAACAGGCTCTAACCATTCGCTACGTTGTAATTTATAAAGCAAATCAGTACCAATATTCCCTGGACCGATCATTGCACATTTAATCTTTTTCATGAATGTACTCTCTTGGAATCTTGATTATTCAGCAGCGAATGCAGCGGTTACTGAACCGAAGCCTTCAATTTCAACCTTGAATTCATCACCTGGTTGCGCCACAACCATTGGACCTAAAGCACCCGTCAAGATGATGTCGCCTTTTAAAAGCGGACGGCCACGACGCACCATTTCATCTGCAAGCCAAACAGCAGCATTCAATGGGTTTGCAAGACATGCTTTACCCACGCCTTGAGAAACGACTTCCTCACCGCGCGTCATCACCATCTTGCAGTTCACAAGATCAAGTTTTTCTAACTTAACCGGCTGAGAACCCAAGACAAATGCAGCAGAAGATGCGTTATCCGCCACAGTATCAATCAGGCTAATTTTCCAGTTTTCGATACGGCTATCGACCACTTCAATTGCAGGCAGTGCATAATCAGTTGCGCTGATAATGTCTGCATACGTGTGTTTTTCTTTGGTTAAATCCTGGTTAATCACCAATGCGATTTCTGCTTCAACTTTCGGCTGAATCAGAAGGCCGGCTGGAATTGCTTCACCATCGCCATAAGCCATATCGGCAAATAACATACCGAAATCCGGCTGATCTACACCCAGTTGCGCTTGAACGACTTTAGACGTCAAACCGATTTTACGACCCACCAGACGGCGACCTTCAGACAAAGCACGCTCGGTATTCACTTCCTGAACGGCATAGGCGATATCTACGTCAGCACTTTCACCGCCAAGTTCTGGGCGAATCGGTGCAATCGCAGTTTGTGATAATTCAGCGCTACGAAGTGCTTGTGCAACTGATTCAACAACAGCAGAATTCGACATCAATGTTTCCTTAAACTGCAAAAATTAGGCTTATGCCGAGATCTAAGAGGGACAGAAAATAGGGACATGATCAGGCTGATCATCCGCATGGACTGCCTTTCTCAGAGCGAGCATAGGAATAAACAGTTTTAGGATGGGAAAAATCTGGCGTTTGTGCCAATAGTTATTTTATTTTTTGCTATAGCTATTATCTATAAGAATAATTTATAAAAAACGAAATAAAACAAAATCTTATTATTTAAAACACATCTCTATTTAGCAAAATAACTGCCGTAATATGACCGAATAAAATCAGTACAATTACGACTTTAGACTAAAAGATAAGAACCAGCGCTTAAATCTGCCGCATTCCCCAGCCAATTTAAACCGGGGAAATACTTGTTTTTCATTACAACCAAGATACTGGATTAAACTGCTTGTTTCCATTGGACTTTAGCCAACAATGCGCTATGCAAAGCAGCCACATCATCCACGATACAGACTGGATTAAATTGAGCTAAAAGTTCAGGCTCATGCACACCATAACCTACACCAACACTTGGCATGGCAATATTTTGCGCCATTTCCAGATCATAAGACGTATCACCGACCATGATGGCATGTTCAGCCTGCACACCGGTTTCCGCCAGAATTTCTTCTAACATTAATGGATGAGGTTTAGAACGGGTTTCGCTGGCAGCACGCGTGGTCACAAACAGCTCTTCACTATTCGTCTGTTTCAATACACGATCCAGACCTTTACGGCTTTTCCCTGTAGCAACAGCCAGCTTCACGCCTTGCTGCTGTAAATCTGCGAGCATGTGCGCTACGCCTTCAAACCAGGAATCTCCTGATGAGTTGGCAACATAATGATCTGAATAAGCCTGCAAAATATCTGCATGTAAATCTGGCACGGTTGGGAAAAGTCGCTGTGCGACTTCTGGCAAACCCAGGCCAATAATACTTTTGGCATCTGCATCCGTTAAAGGCTGCTGAAATTGCTGTGCGGCAAACTGCAAACTCGCTACGATTTGACCGACTGAATCAAATAAAGTGCCATCCCAATCGAAAATGACCAATTTTACAGCTGAGTTCATATAAGGTTTCCTGGATTTGATTCAGTCTTGAAACCCTCTCCTTTTAGGAGAGAGCTTTTTTCATTCTTAAGCAAATGACTTTACTAAAAGAACCAATAAAGTCGAATTATCAGTTTAGTTTTAATTCAACATTGCTCTTTAATAAGTAGTGTTCCCTCTCCTGAACGAGTTTAAAACACTGCTTTAAACGACGTGCAAGAAAGGAGACTTGCTCAGCAGTGCTGCTCAGGGAGAGGATTCTTTCGAAATTTAATCTCCCCTCTTGCGGAACAGTGTTCCTCATCTTTAAGAAAGAAGGGAATTCACTCCTTTTCAAAGGAGGATGAGGGTGGATTGAATTTATTAAAAGAAAAAAATAAGTCCTTACTGAGCAGCCGGTTTATCCGCTTTCTGCGCTCTTAACTGCGCCACCAGACTCTGCATATCTTCTGGCAATGGCGCTTCAATGGTCGGATAACCCGGAATGTCCAGACGCATGGCATGTAAACACAAACGGCGTGGTTTTGGCCCACGATATTCCGTTTCATGTCCATACTTTTCATCGCCTACGAGCGGATGTCCAATACTCAAACCGTGTACACGAATCTGATGGGTACGACCAGAAAGCGGAGATGCATATACCAGTGTGGCATGCATAAAACGCTCTTGCACATTCCACTGGGTTTTAGACTCTTTGCCTTCTTTTGGTGACACACAGACACGACGTTCACCATTGGCCAGCTCGTAACGATGTAAAGGCGCATCAATCAACTGCTTGTCTAAAGTAACCTGCCCTTTTACCACAGCAGCATAGGTTTTTTTGATTTTATGTTCACGCAACATATCTTGTAATGTTTTCAACACGCTACGCTTTTTAGAAATCATCACCAGACCGGAAGTATCACGGTCAATACGGTGAATCAGTTCCAGATACTTTTTACCGGTCGCTGCACGTAAGCCTTCAATCAGGCCATAGGCCACACCGCTACCACCATGCACAGCAATACCAGATGGTTTGTTGACGACCATCAGACCTTCATCTTCATAAATGACACGGGCCAATAAGCCTTGTGCCACTTTGTCGGAAACCGGTGCAGCAGACTCATCTTTTTGTTCATAGCGAATCGGCGCAACACGAATCTGATCGCCGATTGCGAGTTTGGTTTCTGCTTTAATGCGTTTTTTATTAACGCGAACCTGGCCTTCACGAATCAGACGATAGATACGGCTTTTTGGCACACCTTTCAGACGACTAAACAGGAAATTATCGATGCGTTGTCCATCTTGATGTTCATCCACTTCAAACCAAGTGACGTTTTGCCATTGTTGCGTAGAATTCATACAGTTACTATGACCCAAAAAATACTAAAATTGATTAAAAACTGATCACTTAGGTTATGCTTTACACAAGAAACATAAGCTTAGCCCATAGGCAGATGATGCAAGGTTTGATATAGTCAGCGCACGGAAACCATCGTTTGTGAGTAAAAGTTGAATCATTTCAGATTTTTCTGAACTTGATTGTTTAATTAAAGACTCACATGATACGGGAAGGTCCCCAAAGAATTATGCCACGCCGAAGGCTTATTATATCGGCAAACAAAGCAAACTGTTGCGTTTAATTGTACCTCAGGTACATAAATCAGTTTGTCTTAAAAAATATGTCGCCAACTTTGTTGGTTTTTAAACGTAAACTGATACACATCAGATTAGTCGCAACCTGAAGACGACTTCAGGCTACAGCGTTGATGCATTGGATCTGCACAGTTTGTAAAGATACGACGACAATTCCGTATCAAGACACTTTCTATAAAGAAGGGATGATCTTCGAGCAATGTGACAGTGAAAGTTACACACATCCAATGCACCGCTCGTCCGCCAGTGAAGCGTTCAGGTGACTTTAATCCGTTTAAAGATTGAAGCCGTATTGCCATCATCAATACGTGAATCAAAAACCGAAGCCCATCTATATTAAATAGAGCTCGGTCATAAAAGACTCAAACCACAATGAAATTCATTGCAGATTTGAGCCATTGATCCGTGATGTGTGATGTTCGCTACGTGTATAGCGATTTTTTGCTGTGTATCACTATAAGGTGTTACACCCATGAAACGTATGTTGATTAATGCAACACATGCCGAAGAAATTCGCGTTGCACTTGTCACTGGTCAGCGTCTTTACGATTTTGATTTAGAAAATCGTACCCGTGAACAAAAAAAATCCAATATCTACAAAGGTCACGTGACTCGCGTTGAACCTTCTTTAGAAGCTGTATTCGTTGAATACGGTGCAGGTCGCCAAGGCTTCCTGTCAATGCGTGAAATCGCAAATTCATATTACAAAGCCGACCCTCGCCAAACTTCAAATATCCGTGAACTGATCACTGAAGGCACCGAACTTCTGGTTCAGGTGGAAAAAGAAGAGCGTGGCAATAAAGGCGCTGCCTTGTCTACTTTTATCTCACTTGCTGGCCGTTACCTGGTCTTGATGCCAAACAACCCTAAAGGTGGTGGTATCAGCCGTCAGATTTCTGGTTCAGTGCGTGAAGAACTGAAAGAAATGCTGGCAACACTGAACGTGCCACGTGGTATGAGTGTGATTGTGCGTACTGCCGGGATCGGTCGTTCACAAGAAGAATTGCAACTCGACTTACAGCACTTGTTAGACCTTTGGGCACAAATCCAGAGCACTGCAAGTTCAGGTCCATCGCCAATGTTGGTACATCAGGAAGCGGGCGTAGTGACACGTGCCATTCGTGACTACCTGCGTGATGATGTTGCTGAAATCCTGATTGACTCAGAACAAGCTTATAACGAAGCTTATAACTTCGTAAAAGCGGTAATGCCACGTCAGTTAGAAAAACTGAAAACTTATACCTTAAATGAACCTTTATTCGCGCATTTCGCGATTGAAAGTCAAATTCAAACCGCTTATGAACGTGAAGTAAAATTACCTTCTGGCGGTTCGATCGTGATCGACCAAACTGAAGCTTTAGTGTCAATTGACATTAACTCAGCAAAATCGACTCGCGGTAGCGACGTTGAAGACACCGCGTTGAACACCAACATTGAAGCGGCAGAAGAAATCGCGCGTCAATTACGTTTACGCGATATCGGTGGCCTGGTGGTGATCGACTTTATCGACATGACCAAAGACCGCAACCAGCGTATGGTGGAAGCGAAGCTACGCGAAGCTACGCAAAGTGACCGTGCCCGTATTCAGTTCGGTCAATTGTCACGTTTTGGTTTGATGGAAATGAGCCGTCAACGTCTGCGTCCTTCTCTTGAAGAAGCGACTGGCTACGTTTGCCCACGCTGCCATGGTACCGGCATGGTTCGTGATCTTCGTTCTTTATCACTTTCGATTATGCGTAAAGTGGAAGAGATCGCGTTACGTGAACGTCATGGTGAAGTTCAAGTCGAAGTTCCAGTCGAAATTGCTGCCTTCTTATTGAATGAAAAACGTCACACCTTGGTCTATTTAGAACAGACTTCAAATGTACGTGTCACTGTGCTGCCGCATCCGCATCTGGAAACACCGCATTATGAAATCACTTATAATGCCGAAGGCTTTGCACCAACCAGCTATGAACGTACTGAAGCAACTCGTTCAAGTGAAAAAGAGTTGGGCTATGAGTCATCTGAATGGCATTTAGAAGAAGAACAACATACGCATGCTGCTGCACCAGCGCCTGCTCAACAGCAAAACAACGGCAGAAACAATAAACGCCGTAACCAGCAAAACCAAAATGCACAGCAAGTACCTGTTGCGCAACAAGCTCCTGCCCAAGCACAAGTTGCTGCTCCTGCATCTAGCCCATGTGCCTGGTTAGAAAACCTCTTTGTTCAAAAACAGGCTGCGACTGTTGATCAATCGCGTACTGCCAACAATGCAGCTGCAGCAATTGAGCAAATGATCAATGGCGGTGCGGTGAGCCGTGGTCAGTTCGGTCAATTGTCTACACCAGTGGCACAACCTGCTCCACAGCAAGTGTCTCAACCGGTTGCTCCGGCAAGCAGCAATGCTTACCTGGCACCATCGACTGTAGCGCAAAAACAGGAACGTGATGCTGAAAAACCGGCAGAGCGTGATGAAAGAGCGCCGCGTCATAACAACAAAAAACCACGCAATCCGAAGCACAAAGAACCGCGTGAGCAGGTTCAGTCTGAAGCTTCCGCGCCTCAGCAACATCAGGTGCATGAAGAAGTGGTTCAGGTATCTCGTCAAGAGCAACGTCATGAAGCACGTGAAAACAAGCGTAATTCTCGCCGTCAGCACCACAACGAGCCATCTCAGCAAAATGATGTTCAAAACAATGAACAACAGCCACAACAGGCAATTCCACGTCGTGACCGCCGTAACCAGCCACGTCAGGAACGTCCAAATCGCCACCGCGATCCAAGCGTGCTGAATGAGCAGGCTCAACAAGCAGCACCTGCAGTCGTTGAAGCTCCGACAGTCAACGACAAGCAGCTTCGTGTTGAATTGGTCGATGCACCCCGTCAAGACGTGATGCCAACAGCTATGGTCGTGAATATTGACCAGGCGAAAAGCGAAATCGTGGCATTGAATGACAATGCTGCAGTTGCAACGCCAGCGGTTGAAGTTACTGCACTGGCAGATGCGCCAGTTGAAGAAGCCGCGGCTGAAAATGTAGTGGAAGCTGCACTGACAGCCCCTGTTGAAGAAGTTGTGCCAACTGAAGAATCAAGTGCTGAAAAACCACGTGCCAGCAACGATCCGCGTCAGCGTCGCCGTCAGCAGCGTGAAGGCCAGCCTCAACAGGCCACAGTTCAGAAGTTGACTCCGTCACAAGTACCAACATTTGGTCAGTTCACCATTGGTAGCCTGATTCGCCATGTTTATGGTGAAGACTGCTCCGTACTGATTGAACAGTTTGGTTTATTGCCAACCTTCAACCGTGCTCTAGAGAAGTTCACAAAAGAGTACAACGCGAGTCTGGTGGCTGCAGCAACGCCTGCCGCAGAGAAAAAACCGGTCACCCGTGATGTTCAAGTGACCGTAGCCAAGGTTGAAGCAGAGCCTGCTCCAGTGCTGGACCTGACTCCACCAAAACCGGTGTCGGACAAACGTGTCGCAAACGATCCACGTGAGCGTCGCCGTCTGGCTAAACAGGCTGCAGAACAGGCCCTGCAACAAGCCAAGCAACAGGCTAAAGTAGAAGCAGCTCCGGCTCCGGCAGTTGAAACTGCGCCAGAAGCACCTGTAGCAGCAGAAGCGCAAGCAGAGTCAGCTGAAGCAGCAGCAACTGAAACTCCAGTAGCCACTGAAATCGCTATTGAAGAAACCGTAAATGCTCAGCCAGCTGAACAAGCGACTGAAACTACGGCACCAGTAGATACAGCTCCTGCAGAAGAGGCTCCAGTGACTGAAGCTCAACCTGAAGATGCTGCGCCAGTTGAAGCAAATGCTGAATCAGAAGCTCCTGTTACAGAAGCCCAGGATCAGGCCGAAGTAACAACAGAAGACACTGAAGCCAGCGAAGCTGAAAAAGCAGAGAAACAGGCTGCCCGTCCACGTCGTCCACGTGGTCGTCCACCGAAAAAAGCCAATACTGCAACTGAATCATAATTTGCTCAATTGCAGTCATCTAAAAAAACCTAGTCATTTCGGTGACTAGGTTTTTTTTGCTAGATTTAGTCAGAATAGGTTGATTGCACTAGTGTTTTAACGCTAAAAGATGGATAGCTCGTCTACTGTATATAAATTGAACGCATCGGATACGAAAAATAAATAGGATTCTCATGACCCAAATGAAACCACACGATCTGATTGGGATTGCAGATGTCGCTGCCAAAATCCCGGCTTTCTTGACCAAAGTGCCCAATTTGCTCACTGGTCTAAGACAGGCATATTTACGTACTCCGAACACACCGGCCGGCCTGGGTCTGGCTTTTGAAAAAGCCACCAAGCGTAACCCGGAAGGCATTGCCTTGCGTTTTGAAGAGCAAAGCTATAGCTATGCTGCTCTCAATGCCTGGGCCAACCAGATTGCCCATTTCTATCTATCCTTGGGTGCCAAGAAAGGTGATGTCGTTGCCGTGATGGTCGAGAACCGTCCTGAACTGATTGCCAGTGTAATTGGTCTGGCCAAACTGGGTGTGACGACCGCTTTAGTGAATACCTCTCAAGTCGGCAAGGTGCTGACGCACAGTATCAATCTGGTCAAACCGATTGCCCTGATTGTCGGCGAAGAGTGCCGTCATGCAGTTAACGAGATTCGTAATGACCTGAATATTAGCAGTGACCGCTTACACTGGTTTGCGGATCAAAATACTCAAGCCGATCCGGGTCAGGCGCCTGAAGGCTTTATCAACCTGGCTGAAAAAACCGATCTTGCTCCCAAATTCAATCCATCAACCACCCATTCGGTGCAGGGCAAAGACGGGCTGTTCTATATTTACACCTCGGGCACGACGGGCCTACCTAAAGCGGTGATCTTTACCAATGGCCGCTGGACGCTCGCTTATGGCACCTATGGGCATGTGCTAAACCTCAATCAAGATGATGTGATGTACTGTACCCTGCCGCTTTATCATGCCACAGGCATGGTGGTGTGCTGGTGCGGTGTCATTGCAGGTAGCAGCACCCTGGCGATTCGGCGTAAATTTTCGACCTCCTCTTTCTGGAAGGATGTACAAAAATTTGATGCCTCTGCGATTGGTTATGTCGGTGAGCTGTGCCGCTATCTGATGGATGCTCCCTCATCTGAACTGGAAAAAGGCCACCGCGTGACCAAGATGATTGGAAATGGGATGCGCCCAAATATCTGGGATAAATTTAAATTCCGTTTTGGCATTCAGGAAGTGCTGGAACTATATGCCTCCAGTGAAGGCAATGTCGGTTTTAGCAATATTTTCAATTTTGACAATACCGTCGGTTTCTCACCCACACCGTATGCCATTATTGCCTTTGATAAAGATAAAAATGAGCCGGTACGAGACCTTAAAGGCCGTTGTAAACGGGTGAAAAAGGGCGAGACTGGTTTACTGATTGGTAAAATCACCCGTCGTTCACCTTTTGATGGCTATACCGACCTCGAAAAAAACAAGTCAGTCATCATGCAGAATGTATTTACCAAAGGTGATGCTTACTTCAATACCGGGGATCTGATGCGTAATATCGGCTTCCGTCATGCGCAGTTTGTCGATCGTCTGGGTGATACTTTCCGCTGGAAAGGGGAAAATGTTTCTACAACTGAAGTGGAAAACATGCTGACCGAGTATGACAAAATCGTTGAAGCGGTGGTGTATGGCGTAGAAATTCCCAATACCAATGGTCGTGCCGGTATGGCCGCGATTACCCTGCAACCCGATGTAAAATTGGATGATGCAGATTTAGCAGCCATGGCCGCTTGCTTTAAAAAATGCTTACCAGCTTATGCAGTACCAGTATTTTTACGCGTACAACAGCAAGTTGAAACCACAGGCACCTTTAAATATCAGAAAAATAAATTGAAAGAGCAAGCATTTGATCCGAGTAAAACCGATGAACGCCTGCTGGTGTTATTGCCAGGTGCAACGGCATATTTCGAGCTCACCGCAGAGATTTTTGCCAATATTCAGGCCTATCAATATCGCTTCTAAGTACTGAAGTTGCCTATTTTTTGTTTAGATAAAGCATAATTGTTGTATTTATAATCAAACATGGGCAACTTTGTTATTTTTTGCTTGCGCTGAAATGAGATCTTGCTACAATACGCTCCATCAAACAAAGTGGTGCTTTAAGCTATTTAGCTTGACTTGCACTGCACATTCAAACCTGGTTTGAATGATGGTTCAGGGTCGTTAGCTCAGCTGGTAGAGCAGCGGACTTTTAATCCGTTGGTCCCGCGTTCGAATCGCGGACGACCCACCACTTATTTGATATTCCTTGATGGGTCGTTAGCTCAGCTGGTAGAGCAGCGGACTTTTAATCCGTTGGTCCCGCGTTCGAATCGCGGACGACCCACCATCTTCCGAAAGGATCACGTAAAAGTACACCACACTCTTGCGTCATAAAAATGGTCATTATCATTTTTATTCCTCAGGGTCGTTAGCTCAGCTGGTAGAGCAGCGGACTTTTAATCCGTTGGTCCCGCGTTCGAATCGCGGACGACCCACCATTCTTCCCTTAGAATGTTTCTCTGATTTCCCTCATGATATTTTAATTAAATTGCGATGTTTTGGTCGTGTATTTCTGCGCCTAGATTTTATGCTCACGCGTCCCCACCACTCGCCTTTATTGTCTAATCTAAATCGTATTTGAATTAAGCTTTCGACCAGATCAGCCGATTTTTATCGGGCATTATTTTTGAATATGAAAGGATGTGTCTTTGACCAGTTCATAGGCTTTTGAAGGTGCCGGATAGCCGCGATCAAATAGTTCCCGGTTGGTTCTTTCCTTTTCACTATAGATTTTTTCCAGATTCATGACCAAGTGATTTGAATCTTTAATCTTATAGTAAAAGCTCGCCCCTTCTTTGAGATTCACCACCACATCGGTACGTTCCGGATTGATAAACCAGCGGTCTTTACGGTAGGTGATATTGTGAGCCGTGCTGTTTTTGGTATTATCAATAAATACTTTGCCATACTGTAAAATGCTGCGATGCACCGTACCGTCCGGTAGTAAAGTCAAAATAAATTCTGCCTTGCCTTCAGTACAAGGCGCAAAGCGGCCATCACAGTCGATTTCAGTATGATAGCGGCCTATAAACGCCTTGGCATCCTCTGGTACAGTTGCCGGGTTTAAATCAGCTTCTGCCGGAAGAGTCGCCTGCCCTGCGACCTGAGTTAAGGATTTGGCACTGACGGTCACTACATCGGCCTTTGTATTGGCAGCGGAAATTTTAACGCCCTCTTCTGAGGTCGCCTGACTTTCCTGTTCAGGTTTGACTTGCTGCTGATCACAAGCCTGCAAAATCACCATACTCCCCAACACCAGGCTACATTTAAAAAAACTGCTTAATGTACAACGTGATACATCCAATTTCATTTTTAATAAACCTAAATAGGAAAAATGGCGAGCAAAAAGCACACAGCAAAGCTGCTGAACTTTACACAAGAGTTCAATAGAATTTTCACTATGTTAGTAGCTCTTAGATCTGGTTTTAATCTTTATTAACATTACTTAACGATTTTATTTTTAATCAGCACTTTAAAAAGCTTAAGCAAACTCCATTTCTTTAAGTATGGATCTAGTTTTAGGATTCACACCTATTTTTAATCAGGAGATTTTAATGGCCAATGTTGGTTTATATCGCTCTAACCGCTCAAACATGATTGCAGGTGTGATGGGTGGTATTGCTGAACGTTTTGGTTGGAACGCGAATTTATTACGTCTGATTTTTGTGGTGATTTCAATCATGAGTGCCGCATTCCCGGGTATTTTGGTTTATTTGGTGCTGTGGTTAATCATGCCGAAAAAACAGTACAGAATTGATCATGACAGCGTTCATCAACCTCAGGGCTATCAAAATCCTGTGCGTACAGTAAATCAAGATAAACGCTATTAAGTTGTACAGTCATTTTTAACAAGAGTTCTTAAACCAGTTTCATCGCAGAGCTTCCTCTTTCACCCCGGTTAAATGGGATGAAATTTTGATGCCACAGTAATTTCCCCAAGTTATCGTGGCTTTTTTTGCCTATACTTTTTTGTGATTTATTTGCTGTATTATAGCTTTTCACTTTCTTTCTCAGTTGAATTCACGATAAGTTCAATATTCTAATTTTTGAAATGGATTTCACATGACTCAGGCAGAATGGATGATGCTGTGGCTCTGTGCCGTAGCAGCCCTGCTGTATGGTTTAAGCGGCTTTGGCTTTCCCATGATGAGTACGGCTGTTCTGTCCAGCGCATATCCGCTTAGCATCGCGGTTACCCTTGTCATTCTGCCCTGTTTGCTGCTGAATCTGATCATGCTGAATGCCGATCCTGCACATAGTCTGTTGAATAGTATGGGCTATTATATAAAACGCTATTGGCCATTAATGCTTAGTAGCCTGATCGGCAGTGTACTCGGGGTCAAGCTGCTACTTTGGCTCAATGAGGCTTATTTAAAATTGTTATTGGGTCTGGTAATTGTATTTTATGTCTTGGACCAGTTACGGGCACGCCCCTTACAAGTTAGTCCGCATATTTCCAGCATGCTCTGTTTTGGTTTACTGGCCGGCATTATTGGAGGTGCGACCAATGCTATGGCACCTTTTCTAATGATGTATTTGATGAGTTGCCAGCTGTCTAAAACAGATATTGTCATTATCAGTAATCTCAATTTCATTGCCGGTAAACTGATCCAGCTGATTTTACTATTTCCAATTCTGATCACACTGGAAACCCATCAACAGCATATTTTGATCGGGATCAGCTTATTCGCCCTTGCTGGTGTCTGGATTGGAGGCAAAATACGCCATCGTTTATCTCAGCAGCACTTCAAATGGATTGTCCTGGCTTTACTTCTCGGTTTGGGCCTGTCTGCCCTCTGGCAAAGTGCTGGATTATTGCAACAATCTGGTTATAGTATCTTTAAATAGGGTATTTTTTAAACAAAGCAAAATTACAAATTCAAAGCTGATATAAAAAAATGACGTAAATAAAAACCTTGCAAGGAGAGCATATGACTCAGACCAACCTAGCTACCCCGACCAATGCTATGCCCAAAGGACTGCTGAAAGGCTGGATCCTTATTTTTGTCGCAGCCATTGTAGCCTATGGCTTATATCTTTACCTGCCCTATGACCAGAATGCCAATAAAGGACTGGCCCTTTTAGCCTTTATCGGTATTTTATGGCTGACTGAAGCCATTCATATCACGATTACAGCGTTACTCGTCCCCGTGATGGCGGTATTGCTGGCCATGCCAATGGCCTCTGGTGAAGAACTGGTTCCGATTACCACGCAAGCCGCTTTGGCCACTTTTGCCGATCCTGTCATTTTCCTGTTTTTTGGTGGTTTTGCGCTGGCAACGGCGTTGCATATCCAAAAACTGGACCGGAAAATTGCCATGTGGATCATTTCCCTGTCCAGAGGGCATCTGGGTATTTCTGTACTGGCGATTTTTGTGGTGACGGCGCTGCTGTCCATGTGGATTTCCAATACGGCGACTGCTGCCATGATGCTGCCTTTGGCCCTAGGCTTGCTTTCACATCTGGATGTCAGCAAGGATCGTAAAACTTTTGTCTTTATCCTGCTCGGCATTGCCTATTCGGCCAGTATTGGCGGACTGGGCACCATGGTCGGTTCACCTCCGAATGCTATTGCCGCCAAGGCACTCGGCTATGATTTTGCCGACTGGATGAAAATCGGCTTGCCGATGATGTTCATTATTCTTCCCGCCATGCTAGTCAGTTTATATCTAGTACTACGTCCAAAACTAAATCACAAAGTACAATTTGTGACCGAAGATATTCCCTGGACCGGCACCCGTATAGCCACCATGATCCTCTTTCTCTGTACTGCAATTGCCTGGATTTTCAGTAAAAAATTCACCGAATTTTTTGGTGTTTCACAACCGGATACCTGGATTGCAATCTCGGCTGCCTGTATGGTGGTGATTCTGGGTACCGCAAGCTGGAAACAGATTGCAGAAAATACCGACTGGGGGGTCTTGTACCTATTTGGTGGTGGTCTGACTTTGAGTGCCATTCTGAAGGATTCAGGCAGTTCGCTGGTACTGGGTCAAACTCTGGCCAATGCCTTTGGTGATGCCTCCCCGCTGATGATTATTTTTGTAGTCGCTACTTTTATTATCTTCCTGACTGAATTTACCAGTAATACCGCTTCGGCTGCCCTGCTGGTACCAGTATTTGCCGCAATTGCGGATCAGATGGGCATGCCCAAAGAAATTCTGGTCATCGTCATTGGTATTGGTGCCTCATGTGCCTTTATGCTGCCGGTAGCTACCCCGCCCAATGCGATTGTTTTTGGAACCGGTCATATCCAGCAAAGCGAAATGATGAAAGTTGGTTTTGTACTGAATATCATGTGTATCTTTATTATTTCCCTGTTTATTTACTGGTTCTTTATTTAATCATTACAGCTTTTAAGCATCACACCATCGACAAAGCACACTCCGGTGTGCTTTGTCGTATTAATCGCCTATATGTTGAATCTTTCTCTCATCGAAAAATAATATGCATTTAACAATGATAAAGATAAAGTCCCTATATTAAAAACATCAAAAAGTGGCAAACAGATATTGGACAGGATATTTCACTTAATCTCTCAACCGATCCAGAATTCTCCCTGGAAAATGACGCTTAACCTCGCGCTTACCCCTTTCTTTGATCATCGCTGTAATTTTATTCCCTTATGCGCTATTTCATGAAGCCAACTATGGGGTTTTCTCCATTTTCAGAAGCCTGTTTTCAGCGCTTTTTATTAGCTTTTTTGTCTGCCTGACTTACTGGATGATGGTCTTCCCTTTCCTATTGGTGACTCACCTGCTGCTACGCCATTATCAGCTGTTTAATATCCTCACGATTTTACTAAGCTGCATACTGGGAACCCTGATTCTGGCCTACATCTCGCATCCTCCAAGCGAAGCTTTGAGTACTCATTTTTTGTTTCTGCTGTATTTTTCCCTGACGATGGCACTGTTTTACAGTTTTCTCAGCTGGCAAGCCGACCAGACCTGATCAGGCATGGTCGCTTATATTCCATTTTAATCCGGTTTTAAGCTTTCATTTTAAAATGATTCAGTTCCTGATTCAGTGCGGCAATCATGTCTGCCCGACTGATAATTCCCACCAATTTCTGCTCACTCACCACCGGAATATAGTTGAACGAACGTTCGACAAAATATGGCACCAGATCCTGAATGGGCTGTAAAGGCTGTACCGTGATCACCTTACGGGTCATGATATGTTTGACCTGATGTTCCCAGCTACTGCGAACATCAGCCGCGCGCTTGAACCATTCCACCACCTGATACATTGCCAGCGTACCGACCAGTTGTTCATCGGCATTAACAACGGGCAGGCTCATCAGGTTCATTTGCTTGAACTTGTCCAGTGCATGCTGAATGTCATCATTTTCATGCAGCGTTGCCACATCCTTCGTCATAATATCCTGGCAGCTAAATTCATGCACTGCACGCGCATTGGCGCGGTTTTGTGCCTCCAGAATAATTTTTTGCAGGTCATATTCACTGATGTCCAGCAGCTCGGTGCGCTGGTCCAGCACTTCCTGAATATCCTGCGGTTGAATGGTGACTTTCTGGGTCGGCGTCGGATCCTTGGAGCGGGTATTTAGTTGGGCTTGCTGCGGATAATCCTTGCCAATCATCCGGTTAAAGACAATGGCAATTACCATCAGTAAAATTGAATTGAGTAGTACCGGATAAAATACAAAGGCATAACCGAGTTCATGCACCGGCTGGCCGCCCAGCACTGCGGTAATGGCCACGGCGCCACTCGGTGGATGCAGGGAATCTGTGGTCATCATCAGAACGATCGCCAAGGCCACAGCTATACTAAAGGCTTCGGTCGGATTAACTATGAATATAGCGCAACTCACGCCAATCACCGCAGCAATCGTATTCCCGACCAGAATATTCCAGGGCTGTGCCAGAGGACTGGCCGGCACAGCAAACAGCAATACCGAAGATGCACCCATCGGGGCAATATACCAGGCTTCAAAATCCCCCAGAATCCATAAACTCAACAAGGATGAGACGACCAAACCCAATAGTGCTCCAGCTCCGCAGAGCAAACGGTCTTTGAGTGGAAGGACTTTGAAATTCGGTTTTAAGGTATTGAGCCAGTCGAGATGGGAGTGAAACACAATGCGCCTGATCTTATTGTTTATAGATTTCGGGCATTATAGAACCAAGCCCGATGAAAGGCATCTGTGTTTTACATCTTTTCACCATTCGCGAATACATGCTTTTTAAAACAACCTAATGGCTCATTTCAGGTTGAATCAAAGGCTGGATTTTTAACAGTTCGACCTGACCATAATAAGTTGAAAATGCCACATCTCCGGCATCGACTCCAGTGCCGATCCGAATAAGATTTTCGACCGGAGCTAGACGGGTCGGATCAAACTGCACCCACCCTCCATCCAAATAAGCTTCAAAAATGGCATGAAAATCGGGTAAAAACTTTTCAATTTCCACATAACCGACCACCATGCGTGCCGGAATTCCTAAGGCACGGCACAGCGCAATGCCTAAATGGGCAAAGTCACGGCATACGCCTGCACGATGCACTAGTACATCTGTGGCAGTGGTAAACTGGTCGGAACTGCCAGACACATAAAAAATATTGTTATAAATCCACTGTTCAATCGCCTTGACACGCGTATAGCCTGGTGTCATCCAGCCAAATGAGCGTTTCGCCATTTCCAGCAATAAATCCGAATTGCAATAACGGCTGGCCAGCAAATAAGGTAATACTTCATCGGGCAGCTCAGGAATGGCTACTTCTTTCAGACCTTGCTGAAGCTCCAGAGAGAGGCCCGGTTGACGAACCACTGTCGCCGTATAATTCAGCTCAAAAGCGTCACAGGGTTCGACCTGTAGTCGAACATGACGATTTTGATGCTGAGCATCCTGAAATTCATGCCATGCCACCGGCAGACTAAAGCTGAGTTGTTCTTCAAGAATCTTCTGATCGGAATAATGTGCCGCCTGAAGCATAAAAATAAATTCTGTCGGTTGCACGACCTTATATTTTAAATGGCATTGAATTTGATAAGTGGTCATGAAGTTCCTTATTTTTAAGCATTATTATATTGCGTGAATATTAAACTAATTTTAGAGCGGCAATCGTATGAGATCCGTTGAACTTTATGACTCTCCGGTTAACAGCACGCCATACATCTGATTTATTCCTGATTTTCAGATCAGCCTGTATCGTCCAGTACAGCTAAAATCGCAGTAAGCCTCTAAATGCCGCGTATCCTTTAAGCCTGTTTTATTTTTTTCAGAAAAGTATCCCTACATTAACCCTTTGCCACTCCCCTGCAAAGTCCTTATAATTGAGCACAATTTTTCTCTAATTTTAAGTGGATGACCATGAGTCGCGCCATATCGCATATTGATACCTTCCAAGGCTTAATTCTTGCCTTACAAACTTACTGGGCGGAGCAAGGCTGCGTCATTTTGCAACCTTATGATATGGAAATGGGTGCAGGGACATTCCACACTGCGACTTTCCTTCGTGCACTGGGTCCTGAAACCTGGAATGCCGCTTATGTCCAACCATCACGCCGTCCGAAAGATGGTCGTTATGGTGAAAACCCGAACCGTTTGCAACATTATTACCAATTTCAGGTGGTGCTTAAGCCAAACCCAGACAATATCCAGCAGCTTTACCTCGACTCATTAAAAGCGATCGGTATTGATCCTTTAGTTCACGATATTCGTTTCGTAGAAGACAACTGGGAATCTCCAACACTGGGTGCTTGGGGCTTAGGTTGGGAAGTTTGGTTAAACGGTATGGAAGTGACTCAGTTCACCTACTTCCAGCAAGTCGGTGGTGTTGAATGCTACCCAGTGACTGGTGAAATCACTTACGGTCTTGAACGTCTTGCCATGTATTTGCAGGGTGTAGATTCAGTTTATGATCTGGTTTGGACCAAAGGTCAGTTCGGTACGGTAACGTATGGCGATGTGTTCCATCAAAATGAAGTGGAACAATCGACCTATAACTTTGAATATGCCAACGTTGAAAAAATGTTTGAATTGTTCGATTTCTACGAAGCTGAAGCAACGCGTTTGATCGAAGCGAAACTTCCACTTCCTGCATATGAGCAAGTCGTGAAAGCATCACACAGCTTCAACTTATTGGATGCGCGTGGCGCGATTTCTGTGACTGAACGTCAACGTTACATTTTACGTGTACGTACCTTGGCACGTTCTATTGCGACAAGTTATGTAGCAGCACGTGCGGAACTTGGTTTCCCAATGGCTGAACCCGCATTACGTGATGAAGTGTTGGCACAATTAAAAGCGCAAGTTGAAGCAGAAGCGAAAGAAGCAAACAAGGAGAGCAAATAATGTCTAAACATACCGTTTTGTTCGAATTGGGTTGTGAAGAACTTCCACCAAAAAGCCTGAAAAAATTACGTGATGCCTTACATGCAGAAACAGTAAAAGGCTTAAAAGATGCTGGTCTTGTTTTTGATTCAATCGAAGCCTATGCAGCACCTCGTCGTCTTGCACTTAAAATTGTCAATGTTGATGCTGCACAAGCAGACACACAAAAACGTTTTGACGGCCCTGCCAAACAGGCAGCCTTTGATGCTGAAGGCAACCCGACGAAAGCACTTGAAGGCTTTATGCGTGGTCAAGGCATCACGGTTGATCAAGTATCAACTTTCCAAGCAGGTAAAGTTGAAAAAGTATGCTATTTAAAAGATGTCAAAGGTCAAAGCCTTGACGTTTTATTGCCACAAATTTTACAAAATGCATTGGATAATCTTCCAATCGCAAAACGTATGCGTTCTGCGGCAAGCCGTACTGAATTCGTACGTCCTGTGAAATGGGTTGTGTTGTTGAAAGACAACGATGTGGTTGATGCAACAATTCAAGACCACAAAGCAGGTAACGTGACTTATGGCCACCGTTTCCATGCACCTGAAGCAATCACTTTAGCGCATGCAGACGAATACTTAGCGAAGTTAAAAGCGGCTTACGTTGTAGCGTCTTTTGAAGAGCGTCAAGCCATCATCGATCAACAAGTCAAAGCACTTGCTGATGAAGTGAATGCCATTGCAATTGTCCCTGCGGATCTTCGTGACGAAGTGACTGCACTCGTTGAATGGCCTGTTGCGCTTCGTGCAAGCTTCGAAGAACGCTTCCTTGCTGTTCCTCAAGAAGCATTGATCACCACGATGCAGGACAACCAGAAGTACTTCTGCTTAGTGAACGCTGACAATAAACTTCAACCTTACTTCATTACTGTGTCAAACATCGAGTCGAAAGACCCGACACAAATTATTGAAGGTAACGAGAAAGTGGTTCGTCCACGTTTGTCAGATGCTGAATTCTTCTTCTTACAAGATCAAAAGCAACCGCTTGCATCTCGTAAAGAGAAACTTGCAAACATGGTATTCCAAGCTGAATTGGGTACGCTTTGGAACAAGTCTGAACGTATTGCGAAATTGGCTGTAGCACTTGCGCCTATTACAGGTGCAAAAGCGGAAGATGCTGAAAAAGCGGCGCTTCTTGCAAAATGTGACTTAACTTCTGAGCTTGTGGGTGAATTCCCTGAACTTCAAGGTATTGCAGGTACTTACTACGCACGTCTTGAAGGTGAAAATGCGGAAGTGGCTGAGTCTTTAGGTGAGCAATATCTACCTAAATTCGCGGGTGACGTTTTACCGAAAACCAAAACTGGTACAACCATTGCTCTTGCGGATCGTTTAGATACGCTCACAGGTATTTTCGGTATTGGTCAAGCGCCTACAGGTTCTAAAGACCCATTTGCACTACGTCGTTCTGCAATTGGTATTTTGCGTCTTGTGACTGAAAACGAGCTTGATGTTTCAATTGAAGATTTGATCAAACTTGCACTTGCTGCTTATGGCGATGTATTGAAAGATCACGACAAGACTTTGGCAGATGCTGTTGCATTCCTTGAAGGTCGTTACCGTGCGAAATACGAAGACCAAGGCGTTGCGGTTGATGTGATTCAAGCTGTTCAAGCGCTTTCACCAAAATCTCCGCTTGATTTTGACAAGCGTGTAAATGCAGTCAACCACTTCCGTGCCTTGCCTGAAGCGGCTGCGCTTGCTGCTGCCAACAAGCGTGTTGCGAATATTCTTGCAAAAGAAGCAACACCTGAAGGTGCTGTGGTTGAAGCGAATCTGGTTGAAGATGCTGAGAAAGCATTGTTCGCTGAACTTGCGAAAATCACGCCTGTGGTTGAGCCGTTATTTGCTGCTAAAGACTATACTGCTGCGTTGTCTGCACTTGCTGCACTTCGTGCGCCAGTGGATGCGTTCTTTGACGGCGTCATGGTGATGGCTGATGATGCTGACCTGAAAGCAAACCGTTTACGAATGCTTGCTCAGCTTCGTGATTTGTTTACCAAAGTGGCTGATATTTCGGTGCTTCAGCACTAATCCATAACTTCTTGTAAGTTAAAGAAAACCCCGCTATAAATTAGTGGGGTTTTTTTAATATATTTAGAATGCAAAATATCGACGAAATTAGAGAAAGAATTTATTCCTTACTTGGAAAACACCTTATTCGTTTTCAAACAATAGAGATGGGACTAAAAAGCCTCGTGAAGATGAATAGAACTATTATTTCTAAACCCAATAATCTACCACTGATTATAGAACCATCTGTACAAAATCAAACATTAGGTGGTTTAACTACAAAAGCTTTAAACTCATTGTTTCTCGTGAATCCCTCAGAGGAAGATACGATCATTCCTGAACCTGAAGATGCTCTTCGTCTAGATATGAAAGTATCTTTTAATTTATGTGAACACAGTCATCATAAGCTAAACAGCCACCTACAAGAATTTGTTAAAGATCGAAATTTCATAACACATCACTTTCAAGAAAAATATAATTTATCCAATCTCGATGAATCCAAAGCAGCTGTTGATTTTTTATTAACTTTGGAGAAAAAGCATAAGCCTTTTTTAGATCAATTTGATCAATATTGTTTGACGGCTCAAAAAAGCTTAGAGACTCAAATTAATTTTTTAAAATCCAATCTGTTTAAAACACGTTTCCTCTTCCCTGCAGATGAAATTTATAAAGAAATTGAAAGCTTAATCATTAATAATAAAAAAAATGATGGTTGGATTTCACTGACAACCGTAGGCATATCGATTAATAAAAAATTTCCTGATGCTAATCAAAAAATCAAAATGGAATACGGATTTAAAAATCTTAATGATTTAATTATTAATACAGGGCTATTCTTACTTAAAATCGAACCTACACTTAAAGGTGAAAGAATACTAATTCAGGTAAACAATGGTGAAGCGATATTTGAATTAATTGAAAACTAGTTTTTATAGCCATTTTTCATTCAAATCCCTATACTCACCCTAACAACACTCAACAAGAAAGAATCATATGAAATTTAAAGCTCTTATTTTGACGGGTCTTGCGAGTATCGCAGTTACAGCTTGTACATCTGCACCAAAAATCCCACAGCTTCAGGTTGGCGTCTTGCAAGAAGTCCAAAACCTCGAAGTGGTTCCAGCCACAACCAACAACAAGGCCAAACTGACCAAATTCCTCGATAAATGCGTGATTGAATTCACCGGTGATATTGGCAATAATCGTGCCATTGAACAATGGTCATTTAAAGGCATGACTCTAATCGATGCCGGCTCAGCGACTTTCCAGCGCGACGGTACTAGCACTGCACAAAAATTTGACCTGCACGATGCAGGCGTACAAAAGAACTTTGTCAGCTTACGCGAACATTTCGCCAAAGATGCCCTGACACAATGTGACTAAAAAAATCGCCTTGTTTCTAGTCTAAGAACAGGGCTTTTATTTTGCTAAAAATCAATTCGACACTTGGGCTAATTTCTACTGCCCTTTCTTTAAAAATTACAATATTTCGGCACAGATCAACCTGAAAGCTCTGCACTCTTCACAGGATATTCATTGTTTTTGACCCATTATCCGTTACACTGAAAAACAAACTCAGACCGCACTTAGACGAATTCGAGGTCGATCCATAATGAATATCAAAACCCCAATTATTTTAACGACAGCTTTAATGCTTTCTGTTCCAGCATTCGCACAAACCACGACTCAGTCTGCTAAACCGGTTAAGCCTTATGGTGAAAATCCGAACCTGCTGCATGTCTTTGCTTATAAAGCACAGGAAGGCGTGATTAATACTGCTGAGAAAGTCGGTGAAGCAACGGAAAAAGGCATTGCCAAAATCAAGCCGGGGGTAGACCGGGCCTGGAGCAATACCAAATCTGCAACCTCTGATACACTGCAAAAAGTAGATCAGGGTGCAACTCAGGCAGCCCAACAAACCGGTCAGAAAATCCAGCAGACCAAAGAAGTCTGGCGTGGAAATTCACAACAGGCACCTATCGTGCAGCAGCCTTTAAGCCAGTCGAGTGCGACGCAAAACCCAAATACACCACAGACTCAACCCCAGTCAGGATCAGCTACCAGTTATGCGGTAACCGATTTATAAAAAAAGCCCGTGATGGGCTTTTTTAATTTTTAGAAAATAAAACTATTACCTTGTATCGACGCGATCTATCAATTGACCTGTCGAATCGGCTGACCCTGTTTAAATGCTGCTACATTTTCGACCATTTGATCCACAATCCGTTGTCTTGCATCGACACTGCCCCAGGCATTATGCGGTGTCACAATCAGGTTGGGAATCGTAGAGTCGAGCAGCACATTGCCCTGTTTCGGTGGTTCTACCGTTAGAACATCTGTCGCTGCACCGGCAATCTTGCCTGCACGCAGAGCCTCAGCCAATGCCGCTTCATCGACAATTCCGCCACGCGCACAGTTAATTAAAAATGCGCTGCTTTTCATTGCATCCAGCTCAGTATGACTGATTAAATGGTGGGTATCTTCAGTGAGTGGACAATGCAAAGTTAAAAAATCGACTTGAGGAAGTAGCTCGGCAAATGGCGCACGAGATGCATCCGCCGGACGATTTGGCAGCGCGGCAATAAGCACTTTCATGCCAAAGGCTTCGGCCAGTTTCGCCACCGCATGGCCCAGTTCGCCATAACCCACAATGCCCAATGTTTTTCCGGCCAGCTCGACAATTGGCGCATCCAGCAAACAGAACTGACTGGCTTTTTGCCATTCGCCTTGTTCTAATGCACGTTGATAAGACAGGAATGAAGTCGCCAGATTGAGCATCAACATGATGGTATGCTGCGCGACTGCCGAAGTGCCATAAGCCTGACAGTTACACACGACGATCCCTTGCGCTTTGGCCGCCTCAAGGTCGACATTATTGGTGCCGGTTGCAGAGATTAAAATGAGTTTGAGTTGAGGGCATTGCTGAATCGTAGCTGCATCGATCATCACCTTATTCGTAATGATGACATCGAAACCAGCTACACGGGATGCAATCTCGGCAGCCGAGGTCGCCGGATACAAAACTAGTGAATCAAATACTGCATGCAGTGCCTGAAAGTCCAAATCCTGCTGGTCTAAAGAAGCATAGTCTAAATAAACGGCTTTCATGGCTGTTCCCTCAATCCTGTTTGACAATTTATGTCTGTCATTTAAAACAAGTCATTGAGGCTTTTCAACCTGTTTCCAGCCTGATGCAATTAATCCAGCGGTTTATCCATATGATTACGTAGTGACTTGCGGATTCGATACACCACATACACGGACAGAATAATCATAAAGATGATGGACGCACTGACCATGATCACTGCAGGATGCACAGTTTCTGCATGCGCCAGATTGGGCAGAACCAAACCGAAGATAAAACATACTTGCATCATCCAAGTCGCTTGCATCATAGAGATCCCCTTCTTCGTTTCAACCATCGGGAATGATATATTTGGTTTATTATTTATACCGCTTATCTCTATATTATGCCAAGCTCATAACAAGTCAAGTAATTGTTTTTTTTATAAAAATTTTTAGTTAATTTATCTCACTGTGCGTCACAAACTGCGTATTTTTGTCACTATCGTCTATAAAAGCAGCAGCACCATACTCATTAGTACTCAGATTCAGCTGCTTATAGCTAAACATATAAAAATCACTATAGCGCTTCATTAAAATCGGGTGCATGCCCAGACTGAGCTCATCCTGTTCCTTGATCAGTTTCATGATATGCCGGTCATTCATCACCACCAGATAACGTTCATCATTCAGGTTAATGCTCAATAAACCATTACCTTTGGCATAAATCGGAATCAGGAATTTATGGTTCAGGGCAATTGCACCTTCGGCATAACTTTCGATTTTATGGCTGATGACATTAAATACCAAACCATGTCCATACTGGTCCAATAACAGCTGACGATTTTCCTGCGGCAAATTCACATGAATGCCGAGCTTGAGCAGGTCATGCTGATCAACCTGTTTATTGCGTAACAGTTCCCGCAAAATCACCTGTTTCTGGCTGGCATCAAAAAACTGGTTATCCAGTTGCAGATCGTTATTTTTCAGAATGTGTCCCAAAGCCATGCGGTGTCGTGGCAAGACATTTTCAATCACCTTGCGATAATAGAACTTGCTGTTTTTCTTGACCCGGCGCATTTTCTGGTAGAAATAGCTTGGCTCATATTCATGTACCAAAAAGTCATAGAGCAATTCGGAACTGGCCAGAACTGCGATCGCATCATGTCCAGTAAAAGGCAAATGCAGCACATGATGATGCGGAATCAGTGCCTCTAATTTCAGATAATGGGCACGATCTTCGGCACAGTAAGGATCATAGACAATAATATATTCGCAGGCGTTGTCGATATCTTCGGCTACAACCCGCATATTTGCATTCAGCTCTGGCTGATAGAACATGTTATAGCGGGCATCATGCACATCTTCAGGATCAATTGAATATTGTGGCACCATCGCCACCACCCGTTGCACACCCAAGGCACGGGAATATTTAATCGCGGCATAGCCGCCCATCGAGCCGCCATAAGCAATACGCTGCTGAAAAGGCGCAATCAGTTCAGCGATGGCTTGCAACATGTTCCACATGGAACCTTGCGGAAACCAGGATTTATGCTTGGGCATAATGCCAAGTACATTAAACTCGAATTTCGCCAGTGACTTTTCTGCATTGATGTTGAGGCCCTTGGCACGGGTAATCAAATCGCCAAATGAAAAAATCAGTTCTGAAGAAGATCCCGGCATAAAAATCGCGCGTATATGTTCATCTTCAAAAACAATCTGCTTGTCCATAACTTTCCCGTGCTGGTAAATCGAACCCTTCCACAACAATTCAGTCAATGAACGCTGTCAAAAAAGTGAATATGCTATTTTATATCGATCAAAAAGATTAAAAAGCGCAAAATATGACACAATCATTACATCCTGCAGCAAAACGGGGTTTTAGTGCGTCGGCTGAGCTCTATCAGCAAGTGCGTCCCGACTATCCGGCAGAAATCAGCCAATGGCTGAGTGAAACGCTGGCTTTGCCTGTAGATGCGCATCTTCTGGATTTGGGCAGCGGCACCGGCAAGTTTATCCCCTATTTACGCCCGCTCAGTAAGCACATTATCGCAATTGATCCTGTCCCGGAAATGCTGGCTCAATTAAAACAGGCGCATCCGGACATTCATGCAATTGAAGGCGTTAGCCATCAACTTCCCCTGCCTGATCATAGCCTGAATGCGGTATTTTGTGCACAGTCATTTCACTGGTTTGCCGATTCTGCTACCTTACAAGAATTAGATCGGGTACTCAAACCGCAGGGTTATCTGGTGTTAATTTGGAATCAGCGCGATACTCGGATCGACTGGGTTCAGGCCTTGGCCGATTGTATTGCCCCCTTGGAAGGCGATACGCCGCGCTATCATAGCGGCACCTGGCGCGAGGTCTTTGCACAGCAAACGCTATTTCAGCCCTATGCAGAAACCACAATGACCCAGCAACAGCATGGCAGTGTCGAGCAGGTGGTATCCAAGCGGCTGCTCTCGACTAGTTTTATTGCAGCCATGCCTGAACAGCAGCAGGCACAGTTAAAACAACAATTTGAACAGATCATCCAGCAATATACAGCCAAAAGCGCAGAGGAAATGATCGATTTTCCTTATGTCACCCATATCTATGTGTTCAAGAAAAGTAATTAAAAACAGGAGGCGATCATGCATAAAATACCAGGAATGACACGAACGCTGTTGTTCGCTGCGGCCATGCTGTTGATGGCATGTGACCAGAAAACGACCGAAACTCCGACTGAAGCGACAACAGATAATACGGCTTCAGATCAAGTCATGCAGGAACTGAAAACCGAGCCACTGAAAGACTTCCCTAAAACTGCCGATGATCCACATGATATTGCTGCATTGACGGATTATGAACAGCGCTTTCAGGAAATGAGCAGCGACCTGGAAAAAGAATTAAACAGCATGCGCGATGATGAAAATATGACAGAAGAATTTGTCCAGCAACGTCAGCGTGATCATGTCCAGTCAGCATTGAATATGTTGAAGGCTTTAGAACTGAAAACCGAACAGGGCCGTTATATTCAGGGCTTAATGTATCAATACTGGGAACATCAGGACAAATTACTCAATACTCCCAAGACTCAAGCTACACCCGTGAATGAAGCCAGTGAGAATGTCAAAGGTCTAGGGAAATATCTACACGCCCAAGAACAACTGGAACGCTGGCGTTCGCAGTATCCAGATCTCGCCAAGAAAGAACCCGCTTCCCGGCAAGTGAAGGAACCGTAAAGCATTTTAAGTTTGCACACAGCTTAGATTAAATACGAAAGTCATTACCTGAGCTGAACCGGCAGCTTTAAAACAACGTAGATGAGCAAGGCCTATTCTGCTGAGCCTGAATCTCAGTATAAGCGCCAGAAATAACTTAATCTGCTGTCAGAAACTGATGCACACCTTCACCTGCCGCGCGACCAGTGGCGAAGCAAGCGGTCAGCAGATAGCCACCCGTCGGTGCATCCCAGTCCAGCATTTCTCCACACAGAAATACATGTGGGTTAGATTTCAATTGTAGCTGTTCTGACAACACTTCACGCTTAACACCACCTGCACAGCTGATGGCCTCTTCAATCGGACGGAAACCTGTGAGTGGAATGGTTAAATGCTTCATCTGCTTGGCTAATGCAGCAGCGTCTTGCCATATCGCTTTGGCCACTAGTTCTCGTACCAGTGCCGCCTTGGCACCATCCAATCCAGCTTTACGCCAGAGATTAGTTAAAGACTGCTTCTTGCTTGGCTGTAATTTTTGCGTAAGCTGTTCAGTGCTTTGATTTGGGAATAAGTCCAGATGCAGCTGCATCGGCTGTCCTTGTTTTAGTTGCTCGCGTAAGCCACGACCCTGCTTATAGATCAGGCCGCTTTCCAGACCATAATGACTAATCACGATATCGCCGATGGTCTTTTCACCTTGACCAACCCATGCCTCAACCCGCTTTAGAGGTTGACCAAAGACCGGTTGCATAAACCGAGACCACGGATATTCCACCCCGGCATTACTGGCTTGAAATGGCTCAATTTCGTCCGGCTTTAACCAAGCTTGCCATGCCCCATCGCTGCCCAACGCTGACCAAGACACTGCACCACAAGCCAGAATAATGGCATCAAAATATTCAGTGCGATGTTCATTATTTTTCAGATCATGCAGCTCAAGCTGTTGCTGCTGCAACTGGCTGACTTTATGCCGGTAATGAAACTGAACGCCATCACTGGCTAAACGTTTGAGCCAGGCACGCAGTAAGGGCGCGGCTTTCATTTCAGTCGGGAATACCCGGCCGGATGAACCGATATAAGGTTCAATACCGAGCTGTTTCATCCAGTCTTGAATCCAGAGCGCATCCCAGCGTTTGATCCAGGGAGACAACCACTCCACCTGATCATAACGTTGTACAAACTGTGGCACAGGCTCGGCATGGGAAATATTCAGACCGGTTTTGCCTGCCATCAGGAATTTACGCGCAGCAGACGGTTTTTGCTCATAGACATGCAGCTCATAACCAAACTGACTGAGCACTTCTGCCGCCATTAAGCCTGCGGGGCCTGCGCCCACAATAGCAATGCGTTTGCTCATCTGCTTATTCCGCGACGGTGGCATTCTGCCCTTGTAAAGGCTGGAAATCATCAAAGCGCGTTACATAACTTTCAGGCTTGCTGATGATCAGTTGCTGGCATAATTCGCCACGTTCCAGATATTTAATTTCAAAATGGGTACGCGCCGAATCTGCAGCAATCACTTCTTTGACAGAAGGCAGCTTCCAGAGCTCTCGCACCTGTGTTTCTGCTTCTTCGATATAAGTAGGAATATTACTGGCCAGCGTAATCGTTCCACCGATTTTCAGGCGGGAAAGCAGGAACTCAAAAAATGGCATATTGACCCAGCGCTGTGTCGGATTATGCGGTTCAGGATTTGGATATAAAATAAAGAATTGTTCTACCTGCTGCGGATACAGTGCATGCACGATCCACGGTAAAGCATCGGCATGAACGGTTTGTAAATTAGTTTGACCCTCAACCGCATGCTGTTTTTGCATCGCCAGAAATTTTTCACGGGTACGTTCAATTGCAATCAGTTGAGTGTCGGGATTATTCTTGCTGAATAACAAGGCATGTTTACCTTTACCCGCTCCCACTTCGACGCAGACCGGTTCAGGACTAATGCTTTGAAAATCACGGGGCGCATGCATACGCTGTGCTTGAAATTGACGAATCGGCATAATCAGATCAAACTAATAAAAACCGTATAAGTCTAACAAGTGCGGCTATATTTGCCTAATCGAACCTTTATTTTTCTTTGGAGTCGTCCCATGCCTACCACTTTAAACTGTCCGCGCTGTGGCAAGCTGACCACATGGGAAGATAATGAATTCCGTCCTTTTTGTTCAGAACGTTGCAAGATGATTGATCTAGGGGCTTGGGCCAATGAAGAATATAGCCTGCCTACTCAGGATGCACCACAAGCCGATAATAGCGAAGAATAAAATGTCTTCCTTGTCGAAAATTCTGTCTGAAAGCAGAATCTTGTCGAAATTAAGTAAATAAATCATATGAATTTTATAAAATTACTTAGATAAAGCAACACGAATTAACATCTTTCATAAAGCCTTAGTATTATTGTTCTACCCTAAATTTTCACATTATTTTTAGAGCAATAATATGGGTTATATTATTTTAAGAGTCATATTAATTGGGGTTGGTCTACTCGCACTTCTTTCGTTGGGAGTCGGCATTTTCCAACAAGATAGTTTATTTATTGTATTGGGTGTGCTTTTTGCTTTTGCCGCTTGGCTCATACACATGCAAACGCGACAACTTCGCAATAATCCCTTTTCAGAATAAAGATAAAAGACCAAACTATGTTGGTCTTTTATTTACGCTTTTAACCCGCTTTACCTGCAACAAACGGATTATGCTGCTTTTCAAAACCAATGGTGCTGATCGGCCCATGTCCTGAAATGAATTGAGTTTCATCTGGCAGGCTGAAACATTCACGCTGAATTGAATCTAAGAGCTGTTGATGATTGCCACGCGGGAAATCAGTCCGGCCAATTGAGCCTTTGAACAAGACATCACCTGTCCATAACAAGTCATAATTTTTGTTATAGAACATCACGTGACCCGGCGTATGGCCTGGAGCAAAACGCACTTCGAACTCCTCATTGCCGAGTTTGAGCACTTCACCACCTTCCAGCCACTGGGTCACTTCAACTTTTTCCGGAATCGGAAAACCATAACGTGCCGAAACTTCTTGAATCATATCAAGCCAGAATGCATCTTCCTTATGTGGTCCGATTACTGGTATATCCCAAGCCTTTTTTAACGCGCCCACAGCACCCGCATGATCCAGATGGCCATGGGTCAGCCATAAGGCTTTAACCGTTAAACCCAGCGCGTCAACTTCAGCTTTCAGTTTTTCAGGTTCGCCCCCTGCATCAATCAAAATGGCTTCTTTAGTGTCCGCATCCCAAACGATGGAACAGTTTTGCTGAAATGCAGTAACTGGAACAATTTTGACTTGTAACATGGGGTGAAAAACCTCGGGCAAGTTAATGGGCAAGTGTCTGTGTCAATGCATCCAGATTAGCCTGTAGCAGACTGTTGAGCAATCGCAAATGATCTTCACGGCTATTTAATGCCGGAATATAACTATAGCTTTCTCCGCCTAGTGCTTTAAAAGTCTCGGCATTTTCGATTGCCAGCTCTTCAAGCGTTTCCAGACAGTCCGCAGAAAATGCAGGACTCATCACCTGAATGGATTTCACCCCCTGCTTCGCCCAATCTTCAAGTAAAACATCGGTATAGGGCTTGATCCACTCCTGTTTACCAAACCGCGACTGGAAGCTGATCGCGTATTGATCTTCATTTAAACCTAGTACTTCCGCCACCAATTTACCCGTGATGCGACAACGGTCGGCATAAGGATCGCCTTTATCGGCATATGGCTGTGGAATGCCGTGGAAAGACATCAACAATTTCTCTGGTTGACCATGAATTGCCTGATAATCACGTACACTTTGAGCCAGCGACTGGATAAATAAAGGATGTTGATAATAATCCCGGATCACTGTCAAACCGGGTAAATTGCGCTGTTTCACCACCCATTTCGCCACTGCATCGTATAGAGGTGCGGTCGAAGTGGCAGAATATTGTGGAAACAAGGGAAATAGAATCATGTGTTCCTGTGGCTGCGCTGAGACCTGTGCCAAGACATCCTGAATATTCGGATTGCCGTAGGTCATTGCAGGTACCACATTCAGTTCAAACTGCGGATAAAGCTGGGTGAGATGCGTCTTGACTGCTGCGACCTGCTCAAACAGAATTTCACGCATCGGCGAATCCTGTCCCCATACTTGCGCATAGGCCTGTGATACCCGCTTTGGACGGAAAGGCAAAATGAATAAGCGCAGAATGATTTGCCAGATCGGTTTGGGAATTTCAATCACACGCTGATCAGATAAAAACTGCTTGAGGAAACGGCGTACCGCTGGAATCGTAGGCTCATCTGGTGTGCCCAAGTTTGCCAATATAATCGTCACTTTCGCTTTAGCAGGAGAATACATTCAGTTCGTCCGTCAGGATATCAACCCCTGTACTTTAACAGCTTTTTATTTATTCTCTCTATGGATTAATACGCTGACTTATATTGAAAAGTGCGATCTAAATCCAGCAAGCTGCTGTCCAGCAACTTTTGCGCTTTTGGCGTGATCTGCCACAGCATGCGCTGTCGGTCATCACGACCGGATGGCACAATCCAGTCATTCTGGCGCATTTGAATTTTTAAACTATGCAAGGCACGAATATTCATCTGGGCACGCGCGACAGCATGCGCACGCGGCATCTGCACCCGTGCATCCTGCAGACCGGTTTCATTCAGATATTCATTCATGCGCTTCGAGAAAAACTCTTCAGGGGTCGGATTGACAAAAGTTGAACCCAATAACGCCAACAATTGTGCCCAAGTCAGTTTTTTATGGACTTTGATTTCTTTAAAATTACCATCCTGATAAGCATGCATCCGGTATTCAAAAGAAAAAATTTCATGCATCGCCACTTTGGGCAGGCTCAGGAATGGATCGACTTCTGCAGTTCCGCCATCGCGTTCCAGTTGCGCCACTTTAGCTTTCAGCTGATCAATCTCGTCATGCAGCGCCTGGGTGTTTTGCGGACGCACCCAGCCGGTCACCGGATAGCGCTCCAGCATTTGTGGCATGTTAAAACGCACTGCCATTTCCAGATCGCGCAGGCTGCGGTAAGTAAAAACCTGATCCACTTCCTGCTGTAACAGTTGACGGAATTCCTTGAATTTTTCCTGTAATTCCGGTTTGGCATCATGCAATGCACTTTCACGTGATGCCGGATCATCATGCATAAACACAATAATCGGTTTTTGCTTGGTCACTGCATAAATATATTCGAGATGCATATAGCCGACACCCGATACCGACTGCTCCCCATACTGGCTTCCCAGCAGAATCACGACATAATCACAGTCATCAATCTGGCGGCGTGCAAATGCAGTATTCAGCGGTGTACGCTGTTCCAGTCCCCACGAGAAAAACCCCATTCCTACCAGTGTTTGAGACAGAATGATACGCTCCGGTTGCATTTCTGCCCCCGAGGTTGAGATGAACACTTGGTACCGTTTATCCAGCATGGGCTATCCTCTTCTCCTGTACATTTGCGTAAAAAATGCATCATCACATGCTTCTTTACCCAATATGGCCACCCCAGAATCAAAATATCTTTCTTTTTAAATTATAAAAATGAGTTTTAAACTGCACTCATATTACTGACCTGCCATTTTAAATCGGCCGGAATCAGGTGCTGCAAAATCGGTCGGAGCTGTTCAGCATTCTGCCCACTCACCACCAATTCAATTTTCACGCTTTCTTTAGACTCATGCTCAAATAATAACCCATTTTTAATTAAAATTCGGGCCGTTTGTCTTGCAACCGCGAATCCTGAGTCAATTAATGTCAGCTTTTGACCAAAAATATACTGAATTGACGATTTTAGGAAGGGGTAATGTGTACATCCTAATACTAAATAATCAGCGCCCTGATCTACAACTGGTTGTAAAATCTCTTTTAATGTCTGCAAACAGGCTGCACTCATCTGCTCTCCAGCCTCAACAAAAGGCACCAGATCCAGACTGGTCACAGGCAGGACTTTGACTTGAGCCGGTTCGGCAAAACGGGAAATGACATCTTTAATCAGCTGGCCGCGGAAGGTTGCAGGCGTGGCCAATACCGCCACAGTTTTCGACTGGGTATTCAGGACGGCCGGTTTAAGTGCGGGTACTAAACCGATAATCGGAAAGTTTTCACCATAATAGTCACGCAAATAATCCAGACTAAAAGCGGAAGCGGTATTACAAGCCACCACCGCAACTTTACAACCTTGACGATAAAGCCATTCAATCGCCTGAGCCGTCAAGGCACGAATTTCCTGATCATCTCTCGGGCCATAAGGCACATGCGCAGTATCCGCATAATAGACAAAGCGTTCATTAGGCAAATGGCGGGCAATTTCCAGGGCGACTGACAAGCCGCCTACGCCTGAGTCAAAAATGCCAATAGGCGCATCTGCCGTGGCATTGGGCATCGGATCTAATAACTGGGAAATTGGTTGAATAGCGCTCATAACGTTGCAGGTAGCTTGTTTGAAATTTCTAGCGATCAAGCTTAAACCTCAGGTGCTCAAATGCAAGTCTAAATCACCACTTTTCAAACTTAAAACGGTTTCGCCTGCCGGATTTTCATCAAGCTCTCCCATCTCGACCAGATGTAAAAATGCCGCACGCTGAATCAGGGCATTAATCCCAAAACGCACATGCACATAAGGCCGCAACTCACCTTTGTATTCACGCATAAAGATTGGATGTTCAGCATCAACAACAATCAGGTCTTGCGTGGTCGTGCCCAGTTGCAGATAAATCCTTCCATTAATTTCAACCTGATCGACCTGATTGACAAATAAAGGTTCATCTTCAACTTCAATTTCAATCATTTCTACCGGTGTTTTTAGATAGAATTTATCGTTTTCTTTCCAGAGTACCGTTGCAAACAGGTCAATCATCGGCTGACGCTTGATCAATTGACCTTCGTGCCACCATTCGCCGTTGGCTAAAACCTTCAGATCCATGACGCCACAATGCTTTGGCTGCCATTGCTCCAAAGGGGGAATTGACCTTTTGTGACTGCCCTGTGCATCTTTTAAGTATTGTGCGATATCCATTAAATTTTTATCATCGGGATAAGTTACTTTTTTCGTCGGATTTGTGCTGGGTACTGGCTTATCCATAAAAGAAGACCTTAATGACGGAAAAATAATATGTTTCAGCCAATTGGCTAAAACCGGCTTTAAAACTATACTAGCCCAGATTATCAAAGACACCAGCATTTTTGTGTCTAGGAACCAAGAACACTTATGGCAGCACCCAACCATCCGGTTATGGTTGCCACCGAATAGTAATATGAGGAGTCCTACATGGAACACATCGAACGTGAATCGATGGAGTTTGACGTCGTCATCGTAGGCGCAGGCCCTGCGGGTCTTTCTGCTGCGATCAAAATCCGTCAACTTGCAATTGAAAACAACTTAAACGATTTGTCCGTTTGTGTCGTAGAAAAAGGCTCCGAAGTCGGTGCACATATTCTGTCTGGTGCGGTACTTGAACCGCGTGCCATGAACGAGCTGTTCCCGGACTGGAAAGAACAGGGTGCCCCGCTAAATGTCCCAGTGACTGAAGATAAAACCTTCTTCCTGCTGTCAGATGAAAAATCACAGGAAGCACCACACTGGATGGTACCTAAAACCATGCATAACGATGGCAACTATGTCATCTCGCTCGGCAACGTGGTGCGCTGGTTAGGCCAGAAAGCCGAAGAACTGGAAGTGTCGATCTTCCCAGGCTTTGCAGCCTCGGAAATTCTGTATCATGCCGATGGCACAGTCAAAGGCATCCAGACCGGTGACATGGGCATTGGTAAAGATGGCGAACCGACGCATAACTTTACCCCGGGTTATGAACTGCATGCCAAATACACGTTATTTGCTGAAGGTTGCCGCGGTCACTTAGGTAAGCGTTTAATCCAGAAGTTCAACCTGGACAAGGACGCTGATCCGCAACACTACGGTATCGGCATTAAAGAGTTGTGGGAAATCGATCCTGCCAAGCACAAACCGGGTCTGGTGATGCATGGTGCCGGTTGGCCACTTTCTGAAACCGGTTCTTCAGGTGGCTGGTGGTTGTACCATGCCGATAACAACCAGGTGACCTTGGGCATGATCGTGGATCTGTCTTACACCAACCCGCATATGTATCCATTCATGGAAATGCAGCGCTGGAAAACCCATCCGCTGATCAAGCAGTATCTGGAAGGCGGTAAGCGTATTTCTTATGGTGCCCGTGCTGTGACCAAAGGTGGTTTTAACTCACTACCAAAATTCACCTTCCCGGGTGGCTCTTTAATTGGTGATGATGCAGGCTTCCTGAACTTTGCCAAGATCAAAGGCTCACATACGGCGATGAAATCCGGCATGCTCTGCGGTGAAGCGGTGTTTGAAGCGATTGCTGCCGGTGTAGAAAAAGGCGGTGATCTGGCGGTGGCACGTGTTGTAGAGGGTGAAGATTTCTTTGTCAAGGAACTGACCGCTTATACCGACAAGTTTAACAACAGCTGGCTAAAAGAAGAACTCTATAACTCGCGTAACTTTGGCCCGGCCATGCACAAGTTCGGTCAATGGATCGGTGGTGCATTCAACTTTATCGACCAGAACGTATTTAAAGTGCCTTTTACCTTGCATGATCTGGTTCAGGACCATGCTGCGCTAAAAACCCAGGCAGCTGAAAGCTTCAAGCCGACCTATCCAAAACCGGATGGCAAGCTGACCTTTGACCGTCTGTCTTCAGTGTTTGTCTCGAATACGGTCCATGAAGAGAACCAGCCAGCGCACTTGAAACTGACCGATGCTTCAATTCCGGTGGAAGTCAATCTACCGAAATGGGATGAGCCTGCACAGCGTTACTGCCCGGCGGGTGTCTATGAAATCATGGAAAATAATGACGGTTCAAAACGCTTCCAGATCAATGCAGCCAACTGTGTGCACTGCAAGACCTGTGACATCAAGGATCCGTCCCAGAACATCACATGGGTAACACCGGAAGGTGGTGGTGGTCCAAATTACCCGAATATGTAAGGTAATCATCAGATAAAAAATAAACCCGCTTTTAAGTGGGTTTATTTATGGATAAATATTAATAATTTCAGTTCCTGTCCATTCATCTATTTAATTAAGCAGATTTTTGAAATTTTATTTTCTAAATAAGACAAATGTTTGAGCTCATCAGCCCTTGGTATTTTTAGCCACCTTTCTTCACTAAATAATGAAATTCTTTATTGCCATTTTCATCCAGACGTTCTTCCTGCAAGAGCAACTCATGCCCCAAATGCATACAGAATTTTGGAATATCCCACGACGTTGAATTATCCGTGGCAAACACCTCAACTACATCACCTGCCTTGGATTTACGGATCGCCTGATGCAACATCATCACTGGCTCAGGACAACGCAAACCTCGGGTATTCAATTGCAGACTTGGAATAATTTCAGTTGGGGACATCTATAGACTCAGGATGGAAAGACCGTCATATTTTAGCATAAAGCTGCGATTACATTGCTGCTTTGCATACGTGGCCAGTTTCAAAATCAGGCCTGACTCGTACGATCAAGACTCTGCATCATATTTACAATAGACAAGCGTATTTTCTGCGGTATGATAAAACCACGTTTTTTTAGATATTAAGAGTCTTCAGGAAAAATCATGCACGAGGAATCAGGCCCGTCGTGGGGTATGCGCGGCTTACGCAAATGGCTGGGAACTGCACCCGAAACTCGCGACGAACTGCTAAAATTAGTACAAGATTCACGTCGATTTTTAGAACCCGATACTGTTGCCATGCTTGAGGGCGTTCTTGACCTCCCGGCAACCAAAATTCGTGAAGTCATGACGCCTCGCACGTCTATGATCAGCTTACAGGAAGATGACCAGCTGCTGGATATCCTGCATGTACTGGTCGAATCTGCGCATTCACGTTTTCCGGTATTTTCTTCCGATCAGACCGACAATGTAGTCGGCATTCTATTGGCCAAGGATCTATTGCCTTTTCTGACTGAGCCGACGGCCAAGGTCGATATTCGCGCGCTTATGCGTCAGCCTTTGTTTGTTCCGGAAAGTGCCCGCTCCGATCAGGTGCTGCGCATGCTGAAAAATACCCAGACGCATATTGCCGTAGTGATTGATGAATACGGTACGACTTCGGGTCTGGTGACACTGGAAGATATTCTGGAAGAAATTGTCGGTGAAATTGAAGATGAACATGACAATGCTGACGAAGAAGCATACTACATTGTTCCGGATAACGACCCGACTACCGCCAATACCTGGGTAGTCCAAGCCCTGACTCCGATTGAGTATTTCAATAATATGCTGGATGCGACTTTCCCTGATGATGAAGTGGAAACCATGGGCGGCTTGTTATTACAGGAAATTGGTCTGGTGAGTGACCTTGAAGGTCAAACCATTGAACTGGAAAACTGGCAATTTACCATTCTTGAGGCGGATTCACGCTCTATTCATCTAATTCGAGCCGTGCGCCAATGAGAGCATATTTCGATAAGCTGTTGAGTTCGTCTCAACAGCAAAAACCTTTGCCGCTAATCTATCCTGTTTTAATTGCCTTATTTGCAGGTGCTATCTTTAGTTTGGCACTAGCCCCTTATCATTACTGGTGGCTGGCGATTCTGTCTCCAGCACTGCTCTATGCTTGCCTGCGCGGACGTAGCGCAAAACAGGCCTTTGGCATTGGCTGGGCTTATGGGATTGGCTTGTGGTTTGTCGGCGCATTCTGGCTGTATACCTCAATTCATGTCTATGGCGATACCAGTGCATTTCTCAGCGTCGTGATGATCCTGATTATGGCGCTAGTGATGGGTCTGTTTAGTGCCGTTCAAACGTTTGTCTATCGCCGCTTTTTCCCAGAAACTCCTTTAACTTTTGCTCCGCTGTGGGTGCTGTTTGAATGGTCCAAGACCTGGGTCTTTACCGGTTTCCCGTGGCTGTTTGCTGGCTATGCCTTTACCGAACGCTACCTAGATGCTTATGCGCCCTTATTCGGGGTGTTTGGGGTATCTTTCGTGGTGATCATTCTGGCCTGTGCGCTGGTTGAAATCCTGAATAGACGCCTGTTTTGGGTTATTCCTTCGGCAGTTTTATTACTCGGTGCCTGGAGCGCAGCACAGCTGACGTTTGTTGAGCAAAAAAATCAGAAGCCTTTAACGGTTTCCCTGATTCAGGGCAATATTCCGCAAGACTTGAAATGGCTGACTGAATATCAGGTGAAGACCTTATTGATTTATGCCAATTTGAGTAAAACCGAATGGGGCCGCGATCTGATTGTCTGGCCAGAATCTTCGATTCCCATGTTCCAGACTGATATTGAAGCCTTTCTGGAAGCCATGAAAGTACAGGCTGAAAAATCGGGTACGGCCTGGGTAACCGGCATTCCGTATTGGGATTTAGCAGAATCACAGGCTGCGGGTTATCCAAAATATTACAACAGCATTATGGCCAGCGGCGATGATTCTGATGGGCTATACAAGAAGCAACGACTGGTTCCTTTTGGTGAATATATTCCTTTATCTGGCTGGTTGAGCTGGGTCTTGCCAGGTCTGCAGAATGATCCATCCATGAGCGGTTTTACCCGGGGTGCAGATCATCAAAAACCATTGAATGTGAAAAATCATCCATTGGGTTCTGCAATTTGCTATGAAGTAGCTTACCCGAATTTGACCCGTCGCAATGCCAGCCAAAGTAATTTTCTGGTGACCGTGTCTAATGATGCTTGGTTTACTGGCACGGCAGGACCGTTACAGCATCTGCAAATGGTGCAAATGCGTGCTAAAGAAAATGGGCGCTGGTTTATTCGGGCGACCAATACCGGTGTGACCGCCTTTATTGACCATAATGGCCATATTGTGAAAAAAGCCCCGATGGATCAGGAAGCCGTATTACGTGGCGAACTGCCAGCCATGCAGGGCGAAACGCTGTATATGAAACTCAGCGATTGGCCAGTGATGATCTTCTCGGTTCTGCTTTTGCTTATAGGATGGCGTTTTCGCCCACGTAAAGTGGATGTCAGCTTTAAGTCACGAAGATAATTTCTTCAAGTCCCCCCTTTTACAAAGGGGGACTTAGGGGGATTCCTGAATATAGCATTTTATCAATCCCTCCTAAGCTCCCTTTACGAAAGGAAGGAACACTCAAGGCAATAAAAAACCGAGGTCAATGCCTCGGTTTTTTATTTCTTTAAAACTTAAAACTGTATAGCCAGATAACATAACATGCTGGCAAGAGACAGCATCGGCACATGACGATAGATCTGAACCAGTGTCTGCTCAAATACTGAACCTTGTTCGGCTTGAATGCGAACTACACTCGCGTTTAATGCGGACCAGAAACATAGGGCCAATAAACTGCTCATCAAGCTGATAGCAAAAAAGGCCACCACAATCTGGCTGCTGCCTTCGGTGCTCTGCCATAAATGGACGATTCCCTGACTGATCGGCAGCATGCTTAAAACCAGAAGAACAGATTTCAGCATCGACCAATGAAATTGATTGATTTCATCTCCCAAGATAAATGCTTTCATGTGCTTCTCCGTTGGCGAGTCAAGTGCCATTCAGATCATTATGAGCTTTTTTAAATAAATAGAAAGTGTATGTTTATTCATATTTTACGAGAATTGTAATAGATAAATATGGGAATAATTCTTATTATAACTCGCATATCGTTTTTATTAATTCATTATTATAAATATCATTAACTTACATTACATTTAATAATTAATAGTTATTATCACTTCACTTCGTATTGAAATAGCTTATTAAGTGAAGTGATATATACCATCTATCGAGAATTTATAATGATTCTCAATTAAGGCTGATAATAAATATCGGCATCTGTTCCTTCACCACCCGATTGACCATCTGCACCAAATGAATACAGATCAAAGCTGCGACCATCGGTACCCGGAATCACATATTGCAGTTCATTATCCCAGCTGTCTTTTGGAAAACCGCCTTTAACATAACCGCCCGGCACCCAGTTTTTTGCAGTCGCTGGCTGGTTCACCAGTGCATCCAGACCACCTTCCTGCATACTTGGATACTTGCCATTGTCCAGCTTGTATTGATCCAGTGAACCCGCAATACTCTGCAACTTGATCACGGTGGTATCGACTTTGGCCTTTTCACCGCGTCCCATCACGTTCGGAACGATCAGCGCAGCAAGCACACCGAGAATAACAATCACCACCATGACTTCGATTAACGTAAAGCCTGTCTGTTTATTTAATTCATTCCTTTTCATTCAATCTCTCTCACTTATTTGCATTATTCAGACCACTTGAATCTTGATCACAGCAAAATTCTAACTAGTTACTGTTTAAATCATATTATTCATATTCACAATTGGCAGCATCACTGCTATCACAATGACCAGAACAATACTGGCCATCAGGACCAGCATTAAAGGTTCCAGCAAAGCCAGTAAAGTTGAAATGAGGGTGGTCACTTCGCGATCCTGCATCTGTGAAGCACGTTCCAGCATGCGGTCCAGTTCACCGGATGCTTCACCACTTTTGATCATTTGTACCATCATCGGCGGAAAATAACCACTGCGTTCCAGTTGCGTTGCCAGGTTGCCACCTTCAGTGACTTTTTCCGCTGCCAGATTGACAGCATCACGGATCACCCAGTTATTACTGACTGCGGCACCAATCCGCAATGCATCGACCAGCGGCACGCCAGACTGAGTCAAAATGGATAAAGTACTAGCAAAACGTGCGGCATTAATCCCGCGTGACAATTTGCCGAATAAAGGTAATTTTAAGGTCAGACGGTCAAAGGCATAATGTCCGGCGGTGGTTCTTAAAAACCGGACCAACAGGAAAATCCCCAAAGCACCACCGATCAATATAAATGGCCAGGCAATGCGGATAAAATCACTGGCTTTCATCAAGGCCACGGTAATCCACGGCAAGGCATCTTTACTCTGGTCAAAGGTCTTGACGATATCTGGCACCACATAGGTCATCAGCCCCATCACGATCGCAAAGGACATCAGCATCAGGATAATAGGATAGACCATCGCACCCTGGATTTTTTTCTGCATGGCAAAGCGGTTTTCGGTATAGTCTGCCAGTTGGTCCAGAATCAAGTCTAAATGCCCGGAACGTTCACCGGCGGCAATTGTGGCAATATACAGCTCGGGAAAACGTCCGGATTGTTGCAAGCCCTGCGCCAGACTATGCCCTTCCAGCACTTTGGAGCGCACCGACATCAGCAGGTTTTGTACATGGACTTTTTCACTTTGCTTGCCGACGGCGCGGATGGCTTCTTCTAGCGGAATTGCAGCAGCGACCAGCACGGATAACTGCCGGGTCATCAGAGCCAGATCGTAGGCGGTGATGCTTTTTTCAAACCATTTTCGACGATGCTGTTGGTCTTTTTTTTCAACAGGATCAACAGAGACAGGAATAAGTGCTTTATCCCGTAATTGTTGCCGGATCTGACGTGCAGAATCCCCCTCCAGCACGCCTTTTTGCTGCTTTCCTGAAGCATCAAGCGCAATAAACTGATATGCAGGCATTGTAATGCTCTAATTTTCCAAAATTTTGCTCAACGCTGTTGCGTCAGACCACCGAAATCATTCATATTCTTTGATATAAATTATCTACTCACTCTAACATAATCGAACTTTAAGCACGACGAAATTTCTTCAGGATCTCCACCCCAAGATATGCAAAATTCCCACACCGATTTAAGTCCAATTTATCGCGTACGCGTTGCTGTACCTGTGCATGTATTTGATTGTTTTGATTACACGATGAGTGCAGAACAATTTAAACAGGCGCAGATTGGCGCACGTGTAATGGTGTCATTTGGACGTCAGAATCTGGTCGGGGTGATTATCGAAAAACTGTCCGCAGACACTCCTCTCGATCCGCGCTTTAAACTTAAGGCAGTGACCGAACTACTTGATGAACGTGCCATTATAGATAGCAAAGTTTTAAGTTTGTTGACATGGTCAGCGCAGTATTATCAGTTCCCGATCGGTGAAGTCGTCCACAGTGCCCTGCCGACCCTGCTGCGTCAGGGCAAGCCTTATAACCTGCTGGCCCGTACCTGGAAATTACTGGACCCTGATGCCGAGGCCAAAGTACGCCGTTCGGACAAGCAGCAGGAAGCCTACCGGATTTTAAAACTGCATCCGGTCGGGACTACTGAAAATGTGCTGAATATGGCCGGGATTGAAACCGCGACCTTAAAAGCACTGGAGAAAAAAGAGATTTGCGCCTGTGTACTGGAGCCACAAGATTTCAGTCCACAGCCAGTGCAATTGGCACAGATGCCGCTGACCGCCAATCCTGAACAAAAACATGCAGTCGAACAGGTATTAAAATATAGCAATCAATATCAAGCTTTTTTACTGGATGGTCTGACCGGTAGCGGTAAAACTGAAGTGTATTTGCAGATCATGGAACAGGTACTAAAACAGGGCAAACAGGTGCTGGTGCTGGTGCCGGAAATCGGCCTGACGCCGCAAACCATCAGCCGTTTTCAGTCCCGTTTTCATTGCCATATTGCGTTGCTGCACTCCGGTTTGAATGATTCCAAACGGCTACAGGCCTGGCAGTCGGCAGAAACTGGCAAAGCCTCAATTGTGCTTGGTACACGTTCCGCCATTTATACGCCAATGCCGAATCTGGGCCTGATCATTCTGGATGAAGAACATGACCTGTCCTTTAAACAGCAGGAAGGCTTCCGCTATCATGCCCGTGATGTCGCCCTGTACCGCGGCCATTTACAGCAATGTCCAGTGCTGCTGGGGTCAGCGACGCCAAGCATTGACAGTTATGCACTGGTTGAACATGGCAAGATGCAGGTGCTGGAGCTGAATCAACGTGCCGGCACGGCCTTGATGCCCAAAATCCATATTCTGGATTTAAAAGTTGCGCAAAAAAAGCATGGAATTAGCCTGCAATTGATTCAGGACATCAAAAAGCGTCTGGAGAAAAAAGAACAGGTACTGATTTTTTTAAACCGCCGTGGCTATGCCCCCGTCTTGCTTTGTGGCAGCTGTGGCTGGCAGGCGCAATGTCCGCACTGTGATGCCAACTTCACTGTACACCGCCAGCCTTATCAGCATCTGCATTGCCATCACTGCGGTACTATTCACCGCATGCCGGAACACTGCCCGCAATGTCAGCATCAGGAACTGGTTACACTGGGTATGGGCACCGGCAAAGTCGAAGAACATCTGAATGAACTCTTTCCGGATTTTGAGGTGATTCGGGTCGATCGCGATTCCACCAGTCGGGTCGGCAGCTGGCAAAAAATTTATGACAAGATTCAGAAAAGCGAACCTGCCATTTTGCTCGGCACCCAGATGCTGGCCAAGGGACACCATTTTCCTTATGTCACTCTGGTGGCGATTCTGGATATCGATTCCGGTCTGCTCAGTGTGGATTTCCGTGCTACTGAGCGGACTGCGCAACTGATCGTGCAGGTGGCTGGCCGGGCAGGCCGCGGTGAACATAAGGGTGATGTCTATCTACAAACGCTCAGGCCTGATCATGCCCTGCTGAATACCCTGGTCAATGAAAATTATCGCGTGTTTGCCCAGCAGACTTTAAAAGAACGGCAGATAGCCAGAATGCCGCCCTACCGTTATGCCATCCTGATTCGTTGTGAATCCAAAGATCAAGCACAAAATACCGAATTCTTACAGAAACATGCAGCTCTCCTCAGGCAATATCCTGATCTGGCGCTAGACATCTGGGGACCGATTCCTGCGCCAATGGAACGTAAGGCGGGACGCTATCAGTCACATATGGTGCTATTGTCAGCGGATCGTCCACGTCTGCATTACTATGTGCGCAGCTGGTGGCAAAATATGCTGCAGGACAAACCTTCCAGCATGAAGCTCACGCTGGACATCGACCCTCAGGAACTGAGCTAAAAGATATTGCGCCTGAGGATCGGTCTGGAATACAAGACTCCCAGTCTGGATCAAGAATAAATTTAGGGCAGGAAAATGTCGATACTGTTACAAATAACACTGGTTCTGGTCATTGCACTGTTGATGGTGCCACTGAGTAAAAGGCTCAGGTTGCCAAGTGTGTTGGGCTATCTGTTAACAGGGATCATCTTAAGTCCAAGCCTTTTGCATCTGATTCAGGCACCCGAAGTTTTAAACAGCTTCATGCAAGTCAGCCTGATGGCGCTCATGTTCTGGATCGGCCTGCAACTCAAACCACAACGTATCCTCCAGATCAGCCCATCCCTCTGGATGATGGCTGCTTTACAGGTACTAATCAGCGCCCTGATTTTTACGCTTATGGCCTGGGTTTTCCTTCAGCAAAGTCTACTCGCCAGCATTGTGATTGGACTCGCCGGCAGTTTGTCCGCCATGACTTTAGTGGTCCAACATCTCAATCATCAGGAACAGTTCGCCACCAGCTATGGTCAGCAGACCTATTCGATCCTGCTGATTCATGCCCTATTGGCCATTCTGGTGATTGCAGCCATTCCATTATTTGCCGGAATTCGCTCGACCGAACATGGCGTGGCCTACTTTGCTGCCCTCATCGCAACGTTGAGCGGTCTGTTCCTGTGTAATCGTTACCTGATGCAACCGTTGTATCGCTGGATTGCTCAAAGTGGCAGTCACGAACTGCATGCGATTGTAGCGATTGCGGTAACCTTGGCACTGTTGGTGTTGATGAACACCCTCGGACTGAATCTATTTCTCGGTGCTTTATTTGCCGGAATTTTACTGGCAGATTCAGATTTCCGGCCTGCAGTAGAAAGCACGATTCGGCCTTTTCAGGGCTTGTTGATGGGCCTGGCATTCATCAGTCTGGGCATGTCACTGCACTTACCTGATCTACGCAATTTCCCCTGGATCATTCTCGGCGGCACCCTCACTTTAATCTTGGTCAAGTTTGCAATCAGTCTAGCATTGGCGCGTTATCATCAAAATAGCTGGCGCAATAGTACCTGGCTAGCAGCCAGTCTGGCACAAGGTGGCGAATTTGCCTTACTCGCACTGGTGATTGCGGTATCCGACCAGATTATTACGGCCGATCTACTCTCTCCCTTGCTGTGGATGGTGAGTTTTTCCTTGCTGCTGACGCCAGCATTTTATTGGTTATTGCACAGTCAGATCCTACCGCATCTGGATCGTCACAATCATCTGGCAGCGACCTTCGAAACTGATCTCAATCCTCAAACCAGTACACCGATTCTGCTGATTGGCTTTGGCCGCTTCGGGCAAATTATCGCCCGGATTTTACTGCAGCAGCAACATGCCTTTAGTGTCATGGACAGCAATGTGCCAGCCACTGAACTTCTGGCGCAGTACGATATCCCTTTCTATCAGGCGGATGCAACAGAACCCGAAGCCTTGATACAGACCGGTATTGCCACAGCACAACAGGTGATTGTGGCGATTGACGATATTGAAGACTCAATGCTGATCGTGCGGCATCTGCGGCTGAATTATCCTGAAACCTGTTTATGGGTCCGCGCCCGTGATCGACATCATGTGCATTTATTGCAGGATTTGGGCGTGAAACATATCTGGCGTGAAACTTATCTTTCCGCCTTGGAACTCAGTCAAGCCTTATTAACCCAGCTCAATCCTGACCCGGAAGAAAGCCTGCAACAGATTCAAAACTTCCGTGAACAGGATGAAAAGTTGCTCAATAGTCAATATCATCTGGATCCGGATGAACATCCAAATTATGAAAATCAGCGCAGCAGTTTGGCTGAACTGGAGCATCTGTTTACCCAGGATCAACGCAACAAAGTTCAAAAAACAGATACACAGCCGCAACAGGATACAAACGGCGCAGGAATTGATGCGTTAAGAGATGATCTGTCATAACTTGTGTTTTACAATAATGACACCATTAAAGCAGGGTTATGGAGAATTTTATGTCTGATTTACGCCAACGCTTTTTTATTGAAGATAGCCCTGTTCGTGGTGAAGTGGTGCATCTTGAAGAAGCTTTACAAACCATTTTAGCGCAACGTGACTATGCACCTGCGGTCAAGATTCTGTTGGGTGAAATGCTCACTGCGACTGCACTGCTTGCCAGCACCTTGAAGATTAAAGGGCGTATCAGCCTGCAAATTCAGGCATCAGGCACATTTAAATGGGCAATGGCTGAATGCAACCACTTGGGTGAAGTTCGCGCTTTGGCGGACTATGAAGAAGATCCGCACTTTCTGGTGGGTGAAGATAGCAGCACCATCTTAAAGTCACTGGTTTCTCCAGTGCTGTTTATCAATATCGAACCAGAATTTGGTGAGCGTTATCAGGGGATTGTACCCCTTGATAAAGAAAATCTGGCGGGCTGTCTGATGCAGTATTATGACCTGTCTGCACAGATTCCGACGCGTATTGTACTGGCAAGTGACCATCAGCGTGCAGGTGGTTTACTGATTCAGTTATTACCACGTAATAGTGAAGAAGAACAACGCCGGGTAGATGAAGATCTATGGCCACGTCTGACCATGCTCACAGAGACTCTAAAAACTGAAGAGTTAGTCGGTTTGCAAGCCACTGATATTCTGTACCGTTTATATAACGAAGAAGAAGTGCGTCTGCCAGATACGGAAGTGTTGAAGTTTGGTTGTACCTGCTCTAAAGAGCGTTGTGCAGTCGCTTTACAGCAAATCGGAATAGAGTCGATCCGTGAAACGCTGGAATTCCAGAATCCGATCGAGATGGACTGTCAGTTCTGTAATAGCCAATATACTTTTACTGCTGAAGAAGCCTTGGGCCTATTTGGTAAACACCTGAGCTAAGCAGTTCGAATCCTTAAGTTTAAAAGCATTCCCAGGAATGCTTTTTTTATGTTTTAAAATCTAGGTGACTGAGCTCAACAAAGCGTATTCTCCCCTACAGTAGAAAACCTGTCTACCTCCTGAATCAAACTCTCCTGTAAATCCAATCTAAGAATCCCTTTTAAATTATAAGATTATTCACACTAACAAAACCTGAATATTCATCATTTTCAAAAAATTATGAGAAAGACCGCACAGTTCATGCTCTTGATTTAATTATGCTTTTAAAATAAATTAGAGCAATAATTCTAAAATGAATACATCATCAATTTAACAGGTATGTTATGAGAAAATTATTGAATACTCTACTAATGGGGATAAGTTTGGCCGCAGTCTCTAGCCTGGCCTTTGCCTATGAAGATCCGTTATTGGGTAAATGGAAAACCATCGATGATCAGTCTGGTTATTCTCGTGCGGATGTGGAAATTCGCAAGAAAGCAGATGGCAGTTATGAAGGAGTGATTGTCGAAACACGCAGCTTGCCTGGCGCAGAAAAAATGGGAATTTGTCATAAATGTCCAGGTCAGCTTAAGAACAAGCCTTTTCTAGGCCTGCCGTTTATCTGGGATTTTAAGGCAGATCCGAAAAAGCCACGTGAATACCATGATGGCAAAGTGCTTGATCCGATCAGTGGCAAAGTTTACAAAGGTAAAGCACGCTTAAGTGCTAATGGTAAACGTCTGACCTTGCGTGGTTATGTGGGGGTATCGGTAATTGGCCGCAGTGTAACCTGGGTAAAATATTAATTTCAGAAAGATTTTCAAAGCCCCTATATCAGGGGCTTTTTTCTTTGTCATGATTTGAAACAATAAGGTACAAATAAAAACTGTTTTGGGGCAAGTAAAGTCATAATAATGGATCGAAGACGGTTATTTTTTATCCATTTATGATGATCAATCTTCAGCCTCGTTCAATTTTGCCCTTTGGTCTGCTTTGCAGCCCTGATATGGCACCCTCTATTCAACACAGGAAAGTGATTGAATACGCTTTGTCGATAACACATAAAATTATAAAAACCACTTCAGCTTTAACCTTCTTTGCCTCGCATGCTGCTGATAAAGATCCGGTCAGACCGACTGATTCATCAACTACCAGCACATCCCGACTCTTCACTCATGATCATTTGAGCCATCACTCTGAGTCTGCAGGTCCAAGGGTTGGAAAGCGTTCTATTTTAGCACCTTCCCACTCTCCGGATTTTGCACACTTGGCTGTTTAAGGAGTAAACCCATGACTACGATTCAGTACCAAGAAAGTTTTTCCCACGGTTATACCCCCTCAGAAATTATGGACGATCGTTCATTTGACTTGATCCACTTTGCAGAAGCATGTGGACAAAGCCCCGAATGGGTCATGCAGTTAATTGAACATGGAATTTTACCCAATCGTTCCACAACCCCGACCAGCACTTTCCTCGGCGAAGATATCTCGCGTGCACAACGCGCCTATCGCCTGCAACGTGATTTTGATGCCTCATTTAGCGCCGTTGCTATGATGCTCGACCTCATTGATGAGGTGCAGGAGTTACGCCGCGAGGTCAAACACTTGCACTTCAAGTAAATCATTTTCATGTTCTGTCGATCTGCATTTTCAAGTGCAGATCAGAACATATTTATATTTAATTTTATGATTAGAGTATAAGAATCCCTATGAAAACCAAAGATTGCAATAAGAAAATCAAATACATGTTTCCCGAATACCGCGACTTGATTGTGCAACTTCGCGAGGAAAATCCCTATTTTGCCAAGTTATTCGAGGAACATAATGAGCTGGACAAAGAAATCAGCCAGCTTGAACTTGATCCAGTCAATCATATCAACAATGATATTGAGGCGATCAAGCGTAAAAAACTGAAATTAAAAGATGAAATCTATAAAATACTGACTCGAACAGCTCAAGTTGAGTGATCAGCAGAACAGAGTGTTGATTTCTACAGAGCTAATCTAAAATTGAAGTCCACTGATCTACGTGTGCTTGAAAAATAGGACAACTTTTATAAATATCGATTGATAAAGGTAGCTCTATTTTAATTTGGTCAGCTTTTCAACTTCTTTCATGGTCTCTTTCACTGATTGCTTAATCGGCTCATAGTCCAGGAACCAGAACAGATTCACGTGTTGATTCTTATGCTGTTGTGCCAGTAGATCAATCACACTGCGCTCCCCTCGGCCGACCAGATGTCTGCGATAGAAATAATACACCAGCAATACCGTGCTAATGAACATGATCATTAACATACTCCAGAACCCGACAGGAGATTTCGCCCCCGGAATAAATTCAAAGTTCATCCCGTAAATCCCGGTCAATAAGGTCAGCGGTGCAAAAATAGCGGTAATTATCGCCAAGATGCGCATATTTTCATTGGTCTGATTGGCAATGGCTGAAAAATGCAGGTCGATAGCCGCCTGAATCGAGGCACGCAAACGAACAGTGTGTTTTTGGATGCGCTCTACATGGCTGACCAGGTCATTCATTCGGACCAGCATAATATCCTGCCGTTCCGACTTCTTCTTGCCTTTCAAGTGTGGATAATTATCGATAATTTCATCTCGCAGTTCTTGCAAGGTATCAATTTGCTCTTCACAGAGATTTTCCACTTGTTGAAAAGATATGCTTTCTTGCAATAACTGGTTCCATTTAGTAAAGCGGCGATGCCCCTGTAATAACTCCTGTTGCCAGAATTCAACCCGTCGGGTTAAAGGCACACGTAAATCCAAATAACCATCCACCATGCTATTCAGCAAACGTAACGATAAATCCAGCGGGGTCATCGGGAGTTTTCGTGACTTATTTTGTTCCTGAGTGGAACGGATCACATGGGTTTCAATACGGGAAATATAATTTTTTATTGCTTTATTGCCTTGCTCACGTACTGTAATCAGCACTTGAGGAGTCATGATAAAACTAATCGGAGTAGTCGCCAGACCAAATACTTTTTCATGCTGTTCCAGCGCCTGCTCACCGCTCTCGATGTCATCATCCGGGGTAATCAGCTTGCGAAAAATAAGCAACTCATAGTCATCCATGCTATCAAATACACAAGGATGTTCTAAATTAAGAATATCGTTTACATGCAATTCGTTTAGGTATAAATGGGTCTGCTGTTCTATTTCTTTTTGCCAAGTCTCAGCCCGATTAACCACATCTGCCCGGGTATAGTCGATCCAGATAAATTCAGGTTCGGCTTGAGCAATAGGCTCTTTTTGTACAAAAATATGATGTTCGGTCGGATGTTGGTAAAAATAATAAACCTGCATTAAGACAATTCTCTATTCACAATTCTGCTTTTTGTTGTTGCAGGATAGAGCTAGGCCTTCCCCATCTATCCGTCTTAAAATTATGAGCCGAGCCGAAGACTTAAGCAATCCAATCAGTCTTTATTTGCGTAGCAGAATCTTATTGAAGGCATAAAAAAAGCCCTGAGCCAGCCAAAGTAAACACTTTGACCAATCTCAGGGCTTTTTTGTTGTTATTCACATGAGTTTTCCCATGTGAATATTTTAAGAATTAAACTTGTTCGATGTCTTTCATCGTCAATTTGATACGGCCACGGTTATCAACATCCGCAACCTGTACTTTCACTTCTTGACCTTCTTTCAATACATCTGCCACGTTCGCAATACGTTCGTTTGAGATTTGAGAGATGTGAAGCAAGCCATCAGTACCTGGCAGGATATTTACGAACGCACCGAATTCAACGATACGAATCACTTTACCTGTATAAATTGTACCTGGCTCGATTTCAGCAGTAAGTGCCTGGATCTTGGCAACTGCAGCTTGCGCAGCCGCTTTAGTTTCACCAAATACGCGAACTGTACCGTTATCTTCGATATCGATCGCTGCTTTAGTTTCTTCAGTGATCGCACGAATGGTCGCGCCGCCTTTACCGATCACATCACGGATTTTATCCGGGTTGATGTTGATCACCTGGAATGTCGGTGCGTGCATCGAAATTTCAGGACGCGCACGTGAAATCACCTGGTTCATCTCATTCAAGATGTGCATACGACCCGCATAAGCCTGGTTCAATGCAGATTCCATGATCTCTTCAGTGATGCCTTCGATCTTGATGTCCATTTGTAGCGCAGTAATACCGTTTGCAGAACCCGCTACTTTAAAGTCCATGTCGCCCAAGTGATCTTCATCACCCAAGATGTCAGAAAGAACTGCGAAACGCTCGCCTTCTTTCACTAGACCCATCGCAATACCTGCAACTGGTGCTTTAAGTGGAACACCGGCATCCATAAGAGAAAGTGATGCACCACATACAGATGCCATTGAAGACGAACCGTTAGATTCAGTGATGTCAGATACGATACGGATCACATACGGGAAGCGGTCAGCCGCAGGAAGTACAGCTTGAACACCACGACGTGCCAGACGACCATGACCAATCTCACGACGCTTAGGACCAGATTCACGACCTGTTTCACCTACAGAGTATGCAGGGAAGTTATAGTGCAACATGAAGTTGTCAGTTTTGGTACCAGCAAGGGTATCAACCATCAAGGCATCACGTGTATTACCCAAAGTCGTTGTGACCAAGGCCTGAGTTTCACCACGTGTGAACAATGCAGAACCGTGAGCACGATCCAATACGCCTACTTGTACGTCGATTGCACGAACAGTTTTGGTATCACGACCATCGATACGTGGCTTACCAGACAGGATGTTGTCACGTACAGTACGGTATTTAAGGTCTTCGAACAGCTCATTTACTTCTTCTGCAATGCCCGTTTCGTCATTTTCAGGAACGAACTGTGCCACTGCTTCTGCATAAAGCGCGTCAAGTGCCGCATAACGGTCTTGTTTCACTGCAATCGTGTAAGCTTCAGAGATTTTCGCTTCGAATGCTTCTTTCAATTTACCAAGAAGTTCTTCGTTTTTAACTGGAGCAACCCAAGTTGACTCAACCGCGCCTGCAGCTGCAGCAAATTCTTTGATCGCCTGGATCGCAATTTGCATTTCGTCATGACCGAACAATACAGCGCCCAGCATTTGGTCTTCTGAAAGCTCTTTCGCTTCAGATTCAACCATCAGTACTGCAGATTCCGTACCTGCAACGACAAGATCAAGATCAGACTCTTTAAGTTGTTCAAGGTTCGGGTTCAGGATGTATTCACCGTTGATTAAACCCACACGTGCGCCACCAATTGGACCACGGAAAGGTGTACCAGCGATAGACAATGCAGCAGATGTACCTAACATTGCAGCAATGTCAGCATCCATCGTTTTGTCAGAAGAAATAACAGTGGCTGTTACTTGAATTTCGTTGAAGTAACCTTCTGGGAACAATGGACGAATTGGACGGTCAATCAGACGTGAAATCAAAGTTTCAGCTTCAGACTGACGGCCTTCACGCTTGCCATAACCACCCGGGATACGACCAGCAGCATATTGCTTTTCTTGATAGTTTACAGTCAATGGGAAGAAGTCTTGACCTGCTTTTGCTTTAGGCTGTGCCACAACAGCAACAAGTACTTGTACGCCGCCCATGGTGATCACAACAGTGTTTGCCTGACGGGCAACACGACCTGTTTCCAAGATAACGTTGTGCTGACCGAATTGGAATTCTTTACGAATAATATTAAACATTGACATGTTTTATTTTTTCCTAGTTCTTGTGAACAATTATTCTAGTGGAGACCCCTAAGGTTTGGCATTCATGACCATATGGACGAGTAAATGACAAAGCTTAGAAGCCGACCTCACCAGATTAAATACTATTTTTAAACACAAAGAAGGAGCGAAACATTCGCCCCTTCCACTGGCTCAGCGCAAAGCTAAGCCGACTTTAGTTTTCAGTAATACAGCACAAAGCATGCAATACACCCGAAAATAAAGTTTAAATCGAATTAACGACGTAAACCTAAAGCACCGATCAATGCTACATAACGACCGTGGTCTTTACCGTTAAGGTAGTCAAGTAGTTTACGACGTTGGTTAACCATACGGATTAGACCGCGACGGCTATGGTGGTCGTGTTTGTGCTCTTTGAAGTGACCTTGTAAGTCATTGATTTGAGCAGTTAAAAGAGCTACTTGAACTTCTGGTGAACCAGTGTCGTTTTCAGCGCGAGCGAATTTAGCCATGATCTCTGCGCGATCTGCGTTAGTTAAAGCCATTCGATTTCTCCGAGATGCTTGTATATTTTGATAAAAATCAAAGTGATGAGAATTCAAAACCTTGACTGCCGTGCATCACTACAGCAAGTTGCATATTTTAAGGGAAAACGCATCAAATTGCAAAAATAGATCCAGATTTTTGCATGGTTTTGGTTGCTCATTGATACAGCTCAGATCCGATGACTCTTGTTCCTTAAAGATTCAGGTTTTGCATTATTTTAATGAAATAAATCCAGAATAAATTAAATATAGAAACTCCTTTGAAAAGCCCGCAAACCCTTTAGCTCGCTTGAATCTTCAGCTACTCCCCATAGAAAATGGATAAAAAAAAGCCCGAGTAAACTCGGGCTTTTTGGCGCTGTAGTTCTTTCTCTTATCATTATTATTTATTTTATTATTATGGCGTTTTACGCTTATTATTATTTTCAAACATCCTGTTGAAAAATCATCTTCCTTGTGTGGTAGATTTTGCCATATTCCCACCAGACAAATAGAGGTATTTGCCTCATTTTGCTGTAAGCCATTTCGTACATCACAGGGTGAAAATTTGCATAATGTTACATAGCTCTCGTTTTATTTAACGCTATTTACTTAAGTTTACTGGCTAGGGCTGAAAATTTTTGCTAAGAAATTAGGATAAAAATCCAGCAAGCTTCCTATAAAAAAATCAGGATATAAAAAAGCCTTGTAGTCTCTCCCAAAACTACAAGGCTTAGCGGCTGTAAGTTTCCTCTTTCACTTACTTCACTGTAAGTTCGCTGTCTACCGACATTATTATTATCATTATACGATTATGCTCAACTTTCCGTGTTGAGTTATTTTGTAGAACCAATCTTCTCAAAAACCGAGCAAAAGCTCTATGCGTCAATTTCCTGAATCCTTGTAAGCTTTTACCTACAAGATTTGATTATTTTTGCCAATTAAATTACTAGATTTTTCAATGATTTTTTGGCTCAAACCACTTTTCCGGGTGGTTCTGACACAAAGTGCTTGTGTAAAAGCATCATAATCTACCAATAAACTGACCACTTTTTTGGCTCGAGTAATTGCAGTATAAATCAACTCTTTGCTCAATAAATTTTTTGCATATTGATCCAGCACCACTGCGGTATGGGAAAATTCTGAACCTTGAGATTTGTGAATGGTCAGTGCAAAAGCAGTTTCAATACTTTTAGGTAAACGGGTGGCTAACACCCATTTTTCTAAACTCGGAAAATACACTTCAAACTGGTGCTGACCAGATTGCTCACGTAAAAAACAGATGCCAATATCACCATTGGACAGCCCCAACTGATAGTCGTTATAACTCATCATGACGGGGCGTCCGACATACCAGTCGCCCTGTTTCAACTGCCCTTGGGCTGCTAAAAAGCGTTGCTCAATCTGCAGGTTGATCTTGAGCAGCCCCAGATCACCAGAACGGATTGCTGTTAAAATCCGGTAATCATCAAAAGTTTTGACTACCTGTTGCACATACTGCTCAAAATCAGCTGAGTTTCGTTCTGTTTTTATGGCCTGTATATAAGCCTGATAACCATACATCAGCTGGTCATAATACTGATTCAAGTTATGCGCGGTCTGTTCGGCGCCAGCGAGCAGGTACTGCAGCTGCAAATGGTCGATCTCAACCTGATCCAAATCGATCGCCTGTAACTCACTGGCTGCTAGAATCTGTTGCTCAAATTTCTGCAAGACGTGAGAAGGCTCATGATTCTGCTGGATAAACTCCGCCATTGCGCCAATCTTGGCCCCAGTCGCAAAACGCCGCGTGGTGATTAAATTGACCCGGTTATCTTCCAGAGTCGCTACTTGCTGTAAATCTGCCAATACCGTTCCCACATCCACAGAGGCCAGCTGATCTGCATCACCGAGTAAAATCAGCCGTGCATGAGACGGTACGGAGGCCAGTAACATCTGTGACAGGTTTAAATCCAGCATCGAGGCTTCGTCGACCACGATCACATCATAAGGCAGAGGCTGCTTGGCATGAAAGCGTGGCTGTCCGCGAGTGCCCAGACCCAATAAGCGATGCAGGGTGACCGGTTGTAACTGTTTTAATTGTTCTAGCTCAAACTCTTGTAACGCTTCACTATGCAAGGCTTTTTGCAGTGCTTCTTTCATGCGCTGTGCGGCCTTTCCGGTAGGTGCTGCCATGGCAATCCGGATATTTGGCAAGGCTTCATGCAGGACCGCAATCATATGCGCCAAGGTATAGGTTTTACCGGTACCCGGACCGCCGCTAATAATATTCAGCGCCTGCCGCGCAACCATTTCCAGTGCCAATTTTTGCTGTGGATCTGACAATAAATTGCGATCACGTTCGGATAAATCAATAGCGGCAACCGGTTGGGCTTTAATCCGAGCAATATGTGAGGCTACCGCCTGTTCCAGTTGCCAATAGCGGTACAGATATAAATGCTGATCTGCACAAATAAATGGTGCAATTCCTGTACTTTGCTGACGGCGGTCTAGAACCAGATTATGTAATAGGGCAACCTGCTGAGGATCAACTTCGATACAGCTATCCCCTGCCTGTATCGCCTCAAGCAGTTGCTGGATCAAGAATTTTGCTGCCGGATCAAATGTAGCCGTACTAAACGGCGGCTGACACAAATAGTCAATCCAGGCCATTAAATTGGAGTCTTGCTGCGACACGTGATTCTGCTCATTTTCCACACAGTTATCCTCAAAGTTATCCACAGGATAATTTTCTGTTTAATCTTTATATATTTTATAAAACTGCAAAATCATGCTGATTTTTTCTGCTCAAAATAGCCCAATATTTGATCCAGTTTTTCTATGAATTCCAGGCTCGGTTGCCAATGATAAGCCCCTTGCTGCGCCTGTCCATTCATCCCGCGCAAATACAGATAGGTCGCGCCGCCCAATTGCTGCTGAATCGAATAACCCTGCATATTGGCACTCAGGTACCGATGCAGCGCCACCAGATACAAAGCGGCCTGCAACCAGTAACTGGACTGGCTCATATTCTGCTGAATTGCCTCAGCACTATAGTGCTGCTGATCAGGTCCGAGGAAGTTACTTTTATAATCGGCAATATGGTAGCGCTGACCATCGAAATACACCAGATCGATGGAACCGGTCAGATACCGCGCCGATTTGGCTTCATTAAAATCGCTCATGACCATGTCATGTTCGAGAAACAGCTGATGGATTTGCCGAATCTGCAAAGGGGCATCGGTCAAGGACAGATAAAAAGGAAATTCTGACAGATACTGTTTAGCCTCCAGCTGCGCCAAAGCAAAATCTGCCTGAATCGGGGTAATAAGAATATCACGCACCCAGTCATGCATCAGGTTCAGCAAAATATCTTCTGTAATCTCGTCCAGCAAGCCATCAAAAGCAGTCTGGAAAATACTGTCCACATTCAGCGATTCAGTGCTTGCAGAGCGTGTGAGCTGGGCCACTTCCTGTTCAAAAAACTGGATAAAGGAGTCATCCTCCAGCCCATCGAAATACACCTGAAACTGACCTAAAAATTCTAGCAGACCCGAACGATCGAGCTGTTGTGCCGAGTGAAACAGCTGCTGCCATTGCTGGCGATAAGCTTTGCTTTGGTCATGCAGGCGAATTCCGGTCAATAACTTATAGTTCAGGCTGGACAATACGCGCTGCATACTATGACGCAATTCCTCGGCTTTGAAATCTGCCTGAGCTGTGGCCTGAAACAGGGTTCGCAGATTCACCACAGCGGCCTGATAATGCAGGGAAAAGGCCTGTTCCAGTACACTACGTATATGAAAAGCCTGTTCAAATTTTTCTTTCAGTTCCTGCCAGATTTGCGGTGCGGTATTTTTAAAACGGCGCCGGATTTCCAGATTCCAGTAACTGCTGTCCTGAAAATCGATATGTTCAAAAATGCTGTGCAAGAAAGTTCCGGCCACTGTACCTTTAGGAAAATTCAGCCTAATCCAGTCTAAGGGCACGGCTGCTGGCTGTTCTTCCAGACCGGTAAAATGAATTTCATCGGCGGCACTATCGGGCTGTTCTGAAGCCATGACTAGGTCATCCTGCAAGATATGTCCATGTAGCTGATGCTGTGACAAAGCCGTAAAACTGGTTTTGGTTCGCGGATAAAACTGCCGCTCTGGCAAAGGTTGCGCCCGCATGTCGACCTGATGATGGCTCGACTGCTCGACCAGACGCGGTGGTTCCTGAGACAGCGGCTGCTCGACCAGACTTAAAGCATGTTGAAACAGTTGATCTCCCTGACCACGCCAGAAGGCCAGCCCGGAATCGGACTGTGCGTTCTGGTCCTGCAGCATGGCATATACCCGGTGACTGGCACGGGTCAGCGCCACATACCAGAGCCGGTGGTTTTCGGCAGCATTACGCGCTGCATTCTGCAGAATCGCCTGCTCATGCAAATTCTTGTGATTGACTGCAATCACCCGGGATTGTTCCAGGATGTTGTCCTGTTCAGGCGCAGACAGGGAAAAATTCAGATTGCCTTTATTCACATCAAAAGCAGCATCTGCTCCCAATAAAAACACCACTTTAAATTCCAGCCCTTTGGAGGCATGAATGGTCATCAGCTGCACCCCATGATCCCCAGACAGCTTGCGTTCTTTTTCGCTGTCCTTGCCTGAAGGTGACTGAAGCTGGCGCAAATACCAGTGATAGAGTTTTTGCGCCCCCTGATAATATTCACTCTGCTGGCTCAGCATCTCGGTCAGATGGCGCAGATTGACCACCACCCGCTCATTGTCCAGACTTTGACTGGCCACCAGATTGGTCCAGACCTGAAACAGGTTCAGTGCATAATTCCAGGCGGTCAAAAAGCCTTTCTCAAACCACATTTCCCGAATTATATCCAGATCCGCAATATAGCGACTGAGGCCTTCACTCTGGCTTTGCAAATCAATCAGTTTTTTCAGATTGAAGCCCAGCAGACGGGTTAGTAAAGCCCGCTTGACCTTGGCCTCATTGAAAGGATCCATAATCGCCGTCAATACGGCCGCGACATCCTGAGCGATGGGACTGGCAAACACGCTCTGTTTGGATTCTTTATAGCAGGGAATGCCCATACGCTGCAGACGCTGCTTCACCTGTTCCAGAGCAAAATGCCCAAATCCCAACACGGCAATATCATCTGCGCTCAGGCTTTGCTGATGCTCTTGCTGCTGAAAGTACAGTTGCTGCTGGGCAGACTGATTCAGCAATGCACGGATTTTCCAGGCCACCTGGTCTGCCTCCAGGTCCGATTCACCTAGCTGAATCCATCGTAAAGGCTGCGGGTTGATCCTGCCCATATCGACCAGATCTGGATGCGGGCGACTACCGGCCTGAATCAAGGTGTACTGCACCTGTTCGCCAAAATCCATTTGCCGCTGGAACAGCGCATCAACCACTTCTACGAGTGGTTTGACTGACCGATGGTTCTGCATCAGGGTATATTCGCGGCCCTGTTTATGCAGCACATCGGCATGTGCCTTGTTATAGGTGAGCATATCGCCGCCACGGAAACCGTAAATTGCCTGTTTCGGATCACCGACCATAATCATGCAGCCGGACTGCACCCGGTTGGCATCACGCCAGATCTTGGCCAGCAAATCATCCTGATCCTGATTGGTGTCCTGAAATTCATCGACCAGAATCAGCGGATAACGTGCCTGTACAAACTGGGCAAAACGCTGTCCCTGCTGGCCTTGCAATGCTTCCGCCAATGTACGAATTTGCTGGGAAAAAGTGGTTTCACCCTGCTGCTGCAAGGTTTGTGGCAAACGGGTCTGCACACTTTGAATAATATGAAATTCCAGATAGGTCGTAAGCTGTTGCAGCTGCTCATCCAGATACTGTTTGACCTCACACAGCGCATCAATTGCCACGATCAGACTATGTTGCAAAATCAGCTGCTGCTCTGCATCCGGACAGCTTTTGTTAAAGACCTGAGTGGTCGGCTGGAAATCGGTTTTCTTGCGGCGCAAATGGCACAGATTCAGTAAAATCGGCTGCAATTCAGCATCAAAGAAACTCATTGTTCCTTGAGTTTTCAGGGCTGCGCTCCAGGTCATAAAGTTTTCACAAATTTCGGTTAACTTGGTCAAAAAACTCTTGTGAAAATACTTCGGACTTTCCTGACAATAACGCCGCATGACGGCAAGATCATGCTCCTGAATATTCACTAATTGACTGATGCAGGCTTCCAATTTGTTCAGGTCACATTCAGCCGGTTCGATCTTCCGAAAATGCTGCTTGCTGAAATTCAGGGCATCACGCACCAGCCCGGTATAATGCTCCACCGGTTTCAGCAGATTCTGGACATACAGATGATTGACCATATATTGCGGCTGCTGCTGGATCCAGTCACGCAGCACATCATGAATCAGCTGCTGGATATACAGATCTTGATCTTCGGTCAGTTCTGCACGTTCAATCTTGCCACTTTCAAAGGCAAATTCACGTAACAGTTTCTGGCTAAAGCTGTCCAGGGTGCCGACAAACAGTTCATCCAGCTGGTTCAACACCAGACGTAAACGGCGACGGGCATAATCCAGCCGTGAACCATAATCTTTCAGTACCTGCTGAAATAAAGGATCGGTTTCATTCTGGATTTTTGCTGCGATTTCAACTGAATTGAGCTGCTGATGACGCTGGATATAAGCCAGCGTTTCCTCGACGCGAAGCCGTACCCGGTTTTTCAGTTCAGCCGTGGCCTTACGGGTAAATGTGGTCGCAATCACCTGATGCGGATAATACTGGTCCAGAAAAATCCGCACCATCAGACTGGATAGCGTATAGGTCTTGCCGGTGCCTGCCGAGGCTTCAATCCAGTGTAGGCCCCGAAACTTCATGTCCTGAATCGGATTGGTAGAAATGGCTGTTTGCGTCTGCTGCTTTAAGAAAGTCATACGGCTATTTCACCCATTCCAGATGTTGATGAATTGGTGCATACAGGCCATGGGCAAAATCATGACAGCAGTTTTGCAAGGCCAGATCCGGATCCTGATCTTGCAAAATAAATTGCCAATCCTGATGCAAGACACTAGATTCATTCGAAGTCAATGGCTTAGCTGTTTTAGGACTATAACTGTTGTTCCAGGCTTCCAACAATTCCTGCATTTCCACAATGGTCATTTTACCCTGTTCATTCTCGGCCCACTGCCACTCTTTTTTCATCAGTAATTCTGCCGGCAAGACCAGCGGCTGCTGTTGACCAATTTCCCACGCCTTTAACCAGAGCTGCAAATACTCATGTGCCTTGCTCGAACTCAAGCCAGAAAACTTCAGGGTTTTATTACTGAAAATGACAATGCGCTCCAGTTCTGGTGAGCGTGCATCGTCATTCAAGTAAGCCAGCCATAGCAGATACTCCAGCCAGATCTGGGCACGGCGTTTTTCCGAGGCCGAAGAGGATTGCATACTCAGCCAGTAGCTGCTGTGTGGAACCTGAGGCACGTTTATATGAATGATCAGTTCAGGACTGAACTGCAGGGATTGTTGGGTGACTGGCGTCAGTTCTTTGCCCAACTGTAGCAAACGTTCTTGCAATAACTGCTGTTCCTGCTGGCTGCCCAGCCAGGTGGCTTGCTGGGTTTTGCCCACCGGCAAACGGTCTAGCATCAGGTTTGGCTCAATCTCCTGCTCTTGTTGTAACAGGAAATCCCGTACCTGATACTGTTCCAGCTTGTTCAGTAATAGGGGTTCCCGGGAACTCGGCAAATCGGCATAGCGAATCGTGGAAACCCCGACACTTTTCAGGAATAGACGTGCCGGGAAAATCATATCGCGGATCCATTCATCGCCTTTGAGTACCCGGATTTCTTTTTGTTCTAGTGCCGGATAATGTGCATTGATCCAGCTGCTGCGTTTGCCTTCGGCGCTGCGGATATACTCTGCTACCGCAAACCACTGATCCTGAAACCGTGGTGTCTGCATATCTGCAAATCCGGCCGGATCAAAAGGCTGCAAGGGATGCACATGATAAAGCTGCCGAATATGTTGAGCGACCGATAGACCATGAATATCCACCATCGGATCGATTTCGGCATCCGGCTGTTCAGACTGGCAGATCAGCGCGATATGCTGAACCAGTTCCTGCAAGGCAGTGGATGGATCGCGAGCCTCACCATCCTCCAGATCAAAGCCATTATAGAACAGCCATAGATTTTCCTGTGCCAGCAGCAAGGCATCCAGAAAAGCGCCCTGCTCGTCATCCAGACGGGAACGGTCACCAAGTTGCGGCTTCAGGCTGCGCATCAGGTCAAACGGAACCTGTTGATTGCGGCTCGGAAATTTACCGCTATCCAGATTCAGCATCACCACCAGTTTATAAGGCAATGGCCGGATCTGCCCAATCTGGCTAAAAGTAATCTGTCCAGTCGGTTCGGCCTGATCCAGCTGCATCTCCAGGGTATTCTGAATTTCTTCCAGCACATAAGGCAGAGGCAGACTGAGTGCCACCAGCTCCTGACTGGCATGTGGATCATCCTGATCATGATAATCGGCCAAGGTCAGCATCCGCATTTGCTTGTCGATAATCTCGGCAACAGTTTTGAGTGATTCTACCCCGGCATCACGAAATTCATTCAGATCAGCACGCAGATATTCCAGCCAGGTTTTTACCGGCGTGCGTTGTCCAGTTTCATGCAAAGTCAGCCAGTCACGGCGCTGCACCAGATCCTGATAAATCCGGATCAGGGTGGATATCAGCGGAAAATCACTGGTCAGAACCTTGGCATAACTCAAGGTGTCCTGAAACAGGGTATGTTCAGGAATCGCCAGACCCAACGCCAGACGGTCCAGCGCGAATTTAAAGCTAAACCGGTAATCCTCATCGCCTGCGCTCAGGCTTTGCTGTAAATGCTGCTGGTCCAGTCCACGCTTGAAGCCAGCATCTGTCAGCAACTGCAACATCCGTTCTACCTGACTATAGTCCAGACCATAATACTGCTGGGTGGCATTCAGGCTGAGCCAGTCGGCGAAGTCCTCAATACTGAAACGGCGCCGTACCCACTGAATCCGGCCCAGTACCGCGCGCCAGGCATTACTGACATCCAGACGCGACACCCCGGCAATCTGGATCGGTAAATACAGGTTATCTTTCTGCAGGCGTTTGCTGCCGGTTTCGCGCTCACGCGGTGGTGGCGCAAAGACACTACGAATTGCCGGTTCGAGTTCTTTCAAACTTGGCGTCAACACCAGAATATCACTCGGCTGACGCGGCACGTCATTCGTATCTTGAGCCAGCCAGTGAATCAGCTGTTCTTTGAGGACTTCCAGCTGACGTAATGAAGAATGACAGACATGAATCTGTACCGAATCATCATCAGGGCTTAAAGCATATTGATGCTGTTCAGGTTCCAATAAATACAGGATATCCGACTGGATTTTGGCCAGCAGCCTGTCCTGATATTCATCGACAAAGACATCGGCCCAGAGACCCTCTTCCCCCGAAGACAGTTTAGAGAGTAGAGAAAAATGATCCCGTGCCTGCTTGCCGAATCGGGTCAGGAGCGGATGCCGCGATTCCCGGTCTTCGGCATTAAAGTTCAGCTGCTTGATCCTGAAGTCTTTTATTTCCGCATCATTCGGTTTACGTTGACGGGTCTTTTCAAAACGCTGAATAAAGCGCTCTTCCCGCTGCAAATCAAACCTGGCTTTCCAGTCCGGATCGACACTGTCGGCCCAGTATTCCTGCGAGGGGTTGAAGTGAAAAATATAGATATCAATGTATTGCCCCAAACGGCGTAAAAAATCCAGCTGGCTGGGTGGCAGTTCCAGCAGGCTAAATACCACAATCTGGGCCGGCAGTCGTTTTAGAGCCTGGGCGCGGGTTTCTGCATTCTCCAGCCGCTCCCAATACAGGCGTTCAATCTCCAGGATTTTGGCATAATCATCCTGAAATACATGCTGCCACAACCAGCGTTGCCAAGCTTCCAGTTCACGCGCCTGAATCTTGACAAAATCCGCCACCTGCATCTCATGACCATTTTCATCTTTGGGGCTATAGATCATTTGCTCGATATCGAGCGCAATATCCTGCCCCCAGGACTCTAACCAGTTACTCGGACAACCACAGTTGTTTGGAGGACAGTTACGCGCGCAATAACCGCGATAATCCATATAATGGCTAAACAAACGCGACACCTGCTCGGCTACCCAGTACAGCATGCTCTGTTTTTTCAGCTGCTTCTCTGTACCCTGCTCCAGCCGGTCAGCACTGTCATAAATCCGCTTCACAATAGAATACAGCGGATGATCGACGTCTAAAGGAATCTGTTCAGGCAGAATGCATTTTCGTAGCGCCTGAAACACGCGCCATTTGATGATAATGCGCGGAATATTGGCTTCACGGACCTGCTCCACTTCTTTAGGCGCATTCAATACCCACTGATAGGAAGTCCATTGAAAGGCGCGAATCCGGTGATGAAACTGGGTATTGGCGCTAATGCCTTTTTTCTCGGCAATTTTCTGGGTCAGCCAAGTTTCTACTGCCGGAGATGGCACAATAAAGTGCCGGGTTTGTAACACCTCAAATGGATTCCGGGCAGTCTGGTTGACAATACGCAGCATACTATCCAAAAGCACATCAATACGTTGACTCTGAATAACATGAATGGCCATTGGTTCCCCTGAACTGCTGAATGTGGTTTTTACTACAAAACGATAAAGATTATTTACTATACATCCCGAGCGCTCTATGACACTTTAAAACCACACTTCAGTCGAAAAATTTCTTTGAAAAAAGCATCTTAAAGATGCTTGAATAGAAAAAAACAACATAGAGCTTAGGTAGTGCCCATGAAATTAGATAAAATTCCTGAACGTCTCGATCCGAGCCTAGATTTAGAACAAATCCGCGCCGAGTGCCTGGAACTCACCAAAAAACGCGCCTATTATTCTGCCGGTGCTGCGGTTATTCCAGTGCCGTTTATGGACGTGGTCATTGATATCGGTATCTTGTCGCAATTGATTCCCGAGATCAATGCCCGCTTCGGCCTGGCGCCTGACCAGATCAGTGTCTATGATCCAAAAACCCGTCAGGTGCACTGGAATGAGTTGCGTAAACGCGGCGTAGAATTTTCTGGTCTGGTGGTCGCACGTACGGCAGTTAAAAAATCTTTGAACAATGTTGCAGCGAAAGTGATCACAAAGCAAGTCACAAAATTCATTCCGCTGGGCGGCCAACTGGTGGCGGCAAGTCTGGGCTATTTTGTCATGAAAAAGATTGCTGAAGCACATGTAGAGGAATGCTACCGTGCAGCTAAAAATATCCAGCAAAAACAGGTGGCGCAAGGTTAAAATCCGGGTGAGCTGAATTTTTGCAGCCCTCTAGACACTCTTACTTCAGGCAGATTATTCTGCCTGAAGCTGTTTTAAAATAGCCTTTAATACTTCGACCCGTGCGGTATGTTTATCATCAGACGCGATAATGTGCCAAGGCGCTTCCTCAGTCGAAGTATGTTCAAACATATCGGCTGCCGCTTTCAGATAATCATCCCAGCGTTCCCGGTTACGCCAGTCTTCTTCAGTAATTTTAAAACGCTTATGTGGTGTATCTTCACGCGCCTTGAACCGTGCTGCCTGTTCCTCTTTAGAAATGGCCAGCCAGATTTTCACAATCACCGTTTGATGCTTGACCAGGCTCTGTTCAAAACGGTTAATTTCCGCATAAGCTCGCTGCCATGCGGCCGGACTGGAAAACTCTTCTACCCGTTCTACCAATACCCGCCCATACCAGGAACGGTCAAAAATACAGATATCATCATCGGTTTGCAGCTTGGTCCAGAAGCGCCATAAATAGGGACGGCTCAGCTCAAATCTTTCTGGTGCAGCAATGGTATGAATTTCATATTCACGTGGATCAAGTTTTTTGACAATCCGCTTGATCGCGCCGCCCTTGCCGGCAGCATCCATACCTTCAAACAGAATCACCACATTACGCGAATCGGAACGCATGGCTTTGGCGACCTTCGCGGTTAATTTTTTTAGTTCCGGTTTGTAATCTTCTGGCTGGGCTTGAGTCTTGGAAGGATGTTTTAACTGCTCGGGAATCTTGGCCTGTTTCCATCTTCCCTTGGCTCTGGCAGGATGATCCGGACAATGTTTCAAGGCACTCAGGATATACTGGGCAAATTGCTGGTCGCGCTGCTGCTCATCTTCGCCATCAATAATGAACCAGTCCTCGGTAAAGCGCTGACGCAGGCGCTGCAAGGTGTCATATTCTTTGCGATTGCGCCAGTCCAGACCATGCAGTTGATGCCAGTGAGTTTCACTCGGATCCATGGCATCCAGACGTTTTTGCAAGACTTTCCAGGACAGGTCAAACCAGACCTTGATCACATCGACATGGTTATTTTTCAGGTCCTGTTCAAAGGCCTGCATCTCTTGCAGATATTCATCAAACTGTGCATCACTCAGCGGGCTTTCAGCTTGCATGGCACTGCCGAGAAGATCGCTGTACCAGTTGCCAAACAGCACCATGATCTGGCCTTCGGCAGGAATAAAACGTGCATAAGGTTGCCACAAGGTCTGCTTCGGGCCGGCTAGCTGAGGCTTATCGGCTTTCACACGCAAATAGCGCGGATCGACCCATTCACGTAACTGTTTAACCGCTTCACCCTTGCCGGCCAGTTCAATGCCATTCACCAGAATCACCAGACTTTTGGCATTTTTCTGGCCCCGGGTCTTTTTTAAATTATATTGGGCATCAATCAGCTCGACAGACAGCTGATCTTCATCCATTAACTGAAATTGTGGTTGTTCCATACGCATCTTCAACCCTGATCTTTTATTCTGTTTGCAGTATAGCGAGGAGTTTCAGCGCAAAAATAGCTCTGGCAACGTTTTTCACACGATTAAATTGGCTATTTAAACAACAGATTGACATACAAATGCCCGATCTCTGTTCAATTTGTCATAGCAGGATTGTCCGGCAGCCTCTAAGATTCTTGCATCCTCCAATGATAATTGAAGCCTCATGTCCAAACTTGCCGTACTCGATGATCTGTTAGCGCATTATTATCAACTGGCTTATCACACCCGGCCTGACATTTTAAGCCGTTTACAGGATGTGCAGGCCTGGCAGAAAGTCCGCATGCAGCGCACCCATCGCGCCCATTTTGCTGAAAAACAAAACCTGTTGATGTCGGAGTATTTCCTGAACCGTCTCTACGGCGGCGCTGACTTTGATGCGCTGGCAGAACAGATTGCCCGGCTGATGAAATATGCGCATAAAGCAGAAAAAGTTATTCCGGAAAATGCCATTAAAACCGGCACCTCAGGTGTAGAGCTGGCTATTCTGGCGGTACAGCTCGATGAACAGGTCGCAATTCAGTTATTACAGGATTATCATCCACATGAACCGCTGACTGACGAGATGATGCGCCTGACCTATTTGAAGCTGGATCAGGGTGAAGCACGCCTGAAACAGTTGGCTCTGCTGGATCAGCTCGGTATGAGTCTGGATAAATACATGCGTTCATTTGTGGTCTATACCGCCTTTAAAATGTGTAAGGGCGCGGCGAATAAATATAACTTTCAGGTAATGTATGAATTTATGCAGGATGGTTTTCTGGCCATGAAGCCACTCAAATCGGCAGAAAAATTTGTACGCACGTTCACTGCCACCGAACGCCAGATTATCGAGAAAGTACATTCTGGCGATCCGCTACCGTTTCAGTAAATACCCGATGAGTATTTCTGCCAAGCGTGAATTTTTCTGTATATTATTCATAACAATTGCATCATGATTGCTGAATAAGCCTTTAGAATCTGTCATGATGCAGACAATGCAAGATTAACCCGATTGATATGTTAGGAGTGACTCCAATGTCGAATGAAAATACAACGCCTACCCCTACCCCCGAGTCGGCACAACAGACAGACAAAGTGAGCCCATTCTTAACTGAACCCCTTCCACAAGGCACCCCGCAAGGTCAGCAACAATCTTTAGAACAACGTCTGACTGACACGCCTGTGACGGGTACTGTGCCCAAATATAATCTGCCACGCGGTGCCAATACGGGTAACGTCGGCTCAACCACGCACTTCGGCTATCAAACTGTAAACAGCGAAGAAAAAGCCCAGAAAGTCGCAGAAGTGTTCCACTCTGTAGCGAGCAAATACGACATCATGAATGACTTGATGTCTTTTGGTATTCATCGCCTGTGGAAGCGTTTTGCAATCAATATGTCAGGTGTACGCCGTGGCCAGCATGTGCTGGATATCGCGGGTGGTACTGGCGACTTGGCTAAAGTCTTTAGCCGTGAAGTTGGTCCGACAGGTCATGTGGTACTGTCTGATATTAACGAATCGATGCTGAATGTCGGTCGTGACCGTCTGATTGATGCGGGCTGTACCAATGTCGATTTCGTTCTGGCCAATGCCGAAACCTTAGAACCATTTGCAGACAACAGCTTCGATCTTTTAACGATTTCTTTTGGTCTACGTAACGTGACCGATAAAGATGCTGCACTTGCTGCAATGTATCGTGTCCTTAAGCCAGGTGGCCGTTTATTGGTTCTGGAATTCTCTAAACCAGTGTTTGAGCCATTCTCCAAGCTGTATGACCTTTATTCGTTCACGGCATTGCCAATCATGGGTAAAATCATTGCCAATGATGCAGAAAGCTATAAATACCTAGCTGAATCGATCCGTATGCATCCAGATCAGCGCACCCTGAAAGGCATGATGGAAAATGCCGGCTTCCAGAATTGTGACTATCACAACCTGACTGGCGGGATTGTTGCGGTTCACCGCGGTTTCAAACTTTAAGGTTCCTTGCCTATGTGGTCAATTCTGGCACTCGGTGCTGTTGAACGCGTGATTCATCATGTTCTTGATCTGGACGCCATTACTCGCATCCAGCTGAATGCCCTGTCCGGTAAAATGCTGCGGGTGGTGATTGCCTCGCCGCAGCTTTCGGTTGATGTGTTTTTTGATGAAGGCAAAGTTCGTCTGGAACCAACGGCAACCGGTCATACCGAAACACCTTCGGTCTTTGAACAACGTCCATTTGACGCAAGTTCCGCGACAATCACCGAAGCGACAGCAACCTTGCAGGTCAGCAATGTGGTGGAATTACTCAAGCTGCTGCTTTCCGATGAAGTCGGCAATATTCCATTGCAAGGCGACTACAAATTATTGCAGGAAATCCAGCGCATCATGCAACAGGCGGAACTGGATCTGGCGGCGCATTTAAGCCCCTGGGTTGGCCCGACACTGGCGCATGAAATTGGTAAATTGCAACTGCTGCCCAAGCAGCTAAAACGCACCCTGCAAAGTCAATTATTTTTTGCCGAAGATGCCTTAAAAGAAGACAGCGGTCTGTTTGCCCCCCGCTGGCAAATGGATGACCTGAATCAGGACACCCGTATCCTGAATCAAAATTTAGATCGGGTTGAAGCAAAAATCCAGCAGCTTCAGGCTCAAATCGATGCCTCAAACAATTCTACTCAAGACTAGGTACACAACTTTATGATTCCGCATGTTTCACGTTTACTCGAACTTTGGCGCATCGCCGCGCACTATCGACTCGACACGTTGTTTCCTGCGGAAGAATTACCAGAAAAATCCCGGCATGTGCTGTCCCTCATCCGGATGCATCCGGCCGCCTGGTCCAGTCGTGAACGTAAAAATCCGCTCAAGCTGAAACTGGCTTTAGAAGAAATGGGGCCGTTAGCGATCAAGCTTGGCCAGCTACTCTCGACCCGTCGTGACCTGATTCCACCTGAAGTTTTACAGCAACTGGTGTTGCTGCAAGACCGGGTCAAGCCATTTGATAATGACGTGGCCAAGATGCGCATTCAGGAATCCCTGAAAGCTGATGTAAATACCCTGTTCGCGCGTTTCGATACCCAGCCACTGGCAGCGGCTTCGATTGCACAGGTACATACGGCTGCCCTGCATGATGGCCGTGAAGTCGTGGTCAAAGTCACCCGTCCGAATATTCGCCAGCAGATTTTGCAGGATTTTGAAATTCTGGAATGGCTCGGTCAATTTCTGGAAAAACGTCTGGAAGCAGCACGTGCCCTACATTTATCGGAAATCATTCAGGATTATCGACAGATCATTCTGAATGAGCTGGATCTGACGCTGGAAGCCGATAATACCCGCCGCATGCGCCATCATTTTACCGGCTCGAGCATGATGTATGTGCCGGAAATTTACATGGACAGCAAAGATGTTCTGGTGGCCGAGCGTATTACCGGGGTACCAATTTCAGATATCGCGACCTTTGACCGGTTGGGCATGGATCGTGCCGATCTGGCGCGTAAAGGCCTGACCATCTTCTTTACTCAAGTGTTCCGCGATAATTTTTTCCATGCCGATATGCATCCGGGCAACGTCTTTGTAGAAACCATCAATCCGGCCAATCCGCGTTTTATTGCGCTGGACTGCGCGATTATGGGCGAGCTGTCCAAGCATGACCAGATGACCGTAGCACGCATGCTACTGGCGGTCATGAACAGCGACTTTATGCAGCTGATTCAGGTGGTGCATCAGGCCGGCTGGATTCCACCGGGAACTGATCAGGATGCGTTGGCTCGTGAAATGCGCCGCAGTGTGGGGCCAATGGTCTCAAAACCGATGCATGAACTGGACTTTGCCGGCATTCTGATTGAAGTCATGGATATCGCGCGTCGTTTCCATCTGGAAATTCCACCTCAATTAATGTTGTTACTAAAAACATTAGTCCATGTCGAAGGTCTGGGAACCGATCTTTATCCGGAACTGGATATCTGGAGTCTGGCCAAACCAATTCTGACGGACTGGATCAAGGCCCAGATGAATCCGCAAAAGAACCTGAAAGAACTGGGACAGAAAATCCCGGATCTACTTTTAGGGGCACAGGATTTACCGACCCTGATGATCGACAGCTTAAACGGTTTAAAAAATCAGTCGGCCTGGCATGCCAAACAGCTCAATGAATTACAAAGCATGCGCCTGCAAATGGAACATCAACAGAAGCGTAGCTGGATGTTTGGCAGCGTCATGGCCATTCTGCTGGCAATTGCGATTATTTCACCGTGGTTTGTGTCGGTGATTCTGATTGTACTGGCGAGTGTACTGGCCGTCTGGCGGATTGCGAAATAACTAAATGAGCTTTTAAAAAAACCTGACACTGTTCAGGTTTTTTATTTTCTGGGCATCGCATGACTCCAAAGTCACCTTAGGACATATCTTGCCATTGGGTCCTAAGACCTATCGCTTAAAATAAGCACACATTTGGCTAGTATAGGTTCAACCATGGTACAGATTTTACAAAAACGTGCGCCTGCTCTGACGATTCGTGCCGGCCATCTGGCACGTGAGCTGATTCTGCAACAAGGTTTGCAACCCGAACAAGTCGATATTGTACCTGGTGCTGCAGGTGGCCCCAAAGGTATCGGTATCCAGGGACTGGATCAGGCGATTTTTGGTGAGTTTTTTCCACGTGCACCTCAGCGTAGAACTTTGGTGGGTTCTTCGATTGGTAGTTGGCGCTTTGCCAGTATGGCTGCACATGGTGCTCAACAGGGAACCGAACGCTTGGCTGAACTCTATACCAACCTCTATTTTCATAAAAAAATGACCCGTCAGGATGTCAGCGAAGTTTGCCGTGGCATGCTGCTGGATCTGGTACAAGGCAAAGAAAACGATCTGGTCAATCATCCAGATTATCATCTCGCAGTCATTTCAATTAAAGCCCAACATATTTTCCAGAGTGACAAGGCATTGCCGTTGCTGGCTTCTGTGGCTGGAATTCTTGGAACGACCGCAGTCGCGCGCCGGCACAGCCGTTATTTCATGCAACGTGTGATCAGCCAGCCCAATATCGGTGAACAGTTTAAAATCGCTGAAGATGGATTTACCACGCATTATCATGCACTAACCGAACAGAGTGTGTTGTCCTGGTTGATGGCTTCAGCGTCTATTCCCGGGGTGATGGCAGCGGTGAACAATATTCCGGATGCGCCGCAGGGTTATTATCGCGATGGTGGCCTGATTGACTATCACATTGACCTGCCCTTTCAGAGCAAAGGTATTGTGCTGTATCCACATTTTACCGATAGCATTACCCCCGGCTGGTTTGACAAGTTATTTAAACGTACCTCAAATCCGGAAAATCAGGCACGAACTTTGCTGCTTTCTCCCTCGCAGCAATATCTGCAAAGTTTGCCTTTGGGTCGTTTGCCTGACCGTAAAGACTTTAACTTAAAAGGTTTGGACCAGGCCCAACGCATTCAGCTCTGGAAGCAATGTATTGCGGAAAGTCAGCGTCTGGGCGATGAATTTCTGGAACTGGTCGAGAAGCAGAATTTTGCTGAGGTAATGCAGACCTTGTAATTGGCCGTAGCTGCCCGATTATTTGTATAATTGCTTTAATTTTGTGAACTGTTGAGATTTATGCAGAAGTTTTTAGTTGTCCTGCAATACCTGTGTCTGGCCTTTGCCATTTATCTGATTTATAGCGTCAGCATGTCGCTGTATAGCCAGGATTTTGTCCTGATGGAACTGGTCGCTGATATCGGTACGATTCTGATCTGTATCGACCTGGCGGTGTTTTTATTTACCAGTAAAGGCAAGCCCGGCATTAGCATGGAAGAATATGCAAAAAGACTGGAACAGCCACCGTCTAAGCTGGTCTATGTGACACGAAAACTGGGGCATCTCGGTATTTTATTAATTGTTACTAGCTGGATTGTTCCGATGATTAACTCATAATGATCCAATAAAAAACCTCCCGATCGGGAGGTTTTTTTAAATTAAAGATATCTAAAAATTATTTAGAACCTTTAATCCCTGCTTGCAATAGCAATGCACCCAAACCACCAATTTTTTGCTCTTGTGGTTTAGCCGCTTGAGGTTTCTTACCCTCAGGGCGATCACCTTGCGGACGTCCTTGCTGTGGACGTTTACCCTGAGGCTTACGTTCACCACGTGGCTCATTGTTCTCGCGACGTGGCTGACGTGGTGCTTTCGCCGGCGCTTCAGAACCTTCAGGACGCATCGACAGATTCACGCGGTTACGTTCAGCATCCACATTCAAAACACGGACTTGTACGATTTGACCCGGTTTCACCACTTTATGCGGATCAGCGACAAATTCATTGGCAAGTTCAGAAATATGTACCAAACCGTCTTGATGCACACCCACATCGACAAATGCACCGAAGTTAGTCACGTTAGTGACTACACCTTCCAGCTGCATGCCTTCAGACAATTGCGCAACTTCAGTAATGTCATCACGGAATTTAGCAGTGCGGAATTCTGGACGCGGGTCACGGCCCGGTTTTTCCAGTTCAGCCAATACGTCTTGAATTGTCGGCAGACCGAATTTCTCGTCTGCAAATTCTTCTGCATTCACTTGGCGAATGATTTCAGTATTGCCAATGATGTCTTTTACAGTCGTTGCTTTTGCTTCAACAATTTTGCTCACCAAAGCATATGACTCAGGGTGAACTGCAGACGCATCCAGTGGTTCTGTACCATCTTGAATACGCAAGAAGCCCGCAGCCTGCTCAAAAGTACGCTCGCCTAAACGTGGTACTTTTTTCAAAGACTGACGATTGTCAAAACGACCATTTTCCTTACGGAATTCCACAATTTGCTGTGCGATCGATTTATTCAGACCCGCGATATAACCCAGAATTGCTGCTGATGCAGTATTTACATCCACACCCACTGAGTTCACACAGTCTTCAACGACCGCTTCCAAGGTTTTCGCCAGACCGGTCTGGTTCACGTCATGTTGATACTGACCCACACCAATCGATTTCGGATCGATTTTCACCAGTTCTGCTAGTGGATCTTGTAAACGGCGTGCAATCGATACCGCACCACGAATAGATACATCTAGTTCAGGCAGTTCCTGTGAAGCTAGTTCAGATGCTGAATACACCGATGCACCTGCTTCAGATACAGAAACACGCGTCATTTTCAGATCACTGTTCGCAGCCATCATTTCAGCAACTAAAGCTTCAGTTTCACGGCTTGCAGTACCATTACCAATCGCGATCAGGTCAACATTGAACTCGCGGCATAAACGTGCAAGTTCAGTTAATGAACCATCTTTATCATCTTTTGGCGCAAATGGATAAATCGTACTATGTGCCAGTACATCACCAGACTCGTTCACCACCGCCAGTTTCACACCAGTACGGATACCTGGGTCCACGCCCAAAGTGGTACGTGCGCCTGCAGGTGCAGACAGCAGTAAATGACGCAGGTTTTCAGCAAAGACGTTCATCGCTTCTGTTTCAGCAGCCAGACGTTTTTCAGTCAGCAATGAATGTTCAATCGTTGGACGAACTTTACCGAGCCAGAACAATTTTGCAGTTTGCTTCAAGAAATCCTGACGAGCTTGTGGCTGAACAGTTTCAAGATTGTATTCAGTTTCAATACGCGCCAACGGGGCATCATCTTCGCCATCAACTTTCAGGCCTAAAACGTTTTCCTGACGGCCACGCAGCATCGCCAATAAACGGTGTGAAGGCACTTTATTCAAGTTTTCAGAGAAATCGAAATAATCACGGAATTTTTTACCGACTTCTTTTTTCTCATCACTTGCAACTAAACTTTTCAGCACGGCAGTTTTTGCAAATGTCGCTTTAAGTTCAGTGGTCAGTGCGATATTTTGTGCCCAGTCATCAATCAGGATGTGCTGGATCGCATCAAGCTGGCTTTCAGTATCTGGATAATCTTCATGGCTAAAGCCCGCCAAAGCTTCAGCTGGATCAACGGCTTCATTAAAGATTTTTTCGGCAATCGGGCCTAAACCGGCTTCTTTGGCCTTGAATGATTTACTGGTACGTTTTGGGCGGTACGGCGCGTAAATTTCTTCTAATGCATTTTTGGTTTCGGCCGCATTCACACGCGCCAATAAATCATCAGATAATTTATCTTGTTCTTTGAGTGATTCAATCACCTTTTCACGGCGCTCATACAAATCACGCAAGTATGATAAACGCGTATCGAGTTGACGTAGTTGCGTATCGTCTAAGCCTTGCGTTACTTCTTTACGGTAACGTGCAATAAAAGGAACACTGGCACCTTCATCAATAAGCTTGATGGCAGCCTCAACTTGATTTGGACGTACGGCAAGTTCTTTTGCCAACTGCTGAACTAAGTCAGTCATCGTGTTTGATCCCACAAGGATAAGTACTAAATGGCATGATTATAAAGACCGGGTCTATAAAATCCACCATTGTTTTTATTAATTTACCTCATCTTTATATTATGAAGTGCCACAGTTTTCAGCTTTTCCCGATAAAGTTTGTATGAACTTTGCTTTTTATCCAGCTTAAAATCGTATTTTTTGCTCATTTAGATGTATATATTTAGTATCTATGTCTTGATTTTAACTGCAATATTTGGTGCTTTAGAGCATAGTCAATTAATATCAATGAATCGTATACTCAAAGCCTATTTGATTTTTGTTTATGACGACAATAAAGAATAAAGGAGCATCTCATGAGTTTAGTTGTACCTGCTGAAAAAGCCGATGCCGTACATACCGAAACGGACCGGGTCGAACGGATCCTGGTGGTTGATGATGATGTTCGTCTGCGTACCTTATTACAGCGTTTTCTCGAAGATAAAGGCTTTGTGGTTAAAACTGCACATGATGCCACGCAGATGGATCGACTTTTACAGCGGGAACTGTTTTCTCTGATCGTGCTCGACTTTATGCTTCCGGTCGAAGATGGCTTGAGTATCTGTCGTCGTTTACGCCAATCCAATATCGATACGCCTATCATTATGCTCACCGCTCGTGGTAGCGACTCGGATCGTATTGCCGGTTTAGAAGCAGGTGCCGATGATTACTTGCCTAAACCGTTTAACCCGAATGAGCTGCTGGCACGTATTCGTGCGGTATTGCGCCGTCAGGTACGTGAAGTGCCGGGTGCACCAAGCCAACAGATGGAAGTGGTTTCTTTTGGCCCATGGTCGCTAGATCTCTCTACCCGCACTCTGACCCGTGAAGGCCAAGTGGTAACGCTCACTACTGGTGAGTTTGCGGTACTGAAAGCACTGGTTCAACATCCACGCGAACCATTAACCCGCGACAAGCTGATGAATCTGGCGCGTGGCCGTGAATGGGGTGCCATGGAACGTTCAATTGATGTTCAGGTGTCACGTTTACGCCGTTTAGTGGAAGAAAACCCAGCGCGTGCACGTTATATCCAGACTGTATGGGGTGTGGGTTATGTCTTTGTTCCAGATGGTGCTGAATAAAGAAAAACTTATTAGGATAAAAGATTACCCCAATTTATTGTCCCTAAAAGCCATTCGCTGCTGTCTGAGCCTCCCCTTCTTTAAAGGCTCGTATACAAATGCGCGAGTTCAGCGAATGGCAAAGTTTTTTGGTTACTTTTTCAAAAAAAGTAACACAACAAGCTCCTTCCATCGAAGGTTCAAGCAGTAAGATTCCATTACAAATTATTATTACTGCTCAATTTGGAAAATGCCAACAGGGAGCTGGTGTGAAACTCGACCCCATCGATCCACAAAAATTTACCGATTTTGTCAGCTACTCGGAAAAAAAGCGTACCCGCGGGGAACGCTTTCTCGACAAGATCAAGCCGCGTTCTGCTGCCATGCGTACCACGGTACTGGTGGTTTTTGTGGTCTGTTTTAGCCTGTTCATGTCCTTGTGGTTCTTTTGGCGTACCCTGTTTTTACCTGAAATCCAGCAACATGCGCGTTATCTGGCCATGGAACTGGAAATTCTTAATAATCCCGATCTGCGCCTGTATCATAAACAGCAGGAAGTCGATATCGATGACTGGCTAAAAAACCGGGTCGGCATTGAATACGTTACTAATCCGGCAGAATATCCCACTGTCCGTGAAAAGCTGATTGCCGAATTTTTTACCCGACAGATCGAAACCAAACTCGCCAAAGAGTTACGCATCGAACAAGCCACAGTCTATTTCCAGTTTAAGCCGAGTCCACGTATCTGGATCCAGACTCCTGAAATGAATGGTCACTGGGTACAGGAACCTTTAAAGACTTATGCCAATTATAGCAATGAACTGATTTTGGGCTGGTTGCTTGGCACGCCGATTATTGTCGGCATCATTATTTTGACCTTGGTGCGTCAGCTCAACCGTCCTTTACGCCGTTTGCAGAATGCCGCCAACAGTTATAGCCGAATCGGCTCAGCACCCTATCTAGATACCAATCATGGTCCACTGGAAATCCGTCAGGTCAATCATGCCTTTAATCAGATGATTTATACGCTGGACCAGACCGAGCGGGAACGCCGAATCATGCTGGCCGGCATTTCACATGACTTGCGCACGCCCTTAACCCGAATCCGCCTCAGTGCCGAAATGATGCCAGATGAAGACTTTCTCAAAGAAGGCCTGATTTATGATGTCGAAGATATGGACGCGATTCTGGATCAGTTCATTTCCTATATGCGCGATGGTTCCGATGAAGAACCGCAGGACACCAATGTCAATGTACTGCTACAGGAACTGGTCAAGCAGTTTAAACCGCTAGATATCCGATTTACACCACAAGATATACCGACCATTCAGGCGCGCAGCATGTCACTAAAAAGACTGATCGGCAATCTGATCAACAACTCAAAACGTTATGGTTCAGAACCAATTGAGCTTTCTGCGCATGTTGAAGAAGATCAACTGTTGATTTGTGTCGCAGACCATGGCGAAGGCATCCCGGAAGATCAGATTGAAGCCTTGATGCAGCCTTTTGTTCGGGGCAATTCGGCACGAACAGTACAAGGCAGTGGCTTAGGACTGGCCATTGTGAAACGGATTGTCGATATTCACCATGGCCAATTGCGTATTCATAATCGTCCTGAAGGTGGGCTGGAAGCTATCATTTCACTACCCGTGAATCAGGCGAATCCTGAGACACTTCCCCCAGCCACTACACTCGATAAAATTCGCCAAACTTTGACTGAGCACTTTTAATAAGTGATCAGTAATTCAACAAATGACTTTTTAGTTTTTCTATACAATTCATTTTATAGTTCACGAATTCAATCATTTAAAAATCATCATTTTTTATTATACCTACATTTAGCTAAAAAATTAGACCTTAGCCTAACACCTATGCACAATACATTTTTTGAGCGGTACAATCCGTATCATAGTTTAAGAATTAATGAGAGTTAAAATGTCTTTAGATCGTATCCGTTTAGCCTCCCTACACAACAAAGTCATCAGCCCTGAACAAGCGGCTGAATTCATCCAAGATGGCATGACTGTGGGCATGAGTGGCTTTACTCGCGCTGGTGAAGCGAAGGCGGTTCCTTTAGCTTTAGTTCAACAGGCAAAAGCAAACCCATTAAAGATCACGTTAATTACTGGTGCATCACTAGGGAACGATCTAGACAAACAACTGACTGAAGCTGGTGTATTGGCACGTCGTTTACCGTTCCAGGTAGACAATACTTTACGTAAAGCGATCAACAACGGCGAAGTGATGTTCATTGACCAGCACTTGTCTGAAACTGTTGAGCAAATGCGTAACCTGCAGTTGAAAAAACCAGACGTTGCGATCATCGAAGCCGTAGCAATTACTGAAGATGGCGGCATCATTCCAACAACATCTGTTGGTAACTCTGCAAGCTTTGCGATTTTTGCTGAAAAAGTGATTGTAGAAATCAATACGAATTTAAGCCCGGCATTTGAAGGCTTGCACGATATCTACATCCCGACGTATCGTCCAACGCGTCAAGCGATTCCATTGACTCAAGTTGATGAGCGTATTGGTACGCATGCGATCAATATCGATCCATCTAAAATTGTTGGTATCGTATTTAACAGCGAATTGCACGACTCTCCATCTACTGTAACTGCACCAGATGATGAGACTCAAAGCATTGCCAACCATTTGATCGCTTTCTTTGAAAAAGAAGTAGCTGAAGACCGTCTACCGAAAAACCTCGGACCTCTTCAAGCAGGGATCGGTTCAATTGCAAACGCCGTATTGACGGGTCTGAAAGATTCAAACTTCGAAGACTTGATCATGTACTCAGAAGTACTACAAGACTGTACGTTTGAATTGATCGATGCCGGTAAAATGAAGTTTGCTTCAGGTTCTTCTATTACGCTTTCTGCTAAGTACGGCGAGAAAGTATTTAACAACCTAGAACAATACAAAGACAAACTGGTATTACGTCCACAGGAAATTTCAAACCATCCTGAACTGGTACGTCGTTTAGGTATTATCGGCATCAACACTGCACTTGAGTTTGATATTTACGGTAACGTGAACTCAACTCACGTATGTGGTACCAAAATGATGAACGGTATTGGTGGTTCAGGTGACTTCGCACGTAATGCCCACTTGGCGATCTTCGTAACCAAATCAATCGCGAAAGGTGGCGACATCTCTTCTGTAGTGCCGTTTGCTTCACATATCGACCACGCAGAACATGATGTTGATATCCTAGTGACTGAACAAGGTCTTGCGGATCTTCGTGGTTTGGCTCCGCGTGAGCGTGCACGTGCAGTAATTGATAACTGTGCGCACCCAATGTACCGCGATGCGTTGAATGATTACTTTGACCGTGCATGTGCAAAAGGCGGCCATACCCCTCATCTTCTTCGTGAAGCGCTTTCTTGGCACTCAAACTTCGAAGAAAATGGTCACATGCTTGCTGTTGAAGCTGCAGTAAAAACTGCATAATTGACTGCATTCACAAAACGCCCTACGGGGCGTTTTTTTATGGCATTTTTATATTTTTTTTGAATAGTCAGAACCTGATTATATTAAGGAAGCCATCTGGCTATCACCTACTCTTTCTTCTTTTATTTATCCTGCCGATCTGCTGTAGAAATACACTTCTGATGCTCAAGGGCTTTAAATTCTGATTCTTCACCCTCATACTTGAACACAAGAGCAAAATTAGAGACATGACATGCGCGTAGATATCTGGTCAGATGTGGTTTGCCCCTTCTGCTATATTGGTAAAAAACGTTTAGAAGCTGCTGCACAAGAAGCAGGTATTGAGCTAGAAGTACATTGGCACAGTTTCCAGCTCGATCCTGAAGCACCGGTACGTCAGGAAGTCTCCAACTCTGAGCGTCTGGCGCAAAAATATGGCCGCACCGTGGCAGAAGTCGAAGAGATGCAGCGCAATATTGCTGAAATGGCCAAAGCCGAAGGTATTGAATTTAACTGGGAAGGTGCCAATTCAGGCAATACCTTTAATGCGCATCGCCTGATTCACCTGGCGCAAAGCAAAGGTTTGGGCAATGAAGCACAGGAAGCGTTCTTCTATAGCTATATGACCCAAGGTCTGGCGATTGGAGAACGTGAAACACTGGAAGATGTCGCAGCGCGTATTGGCCTGAATCCGGTCGAAGTCGATGACCTGTTGGATTCGGAAGAATATGCCGACTTTGTCAAATTCGATCAGGAAGTCGCACACGAACAACTCAAAGTGACTGGTGTGCCTTTCTTTGTTTTTGATCAACGTGTGGCATTGGCAGGCGCGCAACCTAAAGAAGTTTTCTTGCAAGTATTTGAAAAAGCGCTCGATACATCAACCAATAGTCAGGCAGCACAGTGCTCAACAGAAACGTGTGACACCCCAGACCAAGCTAAATAAAGCAACGTTCAATAAAAAACCCCATTTCAAATGGGGTTTTTTATTTGTTATTGAATGGCATTCACTTAATCAACCAGAAAACTAATTTTTAAATTGACACGATATTCCGTGATTTTATTTTCTTTAATGACAACCTTCTGTTCATTGATCCAAGCACCTTGTACATTTTTGACCGTTTCTGTGACTTTTTGAATGCCCGTTTGAATCGCATCTTCAAAGCTTTTATTGCTGCTTGAATTGACTTCTACCACTTTTGCAATTGCCATAATAAAACTCTCAGCATGAAAATGAATGGAATTCCATCTTAGTCCATTCTCAGAAGATTGCAGCAGCCCGTAAACAAGCGATAGCAAAAACTTACATGGATTGAACAAAGCTCGAAATTTAGTTTTAAATTGGCAGATCAAAAACACATGACCTTTTATTTTAACACTCGATTAAGTCCAGATTTTCATCGCTAAAATAAAGTATAAAGCCCTGTAAAACCATAAAAATCAAACTAGAGTAAATATACTAATTTATTGTTTTGTAGAGTAATTTATCTAAAATTTACTGCCTGAATTTGCCGAATCTATCATTTTCTATTAAGTCTTATTTGCTATTATTTCACCCGAATTAGGTTTAAATATTCTCCTCTGTTCAAGTCATTGAACACTCTGATATTAAAGGTCATCCTATGAATGCTCTTAAATTTGCTTTCGCAGCAACCGTTATGGCTTTTTCTGTTCAAGCGTCTGCACAAATGGCGCAAGTGGTTCATCTGCCAGACTTTCCAGCGACTAAAGCACCTGCGGAAACAGTAAATACAGATGCTGCGACTGTGGTAACTGAAAAAACGGCTTAATGCAAAGCTGTTTTTCATTAAAACAGGCTGATTGATTCAGCCTGTTTTTTTTGATCATATTGAACACATTCAGTGTGAAAGATGCACGACTCTAAAAAAATATCGACTATTTCCTACTCTCATTTTTTCTATTGATTTTTATCACTTTTAATTAAAAAATTTGTTTATAAAATACTCAAAATAGATCACTATTTTATGTGATCTCTGCTTATAATTGCAGCAATATAAATAGATCAATGATAAGAAAATTTTTTATGCATGAACTTCAGGCATTGGTACAGGGCAAAATTCCGCCTCATTCCGTTTCTATTGATTATTTAATTGAGATGGCAGAAAGCTATACCGACTCAAATTCTGCTGAATACAGACTGGTCGAGCTGGCGGTTAACCTCGTACTGGCACAAACCCTGGATAAAGTACTGAAACATCTCTAGAGATCAAAAAATGAATGCTTTAGAAAAAGCACACTTAATTAAAGAACTACATGGACTGGCGCAGCAACTGGAGCATAAAGTCCTGCCTTTATATGAAATTGCCCGTTCTAAAAAAAGAATACGCGATATTTTTAATCTGTGTGATGAACCTATTTTCAAAACCCAGATTTCAGCATTTAAAGTTCGCACTCAGCCTGAACTTGTCACCTACCAATTTTCTGCTAACACGTCTTATCATTTAAGCTTTCGTGGCTATTTCACCGAAATCTTGGCGCTGGAACAAGCATTGTATGCCCATCCGGATTCAGGCTGGGCAGTTTTACATCATCCTGAACGTGGCTGGCAAATCTGGCTGATTCCGGCTCCCCAAGCTCCTGCCCTGCACAGCCAATGGGCTGAACTGCAACACTGTTATATCTGGCTGTTACAACAACAGCAGCGGTTTTCTTGCCTGAAACAGGATCCACCCTTGATCGTTCCTGCCTTATCCTTACACGAAGCTGAAACCAGCTGCAATTCTATGGAAACAACCAAATATCATCGGGGACGGCCGCGCGTAAGAATTCATGCACTAGAATTAAATCGCTCAGATGAGTCAACCAATCAGATACAAATTGAACGCGAGGCGTTAAATCCTCAGTTAAAAACTGAAACGACAATTCAGCAAGAACAGATCACAGTCTCCGAATTGATTCAATTCCCTGTACAGATCCAACTGGGCAAACTAAACGCTCATGTACACCCTTTAGGTTTAGAAGAAACTAATATCCAGCGGCTCTGTGCTTTAGAACTAGAATCCGATGTCGAACAACACCCTGTTTATCTGGATATTGTCTTATATTATGCGGCAGAAGATAACTGGCAGGCACGTCAGGTTTATTTGGTTGAGCAATTGAATCTGCAAGGTCAGTTTGTTAAATATCTGATGCTCTTAGGGGTACCGAGTCAGTTGCAGGCTCACTATTGTATTCAACATTGGCTGAGCCATCATCAACATCAGGCTGCTGCGATTAAATCACTGGCGTGGTCTGTTATAAGCACCAGGTTCATGCAACTCGAGTTTTTTTCAACGGCTTACTTGCAGCAGGCTGAAACAGTCTGGACACAGCCAGATTACCATCCATTTATACCCGCACAGTCCATTCAAAAGCAGAAATTTATCTCGTTTAAAGAAGCTGCTGCGGATTTTTCTACCCCAGTGCTTTTGCTACAGGAACATCAAAAAATCCGAGTGATTCATGGTGAAAAACGCATCTCTCTCGCAGAGGATGAGCTGGCCTATCCATACATCTTGCTGCAACGCGACAAACAGCTAAATTGGCAGAATATTCACAATATTATTTTAACAATGCCACAACCCATTCGGGTATTAGAGCTTTATCGGGAAATTCAGGCTCAAATGATTGAATAATTGCTGTTATTTTGTAGCTTTAACTTGCTTTTTAAGGCCGTTTTTTAGAAAACTACAGCTGAATATAAGAATACAAGAGCAACAAATATCTCATGCAAATAAACAGGGTTACTCAAATTTTACTGCTCTCTCTGGGCTTAGGAATGAGTGGTAGCATGTCTTGGGCCAATTCAGTCACAACTGCTCCTGTCAGTCCAACGAATATAGAGCCAAGCCGATCAGGCTTGCTGGATCAGATTCCACGTTTGATCGATGCAACACCCACGGTTCTGCCGGAGCAATCAAATGTCGCCATTGTTCCATCCACGCTAGAGACAGAAAATTATTCATGGGCGGATCAAAAGCAGAAAGGCATCCGCGAATGGGCCGATCGTACTGCGCATAAAATTGATAACTGGTTTGGTGAAAGCGATCCGGATCAGCCAGCTGCAGCTACATTACGGATCATTCTAGATAATCGCTGGGATGAATATGAAGGCTATGAGATTAAGCCCCGAATCCGCGGCAAGATCAAGCTTCCGACCTTGGAACAAAAGCTGAGTGTGGTGTTTGGTGATGACAGTCTGGACAATGAATTAGACAGCAATGTCGCGATTACCAATGAAAATCCTGCCACTTCCGGAAATAAGCGTCTGGATACTAAACGTGCCCGTGAAGATAACAGCTCTTTTGCCTTACGTTGGTCTGAATGGTCAGATCGTATTCCTTTTGAAACCGATCTGGATCTGGGCTTACGTTCTGGAGATGATATTTACCTGCGTGTCAAAGCCAGTAAAGATTGGACACTAGAAAATGACTACTCTTTTCATGCCGAACAGATTTATCGCTATGGTATTCAAAGCGAAAACTATTTACGGACCAACCTGGAACTGATTCATGCCCGTCCCAATCAGGCCTTTTTCTCTAATCAGCTCAGTCTGACTTATGCCGATGATCAAGACGATGATCTCACTTGGGACAACTACACCTTTAGGCAACATCAGTTTTTTCAGGACAACCGTTTCAGTTACGGCATTTATACCGGTGGTTATCTGAATGACAAGGATCTGCGTCTTAATCGCTGGGGCCCTTATGTGTCCTGGAGACAACCTTTTTTACGTGAATGGTTTTTTGTCCAGACTGACCTGAACTATTTGAATGATCATCGCGAGGATCGTGATCACTATGTTGGGGCTTTGGTACGTTTAGAAGCGTTATTTTAAACTGAATGATGGTAGAAAATATAAAAGCCCATCATTCATGGGCTTTTTTCAATATTACTGAGGCAATCAGCGCGGTAAGTATTAGCTGGTTTTATTCAGGATAATACGATCACTGCGTAGCACTCGTTTTTGCTGTAATGAAGGTTGCTCCATCACTGGCATATTGAAGCGAATACGATCGCTATGTTGCACACGTTGTAGTTTTGCTGCCTCTACTTTCGCAACTTTATAAAAACTGATTCGATCTGTGCGTACCATTTTTTCTGCAGCAGGTGCCGCTAGACTAACTTGGCTCATCGACATCAGGATTACAGCGCCCATACTGATCATCAGCTTAGATTTCATAACATTCTCTCTCCTTACTTAATGATCGTAATTATAAATCAAAAAACCAGTATTAATTTAAAATTCAGATTTAAAATCCGCAGGGATTTTTTTATTCTCTCTATCGTTTTTCCAGATCATTTCTAGAAATGAAAAATGAAGCAGGCATAAAAAATCCCTCCGAAGAGGGATTTTCTCATTCAACACATCAGCAGTTAAGCAAGCAACAAGCTATTAATTCGCTTGACATATTCAGCAGGATTTTCTGGTAATCCACCTTCTGCAATCACCGCTTGGTCGAAGATCACATTGGCCAGATCATCAAACTGCGCTGAGCCATCCAGTTTTTTCACCAACGGATGTCCCGGGTTAATTTCCAGAATCGGCTTGATATCTGGCACAGGTTGACCCGCATCTTTCAGCATACGAATCAGCTGTGGAGACAATTCACCTTCGCCAGTCACCAGACAAGCCGGAGAATCGACCAGACGCGTCGTCACCCGCACTTCTTTGGTCTTGTCTTTTAATGAATCCGTCAACTTATCCACCACCGGTTTAAACTGGGCTGCGGCTTCTTCAAGGGCTTTCTTCTCTTCTGCATCCTGAAGGTCACCTAAGTCAACCGCACCCTTAGACACGTTTTGCAAAGGCGTACCATCGAACTCATTCACGAAGTTCATCGCCCATTCATCCACGCGTTCGGTCATCAACAGAACTTCAATGCCTTTTTTCTTGAACAGTTCCAGTTGTGGTGAATTTTTCGCAGCATTCAGACTATCTGCAGTCACATAATAAATGGCTTTCTGCCCATCTTTCATACGTGCTTTATAGTCTGCCAATGATGTGCTGACTTCATCATTGGTCGACGTCGCATAACGCAGCAGTTTTAAGATACGTTCACGGTTACTGAAATCTTCGCCCAGACCTTCTTTCAATACTGAAGCAAATTCCTGATAGAAGGTCTTGAAATTTGCCTGATCTTTTTCATCTTCAGATTTAGCCAGATTATCCAAAATGGTCAGGATACGGCGGGTATTGCCTTCACGGATGGTTTTTACATCACGGCTTTCTTGCAGTAATTCACGGCTCACGTTCAATGGCAGATCGGCACTGTCCACCACACCTTGCACAAAGCGCAGGTAGTTTGGAATCAGGTTATCCGCATCATCCATAATGAACACACGTTTCACATACAGTTTGATACCCGCTTTGGATTCACGGGTGAAAATATCATGTGGCGCTTTACTTGGAATATATAATAACTGGGTATATTCAGTGCTGCCTTCAACCCGGTTATGCGCCCAGGCCAATGGCGCTGCGAAATCATGGCTCAAGTTCTTGTAGAACTCGACATACTGCTCTTCAGTGATTTCAGACTTGTTACGAGTCCATAATGCGCTGGCCGAGTTAATGACTTCCCACTCATCAGTTTTGACATACTGGCCGCCTTTAGAGGTTTCGCCTTCAGCCGCTTCTTCTTCCTGCCAGACTTCTTTTTGCATCTGGATTGGCAGGCTGATGTGGTCTGAATATTTATTGATAATCTGCTTCACTTTATAGCTTTGCAGATAATCCAGCGCATCGTCACGCAGATGCAGAATAATATCAGTACCACGTCCTTGTTTCGTGATCTGTTCAACTTCGAACTCACCGGTTCCTCCACTGATCCAGCGTACGCCTTCAGAGACATCTGTGCCGGCACGACGCGATTCTACCGTAATCTTGTCAGCCACAATAAAGCCGGAATAGAAACCGACACCAAACTGGCCAATCAATTGAGCATCGGCTTTTTGATCGCCGGTCAGTTTGGACATAAAGTCTTTGGTGCCTGATTTGGCAATAGTCCCTAAATTATCAATAGCTTCCTGCTCGCTTAAGCCAATCCCGTTGTCTGAAATGGTAATGGTTTTATTGTCTGCATCCAGACTGACACGAACGCGCAGATCAGGATCATTTTCATAAAATTCAGGATGGTTAATCCCTTCAAAACGTAATTTGTCGCATGCATCTGAGGCATTCGAGATCAATTCGCGCAGGAAAATTTCAGGGTTTGAATAAAGCGAATGGGTCACGAGATGTAGTAACTGAGCCACTTCAGCCTGGAAACTATGTTTTTGTGCGCTAGACTCGCTCATTAATCACTCCTTTTATTTTAAATACAGGTCAATACTGTTGCCTATATGAATGGAGTGAGTTACTAAATTTTCAATAGCCAGTTGTATATTTTTTCTCAAGATATTTTATAAAGGATCTCTTGATCTAAAATGACTTGGATTTGTAAAGGCTTAGGTTTAAGTCCTAATAAGGCCCAAGCTTATAAATACGTTGAAATTGCAGGTCTATTTGCTGCTGGCGCATATTATAAACCTGACTCAGACAAGACACAGATTCCTGACAGCGGTCACGAAACTGTAGCCATTTCACCTGATCGCGCTGGATCACCGAGCGGGTTCCCATAGGCACCATACGGCGCAAAATATGATAGCTGGTGCTCATCTTGACATCGGCATCATTGAGCAGACGATGTTCACAAATCTCTTTCTCTGTCACGGTTTCAGCTTTCTGACAATCAAAACTTGCCGCATAGGCAGACCCTGCCAGCAGGCTGAAGAAGATCACAATACCTTGGCTTAAAAACTTCATGCTGATCTTCCTTATTATTCAATTATTAGGTCGTATTCAATTAATATTTACTTTATTCGTTTTAATATAGTTGAACATTGCCAATCTGCTCAATTTCAATAAGTTATAAATCGTTGTTATTTTGAAAAAAAAGGCCTCATTCAAGATGAGGCTTTTTTATTAAGCAAGACTAGAATTTAGAACTTGTAGCTATAACCGATCGTGTAAACCCAAGGATCAATATTCAAGTCGAATTTAGTATTATCAGCATCATCTAAAGTCACTTCAGGACTCAAATCTGCATAGCGCACGTCAGCAAATACTCCCCAGTTTTTGGCATCGGCTGGCTGATAATTAAAGCCAACCTGACCTGCCAAACCAAATTCCTCTTTCACATCTTTAGCCAGACCTTCTTCATCCCAAGCAATAAAAGCTGTGCCACCTACACCAATATATGGCGTAAAACGTGTTGCATTTTTAAAGTTATATTTAGCGGTAATTGTGGGTGGAAGATGCTTAATCTTGGCAATTTTCCCTAGACCCTGAGCAGAAATGTCGTGATTAAATGGCGTAGCTAATAAAAGTTCTGCAGAGATATTGTCATTAAAAAAGTATTCAACCGATGGCGTAAAACCATATTCTTGATCCGCTTCTACGACTAAACCTGGTGCAATTTCAGTGTCACTTGATGGTGCTAAAGAACTGGCACCAACTTTCACCTGCCATTGACCTGCCATCGCAGATGCAGAAAGACCCATTAATGCAATTAGAGCAGCTTGCTTTAACATTTTAAAATACCCCACAGGAAGAATAATTATTAAGAAAATAAATCTTAATTAATAATAAACACGAGGGAAAATAATATGCAATAAGGATTATAAAACTAATTTTAAATTATTATTTAAAATATTGATTTAAAAAGTTATTTATTTTAAATTTACTGAATTGGTTGGTTTTAAATACCAAGTATATTAATCAGATAAATATGGCTTTATTCAGAGTAAAATAATCAGGTTTATATTAATTTTTATTTAAACATATATTTTAAATACATCTTATTATTTATTTTAAATCCAGATGAATCTGCTCCAATAGATATCAGAGCAGATTGAAATTGACTTACAGAACCATGGCTGCAATCCAGCCAAAAATCATTAACGGAATATTAAAGTGAATGAAGGTTGGAATCACACTATCCTTCATATGATCATGCTGACCATCCATATTCAGACCAGAAGTTGGGCCTAAAGTTGAATCCGAAGCTGGAGAACCGGCATCACCCAAAGCTGCTGCAGTTCCGATAATCGCAATGGTCGCCGCAGGGCTAAAACCGAACTGGATACACAGCGGTACATAAATAATCGCTAGAATGGGAATGGTTGAGAAAGACGAACCAATGCCTAGGGTAATTAGCAAACCAATCAACAGCATCAGAAATGCGGCCAGTGCCTGACTATCACCAATCCAGTTCACTGATGCTTCAACCAAGGTTGGTACCTGATTAGTCGCTTCAATCACCGCGGCAAAGCCTTGTGCTGCAATCATGATAAAGCCAACCAGCGCCATCATGCGCATACCAGTAATGATCACATCATCGGCTTCTTTCCATTTGAAAATGCCGGCACAACTCAGGATCGCGACACCGACCAGACCGGCCAGAATCATCGAATCTGAATAAAGCTGTACCGCCAATGTGGCAATAACTGCAAGACCTGCCATCCAGATGGTAAATTTGGCAATCTGCGGTTTAACCTGCTCAGCCACACCCAATTCAGCAGAAATACTTTGCTGTTCCTGGACATGAATATCTTGATATTGACGTGGTTTGCGATAGCTAATAAAGATCGCCACCAATAAGCCTACAAACATCCCGAATACTGGAATTGCCATCGCAGATGGAATCTGGTCATAGCTAATTTCAAATCCGTATGGTTTACCAAAGGTATTGATGTTATGACCCAGAATGTCATTCAGGAAGATGGCACCAAAACCGACCGGAATCAGCATATAGGTGCCTACCAGACCAAAGGTCAGCAAACAGGCAATCACACGACGGTCGAGCTTTAAGTGGTTAAATACAGCCAATAGTGGCGGAATCAGTACCGGAATAAAGGCAATATGCACGGGAATAACGTTCTGCGAGAACACGGCAGCAATGGCGACTGTGAAAAAGATCAGATATTTCACCCGGTTTTGCGCTTTAAAATCGGCCTCACCTTTTAAGGTACTGATCATTTTATAGGCTAGCAAATCCGGTAAACCCGAACGTGCCAGAGCCAAAGCAAATGCACCTAAAATACCATAAGCCAAGGCAATTTTAGCACCACCACCCAAGCCATTGTTAAACGCGTCCAAGGTTCCCTGCAGGCCTAGACCTGCCAATAAACCACCTGTAACAGCACCAATGACCAGGGCAAAAACCACAGGTACACGTGCCAACGAGAGTCCGAACATGACTCCAATAGCAGCAAGAATTGCGAACATAATGAATCGGAATAGAGAGAAAGCGGCTATTTTATCAGAAAATACGGATAAAAATTCCGCCACTTTTTTCTGGTCGGGTCATGTTTCGCGGAGTGGCCTGTCAATGAATGTCAGCAGATTTACGCTGAATAAACTCATCAATCAATTGAGCCACTTGCTCCGGTTGACTCAGGATCGCCCAGTGATTGGCAGCCAGTTCTACTTTCGAGAAATCATCCACCCATTTTGACATTTCATCAACCAGATCTGGCCCGACAAACTGGTCATATTTCAGCACAATCGCCTGTACCGGACAGATGGCGAAACGCTGCCGTGGTTGAGTCAAACGTGGCAAAAAATTGGCCCGATACAGGTTCACACCATATTTTCCATCTTTGACAATATGCGGGTTGAGTGGCAGATCATCCCGTCTTTCTATTTGCTGCACGATCTTGGCCCAACGCTGCGGATTAAAAAAATTCCAGGCCAATGGCGCCACTAAAGGCAACTGAAACATCGCGATATACCAAGACTTACTCATTTGCTTTAAGAATTTTGCTTTGTTTTGCTGGAACTGTTCACGCATCCAGAAAGCGGCATGATCCAGACATGGCCCAGACAAGGTGCTATAAGACAGAATTCGTCCTTTAAAGCGTGGACCGGTGACGGATTCCCAGGACTGAATTGAACCCCAGTCATGCGCGGCCAGATGAAAAGCACGATTCGGCAATATTTCGTTCACCACCTCTTCCAGATCCTGACTTAAACGGGCCAAGCGGTAATCGGAGATTTTTTTGGGAATACTGGACTCACCTGCACCACGGACATCATAAGTCACAACAAAGTAATCCTGACTCAAATGAGCAATGGCTGGCTCCCAAACTGCCTGATGATCGGGATAGCCGTGAACCAGCACCAATGCCGGTTGTTCGGATTGTCCATAAGTTTTGACACAAAGACGCTGCTGATCCGTGGTATCGACCCATTGCATGTGCATTTCCATCTTTTGATCCTGTTTTTGTTATTGACCACTTAGTTTATAAATCGGCATGATTGATCAATGCCAGCGCATTTTTGTTGCTCTAGTATGCATAATCACAGCCGCAAAAAGAATGTCAGTATGAGCCTATTCCAGAAAATTCAAAAACTGCCTCTGGTTTCAAAATTTATTCTGAACCGCTATGCCCCTTATCGTGGTGCAGGCATTGAAATTGATAAGATTGATTTTAATAATTATCACGTTCGGGTCAAAATGCCGCTGACCCGTAAGAACCAGAATATTGTCGGTGTGCATTTTGGTGGCAGCCTGTATTCAATGGTCGATCCCTTTTATATGTTATTGCTGATGCATCATTTGGGACCGAAATACCTGGTCTGGGATAAAGGCGCCAGCATTCAGTTTTTGGCACCGGGTCGCGGCACAGTGGTGGCGGACATTCGGATTTCTGCTGAAGAAATTGCCACGATTATCAATCTGGCAGCCGATAATGCGCCAGTGTATCGACATTATCAGCTGAATATTTATGATGAAGCCGGGGTCAGAATTGCCGAAGTAGAAAAAACAGTATATATCCGGCGTAAACAGAGCAAAGGGAAAATTAACGCTCCTAAATAAGATAAAAGCGCCACATTGGCGCTTTTAAATCTAGATGAATCTGAAGTGACTTTCGACTTAACGACGACGGTTATCCTGTTCAATCGCAGCACCGGCACCACCACCGATTGCGCCACCGATTGCAGCACCCGCATTACCACCGAAGATGCTTTTACCCACTGCGGAACCAACAGCACCACCTACACCACTATAGGTCGCATTACGGTTTGAACCGCCTTGGGATTTACTACCCACTGCAGCACCGGCACCACCACCTACAGCTGCACCAACGCCACCGCCGACTTTATTACCGACACCACCACCGACTGCACCACCAAGGGCCGCAGCACCGATCCGTTGCTCATTGGCAGACATACTTTCACAACCCGCCAACATAAAGGTGGAAAGAGTGGCAACTGCCATAACACCCATTAATTTTTTCATGACCTTGGCCTTCCTGTCTTGCTTTAATTAAGCTTATCTTCATTTTATGAAACTAAAATCTGTAGCGTGTTACTTCTCTCGGTATTCCTGCTGAGTTTTGTAAATATCAATGGATTATTCTTCTGTTCAAGATGTCCTATTTATAAATTTCAGACAAAAAAAAGACGCCCGAAGGCGTCTCTTTTCTCAACTTTAACTCGAATTAGAATTCTTCGTTAAATGCTTGGCTTAGAGCTTGGTCTACATCAGAGAAGTCATTGTGCAGTTCAAATTCTGCAGCTTCTGCTTCTTGACGACGACGCTCCAGGTGGTAAGCCAAACCTGTACCCGCTGGGATCAGACGACCTACAACCACATTCTCTTTCAAACCGCGTAAATCATCTTCTTTACCTGTTACAGCCGCTTCAGTTAACACACGCGTGGTTTCCTGGAACGATGCAGCAGAGATGAACGAGTCAGTAGAAAGCGATGCTTTGGTAATACCCATCAATTGACGTTCAAACTTCGCAGGGAACTTGTTTTGTGCAAGAACTGCTTGGTTTTCTTGAACAACGCGGATGTAATCCACTTGTTCGCCTTTGATGAAGCTGGTATCGCCACCATCAGTGATATCAACTTTACGCAGCATTTGACGTACGATGACTTCAATATGCTTGTCGTTGATTTTTACACCTTGCAGACGGTATACGTCCTGAACTTCGTTCACGATGTAGTTTGTAAGCGCAACTTCGCCTTTCAAACGTAAGATATCGTGCGGGTTCTGTGGACCATCAGAAATAGTTTCACCACGGTTCACATGTTCGCCTTCGAACACGTTAATGGTACGCCATTTCGGAATCAGCTCTTCATAAATCTCAGAGCCATCATCCGGCGTAATCACCAGACGGTTCTTACCTTTGGTCTCTTTACCAAAGCTTACAACACCCGACACTTCTGCAAGGATTGCATGCTCTTTCGGCTTACGTGCTTCGAACAAGTCAGCTACACGCGGCAGACCACCGGTAATATCACGGGTACGTGAAGTTTCTTGTGGTACACGACCGATGACATCACCGACACCAATCGTTTCGCCATCGCGAACAGAAAGAATCGTATTCTGTGGCAGGAAGTAGAACTGTTCACCACCATCTACTGTGTCTAACACAACAGCAGGACGCAAATCTTTACCTGACGCAGGACGTGAAGTCACTGGCAAGATTTCGATGGTTGACATACCTGTTGCATCATCAGTTTTAGAAGTAACCGTCACGCCATCAGCAATCTGGCTGAAACGTACTTTACCAGCAACTTCTGTTACCAATGGATGTGTATGCGGATCCCAAGTCGCCACAATACCGCCTGCTTCTACAGCTTCGCCATCTTTCAGCAAGATAGACGCACCGTAAGGCAGTTTATAGCGCTCGCGCTCACGACCTAAATCATCCGCAATACCGATTTCACCTGAACGTGAAGTCGACACCAAATGACCTTTGGCATGTTGTACTGTTTTCACGTTGTGGAAACGTACTGTACCTTGGTTACGAACTTGTACACTGTTTGCAGCAGAAGTTCGGCTCGCAGCACCACCGACGTGGAAGGTACGCATTGTTAACTGTGTACCTGGCTCACCAATCGATTGAGCTGCCATTACACCAACAGACTCACCCGGGTTCACCTGGTGACCGCGTGCTAGGTCACGACCGTAACATTTCGCACATACACCGAAGGTAGACGCACAGTTCACGACTGAACGTACTTTAATTTCGTCGACACCTTGGCTTTCGATAAACGTTGCCAGTTTCTCGTCAATTAACGTATTACGTGGAAGCAGAACTTCGTCTGTACCTACACGTTTCACATCTTCAGCAACCACACGACCCAATACTCGTGCACCCAGGTTTTCGATGACATCGCCACCTTGAATGAACGGAGTCATTACCAGACCGTCATAAGTACCACAATCTGGCTCGGTAATAACCAAGTCCTGCGCAACGTCTACCAAACGACGAGTCAAGTAACCCGAGTTCGCAGTTTTCAGTGCTGTATCGGCCAAACCTTTACGCGCACCGTGTGTCGAGATGAAGTACTGAAGTACGGTCAAACCTTCACGGAAGTTCGCTTTAATTGGGGTTTCAATGATCGAGCCATCCGGCTTCGCCATCAAACCACGCATACCCGCCAACTGACGAATCTGAGCTGCCGAACCACGGGCACCCGAGTCAGACATCATGTAGATCGAGTTGAATGATTTTTGCTTCTCGTCTTCACCCTGTTTGTTCTTCACAGTAGTGAAAGACAAGTTGTCCATCATCGCTTTAGCAACCTGGTCATTGGTACGTGCCCAAATATCGACCACTTTGTTATAACGTTCGCCGGCAGTTACGAAACCTTGTTCGAACTGTTGTTCGATTTCACGAACTTCAGCTTCCGCTTTACCAATAATTGCTTGTTTTTGCGGTGGAATAACCATGTCTTCCATACCGACAGATACACCTGAACGCGTCGCCTGACGGAAGCCCAAGTACATCAATTGGTCAGCGAAGATAACAGTATCTTTCAGACCCAATTTACGGTAGCAAGAGTTAATTAACTTCGAGATGTTTTTCTTGGTCATCTCAACGTTAATTTGCTGGAAATCCATCCCTTCAGGTACAACTTCCCAAAGCAGGCAGCGACCAGGCGTCGTATCTACAATAATGGTTTGCTGTTCACGGTTACCGTCTTCGTCGATGACAGTCTGGTGTACACGTGCTTTAACGCGAGCGTGTAGATCAACCTGACCTGTTGCCAGTGCACGGTTTACTTCGTGAGTATCCGCGAACACCATGCCTTCACCTTTGGCATTGATTGCATCACGCGTGATGTAATACAAGCCCAAGACAACGTCCTGAGACGGTACGATGATTGGCTCACCATTCGCTGGAGACAAGATGTTATTCGTCGACATCATTAACGCACGAGCTTCAAGCTGAGCTTCAAGTGTTAATGGTACGTGTACCGCCATTTGGTCACCATCGAAGTCGGCGTTAAACGCAGCACATACGAGTGGGTGTAGACGGATCGCTTTACCTTCGATCAGGATCGGTTCAAATGCTTGAAGACCCAGACGGTGAAGTGTTGGCGCACGGTTCAACATTACTGGATGTTGACGAATCACGTGAGCAAGAACGTCCCAAACTTCTGGGGTTTCACGCTCAACCATTTTCTTCGCAGCTTTAATGGTAGTTGCTTGACCAGAAGCTTGTAGTTTCGCGAAAATGAATGGCTTGAACAGTTCAAGTGCCATTTTCTTCGGAAGACCACATTGATGCAAACGCAGGTTTGGACCAACAGTAATTACCGAACGACCAGAGTAGTCAACACGCTTACCAAGTAAGTTTTGACGGAAACGACCTTGCTTACCTTTGATCATGTCTGCCAAAGATTTAAGCGGACGCTTGTTCGAACCGGTAATTGCACGACCACGACGACCGTTATCCAGCAATGCATCTACAGACTCTTGTAACATACGTTTTTCGTTACGTACGATGATGTCTGGCGCTGCAAGGTCAAGAAGACGCTTCAAACGGTTGTTACGGTTGATCACACGACGATAAAGATCGTTCAGGTCAGAAGTCGCGAAACGACCACCTTCAAGTGGTACAAGCGGACGTAGATCTGGTGGAAGAACTGGAAGTACAGTTAACACCATCCATTCTGGCTTGTTGTTCGAATCGTTGAATGCTTCCATCAACTTCAAACGCTTAGACGCTTTTTTCAGCTTGGTTTCTGAAGTTGTAACAGGAATTTCTTCACGAAGACGCGCAATTTCAGCTTCAAGATCGATGTCTTTCAACAAGTCTTGAACCGCTTCAGCACCCATTTTCGCTGTGAATTCATCACCGTGTTCTTCTAATGCATTGAAGTATTCTTCATCGTTTAGAAGCTGGTATTTCTCAAATGGAGTCATACCCGGATCGGTCACTACATAAGATTCGAAATACAATACACGTTCAATATCACGTAGCGTCATGTCTAATAATAGACCGATACGGCTAGGCAATGATTTCAAGAACCAGATGTGTGCAACTGGAGATGCTAGCTCGATGTGACCCATACGTTCACGACGAACTTTCGCAGTTGTTACTTCAACGCCACATTTTTCACAAATGACGCCTTTGTATTTCATACGCTTGTATTTACCACACAAGCATTCGTAATCTTTCACTGGACCAAAGATTTTGGCACAGAACAAACCATCACGTTCAGGCTTGAACGTACGATAGTTAATGGTTTCTGGCTTTTTAACTTCACCGTGAGACCATGACTTAATCATTTCTGGTGACGCAAGACCAATACGGATGCGGTCAAACTCTACTGGAGCATGACCGTCTGAATCCGTCTTTTTGCGCATGATATCGAGCAAGTCTTTCAATTTTTTTCTCCGTGTGTTGTGGAGATTTTCACTCAACAACTGGGTCACAAATATTGTTTTTTAACTGAATTGGGAATCCCAAGAATCCCCCTCAATCCCCCTTTGTTAAGGGGGAAGCCCCTCTTTATCAAAGAGGGGTTTGGGGAGATTTAATGGAGATTCTTAGTCACCATTTTTCAGTTCAATGTTGATACCTAAAGAACGGATCTCTTTGGTCAATACGTTGAACGATTCAGGCATGCCCGGGTCCATATAATGGTTGCCATCTACAATGTTCTTGTAGATACGGGTACGGCCTTCAACGTCATCCGATTTCACAGTCAGCATTTCTTGTAGCGTATATGCTGCACCGTAAGCTTCTAGTGCCCAGACTTCCATCTCACCGAAACGCTGACCACCGAATTGTGCTTTACCACCAAGCGGCTGTTGCGTAACTAGAGAGTAAGAACCAGTTGAACGCGCATGCATCTTGTCATCCACCAAGTGGTTCAGTTTCAGCATGTACATGTAACCAACAGTTACCGGACGGTCGAAACGCTCACCAGTACGACCATCATATAATACGGTCTGACCAGTACTAGACAGGCCTGCAAGTTGTAACAACTCTTTGATCTGACCTTCTTCAGCACCATCGAATACAGGAGTAGCCAAAGGTACACCAGCACGCAAGTTGCCAGAAAGTTTCAAGATTTCTTCATCAGTCAAGCTATCAAGATCTTCTTGCTCGCCACCAACTTTGTTGTAAATCTTGTCTAGGAAATCACGAAGCTCAAGTACAGTACGTTGCTCTTTCATCATCTTGTCGATTTGATCGCCAAGACCTTTCGCCGCCATACCCAAGTGAGTTTCAAGAATCTGACCCACGTTCATACGCGATGGTACGCCCAGCGGGTTCAATACGATATCAACAGGTACACCGTTGGCATCATGTGGCATGTCTTCTACTGGCAAGATGTTTGATACAACACCTTTGTTACCGTGACGACCCGCCATCTTATCACCAGGCTGGATGCGACGTTTCACAGCAAGATAAACTTTAACTACTTTCAATACGCCAGTCGTCAGTTCATCGCCTGTAGAAAGTTTGCGTTTTTTCTCAGCAAATTTCTCGTCAATTTCGAAGCTCTTCTCTTTCAAGAACACTTGAATTTGAGTTAAACGTTCAGCAATTGCTTCGTCAACTGGTTGAATTTCAAGAAGATCAACAAGCTCTAAACCAGACAACACGTCTTCAGACAGTTTGTCGCCACGTTTAGTTGTACCGCCACCATTCGACTCTTGGCCATTCAGTAGGCGGATTACACGTTCACGTGCAGCTTCTTCGAAGATTTTGAATTCTTCTTTCAAGTCTTTACGGTATGCATCCAATTGCGCTTTTTCAATTGCTTGAGCACGTTCGTCTTTTTCAAGACCGTCACGTGTAAACACTTGAACGTCAATCACAGTACCTTTAGTACCTGATGGAACACGTAAAGATGAGTCTTTTACGTCAGCCGCTTTTTCACCGAAGATTGCACGTAGCAATTTTTCTTCCGGAGTAAGCTGTGTTTCACCTTTAGGGGTTACTTTACCAACAAGGATATCGCCAGCAGTTACTTCAGCACCGATGTAAACGATACCTGACTCGTCCAGTTTAGACAGAGCAGCTTCACCTACGTTCGGAATATCAGCAGTGATTTCTTCCGCACCCAGTTTGGTATCACGTGCAACACATGACAATTCCTGGATATGAATAGACGTTAAACGGTCTTCTTGAAGTACACGTTCAGAAAGTAAGATCGAGTCTTCGTAGTTGTAACCATTCCAGGTCATAAACGCAACGCGCATGTTTTGACCCAATGCCAGCTCACCGCCATCTGTTGATGGACCATCAGCCAGTACATCACCACGACCTACTTTATCGCCCAGGTTCACAAGAACTTTCTGGTTGATACAAGTGTTCTGGTTCGAACGGGTGTATTTGATCAGGTTGTAGATATCTACACCTGCTTCACCTGCGATCATTTCGTCTTCATTCACACGAATAACCACACGAGACGCATCAACAAACTCGATACGACCACCACGCTGAGCGATCACACATACACCTGAGTCATGTGCTACGTTCGCTTCCATACCGGTACCAACAAGCGGCTTGTCAGCGATCAACGTCGGAACTGCCTGACGTTGCATGTTCGAACCCATTAATGCACGGTTGGCATCATCGTGTTCTAGGAATGGAATCAGTGACGCTGCTACAGATACGACCTGCTGAGCAGATACATCCATATGCGTTACTTTTTCAGGAGGAATACGTACGAAGTCACCTTGATGACGAACAGATACAAACTCTTCTGTTAAGTTACCGTCTTTATCCATTGCAGAATCGGCCTGTGCAATGACAGTGCCTACTTCTTCAATCGCAGACAGGTATTCAACTTCATCTGTTACACGACCATCAACAACCTTACGGTATGGGGTTTCCAGGAAACCGAAGTTATTACATTTCGCATAAACAGAAAGCGAGTTGATCAAACCAATGTTTGGACCTTCCGGTGTTTCAATTGGACATACACGACCGTAGTGAGTTTGATGTACGTCACGTACTTCAAAGCCTGCACGTTCACGCGTCAAACCGCCGGGACCAAGCGCAGAAACACGACGTTTGTGCGTAATCTCAGATAACGGGTTGTTTTGGTCCATAAACTGAGACAACTGGCTTGAACCAAAGAATTCTTTGATTGCAGCAGCAACAGGCTTCGCATTGATCAAATCTTGTGGAGACAGGTTGTCAGTTTCAGCTTGTGATAAACGCTCTTTAACAGCACGTTCTACACGAACCAGACCTACACGGAATTGGTTTTCTGTCATTTCACCAACAGAACGAACACGACGGTTACCCAAGTGATCGATATCGTCGACTTCACCTTTACCGTTACGGATTTCAACTAATGTTTTTAATACATCAGTGATATCTTCGTTCGAGAGAATGCCTTCAACTTCACGTGATTTCTGGTCTGTACCCACTTCGTAAGGACGACCCAAACGACGGTTGAACTTCATACGACCCACTGGAGACAAGTCATAACGTTCAGAAGAGAAGAACAAGTTGTTGAATAAGTTTTCAGCAGCTTCTTTTGTTGGTGGCTCGCCCGGACGCATCACTTTGTAGATTTCTACCAATGCTTCTTCACGATTGCTCGTTGTATCTGCACGTAGAGAATCTGCAACGAATGAACCGCGGTCGATATCATTAGTGAACAGAATATTGAACTGTTTCACGCCGCCTTCTGCAATTTTCACCATGATTTCATGGCTTAATACAGTATTGGCTGCAATCACATCACCATCTTTTAATGGGATGTCTTCAGCAGTGATACGCTCATATAGGTACTCATCTGGCACTGCAAGTTTTTCAAGACCTGAAGCTTCCATTTGACGTACATGACGCGCATTGATACGTTTACCTTGCTCAACAATTGCCTTGCCATCCTTGTCCAGGATGTCAAACTGTGCCATTTCGCCACGCAGACGTTCAGGCACCAGGTCGATCTGGTAGCTACCCATGTCAAGATACACAGGTACTTTCTCGTAGAACATGTCGAGAATGTTTTCGTTGCTGTAACCCAAGGCACGAAGCACCACAGTCGCAAGCAATTTACGACGACGGTCAATACGTACATAGACGAGGTCTTTGGCATCGAATTCAAAGTCTAACCATGAACCACGGTAAGGAATGATACGCGCTGAATAAAGGACTTTACCACTTGAGTGAGTCTTGCCTTTATCGTGGTCAAAGAATACGCCTGGTGAACGGTGTAATTGTGACACGATCACACGCTCGGTACCGTTAATTACAAAGGTACCGTTATCCGTCATTAATGGCATTTCGCCCATATAGACTTCTTGTTCACGTACGTCTTTAATTGACTTCGTTTCACGATCTTTCAGGATCAAACGAATTTTTACACGCATTGGTGCTGCATAAGTTGAGCCACGAAGGATACATTCGCGTACATCAAACTCAGGCTTACCAAGACTATACTCAACAAATTCTAAAGCAGCATTGCCAGAATAACTTTCAATAGGAAAAACTGAACGAAATGCGGCTTGGAGACCGATATCTTCGCGGTTTTTTGGTGATTTGCCATCTTGTAAGAATGTTCTGTACGAGTCGACTTGAATCGCGAGCAAGTACGGAGCATCCATGACGCTAGGCAATTTACCAAAATTCTTACGGATCCGTTTCTTTTCGGTATATGAGTATGCCATCTGGAGTCCTCGGAAAGTGTAAACCAAGCCCGCCTGCAGAACGGGCTCAGAAGGAATTACGCTGGCCGATATGGCCACCACTCTTTACAAATGCTGCAATTTTTAGTGGTATTAAAACGCTTATCAATATTTTTTAATGAAAAATATTGGTAAACGTTTGTTCATTATGTTTATTTTCAATTTGTATGATTTTTATATCATGCAAACAAAAATCGAGCCGATTATTGTAACGCAAAAAGGCTGATGACCCAAGAGCCATCAGCCAATTTTTGGAGCCGATTATAAAAAACCGGCTCCCTTAAGAAATTACTTAAGAGTAACTGTAGCACCAGCTTCTTCAAGTTTCTTCTTAAGCTCTTCGCCTTCTTCTTTAGAAACGCCTTCTTTAAGAACTGCAGGAGCGCCTTCAACCATGTCTTTAGCTTCTTTCAAGCCAAGGCCAGTCGCTTCACGAACTGCTTTAATTACAGCAACTTTGTTAGCGCCGAAAGAAGTCAATTCAACATTGAATTCAGTTTGTTCTTCAGCAGCAGCAGCAGCAGGGCCAGCAGCAACAGCTACAGCAGCAGCAGATACATTGAATTTCTCTTCGAAAGCAGAGATAAGTTCAACAAGTTCAAGAACAGTTTTTTCAGCAACTGCGTTTAGGATTTCTTCGTTTGTTAAAGCCATGAGATTAACTCCAAATGGGTATTGAATGATGTGTGTTTAAGTTTGAGCTTAAGCAGCTTCTGACTCGTTTTTCTCTTGAAGCGCTGTAAGTAAGCGGCCCAATTTCGAAATAGGAGCTTGAAGAACGTTTGCAAGCATAGTAAGCGCTTTCTCTTGGTTCGGAAGATTCGCGATTACGCTAACTTCTGCACCTTGATAAAGTTTGCCATCAAATGCAGCAGCTTTAAGTTCAAATGCTTTATTAGTTTTAGCGAATTCTTCGAACAAACGTGCAGCAGCACCCATGTCGTCTTCAGAATTCGAGAAAGCTAAGATTGTTGGGCCAACAAGGTTGTCGTTCAAGATATTGAATTGAGTATCTTGAAGAGCACGTTTAGCCAAAGTGTTACGAACGATACGTGTAGTAACACCAAGTTTACGCGCTTCAACACGTAGAGTAGTTAACTGCTCTACAGTCAAACCTTGGTAGTCAGCAACAACAGCAGCAAATGCAGTAGAAGCAACTTCAGCTACTTCAGCTACGATCTGTTTTTTGCCTTCGATAAGAAGAGCCATTGTAAAACCTCCTAACGGTGATTTATGTACTTACGCGAAGTACACTCCCAATTCGCAAGACCATCACTGGACTCACACGCGGAGGATGAACAAATCACACCACCGCGTCTACGCAGGCTGGACTATTAAGAGAGAAGCATAAAACTCCCCTCGCCCGCGGTCTTTGACGCTGATAAATTTTCATTTATCAATTCAAAGTTTGCCTAAGTTTGCAAAATACGACGGAGCGTTTCTTGCGTAAAATTTGAAGCACTGCTTCAAATTTTACTCAGGGCTTTAAAATTCTGTAATAAGTCGAGACTTATTTAGAAACGTTTGCTACATCAACGATCAAACCAGGACCCATAGTTGAGCTCAAAGTGATCTTTTGAATGTATACGCCTTTAGACGTAGCAGGTTTCAAACGCTTCAAGTCAGCAACAAGTGCTTCAACGTTTTGACGAACAGCAGCAGCCTCAAAACCTACTTGACCGATCGCAGCGTGGATAATACCAGCTTTGTCTACGCGGTAACGTGCTTGACCAGCTTTTGCATTTTTAACTGCAGTAGCAACGTCAGGAGTTACAGTACCCACTTTAGGGTTTGGCATTAAGCCACGTGGACCAAGGATCGTACCAAGTTTACCTACAACGCGCATTGCATCTGGAGCAGCAATTACTACGTCAAAGTCAAGGTTACCCGCTTGGATGCTTTCAGCAAGATCGTCGAAACCAACAACGTCTGCACCTTCAGCTTTAGCAGCTTCAGCAGCAGCGCCTTGAGCGAATACAGCTACACGTACAGTTTTACCAGTACCTGCAGGAAGTGTAGTCGCACCACGAACAACCTGGTCAGACTTACGAGGATCAACACCTAGGTTTACCGCGATATCTAGAGATTCTTTGAATTTAGGAGCTGGAAGGCTCTCTAAAACTGCAACAGCTTCTTCTAGCGTGTAAACTTTGTGTGCTTCTACAGCAGCTACAATCGCTTTTTGACGTTTAGTTAATTTAGCCATGTCTTAAAGCTCCACTTCCAAGCCCATAGAACGCGCAGAACCAGCAATGGTACGTACACGTGCGTCTAAATCAGCACCAGTCAAATCTGGTTCTTTAGTAGTCGCGATTTCTTCGATTTGAGCACGAGTCAACTTACCAACTTTAGTTTTGTTAGGTACAGCTGAACCCTTCTGGATACCAGCAGCTTTCTTAAGAAGAACAGCAGCAGGTGGAGTTTTCATGATGAATGTGAACGACTTGTCGTTGTACACAGTGATCACGACTGGAATTGGCAGACCAGCTTCAACTTTTTGTGTAGCAGCATTGAATTCTTTACAGAATGCCATGATGTTCACACCACGTTGACCTAGTGCAGGACCAATCGGTGGAGATGGATTCGCTTTACCAGCTGGAACTTGCAGCTTGATATAGCCGTCAATCTTCTTAGCCATTTCAAATTACCTCTGGGTGCAAACGCCGGTGAAGGCTCCCCAATGATTTCAAGTAACGATACCGTTACAACAACAATGCCTGACTTATAAATAAGTCAGGCGTTTTCAACCCATACAAATTAGACTGATTTTTCGACTTGACGAAATTCCAATTCAACTTGAGTTGGTCGGTTAAATACATTAATGGTCAGCGTTAAACGTGACTTTTCGTATTGAACTTCTTCCACCACACCTTTAAAGTCAGTGAATGGACCGTCAACCACGAGTAATTCTTCGCCTGGTTCAAACATCGTCTTAGGACGAGGCGCTTCACCAGTATTACGTACACGCGCAAGAATCGCATCTGCTTCTTTTTGCGTAATCGGTGCCGGTTTTTCAGCCGTACCACCAATAAAACCTAAAACTTTTGGACATTCTTTAACAATGTGCCAAGTATCATCGTTCATTTCCATTTCGACTAGGACATAGCCAGGAAAGAACTTACGCTCTGATTTACGCTTCTTGCCATCCTTCATTTCTACCACTTCTTCGGTAGGAACAAGGACTTCACCAAAGCTATCGGCAACAGCGCTACGCTGGATTCGATCATTAAGCGAACGCATCACTTGTTTTTCATAACCTGAATAGGCATGAATAATGTACCAACGTTTCATAGCTCTCTTACCCGATAATAAACTTCATTAACCAGCCTAAAATATAGTCAAAACACCACAATAAGATGGATGCAATTACGACTACAACAAGAACTTGCCAAGATGTGGACATCGTCTCTTGCTTGGTAGGCCAGGTCACTCGACGCAACTCAATTCGTGCATCTTTTAGCAGACGAATAAAGCCTTTGCCTTGATGGGTGGCGTATAATAAACCGAATGCTGCAACGATACAAGCCAAAATCACCCCAACGCGCACCCAAATATCATTCGCAGGTGCCCAGTACGCTGGTAAATATTGGTTTACCATCATTGCACCAACCAATAAAATCAAGGCGATAACCCATAGAACCATGTCTAATGGAGAACCAGAACTTACATCTACTGCAGGATTATTTCTTTGAGGAATTACCGCTTCGCCTAATGCGTCGCGTGATTTTTCATTCGACATTTTTGTACTCGTCGTAGGTTTCGCGACTTATTATATGACCAATTTTGCCGACATCAAGCGTCTTTTTAGAAACTTGGCAGGTCAGGAGGGACTCGAACCCCCAACATTCGGTTTTGGAGACCGACGCTCTACCAATTGAACTACTGACCTGCAAAACAACAAGTTGGAGCCTAAGCTCCAACCTGCTTGTCTTATTCTATGATTATGCAGTTACTTTAGCAACTACACCAGCACCAACTGTACGACCACCTTCACGGATCGCAAAACGTAGACCTGGGTCCATTGCGATCGGGTGGATTAGCTCTACTGACATCTCAACGTTGTCACCAGGCATAACCATTTCCACGCCTTCTTTAAGCGCGATCGCACCAGTTACGTCCGTAGTACGGAAGTAGAACTGTGGACGGTAACCGTTAAGGAATGGAGTGTGACGACCACCTTCTTCTTTAGAAAGTACATATACTTCCGCATCGAATTTAGTGTGTGGCTTGATCGCACCTGGTTTAGTCAATACTTGACCACGTTGTACGTCTTCACGCTTAGTACCACGAAGAAGAACACCACAGTTCTCGCCCGCACGACCTTCGTCAAGAAGCTTACGGAACATTTCTACGCCGGTTACTGTAGTAGTTTGAGTATCACGGATACCAACGATTTCTACAGACTCACCTACTTTAACGATACCAGTCTCTACACGGCCAGTTACTACTGTACCACGACCAGAGATTGAGAATACGTCTTCAATTGGCATAAGGAATGGAAGGTCAATTGCACGCTCTGGCTCTGGAATGTAAGAGTCAAGTGCTTCAACAAGCGCAACTACCGCTGGCTCGCCGTATTGGCTGTCATCACCGTTAAGCGCAAGAAGAGCAGAACCACGGATCACTGGAGTGTCATCACCCGGGAAGTCGTAAGTAGAAAGAAGTTCACGAACTTCCATTTCAACTAGCTCAAGAAGCTCTTCATCGTCTACAAGGTCGCATTTGTTCAAGAATACAACGATGTAAGGTACACCTACCTGACGAGAAAGCAGGATGTGTTCACGAGTCTGTGGCATAGGACCATCAGTCGCAGCACATACAAGGATCGCGCCGTCCATCTGAGCAGCACCAGTAATCATGTTTTTAACATAATCGGCGTGGCCCGGGCAATCTACGTGAGCGTAGTGACGAGTTGGAGAATCGTATTCTACGTGTGAAGTATTAATTGTAATACCACGTGCTTTTTCTTCTGGTGCAGAGTCGATTGCAGCGTAGTCTTTCGCTTCGCCACCGAATTTCTTCGCACATACAGTTGCAATTGCAGCCGTTAAAGTTGTTTTACCATGGTCAACGTGACCAATTGTGCCCACGTTAACGTGTGGCTTATTACGTTCAAACTTAGCCTTAGCCATGTTAATCTTCCTCGTTTACGTCGAACACAATTCTGAGTAAAACCCAGCTCCGACATATCGTTTAAAAAAAACCGAACACCAAATACTTGAAAAGCAGACTAAATAGCCTGCTTTTGGAATTTCTTTGCAACAAAGTTGCTAAACTGTAATCTGGAGCTCTTATCGAGATTTGAACTCGAGACCTCTCCCTTACCAAGGGAGTGCTCTACCACTGAGCTATAAGAGCAAATATTAGTACTTCAATGGAGCGGGAGACGAGGGTCGAACTCGCGACATGTAGCTTGGAAGGCTACCGCTCTACCAACTGAGCTACTCCCGCACGATGTTGGTACAAACCACTTATTGAAGTCTTAAAATTGGTGGTGAGGGAAGGATTCGAACCTTCGAAACTTTCGTAGCGGAGTTACAGTCCGCCCCCTTTGACCGCTCGGGAACCTCACCATTTTTTACACTTACATCAGTGCTGTTCTTTACTTCACACTACCAAACCCCTAAGATGGTGCCGGCACACGGATTCGAACTGTGGACCTACTGATTACAAGTCAGTTGCTCTACCAACTGAGCTATGCCGGCGTTTCTTAGTGTTTCGTACGTTTCGTATCGGAACGGTGTGCAGTTTAGCAAAACTCAGAATCCTTGCAAGTGTTTTTTTCAAAAAAAACGTCAAAAACTCATAAAATCAAACCATTTGATGATAATTCAACCGCTTTGATCACTGCGCGAGCTTTTATTTGGGTTTCATTCCACTCAGATTCAGGATTTGAGTCGGCAACTAGCCCTGCTCCGGCCTGCACATAGACCTTATTTTCGCGAATGATACAGGTACGAATCGCAATCGACATGTCCATTTCGCCATGCCAGCCTAAATAACCAACAGCGCCACCGAAAATTCCACGTTTTACCGGCTCAACTTCATCAATAATTTCCATGGCACGGATTTTTGGCGCGCCTGAAAGTGTGCCTGCGGGGAAAGTTGCCTTAAAAACGTCCAGAGCATCGACATCATCACGTACTTCACCCTGCACATTGGAGACAATATGCATCACATGTGAATAACGTTCGATCACCATTTGATCAGTTACCTGCACTTTGCCAATTTTTGCAATGCGTCCCACATCATTACGTCCCAGATCAATCAGCATGACATGTTCAGCAATTTCTTTTTCGTCAGAGAGTAAGTCCTGCTCAAGTGCCAGATCTTCTTCTTTGGTTTTGCCACGTGGACGGGTTCCCGCTAATGGACGAACTGTGGCAATACCATTTTCCAGACGGGACAGAATTTCAGGAGAAGAGCCGACAATATGGAATGGCGTGTTATTTTCCAAGGTCTGCCCTTGCACCAGGAACAAATACGGCGATGGATTGAGATGACGCAGCGCACGATACACCTGTAGCGGGTCACCGTCGAAGTCAGACACCATCCGGTGCCCGGGTACGACCTGCATTACATCTCCAGCACGAATATACTCTTTGACCTTTTCCACCGAAGCAATGAAGTTGTCATGTCCGGTGAGGGACTCAAAATGTGGCGGCGTATGTTTTTCAGCTTTAAGGCTGATGGGCGTGGCCAGAATATTTTCCAATTCATTTAATTGTTCATGTGCTTTTTCATAAGAACCCGGGGCAGTGGCATCCGCATGTACAATTAAGAACAAGGTATCTTTCAGGTTATCAAATACAATCACTGTTTTAGAGAGCATCATCCAGATATCTGGCAAGCCGACCGGATCCGCTTCCGGCACATTTTTTAATTTCGGTTCGATATAACGCACCGCGTCATAACCAAAGTAACCGACTAATCCACCAGTAAAACTCGGTAGGTCCGGTAATTCTGCCTGGGTTGGCACCTTAAATTGCGCCTGAAAGTCGCGAATATATTGAAATGGGTCCGCACAGTGCTGCTTTTCAATCGAATCATCTGCGTGCTGTACCGTCAACTCGCCTGCATTGCAGGAAAATACCGTGGATTCACCTAGTCCAATAATCGAATAGCGTGCCCAGTTCTCACCACCTTCTACAGACTCGAATAAATAAGCCTGCTGATGCTGTTTAAGCCGAGCAAAAATAGAAAGTGGTGTATCGGTATCTGCCAGACGCTGACGATAAACAGGAATGAGGTTATAGCCTTGCGCAGCAAGTTGCTGGAATTGTGCTTGAGTGGTCATGCGGTTTTTCTCTTTAAATTAGGGTTACTCAGTATGTAAATAGAATTGAACTGAGCGACGCCATCGAAAAACCTTACAACTATTCATTTTCTTTCCTTAGTACGCGTATTAGGCAAGTAATTCTCTAAGATCATCCACAATCTGCTGTGGCTGACAATCTGCAATATTTTCACCATGATTATAGCCATAGCTGACTACAACACAATCAATCCCGGCGCGGCGCGCAGCTTCGACATCATTGGAAGAATCTCCAATAAGCAAAACCTGTTCTTTACTTACGCCATAATGTTCAACACAGTGCAGCAACTGGCGTGGGTGCGGTTTACGTTCAGTAAAACGGTCACCACCAATGGTATCGGCAAAATAATGAGCCATATCCAAGGTATCTAAGATACTGCGGGCAGGAAGTTCAGGCTTATTGGTCACACAAATCAGGGTTTTACCTTGGGCTTTAGCCCAGTCCAGAAATTTCAGGATTCCCGGAAAAGGAACGGTATCGACGCAGGGATCGACATTATAGATATCCAGAAAAGTCGTTAAGAGTTCCTGATGCTGTGCCGGTGTGACTTCACCCACCAGATGCTGGAGTACACTTTCACAGAATATCGACGTGCCCTTACCTATCCAGGTCCGTACCTGCTCTTCAGTTACCAGAGGCAATTGCAGCACATTCAGGCTCATATTCATGGCGCGATACAGATCATGTGCTGAATCCACCAAGGTACCATCCAGATCAAACAAGATCAGTTCACGCTTTTCTAATTGTGCAATAGACATCCCGACCCTCTTTTATAATGTGCGCAGCCACAAAAAAGGCATGCGCTATGCATGCCTTGATTGTAACCAATCATCAGCTTATTTGAACAACAACCAAGCCATAATTGCCAAAATAATCAGCACAATCACTGAAATCAAACCTACAGATACATTTTTCTGGGTTTCTTTTTCCTGTTCTACACGTGATACAGGCTGCTCAACCGGAATTGGGGTAGGCTCTGGTTTTACCGCATTAATGTCCACGCCTTCCGGAATAGGTGCCGGTTTTGGAATACCGACATTGGTTGGCATGCCATCACGGGTTAATTGTACCGTAGCATCACGATGTTTCAGTTCCGGCATTCCCTGATCATTCATTTGCTGTGCAGGTGTAGGCTCAGCGACTTCGACCTGTTCCACGACTTTTTCTGCCGTTGCTTCAATTTCTGCTGGAACCTCTACTGCAGCCGCAGGCGCCATTACTGAAAATTTCAAGCTGGCAAACTGAACAATGTCATCCTGCTTTAATAAGGTTTCTTGCGCAATCTGCACATCATTGACGAAAGTGCCATTCGATGAACCCAAATCCTGCACCCAGAGCGCATCATCCTTTAGTAAAAATGCCGCATGTTTACGGGAGATTTCCGCAGCCTGTAACACGATATCTGCCGCCTGATGACGCCCCACCAGCATGTCACGGTCAATGCTAATTTCCTGTCCTGTTAAGTCGCCTGTAATCGCGTGTATTTTCCAAGTCATGAAAGTTACTTCTCTGTTCTCTTTGACATTATCATAACATGCTGTCTGCAAATGCGAATGACTTAGCTTTTGGGTCTAAGTGTGGTTGTTGTAACGGTATTTTTACTTTTTTCTACCTGTTGGACGGGTTCTACCACTTGTCGCTGAATCACTGGTTCTATCGCTACCGGCGTAACAACTACATTGGCTGGCTGCGCCTGAACGGGTGCGGTCGGCACAGTTTGATAAGTCGAGTTTTGCAATGGCGTTCTGGATACTGGAATTCGCTGTTGATACACATCTTCAACACTTTCTGGCAGCTTGGCAAAGTTCCCGTCCGAATCGAGTGCGAGTTGCAGACTATATAGCTGACTATAGCGTTGTTGGGTCAGTTTACGCACTGCATTTTTATCGCCTACAATGGTTGGATGGATAAAAATCAGCAGGTTACGCTTCTGATTGGACTTACCTTCTGAACGGAATAAACGTCCCAAGCCTGGAATCGCACCCAGACCAGGTACAGCCTGACGCCCATAACTGGTGTTATCTGAGATCAAACCACCAAGGACAATGGTTTGTCCATGTTCGGCCAGAATTGAGGTTTTGATCGCTCGCTTGCTGGTGACCAGATCCTGTGCCTGCCCTTTACTGGCCTTGACATCAGAAACTTCCTGTTCCACTTCCAGGCGTACCGTACCATCTTCGCCAATATGCGGGACCACCTTTAAAGTGACCCCGACATCCTTGCGTTCAATGGTGGTATAGGGATTAGCAACTCCAGCAGCACCTGTAGACACTGAGCCTGTCACAAAAGGTACGTTTTCACCCACCACAATATAAGCTTCTTCATTATCCATGGTCACAATCGACGGCGTAGACAACAGGTTGGATTTAGTGGTTTCTTTGAGTGCCTGAATCATCGCACCATACAGACGACGGGAACCATCACTGCCTTCACGATAATCACCGAGTACCAGTGAACTGCCCGCGCCCACGGCACTTGCAGCACCTGCACCACCACCGGTGAGATAACCGGCCGCAATATTTTTCAGACTAGTCCCAAAATTATCGAAGTTCACCAGCCCAATCCCACTGCTGATATCACCCAAGGCCCATTGCACACCGAGTTGATCCGCATCGGTTCCTTCCACTTCAATAATCGCGGCTTCGATCAGCACCTGTTGACGACGGATATCCAGCTGGTCAATTGCTGATTCAATTTCTCGCATCAGTTGTGGATCCGCTTTCACCACCAGAGAATTTTGCGTGGTATCGGCAATAATACTGACGCCATTACCATTAAAACTGGTAATTCCGCCCTGCTCATTATTCATGCCGGTATTCAGCTGAATGCCTGAAGAGGTGTTGCTACTCGAACCCGTACTGGTATTGTTGTTATTTAAATTGCTGCTGGAACTGAGTGAAGACGAGGTCGAGGTTGTGCTACCTGAATTTGAATTACTACTGTTCACCGCCTGCCCGCTCACCAGCCCCTGCAAGATTTCCGCAAGATTTTTGGCACTGGCATATTTCAGACGAAAAACTTTTAAACCGCCCAAACGATCCGCAGCCGGCACATCCAGAGTTTCGATCACTTGACGCACCCGTTTGCGCGTCGTGGGATCACCTTTGATGATGATCCGGTTGGTACGAGTATCTGCAATCACCCGCACCCGTGAACCGCGGACATCTTTAGCTCCACCGGTGGCAGTCATGGACTCGATCAGTCCAATCATTTCTTCGGCCTGACTGGATTGTAAACTGACCGCTTCAATATCATTTTGACCGGTGCCATCCAGATTACGAATAATGGTTTCCAGCTGGTAAATATTGCTGGCACGATCCGACACAATTAAGGCATTCGTACCCGGCACCGCCGCCAAATGGGCAAACTGCGGCATTAAAGGACGTAATGCAGGAATCAAGTCATTCGGATTGGTATTTTCCAGCCACAACACTCGGGTCACAATCTGGTCACCACTGGCACGGCTTCTGGCATCATAGGGAATGCCTGAGCTTTTGACATTGCTGTCCGGAACCAGCTTGATGGTGTTACCCGAAGGAATCGCCACCACACCATTGACATTCAGTACGCCTAAAAACAGGTCATAGACTTCATTTTTATTCAGGGCTTTATTGGAGATGACCGTCACGTTGCCACGTACCCGCGGATCGACTGCGAAGTTTTTGCCGGTAATATCGGCCACTTCATTAATGAATGCAGTTAAGTCAGCATCTCGAAGGTTGATTTTCCAGGTTTGTGCATAACTCGCCGTACTGACCATAGCCATTAACGGTGCGGCCACACAGAATGCCCATGCTGATCGATTATTATTAAATAAAGCCATAAACTTTCGTGTTTCCTAACCCTATGCGTGATGACACATCACTTCAAATCTTGTTGTATGGTCATCACCTGATCACCACGTTTTATTTCGAGTTTGACCTGACCTTCACGTCGGGCCTGTTCCAGTAATTGTGCTTCGGTCTGTCCCTGGCTCAGCGTCTGGCCATTTAAAGACAAAATCCGGTCGCCCGGTCTTAAACCCAGGCGATTACGCAGTGCAGCCGGCGTCCGTGAAGTCACTTCATAACTACCATCTGCTGCACTCACCCCCATATTCTGTAAATACTGGTCTTTGTTTTCCTGCATCTGCTGGATGGCCCGACCAATTTCATTCTGTGGCGAAGGCTGCTCAGGCATACCACTATTAGAAGGCATAGCAGGCATTGAACTTGAAGATGCTGATGTTTCCGGCACAATCGGCTGATTCAAGCCATTTTCCAGACCTTTGAATAAGATTTCCTGAGTAGCACCTGTGGATCGACGCAAAATAACCCGATCCCAATGCACTTCAGCCAACTCAAAACCGCTATTGGCCAACATTTCCCCGACACGGTAACGATCGACCTGATCATTGATTTTCAGTACCGCAGAAGAGTTATAACTTGGACTGGCGACCATCACCCCTTGTAAAATGATATTGGCGGTTTCAACCACACCCGCAGACTGCCCAACTGCCTGAAACAGCGAAAATGCACCGATATTCGGAATTTGCGGCTGTTGCGAACCCAGTTCAACCCGATCCAGCTGCATGGCCTGGGGTGGAGCTATCAGCAACCAGAACAAAGCCGCCAGCTTCCAGCATAGATACAGGATGAGCAGTAACAAAACCACAGGTGCAGCACGATTGAGCTGTTTCAGTTCAATATTTTTTAAATCATTCAGAGAAACTGTCATCAATTCAAGCCTCCCATTAAGGGTTGGCGGGTACTGATCACATAGGTATCTAATCCGGCTTTACCTTCATAGGAAGGCGCATTCATTAAAAAGCGTTGGGTGAGCTGGATATCCAGCATCAGACTCGGATCAAGCTTGATATTCAGCATACGTTGATCGCGACTATCCCGAACACCAATTAACAGCTGTCCGCTTTCATCTGCGAGTTGTCCAGTCATGGCGGGTACATTCATGCGTTCCTGACGCTGGGCAAAGGTATAAATCAGCTCACCACCCACCCATTGCATTTGCCCGGCCACCTGACTAAAGCCCTGATCTTTTTTATATTTAAAATCCAGATCTTTAAACTGAATCGCAGTACTCGGCCATTGCCAGTCTGCAACTTTTTTTAAGGTTTCAGGCGCGACCTGCCCTTCAAGATTTTTGACAATTAAAGATTTATTCAGACCATAGGCCATGATCCCGGAAAGCTGGGTATTGCCACTATGCAAATCCATATGTGCTCCAACTCGCAGCAACAGCAAATCCAGCGGCCGTACTTTCCAGTTCAGACTGCCCCGAAGATTGCCTTTTTTCCAGTCCGCACTTCCCTGCCAGATATTTCCGTTTACATTATGCAACGTCTGGTTATTTTTATAAAATTTTGAAATTAACCAGGCTGCTGGCACTTGTAATACGACAAAAATAAAAAATGCAACAAGAGCAAGGATCAACCATCTTAAAGTTTTCGGTTTACTGCTCATCCCCACCACGACCAATCGCTCAAGTCCAAATCCCCCATTTATAATTTTCCCCTTATACCCACACATTATGCACACTTTTCTGCCAACGCCAATTCATAGATATAAAAAAACCAAGCAGGTATGCTTGGTTTAATGATCATAGACTGTCTGTATGACAGCCTAATGACCAGATCAAATGAAGGCTTAGATCAGGAAATCGTCCAGCTTTGCGCCTTTTTCCAATTCAGCCACCAACCAGCGCGGCTGTTTACCACGGCCAGTCCAGGTATCGTCCGGATTGCTTTTGCTACGGTAACGCGGTTCAACCGACTTACGTGACGATTTCTTACGCTTAGATGCACCAAATTCAAGTAACTGTTCAACCGTCATACCCACTTTCTCAGCAACTGCCAAGATTTGCTGATAAGCGTCTTCAATTTCTTGATCTTTTTTTGAAGCAATCAGCGATTCTGCTTCTGCTTGTAAACGTTTTAACTCTTCTACTGATAAATGCGTAATATCTGGCATAATGCTCTCCGAAAAATAATATTATTCATTTTATTAAATAATAGACCCATCATATTTATATTAAATAAAACATTCAATATAAAACCTTAAAGCAATAACAATAAAGTTTAAAAAAAATTACAAAATAAAATGCTTCATTCATTTTTAAATTTCATGTTGAACGCTTAATTCAAGTGCTTTGATTTTTTCGCGAATATGTTCCGGAATTTCTGTTTTCTGCATGGTCTTTTTATCGACACAGACAATCACTGCTTCTGAAGTAGCAACAATACTTTGCTGTTTTTCACTCCATAATAGATATTGCATTCTAACTGCACTATTTCGAATTTCTTCAATACGTGCTGCCACTTTTAAATGATCAGGAAAAACCACGGGTTTTAAATAACGGCACTGATTGGATGCCACTACGGTAGATACCGATTCAGTGAGAATTTCTAATTGGGTTAAATAAGCTAGACGTGCACTTTCGACATAACGGTAATACATGGCATTATTGACATGTCCAAAGGCATCCATATCGCCCCATGCAACTGTTTGTTCATAAATAACTGGATATTGTTTTAATTCTGACATCATTATTCTCAAGTCTTAATTTCTATAAAGTTTACATTCGATTCAAATACTGCATTTAACTGCTGTAGCAAGTCCTCCCGATCTTGTAAGGCAGCTTTAATTCTTAAATAACTCATCCGGATATCATCCGGATATAAGTCGAGCAATTGCTGAGCTTGATCTGTATAGCCTGTAGCTTGCAACACATGCCATTTCGCAAAGCTTAAAATCGGTAATGCCGGATATTTGGCTTCCCAGTGCGAAATCTGTTGTGCAATCGCATCATAATCTGGATTTTGCCGCAATAACTGTTGCTGGAACCACAAATAAAAGACATCCTGATTAAATTGCTGTTCCATTAAATGAATCGCAAGCACTTCATGCTCGGCACTCATTTCTGGCATTCTAAATAATAATTTCAACCATAATAATTTGACCGAATAGTCACGATCAAATATCTGAGGTTTTAAATCTAAATAACGTTGCTGTAAATAAAATAAATCGTCCTGTGTGGCTTGGTCATAGGCCAGTAATAATTGTTCCAGCCATGATTTTTTTACTTCTTGGTCTAAATGCCCATATTGAGTCGAGCGTAAATATAACCAGGGAAACTGCATGGCAAATACTCCCCATAATGCAACAAGGCGCTGCTCATAGGCTGTTTTAACCTGCATTAACCAAGGTGATAATTCATGCTGATTTAAAAACTCCAAATGGGTAAGTGCTTGTTCACCTTGCTGTTGTGATAAATAAATTTCAATCCGTTGCAATTCTGCCAATTCAAATGCCATGGGATTGGATTGGTTTAAAGCAGTTAATGCATGGGTATATTGCTGTTGTCCCCAAGATAAACGTGCATCAATAATATGCTTGAGTAAACCCGACTTGGTGAAAGACTGCTGAATAAAATCCCGCTGATCCTGAGCAGCGTTTAATAACCAGATGACTGCCAATTGTTCATAAGGGTGCAAGCGGGAAAAACTAAAGACTGTTTCAGTTTTACGCTGTTCACGGCTGCGATACTGCTTGATCGCATACCAGATGCAATGCATCAAAAAACTTACACTGACCAAGGATGCGGCCAAAAACCAGAGGGTGGTTTGTAACTGCCACTCGCGCCAATACAGATAGACATAGCCAGCCCCATGTCCATAACTCAGGATACTCAGCACCGCAATGCCAAGTAAGCAGACAAATAAATAGGCCAGCAGAATCTGTTTCATAAGCAATTAGCCCACTAGGGTGCGTGTGTTTAATAATGGAATCGGAGTAATCGGGGTGGCCTTAATTTGATTCAATTGCTGAATCCATTTTTGGCTCTGTGCATCCGGCAATTGCTCCAAGACTTCAATCACGGCATTCAGTGCTTGCTGAAAAGCGACGGATTGGTCTTTTTGCAAGGTATTTTGTGCGATGAGCAAGCGCAATTGGGCCTCTTTCAGTACCAGATGCCGTTGCATCAAGACTATGCTTGGCTGATCTGCGGATTCAATCTGAACCCAGCGCTGCCAGAAAGAGCGTTGAGTTTCTGGACGCTGACGATATGGTGTCCGAATTTCTTTTTCAATTTCAGTATCCATCTGCACCAAAACTTCTTTTACTTTATTTTGCTGCACTAATCGGCTGTTCACGAATTTTTTCAGCATGTCCTGATCTTTTGCAATTACTTGCTGCAAACTACTGACCAAGGCAGGCGCTAAAATATAATCATCCAGCTCATTGGATAACTGATTTAATTTCTCAATCGCAGTGGCGTATTGTTGCTGTTGCAGTGCAAATTCGATCAGATCCAGATGTTGCTGTACTAAGGCAATATCATTCTGTGTTTCATTAGCTACCGCTTCACTTACTGGCGCTTTTGCTGAAGTAGCCCTAGCACTTTCCTGCTGAGCAGAAATCTGGCGTTTTAAAGCCACGAACTGATCATTGAGATTGGCATTTTGCTGCTGTAACTGATTGATGCTTTGATTGAATTCAGTCTGTGCTGTATTCAGAACATGAAAGTCATAGCTAAGCTTGATGAGCCACGCCATACTCAAGATGAACACTACAATGAATAGTTTCTTCATGCGTTCCCTAATATCAGCCTCATTTTCTGCAAGATCGTATTTGCCTCTAAATCATCGACTTGTACGAATTGAAAACTTGCCTGATGCTGCTGTTGATATTCCCCAAGAATAGTGGCCAAACGTGGCCCCAAAACCAAATAACAGGCTTGCTGTATAAACTCCGCATTCCTCTGCAAGAGTATCAGCCAGTTTAACCAACTTGCCTCACTGGTGATTAGCACTGCAAAACGCTGCTGTGTCTTAAGCAGCGCCAAATTCTCTGCCAAAATCGTTGCCGTCGTTTTAGGACATTGCCGCCGGTACAAAATAAAGTTTAAAACTTTAATATTGCTGGCACGTAAATGATCCATCATAAATTGACGACCACCTTCTCCGCGCCAGAAAGCCACACCTGAACCAGAAGCCAGTTGCTTCAACACAGGCAATTGCAGCATGCCTTCCGAAGTTTCGACCTCAGGCACATGACTATGAATGCCATAGCTCGCCAGTGCCTGTTCAGTGGCTTTTCCCACTGACACCCAATGCACCTGCGCCAAGGCCGAGAGCTTAATACCCGCCTGTTGTAAATATTGCATGCCAATCTGAGCGGCCGTCGGACTGACCACCACAATAATCTGTGCCTGCTCCAGCTGCTGATACAAAATCGACAGCTCATCGGAATAAGGCATGGCATGCAGTTCGAGCAAGGGCAATTCCAGAACAGACACCTGTGCTGCCTGTAACTGTTGAGTCAAGCCTGCAGCACGATCACTGGGGCGAGTATTAATCAATAACATCAGTGTGAATAGAGTGCTTTCAGCAACTCGCCAGCACCTTGATCAAGCAGGTCTTTTGCCAGCTCTACACCCAATTGCTCCGCAGCTGCCATTTTGCCAGTATGCTGTGCCCGGAGCAAAACTGTTCCATCGACACTGCCCACACGACCTTCGATTGAAATCACACCCTCTTTGAGCGTGGCATAACCAGCAATCGGCACCTGACATCCGCCTTCTAGATAGGCATTAAAGGCACGTTCGGCACGTACACACGCATCTGTATCCGCATGCAGGAGTGGCTGAATCACGTCCAGCACCGTCTGATCATGAGTACGGCATTCCAGTCCCAATGCCCCTTGACCCACGGCCGGCAGACTGACTTCAGGCGTCAGAGTATGACGAATACGTTCTGCCAGACCCAAGCGTTTTAAACCGGCACTGGCCAGAATAATCGCATCATACTGGCCTGCATCCAGTTTAGATAAACGTGTGCCGACATTACCGCGTAAATCGATAATGTCCAGATCTGGACGCTGTTTTAAAATCTGGGTTTTACGGCGCAAGCTTGAGGTTCCGACTTTGGCGCCTTGTGGCAATTCTTCAAAACTAGTGTAGGTATTCGACACAAAGGCATCTAAGGGATCTTCACGTTCACAGATCACTGCCAGACTCAGACCTTCGGGCAAGGCCATCGGGACATCTTTCATGGAATGCACAGCCAGATCTGCACGACCATCCAGTAAAGCGGCTTCCAATTCTTTTACAAACAGTCCTTTTCCACCAATTTTAGCCAGTGGTGTATCTAGAATTTTATCGCCCTGTGTAACAAAAGTGACTAACTCGACCTGCAAACCAGCGTGCAAATCTTGTAGGCGCGCACGGATGTGTTCCGCTTGCCAAAGCGCAAGTGGACTTTGTCGAGTTGCAATTTTTAGGGTCTTCATAAATTTCAATAACAGTAAATGAGAACAATAGTCTAAACTTAACCTGCTCACTTGAAAATGCAAGTGAATTTATACAAGTTTCAACTCAATGCTCTCATTCATCCCCTGCTAAAGCTTTTGAATCCGATCTCGTAAAAACGGTAAATGTCGCCGACTAACCGCCAAACGATCGTCCAGCTCACGACAACGTACCTGATACTGACCAGAACTCACCACTTCCAGACCATCCAGATAATGCACCGAGATCAAGGCATTACGATGAATCCGGATAAACTGGTTCCCAAACTCCTGCTCTAACTCCTTTAAGGTTTCATCAATCAATACACTACCGTTTTTATGACGCACAGTGACATATTTCTGATCCGCCAGAAAATAATAGATATTTTCAACTGGCACCAATTCGACACCACGATAGGTCTTTGCCGCAATCTGCTGGCGGCTGATATTGATTTCGTCCATATTTTCTTTTTGTTTTAGTTGGCTCATTTGAGCTTGGGTAAGTTTAGTTAAGTGCTCTAAAACCTGTGCCAATTCCTGTTGCATCACCGGTTTAAGCAAGTAGCCTTCGGCATTTGATTTAAATGCATCCAGCGCATGTTGGTCATAGGCCGTACAAAAGACAATGGCCGGCATTGGATCCAGTTGACGCAAATGTTGCGCACAAGCCAGTCCATTCATTTCAGGCATTTGAATATCTAATAGGATGACATCGGGTTCGTATTGGTGAGCCAGATCAATCGCTTGACGACCATGGCTTGCTGTCGCCACCACATCATGCCCCAGTTGAGAGACCAAACGTGATAAACGCTCGACGGCCAAAGGCTCATCATCACAAATCAGGATGTCCATTTCTCCTCCTTACCCAGTTAACATCATCAGATGAATGATAAAGCTAACTGCGATTTCTTTGATTTATTTTTATTTATATTGATATCGCACTACCGTCGTAAACATCCCTTCGCCGGCAAAGGTTTGAAAAGTCACACTGGGTCCATAATAAGCTTGCAGACGCTGTCTGACATTTTCTATTGCAATACCATGTCCCTTTTTTAAAGTTTTATTATCCTGTGCATAAGGGTTCGTTATGATGATATTAATTTGATTTTGCAATATTTCAACCAATATGCTTATGGTACTCTTTGTAAGAATTTTTTCAACTCCATGGAAAATACTATTTTCTAGCAAGGGTTGTAAAGTTAATAATGGAATTTGAACTTGTGAGTATAAGTCTTTGTTTTCTAACTTCCATTCGACCTGCAAACGCTCACCTAGACGGATCTGCTCAATCTCCAGATAGCGCTGGCACAGATCAATTTCCTCCTGCAGGCTGACCAGTTTTAATTCCTGAAAACTGGCACGAAATAACCGTGACAAATTCAGCAGCATGTGCTCGGCTTTATCCGGATTGATACTGATCAGGCTGATCACACTGTTCATGCTGTTAAACAAAAAATGCGGCTGAATCCGTGCCTGCATGGCCTGAATCCTAGCATTCAACTCACTATGCTGCTGCTGCTCCCATTGCTCACGCAAATAAAGATAGCGAAAACAGAAAGTTCCCAGCAAAATTCCCAGACTTAAATGGAGTCCGACCCGATCCAGCGCAATCGCCAGGTTTAAATCCTGAAAATTAAAATTCTGTCCAAAATATATCAAGATATTCAGGTTCACCGTAGTGAGCAGTACAATTGCCTGTAACAGCAGAAATCCAGAAATCAAAGCCAGTTTGATTCCCATACGTTGAAAGGCTTGATGGAACAGCTCGACCAGTGCTGCAAAACATAACAGTACCCAGTTGATATACAGGATATATTGCAGCAGGTGCATTCCATTCAAAGCCTGCCAGGATTGCGCTTCTGCAAGCGCCAGAATCATGGCCAGAATATTGCCGCCAGCAAACAGTTCCAGCAAATAGCGTAGATTGCCGATCTGGCTAAAAAAATAGGAATTTTGCGTCTGTTCGTTTATCGATGTAAAAGATTGAGCAGATGTGACTTCGGCAATGGGCTTTGAATTTGTTATACTCTTTTTCGTTCTACTGCTTTTAATCTGATTGAGCCGACATGACCACATCTTCTAATTCCTCTAATCCATCACACGCCCAGACTTCGGGTATGTGGGGCGGTCGTTTCTCTGAAGCGACTGATGCTTTTGTTGCTGAATTTACAGCATCTGTTCAATTTGACCAACGTTTTTATAAACAAGATATTGCAGGCTCGATTGCCCATGCAACCATGCTGGCAAAAGTGGGCGTACTGACCACGCAAGAACGCGATGACATTATTGAAGGTCTGACAGCGATTCAAGCCGATATTGAAGCAGGCAACTTTGAATGGCGCATTGATTTAGAAGATGTCCACATGAACATTGAGTCACGCCTGACTCAACGTATCGGCATTACTGGCAAGAAACTGCATACCGGTCGTAGCCGTAATGACCAGGTGGCTACAGATATCCGTCTTTATGTACGCGATGAAATCGATAGCATCCTGGAATTACTGAAAAAATTACAAAAAGGTATTTTAAGCTTAGCGGCTAAAAACACCGATACCATCATGCCAGGCTTCACCCACTTGCAAACCGCTCAGCCAGTGACTTTTGGTCATCATCTAATGGCTTGGTTTGAAATGCTGGTACGCGATTCAGAACGTCTGATTGATTGCCGTAAGCGTGTCAACCGTATGCCGCTTGGTTCTGCTGCACTTGCAGGTACTACTTATCCAATCGACCGTGCTTATACTGCTGAACTGCTAGGTTTTGAAGCTGTTGCTGAAAACTCGCTGGATGCAGTATCGGATCGTGACTTTGCGATTGAATTTAATGCCGCTGCATCTTTAATTATGATGCATTTATCACGTATGTCTGAAGAACTGATTCTATGGACATCTGCACAGTTCAAATTCGTGAATATTCCAGATCGCTTCTGTACTGGCTCTTCAATCATGCCGCAGAAGAAAAATCCGGATGTGCCTGAACTGGTACGTGGTAAAACCGGCCGTGTCTATGGCGATTTGATGAGCCTGCTGACTTTAATGAAAGGCCAGCCTCTAGCCTATAACAAAGACAATCAGGAAGATAAAGAGCCATTGTTCGATGCGATCGATACAGTTCGTGGTTCACTCATGGCATTTGCTGACATGATTCCTGCACTGGTTCCAAACATTGCTGAAATGCGCGAAGCAGCACTGCGTGGTTTCTCAACTGCGACTGACCTAGCTGATTACCTGGTGAAAAACGGCGTTGCATTCCGTGATGCGCACGAGATTGTAGGTAAGGCGGTTGCACTCGGTGTACAAGAATCTAAAGACCTGTCTGAATTGACACTCGAACAACTGCAACAGTTCTCTGACCTGATTCAAGCAGACGTATTTGAAAAAGCCCTAACTCTTGAAGCTTCGGTGAATGCCCGTAATCACATTGGTGGCACCGCGCCTGCTCAAGTGAAAGCAGCCATTGAGCGTGCACATGCGCGTTTGGAACAACTTTACGCATAATTTTGGAGTATGGATATGTCTCGACAAGTTTTTTGCCGTAAGTATCAGGCGGACATGGAAGGTTTAGACTTTGCTCCATTCCCGGGGCCAAAGGGTCAGGAATTGTTTGACACCGTGTCTAAACAGGCTTGGCAAGAATGGCTAAAACACCAGACTACGCTAATTAATGAAAAGCGTTTGAACGTGTTTGAAGCAGATGCGAAAAAGTTTCTTGAAGAACAGCGTGAAAAGTTCTTTAACAATGATGCATCCCTAGAAAAAGCCGAAGGGCTGAAGCCTGAGTAAAAAAGAAAGCACTGCTTTTCTTTTTTACGTAAGACAAGGACGAAGTCCGCGTAGACTTTAATCTAAAAGAATCTCCAACTTTGGAGATTCTTTTTTATGTGTTGTTCTAAACATTACTCAAGACCAGCTAAGCACGTAGTTTTGAATGTAAAGAGCTCCCCATACAGAAGCTTTTCACATTAAAGCCCTACTTTTCTTTTGTTACACGAGACAAAGATAAAGTCCGCGTAGGCATAAATCTATCCCCTATCTCAAGGGATTTTTTGACTAATTCTAACAAATCTTACTAACTCACACTTAGAGCACAAAAACAGATTTTTACTTATTCTATTTCGTTTATCTAGTCAGCCACTATCCTGCTGAAAAACATTCAGATTTGTATCAAAATAATAGATTGTAAAAGTAATATACAGAGTAATCACAAAACACAACATTCTGCTACAAGAAGCCACATGATTAAAAAAAACTGTCTCTCTATAATGATCCCTAAGAAGATGAGATATCTTTGAATAACTATAATAATAAGCAACAAATACCCCGATTTCATCCCAGTTCTTCCCCCAAAGGCTGGGTATTTTTTTGCCTGCAATTTGCCGATTGGCTTGATAATTTAAGCGCATAAAAAAAGCCCCCTTTCAAGGAGCTTCTCTTTTCATTTCGATTAAGGCTGTTTCAGATATGGCCAAGCCGCTTTCAGATAAATGAACATCGACCATAAGGTGAGTACCACTGCGGTGTATAGCAAGGCATAGGCCAGCATTTCCAGCGGTGGCCAATTTAACAGAAATACGGTGATGGCGATCATCTGGAAAGCAGTTTTGTATTTCCCCACCGTTGAAACCGCAACATTGGTCCGTGCACCCAACTCTGCCATCCACTCACGTAAGGCTGACACAGTAATTTCACGCGAAATAATCACAATCGCAGCAAAAGCCATCGACATGGAAGGCTGCCATTGCACCAGCACAATCAGTGCAGCTGCGACCATCAATTTATCTGCAACTGGGTCGAGAAAACGTCCAAAAGCAGAAGTCTGGTTTAATGTACGTGCCAGATAGCCATCAAACCAGTCCGTTACTGCAGCCACCACAAAAATCGTGGTCAAAATAATATGCCGCGTCATGTCGGGGTTATGGGCATCAAAGCCCATTGCAGGTGGCCAGTAAGCCACCAATAAAAATACCGGAATAAGAGCGATACGCGCCAAGGTCAAGATATTTGGAATATTCAGGATACGACCTGTAGTCATAGACACCGCCAATTTTTCCCCTCATGTACGATGAAAATGCACACTTTTTTAGAGGTTTGATCCATCATTAATAGGCTTCACTTTATACGAATTGACTTGCAGTGTCACTAGGCAAACACCGTCACTGTTTGTCTTGCCATCGCAATCAGGCGATTTTCGGCATCCCAGAGATAGGCATGCTCCGTCGCATAACCATCCGCAGCATAGTCGGTAAATACTTTATATTTAAACCAATCATGCAATTGATGTTGAACCGGATGCACATAGGTCACTGTCCAGGTCAGACTACTCGCAGGCGCCATGTTTTTAAACATCGGCAACACCCCAGGTGGCCAGATATCAAAAATAGCCATCAAGTCTGCGACCAGAAATTCACGGTTGTGATGCTTTTCAGGATGAAACCGGCACCAGCCACCAAAGTCCGGACGAGGACTGGCACTACAAGGTAGATTGACATCCGCCCAGGCTACTTCGAAATGGTCATAACAGTCTGGCATACCATAGCCAACAGGAATCTGAAACAGCTGCTCTGGCGCAGCATAGTCGGGTGCCTGAACTTGTTGCTTTACCTGAATCTCTGAATCACGGGAAATACCAAAACTGGCAATCAGAATACTTTGCACCGCGTCGTCCTGCCATAAGCGCACTTCAATCGTGGTCACCGACTTGCCCTGCCGCAGGATTTCGGCACTCAGTCGTACTTTGGCTTGCTGAATCGGGCCGACAAAGGTCACACTGCAACTCAGCAAATGCTTGGCCGGATCATTGATGTGAGTGACGGCTTTTTGCATCATCATCGCGGCAGCCAGACCACCATACAGAGTACGACCCTGTAACCATCCCTGTGGAAACTCTACCCATTCCTGTTCGGCAATTTGTGCATAAAGTGCATGCAAAGACATGTTGATCCCTCAGTAAGTCTTGATGCTCAGTATATTCGGCAAAATTCTTCAGGTTGTGAATGTCACGTGACCCAAGCGTCAATGCGCACTTTGGCCCTTGCATTTAAGCCACGCGTCATTCATGCAGCACTTTATAAATCATCCGGGCCATGACTGAACCCAGTCCCGGTACCAGTTGCAGATCTCTTTCTGAGGCTTTCAGTACGCCCTGAATCCCGCCAAAATGGGTCAGCAAATCCCGACGGCGTTTTGGTCCGAGCCCCGGAATAACTTCCAGCACTGATGAACCTCGTTTCTTGTCACGTTTAGCACGATGCTTGGTAATCGCAAAGCGGTGTGCTTCATCACGTACCTGCTGAATCAGATGCAGCGCCTTATGATCCTCCGGTAATTGAATTTTACTGCCATCGGTAAAGTGCAGGGTTTCCAGACCGGGCTTACGTCCCTCACCTTTGGACACACCGACCATAAAGGCCTCTAAGCCTAGTTCCTGCATGACTTCCATCGCCATATGCAATTGCCCCTTGCCACCATCAATCAGCAGCAAGTCCGGTAACAGGGCTTTCTTATAACGACGGGTCAGCGCCTGACGCATGGCGGCATAGTCATCACCTGCCTGAATATCATGAATGGAAAACTGGCGATAGTCGCGCTTGCGCGCGCCCCCACTATCAAAGACCACACAGGAGGCCACGGTATCTTCACCCATAGTATGCGAAATATCGAAACACTCAATCCGATCTACAGGACGGCCGACCACCTGCTCCAACTGATGAAAACGCTCATTTAATTCTATATGATTGGCCAGCTTGCCCTGAATCGCGTGCTGTACATTCATCTGCGCCAGTTCCAGCCATTCGGCGCGGGTTTCGCGGACTTTGGACTTGATCTGGATTTTCTTGCCAAAATGCTGCGACAGTGCCGCTTCCAGTTCTTTACGGTCAGCCACTTCCAGATTGACAATCAGTTCAGCCGGGATTTCATCGGCTACCTGAAAATAAAAATTGGCAATAAAATCGGCCAGCATCTGCCCTAGGTCATCACTAAGCATATCCGGGAAATAACTTTTTCCACCTAGCATTTTACCATTGCGCACATGCATGATCTGCACACAGGTCACCCCGGCCTGATAGGCAATCGACAGGATATCGGCTTCGCCTTTGAGCTTATAGATCGCCTGCTGCGACTGTACGTCTCTTAACAATGCCATCCGGTCACGATAGAACACTGCTTTTTCAAATTCCAGCGCTTCAGCGGCCGCTTCCATTTTTGCGATCAGTTCCTGATTCAGCTCCTTGGTATCGCCCTGCAAAAATCGGATCGAGTTATCGACATCTGCCTTATAGTCTTCCGGAGAAATAAATCCGACACAGGGCGCAGAGCAGCGTTTGATCTGGTATTGCAGACATGGCCGGGTCCGGTTGGCAAAAAAACTGTTTTCACAGGAACGCACATTGAACAGTTTTTGTAGCACCACCAGAGTATCCCGGGCGGTATACGCACTCGGATAAGGTCCAAAAAACTTGCCCACCTGGTGCTTGCCCTTGCCGCGCCCACTGGCTAAACGCGGATAGGGTTTATCTGCCGAAACAAAAATATAGACATAAGATTTGTCATCACGCAGCATGATGTTATAGGGCGGATGATGCAGCTTGATCAGGTTCTGTTCCAGCAACAAGGCTTCAGTTTCAGAACGTACCACCAGGGTCTGGATATCATAAATCCGTGCCACCAAGGCCTGGGTTTTGGGATGATCCAGCGTTTTGACAAAATAGCTGGAGACCCGGTTTTTCAGGTTTTTGGCTTTACCCACATACAATAATTCACCGTCTTTGCCATACATCCGGTAGACCCCGGGCAGGCTGGTCATATTCGCCAGGATTTTTTCAATATGGGGGCGTGCGTTTTCGTTCACCTAAAGCCTATTTTTCACCTACAATCTGCAGATATATGTGATGATTGTTGCGTCATTTTCAAGCAAAAACACAAAATTCCCCTGAAGCTGCCACTTAATCTTAAAGTTCCTGTCGGGTTATCCCCCCAATCTATAATCCTCACGACATAAACTGATTGTTAAAAGCTATAAGTTTCAACCTTTAACTTTGTTATGCTCAAAAAGTCTAGTTTTGAGATGATTCGCATGACCCTGCAGCAATCGGGCATTCATATTGTTCAACCCTCCACCTCCACCCATCACCCGTCTGAACGTGCTCGCCTGATTGGTAAACCGCGTTTTCATTTCGAGCCGAGTAAGGTAATGCAACTGCTACGTGAACGGATTATTGGGCAGGATGCAGCCCTGAATGAAATTGAAAAAATGTTGCATGTGGTCAAGGCAGATTTTTCCAGTCCGGATCGCCCTTTGTCGGTTACCTTGATGCTGGGCCCTACTGGCGTCGGTAAAACAGAAACCGTGCGTCTGATTGCCGATGCGATCTATGGCCGCCCGGATGCCTTTTGCCGGATTGATATGAATACTCTGGCACAGGAACATTATGCGGCGGCTTTGACCGGCGCACCGCCCGGTTATGTGGGATCAAAGGAAGGTCACAGCCTGTTTGATGAAACTGCGATTGCCGGCAGTCATACCCGTCCCGGCATCATGCTGTTTGATGAGCTGGAAAAAGCCAGTAACGAAGTGATTCGCGGCTTGATGAACGTGCTGGATACTGGCCGGCTGACCTTGAAAGCGGGCACTAAAACTATCGATTTTCGCAACTGCATGATCTTTATGACCAGCAATGTCGGGGCACAGGCGGCGCAGCAATATCTGGACAAACTCAGCTATCTGCCTGAGAAAATGCAGGCACTGTGTCTGAAGCGCGTTCCCACCCAGCGCATCATTGAAAAAGTCATGCAGCGTAAATTCGACCCTGAATTTCTGAACCGGATTGACCGCAGCCTGCATTATCAGGCGGTACAGCATGATGCCCTGCCACGTCTGGTCGAAATTGAACTGGATAAACTGAACAAGCACTTGCAACATCAGCAACGCAGCGTGCATTTAAGCGCTTCAGCCAAAGCCTATTTCTATCAGGACCATGATATTCGTTACGGCGCCCGACATTTGGGCCGCAAGATGCGTACCGAACTGGAGCCGATTCTGGCGCTGTATTTTTTAAACCAGCCTGAGCAGTTCAGTCTGCATCTGGACTGTGTCGATGGACAGCTGGTGGTTCTGCCTGAGCAAGCAAAAGCTTAACTAAGGCAGACTCGATATCAGTTTTTATTCGGCTGAAGCACCTGTATAAAAGCAGTTTGATCTTTGGGTGAAACCAATATAAATTTCTGCACGCCGCCTTCCGTATAGTCAATCCGCAGACGCTTTAAGGATAAGGCTGGCGCAATGATAGAGTGGTCTGTGGGCTGAATGGATTGGATTTCACTTAACGGAATCTTCCAGCTTAACCACAGGCTTTTTATGGTCAACACCCCATTGTCTACCACATAGCGCGTACTCCAGAGCGGCCACCATAGAATAAGAATGGTCAGGATATAAACCGCAGTGTGCAGCGGATATTGCTGCATGGTCCCTTTGGCCTGCATGGTTAGCAGCAGTTGCAGCAGCAGGCCACTCATACAAATCACAAAAGCCAGCAGCCACCAGTCTTTTTTAGAACGAAATACGTGCATCGATATCCCCCATATCTAAGTGCAAGATCATCATAAACAATTCCATAGCAGATGACAGGGATTCAACCCGGCAGGATGGAAATTATTTTAAATCACACATCGACAGGATCGTTCCCATTTTCGATCTCATCAGAAAAGTTCAGTAACTCAAATGATCTAATACACTGTTATTTGTGCTGATTAAATACTATCAGCAAAGACCTGAAAGCCCTGCGCTCAGCATACTTCGAGGCTAAAAATGGCAAGTTCAAGGATAGAAATTGACTGAATTGACAAAACTCCGCTAGAAATACACCTTGAAAATCAGTCACCCTGCTCCATATCTATCAGGCTGATTGATAAAAAATAATGAATTGAAACAGAATCTTTGGTTCATCGGGCTATAAGAAACTGAAAGGAAAAATTATAACCGGTCGGATCAAGCCGGCAGAAATTGATGACCATTGCGTCACGGCTTGATACAACTTGTTATGTTCTTTTTGGATATAGTTATCGTAAGATTAGCGAAGTCAAAAAGTGCGCGGGACATGCGCACTTGCTTCACAACATCAACTTAGAAGTCCTCCAAAATAAAGGAGATCAGGGCATGATCCACGCTGGCAATGCCATTACCGTCCAAATGCTTGAGGACGGGATTGCAGAATTCCGCTTTGACTTACAAGGTGAGTCCGTTAACAAATTCAACCGTGCAACGATTGAAGATTTCAAGGCTGCTATCGAAGCCGTCTCCCATGCCGATATTCAAGGTCTGATTGTGACTTCAGGCAAATCTACATTTATTGTAGGTGCTGATATCACTGAATTCGGCGACAACTTTGCTCAGGGTGAACAAGCGATTGTTGACTGGGCAATGCCAGTACATGAAATTTTTAACAGCTTCGAAGACCTCGACATTCCTAAAGTGGCCGCCATTAATGGCATGGCACTCGGTGGCGGTTTCGAAATGTGCCTGGTGTGTGACTACCGTGTCATGTCAGAGCAGGCGCAAGTGGGCCTGCCTGAAATCAAGCTGGGGATCTTCCCGGGCTTCGGTGGTACAGTACGTTTAAGCCGTCTGATCGGTATCGACAACGCGGTAGAATGGATGGCAATGGCCAATCCTAAAAAGCCTGCTGCCGCACTGAAAGACGGCGCAGTCGATGCTGTCGTTCATGCTGACAAGCTACAAGATGCTGCACTTGATCTGGTAAAACAGGCGATTCATGGCCGTTTAGACTGGAAAACCAAGCGTCAGGAAAAACTCGATCCAGTTAAACTCAGCCCGATCGAACAGATGATGGCGTTTAACTCATCGAAAGGCATGGTTCTGGCAAAAGCTAATCCGGCTCAATACCCTGCGCCAAAATTATTACTTGATTCATTACAAGCCGGTGCGAGCCTGCATCGTGATGACGCGCTGAAAGCGGAAGCTGAAGGCTTTGCCAAAGCAGCGGTAACACCACAAGCAGGTGCCTTGATCGGTTTGTTCCTGAATGACCAGATCGTGAAAAAAACCTCGAAGCGCTATGAAAAAGGTGCGCATCCAGTGAACCAGGCGGCTGTTCTCGGCGCAGGTATCATGGGTGGTGGTATTGCTTACCAGGCGGCAAGCAAAGGCACACCGATCATCATGAAAGACATCGGTAACCCGCAACTTGCTTTGGGCATGAAAGAAGCCAACGGTTTACTGACCAAACAAGTTGAACGTAAGAAGATGAAGCCTGCTCAAATGGGTGAAACTCTTGCTCGCATCCGTCCAACTTTAAGCTATGACGAGTTTAAAGAAGTGGACATCGTGATCGAAGCCGTGACTGAAAATCCAAAAGTCAAAGGCATCGTACTGAAAGAAACTGAAGCGAAAGTTCGTGAAAACACGATCATTGCATCTAATACTTCTACGATTTCAATCACGCGTCTGGCTGAAAATCTGGAACGTCCTGAAAACTTCGTGGGCATGCACTTCTTTAACCCGGTACACATGATGCCACTGGTTGAAGTGATTCGTGGTGCGAAGACTTCTGATGAAGCGATTGCAACAACTGTGGTGCTTGCTCAGAAAATGGGTAAAACACCAATCGTGGTGAATGACTGCCCGGGCTTCCTGGTGAACCGCGTATTGTTCCCTTACTTCGGTGCATTTGACCTGTTGCTTAAAGATGGTGCTGACTTCCAGCAAATCGATAAAGTCATGGAAAAATTCGGCTGGCCAATGGGCCCTGCTTACCTGATGGACGTTGTCGGGATCGACACTGGCGTACACGGTGCAGAAGTGATGGCTGAAGGCTTCCCGGATCGTATGAAACCTGATTTCAAAGGTTCGATTCAGGTGATGTACGAAAACAACCGTCTGGGTCAAAAGAACGACGTTGGTTTCTACAAGTATGAACTTGACCGTAAAGGCAAAAAAGCCAAAGTAGTTGATCCAACTGCGTATGAGCTTGTGGCCTCTGTTGCAACTGCGGAAAAACGTGAATTTGACGCTCAGGAAATCATTGACCGCATGATGCTGGCTTTCTGTAACGAAACGGTTCGTTGCCTGGAAGACAACATTGTAGCCACTGCTGCTGAAGCAGATATGGCGATGATCATGGGTGTTGGTTTCCCTCCATTCCGTGGTGGTCCATGCCGTTACATCGATCAAACCGGTGTAGCTGAGTATGTTGCGCTTTGCAATAAGTATGCGCACCTTGGTAAAGCTTATGAAGCGCCAGAAATGTTGCGCGAAATGGCTGCTAACAACAAAAAATTCTACGGTTAAGGAGCAACGTGAATGGCTACTTTAAATCCACGTGACGTTGTCATCGTTGATGGCGTACGTTCAGCAATGGGTAAAACCAAAAACGGTATGTTCCGCAATGTACGTGCCGACTCGATGTCTGCTGAGCTTGTCCGTGCCCTATTGGTACGTAACGAATTCGACCCGCATGAAGTTGAAGACGTAATCTGGGGCTGTGTGAACCAAACCCTAGAACAAGGTATGAACATTGCCCGTAATATCGCATTACTGGCAGACCTGCCGAAAACTGTTGCAGGTCAAACGGTGAACCGTCTTTGTGGCTCGTCTATGCAGGCGATTCACACTGCGGCTGCGCAAATTGCGACGAACCAAGGTGATATCTTCATCATCGGTGGTGTTGAGCACATGGGCCATGTGGGCATGATGCACGGCATCGACCTGAACCCTGAAGCGTCTAAGCATTATGCTAAAGCGTCGAACATGATGGGTCTGACTGCTGAAATGCTGGGTCGTATGAACGGCATTAGTCGTGAAGAACAGGATGCGTTCGGTGTGGAATCACATCGCCGTGCCTGGGCTGCGACTGAAAACGGTCTGTTCCAGAACGAGATCGTTGGCATTGAAGGTCATAATGCAGATGGCTACAAAATCCTGTGTGATATCGATGAAGTGATCCGTCCGGATGCGAACCTTGAATCGTTCAAATCTTTGCGTCCAGTCTTCGATCCGAAAGGCGGTACAGTAACTGCAGCGACTTCTTCAGCATTGTCTGATGGTGCTTCTGCAATGTTGCTAATGTCTGCTGAACGTGCTCAAGCTTTAGGTCTTAAGCCACGTGCTGTAATTCGCTCTATGGCGGTTGCAGGCTGTGATGCGGCGATCATGGGTTATGGTCCGGTTCCAGCAACGCAAAAAGCGTTGAAACGTGCTGGCCTGTCAATTGCTGATATTCAGACTTTTGAATTGAACGAAGCATTTGCTGCACAAGGTCTGTCTGTTCTTAAAGGCTTAGGCATTTATGACAAGCAAGACATCGTGAACCATAACGGTGGCGCGATTGCATTGGGTCACCCATTGGGTTGTTCTGGTGCGCGTATCACAACAACATTGTTGAACGTAATGGAGCAACAAGATACGCAAATTGGTCTTGCGACGATGTGTATTGGCCTTGGTCAAGGTATTGCAACAGTGATCGAACGTGTTTAATGCTTAATTAAATACCGAGATCAAAAGAAACCCCGCTTATTGCGGGGTTTTTTGTAAGCAAAAGATTCAAACAATTGATTTAAATATATTAATGCCTACCTTCATGTTATAAAAATGATATTAAACAAAAATATGAGGGTTAAAATTTGTCAAATCGTGAACTTTTTTCTCAAGAAGAGCAAGAAAATTTCAATACACAATTCTTTGAAAATGATCAGGCACATGAAAAAGCAAATGAGCTTGGATTTTTTGATTGCAACTTGCTATTTAATGCTTTGGAAATTATCGATAATGCTTTTGAATTAAAAGATGAAAATAATGATATGAAGTTTGTGTCACGTTCTGGTGACTTCAAACAGGCTATCGGGCTGGCGTTAAAAAGGTCCCTTAATACAAATTGGCAATTCAAAAATATAGATGGTCAAAGATGTTTAGTTTCAGACGAAGAAAAGAAAATTATTCTTTTTGCTTCTGCTAATCATGCACTAGGATATAGTGACTCACAACTAACTACTGCCTCCCCTAAAGGAATAAAGACTAAAGATAAAGTTCATAAGAATTATGGCTCTTATACTGATAAAGACTTATTTAAAACTTGGATATGTTTTTATCCCTCAAGAAAAGACATTCGCTACCTTCAAGATGATAGATCTCAAATAAAAATAGAATTAGCCTTTCCAACATCTTATACAATTGTGAAAGAGTCAGGAAAAGATAAATTTTTAGTTAAAAATTATTTAATTAGACTCATACTAAACAATCAAAATCCTAATAATGATTTTAATCCAAAGTTAAGAAAACCTAGTCCTGATCTCACTACATCTAGTACAATCACTGAAGAGGATTTACCTATTAACTTGAAAGCCGGCTAGAGGAAATGCAAGTAATTGATCGAACTAGATTAAAGGTTGCGAAGGATTTGCGACGCTTGTCCAATAAAGATTTTGCTAATCTTTTAGGTTGCTCTGAGCCTAAAATTCGTAAAATTTTAACAGATGGAAAATATCCTATTAGTTGTGAAGATTTTCAGCAAATAACTGAAAAATTGGGTTTGCCTGCTAGCTTTTTTTTAGCGGACGATAATCTCGAATTAGTCAATTCGTCCGACATTTTTTATAGGTCAGCAGCTAGAATTAAGGCTGAATATAGAAATGCAAATGAAGCCTATATTCTGTTAGCAAAAAAAATTAACCTTTACTTTGAGAGTAAATTAACTCTTCCTAAATTTAGTTTCCCTGATCTTGAAATTTTTGAATCTAATCACCCAGACTATCCATCAAGTGTTGCAAATAATTTAAGAGGTTTTTGGGGATTAGGCATCCAACCCGTTAATAATATTATTGCGCTACTTGAGCTAAAGGGTTTTCGCGTCTTTCGCCTACCTTTTGATATAAAACAAATGGATGCACTTTCTTTTTTTGATGAACAAAGTGGCAATCCTTTTATATTCTTAAATGATTTTAAATCATTTGAAAGACAACGCTTTGACGCTGCTCATGAACTTGGTCATATGATTCTGCACAAAGATGATAATGCCGAATACAATCGAACAAAAGAAAGTGAAGCAGATCAATTCGCTTCAGAATTTCTGATGCCTTATGAAGGCTTTACCAGTAATTTACCAAAAAATTTAAGTATTCAATCTATGATTGAGTATAAAAAATATTGGCGTGTCTCACTTAAAGCTGTGAATTATCGTTGCCATAAATTAGATTTGATTTCTGATTGGATTTATAAAAACAACTCAATTCGTATAAATTCTTTTGGATATCATTTGAATGAACCTGATCCAACTTATGGTGATCAATCTCTGTTTTACTCAAAAATTTTAAAAACTTTAGCCACTCAAGATGGTTTTAGTATTTCTAAAATGCTAGATGGAATCGGCATTTCTCGTTCAGATTTCAATGATCTAACATTTTATTCAATAGATAAATTTGAAGAATCTAAACCTAGACCTAAACTTTATGTCGTTAGTTAAAGCTCTTCGGAGCTTTTTTTATTTAAATTAAAATGTTATCTATTTGTAAAATTGGTTTATTTTTCAGTCACTTAAATCTTGATTATGAATCACTTAAATTTTATAAGCGTATGATCAAGCCTCTTTTTCCTATTTCCTTAAAAGGGTTTATATGAACATGCTTAAAACAATGATCGCAACTGCAATCGTAGCGACTTCTGCATCTGCAATGGCAACTGAAGCTCAAGTTACACCAGCAATTGTTGTAACTAAAACAACCCAAACTGTTGCCAAAGAAGCTGCTGCACCTGCACAAGCGAAAGTTGAAGCTGCTCAAGCGACTGTTGCTGCAACTCAACAAGCGGCTGAAACTAAAGCTAAAGCAGTAAAAGCAGAAGCGACAACTCAAGTAGAAACGGCTCAAGCTACAGCAGAACAACACGTTGAAGCTGCGAAAACTGAAGCAGTAGAAACCAAAGACGCTACTGCTGAAAAAGCAGAAGTAAAAGCCGAGAAAAAAGGCTGGTTCTCTTGGTTTAAAAAAGCGGCTTAAGCTTTTTAAAAGCATAAAAAAAGATGTCAGCCTGACATCTTTTTTTTGTTTTATGTAGTCTCATTTAAGCTCAAGAATTTAAAAAAATCCTCAATCTTCTATTCAACCTTCTGCGCCAGCATGGTGGCAAAGTGCTGTTTAATCCGCTGACCCTGCTCATCGACACGATACAGCTCACCGACATTTTCATTATATTTCACAATATGCCAGCCCTCATAATACCCTCGCAACTCCCCCGGCTGAAAAGCAAATGGAAAATCGACTTGTGCCGGAATATCTGGCGTATCCATGGCACAGACAATCAGGTTATAGCCACCTGGCACGGTCGCCTGCTGCATCTGTGCAATAAGCGGTGGAATGGTTTTCGCCTCAAGAAACATCATCACCACGGTACAGTAGATAAAGTCATATTGGCCTGCAATGTTGGTATCCGTGTTAAGGTCGCGGCGCTGTACTTGCACATGATCAATCTGCTCAGTCTGCACGATCTGTCTTAAAGTCTGCAAACTGTTTTCGTTGACATCCCAGGCATCGACATTAAAGCCGTTCTGGCTCAAATAAAGCGCATTACGCCCTGTACCGCAGCCGACGTCCAGCGCACGGCCACCTTTTAAATAGGGCATCGCTGCCAGCACTTCAGAATGGGTAGGATTTAACTGATATTTCTTGATAAAGTAATCCTCAGGCTGGCAGTAAAAACGTAACTGACATTCGACATCTTCACTGGCAGAGACAATTTTGTGCCAGGCCTCAGGCTCAATAAATGGCGGTTGCTGCTCTGGTGTAAACACATGCTCGGATTGCACTGCACCAGATTCTTCCAGCATGGCAAAACGCAGCTCACCTTTTAATACTGTCAGTTTCGCCCAGGTGCCGGCTTTAGTATTGTGCTGATTCTTAAAGCCCTGGGGAATACTCTGCTGGTTCCAGACTGGAAGTTCCTTATAACATCTCAACTGTTGCATAATTTTTGCCCTCCATATCATCCATGCTCCGCCTGCCATTCTTTTGGCAGCAGTAATTAATTCAGCATAGCCTGTTCAAATCGGAATTGGAATCAGCGCCTGTTCGCGCTGTGCCGATGCAACAGCAAGATCAATACCAGTTTTCTATCAAAATAAAAAAGCTGCCTCTCTTGAAACAGCTCGGTTGTATATCAATCAGGAATTTGATGACTTGATTAATGCAGCAGTTCCGACTTTAGCCAGTTGATGTATTTATCCTGATCCATAAAATCCGGTGCGCTCCCCAGATCCAGACTGAAATACTGCTGATTGAACTGAATCACAATCTGTTCGGTATAGTGCCAGTCCTCGATCAGCGTGAAATATTGATCCAAGAACAACCGGTTCTTGTCCCCGTTATTCATCCTTTGTAATTTTGGACATGTTTTATTTGCGACAAACTCACCGTACACCTGCTGAATATCAGCAAAAACCTGAATTGTTTGCATGACTCACCTGCTTAAATGTTATGTCGTGATCTGTGCGACCCTTTCAATTTAGCAAGCGAGTTTGAACAGCAGATGACAGTCCTATGGCAATCCTGTCATCTCAGTCAGGCTACAACTTGTTTTCAACCTCTTTCTGGTTAGCGCTCGCCACTCGTTCCGTCTGTTTATTCAGGTGCAGCATTTCTTTATACAGCGCATTAAACTCTTGCACGGCTTTATCGTCATAGAACATAAAGGTGTTATTTTTCTTTTGCCATTTATGCTTTTTCAGTACTGCAAATAAGGCATCAGCCTTGGCCAGCGTCTGTTTTTCAATTTCAAAAATGACATGTGCATTACTATTTTGCTGACTGTCTTTCAGGGTCAGGCTCAGTTGCTGGCGATAACGGTTCTTAATATCCAGTTGCTGTGCCTTGTCGATCAGCTCGGCATCGCGCTGCTGGATTTTCTGCTGATAGCTATTCACAATTTGATGGACTTGCTTGAGCATGGCTTCAGTTTCTTTATAGCCTTGTGCCTGATCCTTAGCCAAGCGGTCGATATTCAGAAAATTCTGCCAGTTGGCGGCTTTTAAGTCGCGTAGATACTGATTACGTTCCTCGGCACTGTCGCGCAATTGCCCCAGCATAAATTCAGCCATGATGGCATAGTCACCATCCAGACGGTCATCCTCAAGTTCAATCTGAATCGGTTTAGACCAGTCCTGTGCCTGCTGCGCAATACTCTCGGTTTTTTCTTCAAGCACAGTTTCATATTCGAGCAGCTCGGCCTGATGTTTTTGCTGAACTGAATTCTGATAAAACAGCCCAATAAAAATTGCCAGTGTCACAGCGGCTACAATCATAAAAACACGCGGCATGCACATGCTCCCCTGCTGCAGGTTATGTATAGATTTCCTTTTTATCAATATGCTTATTTTTTAAGCATAAATCAATTCTTCTATACAAAACCCCTATGCAAAGGCACGGACTGTTCCAAAAGGAAATCAGATCGAAATCCTGTTTTAAGCTCGCGCTGAATCGTTTGACTTTATCTAGCAACCGTTCGCCGAACACCATTCATTCAGCAGCGTCCGGTCAATATTATTCAGGTTGAACTGTTCTCGGGCAGCCTGAACTGATGTTGCATCACGGTTAATGCCAAATGGCACCAGCATCAGATAAATCCCATCACGTGGGTCAGCAGAGCGCAAACCATCTGCGATGGCCTGTACATACTGTTGCAGCCCCGGTGGCAGGCTATCCAGTCGTGCCGGATTGCTGCTCAGTAGAATGTCGAGATCACCCGCGAAATCAGCATTGACCGAGTAGTCCTGCAATTCACGTTCAATCTTCATCATTCGCATCTTTAACGCCTTTTTCTGGCTGGATTGTTCTTGCAGCGGCAGCATGAATTCCGTTTCTTCACGCAATTCACGATCTGCCATCACGGTCAGTGTCGGTAAAGTGACTGACTCTGGGGCGGCATGCGCATTGACCAGATGCAGCAAAGAAAACAGGCTTATTAATACAAGGAAAGTTGTGCTAAGGGGACGCATAAGGAAAACCTCCGCATCATCATTTCAGGGGGAGAGACCTTATTGTTCCTTAAACTTGTGTAAATATGATCAGCATTACTGTGAGGATTGATACACGGTCATGTCAGCCTGATTACTGGCGCATATTTCGAGCTGGTTTTAAGCGGGCGATTAGAAATTAATGCTCCTTTTACCGTAAATTCAAGCAATAAAAAATCCCCGACTGGCGGGGATGGATAGGTAGTATTGAACAGTATTTCAGGGCTGCCTCGGTAATTGCATAACAGGCGGTAAATTCAGGTGATTTTCAAGCAGGTCGATATTCACCCTGTCCAGATTGATCTGGATCTTCATATTGCGATCTGGCTGCATGCTATTACTCCGATCAATGCCAAAATTCTCCAGAATGGTATACAGCCCCTGGGTTGGATCACTGGATTGCAGTCCTTGGGCAATGGTCAGCACATACCGCTGTAGTGCCGGTGACAGTGAATCTAAATCAGGTGCTTTTATGGGCTGGATCTCGAGGTTTGCCACCATCTCGGGATTAACCATGAAATTCTCTGCATCCCGGGTTCCACGAATCACCTGATGCTGTAAGGCGCGCAGATTCTTTTCTTCCTGTACAAAAGGCACATAGCCGGTTTCATTACTCATTTCAGGTTCAGCCATCACGGTCATAGTGGGCAGAGTCACAACCGCTTGCTCGTCCTCGGCTTGTGCTCCGATGCTGTAAACACCGAGCATGAGTCCGAATATAGACATTTTCATGATATTCATTGATCTGCCTTTCCCCTATTATTGATGGCCCAAATACTGCAACTGATGATGATCCAGTCAATTTCCAATATTCTTATCTACTAGATTACATTGATTACTTGGATAACTCATGCTTGCTCAGATGAATGGCAACTCATGTGAATCATCCCGGAAATAGCAGAGCACAGACTCATCGCCTGAACACCAGATAGTGAGGCAAAACCACTGTTTTCAGCTGAATGACAAAGTGACAGGCGAAAAAAAACCTCAAACACTGTTTGAGGTTTTTTCGAATATGGTGGCGAGACCCAGGATCGAACTGGGGACACACGGATTTTCAATCCGTTGCTCTACCTACTGAGCTATCACGCCGATGCGGTGTATTAAGCCGTATCTGGCCTCATTAGTCAATCAAAATTATGAAAAAAATATTTGAGTGGCTGATTTTTGGCCTAAAAAAAATCCCTGATGGGATCAGGGATTGAAAACTTTGAAATCGTTTTTAAATATGGTGGCGAGACCCAGGATCGAACTGGGGACACACGGATTTTCAATCCGTTGCTCTACCTACTGAGCTATCACGCCGATGTCGCGTATTAAACAGTTTCGGCTTGAAATCGTCAAGAGCAGAGAGAATAATTTTCGTTAAATGTTTACTTTTCCATCAACTCGCGTCAATTTGAGTCAAAAATCGAACAGTGTTTACCAAAGACCTCAGCAATAAAACAGATTTAAGCGCTTATTTACATAAAAAAGCAGCCTAATGGCTGCTTATGGTTGATCGATTTTCAGATTTTTTCTAGATTGGCCAGACAACGATGAATGGCCCCACAGCCCGGCACAAAGTTTTTCACGCCTTTTTCTTCTTCCATGCGGCAAACTTCGCTCACCAGCCTTTCTGCAACGCCACGACCACGGTTGGCCGGATGTACGACGATATTTTCCAGAATCCGGCTTTCACCCTGTCCGGTGCACCAGATTGCCCCAATAATTTTGCTATTAAATTCTGCGCTATAAACTGAGGTATACTGTGCAAGGTTTTGCTCTAGTTGTTCCATGGCATCTGCCCCGTCACTAAATTCAGGGCTCGTGTCATACAGTCGCTCAAGCTGGCTGCGCACTTCGTCATTTTCTAAAGAAGTATAAGCATGTACGGTGATAGGCATTGATAAACCCTCCTGAGCAATCTAATATGCGGTGACTTCGTCACGGCGAAAATATTTTCTACATCAATCATTTTGACGTATTTGAGGAACGTGTCTATGACAGATCGTATCAGTGAAGTGGTAAGAAATACCAACGAAACCAAAATTCGAGTTCGTTTGAATCTCGACGGTACTGGTCAAGGCACCTTAAACACGGGTATTCCCTTTTTAGATCATATGATTGATCAAATCAAGCGTCATGGCCGGTTTGATATTGATATTCATTGTGATGGCGACTTGGAAATCGATGACCATCATACTGTGGAAGACTGCGGTATTACGCTGGGTCAGGCTTTCGCGCAAGCACTAGGTGATAAAAAAGGCCTGAAACGCTATGGTCATTTCTATGCGCCACTCGATGAGTCTTTAAGCCGTGTCGTGGTGGATCTGTCTGGCCGTCCGGGTCTGTTTATGGATATTCCATTTACCCGTGCCATGATCGGCCGTTTTGATGTGGATTTATTCTCTGAATTTTTCCAGGGCTTTGTGAACCATTCCTTGATGACGGTACATATCGACAACCTGAAAGGCAAAAACAGCCATCACCAGATCGAAAGCGTATTTAAAGCATTTGCGCGTGCGCTGCGTATGGCCTGTGAAGTGGATCCACGTGCTGCCAATACGGTAGCTTCAACCAAAGGTACACTGTAATGACCCGTATTGCCCTTCTTGATTATGGCATGGGAAATTTGCACTCTGCGGCAAAAGCGTTAGAACATGTCGGTGCCACAGTGGATGTCACCAATGATCCAAAACTGATTGCTCAGGCAGACAAGATTGTCTTTCCGGGTGTAGGTGCCATGCGTGACTGCATGCAAGGCATGCACGAAGCCGGCATTGATGAAGTGGTACGCAATGCCGTGTTTAACAAGCCGGTACTGGCTATTTGTGTCGGTATGCAAGCCTTGATGCAACATTCTGAAGAGAATGGTGGTACCGATGCACTGGGTATTTTCGAAGGTGCGGTTAAGCATTTTCCGGAAATGGCGGGCTTAAAAGTGCCGCATATGGGCTGGAACCAGGTGCATCAGGCTGATCCAGAGCATCCGATGTGGAACAATATCGAACAGGATGCACGTTTCTACTTTGTACATAGCTACTATGTAGAGCCACAAGATTCAGACTTGGTGGCAGCTACTTGTACCTATGGCATCGAGTTTTGTACTGCAATTCATAAAGAAAACCTGTTTGCCACTCAGTTCCATCCGGAAAAGAGCCATACCGCCGGTTTACAGTTATTGAAAAACTTTGTGGACTGGAAAATCTGATTTTCCTTTCGCCTAAAAAGCTCGCAGATTGCGGGCTTTTTTATTCATTTAGATTAGTTCACTGCTAGTGATTCTGACTATTTTTTAGTCATTAAAATTGTTATAATGTTGAAGTAACTCATTATATTTAAAAATAATTAAACTCAGGGGAAATACAATAATGAATCCACACTATCCAAGCAATGAATCAGCTTTAAGCCCAAATGGTCGTTTTGGCCGCTTGTCTTATCTCGGCTGGAACATGCTAATGACCTTTTCGCTCCTGATCATCATTGGGATCATTGCAGCTTTTTCACCTGGCCTATTTATGGATAGCTCTGCCTTGGCAGGCTCATCCATGGTTGCAACTGTTCTCATCGGACTCGCTTACTTGGTCATGCTTTATTTTAGTTTTGTTTTTACTATTCGCCGTCTACATGACCGCAATCATACTGGATGGTTATCGCTGCTGATCTTGGTTCCGCTACTCAATCTGATTTTTATCCTTTATCTGATTTTTGCCAAAGGTGATGACAGAAGCAATCAATACGGCCCGCGACGTACCACCAAAGCTTGGGAAAAGGTGTTGGGATTGATTTATGTACTTATTTTTCCAATCGGTATTTTAGCCGCGATTGCAATCCCAGCTTATCAAGACTATGTGACGCGTGCTCAACAGGCGCAGATGGAACAGAGTAGCTATCACACTGATTAATCCTGTTTAAATTTTGCATAAAGCTCATTCTTTATAGGCTTTATTTTTGCCTAGCGCTAGGAAAATGATTAAGCTGAACGTATTCATTTCATGATTAATGCGTATGGAACAGCGGCTGGACACTTTACCAAGCAAAGAACAAATTCAGGCCTTTCCTGTATTTCAAAATCTTCCGATGCAACAGATTCAGGTGATTAATCGCCTGGAACACTGTCATACTCTTGAACAGGAACTAAAAAGCCATGCAGTCCTGGGTTTCGATTCTGAATCCAAGCCCACCTTTAAAGTCGGTGAAGTCTCGACTGGGCCACACCTGATTCAGCTGGCGACTTTAGACAAAGCCTATTTATTTCAAATGAGTCCGGCGATCTGGACATTTCTCACGCCGATTTTTGCCAGTCGCGAGCAGATCAAGGTCGGTTTTGGCCTGAAAAATGATGCGCACCTGTTCCGTAAAAAAGGCATTGAACTGAATAGTGTGATTGAACTGTCCAAATGTTTTAAAGCTTTTGGTTTAAATAATCCGGTCGGATTAAAAAATGCCATGGCGTTGTTGTTTCAAGTAAATTTTCCTAAATCTAAACGGATTAGTACCTCGAACTGGGCCAGCAAGAAGCTCAGCCCGGCACAGATTGATTATGCAGCCGCAGATGCCTACGCGCCCGTGCTGGTATTTGAAGAATTGTTGCGGCGGGATCTTTTACCCAAAGAGATTCCCAATACTTCATTGAAATTGAGAATCCGTCCTTCATCGACGGCTTAAGCACTTGCGTGACCTGCTAGTTTTGGCAACTTCATGTACACATGAAAGCCATGATGAGCGCGGTCGGTAAGGTGGTTGTGACTTTAGCAGATCTTACAGCTTCGATTATCGACCCCCTTAGTACACAACCCGTTGTAGAAAATCTGATCTCTATTTAAGAAACGAATCATTAAATCCATTAAAATAAATGACCTCACTGCTACCTGTCTGCGCACAGGTTTTCTTTATTCATACCGTTTAAGAGTTAGAAAATTCGACTTTATTTGCTAAGATGAACTCACTCAAATTCATTCTAAAGATTAAGCAAGGAGCGAAAGCATGCTGATCATCCCTGCAATTGACCTGAAAGATGGCAAATGTGTCCGTTTAAAGCAAGGTCGTATGGAAGACGATACCGTATTTTCAGACGATCCGGTCGCAACAGCACAGCATTGGGTAAATGAAGGCGCTCGCCGCTTGCATTTAGTAGATTTAAACGGTGCTTTCGCAGGTACACCAATCCATAAGCCAGTGGTTGAAGCCATTGTCCGATCTCAGCCTGATTTGCCGATCCAGATTGGTGGGGGTATCCGTTCTCTGGAAACCATCGAGCATTATCTGCAAGCCGGTGTTTCTTTTGTGATTATTGGCACCAAAGCAGTTCAGGATCCTGAATTTGTTGAAGAAGCATGTCAAAAGTTTGCTGGCCACATTATTGTGGGTATTGATGCCATGAATGGTATGGTGGCAACAGATGGCTGGGCCAATGTGACTGATGTCAAGGCTACTGACCTGGCGAAACGTTTTGCCGATGCGGGCGTGTCGAGCATTGTCTATACGGACATCGCACGTGATGGCATGATGCAGGGTGTGAATATTGAGCAAACCGTGAATCTGGCACAATACTCAGGTTTGCCTGTGATTGCTTCAGGCGGCGTGACCAATCTGGATGATGTACGTAACCTGAAAGATCAACTGGGTATTTTAGGTGCAATTACCGGCCGTGCGATTTACGAAGGTACATTAAGCTTGCGTGAAGCACAGTTATTGCTAGATGAGCAACAGGCGCTATAATTAAGTCTGCTGTAAAAGAGGTCTTCGGACCTCTTTTTTATTTTTTTAATTTTCTGATCTCCTGGCATGTCTACACTTATTTCCAAAAATCACTCCGGCTGGATGGTAAAAGCACCGCAACTCGCCCTGATCCTGATCACCATTATCTGGGGCGGCAGTTTTATTACTGTGCAATACGGGCTAAATTTTAGCAGTCCGATTATGTTTGTCGGCCTGCGCTTTGCTGCGGCAGCGCTTGCTGTCACCCTAATTTCACTGAAGTCGCTAAAAGGCATGAACCTGAAAGAAGTGTTCGCTGGCGCGGTGATTGGCATCATGATCGCCATTGGCTACGGCACCCAAACTGTGGGTTTGCAGACCATCAGCAGCAGTGAGTCGGCTTTTTTAACGGCCTTGTATGTTCCGCTGGTTCCGATCCTGCTCTGGCTCATGTTCCGTAAAAAACCGCATGTCATGACCTGGATCGGAGCGCTGTTTGCCTTTATCGGTCTGGTGTTTTTGACAGGAAATGGTTTTGCTGCGATTCAGCTCAGTTTCGGGCAAACCCTGACTTTGCTCGGTTCGATTGCGATTGCACTGGAGATTATTTTTATCAGCCATTTTGCCGAGCAGGTGAATGTCCGCCGGGTCACGGTGCTGCAACTGATTTTTGCATCCCTGTTCTGCTTCATGATCGCACCTGTTTTAGGTGAATCTCAGTTACCTGGATTTCACTGGCATCTGGCAGGAATTTTAGTCGGTTTAGGCATTGCCAGTGCCTTGATCCAACTGGTGATGAACTGGGCGCAGCGCATGGTCGATCCATCACAGGCAGCAATTATCTATGCCGGCGAACCGGTATGGGCAGCCCTGTTTGGCCGTCTGGCCGGAGAACGGCTACCTGCACTCGCGCTAGTCGGTGGATTGATGGTGGTGCTTGGCGTGATTGCCAGTGAATGGAAACCAAAGTTTTTAAGAAAAGAACCCACAGAAGAATTAAAGCAAGATCTTTCTTAATTCCGCTAAATCCCCCTTAAAAAAGAGGGATTTTTTTCTCTAGGGAAATACGGCTAAAATTATTTGCTATACATCGGTCTATTGTCATTTAAGCGCATGATGCCGCGAATCGCCCGATACACAATCCAGATCCAGGCCAAAACCACCACCACTAAACAGAACGCGGATGCACCAAATGCGACCCCTGCAAACAGGTTAGGATCTTCACCGGTAAAGAACAAAAAGAAAAATGGAATAAAGGCGACGATATTCCAGAACAGATACCACCAGAAACTGCGGATCTGCCAGGTAAAATGGCTTTCAAAGATGGAACCGCGCACATCGCGCCGTTTCACATAGTTAATGATCAACGCCACGACAGCCAGCAGGCCAGCACTAAAAATGGCCATAATATATAAAATGTACAGTGCAAAAGTCAGTGTGCGGTTTGAGTCTTTATCAATGGAATAGTTCACGTCCCCTCCTGGTACTTCCCCTAGATATTTAAACTATTCAACGGGGAAATCAGCCATAGAATCAAAATGATGTTAAAGGCTATGGTACAAAAATATATCTGCCGGAAAGGTTGTTTTTGTGTTTTATGCCGTAATTTCTGCTGTGCCAACCATGCTGCTGGCCAGCCGCCCAAGAAAGCCACCAGATGCAGAGTATTTTCCGGAATACGACGGTTGCCCAACTGGGCTGCTTCTTTGTCTTGGGCATAAAGCCAGTAGCTGAGCGCATTCATCAGGCTGACCAGCAACAACACCAGTCCACTCAGTAAACCACCCAAGGTCAAAGCCACCAGTAAAAGAATATAGGCCACACAGGCAATCTGCATCGGCTGTAATTTCTGTGTCTGCTGTGGCTTGGAGGGTTTGAATTTTGCTTGCAGACTTTTGGCTTGTACTGCTTTCAGGTACATCACCTGCTGCGCACGATAACGGCCGCGTTTATCCAGAATCACCAGATAATCCAGCGCACAGCCCACGATTGGACGTGGGTCAGGCTTGGCAAAGTCCTTGATATGCAGAAATACGCGATCTTTGGCCGGATCACTAGGCTGGATAAAACCATAACCCTGATCATCAAACCATTCCACCAAACGTCCCTGATCGCGCATATCCCCTATCCTTTTTAATCTGTTTGTTTAAGCGGTGACGAATTTTAAGCGTTCAATTAGCATATTACGCATTTCGTCCGGATTTTTTTGCAAAATATCTTCGCCGGTCCGGCCTAATGCTGCATTACGCTGAGCCACCTGCAGGCGCATCATCCAGAACCGTCCTGCTGCCATAGCCAGATACAATTCCAGACAAGCGCGTTCATCACTGGTTAAAGGACGAATCATTTCATAGGCATTTAAAAAGGCAATCGCTTTTTCTTCGTTCAAGACCACGTCAGGATATTCGGTACAGAAGTCATTTAACGTAATAGCAATATCAAACAGCCATTCATCTTTATTTAGCTCATAAAAATCCAGAATACCATTCAGCTGATCGCCTTCAAATAAGGTATTGTCACGGAACAGATCTGAATGAATGAAACCGCGTGGACGGTCTGGATATACCGCCGTCAACGCCTCATATAAACCTAATAATTTGCCGAGCAAGACTTTATCTGCCGGACTCAAGCTCGGTTTGATCTCTTGAGAAACGGCTAGCCAATATGCATGATCACGGACGAAATTACGTTGCAGGTTAAAGTCTTTGAGAGCCACATGCATTTTCGCCTGAGCCACAGCAATCGCTTCAACTTGCGCGATGGTAGATGGCATCGGATGTTCACCCATCAGGCGTGGTGCAATCTGTGCCGGTTTATCTTTAATGCTGTGAATGGCCTTGCCTGAATGCGACAAAGGCACGGGAACGGCCAACCCGGCCCGACCCAGATGTTCCAGCACAGGAACCAGTTCACCTGCCGCCTGCTCATCCATATCTTCAAACACCGTCAACACATATTGCTGATCTTCGCAGACTAAAAAATAGTTGGTATTTTGAATACCGCCTTGAATGGGAATCAGATCAATCGCCTTTAAACCATAAGGCGCTGCAAAATCCTGAACTTCCTTTAAAGTCAAAGTGGTATAAACCGACATAGAAAACCTGCGAAAAAACTTACATAATTTTGCTAGAATACCGTTTCCATCTGCCAAGGTGTAGCGCTTGCGTGGGTGAGTTTCATAATCGGCTGTAATAATTGGAAAAATTTATGCTAGCTAAACGTATTATTCCTTGTCTGGACGTGGATAACGGCCGCGTGGTCAAGGGTGTCCAGTTCCTTGATATTCGTGATGCGGGTGACCCGGTCGAAGTGGCGCGCCGTTATAATGAACAAGGTGCCGATGAAATTACTTTCCTTGATATTACCGCTACACATCATGGACGCGACACGACTTACCGCACAGTAGAACGCATGGCTGAATCGGTTTTTGTACCTCTGACTGTCGGTGGCGGTGTACGTAAAGTCGAAGATATCCGTCTATTACTCAATGCCGGTGCAGACAAAGTCAGCATCAACTCGGCTGCGATTTATAATCCCGAGTTTGTGCAGGAAGCGTCTCAACGCTTTGGCGCACAGTGTATCGTTGTTGCAATTGATGCCAAAAAAACTGGCGACCACAAATGGGAAATTTTCACCCACGGTGGCCGTAAAGAAACCGGGATTGATGCGATTGAATGGGCTGTGAAAATGGCTGACTTCGGCGCAGGTGAATTACTGATTACTTCGATGGATGCCGATGGCACCAAAGCCGGTTACGACATTGCCCTGATGCGTGCCATCAATGACCGCGTCACGGTACCGACGATTGCTTCTGGTGGTGTGGGTAATTTACAGCATTTGGCGGACGGCATTATCCATGGTGGTGCTGATGCAGTACTGGCAGCTTCAATTTTCCATTTTGGCCAGCACACCATTCCGGAAGCCAAAGCCTATATGGCAGCCCAAGGTATTGAAATGCGCCTTTAAGCCGTTTTAGATGATGATTTAATTAAAGAGTGTTTTTATAAACACTCTTTTTTTATGCCTTAAATAAAACAACACAGCAAATACGGGACAAAAAAAAGGAGTCTTTCGACTCCTTATAAAACCAAGATAAGACTACAGCACTTGGTATTCAAAAGAACTCATCCCCCCCAGAAACATCATCAGTATAAGGCTTTGCTCACCGACGTGAGCAACTATAAGTGAAATCCGCAGGACAATATTGACAATACAATCGTATTTTATTGACAAATCACGACAAAGCCCTGTCTTATTCCACGACCTACGTATTTAACTGCTTCATTGCCATATTTTTTGCAGTATTTTTCGTCATTTCAGAGAAAGCATCGGCCGATTTAACCAGAAAATATTGTGCTGCCCAGCGGTTCAGTTTTTTCGAGATCGGGGCAGGCAAGCTCAGACCTAAAGGATTCTGTTCCTGCAAATCTGCCGAGGAAATCACCCGGGTACCGAGCAGATAGTCAAACCAAGGCTTGGTCACACACCAGTTGGCATCCTGATTACTATTCATATGATGATCATAATGCCAGGGCAATTTCTTTTTGGCCCATTCCGGTTCCAGATGCGCCCGGCGATGTAAATAATAATAGTTGCCTGCACTATATAGGGCGGCCAGTGACATGCCTTTGGAGAAGGGATAAAAACTGAGTCCAAAGACGGTCGCGACCACTGCCAGTGAGGCAATTTCATTGCGGGTACGCCAGTTATCCAGTCCTTCTACATAGCCGAAATCGGAAAATTCCGTTTTTCGCACAATCCGGTGATGCTCCCAGTGTGAGCGCATACTCTCGGGTACCGGACTATAACGGCTCTGTCCCGGCCGGTGAACACCATGCAATACATATTTATGCGCAAACCATTCAAATCCATTTGCGACGACAAGTCCTGCCAGAAAACCTTTCCACATAATCTTTTACCTCTTGGTCTATTTTTAATATAGGCTAAATAAAAGACTAGAAATTGACCAAAATATTCAATATGATTGACAAAATACGACAAAATAAAAGAATTAAAAATGCTGGTTCTAAAAAACTACGTAGGTTCAGTATACGGTGGTTTAGGACATTTACTTTTGGACTATTATCAGTTGAAACAGCTTGAAGTCCCTGAGAAATTATTGGCCATTCAAAATCTGGAACGCTTTGATTTCGCTCTATGGCGTGATCTGTTAACAACACTTGATCAACAGCTGCAACGACCAGCTTTAGGCCTGGAAATCGCCCAACTGGTTGAAGCTAAACACCTTGGTATTATTGGCTATCTGGCACTCTCAAGTGAGACCTTGGGTGAAGCCTTCATGCGCTATCATGATTATCATCGCCTGATTTATGATGGCAGCCCGCTACAGGTTCAGGGAGAAGGCAATTATTTTTCGATTGGCTGGATCGAAGTCCCGTTTCAGCTCAATACTCAATTGACCGATGAAATCGCAATTGCGCTGATGACTGAATTCATGAAATCAAATATTCTGGATAGCCATCATCTGCATCTGTACGAAGTACATTTTCAGCATCTAGCACCTAAAAATATTGCGCTGTATGAACAGTATTTTCGCTGTAAGGTTCGTTTCGGCCAAGCCAAGAACCAAGTCTTGCTGCCTGTCAGCGAACTGTCTACGCCCTTAAAACAGGGAGATCAGACCTTACAGAAGCTGCTCAAGCAACAAGCGGAAGCTTTACTGGAGCAATTCCCAATTCCACCCAGATTGACCAGAAATTACAGCAGGCGATTCTGATTGGCCTGCAAAAAAACCTGTTCCAGATTGAACATATTGCCGAGCAGATGAATTTTTCAGTGCGCCAGTTACAGCGCCATTTGCAGAAACAGGGCAAAACCTACCAGCAACGGATGCAGGAAATCCGCTGCATGATGGCCATGCAATACCTGAAAGATCCACACTTGAGCTTGCAAGAAACCGCAATGTTACTCGGTTATTCTGAACAGAGTGCATTTCAGCGTGCGTTTAAGCAATGGACCCGACTGACGCCGCAGCAGTGGCGTCAACAGAATATGTCAGCTGCTTAAACCACCAGTATGTTGGTTTGATATACGGGCTTCAAGCAGCATTGATGATTTAAATCTCTTACCCCTATGACCTGATGATCAATATAAGAATAAGGACTTAAAATATGGATAGATATCTTGCCGAATTACTCGGCACGTTCTGGCTGGTGTTTGGAGATATTGCGGGAGCAAAAAAATTAGGCTTTTTAATAAAAACCCTCTAAAAAGCCATGATTTCTAGATTCTGTTTTTCTGCATGTTTTACATGGAACATGCAGATCATCGCGTTTAAAAACGCTTATAAAAATGGATTTTCAATTTCATCCATATCATCACGCTGAATTTTTTCTGGCAAGTCCGGCGTGTTTTCAAGTTGTTGTACCACATCATTCAGAAAAGCCTGCAAGGCTTTGGCCACTTTCAGTCCCTGCTGATCCTTGGTGATTTGCAAGTTGCCATACAGACTGACACAGTCCAGATCATTTTCCAAAGTCAGATCATGAATGGCATGGGATTCACTGCCATTTTCAAATGCTTTAAACATATCCTCTTCTACCTGTCTTTGTTATTTTTCCATGAACGTCTGATGTCGATGCTACCCGAATCCCGGTTTTTTCAGCAAGCTTATTTCAACAGCTGCAAAATATATTGCAACAAGGCATCAATCAGCTGTTTCACAATGGCATCTTGCGTTGCATTGTCTATCGCACCGCCAGTCGCTGAGGAGGTCGAGCTGCCTGAACCGGAAGACTTAAACTCGCGTTGCAGTGCCTGCAGGTTTTCTTCGGAAACCTCTTCGGCACACTGGCTTTCTGCATCCCAATTAGAGTATTCAATTTTCTGGTTGGCTTTTACGGCATTTCCGGTCAGTGGCAGCTTATAGGTATTGCGTTTCTGTTCTTCGGTAAGCTGCGGGAACAGGTTAATTCCAAGCTGTTCTTCCAGATAGCAGACACTGACAATACGTACTTTGAGTGAATTGTCATTCGGTGCATAGTAAGCACCAATAGCACCGGTTTTCGGCATATAAACCGCCTTATAGACCGCGGTCGGCACAATCACGCCATTGCCAATGGTTTTCAGCTTCTTCCCGGCAAAGACCGGTCCGGTCACCACATAAACATCCTGTTTCTGCTTGGTCACAATAGCACGGGTGGCCTCTTCCAGCTCACGCCAGACCTGCTGATTATTCTTGGGCGCTTGCGGCACCATATTGGCCAATGAAAAACTGTCAGACTGCGCAGCCTTGTTAGGCATATCCGCATTCGGCGCCATATGACCGCGGTCATAACCCGAACCGCGATAATCTGCCAATGTGGCACGATGCTTCGCACTGACCCGATCTTCTTCATGAAAATTATCTTCACGGGGAATTTTCTGGCTTAAGCGTGCTGGCGTTAAGGCTTCTGCAACCCAAAGTGGCGTTTTAGATACCCCGGAATAACCGACATTAAAGCCATTAAAACACAGTGAATAGCTGTCTTTTTTTAGACTGTCTTTTATCAAATATGGCGGCACATCCCGATAAAACTGGTTCAGACAGGCAGAATTGCTGGAAGAGGATAGTGACACCCACTGACTGATTTTTTCCTGGCCAAAAGCGATGGCGAAGCTGCTCGAAGCCACCACGCCCAGAATGACTTTAATACTATTATCATTTAAAAACTGAAAAAAAGAGTTCTTGGATTTACGCTGCTTCTTGGCCATTCTTACACGTACTTTTAGATCAATACAGATTTTGACCGAGCTTAACAAGCTGTATAAGTGAAGTATATCTTGGCTCTACCATTCGTTTACTAAATAAACAATAACTATCTAAAACCCTAGGTAGTTGTAACAAACTGTCTAATTTTATTTCTTTTTAAATGAGGTTTCTCTGTGTTTGCGTAGCTTTGTTTGGCCCAATGGATTGAGTGTGTAAAGCTAACGGCCTATCTCAATTCGTACAATTATTAGCAATGGTGTCAATCATGAATTCCAAACTCTCTAAAGCATTAGGTTTAGGATTATTCACAAGTGTGTCACAAGTGTGATCAGCGTAGCTGCATTTGCCGAGCCACCGGTTCAACCAGGTGAAACACTTGAAAGCTTGTCTAAAGCTAAAATCAGTACCAAGGTGAATGGTCAGGAAGCCTCTTTAGAAAGCTTGGTGAATTCTGGTCAGATCCGTCTGGTCGATCCGCGCACAGCAGCACCGCAACCAGCCATGCCAAATACACAGGCACCGATGCCCAACGATCCAGCGACGACTCAGGCACCAAATTCAGGCACTGTTTCCCCTCAACCACCTGTCACAGAACCAGGTATGAATGAATCAGAGTTGCCGGCCAATCTGGTTGAACCAGCCACTGAATCAGAAGTAGAAGCCAGCACGTCTATGACGATGCCTCAAACACAACCAGCACTAGAAGAACAACAAGCTGCCGTACCAGCAATGTCTGAAGAGCAACAGCAAGCAGCTATTGCCTCAGAACAACCGATGCCTGAAGCACAGCAACAAGCAGCTTTGACTGAAGCAGACGTCAGCAATGAACAGACTGAAATTGCGGCTCAATCTGATGCAGAGCCAGTACTGATGGAAGAACCTTTGAATGCTGCACCTGAAATGCCAGCAGCTGCGGTAGAACTTGAGCAATAATCTGAAGCTCATTTATTTATTGTTTCTCCCATAAAAAAACCAGAGTATGCCTCTGGTTTTTTTATGCTTTTTTATTTTATTTACATCTGAATCTGGGTGCCCAGCTCGACCACACGGTTGGGTGGAATCTGATAGAAATCACTGACCGGACTGGTATTGCGCTGCATAGAAATAAACAGCTTTTCCCGCCACGGTGCCATGCCCTCACCCACAGTATGCATAATCCGTTCACGTGAAATAAAGAAACTGATCTGCATCAGGTCATATTCAAAATCCCATTGCTCATAGGCCTGTTGTAAAGCTTCCGGAATATTCGGCTGATCCTTAAAACCATAATAGATAAACACCCGGTAAAAATGCTCACTCAGTTTTTCCAGTTCAATTCGGTCCTGTCTGTCGACAAAAGGAATATCCCGGGTAATCACCGTCAACATGATATTGCGTTCATGCAAGACCTTATTGTGCTTAATATTATGCAACATGGCATGCGGAACAATATTTGGTGTGCCGGTCAGGAAAATGGCATCGCCTGGCACAAATTTGGTGCCTTCCCCCATCGAAATACTTTTAATAAACAGATCAATCGGCAAGGCATCCTGTTCCAAACGGTTCAGTACCAACGCACGCCCATCTTTCCAAGTCATGAGAATCATAAACAGTACCGCGCCAATCAGAATCGGCACCCAGCCACCCGAAGCGATTTTCAAGGACGTTGAGGCCACAAAAACCAAATCCAGTGCCAGGAATGGTACAGCAAATAAAGCTACTTTCCAGACCGGCCAACGCCAGAAACCATAGGCTAGAATCGAAATCAAAATGGTGCCGCAGAGCATAGTCATGGTCACCGCAACGCCATAAGCACTGGCCAGATTGGCACTATTTTCAAACAGTAAAATCAGGATCAGCACCGAGATAAACAGCATCCAGTTAATAAAAGGCAGATAAATCTGGCCGCGCTCCAATGCAGAGGTATGCTTGACTGACAGGCGCGGCAAATAACGCAATTGAATGGCCTGATTGACCATAGAAAATACCCCAGTAATGACCGCCTGTGAGGCAATCACCGCCGCTGCAGTCGCCAGTCCAATCATCGGGAACAAGGCCCAGTCTGGCAGCAGCATATAGAAAGGATTCGCCAGTGCTTCAGGACTACGCAGTAACAAGGCGCCTTGCCCGGCATAATTCAGTAATAAACATGGCAAGACGATAATGAACCAGGCCAGACGAATCGGCAGACGGCCAAAATGCCCCATATCGGCATAAATCGCTTCACCCCCAGTCATGGTCAGAATCACCGCCCCCATGGTCAGAAAAGCCACATAGGGCTGATCGACCACAAAATGATAGGCCCAGTAGGGATTCACCATCCAGAGTACAAACGGGGTCTGGATGATGCTCCACAAACCAAAACCGCCAATCGACAAAAACCAGAGCATGGTTAAAGGTCCAAAAAACTTGCCCATCGTGGCTGTGCCGTGTCGCTGAACCATAAACAGCCCGGCCAAAATCCCGATGGATAAAGGCACCAGCCACTGATTGAAAATGGGTGTGGCAATACTCAGGCCTTCAATGGCTGAGAGCACGGAGATTGCCGGGGTAATAATCCCGTCACCGAAAAATAACGATGCGCCGACAAAGCCCAAAGCAATCAGGAATATTTTCTTTTGATCAGAGATTCGTGTGGTACGCAGGTTTAATGCCAACAGTGACATGATCCCGCCTTCGCCGTTGTTATCAGCACGCATGATTACCATGACATATTTAAAGCTGATGGTAAGCATCATGCACCAGAAAATCAGGGACAGGATACCGAGTACAGAAGCTTCGCTAATGGCGAGATGTGCGGTGAGGAAGCATTGGCGCAGTGCATAGAGCGGACTGGTACCAATATCTCCGAAAACGACCCCAAGCGCAGCCAGTGTAATCACCGGGAGAGCCGCCTTTTGTGCAGTGCTTTGCATATATTGTCTTCGTTTTTAACAAGCATTTTTGCGAATCATAGCACCGCATTAAAAGTTTTTCCGCAAATCAATTGTTTCAGCTTGGCACAGCTGGTTTTTTTCGCTATTATCCTCGGCCTATGGTGAGGTGTCCGAGTGGCTGAAGGAGCACGCCTGGAAAGTGTGTAAACGTTTATAGCGTTTCGAGGGTTCGAATCCCTCTCTCACCGCCAGAATTTAAAAACCCGAATCACATGATTCGGGTTTTTTTATATTTAATTTTATCCATCATCCCATCAGTAAAAAAAATTATCTGCTTAGATCTTAAAATATTATTATCTATCGCCTTAGGCAAAGGCATTGAATTAATACCAGTCCTCGTTCATAAAAATCTTTTGCAACACAACACTTACGCTCAATTCTATTTTTAAAAATCTTCATTTTTCATCAACCAAAAAACTGATGAATTGTGTAGTTTCTGTACGCCATTCATTTCAGGTTTTTATTTATGTGTTCAAACAAAAAACTGGCACAGAAATAGCTTAATTTTATTGTCATCAAAGCTATGTTATGTTGCTTATAAATTAACTAAAAGGAGAATAAAAACCACAGGATAGAAAGAAATAACCAAGTAAACCGAGCCATTCAAATTTGAAGTTAAAAATAGATACACTGCTATTCGGAGAGTGAACATGAATAACAGCGCAAACTATGCCAAACAGATTAAAAATGCAAAACGTGGCGGTTATACCCCAACCATTGCCAAGGACATCAATAAACATAAAATTCAAAAAGCCTTGAGACTCATCGAACAGTGGAGAAGCCTCGCTCAAGAACTCAAACCTCAAATGCAGTTTGATATGGCCTTTACTTTAGAGGAATGTGCACAAGAATTAGATCGCATCCTGAAAAACAGATAAACCGTATAACCGACTCATATCCATAACCATTCCTGTGCTTTCACCCTCGCCCATATCTTCACATATGGGCCATTTCTTTGCACATAGTCAAAAACAGAACTTTTCATCCATCTGGTCAAAATAAACAAATCCTGCCGAAACTGATTGAACGGTTATTTTTTGGCTTGCGTGGCCAAAAAAAATCTGTAAAATGCACTCCACCATGCCGGCATAGCTCAGTTGGTAGAGCAACTGACTTGTAATCAGTAGGTCCACAGTTCGAATCCGTGTGCCGGCACCATATCTTAGCCTCGCTTTTTAGTGAGGCTTTGATGTTTCTGGGTTTTGGTATTTTCAGCTGAGTCTTCTTACACTTTCTAGTGCTTCGATTGTGCCGTCACTTGCACATATCTCATGATCCCTTCCTGATATAATTTTCGGCATAGTTTCGCTGTCATCTGAATTTTAAAATGATCCAGTTTTGAGCCTTGAACCTGATCATTTGATGCTTTTGAATTCAAAGTTTTTTGCACGTAATCAGCGAAGCCGGAAAATACCGGCTCGGACAGATCCTGAATCTGGATATTTTTAAATTCAAAACGATCCAGACAGGCAAACAGTGCCCCCACTGTCATTAAATCTTTTAAATTCACATCAGCAGATTTCAATAAAAACTGATATTTACGCCGTTGTAAGGCATTTAAATTTTCCCAGCGCTCGGACAAAACCAGATGATGAAAACCAATCCGCGCATTTGAATTTAAAACACTACGGATCTGCTCCAAGAATAAAGGCACAGGACTGTGATAAGCCGCATCCAGACACAGCACCACATCAAAACGCTGGGAAAATGGCAATTCTTTTAAACGCAAAAATGACGCCTGATAAATGGCATTCAGTTCTGGCAAATGTTGCTGAATATTAGCCACACAGGCAGCCTGCAGCTCAACCCCCGCCAGATATTGCACCTGATAGTGTTGTTGCCAGTACAGCAAACTTGCACCCTGACCGCAGCCTAAATCCAGCAGTTTATCTTTTGAATTTAAATTTACAGTTTGTGCAAGGTGATCGGTGAGCATACGACAGGCAGCCGTATAATCCTGCTGACCTGCTTGCCAATACCCTAAATTGCTCCAGGGAAATTGCGCATGATCGCCCAACACAGCGGCATCAATTGCATACTTGTGCTGGGGAAGACGCTGACGCAGTGCCTGAAGCCATTGCATGGATTAATAACCCAGTTGCGGTGCAACCTCGACCACAGGTTTTAAACCCTCAAATGGTAAAGGTGCACCAAAAATTTCCGCAATTTTCATCGCTGAGGTCACTGCCGATTCCAGAATTGGCAAACCGTCACATGACCATGAACCGCAGAAGAAGACTTTACGATTGGCATCCAGATGACGTTGCTGCAATTCCTTATTCAGTGCTACGGTATTGGCATCGACCACTGCACGCGTTAGCATCACCGATTTGATCACTTTTTTCGGATCAATCTCGGTTACCGGACGCCAGGTCTGAAATACGGCCGACTTGCCGACCAGAGAAGGTTCAATCGAGTTAAGCCACACGGTAAATTGCTGACGAGTAAATTTACGGTCCATCATATAGCTGAGTACGGCCCAGTCTTTACGTTTTGGCGGCATTACGCTGGCATCGGTATGAATCACCAGTTCGCCTTGTTCGAATTTGAATTTCTTCAATAATTCAATTTCACTGGCGAATTGTACCGGATCCAGGAACTCCTCAATTTTGGTGGTCGGTGTCGCGACAATCACCCGGTCAAACAGTTTTGAATAACCGGCCGCATTTTCAACTTTGACCTGATCGCCCTGCTCTTGTACCAGTGTAATTGCTGAACCGTCTTCAATTTGAATGCCTTCAATCAGCTTATCGACCAACGCTGGTGTACCGCCTTGCAGACGCAGTAACGCATCGCCATCGGTTAATTGACGCAGAAAAATTAACAACGGTTTAGCTGGCCATTCACCAATGGTTTTCGGATTGCAGGTACAGATGGTATATAGCACCGGCATCACCGCACCGTGCCAGAACACTTCTTCAATCTCGTTACGATTGATAAATTCTGCCAGGCTGATGTCCTGATTTTTCGATTTAAAGAATTTGGTCAATGCAACTTTTAACTGCAACAGGCCTTTGACCAGACGCCAGCCATATTGTTGCAGGCCTTTCCGGTTATTGATGATCGGGATATTGCCAATTCGGCTGCGCGATGTGGTCAGCCAGGTTTCAGTTTTATCTTCAAATAACCAGCTGCAGGCCATATAGGTCCGCACCGGATAAGTTTTAATGCCCAGATGTGTGGCTAGACTCAGGGTGTTTTTCCACAGATAGGGGTTCATCACACGTAAAGGTGCGTCAATCAGGCCCCCTTCAAATTCAAGGCTATGACTGTCCATGCCGCGACCTGGAAGTGCTTCAAAAATCGTGATGTGATGCCCTGCGTCCTGGAGAATTCTGGCTGTAGCCAGTCCGGCCATGCCACTACCAATTACTGCGATATCCAAACTGATCATCCGTCATTGAAAAACTACAGAAATTATGTACCATGCGCCAATCAAACAGGTTATTAAAATCTTCCAGAATATATGTTTTTCGTAAAGGCCTTTTTGTTCAATTTCACCTGCTTTTTATTCATTTTTCTGACTTAGTTAAAATTCCATCAAATCTAAGATTTTATTCATATTTTTATCTAAAAACTTGAAAATTCGCTTTAAAAACAAATAATTTAATTAACCATTTTTATAATCCTTGGTTGACAAATACTTTTTAAATACCTATGATTCGCAGCATAAGAAAACCATAAATTCATCCGGTTCCATTCAGATGCGTTTATGCGAAAATTGTTTAAAACGACAAGAAACTACAGCGCCTTATAAAATAAAAGCCTCTGCGAAAGCAGAGGCTTCTTTGTTTTCAGGCCTAGTCAATCATTCAGCATGGTATTGCGCTTACTTGATTGCCTCGCATAAGCCGCTTAAAAAGCATAGAGTGCAATTCCTCAATTCTCATTTTGTTCTCAAATAGAAATCAAATGGCATGATGTTTTTGTCTAGAATTCATAAATCTCTAAACTAAAAAAATAAAAAATCCAGCAACTTGTGCTGGATTTTTTGCTTCAAAGAACTAGGTTTGAATTAGATTTTACCCACCAGGTCGATTGACGGCGCTAGTGTTGCTTCACCTTCTTTCCATTTTGCCGGACAAACTTCACCTGGGTGCGCATGTACATATTGTGCAGCTTTCACTTTACGAAGAAGCTCTTGTGCATCACGGCCAATACCACCCGCGTTGATTTCAATGATCTGGATTTTACCTTCTGGATCAATCACGAAAGTACCACGATCTGCCAGACCTTCAGCTTCAATCAATACTTCGAAGTTTTTAGACAAAGTCCAGGTTGGATCACCAATCAATGGATACTGGATTTTACCAATCACGTCAGAGGTATCATGCCAAGCTTTATGGGTGAAATGAGTATCGGTAGACACGCCATAGATTTCTACACCCATTTTCTGGAATTCAGCATACTGATCAGCAAGATCGCCTAATTCAGTTGGACAAACAAAGGTGAAATCTGCAGGATAGAAAAACACCACTGACCATTTTCCTTTCAGGTCTTGCTCAGAAACTTCGATGAACTGACCATTGTGGTAAGCAGTTGCATTGAATGATTTGATTTCAGTATTGATTAAACTCATGAGATATTTCCTCTGGCTTATTTCTGGGATTGCTTATCTTGTGAAGCTAGAATACGAAAAATTTCAAAATAGGTAAAACCGCAAGTTTTTATAAAAATGATCGCTTTTTTAGATCATTAATTTCTATTAGTATTGTTAATCTCATTTATTTTCTCGATGCAGAGTTGTGCTGATCAAAAGCAAGATAATGCTTTAACACTTATGATTCTTCTAATAAGTCGGGCTTTATGCAAACTCAATACCAATCTTCAAGACATAAAAAACCCACCGCATTCAGGTGGGTTTTAATGATGATTTACCGTTCTAGATCAAAATGGAAGGTCATCATCTAGATCTGCTGCAGGTGCTGCTGTTGGAGCAGGTGCAGATTTTGGCGCAAAACCACTCGGGTTATTGTTGCCATAACCGCCGCCCTGGTTGTTGTTAAAACCGCCTTGCTGTGGTGCTGAACCATAACCTGATTGCGGGTTATTGCCATAACCGCCCTGGTTGTTGTTCGCCTGATTATTGTTATTAAAGCGTGGCTGGTTAAAGCTGCTCTCGCCCTGATCATTTTGAGGACGGCTAGAGTCTAGCATCTGCATTTGTTCACCACGAATTTCCGTCGTATAGCGTTCCTGACCATTCTGGTCAGTCCACTGACGGGTACGTAATGAACCTTCAATATATACTTTTGAACCTTTACGAAGATATTGCTGCGCAATTTCACCTAAACGGTTATGCAACACGATACGGTGCCATTCCGTTTGTTCTTTACGTTCACCGGTACTTTTATCTGTCCACGAATCGCTGGTTGCGATCGAGAATTGAGTGAGAGAGCCACCATTTGCAAAAGTTTTGGTTTCCGGATCTTTACCCAAAGTACCCACTAAAATAACTTTATTTACACCACGCATTTGCCGTTTACTTCCTATATATTTCTGTATTTTACTTTATAAGAGTTATGCTTAAATGGCTACCTCTTTACCCAACAAGTGCGTTAATTGTTGTCGCGAAGCATCATCAATCTGCTTTTTATCGACTTTTACATAGGCAACTTGCTGTTCAGACATCACCACGACCTCTTCAATACCACGAATCGCCAAAAGCTGAGAAGTCCATTCGTCAGTTTGTCTGCTTTCCGGCAAACGCAACACCAGTGATGACAGATAGCGTGGCTGAGCCAGGCCAAAACTCATCAGCAGCCAGATTATCGCGATCCCTGTCAGGATACTCCAGCCCATCGAGGTATTGTTCAGCAGTAATAATTGTCCGCCAATCATACCGCCAAAGAAAGCACCTAAAAACTGGCTGCTGGCATTTACGCCCATCGCGGTGGCTTTGGACTGGATCGGTGCCGCTTTCGACAACCAAGACGGCAACAGAGCCTCCATGACATTAAAGGCAATGAAGAACAGCCCTAGGCCAATCAGCAAGACATATTTTGATTCAAAACCAAATGCCATCACTATCAAACCCAGAATAATGCCAGTAATGGCCACCAGAAAAATCGCGCGCATTTTGTGGTATTTTTCTGCCAGGATAATACTTGGAAAAGCAAAAAACAGGCTCAGCACCAACAGCGGCAAATATACCCAGCCATGACTGGACAGTGGCAGATCAGCAAATTCGATCAGCTGCGAAGGTACATAGATAAACATCGCGGTGAGCAATAAATGCAGGGTAAAAACCGACACATGCAGACGATTCAGATCTCCGATTTTGATTACCTGTTTCAACTGTGCCAGATAGCCTTGCTGAAAGTTTTTATGATGCCGCGTGACTTTAGGCACCATCAACAGCATGGCAATCGCCGCCAGGCCCATCACCGTAGTCACCCAGAATAATCCCGAGATGCCAACCAGACCCGTCAGCCAAGGCCCCAGACTAAAGGCCACCACAAAAGACAGGCCGATACTCATGCCCATTATCGCCATGGCTTTCATGCGGTTTTCTTCACGGGTGACATCTGCCAGCAACGCCATCACCACAGCAGATACTGCACCACCACCGGCGATCGCTCGGCCGATAATCACGCCATAAATGGTGTCCGACATGGCCGCAATTGCACCGCCCAGCGCAAATAGTAGCAGCCCTAAAACCACCAGTGGCTTACGGCTGTAACGGTCGGCAATCAGGCTGAATGGAATCTGCAATAAAGCCTGGGTCAGACCATAGACCCCGACCGCCAAACCGATCAGTGCAGGTGTTGCATATTGATATGCCTGCCCTGCCACAGAAAACACCGGGATAATCATAAACAACCCCAGCATGCGCAGTGCAAAAATACTGCTCAGGGCAAAGGTTGAACGACGTTCTAAAGCATTCATCATAAATTATGGCGATTGGGTTAATTAATCTGGAGCCCAGATTATAGGACATTCAGCTCATTAATAAGACATGAATTTTATTTGAAATAAAGATGATGCCAATCTAAAAACAAAAAAGCGCAGCCGGAGCTACGCTTTTTATTCAGGAACAGCGCTTTATTTGTCTAAAGCCGCCTGACGCTTTTTGTATTGAATCGAGGCAAATACTGCCCAGACAATAAAGGCTACACCGATCAGACCGGTTACCACTTCTGGCACATGCAGACCGGTTCCGCTGGCAATCATAATGAAAGCCAGTGCACCGATGGCATAATGCGCACCATGTTCCAGATAGATATAGGCATCCAATGTGCCCTGCTCAACCAGATAAATCGTCATTGAACGGACAAAGATCGCACCAATTGCCAGACCCAGCATGATGATGACCACGTCTGAGGTAATCGCAAAGGCACCGATCACGCCATCAAAACTGAAAGAGGCATCCAGGACTTCTAGATAGAGGAAACCACCAATACCGGCTTTCACCACACCCGTCGGTACGCCATTTTCATCATGACGAATGGCATTGCCTTCTTCATCGACTTCCGGTTCACCACCGAGCATATGGCTCAGGACCTGCACCCCGATATAAATCACGATGCCCCAGATCCCCGCCATAGTCACTGCCAGACGCTTAGCTTCATCGACATTGGCTGCCATGATTAACAAGGCTACCAGTGCGATAAACACCGACATTGCCGGCACATTGGCCAGATTAGACAGACGGCGTTCCACCCGTCTGAACCAGTGCGTGTCTTTTTCTTCATCCAGGAAGAAGTTCAGGAACACCATCAACAGGAAAGCACCACCAAAAGCAGCAATCTCAGGATGATGTGCCATTAAACGTGCTGAATATTCTTTCGGATCATTCAGGGCCAGACGTACCACTTCCATAAAGCCCAGGTCTGCAGTCACTGCAACAATGACCACCGGGAAGATCAAACGCATCCCGAAAACTGCAATCAGAATACCGACTGTCAGGAACAGCATTTTCCAGAAATGATCCCAACCCCGTAGGACTGAGGCATTGACAACCGCGTTATCAAAGGACAACGACACTTCCATAATCGCCAGAATAGCGGTAATGGTCAGCGCTGTGAGCATGGTTTGCAGGCCTGCGTCAGGACCATGGGTATAACCCCAATACGCAGACAAACCAAGACACACGATCGAAAATGCAATCGAGAAACCAAAATGTTTCAACATACACAACGACCTTGGATAAATTAAATAAATGTATGGCTGCGAGAGAGCAGCTATACGAATAGGAAAAGTTAAGCTAATTATGAAACTTTTAGCGCATAAACCAAAGCACTTCCTGAGCTGTTTTATCTTATTTTCTGTTTTTAAAATTTGCCGATCTTTTAAACAGCCCGATCTTTGCTATAGTGCCGCATGGTTTAACTTGAACTGCAAAGGATTTTCAGCATGAGTTTTTCACAAGAGGTATGGCAACGTAATCTCGGACTTTATCAGAAGACCCTGGCCCTGCCCTTTAATCAGCAACTGGCGCAAGGTACTTTAAGCCGTGAAGCCTTTAGTCATTATGTGATTCAGGATGCGCATTATTTACTGGCCTATGGCCGTGCACTGGCCGTGTGTGCCGCCAAAGCTTTTGAAGCGGACGATGTAATCCAGTTTGCCGAGGCAGCCAAAATTGCGATTGTGGTGGAACGTAGCCTGCATGATGGCTTTATGCAAGATTTTGGCATTAGCAAAGAGCAATTTGAGCAGACACCGTTGACGCTGGCATGTCATCACTATACTTCTTATCTGACTTCGACCGCCTGGTCAGAAAGCTACCCGGTGGTGCTAGCCTCGTTGCTGCCTTGTTTCTGGATTTATGCCGAAGTTGGTAAAGATATTGTCGACAACTCTGCGCCGAATAATCCGTATCAGGCTTGGGTGGATACCTATTCAGGAGAAGAATTCCACACTGCGGTGCGGAATGTGATTGCGACCGTTGACCGTGTTGCGGCGCGTGTTGATGCCGATACACTAGAAAAAATGCATGCAGCTTATACGCATGCGGCCCGTCTGGAATGGTTATTCTGGGATAGTGCCTTTGAGCAACGCCAGTGGCCTGGTCTGGATGAATAAGACGAATAGAAAAAGCCCTGTTTAAGACAGGGCTTTTCGGTTATAGCCGTTTAAAAAAATTTCTACTGTCATGAATTGATCATAAAAACGGCTTAGTCTGAAAAAAACAAGGATAGAACGGGCCGGTACGCTAGACCTAGCTATAAGCCCAAAATTGCCGCACAATAATTGAGAATAATTATCAATTAATAAAATCAATCCCGGAAAGAGGCAGATGATATGAATACTTTAGGCACCGAAGCGATTCGGGCATTTTTTACCCTGCAATGTTGCTGGTTCAACAATGAAGAAATCTATCTGGAACAAGGCTGCCTAGATTGTGGTTCGGCAGCCACTTATCTGATTTACCATACCAACACGCATATCCAAAAACATCTACTGAAATTTATTGAAAAGTATCGCTGTCATCAGGCACGCCGTAACGATTTGCTCGACCTGGATTTTTTCCAAAAAGACTATGAGGACTTTCTTCACATTCTGGAAAATGAAGTGAATTTTTATGCACGTCTGCATCATGATGTGCCACGTGACCGCTGCTTTGAAGAGATTGAATCTATCTTTGAACGCCGCTATGCAGCGGCTTGTTAGGTATTTAGCTTGTACCTGATGATTTTGAATATTTAGACAATCGACTGCTGTGTTTCTTAATGTTGTGATGAATTGACCAATCACCGACATAACTTGACGTTTAAAATACTTTTTTTTGCACTTGAACATTTTTCATCCGGTATCATATAAGGGTTTTTGATGAATATTCTAGGATCCTTGCATGAGCCAAAGCCACATCCGTATTCGAGGCGCACGTACCCATAACCTGAAAAATGTGAACCTTGATATACCACGCGACAAGTTTGTGGTGATTACGGGACTGTCTGGTTCAGGAAAGTCCTCGCTTGCCTTTGATACCTTATATGCCGAAGGTCAGCGCCGTTATGTGGAATCGCTGTCTGCCTATGCCCGCCAGTTCCTCTCCCAGATGGAAAAACCGGAAGTGGATTCTATTGAAGGCTTGAGTCCAGCGATTGCCATCGAACAGAAATCTACCAGTCATAACCCGCGTTCGACCGTGGGTACCATTACCGAAATTTATGACTATTTACGCCTGCTGTATGCGCGTGTCGGTACACCGTTCTGTCCTGAACATGATCTGCCGATGGTGGCACAAACGGTTACTGAAATGGTCGATGCAGTCAAAGCATTAGAAGAAGGCACTGCACTGTTATTGTTAGCACCAGTCGTGCGCGAACGTAAGGGCGAATATACGGCACTGTTTGAACAGCTACAAAGCCAGGGTTTCGTCCGTGCCCGTGTGGATGGCGAGATCATGGAAATTGATCCACCACCAGAACTGGACAAAAAGAAAAAACATACCATTGAAGTCGTAGTTGACCGCTTTAAAGTACGTGATGATCTGGGCAACCGTATTGCAGAAAGTTTTGAAACCGCGCTGCGTCTTGGTGGCGATATCGCCATTCTGTCCTGGATGAAAGGCGAGCATAGCGATCGCGTGTTTTCAGCCAAGCACTCCTGCCCGCAATGTGACCGCGCGGTGGCTGAACTGGAACCGCGTTTATTTTCGTTCAACAATCCCTTTGGTGCCTGTCCGGTTTGTGACGGTCTGGGGACCCGCAGCCATTTCAGTGCCGACAAACTGATTCCCAATCCTGAAGTTAGTGTCAGTCAAGGCGCGATTCGTGGCTGGGACCGTCAGCGTCCTTACTATTACAGCATGATCCAGAAAGTCGCCGAGCACTTTGGTTTTTCTCTGGAAACTCCATGGAATGAACTGGATGCCGACACCAAGAAAAAATTTCTGTACGGCACTGGCAAAGAAAAAATTGATCTAAGTTATATCGATGAACGTGGCCGACGTCATAATCGGGTCATTCCTTTTGAAGGAATTTTGCCGCATCTGGAACGCCGTTATCGTGAAACTGAAAGTAATTATGTGCGTGATGATCTGGCGCAGTATTTATCCAATGCTGCCTGTGATGCCTGTGATGGTTCACGTCTGAATGAAATTTCGCGTAACGTGAAAATTCTGGACAAGACCATTGCTGACATTACCCGTATGTCGATTGGCGATGCTGAAAGCTATTATCAAGGTATTCATCTGGAAGGTGCACGTGGTGAAATCGCTGACAAGATTTTCAAGGAAATCCGTGAACGTCTGCACTTTCTGGTTTCGGTCGGCCTGAACTATCTCAGCCTGTCACGTTCAGCTGAAACTCTGTCTGGTGGTGAAGCGCAGCGAATTCGTCTGGCCTCGCAGATCGGTGCCGGTTTGATGGGCGTCATGTATGTGCTGGATGAACCATCAATTGGTTTGCATCAACGTGATAACGACCGTCTGTTACAGACCCTGATCCGTCTGCGTGATCTGGGCAATACCGTCTTGGTGGTCGAGCATGATGAAGATGCGATTCGTGCCGCCGATCATATTATTGATATCGGTCCGGGTGCCGGTGTGCATGGTGGGCATGTGATTGCCGAAGGAACGTATGATGAAATTCTGGCCAATCCGGACTCGCTGACCGGAAAATATTTATCCGGAAAATTAAAAATTGAAGTGCCGAAAAAACGGATTCAACCGCCTAAGCCTAAAGAACAGATCAAGCTGATGGGAGCATCCGGGCATAACCTGAAAAAAGTCGATCTGACCATTCCTTTAGGTATTATGACCTGTGTTACCGGGGTGTCCGGTTCAGGTAAATCGACCTTGATTAACCGGACTTTGTTACCTTTGGCGGCGACCCAACTGAATGGTGCAACCACTTTAACATCGGAAAAGTTTGAATCGATTGATGGTTTACAGTTCCTCGACAAAGTGGTGGATATTGACCAGAGTCCGATTGGACGTACCCCGCGTTCCAATCCGGCGACTTATACCGGCCTATTTACCCCGATTCGTGAACTGTTTTCACAGACGCAAGAAGCCAAGGCACGCGGTTATGCTGCCGGTCGTTTCTCGTTTAACGTGAAAGGTGGCCGCTGTGAAGCCTGTGAAGGTGACGGCATGATCAAGGTAGCGATGCACTTCCTGCCGGATATGTATGTGCCATGTGATGCCTGTCATGGCAAACGCTATAATCGTGAAACGCTGGAAGTGAACTACAAGGGCAAGAATATTTCCGATGTCTTGCAGATGACCGTTGAAGATGCCATGCATTTCTTTGATGCCATTCCGGTGATTCACCGTCGTCTGGAAACATTGCATCAGGTGGGTCTGGGTTATATCCGTCTGGGTCAGTCTGCGACCACTCTTTCTGGTGGTGAAGCACAGCGTGTCAAACTGGCGCGTGAACTGGCCAAACGCGATACCGGTCAAACCCTGTATATTCTAGATGAACCGACCACAGGTCTGCATTTTCATGATATTGCCAAACTGCTGGATATCCTGCATCAGCTCCGTGACAAGGGTAATACCATCGTGGTGATTGAACATAATCTGGACGTAATTAAAACTGCCGACTGGGTGGTGGACTTAGGCCCTGAAGGCGGTTCGGGGGGCGGTATGATTGTCGCGGAAGGCACGCCTGAACAAGTCGTGAAAGTGAAAGCCTCACATACCGGTAAATTCTTGAAGCCGTTGTTGAAATAAAAAATCTCCTCCCAACCTCCTCTTTGATAAAGAGGAGGAATTCCCTCCTTTCGCAAAGGAGGGTTAGGGTGGATTAAAAAAATAAATCTATTCTTAAATTTGTGTAGGGAAACAAAATGCGCTTTTCAGAAAGATATGGTTATAAACCTGTTAGAGAAATCATTCAAAAAGAAAGCATGGATGATGCTTTGAAGAATTCCATTTGGAATGTTTTTAAACAAATTATTATTGAACAAGGAAAATTTACCAAACATTCATCATTGCCAAATATACAAGATTATAATCTATACACTTTTTTTAGAGCTTATTGGATCACTTTTCTAAAAAAACCACTCGATGAAATGCCAAATACTGTTTCCAATATTCAAAAGGATATATATCAACACTTTTTCAATCAATTAAAATGGTATGAAATTTACGATCTTATTGAGTTTACTATCGACCATTTGCCATCTGATTGGAAAAAAACTAGATATCAAGAGACCCTTATAAAACTCATAAATGCTGTTTTAGAAAGAGAAAATAGTGCTTATCGAATTATTGAGAATAAAATTATTCTTATCACCTCAGAACAAGAAATCCAATCCATCGAGGAAGCATTAGAAAGTACAAATCCATATTCAGATGTTCAACAACATCTTAATCAAGCCTTAAAACTGATGTCTGATCGTCAAAATCCCGATTATCGAAATTCAATTAAAGAATCTGTTTCGGCATTAGAAGGTATGTGTCAAAAAATATTAAAGAAAGACAAAGTAACTTTAGGTGATGCAATTGGTCAAATTGAAAAACAATATCCAATACATCCTGCATTAAAAGCCAGTATTAAATCTTTATATGGTTATACATCAGATGCAGATGGTATTCGCCATGCAATGTTAGACGAATCAAATCTTTCTTATATCGATGCAAAATTTATGCTTGTTGCCTGCACAAATTTTATTAACTATCTCATCGACAAAACCAAAAATGATCCAAATTAGATCACATGACTGGCGACGTGGATGTCGCCCGTTCGACTATGCTAAAGGGACTTAGCATCAGTCGAACAAATGCATTTTGCTACTTTTGTGCAATTCAAAAGTAGAGAAAGCAGTCTTTTGAACTAAACCTCTGCCACCGCATTGCGTCCCTTGGCCTTTGCTGCAAACAAAGCATCATCTGCATTTGACAATAAAGCCATCCAGGACATGGCACCAATCGCGACTCCGATACTGACCGAAATCTGAATCTCGTCTCCTGCTGCAGTCACAATATGACGCTCAGCCACTTCAGCCCGGATTTTATCAGCCACAATCAGTGCCTGCTGCATCTGGATATTTTCAATCAATACCAGAAATTCATCGCCGCCATAACGCACCAGCAAATCTGTAGCACGGACATTAGCTTGCAAACGCTCGGCCACCAGTTGAATCACCTGATCGCCAATAATATGTCCATATTGATCATTCACCTGTTTAAAGTGATCAATATCAATAATCATCAAACAGGTTTGGCTCAATTGACCCGGCTGATTTTCCATAAAACGGATATATTCTTCCAGCGCGAAACGGTTGGATAATCCGGTCAAAGAATCGGAATGGGCAATATTCTTTAAACGAAATTCTAGCGCATCACGTTCTTGCAACATTTTTTGCAATTTCTGAATGGCCGCAAATAAAGAATCTGAATGATTCACTTCACGTAGCCGCATATCAATTTTCTGACGACCCGAGTTTTTAGACAAACTCAACAACATGCGGCGTGCCTGAATCAGCGGCAGGAATACCTGTTTACGTGCAAAAATCATGGTTGAAATCGCGGTCAGTAATGAAATTAGCGATACCAGTACACTCCAGATCAAACGCTGCATATTGCTGTTCATTTCTTGAATAGCTGCATCTCTGCTGTATTGCAGCAGGTAAGTTTGCAGGTCTACCACAGTCGCAAATTTATCTACGATCGCTTCAGTCAGTTCTGTTCCGCTCAAACGGTAGTCACGTTGCTCAAGACTGTCACTGATCAGCTCACTGACAATCGGTAAGCCTTGCTGAATAAACTCAGTTTCTACCCGTCGATGTAAACGGATGAATTCCTCAGTCTTGTCTTGAACAGGTTGAATGGTATCAATTAAGGCCCACAAATAACGTACCTGATGTTGGGTCTGTAAAGAGCGGGTAATATTTTCAGTGGGAAGTGGCGCTTCAAAAGTCACATGCGCCATGATAGACGAGGCCACACGACCGGCCTGATCACGTAAATCAGATAAAAATAGAATCTGGCTAATATAGTTATTCAGAGAGGTGGATGAGCTATCTGAAGCCACTGCCACGTCACGCAAAAGTTCACGACAACTTTCCCAGGCCGCAAACATGGCCAGAATTGCCTGATCAAGTTCTTGCGCACTGCGTTGCTGACGCGGCATCCGGGTATAGGCATCAACCTGTGCACGTCCTTTTTTCAGGCTGATTTCAAGCTGTGAAAGTTGCTGATTCAGGTTGTTAAAACCGACCTCTGTCAAGACATCAGCCGTCTGGGAGAGCTGCCGATCAACCTGCTGTCGATAGCTGATTAACTCTTGCTGATGCTGGGAAAATTCCTGCACCGAACTGGACATGGCTTTATTGGCAGGCGCACGCTCACGCGAAATTTTATTCGCCAGATCAGCGACCTGCTGTAAGGCATTCAATTGTTGATAAGTTTGTCTGGATTTTAAATAACTTTGACTGCTACTCACAATTAAGGGAATACAGATGCAAAGTAAACATAAAATAATAATCGACATCGACCAGTACAAACGTTTACTGATCCACTCAGAGCGTAAGGTATTCATGCTGTTGTATTACGCCCCAATATGACAAGCAAAGCTAAATAGATTGATTATTATACAAATAAAACAGGATGGTCTTAAAGCCTTTAGTCTTACTTCACTTATGTTTTTAATGAATTTTTATCATCTATTATTTTTCAGATACTTAAGTTGGTTTATTTAAAATGTTAATGCAGGGTTTCATGACTACAATTCCCTATAAACTCTTACAAAAACAAGGGAATTTAAGCAGCTAAAAAAATATAAAAACTTGCTTTCTGCACTATTTACACCTGCAACAAATAGGTGCATAATGCACCGCATTAGGGCGAGTTAAATTATTCCTCAGCAGATATTTTAGTTTACCCGCAAATTTTGGCGAAAAAACCCCGATTTTCTATGAAAATCGGGGTTTTTTTTAGTTATTGAATTTTAGACCTATGTTTTTACTCTTTAATATGCACTATTTTGGTGCTTAAATTATTATAATATTTCTTTTCTTCATCTTGTTTTGAGTTGAAGGTTTTTTCACAAACAGAATGATCTGAAATAAAAAATGCTAGATAAAAAAAAGCCCAACCTTGGGGAAAGCTGGGCGATAAAACAAAAAATTGTGGAGAATCAGGCTAAATCACTATAAAAGTGTGAACTCTAACTTGATTTTCATATTATGTAAAATTCCCCTCAAAATGTAAAGCCGATTGCTCCAGTCAAGATTATAAAACATGCCCATTTAGCTCAAAAAACAGACACCTATTCTAAGATCCAAGCTGATGATGCTTTAAAATCAAGCAATCCAATCAAAGACCTGATGCGCCAGACATTTTGCACTTCTTGACACATTTATGAATTAACTCACCCATTATTAATTGTTTTAATAGATAAATATATTATAATTAATCGTATTAATTGATTAAAATAACAACATAATTTCTCCTTAATCTTTAGTCCCGATTCTATATTTAAAGTCTAGATTTTTGTTATACAAGAGTTTTTATATAAAATAGCTTCGGAGCCTAATACTTAAATTTTACACAAAATTAATACAATGATTTAGCTTAAAAAAATAGCGATTTCGAATTGGATTGACTTAATAAATTGTTACAATACAATATGTTCAAAAGTTGTACACATCTTGTAACAAAACGGTAAATATCATGAAAAAACTCGGTTTAGCCACTGCTTTATTATTAGCCATGACCGGTGCTCAAGCATATCAATTTGAAGTTCAAGGTCAATCAGAGTTCATCGACAACACTGCAAATGAACAAGACTTCACTGGTGCAGTTCAAGGTACTTACTACTTCAACAATGTTGATGCTTCTAAAGGTCCTTTAGCTGAAGCTGCTTTTTTAAACCAAGCATCTAATGTTTCTGCTGCTTATACATACGGCGAAGACGGACAAGAATTTGGTGATCGCACTGTGCACCATACTTTCGGTGTAAAAGGTGAAGCGTATATCCCGACTAACGTTGTTCCTGCTTATGCAAGCGCTTCTTATAGCCATACCATCGCGGATAACAAAGCGGGCGACGTAGACGGCAATGGTGACCGTTATGCATTAGAACTAGGTGCATTACTAATCCCTAACTTCTTGGTTGCTGTGGGTTATACCAGCGTTGCTGACCAAACTTCTTATGATGCTTTCAACATGTTTAACAACGGTGTTGCTAAAGCTGCTCTTGAATCTGCAACAATTGCTGATAAGACAGATGCGATCACTGCACGTACTAAATACGTTGGTGCAATCGACGGTACTAACATGTCAATTGGTTTTGAAAGCGGTTTAGTTTATGGTGAAGATACTGCCTACAACTTAGGTACAACTCTTTTCCTTAACCCACAGTTAAGCGTTGGTGCTTCTTATATGGAATCTAGCTTTGCTGGTTCTCCAGACAAAGCTTGGGGCGCGAACGTAAACTACTTCATTACTCCTGCTGTTGCAGTTGGCGCATCTTATGTAAATGCTAACTACGAAGCAAATCTTGCGCAAACTGCTCAAGTTCGTGATACTCAAACGATCGGCGTAAATGCCAAATTCCGTTTCTAATTTCTGATTAGATTCTGAATCAAAAAAGGACGCATATTGCGTCCTTTTTTATTGTTTTATGACTCTGTTTACTCAGGCGTACGTACCAGACTTAAGAAGTGCAAATGACGTTCATATTGATCAATGATATCCTGCAATAGATCTTCTTGCGTCCACTCCATCACATCATAACCCTGCCCACCTTCTCTTAAAAAGACTTCTGCCTGATAGGAATCTACTCCCGCATTCTCCAGTTCAGCCATAAAGCTTGGACTTAAAGTCTGAGTGGCATTGACCTGATAGATAAAATTAATTTCATCCTGATGATCAACACGGAGCTGTATACCGTCTTCTAGCGGGCTAATCACCACTTGTAATCGGCGCCGTTTCAATTCACTTTGAAAGCTGAGAAATGCCTTATTCACTGTATTGTGAATATACTGCTGCACCTCTTCCTGAGTGTGCGGATAATGCATAATCAGGCCTAATCGCTGTTGCCAGCTGCGCGGATTCTGGATCGCACGCGGGGTAATCCGTGCGGCTTGCAGCGCATGCATTTTGGTAACATCCAGATGTAAGGCTTTGATTAATCCCCAGCACATCAGCAGCATAATGAAGGTAAATGGCAAGGCGCTCATGATCGTGGCCGATTGCAAGGCTTCTAAGCCACCCGCCAGCAAGAGGATGATGGCTAACAAAGCCATGAGCACGGTCCAGAATAGACGCTGCCAGGTCGGTGAATTTTCACTTTTTGCTGTCAGATAATCAGTCACCAATGCCCCTGAATCGGCAGAAGTCACAAAGAACAGCATCACTAGTAAAGTCGCAATGATACTGGTTACTGAGCTAAAAGGCAGATTAGCTAAAAATTCGAATAGAGCCACAGATGAATCACGCTGAACTGCTTCTAGCAAGCTGGTATTGGCTTCATGCATAATGCTATACAGCGCGGCATTGCCCATAAAACCCATCCAGATCAGGGTAAATCCGGTCGGAATCAGCAATACACCCACGATAAATTCACGAATACTGCGCCCTTCCGAGACCCGGGCAATGAACATCCCGACAAATGGCGACCAGGAAATCCACCAGGCCCAGTACATGATGGTCCAGCCGCCAATCCAGCCACTTGGCTGATAGGCATACAGATTAAAGGTCATGCTAAACAGATTTGAAACATACTGGCCGGCATTCTGAATAGTCGTCTGTAACAGATAAATACTCGGACCTGCCACAAAGACAAAAATCAGCAACAGCAGTGCAAGTACCAAATTTAGTTCAGATAAACGTTTAATTCCTTTGTCTAATCCAAAAAATACGGAAGTCGCCGCCATGGCACTGACCACAATAATCAAAATGACCTGAGTACTGGGTGCCTGTTCAATGCCAAACAAATAGTTCAAACCTGAATTGATTTGGGTCACCCCGAAACCAAGCGTAGTAGCGACACCAAATACCGTACCAATGGTGGCAAAGGTATCGACGCCATCTCCAATCGGTCCATAGATCTTTTGACCAATCAGCGGATACAAGGCCGAACGAATTTTTAAAGGCAATTGATGCCGGTAAGCAAAATAAGCTAGCGATAGGCCAACCAGCGTATAAATGGCCCAGGCATGTAAGCCCCAGTGGAAAAAGGTGACCCGCATAGATTGTTGTGCAGCCAGTACAGTTTCCGGTTCACCGGCAGGTGGCGTAACATAATGCATCACCGGTTCGGCCACACCAAAGAACATCAGGCCAATCCCCATGCCTGCGGTGAATAACATCGCAAACCAGGAGGCACTGCTATATTTCGGTTGACTATGCTCGGGCCCCAGTTTGATTTTGCCCATATCCGACAGGGCAATATAAGCCAGAAGGATGATAAATATCGCCACCGACAATACATAGAACCAGCTAAAGGACGTGGTAATCCACTGGTTCAGTTGCTGGGTAAAAACTGAAAAAGCATCGGGTGCAAATACGACCAACGCTAAAAATATCGCAATAATGGCGACAGTACTGATAAAAACATTTGGATTGATATTGGCAAAACAGGATGGTTTTGTGGAAGGCATACATCCTCCATTTTTTAAAAATTGGATCGACAAACAGCGTCAAATAATTATTGGTAAGGTCAAAATGATCAGACAGATTCAGTCTATGGGAGCTAGATCTCCTGCTATTTTAGGATGTGACACAAAATAAAGCCGTTAAGTTACTGTAACAAATACAATAAAAGGATGAGTCTCATTGCCCAGGCGGGTTTTCTCTATTTTTCACGTTCTTTTTATGCGGTAGACGTGCGATATATTGCAAGGCAATTAAGCGGGATACAATCAGCGCCAGATACATCACCCCGACAAACATCTGGATAATGGCTAGCATCCGTGCGACCGGACTGACCGGCATGATATCAGACAGTCCTGTTGCAGATTGCACACTGAAACTAAGAAAAATCAGATCCAGCCAGGGTTGATAGGCTTGCAGATCGGGGTCTGAAAAGCTGTACGGCACCAGCAGCTGACAGATACTGTAGAGGAAGGCAAAGCCCCAGGCCAGCAAGGTAAATACTGCGCCAGCGGCAAAGAGTTCATCCTTGGTCAGATAACGGTCATGAAACATATAACGCAGTAGGCCATAGGCTGCACTAAAATAAGCACCAGCTTCAAACAGGTGGGCGGTGACATGGATCCAGGTATAACGCAGTCCCAGCACAATCAGGGAGGAAAAGAGAATTGCGCCGGCGACAAAGCTGAGTCCTAAAATGGTAAACATCGGAGTCTGGCGAATGACTCTGGCAATCACCAGCAAAACCAGAACACCCAGTACCCAGGTTCCCGCCCGATAAGACATGCTTCCATAACTCAATACCGACAAGAGCAAGATCAGCAATTGCAGGCACAACAGCCATGCCGAAGGCAAATGGGTAAAGCTGTTCCAGAACTGCTGCAGAGATTGCTTCATAATGCCCTTCTTGTTGCTATTCTTGTTACTATCTTCATGTAGGGAATACATTGTTATTGTTAACAGCTTTTAACATAGCATGCTCAAAGCCACTTGCAGATATACGATTTGTATGAAAATTACTGAAATAACACTGCACAAATCCAGCCAGCTCAATGCAATACGGCATTTATCCTAAAGAAAAAACTTGATGATATCTCCATAAAAAAGCCCCTGACGGGGCTTTTTTAGCGTAGCGCAGATCTTAGTGATCCGATGCGCCTGAGATACCAATACCGGTTTGTGAACGTACAAACTGGGCATCAAAGGCTTTGCGTTCTGCCTGAGCCTGTGCCGAATTATCCGTCACAGAGAACAACCAGCAGCACAAGAATGACAATGGCATCGCGAAGATTGCAGGACCATTGAACGGGTTCACTGGCGTATCAGAAATACCCAAAGTATCGACCCATACTGCTTTAGACAGCACAATCAAGGTTACTGCGGTTACCAGACCTGCAACACCACCAATCACGGCACCACGTGTCGTCAAGCCTTTCCAGAACATAGACAATACCAGTACCGGGAAGTTGGCACATGCCGCAACAGAGAATGCCAGACCGACCATGAAGGCTACGTTTTGTTTTTCGAACAAAATCCCGAGAATCATTGCGAAGATCGCAAGACCTAAAGTCGCGATTTTAGACATACGTAGTTCAGATTCAGGCGTGGTTTGGCCTTTCTTCAAAACGTTGGCATACAAGTCATGCGAAATTGCTGAAGCACCTGACAGGGTCAAACCAGCAACGACCGCAAGAATCGTGGCAAATGCAACTGCAGAAATGAAGCCCATGAACAGGTCGCCGCCCACTGCATCAGACAGGTGCACCGCCGCCATGTTATTACCACCTACCAGCTCCAGCTTGCCAGTCACAGCCATTTTCGCAACATCAAGGAATTGCGGGTTGTTCGATACATATAGAATCGCACCAAAACCAATGATGAAGGTTAATAGGTAGAAATAACCAATAAAACCTGTAGCAACTACGACTGATTTACGCGCTTCTTTGGCATCTTTTACCGTGAAGAAACGCATCAGGATATGTGGCAGACCTGCGGTACCAAACATCAATGCCAGACCTAAAGAAATCGCATCAATCGGATTAGATGCCAGACTACCCGGACCCATGATTTTGGTCGCATCTGTCAGGCTCAAGTCATGTACTTTTGAGTAGACACCAATCGCCTGTTCAAACATGTTGGTAAAGCTGAAGCCCACACCTTTCATAACCATGAATGCCATAAAGGTTGCACCAGACAGCAACATCACCGCCTTGATGATCTGTACCCAAGTGGTTGCCAACATACCGCCGAACATCACGTAGGCCATCATCAACAAGCCAACGATCACGACTGCAATGTTATAGTTCAGACCGAATAGAAGTTTGATCAGCTGACCTGCACCCACCATCTGTGCAATCAGATAGAACGCGACCACAACCAGTGAACTTAAAGCAGCCAAGGTACGTACCGGTTTTTCCTGCAAGCGGAAAGACACTACGTCTGACAGGTTGTATTTACCCAGGTTACGCAGACGTTCTGCCACCAGGAACAATACAATCGGCCAGCCCACCATGAAACCCAGTGAATACAGCAAGCCATCAAAACCGGACAGGAATACCATCGCGGAAATACCCAGGAACGATGCAGCTGACATATAGTCACCGGCAATCGCCAGGCCATTCTGGAAACCGGAAATACCGCCACCGGCAGTATAGAAGTCTTTGGTATTGGTGGTTTGTTTTGCTGCCCATTTGGTAATAAACAGCGTAGCACCTACGAAAATCACAAACATGATAATCGCGTGCCAGTTGGTCGCCTGCTGTTCTGCTGCACCCAGATCGGGACCAGCGAATGCAACGCCTGAAGCCACTATCGTGGTCGCCAGGGCAATAAGAGAATTCCATTTCATCTTAGTGGTGTCCTTTTTCATGCGCAATCGCTTCGACTTCACGGATTGCTTCTTCAGTCAATTGATCAAGTTTGTTATTGGCAATGTAGGAATACACACCACACAAGATAAACGACAGGACAATGATACCTAGACCAAGTGGAATACCCCACGTGGTCACACCACCTGAAATTGAAGACAGTAGAAATTCTTTGTTGTAACCAACCAGCAACATGAAACCCACATAGACAAATAGCATAATGCCGGTCAACGTCCAGCTGAGCGTACTTTTCTTGCGGACCATTTCCTTGAATTTTGGATTTTGTAGAATTCGATCTACTTGTACCTCATCCATAATTACTCTCCTGTAGCCCAACCTTGGGCTGCCTATTTTTTAATTCGAATTATCACTGTTGCAAATTAACAATAATCGTAGGTGTTTGTAATTTAGACTTTGGTCGTTAAAAAATGATCAATTTAAACTGTAGCGTTCACGATGCGTTATCATAGCGGCATGCTCAGTACACATCAGGCTATATGAACAGTTGGCTCATCATAGGGGTACTCGCCCTCTATATCGCATTACTCTTTATCTGCGCTTTCTACGGGGAAAAACATGCCAGCCGGCTGAGTACCCGTGGGCGCATGCTATTGTTTAGTTTAACTTTAGGAGTGTACTGCTCCTCCTGGACCTTTTATGGCGCCACGGGTGCCGCGGTACGTGAAGGGATTATTTTCCTGCCGATCTATCTGGGTCCGCTGCTCTTCGTTGCCGTCGGCTATGATATCTGGCGCCGTCTGGGACGAGTGAGACAACATCATGCCATTTCTTCGATCGCTGACTTTGTCGCAGCACGCTATGGTAAAAGTGGTCCACTGGCATCACTGGTAACCATTCTGGCGGTGGTGGCGATTGTGCCTTATCTGGCCTTGCAGTTACGCGCGATTGCCCTGAGTGCCGCCGTCATTCTGGAACCTTCCGCAGGTGTAACCGGCACGACCAATGGCGTACTGTTTCTGACTGGGGTTCTGGCAATACTGGCGATGATGTTTGGTACCCGGCAGATTGCCAATACTGAACAGCATGGCGGCCTGATGCTGGCCGTGGCATTTGAGTCTTTTGTCAAACTCTTCGCCCTGCTGGCAGTTGCCTGTTTCTTTATGTTTGAAGCACCAGAAAATCTGGCACAAATCAGTAGCGATATCAGTACCACTTTTCATGATGTGCAACTGTTTGGCGTACCACAAAGTTTCTGGATTCAGACCCTGCTGGCGGCACTGGCCATTATCTGCCTGCCGCGTCAGTTCCATGTAGCTGTGGTTGAGCTACGTGATGAAAAACATATTCGTGGTGCGCGGCGTTGGTTTGCAGTTTATTTGATTCTGACTACCCTGGCGATTATTCCGATTGCCAGCTGGGCGCTACATGCTGCACCGCAATATCTGGCCATTCCGGATGTGGCGGTCCTGTCCTTGCCACTCAGCTATAATCAGGACTGGCTCACTTTATTAGCCTTCTTGGGTGGTTTTTCTGCCTCTACCGGGATGCTGCTGGTGTCTTCAGTGGCACTGTCGATCATGCTCAGCAATGACCTGATCATGCCGGCGCTGTGGCGTTTAAAACTGATTTCCCGGCATGATAAACGCTTGCCGCTAGTGCTGAAATTTACCCGCCGGGTGTGTATCCTGGGCGTGATGTTGATGGGCTTCCTGTTCTTCAACTTCTTTAATGATATTGACCAGCTCTCGGTTTTTGGTCTGTTGGCATTTAGTGCGGTGGCACAATTCGCCCCTGCCCTGATCGGTGGCCTGTACTGGCGTGGCGGTAGTAAACAGGGTGTCTATGCTGGACTCCTGACCGGTTTTGCCTTGTGGGCTTATACCCTGCTGTTTCCAACCATTTTGCGAAGCCTGCCAGAAGCCTATAGCAGCTTTAGCCAAAGCTTGCTGAATCAAGGGCCTTTTGGCTGGAACTGGTTAAGACCGGAAGCCCTGATCGGTTTTGAGTCTTTTGATCCGCTGACCCATGGAGTAGTTTGGGCACTGGGCTTAAACACCCTGCTGTATATCTGGATTTCCCGTATTTTCCGGCCGAGTATTGCCGAACAGATTCAAGCCGAAAGTTTCTTCTATTATGAAACCAAGCCACTACCCTCGCAGAGCCCTTCAACCGAGGTCAGCTATTCGCATCAGGATGTCGCCCGTTTAAAAGTCGGCGATCTGATTACTCTGGCGAAACGGATTACTGGTGAAGGCCCAACCACACGCGCTTTCCAGCAATTCTGTACCCAAAATAGTGTTGAGCTGAATGAAAACAGCAGTGCCAATGGCATGTGGTGGCGTTTCACCGAACAGTATCTGGCGGGAACTATTGGGGCAGCTTCGGCACGTACCCTGTTGACCACAGCTATGGTTAATAATGGTTTGGCATTGGGTCAGGTCGCCAATATTCTCGATCAGGCCTCGCAATGGCAACGCTTTAATCAGAACCTGATCATGACCATGATTGATCACATGACCCAAGGGGTCAGCGTAGTCGATGAAAACATGTGTCTGGTGGCCTGGAACAATCAGTATCTGAAACTGTTCGATTATCCGACCGATATTGTCTATGTCGGCTGTCCGATCGCAGACCTGATCCGTTATAACGCTGAACGTGGTGAATGTGGCCCGGGCTCGGTCGAAGAACATGTCCGTAAGCGGATTCACTGGATGCAGGTCGGCAGTGCCCATGAATTTGAACGGATTCGTAAAGATGGCCGTGTCATTCAGATGCGCGGCAATCCGATCGAAGGTGGCGGTTTCGTAACGACCTTCGCAGACATTACCGCCTTCCGTGAAAATGAAGCCGTGCTTGAAGCCCGGGTGCAAGACCGTACCCAGCAGCTCGCCGATGCCTTGTCTGAGCAGCAACTGGCCCGTGAACAGGCCGATAAAGCCAATATGTCGAAAAGCCGCTTCATTGCAGCGGCCAGTCATGACCTGTTGCAGCCGATGCATGCTGCGCGTCTGTTCAGTACCGCACTCGAACAAAGCGTGCAAAATGACGAAGACCGCAAGACCTTGCAGCAACTGGATCGTGCTCTGCATGGTGCAGAAAGCATGCTGTCTGCCCTGCTGGACATTGCCCGACTGGAAGGCGGCACCATTCAGCCGAAACGTCAGGCTTATCCGCTGCATGACCTGCTCAGCGATCTGGAACTCCAGTTCAAATCCATCGCTGCACAGCGTGGCATCAAGTTCAGTGTACATGATGCGCAATTCTGGATTGATACCGATCCGCAATGGATTCGTCGAATTATCCAGAACTTTGTCAGCAATGCGCTGCGTTATACCGCCAAAGGTAAAGTGGTGGTGGGTGTATTACGTTCGAGTAGCAGACCAAATCATATCCGCATTGGCGTCTGGGATACCGGACCCGGCATTGCCGAAGAACAGCGCATCAAGCTGTTTCAGGAGTTTGAACGTTGCGGCCATACCTCTCCTTGGGGTGAACAGGGTCTAGGTTTGGGTCTGGCGATCGTACAACGTATGACCAGCATGCTGGACTATCCGGTGCATGTGTCTTCTGCGCTGGGTAAAGGTTCCTGCTTTATGATTGAAGTGCCTGTGATCGAAGCACCGAAAGTGGTCGCAGCACCGGTTCAGGCCGTACCTTTAAAGAGCAAAGCCTTTAAGATTCTATGTCTGGATAATGATGAAACCATTCTGGAAGGCATGTCGACCTTATTGACCAAATGGGGTTATCAGGTGTTTAAAGCCACTGAACCTGAGCAAGCAGCCATGCTGATTCAGCAGGAAAATATTCAGGTCTGGCTGGTGGATCAACATCTGAATCAGGACAAGATCGGTCTGGATTTCATTCTGGAACATCGTTCGAAGGATATTCCGGTCGCCCTGATTACCGCCGATTCCGATCCGGAATTGCCGCAACGTCTGAAAGAGCTGAACATTGTTCTGCTAAAAAAACCACTGAAACCGGCATCATTACGTTCATGGTTATCTGGACTGAAGATTTCCGACTCCTAAATAGATAACGATCTGATCAATGCCCATTTCAGACCCTGAAGTGGGCATTTTTTATACTCAACTGCCACATAAACTTACCTAGGTTGCATAAAATTTATTCTAATGTGCTAAAAGCAGCAAATATGCCGAAAATACAGCTGAATAAATTGACCAAAATGCTCATTTTTTAATTCACTATGGCAAAAACTGACGAATGTATTAATGTACATGTGTACACTTAGTTACAATTAATTATCTTATTGTTTTTAATAAAAATTAAAGAGTAATTTTCCACTACTATAACTTTAGTCGTATTTTTTATCCCTTGCACTTGGCTCTAAAAATAGAGGAATAAGAAACGATCAGTTCCCATCTCATGCAGCCTTAATTTTTTGGTCGCTGATCTATTTCTGCATATCGGAGTTCTTCACATGAACATAGATCAAAACCAGGGCCTGAATCAGACCCAGCAGTTTCACCGTCAATATGGCGCCAACGCCTTATTGCCAAGCATTGACTGGGCACAGATCTTTAAATACAGCAAGCTGAATGATGCCCAGTATCAGGCACTGGAAACGCTGTATCAGAGTGCAGTCCCCCTGGCACTGCAAGTCTTTGATGAATTACATTTTGATGTCTTCGAACCTTATGCCTACAAGCCGCAAGGTCTGGGCCTCTTTGAAAAGATTGCTGAACAGGAAGACAAGCTGATTCAGTCTTTAGAAGCTGAAACAGAGGATCTTCCGGCAAAAACCCGTCATCAGATCTGGAGCATGTTGCTGCGTGGTGGCGCAGTACTGGTCTTTAAGGCCTGGCTGGGTAAGGTCAAAAATGAAGAAGATTGCCTGGACACCAGCCAGTTCGATGAGCTGTCTGATCTGTTATTTATCAAAACCTGCCCACATGAGCTGGCGCAGCGTTTACATGTCGACCCGAATACGCGCGACGAACATGTCTTCCTGATGTATGACAATGAAGTTTATCTGGATCGTTTTAACAGTCTGGAAACTGCAGCCCTATTTGTCGATCTCGGTGTTTATGATGCGACTTTCCTGAGTCTGCGTGATGATCGCGTGGCGGAATATCTGAAATCGAAAGGTTATGTCACTGAAGAGCAGATTGACGAATTACAATGTGCCTTAAATCCATTGTTTTGTGATGATTTCACCCGCAAGCAGGATTATATCGCCTAGCTGACTCAGGCCTTTGCACTCAATTTTTCAGATTTCACCCATAAAAAAAGACCTCCAAGGAGGTCTTTTTCAATTCGGCTATGCAGAACTTACATTTTGCGGTCTTCAATATTCAGTGCATTAATGGCCAATACCGCTTGTGTCCGGTTTTGTACTCCGAGTTTACGGAAGATTGCCGTCACATGCGCTTTAATCGTCGCTTCTGACACATCCAGCTCATAAGCGATCTGCTTGTTTAATAAACCTTCAGCCACCATCATCAATACCCGGAACTGTTGCGGCGTCAAAGACTGGATCCGTTCTGCCAAAGCCGTTTCATCGGCAGCACGCGGATCAAAATTCATATTGGCTGGCAGATTTGGTGGTAACCAGATTTCACCTTCCAGCACTTCACGAATCGCTTCACCGATATGGCTTGGGTGGGCAGATTTAGGAATATAGCCCATTGCACCATGCGCGATCGCACGCTGGATGATACTGACTTCTTCATGCGCAGACACAACAATAATCGGTAAAGACGGATACTGTGCGCGGACATGCACCAGGGCAGAAAAGCCGGAAGCGCCCGGCAGGTTTAAATCCAAGAGCACAAGATCAGGCTCAGGGCCATTTTCTAGACGTTCATAAAATTCATTGACTGCCGCAGTTTCATGAATCTGGGCTTGTGGCAGGCTATAACGTACAGCTTGAATCAAGGCATGACGAAATAGTGGATGATCATCAACGATTAAAATATTCATAGGCAACGTGAGAGAGATCTTGGCACGGTAGCCCCTATTCTAACCACACAACCCGGTTAAGGATATGCAAGACACTACAATTTTTAAAATAATATGCAGTTTTTCTTCAAAATTGCCCATTTTTGCACTATTGCAATAATTGTTTAATTCTCATCACTTTTTTATATATCACTTATTCCTCACTGAAAAAGCTTATCTTTATTCAATATAAATATAAATATCATTTACTTACATATAAAAACCCCCTTAAGAATCGAGCCTTTGTCGTATATCGCAAAATCAGATAACTTTTCAGCTTTTCGTTATTTTACAGCCCTTCGCTGAATCGGGATTAATAGGGTCATTCCGAGATTAACCCTATTTTCAGGTTCTAAATATGTCTAATTTTAATGCGCAAAAACCCTTAAATATTGTTGCCGTATCTGGCGGTTTAAATCACCCCTCAAAAACCGAAGCCTTGGTTCAGGCCATTCTGGATGAGCTGGGTGAAGCAACACCAATCAATGTGCATTTCATTAAATTTAGCGAAATTGGTTCGCTCTTGGGCGGTGCAATTTACCGCAATCAATTGCCGCAACGCGTTCAGGATGATCTGGCAGCAGTAGAAGCCGCAGATGCGCTGATTGTCGGCACCCCAGTTTACCGCGCTTCATTTACCGGCCTGTTCAAGCATTTCTTTGACTTTGTTGAGCAAACGGCGCTGGTCGATGTTCCGGTATTAATGGCGGCTTCTGGTGGCAGTGACCGTCATGCACTGGTTCTGGAACATCAACTACGTCCCTTATTCAGCTTTTTCCAGGCACAGACTTTACCGATTGGCGTCTATGCTACTGACCGTGATTTCACCCCTGAATATACCATTCACAGTGAACTGCTTCGCGACCGGATTACCTTAGCCGTGGCACGTGCCTTGCCGATTCTTGAATGGGCACCAGCCAAAGGACAACGTGCTGAAGTCATTAAAGAAAAAACCATTCAAGCCAGTCAAAATCTGGGCATTAACAAGCAGATCGAACCGGAAGAAGTGCTGCCTTCAGCAGCCGTGCCGAGCCTGGATGCCGCAGAATCGCGCTTGCACAGCAAGAAAGCACCAAAGACTCAAGTGGCTTGAACACAGCATTGCAGAGGGTGATGAATATGTCGAATGATAAAAATATCGTATTTGCCTATTGGGTGCCGAATGTCAGTGGTGGCCTGGTGGTTAGTAACATCGAGCAGCGCACCGACTGGAGCTATGACTATAACGTGCGTCTGGCACAAACCGCTGAACAGGCAGGCTTTGATTATGCCCTGACCCAGATCCGTTTTACTGCCGGCTATAACGCAGAAAACCAGCATGAATCGGTCAGCTTCAGTCATGGCATTCTGGCCAAAACTGAACGCCTGAAAGTCATTGCCGCGATTCTGCCGGGTCCATGGAAGCCGGCACTGGCTGCAAAACAACTGGCGACGATTGACCATCTGAGCAATGGCCGGATCGCGATCAATGTGGTCAGTGGCTGGTTCCGCGGTGAGTTTGATGCCATTGGTGAAGAATGGCCGGAACATGACGAGCGTTATGCCCGTTCGGAAGAGTTTATCCGTAGCCTGAAAGGGGTCTGGAGCCAGAATAACTTTAATTTTGAAGGTAAATATTATCAATTCAAAGACTATACCCTGAGTCCGAAACCGCTACAAAAACCGCATATTGAAATCTTTCAGGGCGGCAGTTCCCGGGCAGCACGTGATATGGCTTCTCGCGTATCTGACTGGTACTTCACCAATGGCAATACCCCGGAAGAGCTGAAAAAACAGATCGATGATATTCGTGAAAAAGCCAAGGCAAATCATCACTCGGTGAAAATTGGTGTAAATGCCTTTGTGATTGCACGCGATAGCGAAGAAGAAGCCCAGGCCGTCTTGCAGGAAATTATCAGCAAGGCCAATGTGCAGGCGGTAAAATCTTTTGGTGAGGCCACCCGTGAAGCCGGCGCAGCAAGTCAGGAAGGTGAAGGCAGCTGGGCCAAATCCACCTTTAAAGATCTGGTGCAATACAATGACGGGTTCCGCACCAATCTGATCGGGACACCGCAGCAGATTGCTGAACGGATTATCGAACTAAAAAAAGTGGGCGTAGATCTGATTCTGTCAGGCTTTTTGCACTTTATTGAAGAAGTCGAATATTTTGGCCAGAAGGTGCTGCCTTTGGTCCGTGAGCTTGAAGCACAACAGGCAACGCCTGTACAGCAAGAAGAAGCTGAGCCCGTATAATCCTTCCAATAAATCTCAGCAGATTCACTCCCCCCTCAAGGCTCGGCTTGGGGGATTTTTTTATGTGATAAAATTGTTGTCTGGCTAGGCTTAAGACCGTCAATTCCTTAAAATTCTGCACTAACGACTTTCCAAGAATTTTAACAATGCAACTGATCTGGTTTCGTCAAGACCTCCGCATTCATGATCATGCTGCGCTCTGGCATGCCACCCAGCAAGGCAGCTGTATAGCACTGGTGGTGCTCTCTCCTGAACAATGGAAGCGGCATCAGGATGCCCGGATTAAAATCGATTTTTATCTGCGCCGCCTCGACGTCTTAAAGCAGCAGTTAGCGCAGCTGAATATTCCATTAATCATTTTAAATGTTCCCTTATGGCAAGACCTGCCTGCTGAAATGCGAAGCCTGTGCCAAAAACTGCAGATTGATATGCTACATGCCAATATTGAAGTGGGCGTGAATGAACTGCAACGTGATGCACAGGTACAGCAGGTGCTGGAACAGCAGCAGATCCGGGTCGAGCTGTATCATGATCGCAGCCTGTTTCCACTGACCAGTATCCGCAATCAGTCCAATCAGCCCTATCAGATCTATAGCGCATTCAAGAAAAAGTGCTATGAACGACTGATTCAGAATATACCGGGCTGCTATCCTGCCATTCAGCTTCAAGATCCGCTTGAATTACCCGCTCAGTTGACCAGTTTTGATCTGGTAAAATTTGCGGCTGATTATTCTGTCGATCATACTGCCCAGCTCTGGCCTGTGGAAGATCAAGCTGCCTTTGAGCTGCTCGATGATTTTATCGAGGATAAAATGGCTCATTATAAAACCGAGCGAGATCTACCTGCAGTCGATGGTACCAGCCGCCTGTCACCGTATCTGAATATCGGTATTCTCTCGATCCGTCAATGTATGCAGACCCTGTTTAAGGACAGTTATTTCCAGATTGATGATATCGGTCAGCAGACCTGGCTGGATGAACTGCTCTGGCGCGAGTTTTATCTGCATACCCTGTTTGATTTTCCCCGTGTATCTAGGCATCGGCCTTTTAAGGAAAATACCGATAACATCCAGTGGCGCAATGCACCGGATAATTTGGCTGCCTGGCAACAAGGACAAACCGGGATTCCAATTGTCGATGCCGGCATGCGGCAAATGCGGGCCACTGGCTGGATGCATAACCGGGTGCGCATGATTACTGCGATGTTTCTATGTAAAAACCTGCTGATTGACTGGCGTCTGGGAGAAAGCTGGTTCATGCAGCATCTGATTGATGGCGATTTGGCAGCGAACAATGGCGGTTGGCAATGGTGTGCCTCGACCGGCATGGATGCCGTACCTTATTTCCGGATTTTTAACCCGGTCAGCCAGTCACAGAAGTTTGACCCGAATGGGGATTACATCCGTCAATGGGTGCCAGAACTGACACATCTGAATGCTAAATCTATTCATGAACCCTATGCTAAAAATCCGGATCTTGCACTGGATTATCCAAAACCGATTGTGGATTTAAAAGCCTCTCGTGTAAGAGCGATTGAAGCTTTTAAGCAAATTTAAAACCAAACTTTTTCATCCCGAATAAAACAGCCTCCGATAAAGAGGCTGTTTTATTTTTAGATCAGGAATAAAAACTCGGATCAGGCACTTTTCCAGTCAGCACCCATTCCCCCACTTCCTGATATTTATAATCGATCGGGTCATGCAAGGTCTGGGTGCGGACATTGCGCCAGAAACGGTCAAGATTGAGCTTGGCCGTGGTGGCCCGCGCACCCATCACCTGGAAAATATTCTGGGTAATATAGAGAGAGGTATTGGTTGCGGCAATTTTGGCTGTGGCAATGGCAACTGAGACTTCACCGCGCTGCTCAGCTGTTAAATCATTCCCAAGCTCCCAGGCTGCCTGTAAAGTCTGAACCGCTTTATCTGCCAGTAAGCGTACACTTTCCAGTTGTACATAAAACTCGGCAAAATGCTTCTGGATAAAAGGATCATTCACTGCATCGTCTGCCAGTGATTTGGACCAGGCTTTTTGGGTTTGTACGGTCTGCTTGGCGACGTCAAATGCCCCTTCTGCCACGCCCAAAAACAGATGCACAAAAATCAGCTGGGCAATCAAAGGCCGTAGACTGGAATATGGCGTACTCAGTGGACCGGGATTTAACAGCAATTCATCTTCATGAATTTTGACCTGCTCAAAATGGCTGGTACCACTGTCGGTCTGGCGTTGGCCCATATTGTTCCAGTCGCCCAGAAAGCTCACGCCCTCTCGCCAGGTAGGAATCACTCCTATCAGTAATTTTCCTGCTTCGTCATAACCTGAACACAGCAACATATCCGAATCAATCGAACCTGAGCAGAAGCTTTTATCACCATGGAAAATATATTCGTTTTCTGAAACTTTTGTAACTGTGGTGCGATGGTCCAGCGGATTTAGAGTATTACCCCAGAATAGATTATTTTGGGCAGTCTGTTCAAACCACGGGCCATATTGTTCCGATTGGGAAAATAATTGCACGGTCGCAATCAGCAAATGATGAAAGCCATAGACATGCGCCAATGAACTGTCGACTTGGGCTACAATTTGAATAGTTTTAAAAATGGTCTGCCAATCTGTCTCCTGACCGCCATACTGTTTTGGAATGGACAGGCCCAGCAAGCCACTCTGGCGAATCAGGTCACGTTCGGCTTTAGGATTCCCACCTTGCCGATCCCGCTCTGCTGCAGTCAAAGCAAAAATTTCAGCAAGTTTCTGGGCAATATCGACAGGAGACTGATTTAAATATGGGGATTGTGCATTCATTATTTTAACTCATGTTCAGCATGGAAACAGCTTAGCAGATCAGGGTACTGACCTGTATCCGAAAGCATGCAGAGCTTATGACTGATATAAAAATACCGGCAGAATGCCGGTATTGGAACCGCTTGAATTTAAACTTTATTACGCTGTACCTCTGCGATCAAATGATCCACCACCTGCGGTTCAGCCAGGGTTGAAGTATCTCCGAGACTATCCAGCTCATCGGCTGCAATTTTTCGCAGGATCCGCCGCATGATTTTGCCGGAGCGGGTTTTTGGCAAGGCCGGTGCCCAGTGCAAGGCGTCTGGTGTAGCCACTGGACCAAGAATCTTGCGTACCCAGCTGACCAGTTCTCCACGTAATTGATCTGAACTGGCAACATCAGCCTGCAAAGTCACAAAGGCACAAATGCCCTGACCTTTAATGTCATGCGGCATACCCACTACAGCGGCCTCAGCCACCGATTCATGCGCCACCAGTGCACTTTCAATTTCTGCAGTACCTAAACGGTGTCCGGATACATTCAGGACATCATCGACACGACCGGTAATCCAGTAATAACCATCTTTATCGCGACGCGCCCCATCTCCGGTAAAATAAGTACCGGGATAGGTAGAGAAATAAGCTTCAATAAAACGCTCCGGGTCTCCCCAAATGGTACGCATCTGACCCGGCCAGGAATCCTTAATCACCAGATTTCCCTCAGCTTCACCCTCCAGTTCCTTGCCATCGGCATCGACAATAGCCGGTTGTACCCCGAAGAAAGGCCGTGTCGCAGAACCTGGTTTTAAATCAGTCGCACCCGGCAATGGCGTAATCATAAAACCACCAGTTTCGGTTTGCCACCAGGTATCGATGACGGGACAGCGGCTTTCACCGACCACGGTGTAGTACCAGTTCCAGGCTTCCGGATTAATTGGCTCACCGACCGATCCTAAAATTCTCAGGCTGCTACGGTCACTTTCCCGTACAAAAGCATCGCCCTCACGCATCATGGCGCGGATCGCGGTCGGTGCAGTATAGAGAATGGTCACGTTATGCTTATCAACAATATGTCCAGTACGCGCCCAGCTTGGATATTGCGGCACACCTTCAAACATCACGGTGGTGGTACCATTCGAAAGTGGCCCATACAGTACATAGGAATGCCCGGTGATCCAGCCCACATCTGCGGTACACCAGAATACATCATCCTGCTTGATATCAAATGCTTCACGGAAGGTGCAATTCACATAGGTCAGATAACCGCCAGTGGTATGCATCACGCCCTTGGGCTTGCCGGTGGAACCTGAGGTATACAGGATAAACAGCGGATCTTCGGCATTCATCGGTTCGGGTGGACAGATGTCATTCACTGACATAATTTCCGTGTGATACCACAGATCACGTCCTTCCTGCATTTCAATTGGGTTACCGGTGCGGTGTACCACCATTACATTTTGAATCGAGTCTGTACCCGCCAGTTTCAGTGCTTCATCGACATTGGCTTTCAGTGGAATGGCCTTACCGCCGCGCATGCCGGAATCCGCAGTAATCACCATTTTCGCCTGACAGTCTTCAATCCGGCTGGCCAAAGAATCTGGCGAGAAACCACCAAATACCACGCAATGTACCGCCCCGATCCGGGCACAGGCCAACATAGCAATCGCAGCTTCAGAAACCATCGGCATATACAGCATGACCCGGTCGCCTTTCTGGATGCCATTTTTCTTCAGCACATTGGCAAAACGGCAGGTTTCATCATGCAGCTCAGCAAAGGAAATAATCTTGTGCCGCGAAGGATGATCCCCTTCCCAGATGATGGCCGGTTTATACGGATGTTCTTTCAGGTGCCGATCCAGACAGTTGGCACTGACATTGAGCTGACCATCGGCAAACCATTCGATTTTAAAATCGTCTTTGTTAAGGCTGGTATTTTTGACTTGGGTGAAGGGCTTGATCCAGTCCAGACGTTGCGCCTGTTCTGCCCAAAATTTATCTGGCTGTTCTATAGAATATTTATAACGTTCAAAGTACTGGTCTTCGAGCGTACGTGCTGTTTTTTTAAATTTATCGGGTACTGGATAGATCTCTTGCATAGGTCACTTCCTTGATTTTGTTCTATCTCATCACGAGAGGTTAATGCTGCGTTGTTGATTGTTTTTTATGCATAATGGCAGTATGGCCTGCTTATTTCAAATCCGGCAATCATGCTTTCGTCGTAGATTATTTATACAAATTCAATCAAAATAAACCACAACTTACAGTACAGAATCTTCTGCGCAAATGTGTATGATCTGTAGCACAGCCCTTAAAAATAAAATTGACCGCTTGTGGTTATTTCATCTGATTTAGCAGGATACGCTTTATGAAATCGCCTGAATCTCCCTACTTTAGCCCGCCTGCGCTGCCTGCATCGGATCATCCCCTGTCGATGAAAGGCCGCTTCGGACGCTTGAGCTTTATTGCCTGGTCGGCATTTCTGTATTTCATTTTTTTATTTGGCAGTATTGCACTGGGTCTCAGTATTGATATTGTGAATATTTCTACCCATTCTCTAGATCCCAACTGGCTGATTTCACTGCAAGGCTTGGCCAGTATCGGTGTACTGGTCATGGTTCTGGCCTATGTGTATTTCGCTTTAGTGGTGACCGTTCGCCGTTTGCATGATATGAACCGCAGTGGCTGGTGGGCGCTATTATTTTTACTGCCGGTAGTAAACATTTTTGTATGGCTTTATATCGTTTTTGGTTCGGGCGATCGCGGCAGTAATCAGTATGGTCCGGCACGGATCACCTTGCTCTGGGAAAAAATTCTGGCCTGGCTGATGATTATCCTGACCCTGCTTAGCCTGTTGGGATCTATCGCTTTATTCAGTTATATGAGCGGTGAAGAACAAACACCTACCCCCACGGAAATGATGCAAAAAACCACCAAATACTTTTAACAACAGCGCCGTTATTTTTAAAATTATCCAATGGTGACTTCGAGCCCTTATTAATTTTTTGCTGAACATCAGGCAAAATAGGCAAAATTTGAATTGTGGAATTTTTGTGGCAGAGCAAAACAATACCTTAAGCCAGGTAACTGAGGGCACCACGGAGTTGTTACATCAGGCAACTGAAAAAACGACCAAGACCGTGATTGAACATACCGCCAAGTATAATGATGCCTACAGCACCATTGACAAAATCATGGAGGGCTTCTGGGAGCGTGTGCCTTATTTCTGTATCGCACTGATCGTGATTACGATTTTCTGGTTACTCTCCAAAGTCTTCAAGTTTTTCGTACGTAAAACTTTGGAAAACCGTTCTTATACCCGCCAGAATCTGGTATTGGTCCTCAACCGTGTCGGCAGTACCTTTATTATTTTCTTTGGTATTCTGATTGGACTGGTGATTGCGGTTCCTGGCTTTACCCCGGGTCAGCTGATGAGTGCCCTCGGAATTGGTTCGGTCGCGATCGGTTTTGCCTTCAAGGATATTTTCCAGAACCTGCTCTCTGGTGTGCTGATTCTTCTCAGTGAACCGTTCAAGATTGGCGACGATATTATCGTGAATGGCATGGAAGGTACCGTTGAAGATATCCAGATTCGTGCGACCTTTTTACGCTCACCAGATGGCCGCCGTATCGTGATTCCAAATGCCACGGTCTACACCAGTGCGGTCACAGTCAATACCGCCTATACCCGTCGCCGCTGCGAATTCGTGGTGGGGATCGGCTATGAGGATGACATCCAGAAAGCCAAAGACCTGATTACCGCTATTTTAGATAAAGACCCCACCATCCTGAGCCAGCCTGGCTTTAGTGTCAATGTCACCGCGTTGGCTGACTTTTCCATTACCCTAAAAGCTTTCTGGTGGGTCGATACCACTGAAACAGGCACCGGAACTTCAATCAGTGCGGTGCAGGAACGGGTGATTCAGGCTTTTGCCGAGCATAATATTTCGATTCCGTATCCGGTACAGGAAGTCAAAGTCTATCGTGGTGAAGGCAATGATGATGCCTCAGCCCGCGCTAAACAGACGACCTAAAACATACGGAATCACGGTTTCTGTACGGATAATACGGTTGCCCAGACTCACTGCCTGACAGCCGTTTTTGATGAGTAAATCGACTTCATATGGAATAAATCCGCCTTCCGGACCAATAACAATCGTACAGGGATGCTCAATCGCAAATGGCATCGCCTGCTCTGCATAAGGATGTGCCACATAAGCCGGGCAATCTGTACTAATCAAACCCGGCAAGATATCTTCAACAAAGGGTTTAAAACGTTTATACAGCTCGATTTTTGGAGCAACCGTATCCCCTGCCTGTTCTAGCCCCAATTCGATATAATGATTTAACTGCTGTAAAAATGGAGTTTGCCAATAGCTTTTATCGACACGGTAGCTATGTAGTAAAATGATTTTTTCAACGCCCAAGGTGACACTGTCCATGATCAGACGGCGCAGCACTTTCGGACGTGGCAAAGCCACAATTAAAGTCACTGGCAATTTTTCTGGAACAGCTTCTTCTTGCAGTGGTTTCAAGCGCACTGCTTTTTCAGAGATTTCGACAATTTCCGTCAGGTAACGCTGACCTTCCCGAATTCCGACTTTTAACGTATCTCCCACCTGAATCTGTAGATGTTGCTGTAAATGTTCCAGTTGCCGAGTTGAGGTAATGGACCAAAGTTCAGTTTCGGTTTGACGTGGGTCAAGCAGGACGATATTCATAAGGAAGATAAAACCAAAACATTAACATGCAAAATATTCAAATTAGGTATTATCGCCAAATTTGAAATCGTGTGTGGCGACATGGATGTTGCCCGCGGTACTGAGGTACAGGAAGTACCTTCAGTACCGCAAAGGATTTTTGCTACTTTTAATCCCTTAAAAGTAGAAATCTTCTACGAATGACCAGTTGTCTCAGAAAGGTAGATTGAGAATATGACTAGCACACACTTAGAGATACTGATCAATCACCTGAATATGCTTGGCAAGCGATCCCGTATTTAACTGCATAATTTGCTGCGCTGCCGCATTCAAGATTTCCGCCTTAACCTGATCTTGCAAAAGTTCCAGTAATACCTCTGCAGCCTGCTGGGCATCCTGCACCACTGCGACTGCGTCTGCCTGAACGAACTCATCCACGATAGTCTGAAAATTAAAATAGTTTTTGCCTAAAACAGTCGGCACATTCAGCGCAATCGGCTCCAAAATATTATGTCCACCACCTGGTTCATTTAAAGAACCACCCACATAACATGCCTGACTCAAAGCATACCAAAGCCACATTTCACCCATCGAATCGGCCAAATAAACCTGGGTATCTGCTTTAATATGTTGCCCTAGACTTCGACGCTGGATTTTCAATCCCAAAGACTGTGCAGCTTGGAACACCTCATCAAAACGTTCCGGATGGCGCGGTACCACAATACAGACCAAATATGGATCAGCTTCTAAAGCAGCTTTTAAAACACTCAGAATTTCTTTTTCTTCAGGAGCATGAGTACTAGCTAACGTGACGATCTTTCGCCCCCCTAACTGCCACTCCTGTTTCAATTGATCTGCCTGATGAATAAAGCGCTCGGGCGCAGTAATATCAAATTTGATATTGCCCAAAACTTGGGTTTTTTCAGCTGCGATTCCCAACTGGATATAACGTTGCTGGGTGGCTGTATCCTGTGCCAAAAGACCAGTTAAATTCTTGAGCATGCCACGGGTCAAACCTTTGACCTTGGCATAGCCTTTGGCGGATTTTTCGGACAGACGCGCATTCAATAATACACTTGGCACATTAAACTGGGGTGCCTGATCCAGCAGATTAGGCCAAAGCTCAGTTTCCATCAGCAATAAAAGTTTCGGCTGATACTTTTGATAAAATTCACGAATTAAAGTTTTCTGGTCAGCAGGCAAATACACGGCTTGAAACAAATCGAGATAAGGCGCTTTTAAAAAAAGTGATTTAGCGCGTGCCTGACCGGTTTTGGTGGTATTGGTGACCAGCACCGGATGGCCAAGTTTTAAATAATGTTCAATTAACGGTTGGGCAGCATTGGTTTCACCCACCGACACCACATGAAACCAGATGGCATGCAGGTTTTTGGGTGGCTGAAACGGGCCGAAACGTTCTGTCAGTTCTTGTTGTAATTGTTCAGGATCGGTCGCACGTTTACGGATACGCGATTGATATAAGGGTTTAACCAGCGCCAAGGCTGCGTTATACCAAAATGGAGTGGCCACATTGCGCCCCTGTCCAAAGATTCAATGAGCAGAATATAGCAGAGCCACATCAACATGTTAATCAATGTGGCTCATTTTTAGATTATTCTACTGTAGTTAAAGCTTCTGCTTCAGCCAATGTCGGATAATCAATATAGCCTTCCGCGACATTGGTTCCGATCATGTTTTCTAGTTTGAGTTCATTTAAAGGTGCATCTACCAATAAACGCTCATACAAGTCTGGATTGGCAATATACGCCCTACCAAAAGCCACCGCATCAGCCTTGCCTGATGCCAACAGCTCAATCGCATCTTCACGACTTAGTTGCATATTCGCAATATAAGGCACTCCACCTGAACGCTCTTTCATATATTCAGAAATACTGTCTTCAGCCAGATATTCACGGGTAAAGAAGAAGGCAATCTTGCGCTTACCCAGCTGCTCCATGGCATAGCCAAATGTTTCACGTGGATCATTGTCGCCCATGTCATGGTCATCACAACGCGGCGCTAAATGCACCCCTACACGATCTGCGCCCCATACTTCAATCAGTGCATCAGTTGCTTCTAGCAGGAAACGTGTACGATTTTCCACTGAACCGCCGTATTCATCTTCACGCTGATTGGTTTTGCTTTGCAAGAACTGGTCAATCAGATAACCATTGGCAGCATGTAATTCAACACCATCAAAACCGGCTTCTTTAGCACGAATCGCGGCTTGCTTATATTGCTCGGTAATCGCGTGAATTTCAGAAACTTCCAAAGGACGTGGCGTAACGTATGGACGTTTTGGACGTAACAAGCTGACATGACCCGCCTGTTGTACTGCACTTGCAGAAACTGGTGTTTCACCATTTAACAGATCCGGATGCGATACACGACCAACATGCCAAAGCTGGGCAACAATCAGACCGCCCTTCTCATGAACCGCTTGAGTAACCTTTTTCCAGCCTTCGACCTGAGTATCGGTAAACAATCCTGGAGTATTTAAATAGCCATTGGCTTCTTCAGAAATCACTGTGGCTTCAGAAATAATCAGGCCAGCACTTGCACGTTGCGCATAGTACTCAACCATCATTGGGGTTGGAACGCGATCAGCAGTTGCGCGGTTACGGGTCAGCGGCGCCATGATGACACGGTTTTTAAGCTCTAACGCACCGAGCGTTAAAGGAGAATTTAATTCAGCCATCGTTACTCCCACCTGTTAAAGGTGTTGTTGTAGGTGTTCGATAAATTGTTGAATCAAAGTTTCATTGCGGGAGAAATATGACCACTGTCCATGCTTGGTCGCAGTGATCAGGCCAGTCTGCTGTAATACAGACAAATGATTGGACATGGTGGACTGGGAAACCTGGCCCAAACGTTCAATTTGACCTGCACAGACCCCACGTTGAAAGCCACCACACTCTTCCGCAGACAGATATTGCTCCGGAGATTTTAACCACTCCAGAATTTGTCGACGGGTCGGATTGGCTAAGGCTTTAAAAATTAGATCAAGGTCCATAGGCACATCACAATCAGTGGCGCAACGAAACTTTATTCAGCATCTGCGACCATTATATCGTATTTTTACGATTTATATATCGAATAATTTAGATATAAGAGTCACAATCTGTACAAGCTTGGTTACGCCAGCTATTTAAACAACTTCTTACAAGCCCTGTTTCAAGCTTGCTTCGATAAATTTGTCCAGATCACCGTCCAGAACTGCGCCAGTATTGGAATTTTCCACACCTGTACGCAAATCCTTAATACGTGAATCATCCAGGACATAAGAACGGATCTGGCTACCCCAGCCGATATCAGACTTGGAATCTTCCAGTGCTTGTGCCGCTTCGTTACGTTTGCTCATCTCGAGCTCATAAAGTTTGGCACGTAACTGCTTCCAGGCGTGGTCACGGTTGGCATGTTGTGAACGCTGGTTCTGACAGGCCACCACAATTCCGGTCGGTGCATGGGTTAAACGCACGGCAGAATCTGTTTTGTTAATATGCTGACCACCCGCCCCTGATGCACGATAAGTATCGGTACGAACATCGGACGGATTGATTTCAATTTCGATATTGTCATCAACTTCCGGTGAGACAAACACGGCAGAAAATGAGGTATGACGACGGTTGCCCGAGTCAAATGGTGATTTACGCACTAAACGATGTACACCAGATTCGGTACGTAACCAGCCATAGGCGTACTCACCTTCCACACGAATCGTCGCAGATTTAATCCCGGCAACATCCCCATCAGATTCTTCCATCACTTCTGCTTTAAAGCCATGACGTTCAATCCAGCGTAGATACATACGTAGCAACATAGACGCCCAGTCCTGTGCTTCTGTACCGCCTGAACCAGCTTGAATTTCCAGATAGCAAGGATTTGGATCCATCGGATTATTGAACATACGGCGGAATTCAAGCTTGGCCAGTTCTTCTTCAGCCGTGCTCAGTTCAGCCTGTACATCTTCTAGCAAGCTTTCATCATCCGCTTCAACCGCCAGATCAAGCAAAGCCTGTGCATCTTCAAGCTGGGTACTTAAGCGATCCAGCACATTTAATACATTTTCAAGCTCGCCTTTCTCTTTGGCCATCGCTTGGGCACGACTCTGGTCATTCCAGATGGTTGGATCTTCTAATTCACGCAGGACTTCTTCTAAACGCTCTTTTTTCAGATCGTAGTCAAAGATACCCCCGTAGTGTTTGACCACGTTCGTTTAAGTCTTTTAATTGGTTTAGATACGGATTAATTTCCACGTGAATTACTCTCAATCAAAATTAGGCACAAAATTCTTAGCCCGATATTATAGCACAGTCTATTTCCGCTATTTTAACGATCCATTCAGTCTAAGGCTCGAATGTCTTGAGCATTTAGACCTGTATTTCCCTCATCCAATTTTCAACATCTCATAGACTCTTTTGCGTCTTTTTATCCGAAATTTTTATCGGCTTTTTAGCCCCGTTTTATGACCGAAATATAATTTTGCAATTGATTTTATAATTTAGGATTTCTTATTGGTCTGTATAAAAAATCAGCGAATTCAATAGATTCCACAATATCTACACACTTTTAATAAAACACTACATTATAAATTTAATTTTATTATTCAGTCACTTGTTCAGCAAAAATTACACAAGATTACGCTATTCACATTACTGTAACTTTCCTTTGATTGACGATCTTTGGAATTGCTCTAGACTGAAAGTTGTAACAAAAAGTGTAATGTTTTTAACTCACGATTTGAGGGGTAGTAACCATGAAAAAATTAGCGATTGCTTCGGCACTACTTTCAGCAATAGCAATGACTGGTACAGCAGCACATGCTTACCAAGCAGAAATTGGTGCATCAGCAGGAGTGGTTGATCCTGACAACGGTGGAACTAGCGGTTCTTTCGGCGTTGATGGTACATATTACTTCAATCCAGTTCAAACACGTAATGCACCATTAGCAGAAGCAGCATTCCTTGATCGTGCTAGCAACGTGAGTGCGCAATATCAATATAATGAAATTGGTGATTCTGAAGCGCATCGTTATGGCGTAGGTGCAGAGTACTTCGTACCGAATTCTGACTTCTACTTAAGCGGTAACGTCAATGGTCATGATCTGCAAGACAATGATGATCTAGAAAATGATTTAACCACCTATGCAGCTGAAGTTGGTTATCTGCCAGCACCAGGTCTATTGATTGCGGCTGGTGTGAAAGGTTGGGATAACGACAATGATGATGGCGTAGATCCAACACTTCGTGCTAAATATGTGACGACATTAAGCAATGGTAAAGATATCAACCTGGAAGCAGGTGCAGCGTTTGGTGATCTAGATGAATACAATCTGGCAGCAGATTATTTCATCGACAAAACCTTGAGTGTCGGTGCTGATTATCACAATAATGATATTACCGACAAGAGCGAATTTGGTATCAATGCACGTAAGTTCATTAACCAGCAAGTGAGCTTAGAAGGCCGTGTCGGCTTTGGCGAACAGTTTAACAATGACTACAATACCTTTGGTGTAGCAGCGAAGTACCGCTTCTAATCTAAAACCAAAAGTTAGTCATGCATAGAAACCCATCCTCGGATGGGTTTTTTTATTGCACTCTTAACAAGCATTTAGGTATTTTTTGCACATTGACGGGGCGAATATAAACTGTACAATTTGTTACAACTGTTCATCAAACAGTCATATTTTTATAACAAAGAGAGAAATCTAAATGCTTAAGAAACTTGCTCTTGCTACAGCGCTTCTTGCTGGCCTGGGAACTGCACATGCTTACCAAGCTGAACTTAATGTCGGGTATGAAAATACAGATATTGATAATGTTGGGGATCTAGATACATTTTTCATCAATGGAAAATATTACTTAAACACTGTTCAAGTTAAGAACTCTCCATTTGCAGAAGCGGCTTTCCTAAATAAAGCAAGCAATATTGGCTTAGGTTATGCAAATGCAAGCGGTGATGGCGATGAGGATATTGATGTATTTGGTGTAAGTGGCGAGTTTTATATTCCAAATACTCAATTTTATGTAAGCGGCACTATTAACCAGGTTGACTTTGCTGGTGAAGACAATACTGGCTATGCTTTTGAAGTTGGTTACTTACCAGTTAATGGCCTACTATTAGCAGCTGGTGCAGCTAATGAAAGCGTTGATCCAGTTCAGGTAGCAAATTATGGTTTTGTCCCTAACCTCCTAAATGCTGTTACTGTAGGTGATGATACTGCACTATCTTTACGTGCAAAATATGTGACTCATATTGGTAATCATTTTGCCAATTTTGAAGGTTTAACTTATTTCGGTGATGAAACAACTTATCGTTTAGGCGCTGATCTTTATATCGATCCAACTTTAAGTGTGGGTGTATCAATCGCGGATTCTACAGAAGATGATTCAGATACAGTATTTGGTTTACGCGCACAAAAATTCTTTACACCTGCAATTGCAGCTGGCGTGAACTATACAACTACTGACGGTGCTGACTCTTTCGGTATTAACGGTACTTTCCGCTTCTAATCTCTCCGATTAAAAGCAAAAAAAACCGCTCACTCGAGCGGTTTTTTATGGCCTATTGTTCTAAATGGATAATCCGCATTTGCAAGCTGATATTGCCATTAAATACATTTTTATCCAGCTCATAGACCAATCGTGTATCTTTCATCGGGTCAAAGTCATATTTATCCGCTGCATTGAAAGCGATCGCATCCACGACCTGCCCATTCTCCAACGCCACACGTAACTTAAGATGCACATCTTTAAGCCAGCGATAGTGCATGATTTTAAACACACCATCAAAAATCGGTTGGGGGAATTTTTGCCCCCATGGACTTAAATTCTGTAATAAATCGACTGTTTCAATGTGAAAAGCAGAAGCTGGCAGCTCTCCATCCGTCCATAAAGTCGCAGTGAATAAATCCTCATCCATCGCACCAATCAGTACTTCAAAGACCTGCTTAAACTCGGCGAAATTTTCTTTTTTCAGGGTTAAACCGGCTGCTGCTGCATGGCCACCAAAATGACTGACTAAATGAGGATATTGCTCTGCCACCTGTTCAATCGCATCACGAATATGAATACCTTCAATCGAACGCGCCGAACCTTTGATATGAATCCCATCCTGATCCGCGGCAAAAACAATACTCGGACGATGGAACTGCTCTTTTAAACGCCCTGCTACAATCCCGATCACTCCCTGATGCCAATGCTGTTCAAACATGATCAACGCAGCAGGTAGTTCAGTGGCATCCCACTGGATTTTATCCAGCTCAAGCAAGGCTTCCTGCTTGATTTTACCTTCCACCTGACGGCGTTCGACATTGAGCTGATTCAGCTGTTCAGCCAGTGGATAAGCAGTTGTCAGATCAGGAGCCAGCAAACATTCGATCCCGATATCCATGGTTTCCATGCGTCCAGCCGCGTTAATCCGTGGGCCTAAAACAAAGCCCAAATCTTGAGCTTTCAGACCAGCAGGATCACGCTTTGCAATATCAAGTAGCGCACTGATTCCTGCTCGGCATAACCCTTGCTGGATCCGTTTCAACCCTGCATCGACCAGAATCCGGTTGTTATAGTCCAGACTCGCGACATCGGCATAAGTACCGAGCGCTACCAGATCAAGATAATTGGTAATTACCGTACAGGATTTCCCCAGTTTCTTGCGATGGGTCGACAGATTGGCCAGCACATAAAATGCCACCCCCACCCCGGCCAAGGCCTTGCTCGGGAAATCGCAACCGAGCTGATTCGGATTAACCACCGCTTCGGCTTTTGGTGTCGGCTTGGTCGTTAGATGATGATCGGTAATGATCACCTGCATGCCATGATCCTGCGCCTGTTTTACTCCGTCATGGCTGGAAATGCCATTGTCCACGGTAATCAGTAAATCAGGCGTGAAATTGACAAAGGCCAGATCTGCAATTGCGGGCGTCAATCCATACCCATATTTAAAACGGTCTGGTACCAGATATTCAACATTGGCGCCCATATCACGCAGTGCCAGCACCATGAGTGCAGTACTGGTCGCGCCATCGGCATCATAATCGCCGACAATCACGATTTTCTGGCCATGATCAATCGCCTGATCCATCAATTGAATGGCTTCAGGCAAGCCTTTCATGGTCGGTGCCAGCAAATGCTTCAGCTTGAGCTCAAGTTCCTGCTCGGATTCCACCCCACGACGAGCCAGAATCTCGGCCACAAATGCAGGGACGCCCGGTAAATTTTCAGGGCGTGTCAGCAATGGACGTTGTTTGATTTCCAGTTTTTGCATGGTTATGGCATTAAGCGCTCTAAAGTCCAGCCGGCATCGGTTTTGCGATAACTTAAACGGTCATGCAAACGGTTCGGACGACCCTGCCAGAATTCATAATAATCGGGTTCGAGACGATAACCGCCCCAGAATACCGGCTTGTCCAGCTGTTGCTGATTGGCAACCTGGGTATGCAAATCCCAAAAACGTTGCTGCAATTCCTCACGACTAGCCACGATGCCACTTTGCGGGGTACTGATATGCGCGGCAATCTGGCTTTCGCGTGGACGTTTATGATAATAGTCGGTCGATTCTTCTTCCGATATTTTCTTTACACGACCTGAAATACGAATCTGGCGCTCCTGATCCTGCCAGTACAACAACAGTTCGGCATAAGGATTTTCAGCCAGATCCAGACCTTTTTGACTATCATAGTTGGTATAAAAGTCATAACCCGCTTCAGTCGCTCCACGTAGCAATACCGTACGCACATGTGGACGACCTTGTGCATTGGCTGTTGCCAAAGACATGGCATAGGGTTCATGCAATTTTGCTTCCAGTGCATGGTTAAACCATTGCAGGAACTGCATATGTGGATTCGGATTGACTTGCTGTTCCTGTAACTCGCCTTTTTCATAATTCAGGCGTAGTTCACTCAGATCCTTGATCAGATCACTCATCATCTATGTTCCTGTTAAGCGGCATTGGCACGCACAGCATCTGCCAGGCTGTTTGCAAGTGTGGTGACTTCAGCCAGATCATCGCCTTCGACCATCACACGAATGACAGGTTCTGTGCCAGATTTACGAATCAATAAACGGCCACGACCTTTAAGCTGCTGTTCGGCTTTTTCAAATTCAGCTGCCAGTTCAGGCACTGAATAAGGGTCAAACATGGCATTTAAACGTACATTGACCAGGACATTTGGCAACAGTTTAAAGTCAGCCACAAGTTCATGCAGGGCTTTTTTCTGTTCAACCATCACGGTTAAAACCTGCAGGGCTGCAATAATGGCATCGCCTGTGGTGCTCTTGTCTAAAGTCAGAATATGACCAGAAGGCTCACCGCCAATTACCCAGCCATTTTCTTCCAGACCTTGTAATACATAACGGTCGCCGACTTTGGCACGTAATAACGGCACTTGAGCTTTTTCCAGCGCCAGTTCCAGCGCCATATTGCTCATTAAGGTACCGACGATACCTGCCGGTTTTTTCGAGCTTTGAGTCGCAAGAATATAAAGAATATGGTCGCCATCAATCAGATTACCGGCTTTATCTACGAGAACCACACGGTCAGCATCCCCATCAAAGGCAATACCCAAATCCGCTTGATGTTGAATCACGGCTTGTTGCAAGCTTTCCGGATGCGTTGAACCACAGCCCTCATTAATATTTAAACCGCTCGGCTCATTGTGAATCGCAATTACACGTGCGCCCAGTTCACGGAACACTGCAGGTCCCACGTTATAGGCTGCACCATTGGCACAATCCACCACAATGGTGAGTTCATTCAGATCCAGATGATACGGGAACGTCGATTTACAGAATTCAATATAGCGACCGTTGGCATCTTTAACCCGGATACTTTTACCCAGATTCGCCGTATCTTCAATCACAAAATCTTTTTCAAGTTCCTGATTAATTTCGTCTTGTAAAGCATCTGGCAATTTTTTACCTTCCGCAGAGAAGAACTTAATGCCGTTATCAAAATACGGGTTATGCGAAGCGGAAATGACAATACCCAAGCTGGCATGTAAGGCACGGGTCAAGTGAGCAATCGCCGGTGTCGGTAGTGGACCTAAAAGGTGAACATAAACGCCAGCGGCATTTAAACCTGCCTGTAAGGCAGCTTCCAGGATATAACCAGACAAACGGGTATCTTTACCCAGAACCACCAATGGTTTGGATTTTTTACTATGACGTTTTAAAACTTTACCAGCCGCAAATCCCAGTTTCAGGGCAAACTCAGGGGTAATCGGCAATTCGCCAAACTTTCCACGAATACCATCCGTACCAAAATAACTCATCTTTATCTCACTTCTTAGCGGATGATTGATATCACCCATTTTTTTCCTTGAGTCACACTTTACACCAAAATAAAAAAGCCGTCATTTGCATGACGGCTTTTTAAAATTTTAAATCACAGGAAATTAACCTACGCGATAGTTTGGTGCTTCTTTGGTAATGGTCACATCATGTACATGCGACTCAGACATACCGGCAGAAGTGATTTTCACAAACTTGGCATTCTGACGCAGGTCTTCAATCGTCGCAGAACCGGTATAACCCATTGAAGAACGTAGGCCGCCCATCATCTGATGTACGATATTACCCATTGGGCCTTTGTACGGTACACGACCTTCAATACCTTCAGGAACCAGCTTCTCGGCACCGGCCTTGGAGTCCTGGAAGTAACGGTCAGCAGAACCTGTCGCACCCGCCATCGCGCCCAATGAACCCATACCGCGATAAGCCTTGTAGTAACGGCCCTGGAAGAATTCAACTTCGCCTGGTGCTTCTTCAGTACCGGCCATCAATGAACCAACCATAATCGTGCTTGCGCCCGCACCAATCGCTTTGGCCATATCGCCAGAGAAACGAATACCGCCATCTGCGATCAAAGGAATCTGATCTTTCAGCGCATTGGCAACAGAATCAATCGCAGAGATCTGTGGCATACCAATACCCGCCACAATACGCGTGGTACAGATTGAACCAGGACCAATACCAACTTTAACGGCATCCGCACCTGCATCAAGTAACGCCAGCGCAGCATCACCTGTCGCGATGTTACCGCCAATCACCTGAACTTGTGGATAATTGGCCTTAACCCAACGTACACGCTCGATCACACCTGCAGAATGGCCATGTGCAGTATCGACTACAATCACGTCCACACCTGCATCAACCAAGGCTTCTACGCGGCTTGGCGTTTCTGCACCAGTACCGACAGCAGCACCAACACGCAGACGACCCAGGTCATCTTTACAGCTATTTGGATACAATTCAGCTTTACGGAAATCGGTTACCGTAATTAAGCCTTTCAGCTCTTGCTGATCGTTGACCACCAATACTTTTTCAATACGGTGCTGTTGCAATAAAGCTTGGATATTTTCTTTCGATTCGCCTTCACGAACTGTCACCAGACGATCCTGACCAGTCATGATATTGCTGACTGGCTGCTCAAGATTGGTTTCAAAGCGTGTATCACGACCTGTCACGATACCCACCACTTTGCCGTCTTTCACAACAGGCACACCACTGATATTATTGGCTTGAGTCAGCGCAATCAATTCACGTACTGTGGTCTCAGGAGTCACTGTAATCGGGTCTTTAACCATACCCGCTTCGAATTTTTTCACACGGCGCACTTCTGCAGCCTGAACAGCGATATCCATGTTCTTGTGCAAAATACCGATACCACCATTTTGCGCCATTGCAATTGCCATACGGGACTCAGTCACCGTATCCATTGCTGCGGATACAAGAGGAATATTCAGGTTAATGCCACGAGTTAAACGTGTCTTTAGGGAGACATCTTTTGGAAGAACAGTAGAATAGGCAGGGAGTAATAGGACATCATCGAAGGTTAACGCGTCTTGAACGATGGTCAACATAACAGTCTCACTGGTAATTTCCGTGCACTATTATAAACAAATATCGGCTTAAATTTCATTGCAATTGCAAAATTATTTTTTTATTCAAGCTTTGTACACGCAGATCTATGTGGGTGCTAAAACAGTATCAATAATACCTCTGATAATGAAGTTCCCTATTTTAAATATACCCCGATCATTTTAATGGAGTGAAAAGCAGAGCCTAAGCTCTGCTTTGGATGGATTTAGCTGACATATTCAAAACTGTCATCATTGTCAGCTTCATCAGTTTCAATCTGGACAAAGGGCAACATATTGTGTGCAACACGTGCCTTGTTGCATTGATCATCGGCAATCTGCACTTCTTTGCAGGATGAACTGCGCTGCTCATACATGCCGCAGCTGACCTGCTGGCCGATGGTGCCATCAAGTGCGATACAGCGTGGATCTTTTTGATTGGTTCCAGCCATACATGAATAGACTGCTGTCACAGGTTCGGTATAGTGCTCAGGCATATGAATACCTTCAGCCCAATAGAACGAAACCCTGAAATAGGCGCAGCACGCCCCGCAGCTTAAACACGCATCCGGTTTTGGAACTTGAGACAACATTTCTTATAAGTTCTCGTCATCAAAAAAAGTTTTTTGGAGAAGAAATATAAAAAATGTTGTTTTTCCACACAAGAAAAAAATTATTTTTTGTGTGAACTATTCAGGACAGGTAAAAACCGTTTCATCCATCAGGTCAGTGCCGCATTCCAGCGTTTCAATCCAGTCCAGAAACTGGGTAATCTGCTCTTTGCCGATAAATGGTGTGCCATGCTGCGGCACAATCATCTCGATTTCCATGCTGCGTACCATTTTCACCCAGAGACGAATCACCTTGTTATTGCACATATAGCGTTGATGGAAGCTTTTCATTTTTGGGATATGCGCGGCAAAGTTTTCCAGTGGCTTGGCGGCATCTTCAACCATGGACGCACCCATATCACCTGAAAATAAAATTTTGGCAATCGGATCATAAAACTGGAAATTCCCTACCGAATGCAGAAAATGCGCCGGTACCGCCACAATATGAGATTGGCCCAGTGGAATGATTTGACCATGATCCGGAAGCTCCACCAGACGGTCCAGCCAGTTGCCTTTCATCCGTTCGCTCATAAAGGCCGAGTTTAAGTGCGGCAAGAAACGCGCCCACAGCTTGGATGCCGCCACTTTGGCATCGGTATATACCAGCCAGCGCGGCATGGAAGTGATAATGTCCGGGTCTTGATGTGAAGCCATGACATAGTCCAGATGGGTCAAGCGGGTGTATTTATTCAGTTCCATGGTCAGCGGCACATAGGTTAAATCACCACCCGGATCGAGTACCGCTGCGCGCTCATGATCAATAATCAAAAACTGGTTTGCCTGAACGCCTTCACCTTTGACCAGACTGGTAAAACTAATGCATTTATGTGTCCCATTATCAAACAGGACTTGCGATGTGGTGCGCTCAAAAACCATGTAAATTCCCCAATTTATAGTTAAAACTGCTGTTTTATACCCATACAACATATAAGGATTTAATAGAATTTACAATCCATAAAACCGACCATATCACGAGATTTATCAAGCTTTTCAGAGGATTTAAGCATAAAAAATCCTGAGTTTTTAGCTCAGGATTCATGCAATTTGTTATTTTATAATTTAAAAGAAATAATATTGAACCAGGGTCGCGACACCTATGACCAGGAAAATGGCCGCGCCAATTTTATGGATCAGGCTGATCGGGAGTCTATTCGCCAGCTTATCTCCCAAAAATACTGCAGGTGCATTGGCCAGCATCATGCCCAAAGTGGTCCCAAGCATCACCCAGAATACGCTATCGAAACGTGCTGCTAATGCGACCGTAGCAATCTGAGTTTTGTCACCAATTTCTGCCAGAAAGAACAGAATAAAGGTCGCACCAAATACCCCGAATTTTTGCCATTTATTGATACTGGCATTTTCATCCCCGAGTTCATCCGGAATCAGCATCCAGACAGCCATTGCGATAAAGCCAATCGAGACGATCCACAGTAGCACCTCCGGCCCGATCACCGTGGTCACCCATTGTCCCAATACTGCAGAAAGGCCGTGGTTAATCAGCGTCGCCAATAAAATGGCAACTAAAATAGGAACAGGTTTGCGAAAACGTGCGGCAAGCAGCAATGCCAGCAGTTGGGTCTTATCACCCATTTCAGCCAGTGCTACGATTGCAGTCGACAGTAGGAATTCATACATGAGGTTTTTCTCTGGCTAGCATCCAATACCAATGACTCACCGCTCCTGCTAGCCAAAATCTGCAGAGTGGTAAATCAAAGGTCTTGCCAACAAAAGAAAGCTTGGAAAAGCTGACTTGGTTCTTTGCTATGATGACCATGCCCGGTTGAGCAAATATGTTGACCATCACCCTTCTGCTTTGCGCAAAAGGCGGCTACTCCCCAATGAAGTGCGCCAAGTATAGAATCAAAGTAAGCGTCCGCTGAATCCCATACCAATTTTTAATTCGATTTAGGTTTCCAGCAGTGTGGCAGTAACTCTTCAATCTGGGTCACTTTATGTGTCGGCAGCCTTTTCAGCACATCACTTAAATAGGCATACGGATCCAAGCCATTCAGCTTTGCTGACTGGATTAAAGTCATGATATTGGCAGCTCGTTGGCCGCTGCGCAGCGAGCCAGCAAACAGCCAGTTCTTACGTCCCAACGCCCAGGGGCGCATCTGATTCTCAACCCAATTATTATCTATAGGTAAATTGCCATCATCCAGATAGCGGCTTAAGGCTGGCCAACGCTTCAGAGTGTAATTGATCGCCTTGGCGGTTGGAGAACTCGATGGTACCGTCAGTTGATGTTGGTTGAGCCATTCATATAGTTGTTGCATCACTGGTTGACTATGCTGTTGTCGGTATTCGCGGCGGTCTTCCGCTGTACCATCGGTCTTTTTCCTGAGTTCTGCTTCTATCGCATACAGTTTCTGAATCAGCACTAAGGCCTGTTCAGCGACCTGACTTTTCCCGGTCACATGCAGTTCATGGAATTTACGACGTGCATGGGCCATGCAGCCCACCTCAATGACCTGGCCTGATTTAAAGCGTGCTTTATAACCACTGTAATCATCACAGACTAGATTGCCCTGCCAGCCTTTCAAGAACTCTTCAGCATGCTGGCCTGAACGACTATCCTGAAAGTCATAGATCACCGCCTGAACTGGATTATACTGTGTGGTGGCATAGGCCCAGACATAACCTTTCTTCGGTTTTTTATTATTCTCACCCATCCGCATGATGGTGACCGGTGTTTCATCTGCATGCAGCACCCGCTGTTGCAGCACCACCTCTTTTAAGGCATTGGCCAGAGGTTCCAGTTCTACACCGCAGCGACCTATCCAGTCAGATAAAGTGGATCTGGACAGATCAATGCCAGCCCGCTGATAGATCAGGCGCTGACGGTACAGCGGCAAATGATCGGCATACTTCGATACCAGCACATGGCTGAGCAATTCAGGTGAAGCAATGCCTTTATCAATCACATAGGCGGGCATCGCTTGCTGAGTTAGAGTGTCACACTGATCACAGACCCATTTACCACGCACATGCTGTTCCTTATAGAACTGTGCCGGTCTGAAATGCAGTTTTTCACTGACATCTTCGCCGATACGACGGAGTTGGCAGCCACAAGCACATTGGGTTGATGCAGGTTCATGCTCAATACGGATGGTGTGTAGATGATCTGGCAGTGGTCGACGTTTAGGTTTATTGGTTTTGGCTTTCTGTGTCGCTGCATTGGTTTTATCTGCATTTAGCCGTTCCAGTTCTAGATCAACCGCGGCAATATCTTCTTCAACCGCTTCATCCCACAGATGGATTTGTTTTGCCGTTAAGTGTTCATTCTTTTGGGCGAATTTGTGCTTTTTAAACAGCGCCAGTTCATGCTCGTATTTTTGATTGAGAATAGAAAGATGTTGAACTTTGGCATCCAATTGTTGGTTTGATTGTGCTAGAGACTGATGCTGCAGCGCCAACTGCCTGGTGAATTCCAGCAGTTGTTCATGGGTCAGTTGGCTTAAGTCAGGCAGCGTATTCATGACCGCAGTATGCCTGAGGTCATGAGAAGAATGAAATAGAACGTTTGGAGAATAGCAGAATGGTCGAGCCTGGTTTAAAGCATCGTCACCACCTGCTGTCGTCCAATGCGCTGCCAGGGCAAACCTTGGATCAGTGCCTGTAACTGTTCCGGGCTGAGGGCCACGGTTTCACCTTGGTGAACTTGAGCCCAGTGAAATTTGCCCTGTTCCAGCCGCCGGGCACACAGCCAGATCCCCAGTCCATCATGCACCAGTACTTTCATGCGATGGCCACGTTTATTACAGAACAGGTAAGCACAATGCGGTTTGATGTAGCCAAAGGCTCTCACCACCTGAGCCATGGTCGTATCCATTCCTGCTCGCATGTCCATGGGCTGGGTAGACAACCAGATTTCATCGATACGGATCATGTTGCCAGTGCCTTGAGTAATTCTGCTAAAGCAGATATTTTTGATACTTGCCATTTCAAGCCAATTTCTGCTTTTGAGTGGGGTAAAGTAATTTGAACCGTTAACATGTCAGTAGGAGTAGGATCTAATGGTGCAGAGCAGGATAAGGCAATAAATGCAGGTTTATTCGGTAGTGGTGAGCGATCATTCCCTGGCTTAGCATCAATTAAGCGAATCCATTTGGATACGAGATTTGTATTCAATCCATGTTGCAAAGCGACCGAAGCAATTGAAACGTCCGGTGCTTTACAAGCCTGAACGATCTGCTGTTTAAATTCAGCACTGTATGTTCTTCGTTTTTTCGCAAGAGATGCGATGGATGTCTGGTGATTTGTAGTCATAAATTTTAGTCCCCACTTGTTTTTAAGTGGGGACTAAATTAAGGCTTATAGGACGAATTCATAAGGTGTGTTCAGCGGACGCTTACGAATCAAATAGATTATTTTTCAATGCAGCAAGAAAAAACCCTGCCGAAGCAGGGTTTTTATTTATACCTTCTTTGTATTTCTTCCTGAGCTTCAATTGAAATATTTTTCAATGAAGCGCAAGAGAAAAGAAAGTGAATCGAATTTAATTTAGATTAACAGCGTACGAATATCTTTAAGCAGCTTGGTTAACTTATTGGTAAAGCGTGCTGCATCTGCACCATTGATCACACGGTGATCGTAAGACAGAGACAACGGCAGCATCAAGCGTGGATCAAAGCCTTCACCATTCCATACTGGTTGCATGGTGGCAGGAGAAATACCCAGAATCGCCACTTGCGGCCAGTTCACCAATGGCGTAAATGCTGTACCACCAATTGAGCCCAGGCTGGTGATGGTAAAGTTCGCACCTTGCAGGTCTTTCGGCGACAATTTCTTGTCACGCGCTTTTTGACCCAGGGTTCCCAGCTCAGTGGCAATCTGTTTAATGGACTTCTGATCGGGATGACGCAGTACAGGCACGGTCAAACCATCTGGCGTTGCGACCGCGATACCCATATGGATCTCGTTACGTAGCAAGACTGACTTACCATCATCGGCCAAGTGACCAGCAAATTCACGCTCTTCTTTTAACAAGTGCGCAACTGCTTTGATGATGAATGCCATAATGGTCAGGCTCAGGCCTTCTTTCTTGAAGTTGCCTTTCAGTTCATTACGCCATGCTTCGAGTTCAGTAATATCTGCTGCATCAAACTGGGTCACTTGCGGAATGAAATTATTCAGCGACAACTGTGGAATAGACACTTGTTGCAAACGCGTCAAGGCTTTCTCTTCCACACCACCAAAAGCGCTAAAGTCTGGCAGTTTTGGTAGACCTGCGACTTGAGCAGCAGCGGCTACAGGAGCCGCCTGTGGCGTAGTAAGACGCGTTTTAACATAGGCTTTCAGGTCTTCTTTCATGACGCGCGCATGTGGGCCAGATGCTTTGACATCTGCCAACACGACGCCCAGTTCACGTGCCAGTTTACGCACAGCAGGACCGGCATAGACTTTCGAGTTAGCCACACTCTGCTCTTTGGTCAGCTTATCGGCATTATCCGACGTCGCGACTGTTTGAGTAGAAGATGCAGCAGGGGCTGGTGCTGCTTTTGCAACAGCTGCTTTCGGCGCTTCTGCTTTGGCTGCAACAGGTGCAGCAGCTGCTTGCGCTTCAGCTTCGATCGTCACCAGTGCAATGCCTTGAGAGACATTTTGACCCAGTTCCACATGAATGGCTTTAATCACGCCAGCTGTAGTGCTTGGCACTTCAACAGTCGCTTTATCTGATTCCACCACGATGATGCTCTGATCTTTTTCAACCGTATCTCCGACCTGAACCAGAATTTCAGCCACAGCCGCCTTGTCTACACCCAGGTCAGGCACCATCACTTCAACATTACCTGCAGGTGCTGCTGACGTTTGTGGTGCTTCAACTGCTTTCTCTTGGGCCGCCGCTTGAGCAACTGGTGCTTGAGGTGGTTCTGGCTGTGCTGACGCTGCCGAAACAGCCGTTTTCACTTTCAGAATGACCACACCTTCTTTAATGGTATCGCCTTCTTTAATCTCTATGGATTCCACCGTGCCGGAAACCGTACTTGGCACTTCAACAGTCGCCTTGTCTGATTCCACCACTACGATACTTTGATCTACCTCGATTTCATCACCGACAGCGACCAGGATTTCACCGACAGTGGCTTTTTCTACGCCAATATCGGGGATTTGAACATCAACCACTTGTGAGCTTGCTTGAGCCTCAGGAGCAGCAGAAGCTTTAGGCTGATGCGAAGCCAGTTCCTGCATGATTTCCTGATCCGGCAATGAAGTCGGAGTATTTTCTGAAGTTTTTTGTGAGGCATCTGCTTGCTGTGGCTCGACCACATCAGCGCTACCGTCTTCAGCTTGTAGCTCAATCAGTACCGCGCCTTCAGCGACTTCATCACCCTGGCTCACCAGAATGCTTTTTATCACGCCTGCTGAAGTGCTAGGTACTTCAACAGAGGCTTTATCAGATTCAAGTAACACAATGCTGTCATCGATCGCGATCGTATCACCGACTTTGACCAGAATTTCGGCCACTGTTGCCTTATCTACACCAATATCAGGAGTCGTAATTTGCATGCTTAGTTCTCCTCTTTGTAGTCAGCAACAGCATGTACAGATGGGGTTTCTTGCGGTGCCCAAGCCACTGGACGATCTGTATCAAGCTCAAACGTCGAGATCGCATCTTTTACCAGGCGCGCATCAACTTCACCTTCATCTGCCAGTTTTTTCAAAGTTGCCACCACAATATGGGCAGCATCAACACCGAAGTAACTACGCAAGTTGGCACGTGTATCTGAACGGCCATAACCGTCAGTACCCAATGCTACGAATGGACGGCCATCTGGAAGATAAGCACGAATCTGTTCGCTATAAGCACGCATATGATCGGTTGCAGACACGACGATACCTTCAGTACCGCGAAGCTGTTTCGATACCCATGCTTCTTTTACGTCTTCAGCCAGCGGATGCAAGCGGTTGTATTCTTCACATGCCATACCGTCACGTGCCAGTTCATTGAAGCTGGTCACACTGTAGACATTTGAATGAATTTGATATTCCTCACGAAGAATCTTCGCTGCCTTGATCACTTCACGCAGGATCACACCTGAGCCCAGTAACTGAACAGTGGCTTTTTCATCTTCTTCAAGCAGGTACATACCGCGCTTGATGCCTTCTTCAACACCTTTTGGCATTTCCGGATGCTCGTAGTTTTCGTTCATCACGGTCAGGTAATAGAACACACGTTCCTGGTTCACATACATACGTTGTAAACCGTCATGCACGATCACTGCCAATTCATAACCGAAACATGGGTCATAAGAAACACAGTTTGGAATGGTATTAGCCAAGATGTGTGAATGACCATCCTGATGCTGTAAACCTTCACCGTTCAGTGTAGTACGACCCGCAGTTGCACCCAGCAAGAAGCCTTGTGCCTGTGCATCGCCTGCTGCCCATGCAATATCACCAATACGCTGGAAACCAAACATCGAGTAGTACATGTACATCGGAATCATTGGCAGGTTATTGGTTGAATAACTGGTCGCCAATGCTGCCCATGCACTCATCGCACCGGCTTCGTTAATCCCTTCCTGCAACATGTGACCGTCTTTGGCTTCACGGTAATGCATCAGCTGTTCTTGGTCTTCCGGGGTATATTTCTGGCCATGCGCGGCATAAATACCGAGCTGACGGAACATCCCTTCCAGACCGAAAGTACGGGCTTCATCAGGCACGATTGGCACAACACGGTCTTTAATCGCTTTCTCTTTAAGAAGTGCAGAGATTAAACGCACCATCACCATCGTGGTCGATTGTTCTTTACCATTTGAACCGGCCAAGACCGAATCAAATACTGAAAGTCCAGGAATCGCTAGCTGTTCGCTTTCCTTACGACGTGCAGGCAGGTAACCACCTAGCGCTTCACGACGTGCCTTCATATATTTCAATTCAGGTGAATTTTCGCTTGGACGGTAGAACGGTACTTCTTCAAGCTGTTCGTCGGTGAAAGGAAGGTTGAAACGATCACGCACATATTTCAAGGAATTGATTTGCATCTTCTTGATTTGATGCGTTTTGTTGACTGCTTCGATTTCTTCCGACAAACCATAACCTTTCACGGTTTTCGCCAGAATCACGGTCGGCTGACCTTTAGCCGTACATGCTTCAGCATAAGCAGCAAAAACTTTGTACGGGTCATGACCACCGCGGTTCAGATTATCAATATCTTCATCGCTTAAATCTTTAACCAACTCAGCTGCTTCTGGATATTTGCCGAAGAACTTTTCACGCGCGTAAGCACCACCTTTTACCTGGTAACGCTGGAAATCGCCATCGACTGCTTCTTCCATCACTGCTTTCAGTGCACCGGATTTATCTTTATCCAGTAGTGGATCCCAATGACGGCCCCACACAACTTTAATCACACGCCAGCCTGCGCCGCGGAATAATGACTCAAGTTCCTGAATGATCTTGCCATTACCACGTACCGGACCATCCAGACGTTGCAAGTTACAGTTCACTACCCAAATCAGGTTGTCGAGCTTTTCGCGACCTGCCAGAGAAATTGCACCCAAGCTTTCCGGCTCGTCCATCTCACCATCACCCAGATAAGCCCAAACCTTACGATCTTCTTCTTTAATCAGGCCACGGTTCATCAGGTACTTTTGGATATGTGCCTGATAAATCGACATGATTGGACCCAGACCCATCGATACGGTCGGGAACTGCCAGTAGTCCGGCATCAAATAAGGATGCGGATAAGATGGCAGACCTTTACCACCGACTTCACGACGGAAATTATTCAGATGCTCTTCAGTCAAACGGCCTTCTAAAAATGAACGCGCGTAAATACCCGGTGCACAGTGACCTTGATAATAGATCATGTCGCCGCCAAAGCTATCGCTGTTGGCACGGAAGAAGTGGTTAAAGCCCACATCATAAAGGGTTGCAGAAGAAGCAAAACTCGCCAGGTGACCACCGAGATCATCACCGGTTTTATTCGCGCGTAATACCATTGCCAAGGCATTCCAGCGGATCAGCGCGCGAATACGACGCTCCATGTCCTGGTCACCCGGCATTGCAGGTTGTTCTTCAACAGAAATCGTATTTAAGTAGGGAGTATTTAAACGCTGAATAGGAACATGCTTTGCAATTGCGCGTTGATAAAGTTTTTCTAACAAAAATGCTGCACGCTCAGTGCCCATGTGCTGCAAAACAGAGTCAAATGCATCTTGCCATTCTTGGGTTTCTTGCGCGTCTGTATCGCCATAAAACGCCATAATCTACAGTTCCTAAAAGCCTAATCTAATGTCTTATATGTACCATATTTAAGACCTCTGCAGGTATGGCCTTAGCTGAATGCGATTTAGCAGTACTATTTAGGAACTAAATGATGGGTGACGTATAATTACACTACATAACAAAAAATAGTCAATAAAGGCGATTTATTATACAATCATTATAATAGTTGGTGATAATATGAGACTTAAAAGTGATAAAACAAAAAGCCCTTCAAGTTGACTTGAAGAGCCTGCAGTTTAAACGCTTTAAAATGCTTATTGGAGGTTTTTATGTATAGAGATGCTTCTTGTTATTCAGGTCTATACTTAAGGTAACATGGCCAAATAAGTAGATGGGTTTTTACGTTGACCGTCTTTTACTACTTCATAATGTAAGTGTGGACCGGTACAGCGACCAGTACAGCCAACGTTGGCAATATGATCACCTGCTTGCACCTGCTCTCCCACACGTGCAATAAGACGTGAAGCATGGGCATAGCGCGTTAAATAGCCATTGCCATGATTGATTTCAACATATTGACCATAACCTGTGCCCCAACCTGATTTGGTCACAATTCCTGGACCTGTTGCATAGATTGGTGTACCACTTGGCGCTGCAAGATCAAGGCCTGAATGATTTTCAGCACGGCCACTCATGGTACGGCCACCGTAATTTGAACTTACGCGAGAATTAGGTAAAGGATGAGAAATTAGCCAAGAATAAGCACTGTTTGCTGCCGCTTTATTGGATGAAGTATTGGCATACTTCTGAGCAAGCGTTCGATTGTTCAGTTCAACTGGTTTCTCACGAAGTTGAACATTCAATTTAGTCTGTGCTGGAATATCGATATCATCTGGATGAGTATATGCACCCTGTGCCAGAGTACGCGTCAATTGCTCGATACGATCTGTTGAACCATTTTCTTGATTTAGATTAACTAAATCTGCGAACGCAACCGAAGCCGCTGAAACTGATAAAGAAAATGCCAACAAAATACGTCGCATATGCATAAAAAACCTCTCTAAACTGCTTTAATCGAGTTCCTTGAAGATCTCTATCCTTGATATCCACTAAAAGAAGCGCATAAGATTAAGACATAAATATGTAGGAATTATGTATGTCGGAACCTGTCAACGTTTTTCAACAAACAAGAAAACAGATAAAAACAGGAAACTTTTCGTTTCTCTCATCACAAGTCGCTGCTTGGCAGAAACTCACGAAACTCGTACAACCGCTATTGCCCCAACCGGAACGCTGGCAAGTTGTCTGCTATCAAAATGGTGTGTTAACGATTACTGGTGAAAACCAGGCCATGATCAGTCAATTGGCCTATCTTCAAAAGCAATACATTTCACAACTCTCTCAAATAAATGAATTAACAGATCTCACTAAACTTCAAGTTTGCCTGCGGAATCCTTCGCAAACGCCACCTGTTTCAGCAACACCTGAAAGAGCCTTAAATGCAGAAACACAGGAATTACTTCGTAGTGCTGCTGACTTTATAAGCGACCCTAAGCTTAGCCAAGCTTTACTACGTTTGGCAAGCAATAAAAAGTAACATAGCAATCAAATGTAATAAATTAAAAAGCAAACATTATGTGATGTGTATCACAGTATTAAAGCAATAACAAAAACATAAAGACACAAACACAATGACTTATGTCACATTCACATACATGATTGGACAATTGGCTTCGTCATCAAATGTTACAATTTCATAGCAGCTTGGATCACTTTTCACATTGCGTAAAAGTTGATTATTCAAGGCATGTCCAGATTTATAACCATCAAATTTGGCAATAATCTGATGCCCGAGCAGGTATAAATCACCCACGGCATCCAGAATTTTATGACGTACAAATTCGTCCGAGAAACGTAAACCTTCTTCATTAACGACCCCGGTTTCATCTACACCAATGGCATTTTCCAGGCTGGCACCCAGCGCCAGATTATTGGCTTTGAGATAATCCAGATCTTTCATAAACCCAAAGGTACGCGCTTCACTGACTTCATAAACGAAGGTTTCAGTAGAAAAATCGATACTGGCGGACTGATATTCTTTTTTAAAGGCAGGATGATCAAAATCGATGGTGAAATTCAGCTGAAAGCCCTCATGTGGGCTAAAAATGGCACGTTTGTCATCAATGAGTGCTTCAACCGGTTTAATAATCTTGACGAATTTTTTAGCAGCATCCAGTTCTTGCAAACCGCCCTGCATGAGCAGGTAAATAAACGGACCTGCACTGCCATCCATAATCGGGACTTCAGAGGCCGACACTTCAATAATCAGGTTATCAATGCCTAGACCAGCAATCGCACTCATGACATGTTCAATGGTGCCTACTTTGGCATTTTCCTGAACCAGGTTCGAGCACATGAAGGCTTCTTGAATCAGCATGGCATCGGCAGGAATGTCGACTGGCGGATTCAGGTCAATACGACGAAACACAATTCCCCCATCGGCATGGTGCGGCACAAAGTTAATCATGACTTTTTGCCCACTGTGAAGACCGATTCCGCTCGCTTTCACGACACGTTTCAGGGTACGTTGTTTCAACATGCTTTTATCATCTGTTCATCTATAAAACCGCTATACGTTAGCATATTTGGCTATTGATAAAAAACAAAAAGGTGGCTTAAAAGCCACCTTTCCTGTCTAATTTAGCTAAACACATGATGTTACATGTTATTTACGCTGTTGATTCTTAAGATAATCCTGAATGCTCATTGGCGTTGGGCGCGGGCTAGAAACTGAAGCCGCCGCTGGATTCGCTGCTGCACCTGTTTCATGCTGCTGACGCTGAATTGCCGGTACATCATCATCTTCCACCACAGCCTGTGCAGCTGCTGCTGGACGAGTTGCCTGTACATTAGTACGTTTGGTCGGTTCAACTGAATCCGCTGCATGACGGGTGAGACCTGTTGCAATCACAGTCACGCTGATTTCATCACGCGCATCCGGATCAAAAACGGTACCGTAGAACACTTGACCCTCATCTAAATCGACAATCTGGTTCACGACATCAGTAATTTCTTCAATTTCACCGAAAGTCACGTCATCGCCACCAGTCACGTTGATCAGAATGCCTTTGGCATTCATGATAGTCACGTTGTCGAGTAATGGACTACGGATTGCCTGCTCAGCAGCCTGACGTGCACGGTTCTCACCACGACCCAGACCGACACCCATCATGGCATAACCACGAGTGCTCATGGCTGTTTTTAAGTCAGCAAAGTCAAGGTTGATATGGCCAGGACGGACTACCAAATCAAAAATACTGCGTACTGCATTCAACAATACATCATCCGCTTTTTTATAGGCATCTTTCATTGAAATATCACGGAAGACTTTCAATAGACGCTGGTTTGGAATGATGATTAATGAGTCTACATGCTGCTCTAGCGCTTCAATCCCTTTTTCAGCAGACTGTAGACGGCGTTTGCCTTCAAAGTTAAATGGCGTGGTCACGACACCAACGGTCAGAATACCCATTTCTTTCGCAATTTCAGCAACCACTGGCGCTGCACCGGTACCGGTACCACCGCCCATACCCGCAGTTACAAAGACCATATCGGTCCCTTCAAGCTGTTGGCGAATCAGTTCACGGCTTTCTTCTGCTGCGGTCTGGCCGACTTGCGGATTTGCACCTGCACCCAGACCACGGGTACTTTGCTCGCCCAGCTGAATTTTAAATTCGGCTTCCATACGATCCAATGCCTGTTTGTCCGTATTGGCACAAACAAATTTTACGCCCTGGATATCGGACTGCAACATATGTTGTACCGCATTACCACCCGCACCACCTACACCAAATACAGTGAAACGGGCTTGACCATTGCTATCGCTATGATCGTCTTCGAAAAATTCAAATGAGGCCATGACCTATAAAATTCCTAATTCATAATTGGCAGTCACTAAGCCCGTATACTGCCTTAATCTTAATAAAATTGTTTTTAAGAATGCTGCTCATGCGTTCACTTGTCAAGTACAAGCCCGATTAACTACATCTTCCCAACAATATTCACAATAAAAATCGACTTAAAAGATTGATTTCAGGGTGTCATTAAAGCCAAACAAGGCTCTTTTGACCCGCTTAGCCAATGACAACCGCTCTACATCATCCTGTTCCACAATCGTGTCCTGGGTATCACTCTGACTAAACATCAGCAAGCCAGCCACCGTACTATATTGCGAGCGACGTAAAGCAGCCTGATGTTGTTCGTCTGCATACACCTGAGTCGGCGGATTACCTAAATGCGCCGAGACCCCCATGGTACGGCGAACAAAACTCACCATCCCTTCGATATGACTGGCATCACCGGTCAATACCACACCATGATACAAGCCCTGGATGGCACCATTTTTCACCAGCTCATCACGTACCAGACCCAGAATTTCTTCATAACGAGCCATAATAATTTCAGTCAGTTCAATCCGGCTGATGGTTTGTGGCCCATCAATCCCCTGGAACTGAATCATATGGTCAGGCTTGACCACTTTCAGGTCGACACAGCCATACAATAATTTCAGACGTTCAGCTTCTTCGGTCGTGGTTTGCAATACTGCTGCAATATCACGGGTCACATGTTCACCGCCACGTTGGAAGGTATGGGTTAAGGCCAAACGACCATCCACATACACTGCAACATTGGTCGTGCCGGCACCGATATCTACTAAGCATACGCCATATTCTTTTTCGTCTTTCAGCAGGCTGGCTTCAGCAGTAGCCAAGCTCGACACCACCATTTTTTCTACACCAATATTGGCACCTTTCAGGGCGCGATCAATATTCTGCATGGTACTGATCGGCAGCATCATCAAATGATAGTGTCCGGTCATGCTATGTGCCGACATCCGAATCGGGTTTAACACCCATTCCGGTGAGTCGTCCAGCTCAAAACCCAGAGGCACAGCACTGACCAGATAATGATCTGAAGTCAAATGACTAGCTTTAGCCAATTCCAGTGCACGCACCACTTCACTGGTGGTAATCGCATGCTCGCTATTGTCGATCGAGGTGCGACCTGAAGCATAAAAACTTTTTAATTCGGCACTTGGAATAGAGACCCAGGCAGAATGTACACGACATTCCGCCATATCTTCTGCTTCTTGAACGGCATTTTTAATTGCAGTAATAACTTTATCGAGACTGACAATTTTCCCTTTACTCATGCCTCGGTTACGAGCGGTGGCCATACCAATCACTTGGATATTGTCTGGCGCGTGTACCTTGCCAATCAAAACTGAAACTTTGTGTGTCCCAATGTCAATCGCCACAACCGAGGGAACAGCTTCACTCATTATTCACTACTACCATTACGTGTTTGTTAGATTTATGGCTTTAAATGCCTCTATTTTTTAAAGCCGGTCATTATGGCTTTACTGTTACCTTATTCTCAACGCCCGTGTCATCAATGGTTACAATAAAATGTCCATTTACAATTTTAGGCGGAATTGAATTTTTCCACTGTATCGACAATCCATTGCGATAACGCAGGTCGATGGCCGAAATTTTAGACCAGACCGGCTTTAAATCGCTCTGAGACAGATGGCTCAGGCGTTGTAATTTGCTCATAGTCTGGTCTTTATCCACAATTATTCTTAAACCCGAATCAAACTGCATAAACCAGGTCATTCGCTCGGTGAGATATAATTCTTTTAGACGAATGCCTTGTGGCAAAAATAACTGATTAATTTCATTATAACGACGCATCATGGTTTCTGCATGGCTCGCTGGCCCATGTAGCAACGGTAATGCCTGATAATTCTTGGGTATGACTTCAGTGAAAATAACACCACTGTCACTCAATAAACGCCCTGTTCCCCAACGTGCAATTGCATGATGCGGCATCACCCGCACCCGAATGCCATTTGGCCAGGCTCGGGACACCACGACCCGATCCACCCAGGATAATTCCAGAGTACGATCGCGGATCGCTTCCAGATCTGAAGTAAAATAGTTTTCGGTCACAATCAGTGACACATATTGCATAACCTGACGCTGTTCAGCAGCCGAGCGCGTACCTATCACGCCCAGCTCTGCCACGTCACTATTGGTCATGACTTTATATAAGCCCAATATTCCAAAGGCCAGCACCAATACCGCAATACACAACAATAACCAGCCACCAAAATTGGTCAGCTTTTCTTTGCGTGTCGGCGGCTTGTCGTGAATTGAAGTAATCGCAGCACGTTTACGGCGCATGGAAACAGGAAGTTGAGCCATATTTAGTGTGCCGAACCAGTCAAGGTCTGTTCCAGAATCGCGACACACAGCTCATCAAAACTGTATCCGACTGCAGCTGCCGCTTTTGGCACCAGTGAGTGACTGGTCATGCCCGGTACGGTATTGACTTCAAGCAACCAGAAGTTGCCCTGTTCATCCTGCATGGCATCAATCCGGCCCCAACCACTGGCACCGACTGCTTGGAATGCGCGCAAACTCAAGGCTTTTAACTGTTGCTCTTCAGCTTCGCTTAAACCACATGGAATGCCATATTGCACATCATTACGCTGATATTTCGCTTCATAGTCATAGAAGGCAACATCTTGAGGCGGTTCAAGACGAATCACCGGCAGCGCCTGACCATTTAAAACCACAATGGTATATTCACGACCGGTAATCCATTTTTCTGCCATCACCACAGCATCATGTTCAGTTGCCTTGGTAATTGCTTCTGCAAAATCTTCAATTTTCTCAACCTTACTCATGCCGATACTGGAACCTTCATGTACCGGCTTGATAATCAAAGGCAAGCCTAAAGCATTAACAATGTCGTTCGCATCAGAGTCTTTGGTGACAATGCGATACGGTGCTGTCGGCAATTCCGAACCCTGCCAGACCTGCTTGGTCTTGACCTTGTCCATGCCGATCGCAGAACCTTGTACACCGGTACCGGTATACGGCACGTTTAACCATTCCAGTGCGCCCTGGATCTGGCCATCTTCCCCGCCACGTCCATGCAATACAATAAAAGCACGATCATAATTTACCAGTTCTGTGACACTACGCTCCTGAGGATCAAACGCTTCCGCATTGACCCCTGAACGCACTAATGCCTCAAGTACCGCCGTACCACTGTCTAGAGAAACCTCACGCTCTGCAGATTTACCACCAAGCAACACGGCAACTTTTCCGAATTTTGAAGCATTTGACACGTTTATATCCTTAAACTTTTTTCAATCTGGTCAATTCAATTCAGTCACACAAGATGACTATTTTATATATAAGTGATTTTGTGCAAGTTCGACTGAGATTGCTCCAACATTACCTGCGCCCTGGGTTAATAACAAGTCATTTGCTTGCAATACTTTTCTCATGATCTGATTCAGGTTGCCGTCCGTCGCATCAACCAGAATCGGCTCGACTTCACCACGTAAGCGAATGCTGCGGGCCAAAGTACGGCTGTCCGCCCCGACAATCGGTTTTTCACCGGCAGGATAAACATCCAGCAACAATAACTGGTCTACAGTAGAAAGCACTTCCACAAAATCATCAAAACAGTCACGGGTACGGCTATAACGGTGTGGCTGGAACATCATTACCAGACGACGGTCCGGATGACTCTGACGCGCAGCTTTAATCGTCGCTTCGACTTCTTTTGGATGATGACCATAGTCATCCACCAGTTTCACGTCACCGCCCTCAATCGCAAACTCACCCTGAACCTCAAAGCGACGACCCACACCACTGAAACCTTCCAGTGCACGGCAGATTGAAGCATCAGACACACCTTCATCGGTTGCTATACCAATCGCGGCCAAGGCATTCAGCACATTATGCAAACCTGGCTGGTTGACCGTTACACGCAATGGCTCACGCTCTTTACGCAATACGGTAAAGTGGGTTTGCATGCCATCCTGATCAACATCTACTGCGCGGATGTCATTGTCCTCATTGAAGCCATAAGTCAGTAACGGACGTGCAATCCGCGGCATGATTTCACGGATATTGGCATCATCACCACAGACTACAGCCAAGCCGTAAAATGGCAGTTTTTGCAGGAACTGGATAAAAGTATCTTTCAGGACATCGAAGCTACCGCCATAGGTATCCATATGATCGGCATCAATATTGGTTACCACAGCAGCCATCGGTTCCAGGTGCAGGAAAGAAGCATCTGACTCATCGGCTTCGGCCACGATATAGCGGCTGGCGCCCAAGGCTGCGTTCATACCGGTACGGTTCAGCAAACCACCGATCACATAGGTTGGATCCATGTTTTCTTCAGCCAGCATACAGGTGATCAGACTGGTGGTCGTGGTTTTGCCATGCGTGCCGGCAACGGCAATTCCATGACGGTAACGCATCAGTTCACCCAGCATTTCCGCACGGCGAACCACAGGAATACGGTTTTCAATCGCGGTTTTAATTTCCGGATTTTCTTTATCAATCGCGGTAGAGACCACGATCACGTTGGCGCCCTTAATATTATTTGCAGTATGTCCGATATAGACTTTAATGCCATTCGCTTCCAGCTGTGCGGTGGTATTGGATGCCTTGATATCTGAACCGGAAACTTTATAGCCCTGGTTTTTCAGCACTTCCGCAATACCACACATGCCTGCGCCACCGATCCCCACAAAATGAATGTGTTTGATACGGCGCATTTCCGGCACTTTGATTAACTTTTTCGCTTGTTCAGCTGGGGTTGTTGGAGACATAGTTTACTCGGATTACAATTCTTGAATTAAACGGACCACATGTTGAGTCGCATCGGGTTGAGCCTGTCGGCGTGCTTTCACGGCCATTTCCATTAACAGCTGGCGATTCAGCATCGGCTCTAATAATGTTGTTAAACTTTCCGGGGTCATCGTGGCCTGCGGGCAAATCTTTGCCGCATTGATATTGGCCAGGAAACCGGCATTGGCCGTCTGGTGATCATCCACTGCGCTTGGAAGCGGCACAAAAATCGCAGCCACCCCGGCAGTGGCAATTTCAGTGACGGTCAAAGCCCCGGCACGGCAAATCACCAGATCGGCATCAGAATAGGCTTTGGCCATATCCTCAATAAAAGGCTGTACTTCAACTTGTAGACTGGCCGGTGCATTTTCATAACGTGCCCGGGTCGCCTCGGCATGGTTTTGCCCACACTGATGATAGACGCTTAATCGCACATTGAGTTGCTTTAAAGCTTCCGGAACCCGTTCATTTAAGGCTTGCGCCCCCAAAGACCCACCAACGATCAGAATACGTAAGGGCAATCCTGCCTTGTCACGCTCCTGATAACGCCAGGATGGATTTAAAATTTCGCTAATTTCCTGTCGTACCGGATTACCCGTAGTCACGACTTTATCTTGGGCCGGAAAGGTATTTGGAAAAGCCTGGCACACCGTCTTTGCCACACGCGACAATTGGGTATTGGTAAAACCGGCAACTGCATTCTGTTCATGGATCAGCACCGGAATACCTAAGATACGCGCAGCCAAACCACCCGGGCCTGCCACATAACCACCAAAGCCTGCCACGGCATCGACCTGAAGCTGTTTCATGAATTTCATGGCACTTAAGGTGGCTTTCATAATTTTAAAAGGCGCCAAGGCTTTACGCACAAAACCATTGCCACGCACACCTTGAATATCGATCTGATAAATGGGAATATTCTGGTTTTTTAACAGGCGGTTTTCCATGCCTACGGGCGTGGCCAACCATGAAACCTGTATACCTTTTTGTTGTAAATCTTTGGCAACAGCTAACGCTGGAAACACATGTCCACCTGTACCTGCGGCCATCATCATGACATGTTTAGGCTGTTTTTGCTGAGCTTCGGTCACGGTTTAATTCTTCAATTCAAAAAATGGAGCAGGAAATCTGATTTAAGTAATCAATTGTAATCACAAACCTCAGGCCATGAAAGTTTATTTACTTTATTTCAACAAGGCTTTAATTGTTTTTTTCACGCAAACTTCAAGTTTAGACTCGTTTTATTTATAAGGTCTGCACTTTTCCTTCGACTTAAGTGACATATCATATCAATTTTAAATAGTTTTCTCATTATATTATCAATAACTTTGCCACGAAGAGCGCTTTATTTACAGCGGTCTTCCGTTTTCTCCCGTTCACCTCCTCTCTTATCATTGGCCGATAATCTTAGGCTTAAATCCTATCAATTTTATAAAAGTTTCATGCTATTCATATCTATATATGAATGATGCTTGATGTACAAGCAGATGCTTTAAATGGACTCAGTTCGGATAGATGTCAAAAATCTCATGTCGTGATGTATGGATTATCTTGGCCGGTTATCTGGCTGCGATCCATGTCGGCAAACCTTCGGCCGTGATTCCTGTGTTGCAGCAGGATTTAAACCTGAGTTTTACTCAGGCTGGTTTTTCATTAGCATTGGTGCAGGCTGCCGGAACGCTGTTTGCGCTATGCATTGGCGCCTTCTCGGAAAAAATGGGATTAAAGCGCTGCCTGATCATGGCCTTAATCATTTTAGGGCTAAGCAGTCTTGCCGGGCTTTGGATTACGCAGCCTGCCACTTTATATGTATTGCGTTTTATGGAAGGAATCGGATTTTTAACCATCTCCTTGTGTGCGCCAGCCATTTTAAAACGTACCAGCCGCGCTGAAACACTGAATTTCAAGATGGGACTCTGGAGTTCCTATATGGGCATCGGTGTCAGTCTGGCCGTATTAACGATTCCTCTCCTGCTTGAATATCTGGACTGGCAAACGATCTGGGCCATTTTGGGCTGCCTGTGCCTGGTTATTGCTGGCATGATCAAACAATATTTAAATATTGAACCTGTCCTGGTAACACAGCTAGATTCTTTCCAGGCAGCTACGGAAAACACCTCATTCTGGCAGATTGTTCAAATTACCCTGACCCATCCTCCCATTATTTGTCTGGCGATTATTTTTGCCTGTTATACCAGTCAATGGATTACTGTCACGGGCTTCCTGCCTACGCTGTATGTCGAACAGGGGCTGGACTTAAAACGCGCAGGGATGCTGGTCTCGATAGTCGTGCTGGCCAATCTGGGGGGCACTTTTGGCGCAGGCATGTTGCTGCAACAGGGTTATAGACCGCACACCTTATGGAGTACCGGATTTGTAGCAATGCTCTGCAGCAGTGGTCTGGTGTTTGCTGCAAATGCCTGGCTCTCATTTGAATTGCAGGTTGTCAGTGCCTTGCTGTTTTCACTGATTGGCGGGATGATCCCAACCACTGTTTTTTGCGATTACCCTGCACTATGCACCACGTGCCTATGCAGCAGCAGCCAGTGTGGGTGTGGTTTTACAAATTTCAGCCTGCGCACAGTTTTTTATACCGACCCTGAGCGCTGCGCTGATATCTGCCACCCAATACTGGGCCAATCTTGCCATTATCACTGTCTGCCTTTCGATGCTGGGCATGGTAATGACGGCATTTTTATTTAAGCGTTACCCTAAATAAAAAGATAAAAAGAGCCTGCAAGCAGACTCTTCTTTCACCTAATGCTGCCTTTAAACCTGATTGGCCTGACCTGCTTCCAGCACAGCAAACAGATCATCCGCAATCGAAGTACCAAACTGGGCATCAATTTCACGGATACAGGTTGGACTGGTTACATTAATTTCAGTGACATAATTTCCGATCACATCCAGCCCTACAAAGACCAGACCTTTTTCTCTGAGATACGGCCCTACTTTTGCTGCAATGGCCTTATCAGTTTCAGTCAGTGGGCGCGCCTCGCCCAGACCACCCGCGGCCAGATTACCGCGCACTTCACCATTTTGCGGAATACGGGCCAGACAATACGGCACTGGCTCGCCATTAATCATCAGGATGCGTTTATCGCCTTCGACAATTTCCGGAATATAACGCTGCGCCATGATCGGCTGGGTACCATTATTGGTCAGCATTTCAATGGTTGAACCGATGTTGATGCCATCCTGATACAGGCGGAAAATCCCGGTGCCGCCCATGCCATCCAGCGGTTTTACAATCACATCGACCTGTTCTTTGAGAAATTCACGAATCAGGCTTTGCTGCGAAGTCACCAAGGTCGGAACTTGCAGATGCGGGAACTGGGTCGCGAACAGTTTTTCATTACAGTCACGCAGGCTTTGCGGCTTGTTGATAATCCATGCCCCTTCGCGCTCTGCCTGCTCCAGAATATAAGTGGTATAGACGAAGTTCATATCAAAAGGCGGATCTTTACGCATCAAGACAACGTCATAAGCAGCGATCGACTCTTTTTGTTTTTCGCCAAGTTCATAATAATGGTCGTAGTCTTCAAATACCTGTAACGGCGCGATCAGACCAAAGGCCTTGCCTTGATCGATATATAAATCTTGCTGCAATGCATAACCGAGTTCATGCCCACGACGTGTGGCTGCCCATAGCATGGCCATGGTTGAGTCTTTCTTCAGGTTTACATTTTCAATGGGATCCATCACAACAAGTACGCGCATGTGTCTCTGCTCTTTTTCAAAAAATGACTTGGCAAGGAGTATAGCTTGTGTCGATTCTTTTGTTTATGGTGATTTTGCATGACTTATTTTATATAGGTACTGAGACAGATTGAGCCCACAGGAGGTTTGCCATGCAACAGGCCATTATCGGTTTTCACCTGGATGAGGAACAGCATTGGGTTGCAGAGCTGGCCTGCGGACATGGCCAGCATGTGCGGCATACCCCGCCCTGGCAAAATCGCCCATGGGTGATGACCGAGCAAGGACGTAAAGAAAAACTCGGGATGCTGCTAGACTGTAAAAAATGCGAAAAGTGCGAAACTGAAACCTGAACCTATGAAAAAAGTAGTATGTAGGTGACCTAAAAAATAATCTTGTCCAGAATTTGCTAATTTGAATTACTGCGTTTATGCTTTTATTGCTCAAACATGCAGCGCATTTTTTCAGGGTGTACTTTTGCTCATACGGCTCGTCAAACAGATCTGGTTGGTGATGCTTGTGGTTTTTGCCATAGGCTGGAGCAGTGTGTCTGTCGCATCTGCAAACACCATGCATCTGGTTATGCCGTCTGAAAAAACGAATCCTCATTGTCTGGAAATGACAAAACCCTCTGCTTCTCACTCGCTGCATAAGACTGATCATCATCAAGATCAGGAACTGATTCAGCCGGACTGTGTCAGTGACAGCACCCAGCAGTCATCAGATTGTCTGGATTGTGGCACTATGGCCTGCCAGAACTTGGTCACCAGCCTGCCCATTACAACGCCCGAGTTAAGCGTGCCTGATCACGGTTATCCGGAAAAAACCCTCCTCCCTGCTTACCATGCCCAGCACCTTGCCGGTTACTGGCAAGAAATCCTGCGCCCACCCAAAGCTTGATCCTGAATTTTTAAATTTTTTTATTCATTAAGGATTAAGTTATGTTGCTTAAAATCAGTCAAAGCCTGTGTCTGGGCTTCGGTCTCATCTCGTCGTCTGCCTTGTTTGCAGCCGTAAAAGAATATCATCTGGTCATTGATGAAAGCCCGATCAATCTCACCGGAAAGACGGTCAAGCGTATCACTGTAAACGGAAAATTCCCTGCACCCTTGCTGGAATTTGAAGAAGGTGATGATGCAGTCATTCATGTACAAAACAACCTGAACAATCAGGATACCTCGCTGCACTGGCATGGCCTCCTCCTGCCCGGGCTGATGGATGGTGTCCCCGGATTTAACGGTTTTCAGGGGATCAAACCGAAACAGTCTTTTACTTATCGCTTCAAGGTTCGTCAAAACGGCACCTATTGGTATCACGCACATTCCAAAGGTCAGGAACAGGATGGCCTCTATGGCGCATTGGTGATTCGCCCCAAAGCACAGACATTACTACCTCCACATGAACAAACCGAGCGGGATTATGTGGTGATGCTGTCGGATTTTCACGAACAGGGCAGCCAGCAGATTCAGAACAATTTAAAAAAATCGGCCGAATATTATCAGAACCAGCGCGAAACCGTGGGCGATGTATTTAAGCAGGTGAAACGTGACGGTCTCAAGGCCACCTGGTCAGATCGCAAGATGTGGAGCCAGATGCGTATGCTGAAAACCGACCTGTCCGATGTTACCGGTTATACCTTTCTGGTCAATGGAAAAACGCCGCAACAAAACTGGAGTGGCCATTTCCAGCCCAATGAAAAAGTCCGCCTGCGTTTCATCAATGCTTCTGCCATGTCGTTTTTCGATGTGCGTATTCCCCAGCTGAAAATGACCGTGGTCAGTGCCGATGGACAACCGGTGCAGCCGGTCAATGTAGATGAATTCCGTATCGGAACCGCTGAAACCTATGATGTGATTGTGGAACCCACTGCAGCGCATTACCAGATTGAAGCAGAATCGATCGACCGCTCAGGCTTTGCCATTGGCAGTTTGCATCAGGCAACTGATTCAAGCAAAACCCCGGCCCCGGTTCAATTACCGACACCGCGCCCTCGTGCCTTATTGACCATGGAAGATATGGGACATGGCGAACAGCATGACATGTCGCATGACGCACACAGCAGTCAGACCACGCAGACTGTCACAAGTGAACATGATCAGCATGCCCAGCACGACATGCATGCAAGTCATAGTGCCATGTCCGGAACCAATCAGCCTGTTCAGGGCTGGGCCAATATGTCTACGCCTGCAGGGCACAAAGCCTTGCAATATCAAGACCTCAAAGCCCTGACACCGCAACCTGATACCCGCGCAGCAGAACGTGAACTGGTGATTCGTCTGGGTGGAACTATGGAGCGCTATATCTGGACCATGAATGGTAAAAAATTCAGTGATGCCGAGCCACTTCAGGTGAAATATGGCGAGCGGATCCGGCTGAAATTTATCAATGACAGCATGATGGCCCATCCGATGCATTTGCATGGCATGTTTATGCAGCTGGAAAATGGTCAGTCTGCTGCAAATATGCCAAATAAACACACCGTGATTGTGCCGCCCGGGAAAACGGTGACCACCCTGCTCACAGCAGATGAACTGGGAGAATGGGCGATTCACTGCCATCTGCTCTATCACATGAGTGCCGGCATGATGAACAAGCTGATTGTGGCACAGGTTGACGAAGATCAAGCATCTCACCCTTCTTCACAAAAAACGCCGTCAAAGCCAGCAGCTGCCCAAGGAGAAAGCCATGCACATCACTAATCTTTTTGTAAAGTCAGTGCTTAGCAGTGCGCTTACCCTAAGCAGTCTGAGTATTTTTGCGGCAGCTTCTAGCGAGCATACGGGTCATAATGAACATCAGCATCATAGCGGATATCATGCCATGCAAAACATGGCTGATGACCACGCACAGCATACTGAAACAGCAAATGCCGTTTCTCATCAACCGCCACCAAAGTTATTGCATCAACAGCAGGCGCTGAACACACCACAAAATTCAGTCAGTTCTGCCAGCGAACATGATCATCGTAAAGAACATGGCGCACAGATTTATAGCCAGATTATTCTGGACCAGAAATGGCAGCATAGTTCAGAGGGAAATGGAGCATTCAAGTCCAAGAACCAGGCCAGAGTCGGCACGGATGAAAATAAAATTTTCCTCAAGCTAGAAGCCGACAAACATGAATCCCGTCAGGCCGAATATGATGCCAAAGTGTTGTATAGCCGAAATATTTCTGATTTCTGGGATGTGCAGACCGGGGTGCGCTATCGACAGGAAAATTTAGCCGAGCCTTCTATAAACCAGCAGAACGAGCGCTTCGATGCAGTATTTGGGTTACATGGCCTGGCTCCCTACTTTTTCGAAACGGATGCTCATGTCTATGTTGGTGAAGATGACTTTGTCGGATTAAAACTGAAAACAGAGCGTGACCTGTTACTGACTCAGAAACTGATTATGCAACCCTTTGTCGAACTGGATGTCATCCTGAATGATCAGGCAGCTAATGCGAAAAAAACCGGCCTTAGTCATGCCACCTTGGGCCTGGAAACACGCTATGAACTGAGCAAAAAGCTCATGCCTTATTTGGAAGTGGGTTATGAATATAGTAAAGGCAACCAACAGACAGCCTGGCAGCAAAGTTCTGATTCAGAAAAAGGCTGGATCTATGGTGCAGGTCTAAGAATGATGTTCTAAATTTTTGATACAGAAAATTATGCAGCTACGGGATGTGAAACGCCATTCATGTCCCGTAGCGCTATGGCACTATACATTTGACTGAGAAAGATTTTTTAAGCCTATGAACTGTACATGCAATGCTTTTCTGTACTTTCCCGCTCATTAAGACACTTGTTATTTTGCGAAAAACTAGTCTTCATCGCCTTGATTTCCACTGTTACTTTTAGCAACCAAAGTGCCTAACATAATGATAAAGGTACTTACACCGCCAATTAACAGGCTCAGCAGCCCCATTTCCAGCATAAAATTACTATCACCAGTCTCAGGGGCACCCCATAGAAATTGAAGACGATCGCCAAAAACAAAATTGATTGCACATACAATCAGAAAACCAATCAAGGTGGCAATCAGTAAAGTGACCACCAAGTTCTTCCACATTTTACATCCGACGAACAGGATGATCATGGCCAGTCCAACCATGGTGATGATGGATATAAGTAACACACTGTTCCAGTAATCCATGAGACTCACTCGTATTTGGTTTTAAATTAAAATCAAGAAATTCTTATAGTTAATTTTTCCAATTGAATTTTAATATAGGTGGATTTTTATACATGAGCAATGACGATAACTATCTTAAAGCTACAGATATTAATTTACCCAAAGTTATAAAATACACTGACTTAGTAAAATCTTGCTGAGTACTGAACGATTCTGATTAACATAAAGTAACACAAACACAACGTGTATTTCATTGTTTAGCTTCGTTAGAGCTCAAATTCAACCGATAAAGCTCAAGGCAAAACCAGCTTGAAATTTTAAAAAAAAGAAGAACTGAGCCACTTTTATAAGAAAAATAAATAATAAATATAAAAAACTTGAATATTTTCTGATTTAGGCTATGCTGTGTTTAACTAGAAAAAAGCGTTGTTTAGTTAAGCTTCTTTAAGTGCCGCAGTATTATTTATAATCCTCAGTTTTTTCAGATCTTTATTTCAATTCTTATTGTTTTTCCAAGTTATCCATAGTCATTTCTATGACTAAAATTATTAAAATTTAACAGGTTATATTATGTCTACTACAGTTACCGGTACAGTAAAATGGTTTAACGAAACTAAAGGTTTTGGTTTTATTCAACAAGAATCAGGTCCTGACGTTTTTGCTCATTTCAAAGAAATCAGCAGTTCTGGTTTCAAAACTTTGTTTGAAGGTCAACGCGTTTCTTTTAGCGTGGTTGATGGTCAAAAAGGTCCAAATGCGATCAATATCGTTGCGCTATAATTTAGCCCAGCAATAAGAAAAAGCACCTTCAGGTGCTTTTTTTAGCTCTGAAGATTCATAATTTTGGTGAAAGGTTTTCTGCTCCTCTATTTAGCTCATTAACAATGATTTTTTAAGAATCATGTTTCTGAATCACTGCTGCTCAGTGGGACTTTATAAAAGATAAAAATGAAAAACCCCTAGCATCCTGCCAGGGGCTTTCCGTATGGGTTCGCTTGGTATAACTCCTGTCGTACCTTACTTTCCTTGTATTTATCTATTGTTATTCTTGTGTGGAACCTCCTGTTCCTGTTAAAGCTATCATAGGAAATTTCCACTATTCAAAACAGCCGCAAAGTGCTGGAATTGATGTAAGCCAATGCTTACAAGAATAGACAGAGATAATAAATTTCAAATGTTTAGCAAATTGAACATCTACAAAAAAAGGAAGCTCAAGCTTCCTTTTCTATGCCAATCTAGGCTTAGATCCCGTATTTAACACGGTAATCTTCCATTTTTTCCAAAGCTTCTAGGTCGCCTTTCGCTTCCAGATAATCCATTAAATCTTTCATGGTAATTAAGGCATGTACAGGAATCTCAAGCTCTTGCTGTACTTCCTGAATCGCAGATAAATCACCCTGACCTTTTTCCTGACGATCAAGCGCCACGAGTACACCGGCAATTTGGGCACCGGCATTTTTCAGGATGGTGACGACTTCACGAATCGCTGTGCCTGCGGTAATTACGTCATCAATGATCCAGACTTTTTTACCTGCTACAGAAGCACCGACCAATACGCCACCCTCGCCATGGTCTTTGGCTTCCTTGCGGTTAAAACCCCACGGCACACTTACCCCATGATTTTGCGACAGAGCCACAGCAGTTGCTGCCACAAAAGGAATGCCTTTATATGCAGGGCCAAAAATCACTTCAACATGGTCACATTCAGTCAGTTTTTCAGCATAGCCAGAAGCCAGCAGTGTCAAGGCTTCACCATCATTCAACAGACCCGCATTAAAAAAATAGGGACTCACACGTCCCGATTTTAAAGTAAACTCACCAAATTTAAGCACACCGCGTGATAATGCGAGTTCGATAAAAGCTTGTGGGTTAAACTGAGCTGGCGTTGACATGAGGTGCTCCTAAATCCATTAATTAAGGTAAGACTTGCGCATGATACCAAAGAGTAGCTATCCAGGTGATCAAAAAATTCTTCGCGTCGTTTCAATTAATGTCAACGGCTTACGCTCATCTGTCACCAAAGGTCTATTAGAATGGATGGAACAGTCGGATGCCGACGTGATTTGCATGCAGGAAAGCCGGATCACGCATGCGCAGTGGACCGATAAATTCAAGCCGGAAGGCTGGTACACGCACCTGTTTCCTGCCGAGCGTCCGGGTTATGCCGGTACTGCCATTTATAGCCGTCTGCCTTTTGTGTCTCTGACCGATGGCTTGGGTTTTGAACTGGCCGATTCACAAGGCCGTTTTATTGCCGCTGAATTTAACTTGGGTCTAGAACAAACTGTACAGATCTGTTCCCTGTATCTGCCTTCGGGTTCATCAGGCGATGAAGCACAAGCGCGTAAAGATCACTTTCTGGAAGAATACGCAAAAATCCTGAAACAGTGGCGCGATGAAAATAAATCGGTGATTGTCTGCGGTGACTACAATATCGTGCATAAACGTATCGATATTAAAAACTGGTCGGGTAACCAGAAAGCCTCGGGCTGTTTACCGCACGAACGTGCCTGGCTAGATCATATCTACGATGAGCTTGGTTATGTCGATACTTTCCGTGAAGTCCGCAAAGAAGCCGAATTATACTCCTGGTGGTCAAACCGTGGACAGGCGCGTGCCAAGAATGTTGGTTGGCGGATTGATTATCATGCCTGCTCTCCGGACTGGAAAGAGCGTACCGTTAATGCCTGGGTCTATAAAGAACAATGGTTTAGCGACCATGCCCCCGTGATCATCGACTACAAACTATAATCTTCATTATTTAATTGAGTGAACATACGTTCACTCAATTAAGGCTTATCTCTTACATGACATGACGTATTTTTTGGGTTTATCTTAATGTAATAACATAGCATTATAGCGTTACGGCACAAGGACATGTCAGGACGACAACATAAGGACAGGACGCCGTAGGACGAAAATAAAACAGACTATAGATTTAGCTTGTTTTGCATGGATGTGACATTGGACGTTGGATTGAGACCCGCATGATCAGGATGATTAAATGCGGGTTTTCTATTTCTATTATTCCCAAATTTTTATTTTTCTTATTATTTAGATTGTTCTTTTTCTTGCTGCTTATGTTAAAGCTGCTTGATGTCATTTTGATGACATGACTTTTCTGGTATTTAAAATTTTTTCTTTTTTTTCATTTGCTTTTGCATGGTTTGCTGCTGCCAATTTGGTTAAGCTAGTTCATGATTTAAATTTTTGGTGGTGTTTTAAAAAGTATGCTGACATTAAATGAAGCCATTATTGATGTAAAAGAAGGTTAAGTCGAAGGCTTTAAAATGGTTTTCAAGCTTTTTGGAGAAATTACAACTTCTTCTAAAACCACGCCTTATTCGATGCCTTATTTTGCAATTATTACCTTCAATTCCTACAGTAAAAAACTTACCAATACTTTGCTTGCAGTTTTTAAAAGCAGTGATGAAACTATCCCAATGATCACTTGCAATTCGGGTGTAGTGAATACCTAATTGTTTAAGCTTTGTCTTCAACCTTTGGACTGTAGCTAAATCTCTCTTACCCCAAACATAAGCAACAATCTCACCTGTTTCTCGATGGTAGGCGTAAATAAGCCATTGTTTATTATTTTTATTTCCAACAAAAGTCCAGAATTCATCTACTTCGAGAGATTCATAATGACTTTGTTTAGGCTGAATTTGATAGGCCGATTCAGTTAAAGTCCGTAAGACTTTACCGATACTAATGCGCTCAACTTCAGCGATATCTCGTATACCGCTGCCTCTGACCATTAACTGTAATATTTTACGAGTAATGCCAGAATTACATCCTAGATAGCTCAGAGCATGGTCACCAATAAACTGACGTTTGCAGTCTTTGCATTGGTAGTTTTGTTTCCCATCTACTTTGATGCCATTTTTCTTTATACTGTCACTGAGGCAGGTTGGACATTTGATTTCTAGAGTTATTTGCATTTCTCTATTTTATCAAAATTCAACCTGCTTTTTTTAGCATACTTTTTGATACACCACCAAATTTTTTAGATGGCAGCTATGTTAAAAATTTACGGAATTAAAAATTGTAGTTCGATGAAAAAAGCCTTTGATCTGCTGACGGAGCAAGGTCTGAGTTATGAATTTCATGATTATAAAAAACAGGGCATCGATGCTGAAACCGTCAAAACCTGGCTGGATGCCTTGGGTCAGGACGTGGTTCTGAACAAGAAAGGCACTACCTGGCGTAAACTCAGTGAAGAAGAGCAACAGGCCACCCTGTCAAGTGAAAATGCCTTAATTAATGCATTAACCACCCATACCAGTTTAATCAAACGTCCAATCTTGGCAACCTCTACAGGATTTATTGCCGGTTTTGATGAAACAGCTTATCGTAGCTTAGCCCACTAATATCTTGTATTGAATAACACTCATAAAAAAGCCTGACATTGGTCAGGCTTTTGTATATCTGCTTAAAATAAATTAGTTGGCACGAATCCAAGTCTGGTTACGACCCAATGCCGCTACACCGATGAAACCACGTAGCTCAAGTTTCTTGCCACCGTCTGCCAGCTGGCCTTTCAACTTATAGGTTTTACCGGATTGCGGATCCAGGATCGAACCGCTGTCATAGCTAGTCCCGCCAGCATTTTTTAGACCTTTAACAATGGTCAGGCCTTTCAGAGATTTGTTGTGATATGGACCTTCACATTTCTTGCAGGCATTTTCTTCACCTGGAGTTAACACAGACTGAATACTGGCTGACAAAGTGCCGTTCTTTTGTTCAGTGAATTTAACCATGGCCTTAGGCTGCTTGGTTTTATCATCAATGGTTTTCCATACCGTGCCATTTAAAGGATCCGCGGCATTCGCCAATGCAGATAAGCCTAGTAGTCCTAACGTAAGCGCTATTTTTTTCATTTTTCTTCATTTCCTTAGTCTGAAAATAGACCCATGTAGTATTAAAAAGTCACAACAATTTTTCAATTTTTAGGTGTGACTATTTAGTGTAACCTTGTAAATATGGTTGGTAAATAATCTATACGATCAATAAAAGCACAAAAAGATGGAAGGAAGATGAAGATAAGCCCGCTAACGAAACAATTAATTACAGAAAGCTTTTTAAAAACGGCCATTCGTGCCCCGAGCAGATTCAGTCTTCCACCGAGTTCGATGCGCATTGCACTGGAACAGATGTGCAAACTTTTTCCTCAGGATAAAACGGTACAGATTCGCTCGCTTCGATTGGCCGGACTGCGCGCGGAAGAAATTAAGCCGCAGCAGGAATCGACCCAGCTGATTTTTCATATTCATGGCGGCGCATTTTACTTAGGTTCTTTAAATACCCATCGTGCCTTTATGACTCAAATTGCAGCTCGAACCCAGATGCAGGTGCTGCATGTCGATTATCCGCTATCACCCGAATCTGCCTATCCAGAAGCATTAGAAGCCTTGTTTGATGTCTATAATCTGCTGCTGGATCAAGGTGTTCAGGCCAAAGATATTATTCTGTCCGGCGATTCTTGCGGGGCCAATCTGGCCTTGGCGCTGGCACTCAAAATACAGCAGGAAAGTCTGCCACAGGTCAGCGGTCTGATTCTGCTGTCTCCACTGCTGGATTTAACGTTGACCAGTGAATCTTTACGTTATAACCAGAAGCATGATGCCCTACTGTCTCTGGAAACAGTTCAAACCGGGATTGAATATTATGTGCCGCGTTCGATTGATCGTGGTGATCCGGAAGTTTCTCCTTTTTTCGCCGATTTAACTGGCTTGCCACCGACTCATATTCAGGTAGGTTCCAAGGAAATTCTGCTGGATGATGCTAGTCGTTTTAAAGAAAAAGCGGAACAGGCAGGTGTCGAGGTCGAATTTAAATTGTATACCGGCATGTGGCACAACTTCCAGATGTTCAGTGCCTGGTTCGATGAAGCCAAACAGGCCCTGACCGATCTTGCAGAATTTGCCCATCGTCTGGACCGAGATTAAGCATGATTTAGCATATAAAAAAGGTCAGCCGTAGCTGACCCTTTGAAAAGAGGTTTTAGGTTTTAAATGGCCTGAACTTGCTGCAATGCAGTTTGCAATGCTTGGGCTTTAACCGCTTCGCCCATGTTCACTCCTTCAGCACGAATCACTTCGATATCATTCACACCGGTAAAGTTAAACACGGTTTTCAGGAAAGCCTCCTGAAAATCAGCCGGGCTTTGCTCGCCATAGACACCACCACGGCTGCTGGCAATATACACTTTCTTATTGCCCGCCAAACCCACAGGACCTTGTTCGGTATATTTAAAAGTACGTCCCGCGACACAGATCCGGTCAATCCAGGCTTTTAGGGTTGATGGCAAACCGAAGTTATACATCGCTGCACCAATCACCACGACATCAGCCTGTAAATATTGATCTAAAATTTCCTCGCCCAATGCCGTTTGTTCTGCATTCTGGCCCATTAAAATTTCGGCGGTAAGATGGGGAATAGGCTGTGCAGCCAGATCCAGGTACTCAACTTCAATGGCCTCAGCATATTTTTGCTGCAATTGTTCCACCACGGCCTGAGTCAACTGACGCGAAATAGAAGCATCTCCTAAAATACTGGAATCAATCTGTAAAACTTTCATGGCTTCGCTCTTTATCTTTGGTTGTTTCTAACAATGCAGCCATTTTAACGATTGACTATCTTGAAATAATTAGCACAAATAAAACACATCATCCTGAATTTAGAACAAAACTGTATGCCTCTTAACCTCTTTAATTTTGATTAGAACCCTTTGGTATAGCCTAGATCACTTATGCTATAGGCAAAGAATGAGCAGATCAGATATCAACTAAATCACAAAAATGTTTTAAATATTGTTGTTTATCAAGCATTCAAACTTATGTTATCTTGTGTAAATAAAGCTATAAATATCCAATAAGTCTTAAAAAATCTGCCATAACAATTAAAGTCAGACCGGGACCATGAAGCGAATATCGCCTGTATTAGAAAAAGTGCTAAGACACAGAATCAAGAAATATCTGGTCGAAGATGAAGTCGTGATGAACTGGCGTATCCTGAAGAAATGCATCCTGATGCTGACTTTGGGATGCGGTGTACATCTGACCTGGCTCGGCTGGGATCTCTTTGTTTTATTCAATCCTGAGTATTGGCAATATGTACAGATTGAACGGGTTCATTCACAAGTCGTGCTGAACGGCAGTTTTTTATTGATTTTAGCCTTACTGATTTATCCTTGTTATAAATTTCAGGGCAACCGTCTGGTGGAACGTTATCTACCCTATCTGGCAGTCGGCACCTTTGTGGTTTCGCTATGCCGGGATGCCTATATTGTCGGCGTGATCAGTCCGGTCGCTACCACCGCTTACGTCTGCTTAATTATGGTCGGTCTGGTGCTGTTTCATCGCACGCTGGTGTATAGCATGCTGATTCCTGCCTCCATTTTTCTGGGCGGATGTGCCTATTTAAGTTTCAGTCATCAATTACCTTATTCACCGCTCTTTAATATCGATGACAAGCTTTTTTATAATGGTTTCTGGCTGTTATCGATGCTGTATTTCATTTTGCCAATTCTGGCCGTCTGCATGGTGTTATTCGAGATTCTGCTCAGTCAATGGCGTCATCGCGAGCAGCTGATCAAACAGCTGAGCCAGATTGATCCGCTCACCAATCTGTTTAACCGCCGTAGTATCAACCAATGTCTGGATAAACTGAATGCCGCAGCCACTCCCAATTATGCTTTAGTGCTATTAGATCTGGATCATTTCAAGAAAATTAATGATCACTATGGCCATCATAAGGGTGATGAAACCTTAGTCGAAGTGAGTGCCGTGCTGAATCAGCAATTGCGCGAAAGTGATGTAGTCGGCCGTTTTGGCGGGGAAGAATTTATTTTGGTGCTTAAAAATACCAGTCTGGAAAAAGCCGAACAAGTGGCTGAACGCTGCCGCATCGCCATTCAGCAATTGCAGATTTTCAGTGATGAGGATGAGCTGATTCCGGTGACCGCCAGTTTCGGGATTGCCATTTCTAGCGCGGAATTACACCCGCAGCAGTTATTGAGTCAGGCTGATCAGGCGCTTTATCAGGCCAAAGCCGGTGGGCGTAATCTGGTCAAAGCTTATGCTGAACCGGTGCCAGTACAGATGCAGGTTTCTTAAACGGGTTCAGCTTTTTTTAAGAACTAAATTATGGATTTTCACTTTGAGCCAGTGCTTGCAGCTGTGCCAGCAATTCTGCCTCGCTAAAAGCACCGGTTAAACGTAAACCCCTAATTTCCTGCTGCTGCGCATTCAAGAATAAATACGTCGGCGGCCCGAGAATTTCCCATTGGTTTAACAGCGCTTGATGAGAGACATTATATTGGCTTAAATCCAGCTTGATCAGGAAATATGGCGCAAGCGCCTGCTGTACCGCTGCAGATTTTAAAATACGATGTTCGATCGGCTGACAGGCAACACACCAGTCGGCGTAGACATCAATAATAATCTTTTGCCCTTGTGGTGCCCTGTCCAAAATCTGCTGAAATTCTGCTGCACTACGTGCCACATGCCACTTGGCTTCTGTGCTCGCCTGCTCCACAAAAAAACGCTGACTGTGCTGATATTGGCTATAAGCGATATAGGGGACGGCCAGTACCAGACACAGGATATATAGCCATCTCAAACCGGTACGATGCCAGAAAATCCGGAACAGCACATAAGCCACGAAGGTCATACCCAAAGCTAGGGATAACCATTGTAAAGCGGCTTCTGAAATCAGTGGGCGAATAAAATACAGCGCCAGCGCCAGCATGATAAAGGCAAAGAGCACTTTGATCTGATTCATCCAATGCCCGGCTTTAGGCAGAATCCGTGCACCCAGAATACTGGCCAGCAATAAAGGCGTGCCCATCCCAAAACCTAAAGTAAACAGCAGTAAAGCTCCCTGCCACTGACTTTGCGTCTGGGAAATAAACAATAATGCGCCTGCCAGCGGTGCGGTCATGCATGGCCCCACCAGAAGCGCCGAAATCATGCCCATGACACCGGCACTGACCAGACCGCCTCCCTGCTGCATGGCCTGTGCCCGATCCAGACGATGAACCAGACGTTGCGGCAGTTTGATTTCAAACAGGCCAAACAGATTCAGGGCAAATAGGACAAACAGGATGCTAAATGCGATCAGGGTTCCCGGTTGCTGCAACCAGCGCTGAAAATTCAGGCCGGCCGAAGATGCAATTAGGCCAAGTACTGCATAGACAGCGGCCATACTGCTGACAAAAGTCAGTGCAATCATCCAGGCTTTCAGGCCTTTACTATCTCGTACAATCAGCGAGGTCAGAATCGGCAACATCGGCAAGGAACACGGTGTAAAAGCCAGTAAAATGCCTAAGCCAAAGAACAGCAAAAGCCCATAGCCCAAAGAGCGTTCAAGCAGTTGGGCTGACCATTTCTGGTCTTGTGCTGCATAGGGTTCAGTTTGTGTGTTGGCTGATGCAGAGATTTCATTTGCTGTAGATTCTGAGGAGTCCGCTGCATTAAATAGGGTATTGTGTTGCAGTGATGAAGTATTCAGATCGAGTAAACGCTTTGTTCCTGATCCGGTAGCTTCAAATTGCACCAGACCAGACAAATCGGTCTTGAACTGAATGGTTTGTGGCGGATAACAGATCCGGTCTTTGGCACAGCCCTGCCAGCTGACCTGATAGGATTGCCCCGCCTGAGTCGGAATTTGAAACTTTAACTGCTGATAATAAACCTGGGTATGTCCATAGTTATCATCATATAAATCTTCAGCGGGTGGCAACTCAAACGACACCGGTTGGTTGCCCTGCCGGACTTCAATTTTATGCTGATACAGATAATAGTTGTCTGGAATCTGCCAACTCAGTTCAGCCTGCTGCTGACTGGTGGAGATCACGCTCACAGGAAAAGCCTGCTCGGCAGACAACAATGCAGTTTCCGCCTGAGCAGGACTGCTGAACAAGGTGCTTCCCAAAATAACCAGGGCAAGCATTTTCCCCCAGGTCGGGAACTGCGAGTATTTCATCATCTGTGAGTTGAATAACTTAGAACAGCACAGAGAAACCTAGGCCTGAGAAGTAACTTCGATCTGCACCATCCAGATCTACACCGACATTCGCATCCAATTGGACACGGTCGTTTAAGGCATACATAACCCCGGTACCGAGCGCGTATTGATTATCGACACTTTCAGCTTTACGGTAAATCAGTTCAGAATAACCTGACCAGCGATCAGTAATGCGGTAGCCTAGAGAAGGAATCGCAGACACTGCCCAGTTGCTGTCCTGCCATTCATAACGCATGGTCAATGCGGTACTGACCAAGTCATTATATTGATACGACACGACAGAACCCAAGCTGTAAATATCTTCTTCATTAGTGAAACCGGCATTGCCTGTTGCAATGATGGCTTCGGCCAGCAAAGCCATACTGAGTTTGTCATCATCCAAATCAATGGCCTTTTTCAGACCAATACTAACATCGCCCAGACCATCATCTTCTTCGGTCTGGCCATTGGATTTCACTTGGGTCCAAGTCGGGCCAGCCCAACCTAAACGCAATTCCAGATCATCACTGAGTCCGGTACGTAACAACATATCTGCACTGAGTGTGGTCGCGGTCTGATCGCCCGACTTGCTATAACGCGCTGTAGGCAAGCCTTGCTCCCAAGCGACATTTCCGACTGGAGTAATTCCAGTACTCAGACCTTCACCTGGTCGATCAAATTCAAAATCTGCTGCGAAAAGCTGTGCACTACAACCGGCCAGTGCAATCAAACCCAAGGTTTTTAATGTTGTCATGTTGGAGCTCTTTATTAAAATTTAACTGAGTTCTTTGGTCATTTTTGCGCCATGCTTGCGAAGCAGCTCTAGCGTCTGTTTTTCTTCGTCTAAAGCTTCTGACCAGTTGATTTCATCAAAATCACAATCAAAGAATAGATCACTAATTGAAGATAAAATAGTCATGCCATCTTCATCTTTGCTATTTGGATCGACTTTTTCATCCAGTAAACGCTGTACGGCAGGCGCGCATGCAGCACTTGCGGCATCCCAGAGCGGGCCATAAATTTCTTCTGCATCCCACAGATGCAGATTTACCTTGGCCTGAATCAGTTCTTCCAAAATCTGCAAATGTACCGCCAAACGGGCCTGTTTCTCATCTTCTGAAAGTGGTGTACCGGTTTCATACAGCTCACACACCTCTTCCCACCATTTAAACAGGCCATCTGACCAGACCGAAATCACCGGGCCTTTGTCATGATCAATAAAATTCGGGTTGAGTCCATCTGCCAGCAGCTGTTTGACCTGATCCAGATTTAATTCTTCGAGTGCTTGCACAAAAAGCTGTTGTTGCGCAGTTAACATGATGGAGCTCACTTTGATTCGTTTTCGACTATTATGCCGAATAAAGCAGGATTTGTTGTGCTTCTCATAACTATATTTTTGTTTAATACGAAAAAAGCCCCGCAGGGCTTTTTCAAATCGGTTCGGCTTACTCTTCGATATCCGCAGTATCTGTGTCTGCTAGTTCGAGAGCACCAGGACGAACATTGTCTTTTTTCTCGATCACATGTTCCAGACTACGTTTTAGTCGGTCAATTGCACCATGGATCGCAGTATCGACATTATGGCCACGATGATTGACTACGACAGGTTTCAAGCCTGCAGGACGCGCTTCAATCATACAGCGAATATCGTCATCGCCGCCTTTGGCGCCATTTTCATCACTGAGATGGACTGAAAAATGGGTAATACGCTCGCTGTGGCGCTGGAATTCTTGATTTAATTCTTCCCGTACATAAGTAATTAAACGATCACTATTCTGAATGTGGTTATCGGTACGAAGTTCAATATTCATATATTACCATCCTCAATCTTTGTAACTTTTGAGTGCAAAATTTTTTATCTTGGCACGTTTGTAGCTTGCTGTTTCGCATCGCATTTCACTTCTTCAAATGATTGGAATAACACCCTCCATTTTGAATGATGAACACATTTTTGAGTCTGCAGAATCGTGTTCTTATATCTTGAATATCGGCTGTATCTGGGAAATATGCAAGTGATATTTTGGTTTTTTAGCAAAAGAATAATCGATTATGACAACTGCTTACTCAGCTCAAAAATGCAGGATTTTTCAAACGGCAATTGCGCAACTCTTCACACGATTTAATTTGAAATGTTTTTTGGCCAGACCGATAAATCGCTTAAATAACACGCGACCAGAAAACCTAAAAAAAAAGAAATTAAAAGTATTTTTTTATGAAAATTAGCTCACTTTTATCTAATAATTTTTCTTATAAGATCAGCGCCTAGTCAGCCTTACAGTCCTGAAGAGATCATATGCTTTATCATTGTTTAGTTGCTTTTGCAGAACCGGGAAAAATACTCTTTCGTCATTCGAAAATAATAAACTGCAAAAATGTTTTTCAATTGAAATATAAGACCGATCACTCTTATTTTACGATGCCGAAAATAGGCCTATAAAACGACCGTCATTTGAGATTTTAAAACTAACCTCATTACACAAACAGAACAAAGCTGTTCAGCCTCAGGCCCAAATTAATTACTAAACAATCTGTATATCCCCACCTATTTTTTACTGATTTTCTAAGTTAATCATCGTAAATTAAAGTGATTTTATATCTTTAGTTATACATTCAGTCTTTTAAGGCACTACATATTCAACTTTATTAAAAAAATAATGCTTTAGAAAAGCATCAGCGAAAGACAATGAAAACTGAGGAAGATGATCGTCTGCATTCAACTGATGAGGACTGAAATATATTTAAGTCAGCGATCACTTTTAACTTTATTTTTACTTATTAATCTGTATGCTTATTCTGCTTTCTCGGGGGGATAGATTTAAATGAAATTTACACAACTTGCGGCACTTTGTGCATTGGCTTCAACTGCAGCATTTGCTCAAGCAAAACCAGTTTGGCAGGACTTTAGCGTTACAGGTCTTTATGGTGAAAACTATGAAGTTGTAGACGATCAGCAAACTACTTTAACTGTTGAATATGCTGCAAAAGTTAAATATGCAGATGTATTCTTCTTTATGGATCGTCTGCGCGGTGGCGATGATGTTAAAAGTACGTACTTTGAGTTATCACCACGTTTAAGCTTAAGCGAAGTTACAGGCCAAAAACTTGCCTTTGGTCCAGTGAAAGATGTGCTTATTTCAACAACGTGGGAAGGTTCAGATAATGCTGATAACTTCCTATATGGCGTGGGCTTTGACCTTGATATCCCATACTTTCAATATGCAAGCTTAAATCTTTATCGTGCAAACAATGAAAAAGTGTTTGGCAATAAAGACGATTATCAAATGACGCTTACCTATGGTGTGCCATTTAAACTGGGTGCTGAAGATTTTCTTGTAGATGGCTTCCTTGATTGGTCAACTGCTGAAAAAGACGCTCAAGCAAGCGAGTTAAACTGGACTACACAGTGGAAATGGAATGCGGGCAAACACATTTCTCCAGATACCCGTTTATACCTCGGTGTTGAACATTCAGTGTGGAACAATAAGTTTGGTCTTAAAAATCAAGATGAAAACAATGTCAGCGCACTTGTGAAATATCATTTCTAATTGATGTATGATCGAAAGCAGAACTCCGGTTCTGCTTTTTTTAAACTGTGATTTCAGCTCACCTCTACTAGAACAAGAATATGCCTGATTTTGATATTCGACCTGCGACCGAACATGATCTTGAAACCATCCTCAAGATTTATAATCAGGAAGTACTCTATGGTACTGCGACCTGGAACAGAACAGCCTTTGATTTGAACTATTTCAAAATCTGGTTTAAACAGCTTAAAAATCAGAATTTCCCGGTTTTTGTGGTTGAAGATATTCAAAATCAAGTCGTTGCTGGCTATGCTTGTTATGATCAGTTTCGTAGTATTCAGGGCTTTCAACAGACGGTAGAACATTCCATCTTTTTAAATCCAGATTATGCAGGGCAAGGTTTGGGTTCTAAATTATTACAGTATTTAATTGAACAGGCTCAAGTACAGAAATTGCATATCATGGTCGCAGCGATTGATTCAGAAAACACCTCATCGATTCGTCTGCATGAAAAACTGGGTTTCGTTCAAACTGCCTATATGCCGCAAGTCGGACAGAAGTTTGGGCAATGGCGTGATTTGGTACTCTTACAACTCAATCTGGATCAAGCTTGATTCATTCTTAGTTTAAAACTATTCCAGAACTGCTTTCTGGACACTACTCTTCAGCTTTTTAATACTTGGCCATCACGATATTTTGTTGTTATCCAGTTTAATAAGCACAAGTTCTATTTACTTATACGAGCGGCTATGTTTTATTCAGCTCAAAATCATACTGAATAACACCATGTATAAATCTCTATTGTCTATTGGTCTTTTAAGTTTAAGTATGCTCACTTTTGCTGATTCAGACTTTGAAAAAGAGCTCCGTTCAGGCTGTAGCAAAGTGCAAAGCTATGCAAATAATGGCAAAAAATTCTACGACCAAAAACAATATCAAAAGGCCATAGCGCAATTTGAGCAACAAGCCGCATGGTCATCCTTTTGTGCGATGAATGTAGAAGACGGTGGTACAGCTTTTTCTGAGCGTGATATCACCACGGCGTTTAATAATGTTGGCTTAAGTTATGCCAAGCTTGGAAAGCCGCAATGGGCACGCGCCTGGTTCTCGGTTTTCCCGAATGCTAAAGCCAGCCAGTTCAATCTAAAACAGTTACCTGCACCAGAAAAATCAAAGAGTCTTGCAGGAAAATATGTTCGTTATGCAGGTTTTGGTCAATGGAATACGATGGAAGTTAAACGGGCTTCGAATGCCTACCAAATTGAGTTTAATGGACTCTATATGGGTTTGCGCAGTCTGATTTATGGACCAAATATGGGAGAATTTTCAACCCGCATGCCACTGAATAAAGCTCAGACCAATTACAGCGTAGAAGATTGCAAAATTGATTTAAAATTTCAGTTTAACGCTCAAATTGGACAACAGATTGTGGTGAATAGCAGCAATCCGATGTCTTGTGGTTTTGGTCATAATGTCTCGGCAGAGGGTGCATACTTAAAAGTGGAGTAGCGCTTTTGAGCTTAGACACTCTGGGTGATTTTGCAATGGTGGATCTGATTGGAAGTGAATATCATTGTAATTTTTCAATTCAATCAAACTATTGAAACTTCAGAAGAAGTTATATCTAGCCTAATTATTTTTTGTTATATACTCAAATGACTAAAAATAATTTTAAGAGCTAAAAATTTGGATTCCAACTTACTCACATTAGGTAGTTTTATTACTAGCTTAGGCACATTGATTGTTGCAGTATTTGCACTTCATTCTTGGAAAAAACAATTTAATAAAAGCCTACAACGAGATTTTGTTTTAGATGCATTAGATACTGTACATGAAGTCTCTGCATTGAATTTTAAAATCGTTAACAAATTCAATTATGAAACAGAAAAAGATAATAATTTTCTACTTATATCAGAATATTATTTGAATCCGATACCTGCTAACTATCAAAATTTACTAGAGTCATTAGGACATAGTATGGTTAATTTGGAAAAGGTTTTAAATCGTTTAAGCAAAATCCAAAATGATGAATATTTTGATACACTTTCAGAAAAATACATTGAAACTATATCTGAAATTTACATGTTTTTTGAGTCTGATGAACTAATTGGACTTGATCATCCCGATATAATCAAAATGAGTGAAAAAGGTTGGACTACATCATGGTTAGATAAAGCCTTTGATAAAGAGCGAGTGTTAGAATTTCAGATTGAAGAGTATTTATTAAAACTATTAAAAATCTAAAGAGAGTTTCCCTCTCCCATAGGGCATAGGTATCTACACAATTCCTGAACTTTGCGTTAAATTGAAGAGCATGCTCTTCAATTTAACATCTCTGGCCTGGATCAGCGTCTTGTCAAGCGCTATAACAGCCTTGTAAAGCTCAATATGAACCCTCTTGCTTCACTTGCTCCGGCAATCAAAGACCTGGCTTCTGCCCAAAAGTCGAGTTTCGCAACCACACAAGCGGTCTGGCGATTCCTGAATAATGACAAAATCTCTTTTAGTCAGTTAAACCAGCCAATTGAACATCTTGCATGTGAACAGATCAAGGCATCACCGCATCAATATGCATTGATTGTTCATGACTGGTCTCAGCTACAGTATGTGAAACACCATCATAAAATTCAGCGCCTGCAAAGAACCCATCAATATGATTCAGGCTATGAATTGCAAAGCAGTCTGCTGGTTGATGCAGCCTCGGGACTACCTATTGCGCCACTGGCGCAGACACTATCAGATGCCTCAGGCTGCTATTCCACATTCAGTCAACACTCTGCTGGGCGCAAATCTCATCTAGATTCACTTACCGAACAAATCAAAGTGATTGAACAATATCCCATTGAGAAAACATGTGTTCATATCATTGATCGTGAAGGTGACTCCATTGCCCACCTAAGGGAAATGAGCAGCCAGGGTTTTAAATGGCTGATTCGGGCGAAAGAAGGCCATCGAATTGAGCATCAGGGCAAAACATGCAAAGTTGCAGAAGCCGCAGAACGAGTAGAAACGCAGCAGGTCCAGCCGATTGCCTATAAAGGAAACCGGCATATGTTGCATGTGGGAGAAACTGCTATCCGGATAACACGTGCAGCAAAACCGAAGAGAAATGACGATTCAGGCCAACGGGTTGCTCCCCAGCCAGGGAGTGCGATTGAAGCCAGATTAATTGTTGCCGTAGTGAAAGATGATCAGGATAAGACCGTCGCAAGATGGTCACTAATCAGCAATGTTCCATCAGAGATTACTACGGTAGAGATGACGACCTGGTATTACTGGCGCTGGACAATTGAATGCTATTTCAAGCTGCTCAAGCAGGCAGGTCATGATATTGAAGCATGGCTTCAGACCAGACCTGAAGCCATTTTAAGGCGGTTACTGATTAGCTGTATGGCTTGTGTTTTAACTTGGCGAATCCAGCGTTCTGAAGATGAACACCATCAGAAAATTCGTGTATTTCTCACCCGTCTTTCAGGTCGGCAGCAGAAAAGAGGTAGGTTGGAAAGTGCACCTGCCTTATTGGCAGGGCTTTCGATTTTACTGAACACTCTTCAACTGCTCTCGGAATATTCAATAGATGAACTCAATGAGATAGCCACAATGGCATTAGGTATCTCATAGATGTGTAGATACCTATGCCCATAGGGAGAGGGTTAGGGTGAGGGAAATTAAATCGCCACCAACTCCCGAATTCCCTTCTCCGGCATTTCACTGCCCACACCTTGCACCACAACCTGCCCACGTGCCATCACGGTATAACCATCGGCAAGTTCTTCAGCAAAGTCATAAAACTGCTCAACCAGCACAATCGCCATCTCACCACCATCCGCCAGTTTACGAATGACCCGGCCAATGTCTTTAATAATGGATGGTTGAATGCCTTCAGTCGGTTCATCCAAAATCAGCACACGCGGTTCAGAAGCAAGTGCACGTGCAATGGCAAGCTGCTGCTGCTGTCCACCGGATAAATCTCCCCCACGGCGATGCTTCATTTCGTCCAAGACAGGGAAAATTTCATAGAGATGCTCAGGCACTTTGCGTGTCTTTGCTCCTTTATATTTCGCCATACCAATGAGGATATTTTCCTCCACCGTCAGCGTTGAAAAAATATCTCGACCTTGTGGCACATAAGCCAAACCTTCACGTACACGCTGTTCAGGACTGAGTTTCGAAATGTCCTTGCCATCCAGCAAAATCTGTCCGGATTTAATCGGTAAAATACCCATCAGACATTTAAGGAGCGTGGTTTTCCCCACCCCATTGCGTCCAAGCACCACCGAACATTCACCCACAGGTGCAGTCAACGACACATCACGTAAAATATGACTGCCGCCATAAAATTGATTGACGTCTTTGACTTCTAACATCGCAAGCTCCTTAACGCCCTAAATACTTTTCAATGACATCTTCATTGGCTTGTACTTCTGCCAATGTGCCTTCTGCCAAAATTGCCCCTTGCGCCAGTACCGTGACTTTTTCACTAATAGTATCGATAAAGCTCATGTCATGCTCAACCACAACGAGGGTGTGATTTTTCTTGAGTTCTAAACACAGCTCCGCCGTGCGCTCGGTTTCGGCATCGGTCATGCCTGCTACAGGTTCATCCAGTAAAATCAGTTTTGGACGTTGCATCAACAACATGCCGATTTCTAACCATTGCTTTTGACCATGCGACAGCAAGCCAGCAGGTTTATTAATGAACTCTTGCAGACGAATTTGCGCAAGTGATTCATCCAGGGCATTTTGGGCATCGGGATCGAGTTTGCTAAAGAAACTCTTTTTCACGCGCTTGTCTTTGGGTGCTGCTAGAAGCAGATTTTCCATGACGCTGAAATTTTCAAACACCGTCGGTTTTTGGAATTTACGTCCAATGCCTGCTTCAGCAATTTGCTCGGTACTCATTTTGGCTAGGTCATAGTTTTGCCCGAAAAATGCAGCGCCTTCAGTTGGACGGGTTTTTCCGGTAATCACATCCATGAGGGTGGTTTTCCCCGCCCCGTTCGGTCCAATGATGCAGCGTAATTCCCCTTCTTCGATATACAGCGATAAATCATTTAGGGCACGAAAGGCATCAAACCAGACACTGACTTTTTCCAGATACAATGCAATGCCATGGGTAAAGTCCGCGCCTTGTTCTTTTGGGCGACCATAGCCTTCAGAAGCATGACCACCATGCGGTTGCAGGATCTCGCTCATTCGCTACGCTCCTTTTTAAAACGGTCAAACAGACCAATAATGCCTTTTGGCAGGAAGATGGTCACTACAATAAATAACGTACCCAAAATCAACAGCCATGCTTCAGGATAAGCCGAAGTAAAATAGGTTTTTACTCCATTGATTAAGCCTGCCCCAATCAATGGACCAATCAGCGTGCCACGTCCACCCGCTGCCACCCAGACTGCCATTTCAATCGAGTTCACCGGGTTCATTTCACTTGGGTTAATAATGCCGGCTTGTGGCACATACAGTGCCCCTGCAATGCCTGCAATCACCGCAGATAGCACCCATGCCGAGAGCTTGTACCACAAGGTACGGTAGCCCAAATATTGCAGACGGTTTTCGCTGTCACGAATTGCACCGAGTACACGGCCATAAGGTTTATTCATTAAATGACGTAAACCAATAAAGCACAGCAACAATACCAAAGCGGTGATAAAGCACAAACTTGCCCGCATCGATGCCGAGGTAATGTCCAGGCCTAAAATGGTTTTAAAACCGGTAAAGCCGTTGTTGCCACCAAAGCCGGTTTCATTACGGAAGAAAAGTAATGCAGCGGCAAAAGTCATAGCTTGGGTAATAATCGAGAAATACACGCCTTTAATTTTGGAACGGAAGGCAAAGAAGCCGAAAATAAAGGCGATGATGCCCGGCACTAATACCACCAATACCAATGACCAAAGGAAGTATTCCGTACCGACCCAAAACCATGGCACTTCCGTCCAACTAAGGAAGCGCATAAAGTCAGGAATGCCATCCCCTGCAGACTGGCGCATTAAGTACATCCCAAAGGCATAACCGCCAAGGGCAAAGTACAAACCATGTCCTAAACTTAAAATTCCGGCATAGCCCCAAACTAAATCCAGTGCCAAAGCGACCAGAGCCAAACACATGATTTTGCCAATCAAGGTGACCCAATACGCAGATAAATGCAGGGTTGAATCGGCAGGTAACAGGTGTAACCATGGCAATGCCAATAAAATGGCAAAGCATACGGCAATCGCAATGCCACTATGCGGTTTGTCGGATAATAATTGTGTAATCTTCATGTGCTTACTCCACAAAACGGCCTTTGATGGCAAACAAACCTTGTGGACGTTTTTGAATAAACAAAATCACAAGCACCAAGAGAACAATTTTTGCCAGTACTGCACCAATGCCAATTTCCAAGGCGGTACCGCTAATACCCAGACCAAGCGCTGCAAGGACTGCACCCCACACCTGACCTACACCACCGACTACTACAACCAAGAAGGCATCAATAATATAGTTTTGCCCTAAATCCGGCCCGACGTTACCGACTTGTGCCAAAGCACATCCGGCTAGTCCTGCAAGACCTGAACCTAAACCAAAGGCCATCATGTCGATACGGCTTGAACGAATACCGACTGCTCGCGCCATTTGACGGTTTTGCGTCACCGCACGTACAAACAAGCCAAAACGGGTTTTATTCAGTAGGTAAACCAACAACAAAAGCACTGCAATGGTAAAGACAATAATCGCAATACGGTTATAGGGCAGCATCAAGCTTGGAGTAATCGAGATCCCGCCTGACAGCCAGGAAATGTTAGAAACTTCGACATTTTGCGCACCAAAAGTCATGCGTACCAATTGCATCAGAATCAGGCTGACACCAAAAGTGGCAAGCAAGGTTTCCAACTGGCGACCATATAGCGGACGAATCACGGTACGTTCAATCAACATGCCGATCAGTCCACTCACCAAGAATGCCGCAGGAATCGCGGCGATTAAGTACCAATCGACATAGCTACCCAAATAACTTTTAAACAGGCTTTGCACCACATAAGTGGTATAGGCACCAATCATAATCAGCTCGCCATGCGCCATATTAATCACACCGAGCAAACCATAAGTAATCGCAAGACCCAGTGCAGCAAGCAGTAGAATACTCGCAGTACTTAAACCTGAAAATAAATGTCCTGTCCATTCGCTGGCTTGAATACGGGTTTTAATACTGCTTTTCGCTTCAAGCAAAGCCGCTTTCAGCTCTGGATGTAAATTCGGCTGTGTTAGCTCATTTTCCACCATCGCCAAGACATCGGGACGATTGGAGTCTTGCAAGGCTTTCGCCGCTTGAATTTTAACTAAGACATCTGCATCTTGATAATCCAGACGCGCTTTAAGCTGGGCCAAACGGGCTTTGACTTTGTTATTTTGTTCGTTCAAATACAGGGCATTGATGTGAGCAACATTCAGCTCTGCCAAGTTGCTTTCATAAATATCAATCGCTTCTAAACGCTCGGAAGCATCTTCAGATTTGAGTTTTCTTTGTGCCAAACCAAAGTTGAGCGCTTTACGCAAGGTATTCACCAAAGTCACTTGTGATAAGTCACTCGGCCAATCTGCAACGATGCCTAGACTCGGATAGCTGAGTAATTTTTCGTCCGATTCTAAAATATAGGTTTGACCATTAGCCCCACTATAAAGCTGCTCGTTTTCAACATATTCTGCAAGCTGATCTAACTGCTCAATACTGCCCGGCCATTGCTTCAGTAAAGCACGGCGCTGGGCAAAATCACCTTGCACAAATTGCTGGATTGCATCTTGTTGTATTGCTGCAGTCAATGCAGTGCTATTTGAGGATTGTTCTGCTGATACCAGTTGCACACAAATAACCTGTACAAATACCAGAAAAATAGCGGCGATATTCACGCGAATATTCATTATATTCACCCCTATTCCATTGGAAATTTTCCGTGGAGAGTAAGAAAAAAATCAGAGGACACCTGCCACGGCTGTGGCAGGCAAAAGATAGCTGTTATTTCGGAATGTACGGGCTCCAAGGCTGTGCCTGGATGGCTTGTGGCGTTTTATAGACCACATCAAACTGTCCATCGCCACGAATCTGACCAATCATGACTGGCTTGTGTAAGTGGTGATTCGTCGCATCCATTTTTAAGGTATAGCCGGATGGGGCTTTGAATTCCTGACCTGCCATCGCTTCACGGACTTTATCGACCTCTGTAGAACCTGCTTTTTCAACGGCTTGCTTCCACATGTTAATCCCGACATAAGTTGCTTCCATTGGGTCATTGGTCACGAGCTTGTCTGCATTCGGCAGTTTGAATTCCACCGCATACTGCTTCATTTTGTTGGTAAATTCTGTATTGACCGGATTCTTCACTGACATGAAATAGTTCCATGACGCCAAATGACCGACCAATGGCTTGGTGTCAATACCACGCAGTTCTTCTTCACCCACCGAGAACGCCATGACGGGAATATCAGAGGCTTTAATGCCCTGATTACCCAATTCACGATAGAACGGCACATTCGAGTCGCCATTGATGGTCGAGATCACCGCAGTCTTTTTACCAGCTGCGAATTTTTTCACATTGCCGACAATGGTTTGATAGTTGCTATGACCAAATGGCGTGTACTCTTCCATGATGTCCGCATCAGCCACGCCTTTAGACTTTAAAAAAGCACGTAAAATCTGGTTGGTGGTACGTGGGTAAACATAGTCTGTACCGAGCAGAACAAAACGCTCCGCTTTACCGCCCTCTTCACTCATCAAGTATTCCACGGCTGGAATGGCTTGCTGGTTAGGCGCAGCACCGGTATAAAAAATATTTTTGGATTGTTCCTGGCCTTCGTACTGTACGGGATAGAACAATAAGCCATTCAGCTCTTCAACCACTGGTAAGACAGATTTACGTGACACCGACGTCCATGCACCGAAAATTACCGCGACTTTGTCTTGGGTAATCAGCTGACGTGCTTGCTCTGCAAACAGTGGCCAGTCAGATGCTGGATCGACCACCACAGGTTCCAGTTTTTTACCCAGTACCCCACCATTATCATTGATTTCCTTAATCGCCATTAAGGCCGTATCTTTCAGTGAGGTCTCAGAAATTGCCATCGTGCCTGACAATGAATGCAGGATCCCGACTTTAATCTTGTCGCCGCTGTCTGCGACTTTGCTTTCTGCGCCCGGGGCTTCTGCTTTTTCAGCAGATTTTGAACACCCCGTTAATGCAACAGCCCCTGCCATGGTTGCGGCTAAAATACTTTTTGAAAATAAATTGCGTTGGAACATCAGATTTTTCTCCAAACTTTATAATGGTGCATTTTTCATGCTTGTCTTGTTGTACATCTGGATGGAGTGATTCAATTTCTGTGCCAAGGCTTCAAAAAATAAAAAAATTCACTTTAACTGATCTCATTATTTGTATTATGAATCATGTATTTAGTCATACTAAAAAGACTTAAAGCCCTATTGCAATGTAGAACTCAGACTCAACTTTAAATAAGTTGCATAAAGACCAATCAAAATATGCCAAAACTAAGATAGAAGATGATGTACAAATAAAGTGCAGCACCTTGAATATTTTTTGCACTGTTTTAAAACAAAAAATCCCGCGCTTGCGGGATTTTTTACTGCTTAAATTCGATAGTTTAAACCACCAAATCTGCCAGATTACCTTTTTGCTCCAACCAGTCTTTGCGGTCACTGGCACGCTTTTTCGCCAAAAGTTTATCCAGTAACCCTGCGGTATGATGAGCATCATCCAGATCCAGTTGCACCAGACGACGCGTGTTTGGATCAAGCGTGGTTTCACGTAACTGACTGGCATTCATCTCGCCCAGACCCTTGAATCGGGTGATTTGCGGATTCTTGGTTTTGCATTTTTTCAGGATGCTATTCAGCTCATCTTCATCCAAAGCGTAGTGCACATCTTTATTGTCATCAATACGGAATAATGGCGGCATCGCTACAAATAAATGCCCTTCCTCGACCAGTGTAGGAAAATGTTTTACAAACAAGGCACACAGCAAAGTGGCAATATGCAGACCATCCGAGTCGGCATCAGCCAGAATACAGATCTTGCCATAACGCAGCTCCGATAAATCATCCGAACCCGGATCAACGCCAATCGCAATCGCGATGTTGTGTACTTCCTGAGATGCTAATACTTCATCAGAAGAGACTTCCCAAGTATTCAGGATCTTGCCACGAATTGGCATAATCGCCTGGAAGTTCTTATCACGCGCCTGCTTGGCCGAACCACCCGCAGAATCCCCTTCCACAATAAACAGTTCTGACTGATCCAGATCATGGCCGACACAGTCAGACAATTTACCCGGCAAGGTTGGACCTGCCACAATCTTTTTACGTTCCACTTTTTTCGCAGCTTTTAAACGGCGACCGGCTTTGGAAATGGCCATTTCTGCCAGTTGCATGGCGATGTCAGAATTCTGGTTCAACCACAGTGCAAAGGCATCTTTGGCAATATTCTGCACAATCCCTGCTGCTTCACGGCTCGACAGACGTTCTTTAGTCTGACCCGAGAACTGCGGCTCCTGAAATTTCAATGATAGGATATAGTTGACGCCGTCCCAGACATCTTCGACAGAGAGTTTCATATTCCGTGGCAGCAAATTCCGCAGTTCACAGAACTCACGCATCGCATCAGTCACGCCTGAACGCAGACCGTTCACATGGGTTCCGCCCTGTGCGGTCGGAATCAGGTTGACATAAGATTCCTGGACGCTTTCTCCGCCTTCGACATTCCAGCAAATCGCAAATTCTGCGCTGGCGCGCTCTGCGTCACCTGTGGCGACAAAAGCCGGTGCCGGAATAATTTCACGGTCTTCCAGCTCGTCCATCAAATAGTCGACCAGACCATTTTCAAACTGCCAGGTAATCTTTTCATCATTGATCTGATCAACATAATTGATCTGTAAACCCGCCGCCAAAACAGCTTTGGCTTTGAGATTATGTTTTAACGCTTTGAGGGCAAATTTAGGCGAATCAAAATATTTGGCTTCAGGCCAGAATTGTACCGTAGTTCCTGATACCCGTTTCGGTGCCTTACCTGCCAGCACTTCAAGCGGTGCAACCGGTTCGCCATTTTCAAAGGCCATTTTATACAGATTGCCCTGACGCTGAACTTCAACCTCTACCCGGGTCGAAAGCGCATTGACCACTGAAATCCCGACGCCATGCAAACCACCGGAAAACTGGTAGTTATCGGTGCTGAACTTACCGCCGGCATGCAGTTTGGTCATGATAATTTCAATACCGCTCTGGCCGTATTCAGGGTGAATATCCACCGGCATCCCACGGCCATTGTCTTCGACTGATAAAGAACCATCTTTATAGACCGTGACGGTAATCTTGTTGGCATGTCCTGCCAGTGCCTCATCGACAGCATTATCAATCACTTCCTGTGCCAAATGGTTGGGACGAGAAGTATCGGTATACATGCCCGGACGACGACGGACCGGATCCAGACCAGATAAAACTTCAAGAGATTGAGCCGTATATTGAGACACGTTATTCGGTTTCCTTTTTTATGCAGTCCAATAAAAACTGTAAGACGAACGGAATTTTTTCCGCAAAATCATCCATCCCGTGACTGCCATGCGCTTCAGTCATCAGTATTGCAGGGGGATGCGCAGCACTATAATAACGATGCGCTTCACGATAATCCAAAACTTCATCGCCTTGTTGCAGCAGAACCAGTATTTTGTCTGCATCTTGTGCAACAGGCAGGGCCAATTGCTGGAGTTGTACCAGATCTGCTTCATCCAGACACCATTTCGGATGAACCTGATAAGGCAGTTGCTCGTCAAACAGTTCACGAAACAGTTGCCATGGTCGCATTGCCGGATTGATCAGTACAGCAGGCACAGCATGCTGTGCGACCAGATGTGTCGCATAAAATCCGCCGAGACTGCTGCCCAGTAATGCCACATCATGCATCGATTCAATCAGGCCAGAAACATACGCAATGGCAGCCTTCGGTGACATGTTTAAATCGGGTAAATGTACCTGAATTTCAGGATACTTTGCACAGTAATGTTGCAGCAATTTCCCCTTGATCGAGTTCGAATTACTCTTAAAACCATGCAAATAAATGATATTCATGAACTACCAACAAAAAACCCATCAATCATCAAAATTTAATTTAAATAATGTAAAGTACACTACGTTATAAGACCAGTTAATTGCTTAAATTGTCTGACAAAAAAGCCCAAAATCTTTTCTCATTCTCGTTATTTTAAGCTGAGGCCCTCAAAATCAGGAAACTCAACAAGAAAAAGAATTTATACCGCGAAGTTCTTTAAAAAGAAAGATGACACCACATGCGGCTCATTGAAAGGACAGGATCAGATGCCAAGTTTGACACCGTTACATGAAACCTATTGTCGATGGGACCGAACCCCGCCGAGTCAGGCCGATGTACTGGAAGGTCTGGCGCAGCTGGTGACGATGCGCTTTAACGATGTGATCCAGGAGCTAATCAAGAGTATTCAACGCGAAATTTTAATGAGTATTTTCGGTTTAAGTGAAAATAATTCAGAAAAAATTCAGAATATTCCTTCAATCGTGCGGCTCTATCAAATGTCTTATGACATGCTGTTTCATTACGGCAATATCCTGATTGCCCCTGCTTTGCGCCAGATTATTGAACGCTTTCCTAAACTGCATAATAAACCGCTGACACCTTCCTTGCATTTCCTGGTCAGTGTCTTAAATGGCATTATCGGGGATTATCTGCTGAAATATCAGAATCCTCTGGCCTTGCCGATGGTGATCTATGACTATTATGGCTCGCTGCAAAAAGGTGAGCTAAGCGGTCGTATTACTTTGTTTGTACATGGCTTATGCATGAACCATTTAGACTGGTCAAATCGCAAATATGAGGGCATTGGGGCAAAATTACTGGCGCAGCGTGACCGCAATACCATGCTCTATCTGAATTACAATACTGGACGCCGGATTTCTGCCAATGGTCGAAGTCTGGCGAATACCTTACAGGATCTGATTGCTCGCAATCCGAGAATTACCAGTATTGACCTGATCGGGCATAGCATGGGTGGTCTGGTCTCTCGTAGTGCGCTGTTTTATGGCAAGCAGAATGTCTATAGCTGGGTCAATATGGTGGAAAATCTGGTCTGTCTGGGTTCACCGCATCATGGTGCAGTACTGGAACGTTTTGGCTTTAGCTTGCAGGACAAACTTGGACATTTTCCACTGATCCGGCTGCTTGGCCATCTGGTCAATATTCGCAGTAACGGTATTCTGGATTTGCGCCATGGCAGCGTCCGGGATGATGACTGGGAGCATAATCCACTTCGGATCGGCTTTATGGATGATCACCGTAAACCTGCCCCAATTCCCTCGCATATCGATACCTATCTGGTCGCCGGTACCATCGAGTTTGAAAACCGAAAAAACAAGACCTTACATGTAATTGGTGATTATCTGGTCAGTATTAAAAGTGCTTTGGGCGAGCATCCCAATCCGCGTTTCCAGCTCAAAGTCCCCGATGCAAACAAGGCGATTTTTTACGGCCTGAACCATTTTGAAATTCAGTATCATCCGCTAGTGGCCGAGCAGGTGGCGCGCTGGTTCTATCCAAGTGTAGAAGATGAAGCCTTTGATCAGATTCATGAATATGTGATGGATCTGGACAGTCTGGAAGGCATTGCCCTGACCTAAACTTCAGCAAAATAAAAAAGCCCTCAATCGAGTAATGCCAGTCAGTTAAGCAGACATTAGAAAAATGTAGTAAAAATGAGTGTATGCCAATACGCTCATTTTTTTTATGACTTTATCTGAAAATTTAGATTGCACCCTTCAACATTCTTTGCCTTCACTCAGCCATTTCAGTGAACTCATTGATTTAAACTGGATTAAAGAAAGCCTACATCAAACAGGTAAGGCTTCTATCAGGAGAAGAAAATTACCTGCCGAACATGTGGTATGGCTGGTAATTGGGCTTGCCCTATTTCGAGATCAACCGATCGGGTATGTCGTAGAGCAACTAAAACTTGTGTTTGGTACAACAGAATATTGTGTCCCCAGTGCAGCAGTGCAAGCACGACAACGTTTAGGACGAGAGCCCTTGAATACCTTGTTTTCTCTACTCAGCCAAGCCTGGTTTGAAGAATCCCAACAGCAATACTCAAACTTTCATGGCCTTAGTGTATGTGCTGTTGACGGGGTGGTTTGGTCTATGCCTTATACAGACGAGAATTTTGAACACTTTGGCTCATCTAAGGGTAAAACCGCTGCAGCCCCTTATCCACAAGTGAGAGCAACCTGCCTGGTAAATACCAGCACCCATGAAATCATTGATGCCCAAATAGGTAGCATGGATCAGGGTGAACTTACACTGGCAAATCGATTATGTCCTCCATCGCATAGTATTACCTTGTTTGATCGAGCCTATTTCTCTGCTGATTTCTTGATTGACTGGCAAACACGAGTAGAAGCCAGTCATTGGTTAATGAGAGCAAAAGATAATTTACGCTATGAGATCATTAAACGTAATTCCCCGCATGACTTTCAAATCAAAATGCCTCTTTCAGCTAGAGCCAGGAAGCTAAATCCATCATTAGGAGAATATTGGGAAGCGCGTTTGATTGAAGTTGAGCAGGCAGGGAAAATTAGACGTTATATCACTTCATTAATGGATTCAAAGGCATATCCACTGATAGGCTTGGCGAAGCTTTATGCCCAGCGCTGGGAAATAGAAATGTGTTACCGAGAAATCAAAAGTGATTTACAGGAAGGCAAGCATTTGAGGAGCAAGCAACCTGATTTAATTTATCAAGAATTATGGGGGGTCTTCATTGCCTATAATATTCTAAGAAGACAAATGAAACATATGGCTCAACGAGCAAAAGTCAGTCCTTTGAGAATCAGCTTTCATATTGCATCTATCGGTATCCTGAATATATTAAGATTTGACTCTTTAGACTCCGCAGGGAATTTACCCAAACATCTAGAAAGTTTACTGGAGAAATCTAAGAGGTATGTGTTGCCTGAGAGGAGGGTTAGAAGTTGCCCACGAGTTGTGAAAGGAAAACCACAGAAATACCCAAGAAAATGCCAGTCAATTTCTTAACTGACTGGCATTACTCAATCGAGGGCTTTTAATTAAATACGGAATTAATATTTATCTCTGAGTCGTTTAACCGGTGCCTTTTTATATTTACGCAACAGTTGCCATAAACTGATCAGCAGTAAAATACTAAAGAAGATCAAAGACCATACAGGTAAGGATTGACCCAAGAAGGTCCAGTCAATCGCGGCACATTCCCCTGAACCATTTAAGACCTGTTGCAGTACAGACTGCATCGGCAGGGTTTCCAGCCAGTATTCCAGACCGGGACCACAGCTCGGCACCTGATCCGGTGGCAGGTTCTGTAACCAGACATGACGCGCAGCCACGCCCACAGACCACAAAATACTGAGCGAACCCAGCAAGGCATACAGCCGCTTCATGAGATTAGATGCAGGATTATGCAGGAATGCGATCAGTGAGATGATCCCCAGTCCGATTAATCCGACCCGCTGGAACACACAGAGCGGACAAGGCGCCAGACCCTGTACATGCTCAAGATATAAGGCAAATGCCATGCCGATGACAGCAGCCAGAAACAACATACCACTCACGAAGCGATAACCCCATTGCATGGTGAATCCTCTTATTTTTTTATCGATATTGGGCTAAATAATCAGCAAAACTGATGCTGCTATCTTGCTCGAGTTGCTGTTGCTGCTGCAATGACTTTTGTGACATTTCTTCAAAATAAGCCAGTGTTTCCGGACTGAGCTGATGTTCTTCATAGACACTGCTATGTTGCTGTGCCAGATGTTGGCCAAAATGCCACATCCCGCCCTGTTCACGTGTATCACCTACCACCAAGGCAGACAAGGTGGCATCGACTTCATCAACCCGGATCATCATGGTTTTTAAAGCATCGGTATAGAGAGTGGTGTCATAGGCCGAATTTAACAGCTTGGCTAAGGGATGCATGCGCTGCAAATGCATAGCACACCAGTCCTCAATCGGATAAGACTGGCCATTTTCCATAATTGCGGCATTTGGCGCACGGCCACGGTTCACCACTTCGGCCTGATTCTGTTCAATAATATCCTGCTCATCGCTGAGGAGCGCCGGACTGTCCTGCAATAAACAGTACAAAGCTACGACTTCGAGGAAGCCGGCCGTATCTTCATTAATGCCAATCGGGCTATAGGGATTAACATCGACTGCACGCAGCTCGACATAGGCAATCCCACGATTTTCCAGTGCCTGTGACGGCGTTTCACCTGCAAGCGGCACCTGTTTCGGACGCACCAGGCTGTAATATTCATTTTCGATTTGCAGCACATGATCATTGATCTGGATCGGCTGGCCATTGGCATCATCCAGGCCCAGACGACTAAACGGTTTATACGGCGTTTTAACGGCTTTTTGCAGTCCGTCCAGATAGTCCTGCAAATTATTGTAATGAATACCGAGCTGTTTCTGCGCAGAGTTTTGATAGCCAAAGCGTCCCATACGTAGCGCAGTTGCATAAGGCGAATACAAGGTGCCTTTGACCAATGGCAGCAAGAAATGATCACGGCCAGTCATAAAGCACTGGCAAACCGCCGGACTAGCCCCGATCAGGAACATCACCAGTGGGGTCAAACGAATAAAGTTACGGATCAGGCCCATATAGCGATGACTGCGATAATCCTGCAAGCTCAGCGCTTTCAGCGCCTCGTCCTGTTCCTGCTGTTGCAAGGCCTCGAACAGATGATCCGGGAAAGACAGGTTATAATGCACGCCTGAAATGGTCTGCATACGGCGGCCATAACGTACACCCAAACCATGACGATACAGAGTTTTAAACAGACCAATATTCGAGCTGCCATACTGTGCCAGTGGAATACTGTCATCGCGGCTGTCGAGCATACACGGCATCGACAACGGCCAGAGCTTTTCATCATTTTCCAGATGGCGATGTACAATCGCATGAATATCGCTGAGATAATCCAGCGCTTTTTTAATACTGTCTTGGGGCGGAGTAATAAACTCCATCAATGCTTCAGAATAGTCCGTGGTGATATGTGGATGAGTCAAGGCTGAACCCAAGGCACGAGGATGCGCTGCCTGTGACAGGAACCCGTCACTTTGCATACGCAAACTTTCACGCTCGATACCACGCAACATGCCTTTGATGAGTGACGACTCGACCCAGGACGGTAATACATTTTGGGAAGTCGATTCAGGTTGACTCATTACAATCTCGCTTAAGGGGGCTAAATTATTAAATTAAAATCATCGGTTTAATCAGTATAACGTGATTTCATGCCGGCACATGACAGGCTGCCTAGTTTTCAGGCAAACCATTGATTTTTAATTTGGCAAATTTTTAACACAAACTTCCTCTATAAGACATGGAAAATTTGTGATTTTATTAACAAAGAGATGCTAATGAATTGTAAATATTATGAATTATCAAGATATTTTAGACTTCTGGTTTCATGCGGACAGCCAGCCTCTATGGTTTAGCCAAAGCCCTGAATTCGACCAAAGTATTTCGCAGCAGTTCATGAGCACCCATCAGCAGGCAGCCCGAGCTGAACTGTGGGGCTGGCGTAAAACCGCAGAAGGCCGTCTGGCTGAAATTATTGTGCTAGATCAATTTTCACGAAATTTATTCCGTGATTCTCCCCAAGCTTTTGCCCAAGACAGTCTGGCGCTGGCCTTGGCTCAGGAAGCCATCAGCCTGAACCTGGATCAACAGCTCAGTCCGGAACAGCGTGCTTTTTTATATATGCCTTTCATGCACAGCGAATCCAAACTGATTCATGAATTCGCCTTAAAACTGTTTCAGCGTCTGGGCAATCCGACCAATCTGGAATTCGAGAAAAAGCATAAAGTCATTATTGACCGCTTTGGACGTTACCCGCATCGGAACCAAATCCTGGGTCGTGAATCGACCAATGAAGAACTTACTTTCCTGACCCAGCCCGATAGCAATTTTTAAGATTTTTTTAAGACCGGCTGTTTGGACTGGATCATTGCATCAGGAGATCGAACATGAAAAACATGCTACTGGGATTGAGTATGATTGCTGCCATCAGCCTGACTGGCTGTGCAACCACACCCTCAAAGCCCTTAACATTTGATCAGTTAGGTCGCTACAGTACCACTCCCCTCAATAGCAACACTTACCGTATCAGCTTTCAGGCCCGTCCCAATATGAGCTTTGGCAAAGCTGAAGAAATTACCCTGCTCAAAGCCGCACAGACTACCGTACAAAATGGCTTTCAGTTCTTCAGAGTACTGAATGATCCAAGTAACCGTACCCAGCAACCTCCACGGCAGGCCATCGTCTATCCGGCACCAAGCTTTTATCCGTACGGGTATTACCGCCGATATCCGGGATTCTGGCCAGACCCATTCTATGACCGTCCTTATACCGTGACTCTGGATCCTGCCCAGGTGGCCTATACCATTGAATGCTTCAAGGCCAATCAGGCGCCTCAAGATGCCTTTGATGCCCGCTTGATTTTACAGTCACTTGGGGCTAAATATGGTTTAAGTCCATCCGGTGCAGTGCTGCAACCGCAACCGGCCAATCCCTCCTGACAGGATGATCTATGCAGACAGAGAGTATCTCCCCGAGCTTACAACGCAGTAAACGTTTCGCGACCATCGCCTTGGTGGTCGCCGTACTGATCTGGTTGGCATTGATGGTTGCAGCCAAACTGCTACCCGAATATGTCTGGCTCATTCATATTCTGATGCTCTCGGCAGAAGCGGGGGTGGTCGGTGGTCTGGCGGACTGGTATGCGATTACCGTGCTGTTTCGTAACCCTTTTGGCAGATTGCCCATTCCCAAGTTTTTACGTGACCATACCGAAATCATTCCACGTAACAAGGCTCGTATTGCAGAGTCAATGGGCCGTTTTGTACAGGAAAATTTTCTTTCTCCGCAAATTGTACAGCGCAGTCTGGACAGCACCGACCTGAGTCTGGCTGCAGGACGCTGGCTGGCCAATCGGCAAAACAATGCCCAAGTGACTCAGGTCATTCAACAAACGGTTCCTAAAATCTTTGAATTTGTGGGACAGGAACAGATTGCCGGATTTATCCAGAGCAACAGCGTGCAATGGGTCAAAAATACCCAGATCAATACTCTGGCCAGCGAAATGCTGCATGCCATTCTGGACAATGATTTCCATCAGGATGTACTACAGCGCGGACTGGATGTGGTACATGCCTGGATGACTTCGCATCCGGAACAAACCCGTGAGCTGACCCGTAACCTGTTTAAGGAAATGGGCGTGTGGAAGCTGGCCAAAGGCGCCAGCTGGATCGGGATTGACGTGCAGCAACGCAGTATTGATTCCGTGATCGGGCGCGTTGAAGCCATGCTGGCCGATCCAGATCATCCATGGCGACTTAAAATTGAGAACATGGGACATAGCTGGATGTTACAGCTGGCGGATAATGACAGTGAAGCCAGCCAGCGTCTGAATGAAACCAAAGATGCCTTACTGGATAGTCCACAAGTGCTGAATTTTATCAGTGGTGCTGTGGTGATTTTATGTGATGCGATCAAGGCTGACTTGCAAAAACCTGATTCGGGTATTGCCGAAAATCTCAGAATTGCCATTCAGCAGGTCGGTGAAAATATCATCTCGAATGCCTCGGTTCGTGAGCTGCTGAATAAACGTCTCAGCGGGATCGCAGTTGACCTGAGTGACCAGTATAGTGAAAAAGTCATTCGTTTTATCAGCGAGCGCATTCACGAATGGGATTCAAGCGAGATGATCGATAAGATTGAAAACGAAGTCGGCGGCGACCTGCATATGATCCGGGTCAATGGCGTGGTAGTTGGAGCATGTATCGGTCTGGTGCTCGGGATCATCCGGGCGGCGGTGGAGCATTTAATTTAAAAATGATGCTATTCGCCCCATACAGCCCCACTTTTAAAATGCCCAAGAATTGACTCCGGCCAGATCAAATTTAAAGATTGATCACTTTGGTGGCTGGGGGCCGGACATATCCACCAATAACCCAGTGAATTTGCGCACGAAAGGCAATAAGGTCACCACAATCGGAAAGGCAATCGCCCAGGAAATCATCCAGTTATGAAACCAGAGTGCTATAAATCCATCAATCCAGCCGAGATTACGCAGCATATTGATCATGGAAATAATGCCACTCATCAGGCAGGACAGGATAAAAGGCACAATAATCAATGCCCATTTTGCAGGAAGTTTAGGAATATGACCGATAATGGTCGGACGTTGTGATGCAGCCACGACATGCTCTTTTTACTGTTTTCAGATGACTAATATAAGCCAAATTCTGTACGGTGAAGCATTGTTTTTTTCATCTGAAATGTTGAGCTAAAAACTGGTTTTATTTTCACGGGATTAATCCGGTTATTACCCCTTTCTCTAGTTCAAAATTTCTGGTGAAGTGATCTTCTACTTTTTATTCCCTAGAAATGCTTTTACCTAAACAGCCTGAAATTTGCTATATTTGCTGTTTTTCTGCGATCTCTATTTTCGACTGATTATGAATACGGCAATACAAGCAGCTCTCGATCATGCAGTGCACACTTTACAGGCACAAGGCGTACTCCCATCTGACTGGAACAATACAAGTAATTTGACGCGTACCAAAGACCGAAGCCATGGTGACTTTGCGTCGAATATTGCCATGATCGCGTCGAAAGCTGCGGGTATGAAGCCACGTGATTTAGCGGAAAAAATTCTTGCTGCCCTGCCTGAAGTGGCGGATATCAGCAAGGCAGAAATTGCCGGTCCTGGTTTTATTAACTTCTTCCTGAATGCTGACCAGCGCTTTGCAGTCCTTGATCAAATTCAGGCACAACAGGCGACTTATGGTCGTACCCAGGTCAATGCGGATAAACGTATCCAGGTTGAATTCGTGTCTGCCAACCCGACCTCTAGCCTGCACGTAGGTCATGGTCGTGGTGCCGCGTATGGTATGACGGTTGCGAATTTGCTTGAAGCGACTGGTGCCAAAGTCGACCGCGAATACTATGTCAATGATGCTGGCCGTCAAATGGACATTCTGGCGACTTCGACTTATCTGCGCTACTTAGAATTAACGGGTCAGGAACTGGTGTTCCCGAAAAATGCCTACCAGGGTGACTACGTAAAAGAAATTGCACAAAGCATTATTGACCAGGATGGCGATGCTTATGTCCGTCCTGTGGCCGACGTGTATAAAGATGTGCCTGAAGATGTACAGTTTGCAGCCGAATTAGATGCTGATGGCAATAAAGTCGTATTGTCTGGTGATAAAGAAAAACACATTGATGGTTTGATCTTTAATTCACAAGCGTTAATTGGCACAGGCTACCGCGTATTCTTGCAAGCCGCGCTTAAAGCTATCTTAGATGATATTAAAGATGACCTGGGCGAATTTGGTGTAACCTTCAATCAATGGTTCAGCGAAGAATCATTGACAGACAAAATTGAAGAAGCCTTACAGACCTTAGATCAGCGTGGTTTCCTGTATGAACTGGATGGCAACATCTGGTTCAAATCCACTGCATTCGGTGATGAAAAAGACCGTGTTGTGAAACGTCGTAATGGTCAGACCACTTACTTCGCGTCTGACATCGCTTACCACCTGAACAAGTTACAACGTGGCTATACTGATATCATCGATATCTGGGGTTCGGATCACCACGGTTATATCGCACGTGTAAAAGCGGCCATTGATGCGTTGGGCTATGACTCGAAAAAATTAACGGTTCTTCTGGTTCAGTTCGTGAGCCTATGGCGTGGCGGCGAGATGGTACAAATGTCATCTCGTTCAGGTCAGTTCGTGACCTTGCGTGATTTGCGTAAAGAAGTCGGCAATGATGCCGCTCGTTTTTACTACGTGATGCGCAAGTCTGAACAGCACATTGATTTTGACCTGGATCTTGCTGTGTCACAAAGCAAGGACAACGCCGTGTATTACATCCAGTATGCACACGCCCGTATCTGTCGTATGTTAGAAAAAGCAGCTTCTACCAATGTTAACTTTGATGCTACAGCGGCACGTAATTTAGCGGCTAAGCTGGAGCTTGATGCTGAAACTGAAATCCTGGCCAAGCTGGCGGCCTATCCAGAAATTCTGGTCCGTGCTGCAAACAGCTATGAGCCGCATCAAATCGGTAACTACCTAAAAGAACTGGCAGCATTATTCCACGGCTGGTACAACGACAATAAAGTACTCGGTGATGATGCTGAATTGACCCAAGCACGCTTATTGTTATCAGTGAACGTGCGTCAGGTACTGCGTAACGGTCTGGAACTGCTTGGCGTATCAGCTCCTGAGAGCATGTAAGCAAAACACTGTTTTGCATGCTCGCAAGGCGAGAGCTAGGCTCGAAGCAGAAATGTAAAGCACTGCTTTTACATTGATGCAAGAAGGTAAATAGTCAAAGCACTGCTTTTACATTGATGCAAGACAAGAGCTATGCTCGAAGTGAGCATGTAAGCAAAACATTGCCGTTTATCTGCTGAGCAGACATTTTGTAACTTTAGCTATGTGCTTGAAGATACAGATAAATTAAAATTCTGTGTGATTTGTGATCTAGAGGATGACTTTTGTATCCTGATCACATAGGATGAAGTGATAGTAGGGGCATAACTGCTGTTATGCCTTTTCTATATGTCCCGATTAATAAGAGGAAAATCCCAAGTGTTTGGAAAAACGCAACGCGGTGTATCTGAAAGACCGAATAAGCCTAAAAAGCCACTTATTCCAACCTGGCTCGGCACACTCGTGATCATTTTAATCGTGTTAAGTTTTTTGATGGCACTGATGCTCTGGAAGCCATGGGAACCAGTTAAACCGAAAACTCAAACAAGTGCTGAATCTGTCCAAGAAGAAGATACCAATAAAGATTACCGTTTTTATGATCTCTTGCCACAGCAACAAGTGACGCCAATTCCTGAACAGGCCGTCCCTGAAAACAAAAATCAGGATACGGTAGTGATTGTAGAAGCACCTCGACCTGAAGTGGCTACACCTGAGGCGACCACAACTGAGCCTGGCTTAGAAGCCAGCGAAGCACCTGTTGCCGCTCCGGCCAGTTATATTCTGCAAGTTCGCAGCTTTGATGATCCAGATCAAGCCGATGCCCGCCGTGCCGAAATTATTCTCAATGGTTTATCTGCCGATGTGGTACGCAGTGTAGAAAATGGCAAAGTCTGGTATCGCGTGGTTTCAGGCCCTTATGATTCTGCAGAAGCCGCAATTATCGCGCAGCAAACCTTGCAGAATAGCGGTATCGATTCCATCGTCGTGAAACGATAAATTTCTAGAAATGAAAAAAAGCGCCTGATGGTGCTTTTTTTATTTGGATCTCTCTAACCGTCTCCTTAATAGGAGAGGAAATCCCACTGCTGTCCCACAATTTTTACAAGAGGAAGCTCATTTAAGCTTCCTCTTGTTTGATGGGGACTTTATCGGGTGAAAATAACGCTTTTAAGGTTTTTATTTCAAATAAATTCACTTGAATTATTCTGAGTAAGCGCTGAACTGTCCAGCCTTTTTTCCCTAAATGTTGAGCGAAACTTACCAGTAAATAGGCGATCATCGCAATCCAGATTTGCGTCTGAATGGCGTTCTTGCTTCGGCCTAAAAAGGCTTTTAATTTCAGGTTCTGTTTAATCGCTTTAAAGAACAATTCAACTTTCCAGCGGTCTTTGTAAATCGCTGCAATGGTAGAGGCAGCTAGATGAAAGTTATTGCTGAGAAAGCTAAAGTGCTTGCCACTTTGCTGATCTCTATATTCAATTCTTCTTAATACGGGGGCTTTTCTTTTTAGGGCATGTGCGCTATTTAGCTGAATGGTTTCATCTTTTAGAATACCTTTGGATTCAAGCACTGGATGTTGCTGGATCACCTGATACACAGATTTAGGCCTAAAACGTGTCACAAAGCTAACGTTTTGAGCGCTTAGATTCGCATACCATTGATAATCGACATAGCCTTTATCAAAGACCACAATGCTGCCAGCGGGAAACTGGAATTTTCGGCCTTGTAACATGTCATTTTCTTTACCATTTTCAACTGCAATAAACTCAGGAATATCATTGCTGTGATTCAATCCTATGCTGAGTTTCATGCTGGCTTTTGAGTCGTGAACTTTGGCCCATTCACATAAGGAAAGCGACAGGTCAATATGACTGGCATCCAGGGAATATAATGGATTCTTAAAGCGAAATTTATGGGCTACTTTTGAGTGTTCATAGTATTTAAGCAACTTGTAAAAGAGCTGTTGATACAAGGCAGCAGGCTGCTGCTCATTGATTCGTGCCAGTGTACTTCGGGGAATAGACTTTGCTCCGAAATGACTCAGTTTGTCCTGTTGGCACTCCAGATTGGATTGAATATCTCTCAGACTTTGCCTGCAGGAAAGTTGAGACATCAAGATGGCAATAAACTGATCCCATCTTGAAGCCGCTCTAAATTTCTGTCCAACATGGTGTACTTTAGCAAGTTGCTCAAAATCCTGTCGCACGACGGGTTTAATAAGCTGATGAAATACGGTATTCTGATGTGACAAAACCTGAATCCTGGTCGTTAAAGTGTTTGTTTGCACTCATATTTTAACGATTTGGACTCAGGTTTTTTATTTAAATCAAACTATGGGACAGCAGTGGAGGAAATCCCCCTTTTTTAAAGGGGGACTGAGGGGGATTTTTATTTATTCTAAACGAGAAAATATTTAATCCCTCCAACCTCCCTTTAATAAAGGGAGGCTAAAATCTTTAAACTGTATGCCCCAGCGCTTCACCCATATTCACCAAAGAATTGGCCTTGAACGCGGCATCCCATTGCATTTTATTTTCTTCAAATAAAATCACTGCCGTTGAACCGAGGTAGAAACGCCCCAGTTCTGCCCCTTTTTCCAGGAACAGATCATGCTGATTAAGTTCGATTCGTCCTGAAGGCTTCACTTTGCCGGTTGCCACGGTTTCAATACCCGCTACAATCATCGCACCGACCAATACCACCGCCATACGACCGATTTCAGTATCAAACAGGCAGACCATACGTTCATTACGTGCAAACAGGCCCGGAATATTTTCTGCGGTCACCTGATTGACCGAGAACAGCTCGCCCGGTACATATAACGTTTCAGTCAAGGTGCCAGCAAATGGCATATGCACCCGATGATAATCACGTGGCGACAAATATACAGTCGCGAATTCACCATTCTTGAATGGCTCGGCCAGTTGCGGATCAGCAATCAGGGCTTCAACGGTAAATTTCTGGCCTTTGGCCTGAAACACATCGCCATTTTCAATTTTACCCAGCTGGGAAATCGCACCATCTGCAGGCGAAACAATACTGCTGGTATCTGGATCAACTGCACGGATACCTTCTTTTAGAGCACGGGTAAAAAATTCATTAAATGACTTGAATTTCAGGGCATTGGCCTGTTCAGCAATCGACATATCAATGCCATACTGCGCCTTAAAGGCAGTAATTGCAGCAGTTTTAATAATCGGGTTTTCGCTGGCGGCAATTTTGCCCACCAAACGAGACAAGCGATGTTGCGGTACTAATCGTTGAGCTTTAATAAAAAACTGTTGTTTTAAACGTGACGTGATGCTCAAGATGGCAGCTCCCCTGTAGCGATTGGACTATCGAGGCGGTTGCCCCATTCACTCCACGCACCATCATAGGCTCGAATTTTCCAGCCCAGTAAACGACCCAGAATATAGGCCAAACCTGAGCGGTGATGGGACTGGCAGTACACCACAACGGGTTGATTCAAATCAAAGCCCAGTTGTTCCAGACGCTGCTGAGTACGTGGTAAAGGCTGTAATTTTAAATGATTTTCGCGATTAAGGGCAGTACTCCATTCAAAATGACGTGCTCCCGGAATGTGACCGCCGCGTCGAGCCGCTAAACGTAGGCCAGTATATTCATCTTGCGTGCGGCAATCCCAAATTTGAACCTGTTGATTTTCAACCTGTTGGCGCAGTTCATCATAGCCAATCTGAAAATTCGCTTGATGGTCAAGATTGACCTGCAATATATCCTGCACTGGCACAAACTGCTCCTGACTGGAAGAAGTCGGTAAGCTAGCACCGAGCCAGGCATGAATCCCGCCATTCAATAAGCTGGTATTTTCAAAACCCAAACAATGTAGATTCCAGAGCAAACGCCCTGCCCATGCCCCGCCCTCATCATCATAAGCCACCACATGATGCTCAGGAGAAATATTCAGATAATCAATGAGAGCCTGCAAGCCTTCCGCGTCCGGCAACAATCCCATTGCCGTTTCTTCCTGACGCACCAGAAGTTTAGGCTTTAAATGCAAGGCATGCGGAATATGCAGCTGCTCATACACAGAGGCACGGCTCAGGTCGACAATACGAAGTTTTTCATGGCCCAAATAGGGAACTAAATCTTCTGCCTCAATCAGCAGGCCAAAATTAAAAGCTGCAGCGGTCATCGTTATCATGGCTATTATTGGTCAAATCCTGTTGATCTTAGCACAGCTCGTTTTTACACTGATGCGCTTTCTTTGCAGATGATTAGCAAGATTTTAGCTAAACCCTGATCTAAAAGCGCCTTACATAAAAAAACCGTCTCTGTATGGAAACGGTTCTTAAAAATTATGAATTGTTCAAACTGACTTAAGCAGGTTCATTGATCTCAAAAACCTGACGTAAATAGGCCAAGAACGTATCATTATCGGTCATGGTCTTGCCCGGGCTATCCGAGATTTTGGCCACTGACTGACGGTTACATTCCACCAGTTTCAGCACAATATTGAGTGGGGTTTGCCCCATATCATTGGTCAAATTGGTGCCGATCCCGAAACTGACCTGAAAGCGGTCTTTAAAGTATTGATGCAGTTTCCAAGCTTTTTCCAGATTCAAGCCATCACTAAAAGTCAGCATCTTGGTTTTGCTGTCTATTTTCAGCTTTTTGTAGTGTACATAGGCCTTGTCACCCCATTCATAGGGATCGCCACTGTCATGACGCAAGCCATCAAACAGCTTGGCAAAGTACAGGTCAAAGTCACGCAAGAATGCATCCATCCCGACCACATCGGTCAGAGCAATGCCCAGGTCACCACGATATTCCTGTACCCAGCTTTCCAGTGCAGATTTCTGGAAATTACGTAAACGTACGTCCAGCGCCTGAAAAGCTTGCAGGAATTCATGCGCCATGGTACCAATCGGGGTAATGCCCAGCTCTTTGGCTAACAGTACATTACTGGTCCCACGGAACACATGCGGTGCGGCTTTGTGAAATTCTTCGACCACATGCTTTTGCCAATCGAAACTGTAACGGCGACGCGTACCAAAATCTGACACCAAGAATGGTGGATCATTGGGGTTTTGCGCAGCGTCATACTGTTTTAACAGCTCGATTTTGGCTTTTAAACGGCGCTCGCCTTCTGCCAATACTTCAGGCGTGCGAATGCGGCTGAAATACAGTTCATTGACAATAGCGAGAACGAATATCTCAAACATCATCGCCTGAACCATCGGGCCTTCCACCACAATATCCAGACGGCCTTGACTGTCGATACTGGCCTTTATGAAACGGCGCTTGAGCTGGAACAGTTCCAGATAATCGACAAAGTCGCTTTTGATAAAACGTAAGCTTCTTAAATATTGCAGTTCATCTTCTTTGAATTTTAGCTGACACAGCAGGTCCAGTTGATGATTCAGGTCATCCAGAATATCCGTCAGTGGATAGACTGTATCTTCCAGATTACGACAACGGAAATGGTAGACACTATGCGTTTGCGGAAACTTGTGTAAGACCACTTGTAACATGGTGAATTTGTACAAGTCAGTATCTAACAGAGAATGGATAATTGGAGCCATAACTAAGGGAATATCGCTGTGCTTATCTCTGCATTAAAGCATAAAAAGTCATGCAATAATGCAGGATTTACGTACAGCTGGCTGTATTTGCGACAAAAGTATCAGAAGCATAACCCGGTTTATTTCTGTGATTTGACCTGAGCTTTTTCCTGTTCCTGAATCAGTTTCTGCAACTGTTTTTCCTGACCAATCACCTTGGCAAATTCGGCTGTGGTCTTTTGTCCGTTTTTTTGCGCCTGGGCATCACAATCCACCTGACGCAGCTGCTTGGCAATCGCAAATTCCATCTTGAATAAAGCCCCCATCAAGGCTGTATTGCCTCGATTATCTCGAGCACAGCGGTCGGCACCATGTTTAAGCAAGCTGGCGACAATATCCTGATGGCCATAATAAGTCGCCATCATCAGTGGTGTATAACCGTCTTTATTGCGTACATCGACCGGAAAGCCGTGTTTTAAAAATTCATGAATGACTTCGCTATTGCCAATTTTAGCCGCAGCAAAGAACAGGTCGGCCAATTCCTCTTGTGAGTTCATCTGAACATTGTCCACGCTTTTAGCGGGGGAGATATCCTTCGCGACAGTCGCGTTTGCGAATGCGGAACCTATCGTGAGAATACTGGCTAAAAACACAGATGACATAACTTTCATGATGAACTCCAGCAGAAATCGAAGGGGAATTTAAGTCTTGAAAGACTGAATTATCCTGAGATGAGATGAAAAACGGAGTGCCTGTAAGACTCCCCCTAGGGTGCAGGAAAGGTTTGGAGTATTACAGGACTTTTTGGAGGTGATGCGCTATGCCCTAGTCACCAGTTCCTCAAGACCAATCGGGATTAGTCTTTTAATTTTGCAGCTTTGGCTTTAACAGTCGCCAGGTTCCCATTGACCGCTTTGGTCATACGCGTACCGTAGTCTGCATCTGCCTTGTAGAAATAAGACAACATGATGTGCTTGGTTTCTGAATCTTTCACTGCACCTAAGTCAGCAGCAAGGTTCATGATCAGGTCATCTTTCTCTTTAGCTGTGTATGAACGGTACAGCTCACCTGCCTGCTTGAAGTTCTGCTCTTTCACGCCAATTTGCTGTACATGACCAGATAATGGCGTTTGTACCGCACGCGCTTTTTCAGTTGCAGCTTTTGGCTCTTTACGGCTTGGCTCATAGTTCACATCCGAGTCACGCTCAGAGATATTCATGTAGCCATCCTGATTATTGTTGTTCACATTCACTACGGGACGGTTCACCGGAATTTGCTGGTGATTCGCGCCTAAACGGTACATTTGGGTATCCGAATAAGAAAAGATACGGCCTTGTAGCAGACGGTCTTCTGATGGCTCGATACCTGGAACCAGGTTACCTGGCGCAAATGCCGACTGTTCAGTCTCGTTGAAGAAATTCTTCGGCATACGGTTCAGGGTCAAAGTACCCACTTTGGTTTCTGGAACCAGCTCGGTTGGCCAGATTTTGGTTGGATCTAACGGATCAAAATCAAAGCTGTTTAGATCTTTAGGATCAAGCACCTGAATATACAGATCCCATTTCGGGAAATTACCCGCATAGATGTTGTTATACAGATCATTGGTCAAGTGGTTGAAATCTTTACCTTGCTGCTCAGCCGCTTCTTTCACGTTCAAGCCCTTCACGCCTTGTTTAGAGCGGAAGTTGAATTTCACGTATTTGTATTCGCCCTTGTCGTTATACAGCTTGTAGGCATGTACTCCGAAACCGTCCTGTTCGCGGTAGCTGGTTGGAACACCTTGCTTGCCATACACATAAGTCAGCATGTTGGTTGCCCATGGCTGGCTCGACAGGAAGTCAAACACACGGTTGGCATCTTGAACATTTGTCACTGGGCTTGGCTTCATGGCATGAATGAAGTCCGGGAACTTGATTGCATCACGGATGAAGAATACCGGTGTCTGGTTACCGACCAAGTCCCAGTTACCTTCTTTAGTGTAGAATTTCAATGCAAAGCCGTGTGGGTCACGTAGAGTTTCTGGTGAACCTTTACCATGAATTACGGTAGAGAAACGTAGGAAAACTGGAGTTTTAGTCCCCGCTTTGAACAATGAAGCGAGGGTAAGATCAGATAGATCTTTGGTTGCAACGAATTCACCATATGCCCCAGTACCACGCGCATGTACGACACGCTCAGGAATACGCTCACGACCAAAACGTTGTAATTTTTGTACCAGTTGAACGTCCTGAAGGAGTACAGAACCATTTGGACCCGCAGTGATCGAGTTCTGGTTATCACCGACTGGTGCGCCATTGTCTTTCGTTAAAGGAGCAGCTTGTGCAGCTGTGACAGTTGCAAGCATTGCAACCAGTAATGAACGCTTAAACATTGCTAAATCTCTCAATTTATTACCTTTCCTGCATGGGCTAAGATACGCCAACACAATAAATAGATAAAACAGATTATTTTTATAAATTCAATCGCTTTAATGAATTTATAAAAATTAAGCAATTGATTTTCAGATATTTAAAGTTCATAAAAACAGCATCTCATACTGCTCCAGATTTTATTCTTGCTACAATCACCCCCATCTATTGTTAGCAGTCCATATGTAAAATGCGTGCCTTATTACAAAGAGTTTTAGAAGCTAAAGTTGTGGTCGAGGGTGAAACCACCGGGGAAATTGAAAAAGGAATTCTGGTTTTTCTAGGTTTAGGTAAAGATGACAATCTGGAAAAAGGCAAAAAGCTGATTGATAAGATATTGAAATACCGCTTCTTTGATGATGAACAGGGCAAAATGGGCTGGAACGTTGCCCAGGCCGGCGGTGGTTTATTGCTGGTTTCACAATTTACCCTGATGGCGCAAACCCAAAAAGGTTTACGTCCAGACTTTGGCCCAGCTATGCCGCCTGCCGAGGCTAAAGCACTTTATGAGCAGCTGGTAAAATATGCCCAAAGCCAGTTTGAACATGTGCAAACCGGTATTTTTGCCGCTGACATGAAAGTGCATCTGGTCAATGATGGACCGGTGACGTTTAATTTAGAAGTTGAATGATTCAGTAAAAAAGCCCTCGAATTGAGGGCTTCTTATTTTTGAACTTAGAGCGTTGTAATATATTTTGCACGGCTCATAAGGTTTTCAGGAATATCTTGAACCAACATTACAGTGAGTGATTGTTGACCTTTTTGTGATGCAGTTTGATTTTCATCCAATACAGCATTGATATCACTAGGGTTTAATGTATACATTGCTCCAGTAGCAGGATCAACGATAAGCAAACCAATTAGACCGCCAAAAATGATATTTGCCACATACCAACCATTAACAGTACCAGTTACTTGAACTGTTTTGGTTTGAAAACCTTCTTTTTTAAAAGTTACATCATAAGCAGCGGGTTGAAAAAATCCATTACCACGCTTAAGAGTCACTGTTGCAGGCGTAACTCCAGTATGTACTTTTTCGCCAGCTTTATTTGTAATAGAAATAGATGCTTGCTCAGGAACTGATTTAAATGTCAGTGTTTGTGTTGATCCTGAAATAATACTGGCACATCCTGTCATCGTTACTGATGCAGCGATTAAACTTGCTGTAATTAATTTTTTCATAAAAAATACCCCCTCAAAATAAAGGGGGTACTTTACAATAGAAAAATGATTATTCAATAAGTCTTTAGACTACTTACCAGTTTTCTCTTTAATAAACTGACGTACCATTTTCACTTTTTCTTTGACTGGCTTTGGCAGTTTTGGTGGAATCATTTTTGCCACCTGGTTAAACCAGACCAGCAGGCCAAAGTCGCCTTCCATCTTAATCGTGCCGCTTTGCATCCCGGTCATAAATGCCGTCGGGTCACCTTTGACCAAGGTCTTCACGCCCTGCTCACTGTCGGCAAACTGCAACACAAAATCAGCTTTTTCAGCATCACCCGAAACCGTATCGATATGACCGTTATCCACAATAATCTGACGTGCCATGCCTTCATCCGTACCAATCTGGATACGGAATTGACGTCCATGTACCAGTTCAATGAATTTTGGGCTGGTACGTGCCAACTGCTTCATACGTAAAGCTAAACCTGCGACCAGTAAGTCCAGCGGATCTGTACTCATATCAATAAGAGGAAGTTTTAACACAGGAATGGACGACAGTTTCATGGAGGATGCCTATTCTAATTGTACGAAAATTGACAAATATCCTAGCATAGTTCTGAGCTAGGTGGATTATGCAGTTTGTATCATATTTCCAAACTGAAAAATGCACCCGTGGGTGCATTTTTTTCATTGCAACTTGTAGAATTAACGGCTTGAAAGCTGCTGCTGGTCGTCTTCATACACTGGCGTATGTTCGATGCAACGGCGTTTTGCCAAAGCACGCTCAGCACGACGATCTTCACGCAACAACAGGCCAGTCACGACCATCATGACCGCAGTTAACGCACTCAGATAACTATACGTCATTGGTAGCTCAAACCAAGTTTGAGTTCCTACACGAATCACCTCGATCAGGCCCCATACCAGCATCCCGGCCGCCATAAAGCTTAACCAGCGACGATAAGGCGAGAAGAACACAGCAAGCACAGCTACAGCGACTAAACTGAAGCCCACAATCGTTGCTAAATTCGCTGTTACCATATAACCCCCTCCATCCAGATAGATAGTTTCCGCTTGATATTGCAACGCTTCTATCTATTGAATTTCGTTAAATCAATAAAATGGAATCTGTTGATTTGTATCTCTATGCCTGCATTATGCTGAGTTTTTTGCATAAAAAAAGTCCTGTCATCCAGCCTAACGACATACTTTGTCGCGATATTATATTGTCATTACATTTTTTGCTTTTCACATTTTTGTGGATCAATGACTGCGCCAATGTTGGCGTGTCATTACAAAATTATCAGTAGTTTTTTTAAGTGAAAAAATTATTTTTCCGTTTAAGATGATCGATGTTTTTGTAGCCATATTTCAACTCTTCCTTATATAACTCACATCATAAGCATTGACATCCTCACCCACCTGAAAGGAGGGTGATTCCTACTGCTAGACGCTTATGCCCAAGCGCAAGTATGTTCTTAGCACTGTTCAAATCCCGATCCAGGACACTTGAGCAGTTTTCACATTCCCATACTCTTATTCGCAAATCTGCTCTACCTTTCGGACTGCTTGCGGTGATCTCACCACAGCACGAGCAGATTTGGGTTGTGAAACTTTCGTTGACTTCCTCAAACAATACACTTGCGTTCTCGCATTTATACTTGAGCATTGTTTTGAGTTCTGAAAATCCTGTATCTAAAACCGATTTAGCCATTTTAGTTTTCACAAGTTTTTTAGCACTCAGGTTGCCAACAATAATCAGTGCATTTTCTTTTACAAGCATGGTGCTTGCTTTGTGCAAATGATCTTTACGACAATTTGCAATCTTGGCGTGTAATGCACGAACACGCTTTTTATTCTTCGCTCGTTGAGCAGTACCTAGTTTTTGTTCATATTTTCGATAGAACTTTGGATTTGAAATCACAGTACCATCAGAACAGGTGGCTATATCTTTTAAGCCTAGATCAATGCCAATAGCTTTAGTTGCAGTTGGTTTATCTAACTTAGGTGAATCCACGACCAGGCACACATACCAACGCCCACGACTGTCCTCAACAAATGAGCCTGTTCTAACGGCATATTTGTTTAAACCGTAGCTATCCCATAAGCCAAATTTGGTTTTTCCATACTCAACCCATCCCTCAGCATATTTCAGTCCTGATTTTTTGAATGGTATCCAACCAAGCGATCTTCTTGCTGACTTCTTGTTACTTACACGCCATTTTAATTTTGCTTTTCTAAACTGTTTTCTTTTAGCAGCATATTCTTCCCTAATTGCATCCACCGTTTGGCTATGCAGACCACACAATTTTGAAGTCCCTTTTGTGTATTTAGCCATATCGAATGCTGAGAAAAAATCACCTGTTCTTTTTAGGTGTTTGAAACTTAAATCATTGACATAATTCCAAACAAAGTTCACCTCAGATGCTAATTGGTCTAGCACCTTGCAATGTTTGTCTTTTATGCGTAATTTAAGTGTTTTCATGGGCTTATATTAGCTCATGTTGAATTAAAATTATTGATTCTTAAAAAATAAACGACATTTCATGTCGTGTCGCTTATATCTCTGACCTGAAGAACAGAGTTTTACGCTCCATTTGATAAAAAAACGCGACCCAAAGGTCGCGTTTAAAATCAAGCAAAGCCTGTACTTATGCACGGTTCAGGTCTTTATCATGTACGCCGAGCAGATACAGCACACCGTCCAGACCGACGCTAGAAATCGCCTGATTGGCATTTTGGCGTACCAGAGGTTTGGCACGGAAAGCCACCCCCAGTCCTGCAATGGATAACATAGGCAAGTCATTGGCGCCATCACCGACTGCAATGGTTTGTTCCAGGGAAATTCCCATCTCCTGGGCGATTTCACCGAGCAAGAAGGCTTTACGCGCGCCATCGACAATATGGCCTTTGACTTCACCGGTAACCACACCATCCTGCACATCAAGCGCATTGGCATGTACTTCATCAATATCCAGTTTAGTTTGCAGATATTCCGCAAAATACTGAAAACCTCCAGAAAGAATTGCAGTACGGTAACCCAATGCTTTCAAAGTCGAAATCAGGCGTTCAGCCCCTTCAGTAATGGTCAGGCGCTCGGCAATTTTCGGCAGTACCGATGCGTCCATACCTTTTAACAAGGCAACACGGGCACGGAAGCTTTGCTGGAAGTCTAGCTCGCCTTGCATGGCACGTTCGGTAATTTCTGCAACCTGCTCACCAACACCGGCTTCAATTGCCAATTCGTCAATCACTTCCTGCTCGATCAGGGTCGAGTCCATATCAAAGCAGACCAGACGGCGGTTACGGCGATAGGCATTGTCTTCCTGAACCGCGACATCGACATTCAGTTCATTCGACAGGCTGAGACAGGCCGCACGCATGGCAGCTGCATCCAGCATTTGTCCACTGAGGCCAAACTGGACACAGGCACGTTTTGGACCGGCACTCTGACCATCTAAAACGGGGCGACCAGACAGACGGGTCACGGTTTCAATATTAAAACCCTGGCCCGAGACAATCTGGGTCACGGCTTGCAGATGAGAGGCATTTAATTCAGGGGCCAATGCCGTTACGATATAACGTGTGCGTCCACCCTCTTTGACCCACTGCTCATATTCAGTTGCAGAGATCGGTTTAAAGCGCACGGTTAACCCGATATCATGTGCTAGAATCAGGATCTCCTTCATGGCTAATGCGGTTGCAGTCTGGTCTTCAGAGGCAACAACAATACCTAAGGTTAGCTGATTATGAATAACCGCTTGCCCTACATCTAAAATCTGTAGGGAATGAGCGGACAAAACCTGCATTAATCGTGTAAATTGATTAGGCTGGTCAGGTCCTAAGAATGATATAAGAATGATTTCTCGCATGAATTGACTCGGGTCTGAGCTACAACTATTGTTAGAATCATAATCGAAATTGAACAGAATTGCCTTGGAAGTTTACGTTGAATGCGCCTAGACAAGGGCTATTTGCTAGCCTATTGATTGTAAGTTTTGCTCTGCATACCTTTTTACTGGTATTGGCAACCACTCACCAACTGAATGAAAACCGTGCCAATCAGGGACAGCTGATCACCAGTCAACTGGTGACAGACAGCCTGTCTGAGCTTGAACCGCCCAACCGCGTTTCTCTGGCTTTGCTGGCAAATCGTTATGCCACCAATCCAAGTGTAGCTTCCATTCGAATTCTGGATGCGAAAGCTCAGGTTTTAGCCACTGGTGGATTGACCAAAACTCGCGAGGGTGAAGTTTTTGTCCGTGATGCGCTGCAAAACGAGAAAAAAGTCGGTGTGATTGAAATCACCCTGATTGAACCAAGTATTGGTGAAATTCTGCGCACGCAATGGCTGGCGATTCTGTTCTCGTTCATTATTCACGCGTTAATCTGGGTGGCTTACCGTGCCATTGCCCGTCCAAGCCGGACTGAATATCTGGCGCGCATCAATAACGAATCGCGGCTGAAATTCGAGATTCAGACCCTGACCCAGGCATTGGAACAGGAAAAGCATAATGCGGCACTGGCGATTGCCCAAGCCCAACAGGCAGTGAAAAATAAAGCCAAAGAAAAAGAACATAAGCCGGCGGTACTGGAGAGCGATAGCCTGAGCTTAAACATCCAGTTCTACGATCCAAAACAATTACTGGATAGCGTGAATAAAACCGTTTCAGTGCCTTATTTCAATCTCTGCCAGATTTTCCTGAATAAAGCCACCGAACTCTGTGTGCAACGCTATAAATTGAATAGTTCTGATATTTGTACCGTACATAAATTTGATGAAAAAGGTGCCACCATTAGTATCGCGGCAGACAAACCGAATGCCCTGGCCTGCCTGACCATGATCAGTGCCGTGTTCCAGCTGCTTTCGGAAGTGCTGTATAAACGCTATCGTGAAGAAAAACGTTTTGTGCTACAAACCCGTAGCGCGATTGCCTCTAAAGTCGAGGAGATGCAGCTCAGCTCGGTACAGGCCGCTGAGCGCCTGACTCAGCATCTGGTCGCGAAAGAAAGTGCCTTACATGTACCGAACACCTTGCTGAAAGATGTGAGTGATCACTTCCAGCTGGTCAGCATGCCGAATCCAACCAATGTCCTGACCCGTCACGCTTTTGTGGTGAATGGGATGGATGCTGAAAGCGCCGAGCTGGCACAGACTTTTAGAACTGAAATTCTAAAATCCAAACAGTCCAAAGCCTCATAAATATCCTTGAATGTTTTAATTAAAAAAGCCGGATCCAACATCCGGCTTTTTTATGGGTACAAAACAAATACGCCAGTGTGTCTTGGCCTATCTCTTAAATTTTTAACTGTTTTTGTTCCAGCAGATATTGCTGGGCATTATAAGGCTGGGCCGGATCCTGACAGGGGACTTTATGCCACTGACCCTCGGCATCTAACTCCCATGCATTGTGACAATCTTTTAAATAGCTGATCAGGCCATCTTTATAAATCCGTTTTTTCAGCTCTGGATCCAGCACCGGGAAACAGGTTTCCACCCGGGAAAACAGGTTACGGCCCATCCAGTCGGCACTGGCACAATACAGTTTCTTGGCACCGCCATGTTCAAAATAATAAACCCGGGTATGTTCCAGGAAACGTCCTACGATTGAACGGACCTGGATATTTTCAGACATACCGGTAACTTGTGGAATCAGACAGCAGATTGAACGCACAATCAGGTCAATTTTTACCCCAGCCTGCGAAGCCTGATACAGGGCAGCAATCAATTGCGGTTCGGTAAGTGCATTCATTTTGATGATGATATGCGCGGCTCTGCCGGCCAGGGCAAATGCCTTTTCCTGTTCAATCAGTTTCAGCAATTCGCTATGCAGGGTAAACGGTGCATGCAGCAAGGCTTTCAGTTTGGCCATTTTCCCCATACCAGTCAGTTCCTGGAACATGCGGTGCACATCTTCACAGATATCCGGCTGTGTGGTCATCAGGCCATAATCGGTGTACATGCGGGCATTACCGGCATGATAGTTTCCGGTACCCAGATGCGCATAACGCAGTAATTCCTGATTTTCACGCCGGACAATCAGAATCATTTTGGCATGGGTTTTATAACCGACAATGCCATAGACCACGACCGCGCCGGCTTCTTGCAGGATATTGGCCACCATGATGTTAGATTCCTCATCGAAACGCGCCCGCAGTTCAATCACGGCCGTGACTTCTTTGCCATTCCGTGCGGCTTCTGCCAGCACCTGGACTATTTCCGAGTCCGGACCACTACGATACAGCGTCTGCTTGATCGCCAGCACCGCCGGGTCCTTGGCCGCTTCCCGCAGTAAAGTAATCACCGGCTGGAATGAATCAAAAGGATGATGCAGCAGCACATCCTGCGCCTTCAAAATTTCAAAAATGCTTTTCTGTTTACGGAAAATTTTCGGAATGACCGGACTAAAATGCGGATACTTTAATTCCGGACGCTCAAAACTGGTACTCAGGCGGGACAAATTGATCGGTCCATCAATCCGGTACAGTTCCTGTTCCGTCAGATCAAATTCATCTAGCAAATAGTCGATGATGTTCTGTGGAGAGTCATTTTCAATTTCCAGACGTACTGCACGACCAAAGCGGCGCGAACATAGTTCGTCTTTTAAAGCCACCGCCAGATCATCGACATCTTCCGATAGTACCAGATCGGCATTGCGGGTGACCCGAAAGGCATAACAGCCGGTCGCTTTCATGCCCGGGAACAAATCACTGATATGCTGCTGGATGATCGCAGTCAGAAAGATCTGGGTGGTATTGTTTCCGGTGACATCTTCCGGAATTTTAATCAGGCAGGGTAAGGAACGTGGTGCCGGCACAATTGCCATCTCGATTTCACGGCCAAAGGCATCTTTACCTTCTAGGCTGATAATAAAGTTCAGACTTTTATTCACCAAACGTGGAAAAGGATGTGAAGGATCCAGGCTGATCGGGGTCAGTACCGGTTGTACTTCTTTGGCAAAAAAGGCTGCAATCCACGCCTTGTGTTTTTCCAGAAGATCCTGATATTGAAGAAACTGGATACCCTGCGCCTGAAGTTCAGGCAAAATCGCATGATTCAGCACCTCATACTGCTTGTTAACTGTGGCATGAATGGACTGGGACAGTTCTTGTAGAATCAGCTCGGTGGGTACAGCATCAGGCGTCCGGGTAGTCGCATTCAGGTCTTGCTGTTTCATCAGCCCGGCAATCCTGATTTCAAAGAACTCATCCAGGTTACGGGAAAAAATAATCAGGAAGTTTAAGCGCTCTAAAATCGGTAAATTCGGATCGAGTGCTTGTGCCAAGACACGACGCTGAAATTCAAATAAGGAAAGTTCCCGATTAAAATAGGTCGCTGACGAATGCTGAAATTGTTCCATGCCCTCTCAATGCTGCTGATTACAGTCTGTTGTTTCACATCATTGAGGGGCGATCTTAGGCAGACTTCATGACACTTATGTTACAAAGCCCGATAAATCGATATAAATTAATATTTTAATTTTTAAAATTATAAAACATCATGCTCTGGCTTGTTGTGCGCTGTCATCAAACTGCAATTAGGTGTCTGTTTTTTCAGTTTGTCTGGCAGCCCAATAAGTGGCTAAAGCTGGCCCTGAAATATTATGCCACAGACTGAAAATGGCACTTGGTAAAGCGGTAAGTGGTGATGCGGCAAAATGGGTTGCCGCCAAGGCCACACCCAGACCAGAATTCTGCATCCCGACTTCAATGGATACTGCACGACAGTCTATTTCTGCCAAGTGAAATATACGACTGGTCCAATAACCCAGTAAATAGCCCATACCATTGTGTAAGGCCACGATTCCTAAAATCATTAAACCGGATTCCAGAATCTGGGTTTTGCTGCCGGCAATAATCGCCGCGACAATTGCCACAATCGCTATTACAGAAATCAACGGCATCACCTGAATATAGGCCGTGACTTTTTGCTTGAGTAGCGCCCGTACGATTAAGCCCAGAATAATTGGGAATAACACCACCTGTAAGATCGACACCAGCATCGACCAGGCATTGATCTCGATCCACTGACTGGCCAACACATAGAAAATGGCCGGAGTTAAAATGGGCGCCAGTAAAGTCGAAACCGAGGTACAGGCAACAGACAAGGCGGTATTGCCCTTGGCCATATAGGTAATCACATTGGATGCGGTTCCACCCGGACAGCAACCCACCAAGATTACCCCGATGGCAATCTCTGGTGGCAGCTGAAACAGCTTGCACAGTAGAAAAGCCAAACCTGGCATCACCACAAACTGGGCCACCACGCCAATCGCTACTGCTTTCGGACTTTGCAGGACACTTTTAAAATCGCCTACCGTCATGGTCATACCCATGCCAAACATAATGATGCCCAACATCCACGGAATATAAGCCCGTAACCAGACAAAAGTTTCAGGGATCATCAAGGCAATGCCGGAAAAAAGCAGCACCCATAAAGCAAAGGTTTTTTGGACAAATTGGCTAAACTGGAGCAAGGCTGACATGGGTTTCATCCAGGTGACATTAAGGGAGAAAAAGCAAGATAAAACAGGCACCCGTTGATGCCTGAATTTTTATATTCAAATATAAATAAGATCAAAGGGATATTAAGTTCTATCCCTATCCAGTGTTAAGCTGCTTGAACAATATCTTTCACATAGATACGTTTCACGCCATGCGACAGCATATCCTGCCAGGCATGTTGCAAGGAACCATTCAGGTCAATGCCCTTGGTGGCATCGGCAATCACATAGGTTTTAAAGCCCAGTTTGCAGGCATCGATTGCAGTCCAGGCCACACAAAAGTCCGTAGCAATCCCGACCACAAATACGGTATCAATCCCACGTTCACGCAGATAGCCAGCAAGACCCGTCGTGGTTTTCTGGTCAGCTTCCATAAAGGCCGAGTAACTGTCGATCTGGGAATGAAAACCCTTGCGAATGATGAGTTGTGCTTGCGGTAAATTTAAATCCGGATGCAGTTCGGCATCGAGTGTCCCTTGCACACAATGCTTTGGCCATAAAACCTGAGTACCATAATCCAGCTGAATACTGTCATAGGCTACTTTGCCGGGATGGTTGTCTACAAAGGAAATATGGTTGTCCGGATGCCAGTCTTGGGTCAGGATAATATGCTTAAAATGCTGCCCCAATAGATTAATATTTGGAATAATCTGGTCAGCATTGGCTACAGCCAGATTGCCTCCCGGGGTAAATCCTCTTTGTACGTCTACGACCAGTAAAGCAACATTATTCTGCATCTGTTTTCATCCATTGAAATCTCGATTTATGCCCAAGCATAGCGCAAAATACCTCAGGATTTTTAGCTCTACGGTTAAAAATGGCATGACTGTGTATTCTCGGCATGTGTATATGAGCAGATCAATAGATTCATTGTTTTTGACAAATATGAGATGAGTTCCGGGCTTGTATCAAGCTAGATCTCTGCAAAAAAAATAAGTTTTAAGATAAAGTGATGAGTCTTTTTAATAATAAAACAGTGTATTTAATTCTTAAATTCAGAAAATAAAAAAGCCTGCAAGAGCAGGCTTTTTTAAATCGTTGAACCTTACACTTTAGTGCGGTTCACCAGGAACAGCATACATAATGCAGAGATGATGATACATGGGATCGCAGCAGTAATGACCCCCGCAGCACCGAAACCTGCTGTCAATAACTGACCGGCAATGACTGGCCCCAGCATGGCACCGATACGGCCAACTGCAGATGCAACACCAACACCAGTACCACGCACTTCTGTCGGATAAACGATACTACCGAAGGCATACAGTACACCCTGACAGCCAATCACGAAGGCACCGGCCAATGCTGCTGCCATATACATCTGGTTCAGCGAGCTTGCACCATTCAGCGCCAGTAGACCTGCCAGAATACCGCCGTACATCAACAGGATCACATAGGCTTTCTTCCAGCGGTCGGTCAGCATACCCAAAATAATCGTACCAATCGTCGCTGTAACCATGAAGTAGAATTGTGCAGTTGAACCATCTTTACGGGTAAAGCCAAGTTCCATAAACAATGATGGCAACCAGCTCAACATGATGTAAACCACCATCAAGGTAAAGAAGTAGCTCACCCAGATACACAGCGTACGCAACAGGTTGTCCGAATTAAACAGATCCTTAAATGAACCCTTCGGTGTAACGGCAAGTTCTGCAGCCGTTTTGTTCTGTGCTTTCAGGTATTCCTGCGATTCAGGCAAAAATAGCATCATCAGCGGAATGGCAAAAATCGGTAACAGACCACCGAGATAGAAAACATTTTTCCAGTTGGCACCAAATTCAGTCGCCGCAATCAAAGACAAAATCGCTGCGCCGACTGGCATGCCGCAGTACATCAAGCCCACTGCACGGCCACGGTTTTGTGGAGAGACTGCTTCAGAAGCAAGCGTGATCAGAATTGGCATCGCGCCGCCCAGACCTGCTCCAGCCAGGAAACGCATTGCCAGCAAGCTGTTAAAGCTATTGACCCAAACCGTACATAAGGTAAATACAGCAAATATTGCTGTTGACCAGATCAAGACTTTCTTACGGCCAATGCGGTCCGCAAATCGACCACCAACCAGTGCACCCGGTAATAAACCCAGAATCCCTGCACTAAAAAACACACCCAACTGGGAACTATCGAGACCAAAATGCTCACGAATACCTGCAGCAGCAATTCCGGCTGCCTGAATATCTAAGCCTTCAATCACCGCAATCAGAAAACAGATCGCGACCGTGACGATAGCATGCTTATTGTCTGATTTTTCCATTGGATTATCCTTGTTCAATCAGCGTTACAAAAGACAGCCATCATCTATGAGCCTGATTGCAGAAATAACTATCAATAAGTTGAACGTTTTGCTTGGATATTCCATAAGGAGCTGAAGTAGATGAATTGAAGATGCTGACTGATAAAGTCGCAAAAACACTTAATCAGAACATCATAAAGTTCAAGACTTAGAGTTTAAAGCTTATACATCAAGTTAAAAAATTAACCGATAAGAAAAAAAATTCTCAATTTATTGATATTTAAAAAAGATTAGTCTTAGTCGTTTTTGGCTTTATTTGTTTTGGTACGAGAGTACGATCAAGATGTACGAGGTCTCAATTTATCCAATATAACTATTAATCAAAAATTAAAAGGCATAAAAATGGCAGTTTTCAGCTGATCTTTTTGCACAAGCCTTATCATTATTGGGTTCATTTGGGGTAATCTCCTCCATTGTCTAGACTGGAGACATAACTTTGGTCTCAGGATTTTGCTTTATAAATCATCTTATTTATTACTTGATTGTTTCCAAAAGGCTTTGTATAAAGAATTCAGTAGCTTTTACTAAAGCATATTGTTCTTATGCGTTTGATCAGTCATAATTTGCATAAGCAATATTCAATTCAATGCAAATCTATTGAATTTGCTATAAATCAAAATACAAATCCATCCCAATTTATGTTTTCTCATTCCTTTCGGATGGACAAATAGGATAGTTTTTTAAAATGACTCAGCAAGCACAGACCATTCAAGGTTCCATAGTCGCAATCGTCACCCCTATGTTTGAAGATGGCAGCGTAGATTGGAAGGGTCTCGAGAAGCTGGTTGAATGGCACATTGCAGAGGGCACCAACAGTATTGTCGCCGTTGGAACAACAGGCGAAGCCTCTACTCTCAGTATGAGTGAACACACCCAGGTGATCAAAGAAATCATTCGTGTGGCCAACAAACGTATTCCTATTATTGCCGGCACAGGTGCGAACTCGACCCGTGAAGCGATCGAACTGACCCGCGAAGCCAAAGAGCTAGGGGCAGATGCCGCTTTACTGGTAACGCCATATTATAACAAACCGACTCAGGAAGGCTTGTATCAGCATTATAAAGCTATTGCTGAAGCTGTTGACCTGCCACAGATTCTTTATAATGTTCCAGGCCGTACCGGTGTGGATATGGCCAATGAAACCGTGATTCGCCTGGCGGATATTCCACAAATTATCGGTATTAAAGATGCGACTGGCGATGTACCGCGCGGTGCTGAACTGCTACAAGGTCTTGTAGGCAAAGACATGACTGTTTATTCGGGTGATGATGCCACTGCATATCAGCTGATCGGTCATGGTGCCAAAGGTAATATCTCGGTCACAGCGAATGTGGCTCCGAAAGCTATGAGCGAAGTGTGTGCTGCCGCCATTGCCGGTGATGCAACCACAGCTGAACAGTTAAATGCTCAGGTTGCAAATTTACACAATATTTTATTTTGCGAATCGAACCCAATTCCTGTGAAATGGGCACTCCATGACATGGGCTTAATTGGTACGGGTATTCGCCTTCCATTAACACCACTTGCAGAACAATATCGCGCTCCGCTTCATGAAGCACTGGTCGAAGCGGGCGTTATTAAATAAAAGAGCACAAGATTATGCAATTACGTTTAGGACTTAGCCTTACACTTTCAGTATTCAGTTTGGCAGGTTGTAGTTCAATGGCCTTTAATAACGGCACTTTAGACTATAAAGAGACTACTACCCTGGAAGCTTTACAATATCCTGAAGGCGCCATGGTTCGTCCTGCAACGCCATTGTATCCTGCTCCAACAGTTGATCCGCTTGCAATTGAACATGCACCGAAGCTTGAAAACCAGCGTGGCAACCGTTTTGCCTTGCCACGCCCACAAGCCCAGACTGAAAACTCAAATACAGCTGATCTAACCGAAACCAATACAGTGGGTCAACCACAGTTGGTCACTGACGGAAATCTTAATCCGCTGCTTAAAATTGAGGGAAATTCTGCTACAATTTGGCAATATACACTTGCCACCCTCAGCAGTCTGAATCATAGCATCGTTGCGCAGAGCAAAAATCGTTACGAAGTCACGATTAAGGTCGACCAGCAGACCTATGTATTAAGATTATCTTCTGTCGGTTCGAGTAATAACCTTGCTGTGTTCAATGCCGATAACAGTTTTGCCGACCGTGAAAAAGCTGCAGAACTGCTCAACCAGATTTACCAAAATTGGCCAGCCTAGACATTTCTAGGCATTTTTTTTTGTAAAAGGTTCCCTCATGTTAAAACAAACCTTGCTCTATACTGGTAAAGCGAAATCTGTCTACACCACAGACAGTTCAGACCATCTGATTTTAGTCTTTCGCGATGATGCCTCAGCATTCAATGGCGAAAAAATTGAGCAACTAGATCGTAAAGGCAAGGTGAACAACCGTTTTAACGCCTTCATCATGGAAAAACTGGCAGAAGCGGGAATTGAGACCCACTTTGAAAAGCTACTGACTCCAAATGAAGTGCTGGTGAAAAAACTGGATATGATCCCGGTTGAATGTGTGATCCGTAACTATGCAGCAGGTTCTTTATGCCGCCGCCTGGGTGTGGAAGAAGGCAAGGAACTGACTCCTCCAACATTTGAATTGTTCTTTAAAGATGATGCGCTTGGCGATCCAATGGTCAATGAATCACAAGCCATTGCTTTAGGTTGGGCAACTGCTGAACAATTGGCGAAAATGAAAGAATTGACTTACCAAGTGAACGACGTGCTTAAAGCATTGTTTGACGCAGGTAACATGATTCTGGTCGATTTCAAACTTGAATTTGGTGTGTTCCACGACCGTATCGTACTTGGTGATGAATTCTCTCCAGACGGTTGCCGTCTATGGGACAAAGACACCAAGAAAAAACTGGATAAAGACCGTTTCCGTCAAGGTTTAGGCGGCGTGGTTGAAGCCTATGAAGAAGTGGCTGGCCGTTTAGGTATCAACCTGGACAACATCTAATCTGGAAATGCGCAGATTCGAAAAAACCGAGCTTTTTAGCTCGGTTTTTTTATTTCCGGTTTTTAATCGGAAAAATAAATTTTTATTATTAAAATGATCGTTTTTACATCAAAAACTATCTGCATTAATATTATCTCATACCAGGCAAATCAGTGAATTGATGCACTTAGCTCCATATTTGCCGACCAGATTTTTCCTCTACCCTCTAGGATGTTATCTCCCTCAAAAAACATCCTACTTTCAGCCCAATTCACCTTGAATTGGGCTTTTTTTACTCTGTTCAATTAGTTGAGATACCCAGCTTTATTGCTACTGTTGTTGCTGTTGCCAACGGCGTTGCTGTAAACGCTCCCCTTCAACTTCACGTTTATTACGTGCTGATTCATACAGTTTGGTATTTTTCAATTCTGGCGGCATATATTCTTGCAGCACAAAATGCTCAGGATAATTATGCGGATACAGATAATCCACGCCATAGCCCTGTTCTTTCATCAGTTTGGTCGGTGCATTCCTTAAGTGCAAAGGCACTGGCAGATTTGAGGTTTTATCTGCGAGTTCCATCGCCTTGTTAATCGCCAGATAGGTACTATTACTTTTGGCACTGGTCGCTAGATAAACCGCACATTGTCCCAAAATAATCCTGCATTCCGGCATGCCTACGGCTTGCACAGAACGGAAACATTCACCAGCCAATAGCAAAGCATTTGGATTGGAGTTGCCGATATCTTCGGATGCGGCAATCAACATGCGCCGTGCAATGAATACCGGATCTTCACCGCCTTTGAGCATGCGTGCCATCCAGTACAGGGCCGCATCTGGGTCACTGCCGCGAATTGATTTAATAAAGGCCGAAACTAAATCATAGTGCTGCTCACCAGACTTGTCATAGCGGGCAATATTTTGCTGTGCCACTTTCACCACCACCGCATTGGTAATGATATTTTCCATATCCGCTTCAAAGGTACTGGCAATCAGATCCAGTAAATTCAGCGCCTTGCGGGCATCTCCTGCCGCGAACTGGATCAGGGCATCAAATTCTTCAATCAGGATATGTCTTTCCTGTAAGAAAGAGTCATTTTGCAAGGCTTGCGTCAACAAAGTCTGAATCGATTCAGCACTCAATGCATTCAGGCTATACACCTGACAACGTGATAACAAAGCACTATTCACTTCGAAAGACGGGTTTTCGGTGGTGGCGCCAATCAGGGTAATTTTGCCTTTCTCGACCGCATTTAATAATGCATCCTGCTGGGATTTATTAAAACGGTGAATTTCGTCAATAAACACCACTGGCGTCAGCAAATCGCCACCTTCGGCAATGATTTCACGTAGCTCTTTCACGCCGGTATTCAGGGCAGACAGACTGATAAAAGGCCGGTCTACCGCTTGAGCCAATAATAAGGCAATGGTAGTTTTGCCGACCCCGGGAGGTCCCCAAAAAATGATCGAAGGCAGATGCCCCTGATCAATCATCTGGCGTAAGGGCGCATGTTCTCCCAGCAAATGTTCCTGCCCGATAATCTGTGTAAGGTCGCGTGGCCGTAAGCGTTCTGGAAGCGGGATATGACTATCTGACATGTTATTATTGGCTCAAACTAAATTCTGATCTCATTCTAACATCAGCAGTTTTGATTCCAAGAATGCAAACATCAAGCATAAAAAATTAATTTATGTAGATATCCTCTATTTTTTTAATTCTGAATGAATTAATCTCTATAAAAGCGAATAATTTGAACATGATTAATTGTGAATTAATTACAGTGTAATTTTCATATTGTTTATTCTAATTAAAAGAAACTTATCTCGCCCCTTGGGCACTTTTGGGTTGTAGTGGTGAATGCATGAAGCATGATAAATTTGAACAGGGAGCTGTGAGTCGGTCTAAGCCACTGACGTCATCATCACTGATTGCACCCCACGTTCACTTGTCTGAATCGGTTTTGTTAAAAAATCTGATCGATGCCTTACCGCAACCCTTGTGGGTCAGCAACAAAAAACATCTGCAATATTTTAACGATGCCTTGACTGATTATCTTGGCGTGAACCTGAATGAACAGGGTCATCCGCAATGGCAGAGCTTTATTCATGCAGAAGACTTGCAGCTGTTTTTAGCGCAGTGGCATGCTGCGCTGGATCAGCATCAGAACTTTGAAACCCAGTGCCGGATTAAACGCAGTGATACCCATTATCGCATGTGTACCCTAGCGGTAAAATTTCATCATGAACCTGAACATTTGCTGCAATGGGCCGTTTCCCTGACTGATGTGCATGATTATTTTGAAATCCAACAGCAACTTTCTCAGATTGTTTCAACCCAGGAAAACATGTTGGATGCCAGCGCAGACTGCATCAACATTATCAGTCCTGAAGGCGAGATTCAGCATAGCAACCAAGCTGGCTGTCTCGCACAAGCAAATGAGACCGCAGAACAAGATCAGGACCGTTCATTGTGCTGGTTAAATCGCTTAACCCCTGAAGCCCGAAAATCCGGGCAACGTGCTTTGAAACAGGCAGCCCAAGGCTTAAACAGCCGTTTCTCCAGCAAAATCCAGATCAAAGATCAATCGATCCAATATTGGGATCATCTGCTCACCCCGATTCTGGATCAGCAGAATATTACTCAAAATATCCTCTGTGTATCACGTAATATCAGTCAGCAAAAAATTGCAGAAACGCGTTTAAAAGAAGTAATTAAACGGGATGAACTCACCGGCCTGTATAATCGTAGTACCTTCTATAAAACCTTTAAGCAGGTGCTTTTAAAGGCCAAACAACAGCAGACCATGGCGGGTTTACTGCTGATTGATCTGGACTATTTCCGGCATATTAATGACACCTTGGGCCATATTGCCGGCGATCATCTGCTACATGTCTTGGGCAAACGTTTCCAGACCTGCTTCGGGCCAAATACCATCATCGCCCGTTTGGGTGGCGATGAATTTGCCGTACTGGTCAAAAATCTGGAAAGTGAAGAGCAGCTGCTGGCAACGGCGCAAATGGCCTATGCCCAGCTGGATCAGCCCATCAATTATGTCGGCAATAGCATCAGCAGTGCCATGAGTATTGGCTGTGCCATCTATCCACGTGATGCATTGAATACCTCTAATCTGCTGAAATGTGCTGATATCGCCTTAAATGACCTGAAAAATAGTGGTCGTGGTGGCATCCGCATGTTTAATCAGGAAATGTGTGGGTCACTGGAAAATATAACCAAGCAGCTGACTCTGGCTCGCAAGATTATTCTGGCCGATCAGATCATTCCCTATTACCAACCTAAAGTACGTCTTTCTGATGGTGCAGTGATTGGTTTCGAAGCACTATTACGCTGGCAGGATCAGAATCAGAACATTCAGTTACCTTCCGAAATTTTTGGTGCCTTTCAGGACTATGAACTCGCCTCACGCATTAGTGAAACCATGCAACTGAAAGTCTTTGCAGATATGAGTCGTTGGCAGGCACAAGGTCTGGATCTGTTACCGATTTCAATCAATGCTGCACCGGTCGAATTCCTGCGCGATGATTATGCCGAAAAACTGTTGGCACGCCTATCCAACTTTGATGTTCCTGCCCACAAAGTTGAACTGGAAATTACCGAACAGAGCCTGTCCGAGCATGGTGCCAATTATGTGGTCCGTGCCCTGAACCTGCTGAAACAGGCCGGAATCCAGATCTCACTGGATGATTTTGGCACCGGACATTCTTCGCTGACCCGTTTGCAGGACTATCCGGTCGATTGCATCAAGATTGACCGCAACTTTGTAGAGCGTATGAACAGTGATCCATCTGCCCTGGCCATTGTCAAAGCCATTACCCAGATTGGCTCCAGTATTGCAATGGATGTTCTGGTGGAAGGAATCGAGAATACAGAACAGCTGGATACCCTGATCCATTGTGACTGTCAGATTGGACAGGGCTTCTATTTCTATCGTCCGATGGCCGGTGCTTCGGCCCAGGCCCTACTCCATCCGGCAGATCAATAAACGAATCACAAAGCCAGATTTAACGCACCCAGCGTACGATATAGTCTTCGATGTCATCTTCATGAATGTCACTTTCACTCAGGCAGCGCCCTGCTGCCGACTTGCGTGCCTGAATCACACTTTCCCGTGAACCGCTGATCAGATAATGCCAGGATGGCAGGCTTTTGCCTTGCTCTACACGGCGATAGGCACAACTCGAAGGCAACCAGTGAATCGTTTCCAGCTTCTCTGGCGTGAGCTGAATACAGTCCGGCACATATTGCAGGCGATCCGGATAATTGGAGCAACGTGCAGTGCTACAATCCAGCAGCTTGCAGGCCACTTTGGTATAGGCGACTTCCTGTGTTTCTTCATCTTCCAGTTTAATCAGACAACACAACCCACAACCATCACATAAGGCCTCCCACTCGACTTGCGTCAGTTCAGCAAGTGAATAGTTTTTCCAGAATTCGGGACGTAAAGTATCGCTCATGATCGGGCCGGAACATTCAAAAATCAGCTGATTATAACAGCCAGAACCCTGCAGACCTACCGTCTCAAATTTTTATTGTTATCACGTAAACTATTGTTAAATCAGAGACAGTTCATCAACACAACACTAACAGTCGCTGGAATCGTTTATTTCTATACTAAACTTGAAAATAAAAACACATGGAGAATATATATGTTTCGCTGGGCTATTATTTTTGCTGTTATTGCATTAATTGCGAGTCTACTTGGTTTCGGTGGCGTCGCAGGCTTGTCTAAGGATTTTGCAATTATCTTGTTGGTAATTGCGGTGATTCTTGCGATCGTTGGTTTTCTTTCGCGCGGCAAGGTCTAGATTTACGCTAGACCTTTTCAAAGCAAGTGTTAGCTTTCAAAAAAAACAAGAGCCTTCTGGCTCTTGTTTTTTTATGGGTATTTTAATGATCTGTTTTGATCTACAATAATTTTTTCAATATAAGCTTAAGGCTTTAAATGACGTGGTCTAAAACCTGCCACCAGCAAGGCTGCAACATACGCTACCACACCCACGACACATAAGATCAATACTTCTACCACACGCATCCATTGCGATACATCGGCATTATACCAGCTCAGGGCATAGGCTAAGGCCGCAATCATTACCACATTGGCAAACATGAATTGCAGGAAGATTTTTTTCCAGTGCGAACCAAAACGGAAAATATCACGCTTATGCAGATAATAATAAAGCAAACCAGCATTGACCATCGCTGAACCTGTCGATGCCAGCGCAAGAGCCATATGCTCCGCTTCCCAGTCAATCAGCTTGAAGAAACCGATAAAGATCACGTTCAGAATCGCATTGGCCGCCACAGCCATCAGACCGACACGCACCGGGGTTCTGGTATCCTGCTTTGCATAAAAACCGGGTGCAAAGACTTTAATCAACATAAAGGCAATCACACCACCGCTCATACATTGCAACGCCAAAGCTGTCATCTGGGTATCTTCAAAGGTGAACTGGCCACGTTCAAACAGGGCCTGAATGATCGGGGTCGACAGCATAAACAGTGCAATACTGGCGGGTAGGCCTGCCATCACAATGACTTTAGCTGCCCAGTCCATCATGCCACGGAATTTTTCCGGATTTTGCTCGGTATGCCGTGCAGATAACGACGGCAGAATCACGGTTCCAATCGCAACACCGATCAGACCCAGCGGCAATTCGGTCATACGCTCGGCACTATACAGCCAGGACACCGAACCATCCTGCATGAATGAAGCCCAAATGGTATTTAACAATAGATTAATTTGCGTGACAGATACACCAAATAATGCCGGTAGCATCAACTTCATGATGCGATCTACGCCTTCATGCTTGAAATCAATTTTCGGTGGAATCAGCAGGTTTTTACGCCACAATTCAGGAATCTGGATCGCCAGCTGTAAAATACCGGCAATGATCACAGCCCAGCCCAGCGCCATAATCGGCTCGGCCATATAAGGCGTAAGCCAGAGCGCTCCGGCAATCATCGCCGCATTCAGCAAGACCGGTGCAAATGCCGGGGTACTGAAAGAGCCATAACTGTTCAGAATACTGCTGGCAAAAGCCGTCAGTGACATGAACAACAAATAAGGAATGGTCAGGCGGAACATGTCAGTCGCCAGAGCGAATTTTTCAGGGTCGCTATGGAAACCGGGCGCATAGATATACATAATCAATGGCGCAGCAATGATCGCGACCATGGTCAGCGTGGTCATCACCGTGGCCAGACAGCCAAACACCCGGCTGATCAGGATCTGGACTTCGGTATGCGTGCGACTGGTTTTATATTCGGTCAGTACCGGAATAAACGCCTGTGAAAATGCGCCTTCGGCAAATAAACGCCTGAAAAAGTTTGGAATACGAAATGCGACTACGAAGGTATCGAAGTCTTTACCAGCACCAAAGACATTCAGTAAAACAATATCTCGAACCAATCCCAGTACGCGTGACAACATGGTCATCGCACTGACAATGACGGTCGAACGCCAAAGCGCCATCCTATTCACCTAATGTATAAATTTGTGGCTATTGTAATGAAACTTTTATCAGAAGTTCATTGCTTAATTTCATCGCTCAAGCGAGCTTGAGGTGTTTTTATAATGCTGTAGCTGTGTACGAAAATCAGCCCAGTTAAAATATGGTCCCGGATCGGTCTTGCGGCCCGGTGCAATATCCGAATGTCCGGCAATATGCTGCTGAATTTTAGGATAATAATCTTGCAAACAGGCAGCCACTTTGACCAGGGCTTCATACTGTGCGGTTGCAAAAGGCAAATCGTCACTGCCTTCCAGCTCGATCCCGATCGAATAATCATTACATTCTTTTTTGCCCAAATAGGTCGAGCGGCCGGCATGCCAGGCACGGTCATTGAAATTAACAAATTGCAGTACTTCTCCCGTTCTTAAAATTAGCAGATGGGTCGACACCTGCATCCCTTCAATGGTTTGAAAATAGGGATGTACTGACCAATCCAGCTGGTTCTGAAAAAACTGTTCAATATAACCGCCGCCAAACTGGGAAGGTGGCAGGCTGATATTGTGAATCACCAGCAATTGAATCTCGGTCTGTTCTGGCCGCTGATTAAAATTGGGAGACGGGATTTGACGTGCACCGATTAGTTGCCCGTCCTTGACCTGAAACTCAGCTGCCTGTTGCATAAAACCGTTCTCCCCAAAAATAAAATCTGCAAGATCAGCATTGCAGCCGGCTTCATGCTAAAACTTTCAAGGAGAAATCTCAATTCATCCCAGCAAACTGGATGAAAAATCGCTCATCTTTTATGTAACGGTGCTAAGATAAGGCGCAATTTTCACGGCTTAAAAAAGATACGGAAATACTCATGCGCATATCTCAAGCTTTGCTAGACCAGTCCATTCAGATCAATATTCAACAAGCACTTTCAGAAGATATCGGTGAAGGCGATATTACCGCCCTGCTGACTCCTGAAGATGAACAGGCCACTGCCACTATCATTAGCCGTGAAGACATGGTTTTGGCCGGCCAGCCTTGGGTAAATGCTTTGATTCAGGCCTATGATCCAAGTATTGAAGTGATCTGGCTGAAAAATGATGGCGATCATGTTCAAGCCAATCAAGCATTTTTAAAACTGGCCGGATCTGCACGTAGCTTACTCACCGTGGAGCGCCCTGCGCTAAACTTTGTCCAGACGCTGTCTGCGGTTGCGACTAAAACCGCCCACTATGTCAAACAGTTGCAAGGTTTAAACACCAAATTATTAGATACTCGTAAAACGCTTCCGGGTCTGCGTATCGCACAAAAATATGCCGTGGCCATTGGCGGTGGCCAGAATCACCGTTTGGGCCTGTTTGATGCCTTCTTGATTAAAGAAAATCATATTATGGCAGCGGGTGGGATTGCGCAGGCGATTGCCAAGGCCCATCAAATTGCACCGGGTAAGCCTGTCGAAGTTGAAGTCGAAACCTGGGATGAGCTGAATCAGGCACTCGAAGCCCATGCTGATATTGTGATGCTGGATAATTTCAGTCAGCAGCAGATGATCGACGCGGTGCAACATGTGGCCGGTCGCTGCAAACTGGAAGCCTCAGGTAATATCACCATTGATAATTTACGTGAAGTCGCGAGTACCGGCGTAGATTATATTTCCATGGGCGTGCTGACCAAAGATCTCAAAGCCATTGATCTGTCGATGCGTTTCAATGCTTAAGTCTAGATGGGATAGATGACCGTAGAGGGTGCGAAGCACCCTTTTTTTATTTTTAGAAATTTTTTTTGCGTATATTTTGCTCAATTTTCTATTTTAGACCTTAATCATCATCGTCATCCCGATTACCTCGGCGATCGCGGTCATCATCGTCACCATCACGGTCGTTATATCTTCCGTTATCCTCATCACGATCCTGATTTAACACTGAACGCTCGTCATCTTCACGATTATTGCCCCAGTCACAGGCAGTTAATCCAAACACGCCCAGCAATGAAATTGCACAAAGCCACTGTTTCATGTCGCATTCCTCATTGTGTTCTCATCTGATCCAATATCGATGCAAAACCGGTGCAGATATAGCCAATTCATGTCGGCTTTTTGTGATGAAGCTTTGTGGTGCAGTTTTTGAATACAGGTGCAGAGTGAAATTTTAAGCATAAAAAAACGCATCCGGAGATGCGTTTATCAGCATGGGATGAATTACCAGCCTAAAGCTTCTTGCTGTTTCTTCACCAGTTCCTGAATACCTTTTTCGGCCATTTCCAGCATGGCATCCGATTGTGCGCGGGTAAATGGTTTGTCTTCTGCAGTACCTTGAATTTCAATAAATTCACCGGCCTGAGTCATCACCACGTTCAAATCAGTTTGACAGTTTGAATCTTCTTCATAGCAAAGATCCAGTAACACTTCATCTTTGAAAATACCGACAGAAACCGCAGCCACCAAACCTTTTAATGGATCATGTTTGATTTTTTTTCTTTCCAGCAAGACGTTCATGGCATCGACCAGAGCCACCGCAGCACCGGTAATTGCGGCAGTACGGGTGCCGCCATCAGCCTGAATCACATCACAATCGATAGTAATGGTATTTTCACCGAGTTTTTTCAGATCGACCATTGAGCGCAGGCTACGACCAATCAGACGCTGAATTTCCTGGGTACGGCCACTCTGTTTGCCACGTGCCGCTTCACGGTCACTACGGGTATGGGTTGAACGTGGCAACATGCCATATTCAGCCGTGACCCAGCCCTGGCCCTGACCTTTCAGGAAGCGTGGTACAGAACTATCCACACTGGCGGTACAGAGTACTTTGGTATGACCAAATTCAACCAATACAGAGCCTTCCGCATAACGTGTATAGTTACGGGTAATTTTCACTTCACGTAATTGATCTAATGCTCGTTGGTCGATACGCATAAATAAGTCCTGTAGAGGTTAAAAATAATTGCGGCTCAGTATAGCAGAAGCCTTTGCCAAGATTAGGCAGCCGGGTGATTCATTTACAAAATCAATGCATCAGGCCACTGCGAAATGTCGAAATTCTGCCGATCTGTAGCACTACGATTTGATTTAATTTTTGCTAGACTAAAACTCCCCTTGAGGGAAGCCGGTGATAGGAAACCCATTTATGTCCTTACGTGAAGATCGCAAGCAGCAAAGTCATCAGGCGTTACTCGATGCCACTCTGGCATTCAGCAGTCAGGGCCGTGCTTTCAGCACGATCAGCCTGCGTGAAGTTACGAATGCAGTTGGACTGGTACCGACGGCATTTTATCGGCATTTTCAGGATATGAACCAGCTGGGTCTGGAGTTGCTGGATCAGGTTGCGATTCACATCAAAGGAGTACTCAATCAACTGGGACAGGCTTATCTGTATCAGCCAAATACCCGAACCTACACCGGACTTGAACTGTTTTTTCAGGCGGTCGAATATCATCCTGAACCCTGGATTTTTTTTGTTGCAGAGCGTTGGGGCGGTTCGGACGTGCTCCGTGCCGGTATTGAACGGGAAATTCGTTTTCTGGCTGAAGATGTGATGCATGAACTGGCCAAGATGCAATCGACCCGACATATTCAGGCGCCACAGGACTTGCAGGCTCTGGCACAGATGCTGATTGAACTGTCCCTGAACTGGGCCATGGGCTGGATTCATCTGCAGCATCAAGCTGATCCAGAGCTGCGCCGCACACAATCCACTGCCTTTAAAACCCAAAGCATATTGCAGATGCAACTGTTGCTGCATGGCATTTTGCACTGGTACCGGCGACCTGCCGAAACAGTCGAAACAGCAGGCCCTGTGCTCAATGAAGCGGTCATTCCCCCTGCCTAAATAAAAAAACCTGCATCATGATGCAGGTTTTTTTTACTGATCGTCAGTTCAGACTTATTTGGCTTTACGCTCTTTTTCGATCAAGTAATTCACCACCTGAATGACTTTGGCATCATTACCCTGCACAATATATTTACCATTCACGGTCACTGCCGGAACACCACTTAACTGATACTGAGCAGCCAGATTTTTGGCTTGGGCAATTTTCGAAGTGATCGGGAAAGATTTATAAGTGCTGTTAAATTTCGCTTCAGGAATACCATAGCGGGTATAGAACTTGGCCAATTGCGCCTGTTCTAAAATTGGACGTTGCTTGTCATGAATATCATGGAATAATTGTAAATGTGCTTTTTGACGCACACCCAATGCTTCAGACACATAATAAGCACGCGCTGCCTGCTCCCAGAGTGGATTCATTGCAGCCGGCGTACGTACAAAACGTACATCTTTTGGTAATTTTTTCAACCAGCCCTGCATATGTGGTTCAAGCGCGAAACAGTGACCACAGCCGTACCAGAAGAATTCACGTACCTCAATTCTGCCCGGTTTTTCGACTTTGACTGGTTTTGCAACCACCTGATAGTCCTGACCTGCCACAAAATTGGCCATAGCATTGCCTGAAAAGGCCAAAACAGATGCGGCAACAGCGCCTAAAAGGAATTTTTTCATTCGGATTATCGTCCTCTAAATCATTATGCTTAGTTTATGTGTTCACTATAAATCAATTATGCCGGTTTCGTTTTCATTCTGTGAACTTTTTTGCTGCTTTTATCGCTTTTTCTGCCAGAATCGCTACACTAAACCATCGAACTGATTTTCAAGGTTTTAAATCAGTTTCTCTGGCCATTCGCCACATATATATTTTTAGCTAATCATGACTGATTGAGGTGACACCGATGTCGCAATTGAATGTTGATCCACAAGAAATTGCCAAGTTTGAAGCATTTGCAGCTATATGGTGGGATCAGCATTCCGAGTTCCGCCCCTTGCACATGATTAATCCACTGCGTTTAAACTGGATTGATGAACATGCCGGAGGCCTGAGCGGCAAAAAAGTGCTGGATGTCGGCTGTGGTGGCGGTATTCTGGCCGAAAGCATGGCGCGACGCGGTGCCGATGTACTCGGGATTGATATGGGCGCAGCCCCTTTAAATGTGGCACGCATCCATGCCGAACAGGAAGGTGTGAACAATATTGAATATCGTCAGGTGCCGGTTGAGCAACTGGCAGAGGAACAGGCTGGCCAATATGACATCGTGACCTGCATGGAAATGCTAGAGCATGTGCCAGATCCGGCATCGATTATTCAGGCCTGTCACAAGCTGGTCAAGCCAGGTGGTCATGTATTCTTCTCGACCATTAACCGTAATCCAAAGTCCTATTTATTTGCGATTATCGGGGCAGAATATGTCTTGCGCATGCTGGCCAAAGGCACCCATGATTACAGCAAATTTATCAAGCCGTCTGAACTGGCACATGATATTCGTAACGCTGGTTTAAAGCTCAAAGACATGACCGGTCTGCACTATAATCCGCTGACCAAGCGTTATTGGCTGGCACCGAATGTTGATGTGAACTACATGGTTTATACCGTGAAAGATAGCGCAGCAGAGACCACAGCATGAAAGCCGTTTTATTTGACCTAGATGGAACCCTGATTGATACCGCTGCCGATTTTATCCGAATTATCCAGCAGATGTGCCGTGAAGGAGGCCGCCCACAGGTTGCACCCGAGCTGATTCGTACCCAGGTCTCCGAAGGCGCTCGCGCTATGGTGAAACTGGTTTATCCGGAACTGCAACTAGAAGATCCGGTCTTTCTGCAACACCGTCAGCGCTTTCTGGACATGTACGGCGCAGATATTGCGGTCGATACCGATCTGTTTGACGGCATGTATCCTTTGTTGGAACAGCTAGAGGAAAATGACATTCCTTGGGGGATCGTGACCAATAAACCGCGCTGGCTCAGTGAGGCTTTACTGCAAGCACTGAACTTGAGTGAACGCTGTGCGGTGTTGGTATGTCCAGAAGATGTCACTCGGACCAAACCTGATCCTGAACCAATGTATCTGGCAGCCAAGCAACTGAATCTTGCCGCGGAAGACTGTATCTATGTCGGAGATCATCCACGAGATATTGATGCCGGCCGTCATGCCCAGATGCTGACCATTCTGGCTGCTTATGGTTATTTGCCGTTGCAATACAAAGACGATTTAAACGCCTGGCAGGCCGACCATATCGTGCATACTGTGCCAGAATTACATCAATTGATTCAGACACTAGTACTGAAGCAGCATACTGCGGTATCTTGAACGCTTAACACTAAATAATAAGAAGTGAGGAGGTAGATAATGAAATATTCAGCATATCAACCTCGCCCCGATCTGCTCAAGGATCGTATCATCCTAATCACAGGTGCGGGCGATGGCATTGGACGTGCAGCAGCAATCAGTTATGCCTTGCATGGCGCAACTGTGGTGCTGCATGGGCGTACCTTAAACAAGCTCGAAGTCATTTATGATGAAATTGAAAGTTTGGGTGCGCCGCAACCTGCCATCTTGCCGCTACAACTATCGAGTGCGTCAGAACGTGATTATGAGCTTTTGCTCGATACGCTAGACCGTCAGTTTGGTCGTCTGGACGGCATTCTGCACAATGCCGGCATTTTAGGCGAACGGGTTCCCTTGGCGGATTATCCGGTCAATGTCTGGGATGATGTGATGGCGGTCAATCTGCGTGCACCCTTTGTCATGACCCAAGCGCTGTTACCGTTATTATCCAAATCCGAACATGCTTCTGTGGTTTTTGCCAGCTCAGGTGTAGGCCGCGAAGCCCGCGAACGCTGGGGTGCCTATTCGGTTTCTAAAATTGCTATTGAAGCGGTAAGCCAGTTATTTGCCAAAGAGCAGGTACATCCAAATATCCGTTATAACTGCATCAATCCCGGAGCAACGCGGACTGCCATGCGCGCCAAGGCCTATCCGAACGAAGATCCGAAAACCCTGCCTACCCCCGATTCAATCATGCCGGCTTATCTATATTTGATGGGTAACGACAGTCTGCATATGAATGGCCAGAGTATTGATGCACAGGATTAAGTAATTCTGTCTGTCATTCAGGGAGCAATCGCTCCCTTTTTATTTCATTTTTAGTCATATTCAGCGCATAAATCTTAAGTAAGTTCACCCCGCTCGCATTGAGTTTCATTAAAATAACAGCATACTAAGCCCCACTATATTTCACTCGAGTGCATCATGACTGAATTAAACAATATTACGGTGACCCATTTAGACGATGGCATGGTGTCGCTGCTGATTGATCAACAGCCTATTTCAGAGAAATACGGCACCAAGTTTGAAGCCAGTATCGTGGATGACATCAAAGCACTCGAAAATGCTCAGAAACTCAAATTGTTCGAGCAATTTGTATTTTCACATCAGGATCTGAATTTTGAACATGCCTATTATTATGTGACTGGCATTGAAAAATTAGACGACAGTTATCGTCTGGCCAAGCATTTTGTTTATCGCATTAAAATTGAAGGTCAGCCAGAAATCGAACATGTCATCAGCAATCAGGGCAAAGCCATGACGGCCGAGGATGTACGTGCCTTTATTCAGGCGCATGTGCAGAAATCACTCAACGATTATACTGACCTGAACTACGCTTATTAAAAGTCGGGTCATTGAATAATCTTGGGCACTTTTCGATAAAGTGCCCTTTTTTTCTTAAAATCCTGCAAAAAATAACAATAAATCGGATTTACATATTAAATATATAAAATTATACGGTTTTCCAAATTAAACTGATTGGACTATGCTTTCTTGAATCACAGATAGATCAAATCAGGAGCGCAGCATGGCTGACCAAAAACGTAAAATTGAAACAATTCACCGGATTGAACAGTTGCAGTTATCTGAAGCATTGATTGTGGCACTCGATGACGCCCTACAAGCTGAATCCGTGGCTGACGCGATTCAGTCCTTACAAGGTTTGGCAGAACAATGGAATTAATCTCGAACTAAACTGGCAAAATTCTTTGCCGTTTCAGTAAATCATGAACTTTTTTCTTGCTGATTCAATGCTGTTTTTTTGAGCTAAGTCATCGATTTTCGCTTGCATATTGGCCCTTGCTTTGATGAGATAAGGACATAGCTCGGTAGGCTACTTTATAGAAGTGATGCCGTCGCATATAGTCATGTAAAAACATGACATCATCATAATATCTCTGCATTTGTTATAAAAATTGTGCCTGTTCTTCACAGTTTCTCTGCAATTTTTCCGTACATTAGGTGCTGTAGAAGATGAACAATTTAATGAGGGTTCAACATGAAAAAGGTTTTGGTGGCACTGGCAATTTCTTGCAGTACATTCATGCTGAGCAATGTCGTCATCGCTGCCCCTCATTCCAATGATGAATCCCGTATGGATTCACGTCATGGTCATGACAAGAAGAAAGCCCGTGAGTTCCGAGAGGAAGATCAGCAGGATAACCGCCGTATGCGTGAAGAACGCGGGGTGAAACGCCTGCAACAGTTACGCTGGCAGCCGGGTTATGTGATGCCGCAGCATTATCGTGGCAATGGCTATAAAGTTGAATATAAAGACCATCGCCTGCCTCGACCTGACCGCAAGCAGCAATGGTACAAAGTCAATAATGACTATATTCTGGTGGATTCTGAAAACAACAGTATTATCCGGATCGTGGGTGACTAGTTCATAAGTGCATTCAAATTTAATCTTCTTTAAGGCCCAACGATGTTTGGGCTTTTTTATTTCACTGGCTGAAAATTTTTTATTCGCAAATCTCGCTGCTTTTCCAGTTTTGAGACTACGTAATTCATCTACTAAATTTCTTCATGAATTTAACAATTTAACTAAATAGCCCTCACGCTTTCTATGTACTTGTTCGCTAATTTAGTCTCATCGAAATTAGATATACATTTTAAGGTGAGAGCCATGAAAAAAGTCTTAACTACAATCGCGTTATCTATAAGTGCTTTGTTAGCTACTTCTGCAATGGCAGCACCACAGCATGACTCGCGTTATGATCATAATCCGCATAAACCGGCGCCACACTGGAATGCCAAAGATAGCAAGAAATGGAATGACGACCGTCGCTGGAATGATGACCGCCGTCATAACAACCGTATGGTCAACCCAAGCCGTGACTGGCGCGTAGGCCAAACTCTACCACGTCAATATGACAACAACCGTTTTGAAGTCAGTGATCGCGAAGCACGCCGTTTACCAAATACCGGTCGTTTCCAGCAATGGTACAAGGTCAACAATGACTACGTTCTGGTCAATGAGCGTACCAACAAAATTGTACGAATCATTAACTAAGCTTTCTCCATTACTGCTCGTCTTGCAGACACCTGAAGTCCCCTTCAGGTGTTTTTTTATATCTGCACTTCCACTTGCGTTTTTTTTCATTAGAATCAAAGCTGGATCTTCAATCATTGAAATGGGCACAGCATGACTTCAGCAGAAACGTCACAAAGCACAACCTTGCAATATGTGCACTGGTTTCGCCATTCTGCGCCTTATATCAATGCGCACCGCAACAAAACCTTTGTAATCATGTTTGATGGCGAAGCCGTCTTAAATGATAACTTTCAGCATATTATTCACGATATTGCCTTATTACATTCTTTGGGCATTCGGCTGATTCTGGTACATGGTGCACGTCCGCAAATTAACCAGAATCTGGCTCAAAGCCAGATTACGACGCCTTTTTACCAGCAGCGCCGGGTGACTACGCGTGAATCTTTAAGCTGTGTGATGAATGCCGTGGGTTCGATCCGTCTGCAAATCGAAGCACTGCTGTCTATGGGACTGGCCAACTCGCCGATGTATGGCGCCCGGATTGATACTGTTTCAGGGAATTTTGTCACCGCCAAGCCGTATGGCATCCGCGACGGTATCGATTTTCAGCTGACCGGTGAAGTGCGTGCAGTTGATACTGACGCGATTCAGCGCCATCTGGACAATCATAATATTGTGGTGCTTGGCCCGACCGGTTATTCCACTACCGGAGAAGTCTTTAATCTGCTGGCTGAAGAAGTCGCGACCAAAACTGCGATTCGCCTCAAGGCAGATAAACTAATTTTTCTCGGTAAGCAGCATGGCCTGATGGACAGTAATGGCCAGCTCAAACGTGAAGTGACCCCACAACAGCTGGATGATTTTATTCCGATAGAACAAGATGCACTGGAAAGAGGACTACAATTGAAAGCTGCACAAGAAGCCTCAATGAACGGCGTACATCGGGTGCATCTGATTTCTTATGCCTATGATGGTGCCCTGCTGGAAGAACTGTTCACCCGCGATGGTTCCGGCACTCTGGTCACCGATGCACATTATGAAGAAGTGCGGATGGCCGATATTCAGGATGTAGGGGGTCTGATCGGTTTGCTGCGTCCACTGGAAGAAGAAGGCATTCTGGTCTATCGTTCGCGTGAACGTCTGGAAAATGAAATCAACCAGTTTGCCGTAATCGAACGGGACGGCATGATCCTGGCCTGTGCCGCCCTCTATCCGATTCCGACCACTGGTGATGAGTTGCGTTCTGCAGAAATTGCCTGTGTTGCGGTACATCCAAGTTATCGCAAGTCTAATCGGGGTAGCCAGATTCTGCATTATCTTGAAGAAAAAGCCAAAAGCATGCAGATTCAGCAGCTGTTTATTCTAACCACCCGCACCGCGCACTGGTTTCTGGAACAGGGCTTTGAACCGGCTTCAGTCGATGATCTGCCGGACGCCCGTCAGGCTTTTTATAATTATCAACGTAATTCAATTGTTTGCAAAAAGTCACTTTAAAGTGGCTTTTTCTTTCAGTGCTTTAGCTTAATTTTAGATAAAGATATCTGGCAATCTCGATTTAAATTTTAAAATTCTATTACTGGTTTTTAGCTAAACATATCAACAGATCAGATTTAAAAAAATAACTATAAATTTCATAAGTTTGATTAATTTAATTATTAAATCTTCATTTTTATATAAATCACTTTTCTGCATAAGTTTTGCGCTTTTTCATTTATCTTTTTTCTTCATTAGAAATTCCTGAATAGTTATTTTTTTAGAAAAACAAAAACGATTAGCGTGTGTCTAAGTTTTCATTCACTAGCTTTTCACTTTCGGGAGTTTTGATTCATGCGCCAATCTCATGTTCAGTTTTTAACAAAGACTGCAGTACTTGGTACTGCGATGGCGGGTGTCATGATGCTTTCAGGCTGCTCGAAAAAAGAAGAGACCATCACCGTGAATATCGGTTTCCAAAAATACGGCGTATTACCAATTTTAAAAGAACGTGGCACGCTGGAAACCACCCTAAAACAGCAAGGGATCAATGTGAAATGGGTAGAATTTCCGGCTGGCCCGCAATTGCTTGAGGGCCTGAATGTTGGCAGCGTCTCTTTTGGTGAAGCCGGTGAAGCACCGCCAATTTTTGCCCAGGCGGCCAACTCAAATCTGGTCTATGTGGCCAATCAGCCGCAAGCGCCTAAGGCAGAAGCCTTAATTGTACCGAAAGATTCGCCGATTCAGTCTATTCAAGATCTGAAAGGCAAACGGGTAGCCCTGAACAAAGGTTCAAACGTGCATTACTTACTATTAAAAGTTCTGGAAGCCAACCAGCTTGGCCTTGATGATATCGAAGTGATCTATTTACCACCTTCCGATGCACGTGCTGCATTTGAACGTGGTGCAGTCGATGCTTGGGTGATCTGGGATCCGTTCTTTGCAGCTGCTGAACATCAAATTGGTGCGCGTGTCATTGCCAGCGGTGAAAATGTGGTGAGCAATCATCAGTTCTATCTGGCAGATCGCAAGTTCGCAGAAAGCCATCCTCAGGTGGTACAGGCGGTGGTCAACGAACTGAATCTGACCACGGACTGGGTGGCAAAAAATCAGGACGCTGCCGCTCAGCTCCTGCAAAAACCGACAGGTCTGGCCGTCGATGTCTTGAAAACCTCTATTTCACGCATGGGCTTTGGCGTTAAACCTCTCAGCACTGACGTGATTCAAAAACAGCAACAAGTCGCCGATGCATTTTATGCGCAGCAGCTGATTCCACAAAAGCTGAATATTGATGCAGCAATTATTAAATAACAGCAGAATAATTCGAGAATAAAGATGAGTCATATAAAAACAGTTTCTTATATCAGCTTAGCGCTATTGAGCTTTAGTCTGACTGGCTGCCAGAAACAGGAACCACAGCAAACGGCTGCCGCAGAAACCACGTCAGCACAACAAGTTAAAACCATTGCGATTGGCTTTCAGAAATCAGCCTTGAATCTGCTGGTGGCACGCGATGAAAAGCTATTAGAACAACAATTTCCCAATGCCAAAATTGAATGGAAAGAGTTTCCGGCAGGCCCACAAATGCTGGAAGCACTGGCAGTCGGGGCAGTGGATTATGGCTATGTAGGGAATACCCCACCCATTTTTGCACAGGCTGCAGATAAAGCCCTGAGTTACGTGGCCTTTGAAAAAGTGGCTGGAAACTCTTTGGCCGTGGTCGTGCCGAAAGACAGTGCCATTCAAAATATTCAACAATTGAAAGGAAAACGGATCGCGGTGCAGAAAGGTTCAAGTGCCCATGAACTTCTGGCCAAAACCCTGGAAAAAGCCGGATTAAGCTGGTCAGAGATTCAAGCCGTCTGGCTTCCCCCTGCGGATGCACGTGCTGCTTTTGACAAAAAAGCCATTGATGCCTGGGCAATCTGGGATCCCTTCCTGGGTGCAGCCGAGTTCGACAGCAAGGTTAAGGTGCTGATTGAATCTAGTAACTTTCCACAAACCTACTCCTTTTATATCGGCAATCCCGAATTTATTCAGAAGCATCCGGATAGCCCCGGGAAGTTTATCCAGGCTTTAAATGCATCTGACCAGTGGATTCTTAAAAACCAGGCTGTAGCTCTAGATATTTATCAGAAAAGTACCGGTCTGAAACCGGATGTAGCGAAGATTGCATTTGAGCGTCGTCTTAAACCTTCGCCGGTACAACCATTAACGACGGAAGTGATCAAAGCTCAACAGAATATTGCCGATCTCTTCCAGCAGGTTCAACTGATTCCCAAAACCATCAGCGTCCAGCAACAGATCTGGTCGCCAGCGGCCACACATTGATGAGCAAACAAGATCATTTAATTTAAGGAATATTACATGAAAATTTTCTGGTTTATCCCCACTCATGGCGACAGTCGTTACTTAGGCACCAGCAAGGGCGCACGTGTTGTAGATCATGCCTACATGAAGCAGATTGCCGTTGCCGTGGATAATCTTGGTTATGAAGGTGTCCTGATTCCGACTGGCCGTTCTTGTGAAGATCCATGGTTAACTGCAGCCAGCCTGATTGATGCGACCAAAAAATTAAAATTCCTGGTGGCATTGCGTCCAGGCGTGACCACGCCGGCACTGGCTGCACGTATGGCCGCGACCTTTGACCGCTTGTCTAATGGCCGGGTACTGCTGAATCTGGTGACTGGCGGTGACGAGCAGGAGCTAAAAGGTGATGGCGTCTATGAAGATCACACAACCCGTTATAAAACGGCGACCGAATACACCACCATCTGGCGTGAAATTTTAAAACGCTCACATACCGGTGAAAGCTTTAGTTTCCATGGCGAACGCTTAAGTGTCGATGATGCAAAATTGCTGTATCCACCCATTCAGCAGCCGCATCCGCCTTTATGGTTTGGTGGCTCATCGGATGATGCCATTGAGCTGGCCACGGATCAGGTCGATACTTACTTGACCTGGGGCGAGCCACCGGCAGCAGTCAAAGAAAAAATTGCAGTGGTAAAAGCCAAGGCTGCAGCTAAAGGTCGTGAACTGAATTACGGGATCCGTTTACACGTGATCGTACGCGAAACCAATGAGCAGGCCTGGGCGGCGGCTGAAGAACTGATTCAATATGTGGATGATGTCACTATCGCTGCAGCCCAAGCCAAGTTCAAATCCATGGACTCGGTCGGTCAGCGCCGTATGGCAGAACTGCACAATGGCGATCGCAGCAAACTCGAAGTTTCTCCAAACCTCTGGGCAGGTGTGGGTCTGGTTCGTGGTGGTGCAGGTACGGCACTGGTCGGCGATCCGGAAACTGTCGCTGCACGTATCCAGGAATATGCCGATCTGGGGATCAGCACCTTTATTTTCTCAGGCTATCCACATCTGGAAGAATCCATCCGTTTTGCAGAACTGGTATTCCCTTTACTTCCACTGGAAACCCAGCAAAAACTCACTCAACCAAACTTGACCGGTCCATTTGGTGAAATCGTGGCGAACAACTACACACCGGACGAGAACAAGCAGGCTGAGAAAATTAAGGAGTCTGCTTAATGTCAAAAGTCGTTTCCGTTGAAACCCTGACCCCAAAGCAGGTTTCACGTGGAACAATTCTGGGGCAGCATCTGCTGCCCTGGCTGGTTCCAATTTTCTTGATTGCAGTTTGGCAAATTGCCTCTAGCACAGGCCTGCTGGAAAGCCGGATTCTGCCTGCACCGAGTGCCGTAGTCATCGCGTTCTGGAATTTGCTGATTAGCGGTGAGTTGTGGACGCATGTCAAAGTCAGTGCTGGTCGTGCCTTAAGTGGTTTGTTAGTAGGTGGTGGTCTAGGGTTGGTTTTGGGTCTACTGAATGGTTCATCCAAAACTGCCTCTACCCTGCTGGATACCACCTTGCAAATGATCCGCAATATTCCTGCACTGGCACTCATTCCCCTAGTCATCTTATGGTTCGGGATTGATGAATCAGCCAAGCTGTTTCTGGTCGCGATTGGTGTGTTCTTCCCAATCTATATCAATACCTATCATGGGATTCGTTCAGTCGATCCCCAGCTAATCGAGATGGGAAAAAGCTATGGCCTGACCCGCTGGCAGCTTTATAAAGAAATTATCCTGCCAGGGGCAATGCCTTCAATTCTGGTCGGTCTGCGTTTTTCACTCGGTCTGGTGTGGGTACTGCTGATTGTGGCGGAAACGATTTCTGCCCAGTCCGGCATCGGTTATATGACCATGAATGCACGTGAATTTTTGCAAACTGACGTGGTTCTGGTAGGTATTTTATTGTATGCCCTGCTCGGCAAACTGGCCGATGTTCTGGCCGTGGCCTTAGAGCGATTCCTGCTGCGCTGGCATGCCGGCTATCAAAAATAAAGAATAAATGAGGAGCATGTGATGACTGATCTCAGTTTAGGGCGTCATGCCAATGACCCGATTGTGCCACTGGACCAACCTGCGGCAGAGATCAATCCTGCTGCAGTGATCGGTGCCGAAATTATCATTGAACAGCTGCACAAGTTTTACGGTTCGGTCAAGGTTCTGGAAGATCTGGACCTGCATATCCAGCCGGGTGAATTTCTGGCAATTGTTGGTCGCAGCGGTTGTGGTAAAAGTACCTTATTGCGCCTGATTGCCGATCTGGAACAGCAAAGCTACGGCGAAATCAAATTTAAGTCTGCCCGGCATATCCGTGAAGGCATTACTGCAGATGATATCCGGGTGATGTTTCAGGACCCTCGCCTGTTGCCCTGGCGCAGCATCGAACAGAATGTGCAACTCGGTTTACCGAAGGAGCAGCATGCCAAAGCTTCGCAAATGCTGGAAAAGGTCGGGCTCAAAGAAAAAGCTGGACTCTGGCCTTCACAACTTTCCGGGGGTCAAAGGCAACGTACTGCCTTGGCGCGGGCATTGTCGCATCAACCGCGTATTCTACTGCTGGACGAACCGCTCGGTGCTCTGGATGCCCTAACACGTCTGGAAATGCAAAACCTGATTGAGCACCTCTGGACCGAACAAGGCTTTACCGCCATTCTGGTCACGCATGATGTCAGTGAAGCCGTGCAACTGGCAGACCGGATTATCTTGCTGGACAAAGGCCATATTGCCAAAGAGTTTAGAGTCAATTTGCCACGTCCCCGGCAAAAAAGTGTGACATTTGCAGAACTGGAACAGCAGGTCTTGCAGGCAGTTTTAGCGACCTGAATACCCACTCCCACCCAAAATCGCACATGGTTTTGGGTCTTATTCTTATAAAAAATACTTTTATCTCAATGAGAAGACATTTTCATCACTTTCATTTCAACATTATTCTTCTCCTCCATTGATGAAGAAAAAAGATGAATAAATGAAGTATTTTCAGAAACTTGAATTTTTCTCCCGGTGTAGATGCATTTAGCCTGTTTTAAATATTGATCTAGAGAATAAATCATCATTATTCAAAAAATTAGCCTGTGACTGTGTGCACAAATCTGATGATTTGCCGTACAATTGAGGATTCCCTTTTTCATTGTTTTTTATATTTGCTAATGGAACAAAAAAAGAGTACTCAAAAACGCAATCAGCTGCTAAATGCTGCACTAGACGTATTTTCCCTATATGGTTTTAATGGGGCAAGTCTGGATGAAATCGCACAAATTGCAGAAATGCATAAGTCGAATATTTTCTATTATTATGAAAATAAAGAAGCCCTGTATGTCGAGGTATTAACCACCGTTCTACAAAAATGGTTGGCGCCTTTACAAACCCTTGAAGCTGAACTTGAGCCTGAAGAAGCGATCACCAATTATTTGATGCAAAAAATTGAAGTGTCGCGTACCCAGCCTAAAGCATCCCGTTTATTTGCTTTGGAGGTGATTCAAGGTGCACCGCATATTCTGGAAATTTTAAAAGGTCCGCTAAAAAAACTGGTCAAGCGTAAAGCCAAAGTGATTTCCAACTGGCAGGAGCAAGGCAAGATTTCTGCAGATATTGATCCTGAGTTACTGATTCTGAATATTTGGGCGATTACCCAGAACTATGCAGACTTTGCGACCCAAATGGAAATGGTCACGGGTAAAACCTTGCGTAACCGCAGCATGCAGCAACGCATTATCCAGCATACGGTACATATGATGTTATACGGCGTGATTCCACGCACGGATAAATAAGCAAGCGCTTCTGATTGGCACACGACCATAGCTGCTATGGTCGCCGAGCAAACTTAACTTTCCTATTTATTTTACCATTTGATATAAATCTAATAATTTTTTCGCACCCAATAACAGATTTTCTTCCCAATCCAGATGCGCAGTCTCATTGGCTCCATCACTAATGTATTTCACTGAAATCAGCCGAACGCCCAGCTTTTTACAGACTTTGGCCAAGGCATAGCCTTCCATATCGACCAAATTACACGTCACTTTTGAAATACCGGTTTCAAAGCTGTCGCCTGTGCCACAAATCCCTTTCGGTAAATGGTCAAAGAAAGAATCCAACTCAATCGCACCCGGGAAATGTTGATCCATCGGAGTCATGCCGACCTCAAAGCCGAGGGGCGACACATCCATATCACGCTGTACAAATTGCGTGACTTCGACCAGTTCATGCGCATTGAAATGCGAACTCCCCGCGCTACCCAAATTCAGCAAGGTGCTGCAACCGGTGTTCTGAATTACCTCAAAGGCTTTAAAGGCCGCGTTGACTTTGCCAATCCCGCTGTAATGCACCTGAACGCCTTCTGCTTCAAACAAGCCTTTGGATTCATTGGATAGAGCCATGATGAGCGCCAGATCGGACATTCGAAACACCTGATATCAAGAAAAACCCTGACATTAGAAAACAAAACCGGCTGAATGAAAAGCACCAGTGCTCTGATCAGACATGATCAATGTGTACAAAAACAAAACTGCTCAATTCTAAGGAAGATGAATTTTCAAGAAAAATATTGCATAAAAACACAACAGCAAGACGAAAGCGCGAGATTATGGCAATATATAGCCTCTCGATATTTCTAAGCACTTGATTTGCCCATGCAGCTGCTCCGTCTAAATGCTTTAGCCTCTCATTCTGAATTACCCAAAACTGCCGTGACCATCGGTAATTTTGACGGCGTGCATTTAGGTCATCAGGCGATGATCCGTCAGCTGCAACACGTGGCTGAAGCACAGGGTTTAAAATCTGTGGTGATGATTTTCGAACCGCAACCACTTGAATACTTTCAGGGTTATGATGCCCCACCCCGTATTTCATCGTTGCGTGAAAAAGTTGAATATCTAACTGAATTGGGTGTGGACTATATCGCGGTGGCGAAATTTGACCATACTTTTCGCAGCCTGACTGCAGAAGCCTTTGCCGACATTTTAAAAGAAAAACTCAATGCACAACATCTGGTCTTAGGCGATGATTTTCACTTTGGTAAAAACCGTCAGGGCAACAGCGAATTCCTGCGCAATTACGGCTTTGAAGTGACCAATTTAAATACTATTGCTCTGGATGGTGAACGGGTCAGTTCCACCCGGATTCGCCAGACCTTGCAAGCCGGTGATTTAGCCTTGGCCGCGCAATTGCTGGGTCGTCCTTATAGCATTACCGGACGAGTGCAATATGGTGATCAGATTGGTCGAACTATTGATTTCCCGACCATTAATGTACGGCTTAACCGTCATAAGCCCTGCCTCAAGGGAATTTATGGGGTTGAAGTCATTTGCGAAACCCTATCCTTAAAAGACAAGGTAAAAGCCGATTCTGCAGCGCAAACAGGCATTGCAGGTTATGACCCCACTGCTCTGTTTGGGGCAGGTCATGTCGGCACACGTCCAGCCATCAAACAAGCACATCCAGAGTGGCGATTAGAAGTACATTTTCCAGATGTTTCTGCTAATCTGTATGGCCTGTTGATGCGGGTGACGTTCTTAAACTATTTACATGGCGAAAAGGACTATCCTTCGCTTGAAGCGCTAAAAGCCGGAATTGATGATGATGTCGAGAAACTGCTTGAGTTTCGTCGAAATCACCCCACATTTCCCTTTTAATATCCCATATTTTTATTGTAAAACGTGTCAGTGACATAACTGATTAGATTGGAAGACGACTTGCATGAGCGATAAGCAAACTCCTGAAAATGCAGTGGACTATAAAGCCACGCTAAACCTCCCAGGTACTGACTTTGCAATGAAAGCAAATTTGGCAGTACGTGAAGCGAAATGGTTAGAAGAGTGGTATGCCGACAACATTTATCAGCAGATTCGTGAATCGCGTATTGGCAAGAAAAAATACGTGCTTCATGACGGCCCTCCTTATGCCAATGGTCAAATTCATTTGGGTCATGCGGTCAACAAAGTACTCAAAGACATCATTATCAAAAGCCGTGTCATGGATGGCTTTGATGCACCGTATGTACCGGGCTGGGACTGTCACGGTTTGCCAATCGAACTCAAAGTCGAAGAAAAAGTCGGTAAAGTCGGCGTAAAAGTGGATGCATCTACCTTCCGTAAAGCCTGCCGTGAATATGCCTACACCCAAGTTGAGCTTCAAAAGAAAGACTTCGTACGTATGGGCGTATTCGGGGATTGGGACAATCCTTACTTAACGATGAACTTCAAACAAGAAGCTGACGTCGTACGTTCATTGGGTGCAATCGCGAAAGCAGGTCATATCGAGCCAGGTCTTAAACCAGTCAACTGGTGTTTAGACTGTGGTTCATCACTCGCTGAAGCTGAAGTTGAATACGAAGATAAAAAATCTGACGCAATTGACGTCGGTTTCACGGTTGTAGACCTTGCTGATTTATCTGCACGTGTCGGCGTAGAAATCGCTGATCGTACGGATATCGTGATTTGGACAACAACGCCTTGGACCATGCCTGCCAACCAAGCGGTTGCATTACACGCTGAACTTGAATACCAATTGGTTAAAGCAACAGCGGAAGATAAAGCTGCACAAAACTTTATCTTGGCGAAATCATTGGTTGAGTCTGCGACTCAGCGTTATGGCTTTACTGCATTTGAAGTGCTTGCTGAATTCACAGGTGCAAAACTTGAGAATTTAGTTCTTCAACATCCTTTAATTGCTGAACGCCAAGTGCCAGTGATCTTGGGTGAACACGTCACCGATGCTAGCGGTACAGGTGCAGTACATACCGCACCGGGCCACGGTGTGGACGACTATAAAGTTGGTTTACAGTACAACTTAAAAGTAGAAAACCCAGTCGGCGGTAATGGTGTGTATTTACCGACTTCGCCAATCTTCCCGGGCGAGCACATCTACAAAGCCAATCCAAAAATCATTGCAGCATTGACTGAAGCGACCAAGCTTTGGGCACACGTGGTGATCAAGCATAGCTACCCGCATTGCTGGCGCCATAAAACCCCGATTATCTTCCGTGCGACCCCACAATGGTTCATCAGCATGGATGCCAAAGGTCTGCGTCAAAATGCACTGAATGCGATTGAAAACGAGATCAGCTTTGTACCGGACTGGGGTAAAAACCGTATCCAGGCGATGATTGAAGGTCGTCCGGACTGGTGTATTTCACGTCAACGTACTTGGGGTGTGCCAATTCCGTTCTTCGTACACAAAGACACCAATGAATTGCATCCGCGTACGCCTGAACTGATCGAAGAAGTTGCCAAACTGATTGAACAAGAAGGCATTGATGGCTGGTACAACCGTGATGCATCTGAGTTTATCGGTGCGGATGCTGAGCAATATAATGCAGTTCGTGACACCTTAGATGTCTGGTTTGACTCTGGTACAACGCACTATGCGGTACTGCGTGAACGTGAAGAACTGACTGATCCTGCTGATTTGTACCTTGAAGGTTCAGACCAGCACCGTGGCTGGTTCCAGTCGTCGTTATTGACCTCGATTGCGATTAACGAACGTGCGCCATATAAAGGTCTATTGACTCACGGTTTCGTCGTGGATGAAAAAGGCCGCAAGATGTCCAAGTCGATCGGTAACGTGATCACGCCGCAAGACATCATTAAAGATATGGGTGCGGATGGTTTACGTTTCTGGATCGCCTCTGCGGATTACCGTTATGAAATGACCGCTGGTAAAGAAATCTTTAGCCGTGCCTCTGACGGTTATCGTCGTATCCGTAACACGCTTCGTTTCTTGCTTGCTAACCTGAATGGCTTCAAACCATCAACAGATGCGCTTCCTGTAGATCAATTGATCGCGCTGGATCAATACATTCTGCAACGTGCATCTGAAGTGCAAGAAACCATTAAGAAAGCATACGAAGATATGAACTTCCATATCGTAACGACTGCTCTGACTAATTTCTGTATCAATGACTTGGGTGGTTTCTACTTAGACATCATCAAAGACCGTCAATACACCACGAAAGCGGATTCGCAAGCACGTCATTCTGCACAAACTGCGTTGTATCACTTGGTACAAGCATTCGTGCGTTGGATGTCACCAATCCTGAGCTTCACTGCACAAGAAGCTTGGCCGTTAATTCCTGAGCAATCAGAGAAATACGTGTTCACGGCTGAATGGTATGATATTCCTGTGGCTTCAACTGCAAATGTAGTATCTGAAGCTGAATGGCAAACGCTCATTGCCGTGAAATCTGCAGTAAACAAATTCATTGAAACTGCACGTACCGCGAAAACTGTCGGTTCTAACTTGTCTGCCAAAGTTGAACTTTGGGCAAATGCCGAATTAAAAGCAGTGCTAGATAAGTTAAGTGATGAGCTTCGTTTCGTACTGATCACATCACAAGTGATCGTCAATGAGTTTGATGCAGCACAAGGTGAAGCATCTGATCTTGAAGGCTTGAATGTGAAAGTTTCAGCAGCTGATGGCGAAAAATGCGTACGTTGCTGGCATGTATTACCAGATGTAAATACACATTCTGCACATCCTGGTCTATGCGGTCGTTGTATCATCAACCTTCCTACAGGCCAAGGCGAAGAGAGAAAATATGCCTAATACCCACACCAAAAAGGGCTTATTCCAGTTCTATCCACATAATTTATGGTGGGTTGGACTGGCCATTCTGGCGATCATTCTGGATCAATGGACCAAATGGATTGCAGTGACAAATCTGAACTATGCAGAGCCTGTTCCTGTGCTGCCCTTTTTAAATTGGACACTGCTACATAACTATGGCGCTGCCTTTAGTTTCCTGTCCGATGCCGGTGGTTGGCAACGCTATTTCTTTACTTCACTGGCAGGTTTAGTGTCTGTAATCTTTGTGTTTTGGCTGATGCGCATGCCAAAAGACATGAAAATTTTACCATTGGCGATTGCCCTGATTCTGGGTGGTGCCATCGGTAATTTAATCGACCGGGTCAGCCTCGGCTATGTAGTCGATTTTATTCATGTGTATTACCAGAACAGCCACTTCCCTGCGTTCAATATCGCAGATAGTGCTATTACTGTAGGCACTATTCTGATGCTGATTGATACCTTTTTCTTAGAAAAACATCGAATTCAACGGGCGCAAGCACAACATGACTGATTTTATTCATCCTAACGAAGAAACCCGGGTTGCAGACGGTTCTAAAGTCGAGCTGCACTTTTCTGTCGCAATCGAAAATGGCGTGGAAATTGACAATACCCGTAGCCGTGAAGAACCGGTCAGCCTGGTGATTGGTGATGGCAATTTACTGCCTGGTTTTGAAAAAGCACTGTTTGGTTTACGTGCCGGTGACCGTCGTACGGTGAGCCTGCCGCCAGAAGATGCTTTTGGTCCATGGAATCCAGAAAACATCCAGAAATTTGATACGGTGAAGTTCGGAGAACGTCCGATCGAAGGTCACATGATCGAGTTTGAAGATAAAGCCAAAGCCACCTTGTATGGTGTGGTGAGATCGGTGAATGATGACATCACTGAAGTAGACTTTAACCATCCATTGGCAGGCAAAAACATCACTTTTGAAGTGGAAATCTTTAAAGTGACACCTGCGGGTCAGCAAGGCATTAAACTGATGTAAGACATCAGCTAATTAACTGATTTTAAAAAAGCTCCTTCGGGAGCTTTTTTATATTCCGGATACAAATCATCTCTAGTCACCTTCCTGAAATCTGATTAATTTAATTTGATGATCAGACCCGAAGAAAGGATGAAACATGAAAATTTATATTGTGGTTGGGAGTGTGCGTGAGGGACGTACCGCGATTAAAGTGGCGCACTGGGTACTGCAGGAAATTAAAAGTTATGCCTTTAGCACTTTAGAAACTGAAATTGTCGATCTAAAAGAATGGGATCTTCCGCTATTTTCTGGTGCCCATCCGCCATTGACCGGGATTTATGATCAGCCCAAACAACAAGACTGGGCAGATAAAATTGCGCTCGGCGATGCCTTTATTTTTGTCACGCCTGAATACAATCATGGCTATAGCCCTGCCCTGAAAAATGCCCTGGATTATCTCGGCAAGGAATGGCAAGGCAAGCCGGCAGCTTATATTGGTTATGGCGCGACCAATGGCTCACGTTCGATTGACCAGATTCGTCAAGTCGGCACTCAACTTGGACTGGTGGATACCAATGCCGTGATCGAAATCCGTGACATCTTTGCACGCAACAAAGATTATTCCTTCCAAGGCAATGAATTTGATAATAAAAACTTAAAAGCTGTGGTGGATAGACTGATTCAATATGTCAGTGCTTAATGACTGGACGACAGTCCTGTACGTTTTAGCCTACATGCAGCGCAGAGTTTGGCCGCTATGCGGTCGTTTTATGCGAGGCTATAGTCAGTACATAGACAGACAGGAAGTCTGCTCAGCGATACGACAACAATAAAAAGCGCTAATCAACAGGACGTTGACAGATTAGACAGGAGTCAGATCTGAGAAGCAAATCCAGAAAAGCCTCTACAGGATGTTGAGGCTTTTCTGTTTAAACTTTAGATTTAACGTGACTACTGATCTGGATGCATCAGACATCAACCTTAAACCCGAGATCAACATCACAGGCGGCTTGTCCTCCTCGAATCCCCCAATTTTCCAATGCACTTTCTCTCAGATGAATCAAAATATGATCTGCAGGAATACCGATTTCCCCGAGACTTTTGACCATCTGCTGATACAAATTGCGCTTGGTCTCCAGACAGCGTCCAGCAAAACAGTCAATACTGATCAAGGTAAAATATTCAGGCTGAGCTAAATGACTCATATACTGAAAACGATGCGCTTCATGCACGACCAGACGAATATTACGATCATATTCAGGTAGCTGAAAGGCAGTTTTCACACAATGAAATACGCTGTTAAGCAATTGTTCCTCAACTGCTTGAGGATATTGTTGGCGAACTTCAATTTAAATCGTAGGCATAGGAGTTTCCTTTTTATTATTTTATCGACATTTTTATTTATATCAGTTGATGCATATCAAAAGAGTATTCTCTCGCTAACATACAGCAAAATCATCACCGCAGTTTATGATTTGGTCAGATGATCATTTTGAAACAGTATTTTTAAAATTATCTTTTAAAATTCGGCTGTCGGCTTTGACCTACAATCCATGCAGTTAAACTGCCCTATTGCGTTGTATCGCTTCAGGCTATATTCAGATCATACCAAGACAGGAAGTCTTGTAAGAAAAATAAAAAAATTCACGTAGCAGGATGCTGATCGGTATAGCAGACATTATACCTTTAACAGAATATGAAAAGGCCTTCACAGGATGTAGAGGCCTTTTTCTTTCATGCCAGCATCAGCTTAAAAAGATTTTTATTCAGATGGTCAGCTTATTCAATATTTCATATTTAGATAAGCATCCTAAAAGCAGAGGATTAAGGTGCTGTCATTTTTAACAGAGCTGCTTGCGGACCATCTTGAATCACCCACAGTGAACCATCCTGTGCCTGAGCAACCCCGCGAATCCGCTCTTTCATATCCAGACGCTGAACTTCTTTCACTGGGGTCTGGTTCGTATCCACAATCACAATCGCCTTGGAAGACAGACCGGTCGCAATCGCCTTATTTTTCCATTGCGGGAAGACATTAGCCGTATAAAATATTAAATCTGAAGGAGAAATTACCGGAGTCCAATCCAGTGCCGGGGCTTCAAATTCAGGTCGGGTACTGTGATCAGGAATCGGCTTGCCATCATAATGATTGCCATTAGACACTAACGGATAACCATAATTTTTAGCTTTGACAATCTTGTTCAGTTCATCGCCGCCTTTCGGTCCCATTTCGATCATCCAAAGCTGCCCTTTCGGATCAAAAGCCATGCCTAGAGGATTACGATGTCCGAGACTCCAGACCTGCTGGGAAATTTTACCCTGAGTCATAAACGGATTATCGGCAGGGATTGAGCCATCATCATTCAGGCGAATAATTTTACCGGCATTAGATTGCATGTCCTGTGCAGGATCAAATTGCTGACGCTCTCCTGAACTGATCCATAACTTACCATCCGACCCGAATATAATCCGATGGGCATAATGTCCCTGGCCTGAAAATTTCGGAACTTGCGTCCAGATCCGTTCAATTTGTGTGAGTTGAGGAGTGGCTTGATTTAGGTCCAGTTTGCCACGAATCACCACTGCACCATATCCGCCTTGGCCTTGTTCGGCATAGCTCAGATATACCCACCGATTCTTTGCAAAATCTGGATGCAAGGCTACTTCCCCTAAGCCACCCTGGCCTCCATATGCGACTTGAGGTATGCCTTTAACTTCAATTTTTTTCTTGGTTTTTGGATCAAAGAGCTGCAATTTTCCTTTGCGCTCAGTAATTAATAGTCGGCCATCCTTTAAAGTAGTAATCGCCCACGGCTCATTAAATTGAGCAACCTGTTCAACCTTATATTTTTGCAAGTTAGAAGAGACTGCATCCGATTTGGCAGTTGATGTAGATACCTCTTGACTACTTCTAGAAGATGAATTCTCTGCATGACAGGCAGTAAATGCTAAAGCACAACAACTGAGTAGAATTTTTATTTTAAATTGCGACAACATTATCTTCTCCATACTGATTTATTGTTCAAATTAACATCAAGATACAGAATTTATAATGTAAATTCAGCAGAGAAAGGTAAATAGATACATTTTAAAAACCGCAGATTCAAATCCCAAGTGCAACACATTTGTAGTTAGTTGAAAAAGTTAGGTGTATTCATAGAATCATTAGACTTTTTCAACTCGCAATTGGAAAGCACACAATGAAGAAATACACCCAACTTTCTCAAGATGAAAGATACGAAATTTATGCTACTTTGAAAAGTAAAAGTTCAATCGCTACCCTTGCTCGGGAATTAGGACGTTCACGATCAACCATCTACCGTGAATTAAAAAGAAATACTGGGCAACGTGGATATAGAGCTCAACAGGCAGCTAAATTTGCAAGTCAAAGACGCTACCGTCCTTCATCATCAATGACAGCATTTGCCTTCGCTTATATTGATTATTTGATTGGTTTGGACTGGTCACCCGAACAAATTTCAGGTGCTTTAACACAACGCGGTTGGCTGGATGTACCTTCACATGAGTGGATTTACCAGTACATTTATCAAGATAAATCAAAAGGCGGTAAACTTCATCTACATTTAAGGCATCAGAAGAAATATCGAAAACGCGGTTACAAAAACACGGATCGTAGGGGTCAAATCATTGATAAAACAAGTATTCACTGCCGACACCAGGTCATTGATCAACGACAACGTTTAGGAGATTTCGAAGGTGACACGGTGATTGGTAAACATCATAAAGGTGCTTTATTGACTCTCGTTGATCGAAAGAGCCTGTATGTACATATTGTTCATTTAGGGCCAACAAGAGCATCCTCTCAAACGATTACTTGTGCATTAGATCGTTTACAAATGAGCCATGCTTATAGTGTGACATTTGATAATGGCAAAGAATTTTCCGAACACAAAAGAATTACTGATGCTGGCATAGAGACGTATTTTGCTGATCCTTACAAGTCTATTCAGCGAGCTAGAAATGAAAATACGAATGGTTTAATCCGTCAATATCTGCCAAAATCATCATCGTTTGATGGCGTGTCAAACGAACAAATAGAGCAGATAGAATTTGCACTCAACCATCGTCCTAGAAAAACACTAGGTTGGTATACACCGAGTGAAGTTATGGCTGGTTTTTATACTGTTGCACTTGCCGCTTGAATCCGCCAACTATAAAACAAGTTAATTTTGAAGTTTTATTTATAATTTTTGCACATAAAAAAATCCCCCTCTGCGTATGCGGAGGAGGATTTTCGAATAATGAGCTGGCGATGACTTACTCTCACATGGGTAACCCCACACTACCATCAGCGCTAAGAGGTTTCACTTCTGAGTTCGGGAAGGGATCAGGTGGTTCACTCTTGCTATGGTCGCCAGCACAACTGTTTATGACTATTTGCTTGGGTCTTATGGGCGTTGTTTTCACTTCGCTAGCCTAGCTTTCGTCAAATGAGTTATTAACAGGTATATCTGAGTTGCAGTAGTTTGTTCGTTTAGCGTAACTAAATCAAGTCACTTTGCTTAATATCGAATCAATCGAGCTTCGTACAACAACTGTTTGGGTGTTGTATAGTCAAGCCTCACGAGCAATTAGTATTGGTCAGCTTCACATATCACTATGCTTCCACATCCAACCTATCAACGTCGTAGTCTTCAACGGCTCTTTAGGAGACATAAAGTCTCGGGGAAATCTTATCTTGAGGTAGGCTTCCCGCTTAGATGCTTTCAGCGGTTATCCCTTCCGAACATAGCTACCCGGCGATGCCACTGGCGTGACAACCGGTACACCAGAGGTTCGTCCACTCTGGTCCTCTCGTACTAGGAGCAGATCCTCTCAAATTTCCAACGCCCACGGTAGATAGGGACCGAACTGTCTCACGACGTTCTAAACCCAGCTCGCGTACCTCTTTAAATGGCGAACAGCCATACCCTTGGGACCTGCTTCAGCCCCAGGATGAGATGAGCCGACATCGAGGTGCCAAACACCGCCGTCGATATGAACTCTTGGGCGGTATCAGCCTGTTATCCCCAGAGTACCTTTTATCCGTTGAGCGATGGCCCTTCCATACAGAACCACCGGATCACTAAGACCTACTTTCGTACCTGCTCGACTTGTGGGTCTCGCAGTTAAGCGCGCTTTTGCCTTTATACTCTACGCGTGATTTCCGACCACGCTGAGCGCACCTTCGTACTCCTCCGTTACTCTTTAGGAGGAGACCGCCCCAGTCAAACTACCCACCAGACATGGTCCTCGTCCCGGATAACGGGACAGAGTTAGAACCTCAATATTACCAGGGTGGTATTTCAAGGACGGCTCCATCGCAACTAGCGTCGCGACTTCAAAGCCTCCCACCTATCCTACACAAGTAAGATCAAAGTTCAATGTCAAGCTGCAGTAAAGGTTCACGGGGTCTTTCCGTCTAGCCGCGGGTACACCGCATCTTCACGGCGAATTCGATTTCACTGAGTCTCTGCTGGAGACAGCGCCCCCATCATTATGCCATTCGTGCAGGTCGGAACTTACCCGACAAGGAATTTCGCTACCTTAGGACCGTTATAGTTACGGCCGCCGTTTACTGGGGCTTCGATCAAGAGCTTCGCTTACGCTAACCCCATCAATTAACCTTCCAGCACCGGGCAGGCATCACACCCTATACGTCCACTTTCGTGTTTGCAGAGTGCTATGTTTTTAATAAACAGTTGCAGGGGCCTGGTTTCTGAGGCTGTCGGCCGCTCAAGGAGCAAGTCCTATCACAGACAACAGCGTACCTTCTCCCGAAGTTACGGTACCATTTTGCCTAGTTCCTTCAGCAGAGTTCTCTCAAGCGCTTTGGTCTACTCGACCTGACCACCTGTGTCGGTTTCGGGTACGATTCCTGTGTAACTGAAGCTTAGAGACTTTTCCTGGAAGCATGGTATCAGCCACTTCACTGTACAAGTACAGCTTGCTATCAGTTCTCAGCATAGAGTACCCCGGATTTGCCTAAGATACATGCCTACAACCTTCCACCTGGACAACCAACGCCAGGCTGACTTAACCTTCTCCGTCCTCTCATCGCATTACACAGAAGTATTGGAATATTAACCAATTTCCCATCGACTACGCCTCTCGGCCTCGCCTTAGGGGTCGACTCACCCAGCCCCGATTAACGTTGGACTGGAACCCTTGGTCTTTCAGCGTGCGAGTTTTTCACTCGCATTGTCGTTACTCACGTCAGCATTCGCACTTCTGATACCTCCAGCAGACTTCTCAATCCACCTTCATCGGCTTACAGAACGCTCCCCTACCACGCATAATAAATTATGCATCCGCAGCTTCGGCATATAGTTTTAGCCCCGTTACATCTTCCGCGCAGGCCGACTCGACTAGTGAGCTATTACGCTTTCTTTAAAGGGTGGCTGCTTCTAAGCCAACCTCCTAGCTGTCTATGCCTTCCCACATCGTTTCCCACTTAACTATAATTTTGGGGCCTTAGCTGGCGGTCTGGATTGTTTTCCTCTTGACTACGGACGTTAGCACCCGCAGTCTGTCTCCCGGATAGTACTCATTGGTATTCGGAGTTTGCATCGGTTTGGTAAGTCGGGATGACCCCCTAGCCGAAACAGTGCTCTACCCCCAATGGTATTCGTCCGAGGCGCTACCTAAATAGCTTTCGGGGAGAACCAGCTATCACCAAGTTTGATTAGCCTTTCACCCCTATCCACAAGTCATCCCCTGGCTTTTCAACGACAGTGGGTTCGGTCCTCCAGTTAGTGTTACCCAACCTTCAACCTGCTCATGGATAGATCACCTGGTTTCGGGTCTATACCCAGCAACTAATGCGCCCTATTAAGACTCGGTTTCCCTACGGCTCCCCTATGCGGTTAACCTTGCTACTGAATATAAGTCGCTGACCCATTATACAAAAGGTACGCAGTCACCGAACAAGTCGGCTCCCACTGCTTGTATGCATGCGGTTTCAGGATCTATTTCACTCCCCTCACAGGGGTTCTTTTCGCCTTTCCCTCACGGTACTGGTTCACTATCGGTCAGTCAGGAGTATTTAGCCTTGGAGGATGGTCCCCCCATATTCAGACAAGGTTTCACGTGCCTCGCCCTACTCGACATCATCATATAAGCCCTTTCGTGTACAGGACTATCACCGTCTACGGTCGCACTTCCCAGAGCGTTCCACTAGAACTTATATGACTTAATGGGCTCTTCCCCTTTCGCTCGCCGCTACTGAGGGAATCTCAATTGATTTCTTTTCCTAAGGGTACTGAGATGTTTCACTTCCCCTCGTTCGCCTTGCAACACTATGTATTCATGTTGCAATACCTACCTTATGGTAAGTGGGTTTCCCCATTCAGACATCTCCGGATCACAGGATATTTGCCGCCTCCCCGGAGCTTTTCGCAGGCTATCACGTCTTTCTTCGCCTCTGACTGCCAAGGCATCCACCACATGCACTTAATTACTTGACTATACAACCCCAAACAGTCGTTTATCCTTACAAGTGGGATAAGCAACAGATTGTGATGATTTCTCATCACGCTCATACAGTTGGCGTTTGTGCACTTAAGCACCGTACAGCTTCAATTAGATTCATATACCAAAACGCTTGATTCAGTTAATTTCGCTAGAACTCATTTCCTTAATCTTCACATCACAGTAATAAATCACTGTTAGTGTTGATCTTAAAAACGAGTTTGAACAAATTATTTCAACTCAAATATATTCTGTTAATGATTTTTCCAGCCTTCGTCAGGTCAGGAAACTGTGATAAATCACAGAGATTATCAAGTGCGCGTATCATAACGCTTGTACTTGTTAATCTCTAGGATCTCATCACTTGATCGCTTAAGGACTAAACTAACAATCAACTGATTGTCTATTTATTAGCTTTTGTCTTTATACATTCCGTAGGAATGTATGGTGGAGACTAGGAGAGTCGAACTCCTGACCTCCTGCGTGCAAAGCAGGCGCTCTACCAACTAAGCTAAGTCCCCAGCTTATCAATAAGTCAATGTATCTTTTCTTCTGTAGTCAGATAGTGGTGGGTCTGACAAGACTTGAACTTGTGACCCCACGCTTATCAAGCGTGTGCTCTAACCAACTGAGCTACAGACCCTCAGATACATCGTATGAAGAACAACTTGTTGTGGATTCTTACCAATCGTCAATCTTTCGTTAAGGAGGTGATCCAGCCGCAGGTTCCCCTACGGCTACCTTGTTACGACTTCACCCCAGTCATCTGCCACACCGTGGTAAGCGTCCCCCCTAAGGTTAGACTACCTACTTCTGGTGCAACAAACTCCCATGGTGTGACGGGCGGTGTGTACAAGGCCCGGGAACGTATTCACCGCGGCATTCTGATCCGCGATTACTAGCGATTCCGACTTCATGGAGTCGAGTTGCAGACTCCAATCCGGACTACGATCGGCTTTTTGAGATTAGCATCCTCTCGCGAGGTAGCAACCCTTTGTACCGACCATTGTAGCACGTGTGTAGCCCTGGTCGTAAGGGCCATGATGACTTGACGTCGTCCCCGCCTTCCTCCAGTTTGTCACTGGCAGTATCCTTAAAGTTCCCGGCTTAACCCGCTGGCAAATAAGGAAAAGGGTTGCGCTCGTTGCGGGACTTAACCCAACATCTCACGACACGAGCTGACGACAGCCATGCAGCACCTGTATGTAAGTTCCCGAAGGCACCAATCCATCTCTGGAAAGTTCTTACTATGTCAAGACCAGGTAAGGTTCTTCGCGTTGCATCGAATTAAACCACATGCTCCACCGCTTGTGCGGGCCCCCGTCAATTCATTTGAGTTTTAGTCTTGCGACCGTACTCCCCAGGCGGTCTACTTATCGCGTTAGCTGCGCCACTAAAGCCTCAAAGGCCCCAACGGCTAGTAGACATCGTTTACGGCATGGACTACCAGGGTATCTAATCCTGTTTGCTCCCCATGCTTTCGCACCTCAGTGTCAGTATTAGGCCAGATGGCTGCCTTCGCCATCGGTATTCCTCCAGATCTCTACGCATTTCACCGCTACACCTGGAATTCTACCATCCTCTCCCATACTCTAGCCAACCAGTATCGAATGCAATTCCCAAGTTAAGCTCGGGGATTTCACATTTGACTTAATTGGCCACCTACGCGCGCTTTACGCCCAGTAAATCCGATTAACGCTTGCACCCTCTGTATTACCGCGGCTGCTGGCACAGAGTTAGCCGGTGCTTATTCTGCGAGTAACGTCCACTATCCAAGAGTATTAATCTCGGTAGCCTCCTCCTCGCTTAAAGTGCTTTACAACCAAAAGGCCTTCTTCACACACGCGGCATGGCTGGATCAGGGTTCCCCCCATTGTCCAATATTCCCCACTGCTGCCTCCCGTAGGAGTCTGGGCCGTGTCTCAGTCCCAGTGTGGCGGATCATCCTCTCAGACCCGCTACAGATCGTCGCCTTGGTAGGCCTTTACCCCACCAACTAGCTAATCCGACTTAGGCTCATCTATTAGCGCAAGGCCCGAAGGTCCCCTGCTTTCTCCCGTAGGACGTATGCGGTATTAGCATCCCTTTCGAGATGTTGTCCCCCACTAATAGGCAGATTCCTAAGCATTACTCACCCGTCCGCCGCTAGGTCAGGTAGCAAGCTACCTTTCCCCGCTCGACTTGCATGTGTTAAGCCTGCCGCCAGCGTTCAATCTGAGCCATGATCAAACTCTTCAGTTTAATACTATGTAGTGCCTTAAAGGACACCAATCTTGGCTCATCAATTTTCTGACAAATATTTCTCAAATAAACTTCGAGTAATTTCTACCATCAATCAATGAAAATAATTTCGATCAATCAACCAGTAAAAATCCACACAAGTTGTTCTTCATAATCTCTTAATGATCTTTCTAACACCTCGTCAGTGCCAGAAGCTGGACTTCGATAAACTCAACAACTCCGCCATTCTGCTTCGTTCGTTTCCGTCTATCTCGTCGGTATGGGTGCATTCTAGAGGATTTCAGAATCATTGCAACCCCCAATTCACTATATTTTTCACGTATGTCTTTTTTTTCTACAAAAATTACTGAAAAATCGCTTTTTTATCTAATTTTTAAGCGTTTTTATGCAATAAACCCACTAAACACGTCATTTTATTTTTATAACTGAAAATTCATTTAGACCTAAAAACTATCACAATAATATTTAAAACAGTATTTTTAGCCTTTTGACATTCAAATCTTATCTTTTATTTAAATTAGCTCATCAAAAGAAAACCAAAATTATTCTATCTCGTCCAATAAACTGATCTAAATCCTAGACTCCTCAATTGATGAGTTATTTTTTACGTACAAGGCTTTTATAAAAGCCTATTTTTAGGCTGCTATATAGCAGAGGTATTCATTTTTAGTTTTTCGAATCCCAAGACCATGCGTAGATCACTTATATATAGAAGATAAAGTCTGTTATTTTGCATTAAGCGACTTTTTCCTGCTGTTGCTGTCCACGCCAATGTTGCATGACCTCTACAGTCATGTCTTTCTTACCCTGATAATCCTCGGCAATAAAGAATAATTTCGCGCGTCGCGGTAACTGCTCTTCAATCAGGGAAAATAAAAAGTAATGCGCGGCCAGATCAAGCTGCATAAATAAAGTATAGACAGATCCATAGAGTTGCTGTTTTTGTTCGACCGGCTGGTATTCAAATAAGAACCGTAATATGCAATCGATCTGTTCATCAAAAATATCTTCTGTTGGAAAGCGATACATTCAATCACCTCTGCTTTAATTTTTTATGTTTTGCACTTTTCTTTTGGAGTCAATTGAAATGAACTCACCCTTAGAGGTCATTCACCTAAGTTCGATTTGCTGATTAATTTTAAGTTTAGTTGTTCAACAAGAAGAGTAGGCATGCAGATTTATATTTTGATTACGCAATCAGAATAAATAAAAAAGGAAGAGATCTCTCCCAAAATCTCCTCCTTAGAATTGAATCTTTACCCGATCCATTATGTCATTATTATAGTTATTCGCTTTAAAGCTTTTAAAAAGAGCCTCTTGGAAAAGAGACTTCTCAGTTGTGGAGTACTATTATTTTTACTACCCTCTAGATGCTCTAAACGAATTCTCTAGATGAATAAATCCTATACATAATAAAGATGAAAAGCAAGTGATTTGGGAAAAATTAACTCTTGTTTTCATAGGGTTTTTTTTGACTTTACTTATTTGATTTTTAAATATAGAACATCAACAAAAAAAGCAGACCGAAGCCTGCTTTTATTTCAATAACTTATCCGTTTTTTAGTCAACAAAAGTGACTTTAGCGATTGCTTTTTTACTGGCCTGAACAATCAAAGTTACGTTCTCTTTCACAGAATAGGTCGTATCTACAGTCTGCCAATCCACTTTCACTGCACCACGGCCTAATGCATCCTTAGCCTGGGCTGCATTTTTGGTTAAGCCGGCTTCACGTAAAATCGAGGTAATAAAGATTTCCCCACCAAACTCGCCACGTGAAATAGTTACTTCTGGCGTACCTTCGGGTAATTCACCTTCAGTAATGATATTGCCCGCGCCTTTATGCGCATTGGCAGCCGCCTCTGCACCATGGAAACGCTCAACCAGCTCCAGTGCAAGAATCTTTTTCACTTCTTGAGGATTACGGCCTTCTGCCACTTCTTTTAATAACTGTTGAATTTCTTCAATGGTTTTAAAGCTGAGCAGATCAAAATAACGCTCAATCAATGCATCCGGCATTGAAAGCACTTTCTGGTATATCGCGCCCGGTGCATCAAATACACCAATATAGTTACCTAAAGATTTAGACATCTTGTTGACGCCATCTAAACCCTCAAGGATTGGCACTGTGATACAGACTTGTGCTTCTTGGTTATAACGACCTTGTAAGGTACGACCCATCAACAGGTTAAAGGTTTGGTCTGTACCACCCAATTCAACATCTGCTTCCAGCGCAACAGAGTCATAGCCTTGTACCAATGGGTACAAAAATTCATGAATCGCGATCGGTTGTTGATTGTTATAACGCTTGGTGAAATCATCACGCTCCAACATACGCGCAACCGTTTGCTGTGATGCCAATTGAATTAAATCAGCCGCAGTTTTTTGCGCAAACCACTCCGAGTTAAACACCACTTTGGTTTTGTTGGGATCAAGAATTTTAAATACTTGTTCTTGATATGTTTTAGCGTTCTCTAAAACCTGTTCACGTGACAATGGTGGACGTGTTGCGCTCTTGCCGGTCGGGTCACCGATCATCGCAGTATAATCACCGATCAGAAACAATACTTCATGACCCAAATCCTGGAATACTTTTAACTTATTAATGAGAACCGTGTGGCCCAAGTGCAAATCAGGTGCAGTCGGGTCAAAACCCGCTTTAATTTTTAATGGACGATTCAATTTTAATTTCTTGAGAAGGTCTTCTTCAGAAATAATTTCGTGGGTGCCTCGTTGAATGAGGGCAAGTTGTTCTTCAGCCGGCAGGAAATTTGACATCACAAAATCCAATACATCAGTTACTCAATTTGTGCGATATACTAACACTTTTTCAGCATATTGCAGGCTTAAGAATAACCATGACAGCGATCTATATTGGGGTAATGACCGGCACGAGCATGGATGGTGTCGATATTGTTGCTGCTTCTTTTGATCCACTCCAGCTTCATGCCACACTCACTTTGGCATTTGATCCTGACCTTCGGGATGAGCTGATGGCACTGACCTTGCCGGATGACAATGAAATTGACCGCATGGGCAAGGCTGATGTTGCACTGGCACAAATGATTGGTCATGGTATTAATACGTTGATTGAAAAAAATAACCTGGATAAATCCAGAATTAAGGCGATTGGCTCGCATGGCCAGACTATCCGGCATCGTCCTGAACATGGCTTCACCCTGCAAATTGGTGACCCGAACATCATTACTGAAATTACCCAGATTCCGGTGATTTCAGATTTCCGTCGTCGTGATCTGGCGGCAGGTGGTCAGGGAGCACCTTTAGTTCCGGCATTTCATCAGGATATTTTCCAGCATGACAGCATTCACCGGGTAATTTTAAACCTAGGTGGCATTGCCAATGTCAGCCTGCTGCCTGCCGGCAAGCCTGAAGAGGTATATGGTTTTGATACCGGACCGGCCAATATCTTGATGGATGCTTGGTGTTCCCGTTATACCGGTCAGCCTTTTGATGAAAATGGTAACTGGGCAGCCTATGGCACCCCGATTCGCAGTTTGCTTGATCGCTTGCAGTCACACGAATTCTTCTCCAAAGAGCCTCCCAAAAGTACCGGTCGTGAAGATTTCAACCTAGAGTGGCTGGATGAACAGATTGCCGACTGGCGCAATGACTTGCAATACGATGAACTGGAAGATACTCCGGAAAATGTACAGGCGACTTTATTAAAGCTCACCACCCGTGCCATTAAAAAAGCCATTTACCGTTCTGGCATGGATACCGGACAGGTTTTTGTTTGCGGTGGTGGTGCCTATAACTCACATTTACTGGAGCAGTTGCGCTGGCGTTTACGTAAACATGAATGGAGTGTACAGACTACCGCCGATCTGGGCCTCAGTCCAACCTGGGTAGAAGCCACCGCCTTTGCCTGGCTGGCCATGCGTTTTATGAATCAACTGAATGGCAACCTACCTGCAGTCACTGGTGCTGCTGGCTATCGCGTCCTCGGCACCATTACTGCTGTTTAAGTTCAGCGAATTACTATTATCTTGCATAACTATATAGCTACTCAAAAACAGTCATCAAAAAAAGGTTTGCATTCATGCAGACCTTTTTCCGTTTTCAATATTCTTTATTGCATCATGCGTTTGGCATTTTCATTTCTAAAGGCCCGCAAAATCTGCTGACCGGCACGACCTGTCGGACTTAAGCCTAAACGCTGCTGTTCCTGACGAATCGCCTGCCGGGTTTTATCTCCAATCAGGCCATCCACCGCACCAATGTCATAACCTCGATTCAATAAAAATTGCTGGATCTCACGACGTTCTGCACGAGAAGTTCCCGGATCATCAGTAGGCCATGTGGCCGTAAAGCTACCTTTACCTTGCAGGCGATCGGATAAATGCGCAATCGCCAAGGCATAACTTTCTGCCGCGTTATAGCTATAAATGGCATCAAAGTTTTTAAATACCAAAAATACTGGACCACTCGGGCCTGCAGGTGCAAGCAATCCGGCCTGAGAAGATTGCGATAAATTTCCTTGAACCAATGCCGAACCATCGGCACGAACTACACCTTGATTAATCCAACTCCTCAAGGATTTTTTATTTCTTCGGCCTTCATCGGAAACCGACATGCCTTGAGGGATCTTGACTTCAAAACCCCAAGGTTGTCCGCTCTGCCAGCCGCGCTTGCTTAAAAAGTTGGCAGTTGATGCGAGTGCATCCGGAATGCTCGAAACTAGATCACGTCGGCCATCACCATCAAAATCAACTGCAAGCTCATCATAAGTCGATGGCATAAACTGGGTATGACCAAATGCGCCTGCCCAGGAACCCTTTAATTGTTCTTCACGCACATCGCCACGCTGTAACAGTTTCATAGTGGTAAAAAACTCACCACGGAAATAACTCTGGCGACGACCTTCACAGCTCAAAGTTCCTAAAGCCTGTAATAAAGGATATTTCCCCGAAATATCACCAAAATTACTTTCGACACCCCATACCGCAACTACCGTTTCTGCAGGTATACCATAGGTGGCAGCAACACGATTGAGCACCTCACGATGTTGCTGTAATTTTTGCCGGCCGAGCTGAACCCGTTCTTCATCCACCAAACCAGACAGATAATCCCAAATTGGGGTAGAAAATTCAGGCTGGTAATTCAGGCGTTCAATCACTGAATAATCAGGGCTTAAGTTTTGGGTATAACGATCATAGGTACTGCCGCTTACACCTCTAGCAACAGCTTGACTGCGCAAATTGGCGAGACAGTTTTGAAAATTATTTTGGGAGGCATAATTCGGGATATTTGAACTAGAGGTCAAATCAGTCGGCGTGACACGTTGACCATTAATAATAAGTTCAGCCTGTGCCTGTGAAGCAGCCAAGACCACAGAACCAATAAAAAGTGCAAGCCGTTGCATAAGACCCTTGAGTATTTAGATTTTGAATTATGTTTCTACCTTAGCAGCTCATGATGAAAATTAAAGCGCCAATGCGTAAATTTAAATCCATAATTCCTACACTTTTAAATTCATTTTGTAATCTTTAAATTTAAACATGAGTTATCCACAAGCCTGATTTAAATTCAAATCAGCGGGATTTTTAAATTCAAATTCAAAACACTTGCAATCAGTTTTAAATTTAAAAATTACTGGGGATAACTTGTTTCAGGAAAAGCGACTCTCGATCATCAACATGCTCTAATTACACTAGTTTTTCTTTTAAATTCATTTAAATAATGGGCTAATATTTTTAAATTCAAAACTTTGAATTTATTTATCCAGTTTTAAATTTGAATTCATATTTTTTTGAATTTAAAAGCGCAAGTTTAAATTCAAAGTCCGATTTAAATTCGAATTTGTTTTTATGAATTTAAATTCAAAACCACTTTCCAGTTTTAAATTCAAACTTTGATTTTAGGCTTATCCACAAATGAATATGACAAAATTCAGCGGTAAATAAGATTTTATTGAATTGGTATATTTATACTCAATTGATCAGTTTATAAGCAATTGATTTAAAAACTGATCCGACCAATGGCAGGTATTTTTGAAGAGGCGCAATCATGCCTGAAAGCAGACAAATAAAAAAGCGATCACCGAAGTGATCGCTTTTTTTATCAGCAAGTTAAAGCCTAGATGGTCATATCTTCGCTCAATGCCAATGGATTCGGTAAAATTTTCGCCAGTTGGCGGCAAAGTACAGACAATTGCGCGCTGTCATTTGGCATCAGGGTAATGTGACCAATCTTGCGGCCTTCGCGCTCTGACTTATTGTAAAGATGCAAATGTGCACCTTCCAGAGCAAGTACATCTGCAGATTTCGGATGCTGACCAATGATGTTCACCAAGACAGTTGGGCGGATCACTTCAGTTGAACCTAAAGGTAAACCTGCCACGGCACGCACATGGTTTTCAAACTGCGAACATACTGCACCTTCAATCGACCAGTGACCCGAGTTATGCACACGTGGTGCCATCTCGTTGGCATATAGGCCATTGTCTGTCACAAACAACTCAAGGGTCAGCACACCGACATAGTTCAGATGATTCAGCAGGCGAGTGATGTATTCTTGTGCTACCGGCTGCAAGTCAGTACTGTCCGGTGCTGGCACAATCGAGTGCGACAGAATGCCGTCATGATGATGATTTTCCGCCAATGGCCAGGTTTTAACATCACCATCTTGGCCGCGTACTGCAATGATTGAAACTTCACGCGAGAAGGTGACAAAGCTTTCTGCAATCAGCTCACCTGCAGGGCCCAATTCTGCCCAGGCCTGATCCATCTGATCGGTCGAACGTAAAACGAATTGGCCTTTACCATCATAACCGCCACGCGAGGTTTTCAGTACGATCGGCAAGCCCAGTTCAGCTACAGCAGCCTCTAAGCTTTCCAGTGAAGTGACCGCTTTGTACGGTGCAACCGGAATAGCCAGTTCATCAAACAAGGCTTTTTCAGACAGACGATGCTGGGCAATCGCCAAAGCCTGACGCGGCGGATGCAGTTGCTTGCTTTGCGTCAGTACATCAACATCTGTAAGTGGCGTATTTTCAAACTCAAGGCTAAATACATCTGCACTATTAATAAAGTCTTGCAGACCATTTTCAGCCTGGCTCGAAATCACCGGACCCAAAGCAGCAGAAGGACAGTCTGTGCTGGCTTCAAAAAATGTACATTGAATATTTAATGGAAGTGCCGCTTGCGCCATCATACGACCCAGCTGACCGCCACCAAAAATACCGATGGTTTTATCCATAATCTGTGTCTCGACTTAAGCTTGGCCTGGAATATTGTTACTTGCCACTTTATCTGTTTGCGCTGCACGGAAATCTGCAACATTTTTTGCGATTTCTGGACGGGTCAAACCCAGAATTTGCGCGGCCATAATGGCAGCATTGGTGGCACCGGCAGGACCGATGGCCAAGGTACCCACCGCAATACCGGCTGGCATTTGCACAATAGACAGCAATGAATCAACACCGTTTAAAATCGAAGATTTCACCGGTACACCCAAAACTGGAAGATCAGTTTTCGCTGCACACATACCCGGTAAATGCGCTGCGCCACCTGCACCGGCAATAATTACATGAATACCACGATCACGCGCTTGCTCGGCATATTCAAACAGGCGGTCTGGGGTACGGTGTGCAGAAACAACTTCGGCTTCAAATGGGACACCAAGCTGCTTGAGCATATTGGCAGTGTGTTCGAGAGTTGCCCAATCTGATTGAGAACCCATGATAATACCTACGAGAGGAGTATCTTGTGCAGCAGCCGCATTCATTGCAAATTTTCCAGAGATTAAAGTGAGATAAAGATAAATCTCGACGAGAGAGCCAAGCTTGAATAGGAGTGCGTATTATAGACTGAAAATTCAGCTTCATAAAATTTAACGGTCAAAGCAAGGCTCGATTTTTCTTGTTTTTTTATCGAATTTTCAAAAACTGTAATAAAAATAGGGGAGTATCTGCAGTTACAACTATTTAAGAACTGCGGAATACAAAATAGACACATCCACACAGACATAAAGCAGCCCAGAGATAATCCAGTTTAAAGGGCTGTTTAAACATAAAAATCATAAAAGGAACAAAGACTAGTAAGGTCACGACTTCCTGGGTGATTTTCATTTGACCGACTGCCAGGCCTTGCTGCGCCAGTAATTTGGTCGCTGGAATCATCAGACTATATTCAAACAGGGCAATGGCCCAGCTGAACAAAATCGCTTGCCAGAGCGGTGCATCATGCGGCAAAAATTTTAAATGCCCATACCAGGCCAGGGTCATAAAACAGTTGGCAATTACCAGAAGAAATAAAGCCGGCAGCATTTGCATGCACTCTGCAAAAAAGTCGAACTTATTTTACGGTTTATTTGGCGAAAAGATATTGCATCGCTTTGAAATTTTCTTTGAATTTATCCGTGAAACAGGATTTAAAAAATCCCACAACAAGGCCAGAATTTTCACTATCTTTTCAGCTAAAGCCTTGCTATCGTTGCTTGCAAATTGAATAAATCATGACAACAGCACCAATATAAAGTGATGGGTCAGACAGGAACGGAGTAAAGTAGATGCATCTGCATATTTTGGGTATTTGTGGCACCTTTATGGGCTCGTTAGCGCTACTTGCACGCGATCTGGGCCACCAGGTAACAGGTTCAGACCTGAATGTGTATCCACCCATGTCGACCCAACTTGAAAATGCGGGCATCACTTTAATGCAGGGTTATGACCGCAGTCATTTACAGCCTCATCCGGATCTGGTGATCGTCGGCAATGCCATGAAGCGTGGTATTGATGCAGTCGAATATATGCTGAATGCAGGTCTGCCTTATATTTCAGGTCCGCAGTTCCTGGCTGATCATGTTCTGCAAGGTAAACACGTGCTGGGTGTCGCCGGAACACATGGTAAAACCACGACCACCACGATGCTGGCTTGGGTACTGGATCAAGCCGGTCTGGAGCCAGGTTTTCTGATTGGCGGTGTGCCATTGGGCTTTTCGGAAAGTGCGCGTCTCGGTGGTGGGAAATATTTCTGTGTCGAAGCCGATGAATACGATTCTGCTTTCTTCGACAAGCGTTCCAAGTTCGTGCATTACCATCCAAAAACCGCAATTTTAAATAACCTGGAATTTGACCATGCCGATATCTTCGATGATCTAGCCGCAATTCAAAAGCAGTTCCATCATCTAGTTCGTACCATTCCAAGTGAAGGCCGGATTATCGCGCCGATTACTGAAAGCAATATTGATGAAGTGCTGGAGCAGGGCTGCTGGACACCTGTAGTACGCACCAGTCTGGATGCCAATGAAAAAGCTAAGCTGTATGCAGAACAATTGTCAGCAGATGGTTCACATTTCAAAGTGCTGCAACAGGGCGTGGTCAAAGGCGAAGTACAATGGAATATGACTGGACAGCATTCGGTGGCCAATGCCTTGGCCACGATTGCTGCCGCTGAACATGTCGGCGTATCGATTGAAACTGCCTGTGAAGCACTATCGAATTTTGGTGGGGTGAAACGCCGTATGGAACTGTTAGGCACAGTCCGTGGTATCGAGGTTTATGATGATTTCGCCCATCATCCGACGGCGATTGATACGACCTTAGAAGGTGCGCGCAAACGTCTAGGGGAACGCAAACTCTGGGCAATTATTGAACCACGTTCCAATACCATGCGCATGGGCAGTCATAAAGATGGCTTGGCTCATTCAGCACGTCTGGCCGATGAAGTGATCTGGTATCAACCGGAAGGACTGGACTGGGATCTGCAACCGGTCATTGAGGCTGCGCCAAACAAGGCCAAAGTTGCACGCACACTGGATGACATCATTCAGACCGTGGTAGCAGAGGCAGGCGAGGGCGATGCCGTAGTAATTATGTCGAATGGTGGTTTTGGTGGTTTGCATCAGAAGCTGATTACTGTTTTACAAGCATAAAACAGATTTAAGTGAAGTGAAGAAGCCCGCCTAGCGGGCTTTTTTTAGCATATTAAAACGTTGATTGAGAAAAAGTGAACCGTTGTTCTGATCCTGCAATCCTATGATTTAAACATTGACCCAAAGAGCAGATTTATCTCTGAACCCTCCCTGATGATCTTTTGTTGCAATCTGTACACAAGACTCATTGCAGCGCCATATCACTCAAGGCACAATCGAGAAGAACACAGGTATCTATAGGCCTGAAAGCCAGATCATAAATCAGCCCATCGCTGTCACTATATAAAAGCAATCGAGGCGTTCATTATTCTCGCTGAGTCAGGTCATTCTCATTCCTCATTCCATTAGGAGATGTGTCATGACAACGATGAAAGCGATGGTCTATTACGGCGCAAATGATATCCGCTTTGAAGACCGCCCAGTTCCCACCATTTTGCATCCCAGCGATGCCATCATTAAACTGGAAAAAGTTACCATCTGCGGTACCGACTTGGGTATCTGGAAAGGTAAAAACCCGGAAATTGAGCAGGAGGCTACGCGTAAAGAGGGCAGCTTTAAGGGACGTATTTTAGGTCACGAAGGTATTGGCATTGTGGAAGAAGTTGGTTCCGCCGTGCAAAACTTTAAAAAGGGCGACCGGGTGATTATTTCCTGTGTCAGCCGCTGCGGAACCTGTGAAAACTGCCAGAAACAGCTCTATGCCCATTGTCGCAATGAAGGCGGCTGGATCATGGGTTATATGATTGATGGCACCCATGCCGAATATGTACGCACGCCCTTTGCCGATACCTCACTCTATCATTTACCCGATGGCCTGAATCAAGATGTGGCCGTATTCCTCTCAGATATCCTGCCAACTTCACATGAAATTGGGGTGCAATATGGCGATGTCAAACCAGGCGACAATGTCGCGATTGTCGGGGCAGGGCCAATCGGCATGAGTTGTCTGCTCACCGCACAGTTTTATTCACCCGCCAATATTATTATGGTGGATATGGATGATAATCGGCTGGAATTTGCCAAGACTGTCGGCGCGACGCATATCATCAACTCTGCCAAAGAAGATGCCATTCAAAAGATTCTAGAGATTACCGATGGACGCGGGGTCGACTGTGCCATTGAAGCAGTGGGGGTGGAGCCTACCTGGAATATTTGCCAGCATGTCGTGAAGGAGGGCGGGCATATTGCCAACGTCGGCGTACATGGTAAACCGGTGAGTTTTGAACTGAACAAACTCTGGATTAAAAACCTGACCATCACCACCGGCCTGGTGAATGCCAATACCACAGGGATGTTGCTGAAAACCTGCTGTTCCGGCAAATTGCCCCTAGAAAAACTGGCGACCCATCATTTTAAATTTTCCGATTTTGAAAAAGCCTATGATGTCTTTAAACATGCCTCTGATGAAAAGGCCTTAAAAGTCATGATTGACATGACCTAATCCACATCAGACAAAAAAGTCCGCCATGCGGACTTTTTTATTTTCAGCTTTGATCCATCAGATCAAAAATAGGGGACATAACCACGCTGCTTATAACCTTTTGGCGATGCCAAACTGGCCTGATTTTCTTCCAGGCGATACAGTACTTTGAGGAATTCGGCAATTCCTGACTGCTGTAAGGCATGCGGATCAAATTGCTTCAAACCTAAACGTGAAAATAAAGAAGAAATTTCACTGTGTTTATGCACATATTTCATTGACCATTCCGAGAAATGGGAATGCTCTACCATCGCATCTGCAAAACGCAAGATATTGTGATGGCGGGGATCCCGACAAATGCTCTGAAATAAACTTTCCACTACTTCAGCCTGACCTTCAAGGCACTGGAAAAATTTGCCATGGGAATAATACAACACCCCATGAATCTGATGCTGAAGATTGAACTTCCGGGCAGTGGCTAAAATATCGCTCAAATCTTGTAACAACTCTTGTTCAGATTCTATGCGTTCACTAGCATAGCAAAGCTGTAGCATCATGCCATCTCCCTAGAGGGAAGAATTAAAAATACAATTTAATCAATAATTTTAAATTAAGTCGACTATTTTTTGAGCAAACATCCGTTTTTGCTTACACGGTTTTCAGTTTGCATTTCTGGATTAAACTTTTAACAATAGTCCCTAAATTATTAAACGAATATTTTCATACACCTACCGTAAGCATGAGGATCACCTGATGTTAAAAGATCTGATTTTAACCCTCGCCTTGTTATGTGTGTGTTTTGTCCTGATGATCACTTTAAATAACTGGCAATTCAGTGCTCAAACCAATTTGCTGATCAGTTCAATTTTTATTAGCTGGACGATCTTGAAATTTGTTGGGCATCGTATTTATTTTCATGCCAGTTACCTGCTGATCATGGCAATTTTAGTGATGCTGCAACAGTTTGAAGAAATTTTCTGGGCGATGACCGGGGTGATGGCAGGTTTCGGTTTATATACCCTGTTACAGGTTATATTGATTCCTGCCTTGAAAGAAAAACTGCATTTATCTTTCGGGAAATCCTCTTGGGTAGTTAAATAGCCGTTGCTGCGACATCTGCCAGACTTCGGTCACGTTTAAACATGACATCCACATAGGAACATTGCGGGATGATGGTTAAACTTTTTTCACGGGCAAAATCAACCAGTACATCCAGCATTTTTCGGGCAATACCTTGGCCACGCAGGGAATCATCGACCCAGGTATGATCGGCAATGATGACGGCATCGCCCCGCCATTGATAAGTAATCTCCGCCAGGCGGCGTCCTTGATCTTCCATAAAAAATACACCACCACATTTTGAATCTTGATATTTAATTTCCATACAAATCTAAACCTTTGTTGTCATTTTAAAATTATAAAACATCATTAAAGCGAGGCTCTCGCTCGAACACGGATTTGGCAAAAGGGCATTTTGGAATAATCCTGATGCCGTGTTCACGGGCAAAATTCACAGCGGCCTCGACCAGATAATACCCGACGTGCTGGCCGCGTAGACTGTCATCGACCCAGGTGTGTTCAATCACTAATTGATCTTCATTTACTCTGGAATAACTCATTTCTGCCAGACGTTTTTCATTTGGCTCTACAAACCATAAACCTCCAGTGTCCTGTTGCTGATGCTCGATCAACATGCCGATCCTCTCCTTGTTTTTAAGCCAGACTGACATATTTTTCCCTGCTCTATTGTTAGATTTCTTTTAAAGGATTGTGAATCTGTCCTTCTGACCAATACCGCATTTTGCTCAACAGGTTTAAACTGCCGGCCGGTTCTTTTTATCAGATATGTATGTCTAGCTCTTCTTCCACCTCTTCGGTGACACGTCAATGGGTTTGTGTGATTGCTTTAGCCTCTGCTGCCTTTATTTTCAATACCACCGAATTTATCCCGGTGGCGCTATTAAGTGATATTGGTACCAGTTTTGCCATGTCACCGACCCAGGTCGGGTGGATGCTGACAATTTATGCCTGGGTCGTGGCGCTGCTTTCTTTGCCAATGATGTTACTGACCAAAAATATTGAACGGCGCTTTCTGCTGATGGTTTTATTTGCGGTGTTTATTTTCAGTCATGTGCTGTCCTATTTTGCCTGGAGCTTTAGCATTCTGGTGCTGAGCCGGATTGGTATTGCCGTGGCGCATGCGCTGTTCTGGTCAATTACGGCGTCACTTGCTGTGCGGGTTGCGCCAAAGGGCAAAAAATTTCAGGCATTGGGCTTATTGGCTACCGGTACCGCCATGGCGATGGTCTTGGGAATTCCCTTTGGCCGGATGATCGGGGAGGCCTATGGCTGGCGCAATAGTTTTGCCTTGATCGCAGTTGTGGCAAGCGTGGTCTGCGTACTGCTGGCCAAAACCTTGCCTTTATTGCCAAGTGTTAATTCAGGTTCACTCAGCAGTTTAAAAAGCTTGCTAAAACGTCCCAGCCTGATGCTGGTCTTTGCGCTTACCGTGCTTGTGATTAGTGCGCAATTTACCGCCTATAGTTATATTGAACCCTTTGCGCTGAATATTGCGCAATTCAGCTCTGCACAGACCACCAGCTTATTGCTGATTTATGGCGGTGCGGGCCTGATCGGGTCTTATGTATTTGGCCGCTTTGCACCGCATTTTCCCCGACTCACCATTCCGCTATTTACACTCGGGCTAGGGATCTCGCTGCTGTTATTGCTGCCACTGTCTCAAGGTGTATTTCAGCTTAATAGCTTGGCGTTAATCTGGGGCATCAGCATTATTGGGTTTAGTCTGGCTCTACAAGCCAAGACCTTAAATCTGGCTTCTGATGCAACCGATGTCGCCATGGCAATTTTTTCAGGTCTGTACAATGTCGGGATTGGTGGCGGTGCCTTACTCGGCGGTCTGGTAACGGCACATATCGGATTACATAGTATTGGCTGGGTAGGAGCAATCTTGGCCAGCTTGGGTTTTCTGATCAGCTTATACCTGATTCAGCGTCCGGATTTCTTAGGTAAGAAAGCGCCTTGAAGCATGATTTTTGTAAATGAAATTGTAGTCTTAGCAAAAATCTGTCATGCTTGCTGCACATTGAGCTACCGCTCAAATAAAATTTAGTTTGAACAAGGGGAGTAGCCTCCTCCAAGCGTTTAAGAATGAAATTTCAATTTTTAAACGTGTCAGAATATCGTCATTACACTTTGCAAAAAGTCGGTATCTGAGCATCTTGAAGTCACACTTTATATAAAAAAGTGGAACAGTAAGATGTAGGCAAGACCTTGATCATGTTGTTATAGATGTTTTTCATCTGGCAACTGGTCAAGGTTTTTTTATGGCTAGTTGTCCGATGTGGAGAATTCACATGGAAACCATTGGTACACTCTGGCTGTATCTCGTCTTTTTCGCGATTGTCGCAGTCATGCTGGTAATCGATTTTGTCGGCTTTAAGCATCAGCATGGTCAGGAAGTTAAAGTCCGAACTGCTGCCTACTGGAGTATTGCCTGGGTCAGTGTCGCGACTTTATTTGGTGGCGGCTTATGGCTGTATCTGGAGCAGACCGCAGGCACGGCAATTGCTAATGCCAAGGTTATGGAATACTTTGCCGGTTATCTGCTGGAAAAATCCCTAGCGATTGATAACGTCTTTGTCTGGCTGATGATCTTCGCGGCCTTCGCCATTCCACCCGCATTGCAACGCAAGCTGCTGTTATATGGCGTACTGGGTGCGATTGTACTCAGAACCATCTTTATTTTTATTGGCGCCTGGTTTGTACAGGAATTCTCTTGGATTCTGTATATCTTCGGTGCGTTCCTGGTGTATACCGGCTTCAAATTCCTTCGTGGTCAGCATGAAGAAGACAGCAATATTGAAGATATGGCGATTCTGAAATGGCTACGTAAACATATGCGTATTACCCCGCAACTTCAGGGCGACAAATTCTTTGTCCGTCAGAATGGTTTGCTCTGGGCAACGCCGTTGTTCTTGGTCCTGATCCTGGTTGAAGCCTCTGATGTGATCTTTGCCGTCGATTCTATTCCAGCTATTTTTGCCGTCACCACCGATCCCTTTATTGTCCTTACCGCAAACCTGATGGCGATTTTAGGCCTACGCGCGATGTTCTTCCTGCTCTCGGGCGCAGCCTCAAAAATGCATTATCTGCCTTATGGTCTCGGGATCATTCTGGTCTTTATCGGCTTTAAAATGCTGATGCTGGATGTGTTCCATATGCCGATCTGGATTTCTTTGAGCTTTATTGTGATTGTCCTCACTGTGACCGCGATCTTGTCGATTCGTCATAGTAAGAGGCATAACGAAACCACCCTGTAAAAAGTAATCATCAAAAAAGCCTGCATCAGCAGGCTTTTTTTATTGTTCTATCAGGGATAATTTGGGCCATTTTTGCAAAAACTGTTTGCTCAGCATGCGTTGTTCAAACACGGCATAACTGACTAAATTCGGATTCCAACGCAGCTTTAACTCAAATAAATCTGCTAAACCGAAAGGAGCAATCAACTCCAATTCATCATCTTTTAGGCGCAGTGCCAAGGCCGTGACAGTTTCTGGCCATAATGACAGCGCATGATCAATTGAAGTTAAAGGCTCAATATTTTCATTTTGATCGGTACGATACCACTCATGTACAAAGGCTTGATTGGTCACATCCCAACGGATATCTGGAAAATACTCTTTTAACCGATCTGCAAGTTGCTGTTCTATAACGCGAGCCTGCTCATTTTCATCATAGAAAATCACATCGACCTCAGTATGATTTATTTCATATTCCCATCCATGTAAATGCGCCCAGATCACATGACGTAACACACCCGCTGCGACATAAGCGTCAGAGTGTAATTGTGCTAACTGATGCAAGATGCGCATTAATGTGGGCTGCGCACACACGATCTGTTGAAATTGATCATAATAATTGGATGGGGTCATAGAAGAATCTGGATCGCTATTTAAATATGAATGTTCATACAAACATGGCAATTTTTTCAGCTACAATCAATCGAAAAAATTAAAAGCGTAGGTTTAAAATGTCTTCTGTAATTGCAACGACAGCGATCCGTGGTCGCTTCCTCGACATTCAGAATACAGTTGCCCAAGCACGTGATATACACGACCAAGTGCGATATGTAGAAGATGGTATAGTCATCATTCACGAAGGTAAAATCCAGTGGTTTGGTCCTTGGCAAGAAGGGCAGTCACGACTTCCTACCAACGCTGAATTACAGCACTATCCAGATCAACTGATTGTTCCCGGTTTTATCGACACCCATATTCATTTCCCGCAAACGGAAATGGTCGGGGCTTATGGTGAACAGCTGCTGGAATGGTTAAATACCTATACATTCCCCACTGAAATCCAGTTTCAAGATGCATCGTACAGCGAAAAAATTGCCGAATTTTTCGTGCAGGAATTGCTTAAAAATGGCACCACCACTGCACTGGTCTTTTGTACCGTTCATCCTGAATCCGTAGATGCTTTATTTAATGCGGCAACCATGCGCAATATGCGTCTGATCGCGGGTAAAGTCTTGATGGATCGTCATGCTCCGGAAGCACTAACAGATACAGCAGAAACAGCTTATACAGATTCTAAAGCGCTGATTGAAAAATGGCACGGACAGGGGCGGAACCTGTATGCGATTACCCCACGCTTTGCACCAACCTCAACACCTGAACAACTACAAAAAGCCGGACAGCTCAAAGCCGAATATCCGGATGTCTATGTACATACCCATTTAAGTGAAAATAAAAATGAAATTGCTTGGGTAAAAGAACTCTTTCCTGAACGTGAAAGTTATTTGGATGTTTATCATCATTATGGTTTAACCGGCAGTAAATCCGTCTTCGCGCATTGCGTGCATCTGGAAGATGAGGAGTGGGATTGTATGCATCAGACCGACTCCGCCATTGCTTTCTGTCCGACCTCAAATCTATTCCTTGGCAGTGGCTTATTTCCCCTGAAAAAAACTTGGGACAAAGGGGTCAAAGTCGGCTTAGGCACAGACATTGGAGCAGGAACATCATTTAATCAGCTGCAAACCCTGAATGAAGCCTATAAGGTGCAGCAGTTGCAGGGCGAAAAACTCTCCGCCTTTGAGGCCTTGTATCATGCCACTTTAGGCGGTGCCAAAGCCTTGAGTCTGGATGATCGCCTAGGGAACTTTAATATTGGCAAAGAAGCCGACTTTGTGGTGCTGAATCTCAATGCCACTGCCTTACAGCAGTTACGCCAGAGCAGAGCTAAAAATATTGAAGATGCATTTTTTGCACTGACCATGCTTGGCGATGACCGTAATATTGCAGCCACCTATGTCTATGGAGTAGCCGTCTATGTCAAAGCAGCAGCCAGTGAATAAAGCGACAAAACCCCGCCATCGTCAATACTTGCTCCTGTCTGCAATGGCGCTGGGCTGTGTTTTTTTACTGAAACGCGATTCAGCCGCGGCTAAAAAATGATTACATTTACAGCCAGCAAAACAGGTGCATCTCTGCTAGGGATGTATTAAAATTGCGACGTATTCAGGTGTTGCAGGTCAACACCTTTTTTATTTTGCTATTTTTACTTTTTAGGTATCTACCCATGACCGTCCAAATGAGCGTAATGATTTCCGCTGAAGAAATTCAAGCTAAAGTCAAAGAGCTTGGTGCTCAAATCAATGCACACTATGCCAATAGTGACAAAGAACTTGTGCTCATCGGTTTATTACGTGGTTCAGTGATTTTTATGGCTGATTTATGTCGTGTGATTTCAAAACCGCATGAATTGGATTTCATGACTGTGTCCAGTTATGGCGATGGCACGGTATCGTCACGTGATGTAAAAATCCTGAAAGATTTAGACGGTGAAATCCGTGGTAAAGATGTGTTAGTCGTTGAAGATATTATTGATTCAGGCAACACTTTAAGCAAGGTACTTGAAATCCTGCAAACCCGTGAACCCAATTCGATTCAACTGTGTACTTTGGTAAGTAAACCATCGCGTCGTGAAATCGATTTGAAGGTCGAATTTATGGGCTTTGAGGTTGAAGATAAATTTATCGTGGGTTATGGCTTAGACTATGACCAGAAGTACCGTCACCTGCCATTTATTGGTGAAATCGGTCTTTAAAATCAGGTTAAAAAAAGTGGCATAAGCCACTTTTTTTATACTTCAAATATAGAGAAAACCGGGAACAAAAAATAACATCTCGTTTCAGGATTCAACTTTTTATGATCCTGACTTTGTTTCAAGATGATTAAACAGATGTGAAAACAAAGATATGATAAGAAGGAGTATGCATATGTGGACAATTATTGTGGCGATCGTCATTGGTTTTGTAGCAGGTCTGATTGCACGTGCCATTCATCCTGGTAATGATAAGGCAGGTTTTATTATGACTACCTTACTGGGTATTGCCGGCTCCTTATTGGCGACTTTTGGTGGCCGTATGCTCGGTCTGTATTCGGCAGATTCCGCAGCAGGTCTGATTGCTTCCGTGATTGGTGCTGTGATTATTCTGTTTATTTATAATATGGTCACCAAACGCCGTACAGTCTAAACCATTCAGATGTTTCTGAGGTTGATTTGACGACCTGAATAAAAAAGCACCGGAAAGGTGCTTTTTTATATTGAGCGACTGATAGCTTTATTTAATTTTTTTATAAATTGAATTCTTTAAAGATCTGCTCAATCTGCTCTGCCGGATAGGCACCCATCACTTTAAAACCATTGGAAAAAATAATTGCAGGTGTCCCATTCACGCCCATAGACTGAGCCAGTTTTTTATTCTGTTCAATCGGATTGGCACAAGTTTTTTTCGATTTAGGTTGAATCCCTTGAGCAATCAGATCTTCCCATGCCTGAGCTGGATTAGACTCGCAATACACCTGTTTTGAAGGAGCCACCGACTGGGGTTTTAAAGGAAGAATAAAGGTATAAATCGTCAAATCATTCAGTTTTTTCAGCTCTAACTCAAGCTTTTTACAATACGGGCAATTTGGGTCAGAAAAGATGGCAATCTGACGTTTACCCGTACCTCTTACACTTTTTACAGCATCCTGAAGCGGTAATTTTTTCCAGTCGATACTATTTTGTTTCAGCATTAAATCACGGGTCAGATTATGTTGATCCTGAATCCGCAGCATCGGACCAGCAATCAGATGCTTGGCATCTTCATTCAGATAAACCACTTGGCCCTGCATGGAACCGCTATAGATACCTTTCATCTCGGTGGTCTGAATATTTTCAATTTTTAAATTGGGACTGTTTTTTGCCAAATTAGCTTGTACCGTATCAATATTGGCAAATGCAAAGCTTGAAATGAATGTACTTAAACTAATGATCAGTGTTTTTTTTAACATGAATGTTCTACATGAATTGGATAAGAATATGCTTCGATTCTAATCGCTCTGCTTTTAAATTTCTCAAACATTTATGTTACTGTTTATACCCAGTTAAATAAGCTCATCATGTTTCACGTGGAACACAATATATAAAGTTATACTTAACTCCAATATATCTAAAACCACATCATTATTCATATTAAATAATTGTTTTATATAATTAAAATATTTTAAATGATAAACATCTTACTAATTCAACCTTGACCGATTTTCTGTATCCATTCTAAACTGCAGACACTTTCTATTTTCCTCGCTACGCCCTGACATGGATTGGCCAAGGATCAACACTATAACGGCATTTTCATGACAATAACAACCAGCTGGCGACCGTTCTTGATGGTCAGCTTGGCTTTAATGATGGGAACGATTGGCACCGCTTTGGCCAGTCCGCTTTATCCGATTTATCAACAGCTCTGGCATTTGCTGCCCAGCCACATCACCTACATTTTTGTCGCCTATATGTTTGGCTGCCTCTCGACCTTGTTGTTTTTGGGCAGAACCAGTAACAGCATCGGGTTTTTACGAACCCTGCAAATTGGCCTGGCCCTGATCACGCTAGGTCTCATCATTTCCGTTTTTGCTCAGAATGCACTGATCCTCTCGATTGGCCGTTTTATTATTGGGATTGCCTCGGGCCTGATGACCACTTCTGCCATGATGGGTTTAATGCATACCATCCCAGAAAGCCATAAACACACTGCACCACAACTGATTTCAATCATTACTGCAATGGGTTTTGGTTTAGGACCCTTGGTCGGTGGCGTGATTGCGCAGTTTTCCGCTGCGCCTTTGGTAATGCCATATTTGCCAATTATTCTGGGTGCCGTGCTGTGTTTGATTGGCCTATTCTGGATTAAAGCACCCAAGTTTGAGGCACAGCCCTTTAGCATGGCGCCTAAACTGCAACGACCTGAATCGCAATTTCATCTGGTATTTATGATTATTGCAGTGACAGCTTTTAGTGCCTTTGCCGCCTTTAGCCTGTTTGCGTCCCTGTCACCATCCTTTGTCCGCAATATTTTACCTTGGCATGGTCCTTTGGTCAGTGGGCTGGCCATTACCAGTATTTTAGTCGTCTCAGTGATCGTGCAGTTTATGGCCAAAGCGGTCGCAGCGTCTAAATGTCTGAATATCGGCCTGATGATGATGTGCTTGAGCCTGATCATTTTAGCACTATGCATGTATTCGAAAATCAGCCTGCTATTTTTTATCAGTGATATTTGCTTTGGAATTGGCCATGGGTTTGCCCTGATGGGTGCTTTTGCACTGATTCATCAAATGACCAGCTTAGACAACCGTGCAGCCGTCATGTCGACCTATCTGTTTATTGCCTATCTGGGCACTATTGTCCCTATCATTGCTGTGGGTTATCTGGCCGATCACTGGGGGCTGGATTTCGCTGTGATCAGCTTTTGTATCGCGATCAGTCTATTGTGTTTTGCGCTGTGGTGGGCGTATCAAAAATCTCATCGACCAGCCTAAAAAAAGCCCTCAGTTGAGGGCTTTTTTGATGTTTTATTAAATAATTACTTTCCAATACAGAATGAACCGAAGATCTTGCCCAGCAGGTCATCTGCACTGAAATCACCAGTGATCTCACCCAATGCATTTTGCGCCAGACGTAAGGACTCCGCTACCAGTTCACCGGCGTTATACACCACCAGTTGTTCACACGCCTCAGCCAGATAGAGCTGAGTGCGCTTCATTGCATCTAAATGACGGGTACGTGCGATAAAGGTGTCTTCCTCAGGCTGGAAGCCTGCATGCGCTGTAATCGCCTCTATGAGCGCTTGAACGCCAGTTTCTTGCTTGGCAGAGACTGCAATATGCCGGAAACCATTTAAATCGCCAATCACGGCTTCAGCACCGGTCAGGTCGCATTTATTGCCAATTAGCATCAAACGTTTTGGCTCGATATGTTCGGCAAAATATTCTTGGGCGAGTTGCAGCGGATCTTCGCCCTGGCTTAAGTCATAGACCAAGAGTAATAAATCGGCCTGTTCAATTTCCTTAATCGCGCGGCGAATCCCTTCCTTTTCCACGATATCACCGGTTTCACGCAGACCAGCCGTATCGGTCAGGGTAATCGGTAAGCCATTTAAGGTAATTTTCTCATGCAGCACATCACGGGTGGTGCCAGCAATATCGGTCACAATCGCGCGTTCAATTCCGGCCAGCGCATTCAGTAGAGAGGATTTACCGGCATTCGGTTTACCTGCAATTACGACTTGCAAGCCTTCACGTAGAAGCTGTCCTTGACGTGCGGATTGCTGGACTTGAGTGACTGCACTGGATACGCCATCCAGCAGATTTAAAATCTTGCCATCTGCCAGAAAGTCGATTTCTTCTTCCGGAAAATCAATCGCGGCTTCCACATGCAGACGCAGATGAATCAGCTGCTCAAGGACTGCATTGACTTTGGTCGAGAAAGCTCCTTGCAGTGAACGCACCGCAGAACGTGCAGCCGCTTGCGAAGTTGCATCAATCAGGTCGGCAATTGCTTCAGCCTGCACCAGATCCAGCTTGCCATTTTCAAAGGCACGCATCGAGAATTCACCCGCTTTGGCTGCAGTGGCGCCCAGTTCCAGCAAACGGCCAAGCAGGGCGTTCTGAATCACCGGACCGCCATGACCTTGTAGCTCCACTACATCTTCACCGGTAAACGAGTTTGGATTCGGGAAGCAAATCGCCAGTCCTTCATCCATGACTTCACCTGCTGCATCGTAGAACTGGCGGAAACCGGCAAAACGGGCTTTAGGCAGCTCTTTTTGTGTCAGTTGCTGGGCAATTTCATAGGATTTCGGGCCTGACAGGCGAATCACCCCAACGCCGCCACGTCCTGGTGGAGTTGCAATCGCAGCAATAGTTGTGGTTCGGTTGAGCATAAAATTCACCTGCAAAGACTCAAAAGTACAGCCAAAAAAAATCCGCCTAAGATTACCATCTTAAGCGGATTTATTCAGCCTATCCGTACAACTTAGTTGACTGGAGTAACCTCATCACGTTTCGCGCGATCTTTGGTAACAGACTTGTTAATCAAAGTTTGTTGCAGAATCGTGATCAAGTTGTTGACGATCCAGTACAGAACCAAGCCTGCCGGGAAGAACAACAAGAATACGGTAAAGATAATCGGCATAAACTTGAAGACTTTTGCCTGCATTGGATCCGTCGGTTGTGGATTTAACGACTGTTGGATATACATCGTCAAGCCCATCAACAACGGCAGAATGAACCAAGGATCCATTGAAGACAAATCCTGAATCCACAGCATCCATGGCGCATGACGCAGTTCCACAGATTCCATCAATACCCAGTACAAGGCCAGGAAAATCGGCATTTGTAATAACAGTGGTAAACAGCCGGCAAGCGGATTGACCTGTTCACGTTTGTACAATGCCATCATTTCTTGAGAGAAGCGCATGCGATCTTCACCGAACTCTTCTTTCATGCGTTGCATTTCTGGCGCAATCACCCGCATTTTCGCCATAGAGCGATAGCTCTTCGACGACAATGGCCACAGGATCAGTTTCACCAGGATGGTCAACAGAATAATTGCCCAGCCCCAGTTACCCACCAGACCATGGAAGAACTCAAGACCGACAAACAGTAATTTCGCAATTGGCCATAACCAGCCATAATCAACGGTCTGGTTTAAACCCGCAGCCAAATCTTTCAGTTCTGACTGGATTTTTGGACCTGAATAGAAAGTCGCATCAATTTCAGCCACTGTACCTGCAGGCACATTGAAGGTCGGTGAGGTAAAACCAATGATGTTCATGTTATCGGTTGATTTACGTGATTCAAGCTTGGCGCTATAAGCTTCGCCATTGCCTTGAGTCAACTTCAGCTGACCTGGAACCCATGCACTGACAAAGTAGTGCTGTACCATTGCCACCCAACCACCTGTCGCTTCAGTACTGACTTTTTCTTCAACAAAGTTGTCGAATTTAAGCTTGTTGTACTGCTCGTCCGGGGTACCCCATGCACCGCCGAGGAATGTTCCCAGCGTGAAGATCCCTTGATCGGACTTGCCTGGATCTTCCGAGTTATCGCGTTTGATCTGACCGAACATCTGGCCTTGCCAGGTCTGGCCACTGCGGTTAACCACTTTGTGATTTACCACGACCGGATATTCACCTTCAGTGAAATTGAAGGTCTTAATGATCTCAATCCCGTCAGCGGTTTTAAACACTAGCGGTACAGACAATACTTTCAGGTTTTCACCATCTTTGGATTTGACTGTTTTCGCATCTGCCAGGGTATAAGCAGTTTTTTCCAGCTCATACATTGGACGGCCGTTACGGCTGCTGTCCGGTCCATTCAGACCGATCAGGCCAGACTGGGCGACATAAGTACGTTTCGCATCGCTTTCCAGCATGACGAAAGGTTCATCGCTGTCTTTGTTCTTGTCATGATTGAGTAATTCAATACGAACAATATCACCACCCTTCGGATTGATCCAAAGATGATAAAGGTCAGTTTGTACTGAAATAAGCTGCTGACTTACAGGTGCTGTGGCATCCGTGGCTTGCTGTGCTGGCACATTTGCTTGTGGCAGATCAGAGGCAACTGTAGCCGTCTGACCATTTGGCAAATCTGCAGATACGTCATGCGAAACAACAGCAGTTTCCTGCTGCGGTTTTGTTTCAGCATTTCCATAATCTTTTTGCCACGCCAAAATGAGCAAATATGCGACAACAAACATGGCTCCGAGAATTGCAATCCTGGCCCATTGTTGCATATGTATTACCCCAAGTGGTGAGAGTGATTTTGGTTCAATAAACGATCACGAAAGGGTACAGCAACGTGAAGCGTTTGAGAATCTATTTGCTGAAATGAAATAAAACGAATCGCTTTTGAGGGAACAGGATCATATCCCGAGCCCCCCCACGGATGACAACGGCAAATACGTTTAGTAGCCAGCCACACTCCACGCCCAGCGCCATGCATCTGGACTGCTTCCAAGGAATATTGAGAACAAGTTGGAATATAACGACAGCGCGGTCCAAGAAGAGGACTAATCGCAATCTGATAGAAACGGATCAACCAATGCAGTAAACGTACCATTGGCCAACTCTACTTTTGTGGGGAGGGGGCTATTTTTGAATGCTTTTTGGCGAGACGGTTAAGTTTCTGCCAGGCAAATTGTAATTGCTGGTGCAATTCTGCATTAGGCACTGCTTCAACACCCATTTTCGGCATGATTACAATGTCTAGGTCATCTAATTGCTGTTGATGCAGGCGAAAACTTTCGCGAGCAAGTCGTTTTACTCGATTTCTTTCGTGTGCACGTCGCACTTTCTTCTTGGCAACAACTAAACCCAAACGGCTATTTGGCAGTTCGGAATGTTTTGCAAGAAATAAGAAATGGGGTTGATGCACTTTAAAAAGCGCACCATCAAAGACACCTTTATAATCGGCAGCACAGCGTAATCGCAACTCTGTGCCAAAACTATAAAGTTTTGTCATAACACCCAAAATCGTCTTAGCGTAACTGATTAAACAGTTAAGCTATGACGACCTTTTGCACGACGGCGAGCTAATACTTGACGACCAGCTTTAGTAGCCATACGAGCACGGAAACCATGAACACGCTTACGCTTTAATTCAGACGGTTGGAATGTACGTTTCATATTGAAACTCCAAAAAATGATCTTTCTATGAAGGTCCGCGATTTTAGTGCTCATTGCTTGAGCTGTCAATGCAAAAGCGGTTTTCTTTTCAAATAAGATCAAAAAATATAAAGACCCTAGTTGTTCAGAGAACTGAATAAAAAATAGTTCAACTTAAGTTAATCACAAATTAAGTTATTGTTATATAAAGATATATAAGTTATTAACAACTCTATCAACAAAGTTATCCACATGTTATCCAGAGTTTAAATTTAACTTACGGTTTTGAATTTAAATTTGAAGTTTTTTGAGTTATCCACAAAAACCAGTGATCTTATAAATAAATTCAAATTTATAAATTTAAATTTATTACTATTAGGGAGCGCTTTTTCTATGGATAAGCCACTTTTTATTTATTTAAACATTAACTTATATTGTGGATAAAACTGTTTCTATTAATTTTATACTTTGTGGATAACTTTATGATATATTTTATCCACAGCTTGCGGGTAAACTTATCCACACTGGGTTTTAAATTTAATTTTATGCATGGTGATTTCTTTTTGCACAGTTTTTGTGGAAATTGCCATGACAGATGTGGATAACTTGGTTAGAATGGCGACCCGCTTTTGGTCGCGGTCATCTTTTTTGAATGAACAATGGAATGAATAGGGGATTCAGATGCTTTGGACGGACTGCTTAAATCGCCTGCGACAAGAGCTCTCTGGAAATGTCTTTACAATGTGGATTCGCCCATTGGTTGCAGAAGAGCTGGAAGACAGCTTGCGTTTGTATGCACCTAATCCTTACTGGACGCGTTACATTCAAGAACATCATCTGGAACTGATCACGATTCTGGCAGAGCAATTGTCTGAAGGACGGGTACGCAAGGTCGAAATTTTGGTCGATTCACGTCCAGGGGCGATTTTATCTGCCAGTGAACAACCGGCGACTACGACGGCGGCATTGACTTCGACACCGATGCCGGTGCCGAAACCGAAGAAAGAAAAAGAAGACAGCGGCAAAAATAGCCGTAGACGTCAGTTGAATCCATTGTTTACCTTCTCGCTGTTTGTGGAAGGCCGATCTAACCAGATGGCGGCAGAAACCTGTCGCAAGGTACTGACCCAGCTGGGTGCTTCACAGCACAACCCGTTATTTTTATATGGTCCGACCGGTCTGGGTAAAACCCACTTGATGCAGGCTGTGGGCAATGCATTGTTGCAGGCCAAGCCGAATGCCCGAGTCATGTACATGACTGCAGAAAGTTTTGTGCAGGATTTTGTCAGTTCGTTGCAGCAGGGCAAAGTCGAAGAGTTTAAGAAAAACTGCCGTTCTCTGGATTTATTACTGGTTGATGATATTCACTTGCTGGCCGGTAAAGAAGCCAGTCTAGTCGAGTTTTTCTACACCTTTAACGCACTTCTGGACGAGTCCAAACAGATCATTCTGACTTCAGATCGTTATCCTAAAGAGCTAACCGAACTCGATCCACGTCTGGTTTCACGTTTTTCCTGGGGGTTGTCGGTCGGGGTTGAACCACCAGATATTGAAACCCGAATTGAAATTTTGCTGAAAAAAGCCGAAAGCAATCAGGTTGATTTACCTCGTAACTGTGCGCTGTTTATTGCCCAGCAGGTGGTGGCTAACGTGCGTGAGCTGGAAGGTGCGCTGAATAAAGTGGTAGCGATTTCACGTTTTAAAGGCACACCAATTGATCTGGATGTAGTGCGTGAATCTTTAAAAGATGTGCTGGCAATTCGTGCCCGTACCATCAGTACTGAAAACATTCAGCGTGTGGTCAGTGAATATTTCCGGATTCCATTGAAAGAACTGGTCGGTCCAAAACGCACTCGGATTTATGCCCGCCCACGTCAGCTGGCGATGGGTCTGGCACGTGAATTAACAGGCGACAGTTTTCCGGAAATTGGCATGGCTTTTGGGGGGCGTGATCACAGTACCGTGATGCATGCCTGCGAGAAAGTACAGAGCCTGCGGGAAGAAGATCCGATCTTTAACGAAGACTATAAAAACCTGCAACGTCTATTGCAAAGTTGACCTAAATCGCTCAAATTCTATTCTTGCTATGCGGCTGCTTTTGCCGCATAGTAAACCGTCAAAAAAATCACTTTTTCTATATTAATCTTCAGCTTTAGAGGAATGCACCGTGCGTTTAAAAATCGCGAAAGAAAGCTTACTGAATGTTCTCTCACATGTCGTAGGAGCGGTTGAACGTCGCCATACCTTGAATATCCTGTCTAACCTGAAAATTCAGGTGACTGCGCAAGCATTGACCGTGACCGGTTCCGACCTGGAAGTCGAACTGGTGGCGAGTACAGCACTGGCTGAAGGTGCATGTTTGCAGGAAGGTGAGACCACAGTTCCTGCACGTAAGCTGATTGATATCTGTAAGTCACTTCCTTCAGCGGCATTGGTGGATTTACATATTACTGAAGATCAGCGCTGTATCCTTAAATCGGGCAACAGCCGTTTTGTATTGGGGACATTGCCTGCTGATGATTATCCATTACTGAACACTGAAAACACCCAAGGCACGCAAGTAACGGTGACACAGCGTGAACTTAAACGCCTGTTCGAAAAAACTGCTTTTGCCATGGCAGTTCAGGATGTACGTTTTTATCTGACCGGTACTTTGTTGGAAATTGATGCCAATCAGTTGCGTGCTGTGACCACCGATGGCCACCGTTTGGCACTGTGTGAAACAGTGGCTCAATCTACTGCAACACAACCGATTCAGGCGATTGTGCCACGTAAGGCAGTTGCAGAATTACAGCGTCTGCTCAGCGTTGAAGATGAGCAATTATCTTTATTGATTGGTCGTGAACTGCTCAATGTGACCATCAATATGTCAAGCCGTGACAAGGAGCAGGCGGATATTATCGTACGTTTCACTACCAAGCTGATTGATGGTAAGTTCCCGGATTATCGCCGTGTGATTCCACGTGGTGGCGACAAAGTGGTGATGATCGCGCATGATGTGTTCAAGCAATCTTTGCAACGTGTAGCGATTTTAAGTAATGAAAAGCTGCGTGGTGTGTTTCTAAACTTCAATGCCGATTCTTTGCAACTTCGTGCGAATAACCCGGAGCAGGATGAAGCGATTGAAGATCTGGTGATTCAATATGCCGATTCACCGCTAGAAATGTCATTTAATGCGCAGTATCTGATTGAAGTACTTGGTGTGCTGGATGGCGATGATGTGTCAATGACCATGACTGAAGCCAACCAGTCTGTCTTGGTACAAGACCCGGCGCATACCGATCAGACTTATGTCGTTATGCCGATGCGTGTTTAAGCCGCGGCTGTTGATACTCATATAAGACATGCATATTACGCGTTTACATATTGAGCGTGTGCGGAATTTAAAGACGGTTGCTCTCCACGGATTGCAGCCGTTTAATGTTTTTTATGGCCAAAATGGTTCAGGTAAAACCTCGATTTTAGAGGCGATTCATTTGCTGGCTGCTGGTCGTTCTTTCCGTACCCATATTCCCAAAAATTATATCCAGCATGGCGCACAGGATGCGATTGTGTTTGCACAATCTGCGACTGAAAAAATTGGCATGCAAAAAATGGCTAGCGGGGAGCAGTTGATCAAGGTGAATGGTGATCTGGTCGCAACTCAGGGACAACTGGCCAAACTGTTACCCTTACAGCTGATTGATCCACAAAGTACCGATATCATCGATCATGGTGCCAAGCCACGGCGTCAATTGCTGGACTGGTTGATGTTCCACGTGGAACCAGAGTTTTATCATGCCTGGCAATATTATTCTCGTGCGCTGAAACAGCGAAACAGTCTGCTCAAAAGCAAACGTTTTCTGAGTCTGTCTGATGTAGAACCGTGGAACCAGATGCTAAGTGAATATGGTGAAATCCTGCACTCGCAACGTGTCGGCATCGTGGAACAATGGAAGCCATTTTTTGAAGATGATCTGAAACAGTTATTACCTGAATTGCAAGTCAGTCTGGAATACAGTCCGGGCTTTCATAGTGAAACCGGCCTGCTAAATGATCTGACCAACCAGCATGAAAAAGACTGTGAGCGACGCTATACCGAATATGGCCCACATCGCGCAGATTTGCGTTTAAAGACCCCGATGGGGGATGCTGATGTGATCCTGTCGCGCGGGCAGAAAAAGCTGCTGATGATCGCACTAAAACTGTCGCAAATCGCAATGCTACATTCTTGTAATAAGGAAACTGTGGTATTATTAGATGATGTGACAGCAGAATTAGATTTAACCGCACAACAACGTTTAATTGAGCGATTGAGCCAACTTGGTAGTCAAGTTTTTATTACCACCTTAGACCATGAATCAGTACAAAAGCACTTACATGATTTGTCTATCTCATATCAGTTATTCAGTGTTGAAAACGGTACAGTTCAAGTTGTGCAATAATATTTTTTGAGTTTTACCCATCTTTGGATAGACCTATTTTTCACTAGGGAGAAACCATGAGTTCAGAAGATCAAGCTGCTTCTCAAACAGAACAAACCATTGAAAAGGCTTATGATTCCTCTAGCATCAAGGTATTACGTGGTTTAGACGCAGTCCGTAAGCGTCCGGGCATGTACATTGGTGATACAGACGATGGTACAGGCCTGCACCACATGGTGTTTGAAGTAGTCGACAACTCGATTGATGAAGCCTTGGCAGGCCACTGTGATGAAATTATAGTGACGATCCATGAAGATGAATCGGTTTCAGTTTCTGATAATGGTCGTGGTATTCCGACCGACATTCACCCTGAAGAAGGTGTGTCTGCAGCAGAGGTGATTTTAACCATTCTGCATGCCGGTGGTAAGTTCGACGACAACAGTTATAAAGTGTCTGGCGGTCTGCATGGTGTCGGTGTTTCCGTAGTCAACGCACTGTCTGAAAAACTCGAATTGACCATTCACCGTGCCGGTAAAATTCATGAACAAGAATACCGTCATGGCGATTCTCAATATCCATTAAAAGTAGTGGGCGATACCAATAGAACCGGTACTCGTGTCCGTTTCTGGCCAAGTGCCGAGACTTTTAGTCAGACCATTTTTAATGTTGATATTTTGGCGCGTCGTTTGCGTGAACTGTCGTTCCTGAACGCAGGTGTGCGTATTGTGCTGCGTGACGAACGCATTAATGCCGAGCATGTCTTTGATTATGAAGGTGGTCTGTCTGAGTTCGTTAAATATATTAACGAAGGCAAAACTCACCTGAATGATATTTTCCATTTCACTGCTGCACAGGCCGATAACGGTATTACGGTAGAAGTCGCATTGCAGTGGAATGATTCTTATCAAGAAAATGTACGTTGCTTTACCAACAACATCCCGCAAAAGGATGGTGGTACGCATTTGGCCGGTTTCCGTGCTGCGTTGACCCGTGGTTTAAACAACTACATGGACAGCGAAAATATCCTGAAAAAGGAAAAAGTTGCGGTATCGGGTGATGATGCGCGTGAAGGCCTGACTGCCATCGTGTCAGTCAAAGTACCTGATCCAAAATTCTCTTCACAGACCAAAGAAAAACTGGTGTCGAGTGAAGTGAAAACGGCTGTTGAACAGGCCATGAACAAGGCATTTTCTGAATATTTATTGGAAAATCCACAAGCAGCCAAAGCGATTGCTGGCAAGATCATTGATGCAGCACGTGCGCGTGATGCAGCGCGTAAAGCACGCGAAATGACACGTCGTAAGAGTGCGCTGGATATTGCCGGTCTTCCAGGTAAACTGGCCGATTGTCAGGAAAAAGATCCAGCTTTGTCTGAACTGTACCTGGTCGAGGGTGATTCTGCAGGTGGTTCAGCCAAGCAAGGTCGTAACCGTAAAATGCAGGCGATTTTACCGTTGAAAGGTAAGATCCTGAACGTGGAACGTGCCCGTTTTGACCGCATGATTTCCTCTGCTGAAGTTGGTACGCTGATTACCGCACTCGGCTGTGGTATTGGTCGTGAGGAATATAATCCGGACAAACTGCGTTATCATAAAATCATCATCATGACCGATGCTGACGTCGATGGTTCACACATCCGTACGCTGCTGTTGACCTTCTTCTTCCGTCAAATGCCAGAACTTGTGGAACGTGGTCATATTTATATCGCACAGCCACCATTATATAAGCTGAAAAAAGGTAAGCAGGAACAGTACATCAAGGACAATGATGCACTGGAGACTTACCTAATTTCGAATGCGATTGATGAGCTGGAACTGCATATCAGTGCAGAAGCGCCTGCGATTCGTGGTGAAGCACTGGCGAATGTGATTGCTGATTATCAGACTTCCCAGAAGAGCTTGGCACGTTTGACCCAACGTTATCCTGCGAGTCTGCTTGATGCCCTACTGTCACTGGAAGGCTTTAAGCTGGATCAGCTGGAAGACAAAAACTATGTGGAAACATGGGGTGGGAATCTACGTGTAGCGATTGAAGCCATTCAGCCTACATTACGTCCAGAATTAACCCTAGAACGTTTTGAAAAAGAACTGGCAGATGGTCAAAAAACTGCAAGCTGGTTGCCACGTATCACGATCTATGTACATAACTTGCCACATAGCTACCTGTTAGACTCAGTACTGTTAGGTTCAAGTGAATATGCACGTTTATTAAAGAACTCGAAGAGTTGGTTTAGCCTGCTTGAAGAGGGTGCATATTTACAAAAAGGCGACCGCAAGATTCAGGTTAGCAATTTCCATCAGGTTTGGCAGCATATCTTGCAGGACTCACGTCGTGGCATGATGATCCAGCGCTATAAAGGTCTGGGTGAGATGAATGCGGAACAGTTGTGGGAAACCACCATGGATCCAGACAACCGTAACATGCTGCAAGTGACAGTTACCGATGCGATTGAAGCGGATCGTATGTTCTCTTGCTTGATGGGCGATGACGTAGAACCACGTCGTGCTTTCATTGAAGAAAATGCCTTGAATGCAGATATTGATGCATAACCCTTCAGGATAAAATCAGATATAAAAAAGCGCCTTTCGAGGCGCTTTTTTTAGACCAATTTTTTTACTCATATCCTGTGAGCTAGGCAAAATAAAGTAATTTTGGACCGATTTTTAGATATGGAACGGGTTCATTTAGGTTTTAAAAAGCCAAGTTGAGTAAGCCAAATCGACTCTAAGAAAGGGTTTATGTATAGAGATTACCAACTCGGGAGAATACCTGAAATCTGGAGTGAATCTATCGTTATAAAAATGATCTGCATCAGAACTTCTAAAATAATTTTTGAATAGGAAAGTGAGGTAGAAAGACGTTCTTTATACGATGAGAAGTTTGCATGCAGTTAACGACACTAGGTGAAAACTGGATCAGTCAAAGTGGTATTTAAAGATGCGTGTAATAAAAACAGATCGAATACTTTAGGTGGATTCGACTAAAAAATAATAAATCGCCTATTCAGAAGATCCAATATCTCAAAAATAAATAAAAAGCTGCTAAAACTAAATTTTAAATTTTAAATAGCTTATAAGAAACTTGGTCTAATACGCTAAATAATACGTGAATAATATTGCTTCAAGCATCTAGAAAGCCTGATCAGAGATGTGGATAACTCTAAAGTTACCCATAATTTTTATGTGAATAAGATAGTATTTTTCCGCAAGCTTTAATCCACGTATTAATTCTTTATTTTAAATTCAAATTTGAAATCGATTATCTTGTGGATAAGTGTTTTTAAATTTAAAATAGCATTTTAAATTTAAAGCTAGATTTGGCGATATATTGCTAGTATGACCAGACTATTCCTTGGATTGGCTTTAAAATAAAAAATTATTATAAATTAAATACTTGTAAATATAGTGTAGTTTCTCTAATCATTACCGTGGAACATATTGTTAACTAAAAACTCAAGATGTAGCTAAACTACATAATTGATTTAATAATCAAGTGAACTTTCATTTTTATTTAAAATCATACTTTTATCGATTTTTGCTTAACTTTTTTATTTCTCATTTTTGAGTTATTTCTTGATTTCATTATTGAAAATCGGGCATTTCTTTTATTACTCGATAGAAAAGAGGGAGGGAATCGCTGAAATGATATTGATTAGGAACAAGAAAAAGAGGATTGATAAAATGACGATGAAAAATAAAAAAGCGCCTGACGGCGCTTTTTTTTAATCATATTTATGGTGTTAGAATGACTTTACGACAGTCTTCTTCCTTTTTATCAAAAATACGGTAACCTTCCGCAGCATCTTCCAGTTTCATGCGATGGGTAATAATCAGATCTGGAGACAGATCTCCATTTTCAATATGTTCTAGCAACTGCGGCAAGTAATTATGCACATGGGTTTGTCCCATTTTAAAGGTCAAACCTTTGTCAAAGGCATCACCAAACAGGAAGCCATGAATTGGACCGGCATAAACTCCAGGTACACTCACCACACCGCCGCGACGGACCGCTGCAATACATTGTCTTAGCGCTGAACCACTCGAACCTTCTAATTTCAGGTTGGTCATTACGGTTTCCAGCATGCTACCTTTGGCTTCAAAACCGACCGCATCAATGACGGCATCGACTCCACGATAACCCGTGGTATTTTGAATGATAAATTCAGCGGCATCGACTTCATCAAAATTGACCGGAATCACCCCATAGGTTTGATGTGCGAAACTCAGACGATAAGGATGGTGATCGACCATAAAAATCTGCTCGGCACCGAGCATCCGCGCACAGGCAGCAGCCAGCAGACCGACTGGGCCAGCACCATAAATCGCCACACTGGAACCTCGACCAACTTGGGCATTGTTCACTGCTTGCCAGGCGGTTGGCAGAATATCAGTCAGGAATAATACTTTTTCATCAGGCAGGGAACCCGGCACCTTAAATGGTCCGACATTGCCTTTGGGGATCCGTACATATTCAGCCTGACCACCCGGTATACCACCATACAGATGGCTAAAGCCAAATAAAGCTGCCCCTGGTGGGATCTGTTTTTTGTTGAGAATTGCACCACGGCCGGTATTGGTATTTTCACAGGCAGCCATGAGTTCATGTTCACAGAAAAAACAGTGACCGCATGCAATCACAAAGGGAATAATCACCCGGTCACCTTTTTTGACTTCGGTTACTTCAGGGCCGACTTCTTCTACAATTCCCATAAATTCATGGCCGAAAATATCACCGTCTTCAGTGGCCGGGATTTTCCCCCGGTATAAATGCAGATCTGAGCCACAGATGGCGGTGGCTGTCACCCTTAAAATAACGTCATCTGGTTCCTGAATCACTGGATCTGGAACGGATTCAACTCGTACATCCCGAGCACCATGATAGGTAAGAGCACGCATGCGGATTTCCTCTTTCTAGTTCAACATTAAACAGACTCGTATCAAGGCTGCCAAAAATTAAAAAACACTTGTATTAGAGCCTTAGGATGAAACAGCGCGCTGTAAATTAATGTATGAAATAAGGCATCCAACTGTTTAAAAAATAAACTTATATAGGGTTTGTGTAATTCATGACCTTATGTGTCGAATGAATAGAAAAGAACAGAATTAAAGAAACATCTAGACGTAGATGAAAAAATACAGGGGGGAAAATGGAAGAGAAAACATTAAAAATAGTGAATAAAAAAGAGATGAACAACGTTGGTCATTCATCTCTTATCTTAAATCTTACTAAAAGAGCTTTAGAACGTCTGTTCCAGACTTTCCAGTTCCATCATCAGTTCTAGCATTTGCTCTTCGGCTGTTTCCAGTTTGGCTTTTAGCTCGGTTTGCTCATTCATCAGTTTCAGCAAATCATTTTTACGTGATGCTTCGTATAAAGCACTGTCACCCAGCAGGTTTTCAATTTCAATCAGTCGCGGCTGTAGTTTGGCCATCTGTGCTTCGCATTTTTCAATATTCTTGCGAATCGGACGACTTAGTTCCCGCTGGCGAGCAGCTTCCTTACGTTGTGCTTCCTTGTCCAGTTTGGAAATAGTCGGTTTGACTTCGACTTGGGATTTCACCGGTTCTGCTGGCTTTTGCCCATTTTTAATCATCTCAATACGGGCTTGGCGTAACCAGTCAGCATAGGCAGTAAGATCACCATCAAACTCACGGCATTGACCATTATGTACCAGTAGCAGTTCATCACAGACGCTGGCGATGAGCTGACGTTCATGCGAAACTAGAACTACCGCGCCCTGAAAATCTTGTAAAGCCATAGTCAGTGCATGACGCATATCCAGGTCTAAATGGTTGGTCGGCTCATCCAGAATCAGTACATTCGGACGCTGCCAAACAATCAGTGCTAGGGCCAAACGTGCACGTTCACCGCCTGAGAAGCTTTCGCTTGGCGTATCCATACGTTCGCCACTAAAACCGAAACTACCCAAGAAGGAGCGTAGACTGGCTTCACTGATTTTTTTATCTGCGATGCGTGCCAGCTGTAACATTGGGCTGGCATTACCATCCAGTGCATCCATCTGATGCTGGGCAAAATAACCGATATTAAGCAGCTCTGAATCTTTACGCAGACCCTGAATCAGTTTTAAGTCACCGACCAAGGATTTAATCAGCGTTGATTTACCGGCACCATTCATACCGAGCAAACCGATCCGGCTGTTTGGCGTGATCTGCAAATTTACATTGGTCACAATCAGCTTGTCGCCATAACCGATATCGGCATGTTCTAGTTGCAATAATGGCGAACTCATTTTGGTCGGTTCACGGAAACTGAAAGTAAATGGCGTATCGACATGCGCAGCAGACAGTTCCTGCATACGTTCCAGTTGCTTGATCCGGCTTTGGGCCTGTTTGGCTTTGGTGGCTTGCGCTTTAAAACGGTCAATATATTTTTGCAGATGTGCGCGGGTTTCCAGCTGCTTTTCATAAGCCTGTTGCTGCTGTGCCAGACGTTCACTACGGGTACGCTCGAAAGTCGAGTAGTTGCCGGTATATAAAATCAGTTCCTGATTTTCGATATGTAAAATGTGATCGGTAATCGCATCGAGGAAATCCCGGTCATGCGAAATCAGCACCAGCGTACCTTCATAAGCCTTGAGCCAGTCTTCTAGCCAGAGAATCGCATCCAGGTCCAGATGGTTGGTCGGTTCATCGAGGAGTAGTAAATCTGAACGGCTCATCAAGGTACGCGCCAGATTCAGACGCATACGCCAGCCACCGGAAAAACTTGAAACATCCAGCTGTGATTGATGTTCAAAGAAGCCCAGACCCGCCATCAGCTGCGAGGCTTTGGCAGGAGCCGAATAACCTGAAATTTCATCAAAACGGCCATATAAATGTGCCAGTTCTGCATCATCCAGTTGATCCGGCTGATCGAGTTTTTGCTGAATATCCCAGTATTCTTCATCGCCCGACAATACGAAATCAATGGCTTTCATATTCAGTGCTTTGATTTCCTGAGCCATATGTGCCACGGTCCATACCGCAGGTCGGGTCAGCGAACCGGTGTCCGATTCCATGCCGCCCAGCAAGGCTGAAAACAGGGTTGATTTTCCAGCACCATTGACACCGGTTAGGCCAATTTTCCATCCTGGGTGTAACTGCATCGACGCTTTTTGAAATAAAACACGTCCACCGCGACGTATAGATAACTGGTCTAACTGAATCATTGAGAAATCAAAGCTAAGAAATAAGATGCGCCTATTCTAAAGGAAAGCCCTGTGAAAATGAAAAATCTTACCGTTTTTGCTGAAATGAGTGTGCTTTTCACCTCTGTCAATTGATCTAGGGTGGACGCATAAGTTGAGTAAAAGCTCTATTTTATGCATGAACAGTGGTTTATAGTTCAGGCTGATGGAGCAAAAAATATCATAGAGTCAAATAAAAATGAAAAAGGGATGTTTAATTTTATCGGCACTGGGCATTTTGGTGTCGACTTCAACTCAAGCCAGAGTGAATGTCTGTGTTTTTGATTTACTGGGGAAATCTGGTGAGTCTTACAAACTGCTGGAGGAATGGGCGCTGGCAGCAAAAGGCTGGGGTGCCGAAATTCAGCTAAGCGCTTATCAGGATGAAGCCAAGGTCGATCAGGACGTCAAAGCCGGAAAATGTGATGCCTTCTATATGACCTCAATGCGTGCCCGGGCTTATAACAAATTTGCTGGATCGATTGATGCAATTGGCGGCGTGCCGAATAATGACATTGCCATGAAAGCCATCAGCTATGTACTGGATAAACGCAATAGCAAACGCCTGATCACCCAGATTGGCAAAGAAAAATTCGAAGTGGCGGGTATTGGTCAGATTGGCCCAGCCTATATTTTTGTTCGTGATCGTATTCTAAATAAACTGGAACAGGTCAAAGGCAAGAAATTTGCCGTGCTGCATTATGACTATGCGCAAAAAATCATGGTCGACCGGATTGAAGCAGTACCGGTCATGTCGGAAATTTCCAATTTTATTCGCAAGTTTAATCAGGGCGAAGTGGATATTGTCGCTGCACCGGCTTATGCATTTAAACCGCTGGAATTACAGAAAGGACTAGGCCGTCAAGGCGCAATGATTAATTTTCCGGTGATTAATGTCACTGCTGATCTGATTATTCGTCAGGAAAAGTTTCCGGCAAGCTTTGCCGCACAATCCCGAAACTGGTTTGTGAAACAGTTACCGCGCAGCTTTGCCATGGTCAAGCGCATGGAAGCTGAGATTCCAAGCAAATATATTCTGAATCTAAGCCGTGAAGATCGTGTGGCCTACCAAAAGATTCTGCGTGATGGGCGGATCGATTTAACCAAACAGGGGATTTATGATCAGGGCATGATGAACGTATTGAAACGCGCGCGTTGTACGGTAGAAAGAACCAATTTTGAATGTTCGATTGGTGGCGAATAAATCTGAAATCATGTATATCTTTGTAACTATATCTGGGTAAATGTAATTATAAGAAAGCAGTTTTAAATATTAAGATATTGATATTTAAATATATATTTAAAAATAACTTAGGCAACTATTGCTGATTTATCTTTATAGGCCAAAATGCCGGTTTTAAATGGAGTAAATGCTCTATTTTTTTTAATTAAACTTGCTTAATATTTGTCCCGTGTACGGACACTCAGCGAATAACAAGATTTCAAAGGATAACTACAATGAAAAAAACACTCTTATCATTGGCTGCATTCTCTGCATTTGGTTTTGCAAGTGCGGCGCATGCAGAAAAAGTCGATATCTGTGTGTTTGACTTACTGGGTAAATCCGGTGAGTCTTTCCAGATGGCGCAAGAATGGGCACTGGCTGCAAAAGGCTGGGGCGCAGAAATCAATCTGATTGCCCGTCAGGATGAAGCGGTTGCCGACAATGACTTCAAGGCCGGTAAATGTGATGGTGTGTTTATGACAGCCATGCGTGCCCGTCAATACAATAAATTTGCTGGTTCTATTGATGCACTGGGCGGTGCACCAAGTAATGCCATTGCCCAGCGTGCGATCAGTTTTGCTCTGGACAAACGTAATGCAGCGAAAATGGTCAGTAATATGGGCGGCAAAAAATACGAAATTGCCGGTATTTCACCGTTGGGTTCAGCATTTATTTTTGTTCGTGACAAGAATATCAATTCGATTGAAAAAGCCGCAGGGAAGAAATTCGCCGTACTCGGCTATGACGATGCCCAGAAAATCATGGTACAGCGCGTCGGTGCGCAGGCAGTGATCTCCGATGTTTCTAACTTTGTCGCCAAATTTAACAATGGTCAGGTGGATATGGTCGGTGCACCTGCTTATGCCTACAAGCCATTAGAAATCTATAAAGGTCTGGGTAATAACGGCGCAATGTTTAATTTCCCGGTACTGCATGTCACCTCTGATTTTGTGATTCGTCCGGAAAAATTCCCCGCAGGTTTTGGACAAAAATCGCGTGACTGGTTTATCAAAAACCTGCCAAAGAGCATGGGGATGATCAGCCGTCTGGAAGCGGGTATTCCGTCGAAATATAAAATGAATCTGAGTGCTGAAGATAAAACCAAGTATCAGAAAATGTTACGTGATGGCCGGATGGATATGACCAAACGCGGAATCTATGATGCCAGCATGATGTCGGTCTTAAAACGTGCACGCTGTTCTGTCGATAAGGCCAACTTTGAATGTTCAATTGCTGGCGAATAATCTGATTTTTAAAGAAAAAAGCTTAGATTGATCTAGGCTTTTTTTATGGCTGAACCAGGTCAGATCTGCCATTGTGCAGCGAATAAAATAGCTTAAGCTTGATTAACTATTAAATTCGCATGTTTTATATAAAAAACAATCACATGTGACTAAAAGTGCAATAACAAAAACAAGCGATAAGGAAATGAGGATGATGCATAGAGGATGGAAAGCACTGGCATTGGCTACGGCGACACTGGCTGTTTCAGGTCTGGCGCAAGCTAAACAGGTGATTTGCGTATTTGATCTGGTTGGTAAAAACGGTGATGTCTATAGTGTGATGAAAGACTATCAGTTGGCGGCCAAAAATTGGGGTGCAGATGTCGAACTGCGGGTGAATACCAATGAAGCGGTGGTTGCAGAAGATTTTAAAGCTGGAAAATGTGACGGCATTAGTGTGACCGGGATGCGTGGCCGTCAGTTCAATAATTTTACCGGTTCACTCGATGCTATTGGCGCGATTCCAGATCTGAATCTGGCAGTTAAAGTAATGCAGGGACTGGCCAGTCCGACCTTTGCCAAACATATGCTGCAAGGTAAATATGAGGTAGTCGGTGTCATTCCTGTGGGTGATGCTTTCCTGCTGGTGAACGACCGCAGTATTAATACCGTTGCTAAAGCCGCTGGTAAAAAAATTGCCGTACTTGATTATGATGAAGCACAAAAAATCATGGTACAGCAGGTCGGCGCACAGGCGGTGAGTGCCGATGTCACCAATTTTGGTGCCAAGTTTAACAATGGCCAAGTGGATATTATTGGTGCACCAGCAGCAGTATTTAAACCGCTGGAATTACATAAAGGCTTGGGTAGCAAAGGCGCGATTGTGAATTATCCGGTGTTGCAGATCACTGGTAATATCATTATCCGTCCAGATAAATTTCCGGCAGGTTACGGACAGAAATCACGTGAATGGGTGAGAAGTCAGTTACCACGTGCCTTTGGTATTTTGGGGAAAATGAAAGCGGACATTCCAGCAAAATACTGGATGGATATTCCTGCAGCAGACAAACCGGGTTACCAGAAAATGATGCGGGATTCCCGAATTGACCTGACCAAACGCGGCGTTTATGACAAACGTATGATGAAATTGCTGTGGCAATTCCGCTGCAAACAGAATCCGAAAAACTTTGAATGTGCCTTACAGGATGAGAACTACAAATAATCCTGATAAAATTACTCTGATTTGACTTTTAATCTGTAGAGACTGACCATATATTGAGTGTGCTATACTTAAATATGGTCTTTTCTTTTTAAAGACATTCCATTCAACAGAGGAATCCGCCATGAATGCCCAAGCGCTTGTGCTCACCGACAATGCCGCAAATAAAGTACGCCAGTTGCGTGACAGTGAAGGTAACCAAGACTTAATGCTCCGTGTCTATGTGACCGGTGGCGGCTGTTCAGGTTTCTCTTATGGCTTTAACTTTGCAGAAAGCCAGAATGAAGATGATGCAGAATTTGCTAATGGCGATGTTAAAGTCCTGGTCGATTCATTAAGTTATCAATATCTGGTCGGTTCGGTGGTAGATTATTTAGAAGGTCTGGAAGGTTCACGTTTTGTGGTACAAAACCCGAATGCGACCACGACCTGTGGTTGTGGATCTTCATTCTCGATCTAAATCCATGCACCAAAAAAAAGTCCTCTCAATGAGGACTTTTTTATATCTGGAAGAACGTTTAGCTATCCAGTTTTACCGCTTCAAGCAGGTCAAAGATCACGGTAGTGACATCCTGACTCAACTCGCGGTTATTAAAAATTTCATAGGCGCTAATGGTAATGTCGGTATCGCTTGGCAACAGACGCTGTTCTTCTTCGATCAGGTCATTGATCGGCAATAAAGTCTGTTTGATTTCCAGATGCAGAATATCTTTATATTCCAGATTTTCATCGTCGAGTTCAATCAGTTGTTCATTGAAATAAGGCAGCAAAATCGAATGAAGATAGGGTTGGATGTCCTCGATATCAAAGATCTCGATATCACGGGTTTCATCAATCGTACTAATGTGGTCATTTACTTCAATTAAAATATGGTAGTAACTCACACGAATCTCCAAAGATGGCCTGAACAATGTAGCCAATCACAATAACATGAAATCAGAATAGAGTGTTTTTTATAATACTTATACACTTAATTTAATTAAGGGATTTGAGCTGATCACTTAACGGTTATAAAGCAAGGTCTTGTCTGCAGGTCGTAGCTGAAAATGTTGCAGATTCTGTTTACCCAGCACCGGATACATCAGTGCTTCCGGGTCATTATGGTGATACAGACCCAAGGCATGTCCGAGTTCATGTGCCAGAGTCAGGCGGAGGTCATCTTCTGCATCAAACTGATAAATCTGAATTTGATTGCCCATAAACACGCCTTTATGAAATTCGCGGGCAGGGAAACGCTGTTGGGCTTGAATGATATTCTGTTGATGGTTTTGCAGACCATGTTGATGTATGGAAACATTCATATTAAAGGAACTTTGCTGTTCCTGCAGGTACTGAAGTTCCCGTTGAAAACTTTCCGATTTGCGCTGTAAAGCCAAAACCTCATATTCAATCTGCTCATGTTCATAAGCAGATAAATTTGGCTGACGGCGTCGTTGCTGTAAGGCCTGAAATTCACTATTCATCTGATCTCTTTGCTGGATCAGGCGTTGCTGCTGACTTTCCAGATGCTGATGGGATGCTTCCAGATTTTTGACCTGACGTTGATACTTGGCGTCATCTGCCAGCAACTGTTTTTCGACTTTCTTCAAGGCATCATAGTCTTGCTGGCGTTGATCATAGATCAGGTGAATACTCAGCCTGGCATTTTCATCATAGACCATCAAATCATCACGATTGCTTCCCTGATGCCAGATTTCGATCGCTTCCTTGCTCAGTTGAATGACCTGATCTTTACTTAGTCCAAAGCCTGAATCGACCTGATCAATCCGGAAACGTAAGCGTGTATCGAAAGGATGCGTCAAGCGATCAGCCAGCGAGTTATAGCGCAGTTGAGGATGGGTTTGGGCCTGCATATGTAGATAGGCAGACATGATCAATCCCACTACGAGCAGACAGAGCAGAAGACGCATATTTTTTATTTAAATGTCTATTTTTTAAAAATATAGCTTAATTTTAATGCCTTTCCCATGCTTATTTGCATCATCCTTCAGCTTTTGGATAAAGCCCTAATTCGGCCAAAGCCTGCTGCAAAATTTCAAGGCGGATCGCCGGATCTATACCATTTTGCATCTGCATATTCAGCGAAAATGCCACGATTTCAGCCTGCGGTGTTTCAACCCAGCCGGTGAGCCAGCCGACTTGCGGTTCCACATCCATGCCCCAACCGGATTTGACATATAGTCGATAAGCTTTCCGCTCCTGTAAAAATAACATGGCTTTGACTTGTTGCTGGACTTGAGGATCAAAGGCCAGTTGCTCTCGGGCCAACGCAGAAACAAATTGGACTTCCTGTTTTGGAGTAACTTTCAAAGGGCCTACCAACCAGAAGTTATCGACCTGTTGACCAATCTACTGATTACTAAATTGGATGCGTTGTACTTCCTGTTGCATCAGTTCAAGGCCAATACGACGTGCCAGTTCCTGATAAACGGGTACAGCAGACGCTTGCATGGCTTGGCCGAGAGTCATGTCTTTTTCCCAAGCTGAAAAACTGCGTTTCTTGCCATCCCATTTAAAAATTTCATTGGTTGTGGCTTTGCCATGTTGCAGGCCAATCAGGGCATTGAGCATTTTAAAGGTAAAGGCAGGAACATATTCGGTACCTGCACGACTTGAATCATTGCCATAGACCTGTACCTGTTGACCACGCTGAATCACTAAAACGCCAGAGCTTTGCGCCTGATCAAATAATTGGGCAATGGCTTGAGTCGATTGAGTCGAAGTGATATGAGATGGGGAAGATGAAACAGGTAAGGTACACGCCGTCAGGCTCAAGCAATTAAGTAAAGGCAGAAAAATCAGAGTTTTCATGGGTTCAGGGTATTTTAATGTTTGATTTAACTTAAACAGCTTTTCCTGAAAATACGATCAAATTTTAGTAATTTTTATTTTATTCTTTTAAGTCGAGACATAAAAAAACCGCGCTTTCGCGCGGTTTTTTCAGTTAAAGCGACAAATTATTTTTTGTCATCTTTCACTTCAGTGAACTCAGCATCTACAACGCCGTCGTCCGCTTTTTGAGATTGACCTTCGCCGCCTTGGAATGCATTCGGGTCAAAACCTTGCGCACCACCTTGGCCTTGAGCAGCTTCATATGCACGTTGTGTAATTGGCATGATGATATTTTGCAGCGCTTCAGTTTTCGCTTTGATTTCTTCAACGTCATTTTCTTTAGTTGCAGCTTCAAGCTCAGAAACCGCCGTTTCAACAGCAGTTTTTTCTTCAGCTGTTACTTGTTCACCAAGATCTTTCACTGCTTTTTGTGAAGAAGCAACTAAAGCATCCGCTTCGTTGCGTGCTTTTGCAAGCTCTTCAAATTTACGGTCTTCTTCAGCATTCGCTTCAGCATCTTTGATCATTGCTTCGATTTCAGCATCAGACAAACCTGAGTTTGCTTTAATCTGGATCGATTGCTCTTTACCAGTGCTCTTGTCTTTCGCAGATACTTTCAAGATACCATCAGCATTGATGTCGAAAGATACTTCAATTTGTGGCACACCACGTGGCGCAGGTGGGATGTCGCCTAACTGGAAGTTACCCAACAATTTGTTTTGCTGCGCCATTTTACGTTCACCTTGGTAAACTGAAATGTCTACAGCAGGCTGGTTGTCCGCAGCGGTTGAGAACACTTGAGATTTCTTCGCAGGAATCGTGGTGTTTTTCTCGATGATTGCAGTCAACACGCCGCCCATGGTTTCAATACCAAGTGTCAACGGAGTTACGTCAAGTAGAAGTACGTCAGTTTTGTCACCTGAAAGTACCGCACCTTGAATCGCAGCACCCATTGCGACTGCTTCATCAGGGTTTACGTCTTTACGTGGCTCTTTACCGAAGAACTCTTGAACCTTTTGTTGAACCATTGGCATACGAGACTGACCACCTACCAGGATCACGTCAGAGATGTCAGAAGTCGAAAGACCTGCATCTTTAAGCGCAATACGGCAAGGTTCAATGGTACGCGCAACCAGGTCAGCAACCAGACCTTCAAGTTTTGCACGTGTTACGTTGATCACTAAGTGTTTAGGACCAGTCGCATCAGCAGTGATGTATGGAAGGTTGATTTCAGTTGCATTTGAAGAAGAAAGCTCGATTTTCGCTTTCTCCGCAGCTTCTTTTAAACGCTGTAACGCCAGTGGATCTTGTTTCAGGTTAAAGTTTTGTTCTTTCTTGAACTCTTCAACCAGGAACTCGATTAACGCGTTATCGAAGTCTTCACCACCTAGGAACGTATCACCGTTAGTCGACAATACTTCGATTTGCTGGTCACCATCAAGGTCAGCAATTTCAATGATTGAAACGTCGAAAGTACCACCACCCAAGTCGTAAACCGCGATTTTACGGTCGCCTTCTTTCTTGTCCATACCGAACGCAAGTGCCGCAGCAGTTGGCTCGTTGATGATACGTTTAACTTCTAAACCTGCAATTTTACCTGCATCTTTAGTTGCTTGACGTTGTGCATCGTTGAAGTAAGCAGGAACAGTAATAACAGCTTCAGTTACGGTTTCGCCCAGGTAATCTTCAGCAGTTTTCTTCATCTTTTTCAAGATTTCAGCAGAAACCTGTTGTGGCGCCAATTTTTTGTCGTTGACATCAACCCAAGCATCACCGTTGTCTGCTTTGATGATTTTGTAAGGAACTAAACCGATATCTTTTTGTACCGCTTGGTCTTCATAACGACGACCGATCAAACGTTTGATCGCGAACAATGTGTTTTTCGGATTTGTTACTGCTTGACGCTTTGCAGATTGACCTACCAGAATTTCGCCATCTTTATAGGCAATAATAGATGGAGTGGTACGTGCGCCTTCAGCGTTTTCGATTACTTTAACTTTGTCGCCTTCAAGTACTGCAACACATGAGTTTGTAGTACCTAAGTCAATACCAATGATTTTAGCCATTTGGATGTTTCCTCTAAAATTTTTTTGTGATTTACACTTGTTATCCGATATGAGAGCCGTTCGATTTTTTTCAAGTAAATTTTTTGAAAAATTTCACAAACTCCCGAAATTATTTGGCTTAAGCGCCGACCATCACCATAGCAGGACGCAATAAGCGACTGTTGAGCGTGTAGCCCTTTTGCAAAACAGTCCCAATTTCATTGGCTTTGGCATTTGGATCAATCCCGACTGCCTGGTGCAGGTCAGCATTGAAACCGTTGTTGGTGTCTACTGCCACAACCCCGAATTTCTCCAAGGTATGCAATAACGATTTAAGGGTCAGTTCAACGCCTTCACGCAATGGTGTTTGCTCTTCACCTGCAGCCACAATGGCACGCTCCAGATTGTCGACTGTTTCTAGAAGCTCTTTAGAGAACTTTTCCAGAACCGTATCTTTATGCTTTTCAGATTCACGCTGAATACGTTCAACACTTTTTTGTGCTTCATAGACTGCATTGGCGGTACGGGCTTTTTCTAACTTTAAATCACCTTCAAGCTGCGCAATCTGCTCTTGTAAAAACTCAACGGAAACTTCAGCCTGCTCGGTTTCAGCTTGAGTTTGCGCTGTATCTTGTTCCGCTTGCTCTTGCTCAAGTTGTTGAGCTTGCTCGTTTTGCTCAGTCGCCATTGATTTACTCCGTTTAAATGGGTTCTTAAACATGTACAGTCCTTAGGCCTCAGTGTTCACTGCGTTTATGCTGAACTGCCATGGTTGTGAAGTTCTTGATTACCTAAAGAAATCGGGGCAGGGTGTAAAAATTCAAGCGTCGACCCAGATTAAATTTAAGATTTATACAAAATACTGAATCCAGCGGATAGCAGAACAAGCTATTCAGAACACAACAGCAGGATAGGATGAGAATAAAATACACGGACATCAGCAGCGATGAATCCGAATTTTGAACTGAATAGATTCAATTCGCGACTAAATCTAAGAATTAAGTATTTGAATATAAACATAAAAAATGAATAATCGTATTTTTGAATCAAATTAATAATTTTAATCCGTTTTAAGTATTGGTAAAAAAATTGCATCATACTTCTATTAACAGCGACCTTGTTCAGAGGAGAGAGCCGAACCGGGTTGCTGTTGCCCTATTTTAGAATTGCTTTTTTCAAGCTGAGTATCCCCAAAACTCAGCTTTTTTTTGCCTGTTTATTTATTAGACATAAAAACGATTAATATCTAAGCAATAAAGTCTTTCACAATAGATGAACTTTTGATTAATATTTATTCCAGATTCTATCGCTGTAGTTTCTTCTTATTTTGAAATGTGTTTTCGTGGCTTATCCTGTTCTCTAGATAAGCCTTTTTTTGTCCAGAATTTACCTTTTTTGAATTTGTTGGAATCAGTCGTCTCTATTTTAGCGGTTTGTAAGATAAAACTTACAGCTTGGATAGTGAATGTCCGCTTCATGAGAGCAAGTTGATTCGATAGGATAATTTGTGTAGAGAACAGGATGTTCTGGTTGAATTGCTGAGAAGCATAAGCGAAGTGGAAGTTCGTTTAACATAACCCTCTGCAAAGGCCCTAAAGAAATTTTCTTTAGGGTCTTTGTCTATCTGGCAGCTACCTTTTTCATTAAAAAAGCCCAGTCTGGGCTTTTAATAGAGAGGGTGATTCAAGTCTTAGTCACGACGATCCCGTGAACGTTGTTCCTGATGGCGTCGGTTGTCATTCCAGCGTTGATTAGAACGATTTTGCTGGACTTTTTTACTGCGCTGATCTGTTGCACGTTTACGCTCCAGATCCTGACGACGCTTGCGTTCTGCTTCTGCCTGTTTTTGCCGTTGCGTCATGATATTTTTACGTTGCTGTTCATGGCGCTGCCGTTCCAGTTGGCTTTTACGTCGATCAAGCTCTAACTTTCTTTTACGATCCTGCTCCCAATTGCGACGTTGTAATTCCTGTTTACGTCGATCGAGTTCAATACGTTTGTGTTGCTGTTCATATTCCCAGCGTTGCCGCTCATAGCGACGATCTTGTTCATAATGCCGGTCCAGTTCATAGCGACGGTCATAACGCTGATCATAGCGGCCGTCATAATAGCCACCATCTTCAGGAAATGCGACGCAGCCTACAGCTAAAAATGCAGTCGCCAAAGACAGAGCTATAATTTTTCTAGCCATAGGCATCCTCCCGATTTGTAATAAAAAATATACTTAAGCTCGCAAAAGTACGTCAAAAATAACCTTTAAACGGTCAATGATATCTTTTATAAATGAGGGTAACGTATCGAGTAGAAGCTATATGTACATTGATATTAAGACTTATATAAGAATATGGTCACTGAAACACTAATCGTGTAGAAACTATGAAGAATTAAGAGAATAAGGACTAAAAATAATGACTGTGAATCCTCCGGTTCTGAAAAGTGTGATGGAAAAGGGACAAGGGACGGCAGCGCGTATGCTGGACCGCTTACCTGGCATTGCACAGGAAGCATTGGTCAAGGCTCTGGATTATCCTCATGTTTATCCTGATTTAGATCCATTGGTTAAATGCCTGATGGCCATCCAGATAAAACAGGGGCATAGCAGTTTTATTAGTGAGGATCTGGCTCATTCGCGCACATTGTTTGATGCACGTATGAAAGCCATCCGGGCTAGACCGACCGCGGTCAAATTTGTTGAAGAGCTCCGCCTTCCTCTACAGAGTGGCAGCATCTTTGCCCGGCATTATCATCCAGCTCCACAAAAGAAGTTGCCGATGGTGATTTTTTATCATGGCGGTGCATTTATGGTGGGCGGTCTGGACAGCCATGATGAATTCTGTCGCTTGCTGGCAGTACATGCCAAAGTACAGGTGCTAAGCGTAGCTTATCCGCTGACGCCAGAATTTAGCCCCTTGCAGATGGTACAAGTCTGTGAAGATGCCTTGGCGTGGGCACATCAGCATAGCAAGCAGCTAAAAGTCTATAAAAACCGGATTGCCGTGGCAGGGGACAGTGCGGGTGGAAATCTGGCTACTGTCGTGGCACAGCGCAGTGCAGGCAAATCTTATGCTGCACGAGCGCAGCTTTTGCTTTATCCGGCGGTCGACTTTAAAAGCCGCCATCCTTCTTTCTATGCCTATAAAGATGGACTGGTACTTTCAGAGCAGGATATTGATCTGGTGACCTTAATGTATGCCCAAACCCATCAGATTGAACTGGATGATCCGCTGATTTCACCGACCTATGGTGAATTGCAAAACTTGCCGCCAAGTTATGTGATTACAGCACGTCATGATGTCCTGCATGATGAGGGTTCAATCTATGCACACAAGTTGCGTCAGAATGGTGTAGCTGTTCATTATGATGAATATACCGATCAGGCCCATGGTTTTATCAACCTGACCCCGATCTCCCGCCGTGCCAAAAAATATGTGATTGAGATCAGCAAGAACTTCCGCAAATTCTGGGACAAAAATAGTTAAATCGAAAGCATAAATGCAAAAAGGTGTTTCTCATGAAACACCTTTTTTTATAGATAGGTTTTTATCAGTTCTTATACTTTGCTGCTGATCTGCGCTTCAGGAAAGATCAGATTGAATTTGGGGACATAAAAGCTTTGCAGCAATTTGGCTTTGGAAAAGTCTGGAAATATATTCTCGGCATCTTGCCATTCTACTTGCGAGAGTTTGGAGAGGTGACCGCGAAACTGTGGACTAAACTGAAAACGCTGGCCTTTCCAGGCTTGCTGGATTTTCAACATAGACGCTGGAATATGATGACTATTAATATAGAACTGGCGTGCAGATTTGGTTTTCTTCAGCCGAATCGTCATATGCTGGTTCTGGTGTTGAATCTGACACAGTACTTCCTGATCCTTTTCCTGCCATTCAAATTGCGCATGTTCTTTGGGAATGCCCCATAAATGCTGACCGTGTACCACAGACTCATGGGTAGACACATAAATTTTAGGAATCGAGCTGAGGCGCCGTTTACTAATTAAAGGATGATCCAGAATCAGTAACTCTTCATAAGGGCCAATCGGCGAAGTGTGATAACGCACCAATAAGACTTGGACCATACGACCCAGCGGAGAAGGCGCAATACGGAACTGTTTCGCTTGCTCAATAAAGCTTGGGGTCAGCCAATAATTCAGAATAAAACCCTCACCCTGCAAATGCCAAGGTGGAAACTGGTGGATATTTTGCTCCTGTAATAATGCATGCTTCATTCTTATTCTCTTGTCTTTAGTCGGCAGGTCACTGCATTATGAGTTATAAAAGATTAATATATAGTCATTCACAACCATTACTTCTAAGTAGATGAGTTAATAAATGTTAAAGAAATCATTATGTGTCATCGCACTTGCTGCGGTCAGTCTACCAAGCTTCGCTGCAAATACGATTATTGAGATGAAGACTTCATCTGGAAATATTGAAATTGAACTCTTCAATGACAAAGCTCCAATCTCGGCAAAGAACTTCGAAAGCTATGTAAAGAGCAACTTCTATAAGGACACGATTTTTCACCGCGTCATTCCAGGCTTTATGGTGCAGGGTGGTGGCTTTGATGTGAACATGCAAGAAAAAGCCAATACTCAAGCACCCATTAAAAATGAATCATCGAATGGTCTGCAAAATAAACGCGGTACTTTAGCCATGGCGCGTACCAATCAGCCGGATTCTGCCCGAGCACAATTCTTTGTGAACCTGGTCGATAATGATTTCCTGGATCGTTCTGCTAGAAATGCCGGCTATGCGGTATTTGGTAAGGTCACTAAAGGTATGGATATCGTCGATCAGATTGCTAAAGTACCGACCCGAAACTATGGAATGCATCAAAATGTGCCGGTGAACCCTGTAAAAATCACCAGTGTGACGATTAAAGCACCAGTCGTGAAAAACTAGGCATAGAATAAAGCAGAAATATTTAATTTATATTTCTGTTTTAAAAATATGTACTTATGTAATGAATTGTATGGAATTGAACCAATTTGGTGCATAAAAATAAAACACTCGTGATTCCTGTGCGTTAAAAGCGCTTGCACGTGTAAGAAATTGCCCTATAATGAGCACATACCGACGAGATAGACGGAAACGAACGAAGCAGAATGGCGGAGTTGTTAAGTTTATCGAAGTCCAGCTTCTGGCACTGACGAGGTGTTGGAAAGATCATTAAGAGATTATGAAGAACAACTTGTGTGGATTTTTACTGGTTGATTGATCGAAATTATTTTCATTGATTGATGGTAGAAATTACTCGAAGTTTATTTGAGAAATATTTGTCAGAAAATTGATGAGCCAAGATTGGCACCCTTTAAGGTGCTACATAGTATTAAACTGAAGAGTTTGATCATGGCTCAGATTGAACGCTGGCGGCAGGCTTAACACATGCAAGTCGAGCGGGGAAGAGTAGCTTGCTACTTTACCTAGCGGCGGACGGGTGAGTAATGCTTAGGAATCTGCCTATTAGTGGGGGACAACATCTCGAAAGGGATGCTAATACCGCATACGTCCTACGGGAGAAAGCAGGGGACCTTCGGGCCTTGCGCTAATAGATGAGCCTAAGTCGGATTAGCTAGTTGGTGGGGTAAAGGCCTACCAAGGCGACGATCTGTAGCGGGTCTGAGAGGATGATCCGCCACACTGGGACTGAGACACGGCCCAGACTCCTACGGGAGGCAGCAGTGGGGAATATTGGACAATGGGGGGAACCCTGATCCAGCCATGCCGCGTGTGTGAAGAAGGCCTTTTGGTTGTAAAGCACTTTAAGCGAGGAGGAGGCTACCGAGATTAATACTCTTGGATAGTGGACGTTACTCGCAGAATAAGCACCGGCTAACTCTGTGCCAGCAGCCGCGGTAATACAGAGGGTGCAAGCGTTAATCGGATTTACTGGGCGTAAAGCGCGCGTAGGTGGCCAATTAAGTCAAATGTGAAATCCCCGAGCTTAACTTGGGAATTGCATTCGATACTGGTTGGCTAGAGTATGGGAGAGGATGGTAGAATTCCAGGTGTAGCGGTGAAATGCGTAGAGATCTGGAGGAATACCGATGGCGAAGGCAGCCATCTGGCCTAATACTGACACTGAGGTGCGAAAGCATGGGGAGCAAACAGGATTAGATACCCTGGTAGTCCATGCCGTAAACGATGTCTACTAGCCGTTGGGGCCTTTGAGGCTTTAGTGGCGCAGCTAACGCGATAAGTAGACCGCCTGGGGAGTACGGTCGCAAGACTAAAACTCAAATGAATTGACGGGGGCCCGCACAAGCGGTGGAGCATGTGGTTTAATTCGATGCAACGCGAAGAACCTTACCTGGTCTTGACATAGTAAGAACTTTCCAGAGATGGATTGGTGCCTTCGGGAACTTACATACAGGTGCTGCATGGCTGTCGTCAGCTCGTGTCGTGAGATGTTGGGTTAAGTCCCGCAACGAGCGCAACCCTTTTCCTTATTTGCCAGCGGGTTAAGCCGGGAACTTTAAGGATACTGCCAGTGACAAACTGGAGGAAGGCGGGGACGACGTCAAGTCATCATGGCCCTTACGACCAGGGCTACACACGTGCTACAATGGTCGGTACAAAGGGTTGCTACCTCGCGAGAGGATGCTAATCTCAAAAAGCCGATCGTAGTCCGGATTGGAGTCTGCAACTCGACTCCATGAAGTCGGAATCGCTAGTAATCGCGGATCAGAATGCCGCGGTGAATACGTTCCCGGGCCTTGTACACACCGCCCGTCACACCATGGGAGTTTGTTGCACCAGAAGTAGGTAGTCTAACCTTAGGGGGGACGCTTACCACGGTGTGGCAGATGACTGGGGTGAAGTCGTAACAAGGTAGCCGTAGGGGAACCTGCGGCTGGATCACCTCCTTAACGAAAGATTGACGATTGGTAAGAATCCACAACAAGTTGTTCTTCATACGATGTATCTGAGGGTCTGTAGCTCAGTTGGTTAGAGCACACGCTTGATAAGCGTGGGGTCACAAGTTCAAGTCTTGTCAGACCCACCACTACTGACGAAGTACGGAAAATCAGAGACATTGACTTATTGATAAGCTGGGGACTTAGCTTAGTTGGTAGAGCGCCTGCTTTGCACGCAGGAGGTCAGGAGTTCGACTCTCCTAGTCTCCACCATACATTCCTACGGAATGTATAAAGACAAAAGCTAATAAATAGACAATCAGTTGATTGTTAGTTTAGTCCTTAAGCGATCAAGTGTTTAGGTCCTAGAGATTAGCAAGTACAAGCGTTATGATACGCGCACTTGATAATCTCTGTGATTTATCACAGTTTCCTGACCTGACGAAGGCTGGAAAAATCATTAACAGAATATATTTGAGTTGAAATAATTTGTTCAAACTCGTTTCAAGTAGGCAACTACAAGAAATGAGTTCTAGCGAAATTAACTGAATCAAGCGTTTTGGTATATGAATCTAATTGAAGCTGTACAGTAGTTAAATCTACGAAACGCCAACTGTATGAGTAAGTCGCAAGACAAGCTCTGTTGCTTATCCTACTTGTAAGGATAAACGACTGTTTGGGGTTGTATAGTCAAGTAATTAAGTGCATGTGGTGGATGCCTTGGCAGTCAGAGGCGAAGAAAGACGTGATAGCCTGCGAAAAGCTCCGGGGAGGCGGCAAATATCCTGTGATCCGGAGATGTCTGAATGGGGAAACCCACTTACCATAAGGTAGGTATTGCAACATGAATACATAGTGTTGCAAGGCGAACGAGGGGAAGTGAAACATCTCAGTACCCTTAGGAAAAGAAATCAATTGAGATTCCCTCAGTAGCGGCGAGCGAAAGGGGAAGAGCCCATTAAGTCATATAAGTTCTAGTGGAACGCTCTGGGAAGTGCGACCGTAGACGGTGATAGTCCTGTACACGAAAGGGCTTATATGATGATGTCGAGTAGGGCGAGGCACGTGAAACCTTGTCTGAATATGGGGGGACCATCCTCCAAGGCTAAATACTCCTGACTGACCGATAGTGAACCAGTACCGTGAGGGAAAGGCGAAAAGAACCCCTGTGAGGGGAGTGAAATAGATCCTGAAACCGCATGCATACAAGCAGTGGGAGCCGGCTTAGTCCGGTGACTGCGTACCTTTTGTATAATGGGTCAGCGACTTATATTCAGTAGCAAGGTTAACCGAATAGGGGAGCCGTAGGGAAACCGAGTCTTAATAGGGCGTTTAGTTGCTGGGTATAGACCCGAAACCAGGTGATCTATCCATGAGCAGGTTGAAGGTTGGGTAACACTAACTGGAGGACCGAACCCACTGTCGTTGAAAAGCCAGGGGATGACTTGTGGATAGGGGTGAAAGGCTAATCAAACTTGGTGATAGCTGGTTCTCCCCGAAAGCTATTTAGGTAGCGCCTCGGACGAATACCATTGGGGGTAGAGCACTGTTTCGGCTAGGGGGTCATCCCGACTTACCAAACCGATGCAAACTCCGAATACCAATGAGTACTATCCGGGAGACAGACTGCGGGTGCTAACGTCCGTAGTCAAGAGGAAAACAATCCAGACCGCCAGCTAAGGCCCCAAAATTATAGTTAAGTGGGAAACGATGTGGGAAGGCATAGACAGCTAGGAGGTTGGCTTAGAAGCAGCCACCCTTTAAAGAAAGCGTAATAGCTCACTAGTCGAGTCGGCCTGCGCGGAAGATGTAACGGGGCTAAAACTATATGCCGAAGCTGCGGATGCATAATTTATTATGCGTGGTAGGGGAGCGTTCTGTAAGCCGATGAAGGTGGATTGAGAAGTCTGCTGGAGGTATCAGAAGTGCGAATGCTGACGTGAGTAACGACAATGCGAGTGAAAAACTCGCACGCTGAAAGACCAAGGGTTCCAGTCCAACGTTAATCGGGGCTGGGTGAGTCGACCCCTAAGGCGAGGCCGAGAGGCGTAGTCGATGGGAAATTGGTTAATATTCCAATACTTCTGTGTAATGCGATGAGAGGACGGAGAAGGTTAAGTCAGCCTGGCGTTGGTTGTCCAGGTGGAAGGTTGTAGGCATGTATCTTAGGCAAATCCGGGGTACTCTATGCTGAGAACTGATAGCAAGCTGTACTTGTACAGTGAAGTGGCTGATACCATGCTTCCAGGAAAAGTCTCTAAGCTTCAGTTACACAGGAATCGTACCCGAAACCGACACAGGTGGTCAGGTCGAGTAGACCAAAGCGCTTGAGAGAACTCTGCTGAAGGAACTAGGCAAAATGGTACCGTAACTTCGGGAGAAGGTACGCTGTTGTCTGTGATAGGACTTGCTCCTTGAGCGGCCGACAGCCTCAGAAACCAGGCCCCTGCAACTGTTTATTAAAAACATAGCACTCTGCAAACACGAAAGTGGACGTATAGGGTGTGATGCCTGCCCGGTGCTGGAAGGTTAATTGATGGGGTTAGCGTAAGCGAAGCTCTTGATCGAAGCCCCAGTAAACGGCGGCCGTAACTATAACGGTCCTAAGGTAGCGAAATTCCTTGTCGGGTAAGTTCCGACCTGCACGAATGGCATAATGATGGGGGCGCTGTCTCCAGCAGAGACTCAGTGAAATCGAATTCGCCGTGAAGATGCGGTGTACCCGCGGCTAGACGGAAAGACCCCGTGAACCTTTACTGCAGCTTGACATTGAACTTTGATCTTACTTGTGTAGGATAGGTGGGAGGCTTTGAAGTCGCGACGCTAGTTGCGATGGAGCCGTCCTTGAAATACCACCCTGGTAATATTGAGGTTCTAACTCTGTCCCGTTATCCGGGACGAGGACCATGTCTGGTGGGTAGTTTGACTGGGGCGGTCTCCTCCTAAAGAGTAACGGAGGAGTACGAAGGTGCGCTCAGCGTGGTCGGAAATCACGCGTAGAGTATAAAGGCAAAAGCGCGCTTAACTGCGAGACCCACAAGTCGAGCAGGTACGAAAGTAGGTCTTAGTGATCCGGTGGTTCTGTATGGAAGGGCCATCGCTCAACGGATAAAAGGTACTCTGGGGATAACAGGCTGATACCGCCCAAGAGTTCATATCGACGGCGGTGTTTGGCACCTCGATGTCGGCTCATCTCATCCTGGGGCTGAAGCAGGTCCCAAGGGTATGGCTGTTCGCCATTTAAAGAGGTACGCGAGCTGGGTTTAGAACGTCGTGAGACAGTTCGGTCCCTATCTACCGTGGGCGTTGGAAATTTGAGAGGATCTGCTCCTAGTACGAGAGGACCAGAGTGGACGAACCTCTGGTGTACCGGTTGTCACGCCAGTGGCATCGCCGGGTAGCTATGTTCGGAAGGGATAACCGCTGAAAGCATCTAAGCGGGAAGCCTACCTCAAGATAAGATTTCCCCGAGACTTTATGTCTCCTAAAGAGCCGTTGAAGACTACGACGTTGATAGGTTGGATGTGGAAGCATAGTGATATGTGAAGCTGACCAATACTAATTGCTCGTGAGGCTTGACTATACAACACCCAAACAGTTGTTGTACGAACTGCGCAAGCAGTGAGCAGAGATTGATTCATTAAAGACCAAACGGTCTTGAAATACTTGATTCAGCTAACGCTAGAACATACAATTCGACTCAGATATTATCTGTTAAACTCATTTGACCAAGCAACGGCAAGCAAAGCAGCAATGCAAAGCGAATAAGACCAAGCGCAAAGTCATACCAGTTGTGCTGGCGACCATAGCAAGAGTGAACCACCTGATCCCTTCCCGAACTCAGAAGTGAAACCTCTTAGCGCTGATGGTAGTGTGGGGTTACCCATGTGAGAGTAAGTCATCGCCAGCTCATTATTCGAAACACCCTCTGCTAACGCAGGGGGTGTTTTTTTATGTGGATAAAATAAGAATTGTTTCTATAAAACTGTCGTTAAAACTTCATTTCCTCGCAACGTTCCTGTCATGCAAAGCACATTCAATAAGGCTTTGACTTGATAAAAAAGATGAATGGACGTATGAGAAAAATCTGCTTAAGTATGCTGGCTATTTCCGTATTGGCTCTGACGGCATGTAATGATTCGGATGATAAGGTTGTTCAGCCTATAGAAAATATCAGTGAACCGACTTTAGTCTCTTTTGCCAAACTGGATGTAGAGACTTATGCAGAAGGGCCTGATTCCGGCAAAGATGTACGTGGAGCAAATGGGATTTTTCCGCCATTTTCAGGTCAGCCTGTACAAGGTTTTTCTGCTGCATTAAAAAATCCGGACGGAACCTATCTGGTGATGTCGGACAATGGCTTTGGCGCGCAGGATAATTCTTCTGATTATTTATTGCGTTTGCATCATCTTTCTAGTGATTTTAGAACCAAAACCGGTGGCACGGCAGCTGTCGAACATCTTGCTTATATTCAGCTTCGTGATCCGAATAAACTGATTCCTTTTGAGATTATTAACGAGAATACTCAAGAGCGTTTATTGACCGGTGCTGACTTTGATCCGGAATCTATGCAACGTGCACCTAATGGGGATATCTGGATAGGAGATGAATTTGGGCCTTATTTACTGCATTTTAATGCAGAGGGAATCTTGCAAAGTCCGCCGATCGCTTTAACACATCCATTAGAGACCGGAACTGAACTGAGATCTCCACAAAATCAGCTAAATAAGGGAACTACAGCGTATATCGAACCTCTCGTACAGCGAAGTGGGGGCTTCGAAGGCATGGCAATTTCACCTGATGGCCGCTATTTGTACCCTTTACTCGAAAAACCTTTATTAAATGCCACGACTCCACAATTAATCATTTCAGAGTTTGATATAGAAAATAAGATTTATACCGGAAATTTCTATTATTTTGAGCTGGATTCTAAAGCTACTGCTATTGGTGATTTTCAGCTTTTTAATGCCCAAGAAGGGGTGATCATTGAACGCGATGACAGTGAAAATAATCTGGGCGGTTATAAAAAACTAATCAAGGTTAAACTGAATCAGTCCGGTGAGTCTGTGACGCGCGAAGAACTGGTCAATTTGATGGATGTGGCCAATCCGGATTTACTTTATGGTCCGGTACGTCCGGGAGATATTGCCACCGGTCAGCGCTTTGGTTTTCCATTCCAGACCATTGAGGACATTATTATTGAAGGGCCTGATTTAATTACCGTCCTGAATGACAATAATTTTCCTGGCTCCAGTGGGCGTAATCAAAATCTGGCAGATGATAATGAAATGATTCAGATCCAATTACCTCAACCATTGTATTAATTGCATTTTATTTTCGAAATTTAAAAACTCTTCCAGAGTCTGAAGGCTCTGGAAGAGTTTTTTAAACCAAAAACCGGCTGAAATTGTTAATCATTGATTAAAAACTAGACCCATGGGTTTAGTTTTTTGCATCATGCTTAAGACTTTAGTCGCATACTGTCTCAAAAATAGCTGTGTTGAACTAAGTTGTTGCGAAAACATGGCGATAAGAATCATTAAAAATAATAAATAAGAGTTAGTGTCATGTGTCGTGCTAAAAACAACGAATAACAACTCACAGGAGGTGAGGCGTGACTATAAATACAGTAAATGTAAATGCTGTAGTGGATACTGCAAAGTTTAAACCCTTTCATTTAAAAGTCGTACTTTGGTGCGTATTTATCGTGATTTTTGACGGTTATGATTTGGCAATTAACGGTGTAGCCCTGCCACTACTAATGCAAGAATGGAATATGTCTGCAGTGCAGGCTGGCATGCTGGCCAGTACTGCTTTGGCCGGCATGATGTTTGGTGCCATGCTGTTTGGCATGCTGGCTGATAAAATTGGCCGAAAAAATGTGATTCTGATTTGTGTCACCTTATTCAGTGGTTTTACTTTTTGGGGCGGTTTCGCCTCGAACCCAACCGAATTCGGAATTTTGCGATTTATTGCAGGTCTAGGAATTGGTGGAGTATTGCCTAATCTGGTTGCTTTAACCTCTGAATATGCGCCCCAAAAAATGCGCAGTACCTTGGTGACCACCATGTTTAGTGGTTATGCGGTGGGCGGGATTATGGCAGCCTTGCTTGGGGCCTGGTTTACTCCAAGTTTTGGTTGGGAAATCATGTTCTATATCGCCGGTATTCCATTGTTAATCTTGCCGATTTTATGGTTTTATTTGCCAGAATCTTTAACTTTTCTGGTGAAAAAACAGCAAAATGAAAAAGCCCGCCATATTGTGCAACAGCTCAGTCCAGAACAGAATCTGAATGCAGATACCCAGTTTGTGCTGAATGAAGTACAAACCTCAGAAGCCTCAATTGCAGCACTCTTCAAGCAGGGCCGTAGCATGAGTACCTTGCTGTTCTGGTCGTGCTTCTTTATGTGCCTGTTGATGGTTTATGCCTTGGGCAGCTGGTTGCCGAAACTGATGATGGCAGCCGGATATTCGCTAGGCAACAGTTTGATGTTCCTGATGGCCATGAATATTGGTGCAGTCATTGGTACCATTGGTGGCGGTATTCTGGCAGACCGGTTCCATTTGAAACCGGTTATTATCGGCATGTTCCTGCTCGGTGCGGTATCACTGGTTGGCCTTGGCTTCAATTCACCACAAGCGGTTATTTACTTGCTGGTGGCGCTCGCGGGTGCTTCTGCAATTGGCAGTAGTATTTTGCTCTACAGCTTTGTGGCGCAGTATTATCCAATGTCGATTCGTTCGACCGGGATTGGCTGTGCATCGGCTGTGGGACGTGTCGGTGCGATTGTAGGCCCAATCTTTATTGGTTTCCTGCTGGGCATGGAATTACCGCACAAGTTTAACTTTATTGCGGTGGCTATTCCGGCATTGATTGGTGCAATTGCTGTTTCCATGATTGTGCGTAAAGACCTCAATGCAGAAAGAAATGCCGAAACCTTGCGTGCCGAACAGAAACTCAAGTCGATTAAAACCTGATGCAGCATGATGGCTGCGATAAAGCCACCTGCTGAATTTGCAAAAACCTCTTTATTTAAAGGGGTTTTTGCTTATCTGGTATATCAAATTAAAGCAATATTCAATTGATCAAAAAAATAAGCAATTAAAATTGCTAGAAAATTAAGCCAATTTTAAAATAAATATAAATTATTCAAAATCTTATATTATCAATAATGTGACATATCACGTAAATAAATGACATTTCTGAGTCCATAGCCGAATATCAATTAGTCTTATTGTGCCTTAAATCCCGCTTGCGTATATTGCCTGACAATTGAAGATTGTCTTCAATCTTCAACAAGATGTTATGGACAAGTACTCATGGGAGATGAGAACGATGACAACGGAAAAAATAGATGTAAATTCTGTAGTCGATAATGCGAAATTCACGCCTTTCCACTTCAATGTAGTTGCTTGGTGTTTACTCATTATCTTATTTGATGGCTACGATCTGGCAATCAATGGTGTAGTTTTACCATTATTGATGCAAGACTGGGGCTTGAGTGCAGTGCAGGCGGGCATGCTTGCAAGTACCGCACTGGCCGGCATGATGTTTGGTGCGATGATCTTTGGTTCCCTGGCGGACAAGATCGGTCGTAAGAAAGTAATCATGATCTGTATTGTATTATTCAGTGGTTTAACTTTTGCGGGTGGCTTTGCCTCAAATCCAACCGAATTCGGTATTTTACGTTTCCTTGCCGGTCTTGGTATTGGTGGTGTAATGCCAAACCTGGTGGCATTGACTTCGGAATATGCTCCACAAAAAATGCGTAGTACCCTGGTAACCACTATGTTTAGTGGTTATGCCGTTGGTGGTGTAATGGCTGCGTTATTGGGTTCATGGTTTACCCCAAGTTTTGGTTGGGAAATCATGTTCTTTATCGCGGGTATTCCATTATTTTTATTACCGGTAATCTGGAAATTCCTGCCTGAATCGCTGGCATTTATTGTGAAGCAGAACAAGCAGGCTGAAGCACGCCAAATCGTACGTCGTCTGGCGCCAAATCTGACAGTAACGGATAACACGGTACTTACTTTGCCACAGGAAAATGTGCCTGAAGCAGCGAACGTGGTCAGCTTGTTCCGTCGTGGTCGTGCGGTCAATACTTTACTGTTCTGGGTCGCATTCTTTACTTGCCTGTTAACTATGTATGCACTTAGCAGCTGGTTACCGAAGTTGATGATGGCAGCGGGCTACTCGATGGACAACAGCCTGATGTTCATGATGGTGATGAACGTGGGTGCGGTTGTAGGTATTGTAGGTGGTGGTATTCTGGCGGATCGTTTCCACCTGAAACCGGTACTGATGGTTCTGGGTATGATGGGTGCGATTGTAATGAGCTCAATGGGCTTTGCATCTAACCAGTTCTTGCTTTACATCCTGGTGTTCCTGGCGGGTGCAGCGTCAATTGGTTCACAAATGTTGCTGTATAGCTATGTGGCGCAGTTCTACCCGCTTGCAGTACGTTCAACAGGTATTGGCTGGTCTTCTGCGATTGGTCGTATGGGTGCGATTGTAGGGCCGATCCTGATTGGTGGCTTACTGGGTATGAACCTGCCTGCTTACTTCAACTTTATGGCAGTCGGTTTGCCGGTGCTGATCACTGCAATTGCGGTTGCCTTGATCATGCATGACGATGAATCTGAAAAGATTGGTTCAGTCGAGCCAGCAGTGTCTAAAGCTTAAGAATTTGAGTTTTAAAAAGAAGCCTCCGAAAGGGGGCTTTTTTATAAGAGGTATACTATTTAGAATGATATATACACTTTAAATTTAATAAATTTTATGAATAGAAGTAAAGCTAAAAGAATATTGCAAAGAATGGTTAACTCATTGTTTAAGTTGCAAGCTTTCGTAAAGATAAATAGCTTTGATGATATAAAAAAATCTTGATGATTATTTTGGACAAGAGCTGACTTTATCAAAAGAAAAAACAATTTTCATTACTACTGATACAAGAAACACTTTAAGGTCCATCACCAGTGAATTGATTGTTTATTATGATTTAGAAGATTACATCACTTTTTCTGAGATTTTCTCGAATGTTAAAAAAATATATGCTGACTATATCCTAAATAAAAAATCTCCAGAAAATATGATAGATGATGTCTATGAGTTATCAAAGAAAGAAATAAGAGTATTTAATAATATTAACTGCTGTGAAGGTATAAAGCTTAACGGCATAGAACAATTAAACTGTGGAGAATATAAAATAATTTCTTCTGATTTTTCAACATTTCTTAAAGCCTATGGAAAAGAAGAAGCTGATTTTTATGAGATGATGAAAGATTATCTATGGATTTGTGGAAGTGAAAAAGGAAGTAAGAAGCAGGTAGAACATAAATTTGATTACAAAGCTAATCTAATTACTAGTTTTTTGAGTATCTGTTTGCAAACTATAAATAAAAAATCAATATTAGACCTCTTGCGAAAGTAAAAACCACCTCAATATAAATTTCATGAGATATCAGAAATTAAATCGTTTTTCAGATTCTGAATTCAAACGCTTGGTTGGCGTACCTCGACATGTTTTTACTGAAATGGTAGAGGTTTTAGAAAAAGCAGAATCACTCAAAAAGAAATCAGGTCGTCCTCATACTTTAGATATAGAGGATCAGTTGTTATTAACTCTCAATTACTTACGGAACTACAGCACTCAACTGGAATTAGCGGCAAATTACCATATCGCTGAAAGTAATGTGAATCGAACCATTAAAAAGGTTGAAGATGCATTGATGAAATCAAGACGTTTTACTCTGCCAAAACGAAGCATTACCACGGCAGACGAACACTTTAACTGGGTAATTATTGATGCGACAGAATGTTCAATAGAACGTCCGAAAAAAAAATCAGAGTAAATTCTACAGTGGTAAAAAGAAGAAATATACGCTAAAAGTACAAGTGATCTATCATCCGAACAGCAAACAAATCATAGGGCTAGATATATCGAATGGCAGTCAGCATGACATTAAATTGGCAAGAAAAACGGTTAAGAAATTCAAACATTGTGAATATGTTATGACTGATCTAGGGTACTACGGATTAGAGCAAGATGGCTTTAAATTATTGATGCCAATAAAGAAAAAGAAGAATTTACCCTTATTTGATGTTGAGAAAAAGTACAATAAAATGATTGAAAAAATACGAGTTGTGATCGAACACATTAATAGTCAATTGAAAACATTTAGAATATTAAGTGAACGCTATCGAAATAGACGGAAAAGATTCGGCTTACGCATTAACTTAATTGCTGCACTCGTAAACCGGATAAACTTGCAATAATGACTTTCGCAAGAGATCTATTAAATTATAGGATTCAAGCTTTAAATTCTTCTTCTAGCCATAAATCTCGTAACCTTCGTTTACAGTGGGCAAACGAAAGTCAATATGGAAGTTTTTCTTATTCATTTCCTAAATTTTCCAATGCTGAAATTGATTTAGAAATATTAAAACACTTTAAAACCAATTTATTCTTTGATGAGTTTTTTACTATTTTAGAAAAAGAATTAAAAACCGAAGTAGAAGATGCGATTATTAAATCTGTATATTGGTTTTGTGAAGCTACAAAAGATAATAATGATACTATGAAATTTATTAAATTATGGTCATGTATTGAGTGCTTCTTCTCTATTACACAAGATGAAATATCTGAATCAAATGCAAAAGGTCTTGCCTGTATATTGGTATATGGTGGTTATCGAATCCATGATATTGAAAATTATAGAGAGGTAAAATCTAAAATTAAAAAAATGTATAAGAAAAGATCTAAAGCTTTACATAGAGCATATTGGTCTGACATAGAAGCTAACGATGTAGTGGAGTTAGCAGATTGGACTGCTTGGTTGATTATCAGTATTTTAGGTTTAGCAGTTGTAGGTAACTATACAAGACTGTCCCAAATTAAAGAACAGACCGTCAGATTAGATAATATTCATAATGAAATACAATAGAAATTAACTTTTTGACATTAGACCTCTTGCGAAAGTATTATTTTAGACTTTGATATTTATTTAAAAATCAACGCTTATCACTGATTAAATTTTGACTAACGCAAGAGGTCTATTGTAAAATATTTATTAATAAATAATAAATTTGATCTCATTATGAAACTCAATTCAATCTCCCCAATCCCTGAAGATGATGAAGAATTTCATCTTCCTGAACTGGTGTACTGGGCATCTTTAGGCGATGTTGAACAGGTCGAACAGGGTTTACAGGAAGGTCTGGACGTCAATTCTGCCGATGAAGAAGGCTATAGCGCCTTACAGGCTGCTGCTGAAAATGATCATCTGGAAGTGGTCAAACTCTTGGTCAGCAAAGGCGCAGATATTGCGCATCGTAGTCCAAATACTGCTTTAGAACTGGCAGAAATGGCCGGCAATAAAGACGTTGTGGCTTATCTGAAAAGTCTGGCCGGTGGTGTCTGAATATAAAAAAGAACCTCAATGCTGAGGTTCTTTTTTTATGGTATGAGCTTAGGCAGCATCGCCTTCAAGTTCTTTTAAAATCGCTTCATTGAAAGCCGGTAAATCGTCCGGATTGCGTGAAGTAATCAGTACCCAGTCACCGGTATTGCAGCGATGGACTTCTTCATCGACCCATTTCCCGCCGGCATTTTCCAGATCCAGCTTGATGCTCTTATAGGAAGTCAGATTCTTGTCTTTGATACGCTGTGCATCAATCAAAGTCCATGGCCCATGACAGATCGCGGCAATCGGTTTGTGATTGTCGGCAAAATGCTGAATGATTTTTTGCGCATCCTGATTGATTCTCAAGGTATCCGCGTTGACTGTACCGCCGGGAATCACCAAAAGATCATAATCATTCAGATCGACGTGTTCAAGACTGGTATCCGGCGTATATTGGGTGGCAGCTTTGGTATCACCTTTGACCGTCGCGACATCTTCATTTTTTTCGGCAGCATGAATCACTTCAAACCCTTTGGACTTTAGAAAATTTAAAGGCTCAGTGAGTTCATCATGTTCAATGCCTTGATTAGATGTAATAAAGAGGACCTTTTTTACCATGATTGCTGTTCCCAAAAAAATGTGAGGATTTTTAGCTTAACAACAAGGCGATTCTTACAATGTTGGAGTTTTAGCTCGGAACTGTTAAGCAATGATAAATAAAATAATAGGCAGAAAAAAAAGCCCCGACATCCTGTCGGGGCTTTTTCGTATCTCGTGATTTAGGTATAACTCCTGTCGTACCTCACGTCCTGGTGTTGCGATGTTCTTATTGTTTTTAGGTCTTCGGAGCATCCTGCTCTCTATGTTTATAAAGTAATACACATCCCGGTGGCGCACTAGCAGCAGATTGCGGTTATTGCTGTACGCTTTGGCTTACATCAGCGCAGAGAAATTGAGCTGTGCAAGCTTAACCAGTTGTATTGCATTAAAAATGCACATCTAGACCGATATAAGGGCCTTTAAATTCCAGCTGTAAGTCTGGACGTTGATCTTGTTCAAAATCTACCTGCATGAGGCGATAACCGATTTTGGCACCGACATCGACCAGCAGATTATCAATGAAATCATATTGCAGTTCGGCTTGTACATCGGTCTTTCGGGTATCACTGCCGTGACTGTAAACCGCTTCTGCTTGGGCACTCAGTCCGGTAAAGGGCAATTTAACCCCGGCTGTTGCATAGAGCAGTGGACTATATTCATCCAGATCGTATTGAGTGAAAACGCCGGCAGTCAGGTTTTTTACCGTACCATCCAGATTGGTTAAACCTGCGCCTATATCCGCATGCACAATGGTATCTAGCAATTCATAATACAGAATATAGTCAATATTGTTCAGCTCAATTTCTGAGGCATTGATAAGAGAACTCTGTTCGCTATTGCTGTCCAGATTGACGTATTTAATCTTGGCATTTGGCAACAATGGCACTGGATGTTCTACAGCGAGAGATAGTTGTGCTGTACCTTGTCGATCCAGCTCATGCTTGAAATTGTTATCCTGACTATAGCCGTCAAAATCCCAGTAACTGAGATCCGCTTTCACGCCGATCACATCTGCATGACTGAGCGTACTGAGTCCAAAACCACATAATAAGGTGGTGAGTATTTTTGCGCGCATGGCTCTATTCCCTAAAGCTTTATTAAAATTGGAGGTGTCTGGTTACTTAAAAACATCTTCTTAATATGGAGTAGCAAGTGCATGATATAGAGAATTTCAAAAATGTATATCCTTGGATTTTGCAGGACAATAAGATGGTAGCGAGAAGCACACAACAAACGAAAGAGTATGCATTATATGTCGCCGGTCAGGCCGTTCAGACGGGTGAATGGTTAGAGGTCAAACATAAATATAACCACGAACTGTATGCCCGTGTCGCTTTGGCAGATGCCAACACACTGGAACAGGCGATTCAGTCTGCCGTAGATGCTGAAGCCGAAATGGCTGCCTTGGAGCCGTTTCAGAAACAGAAAATTCTGCTGCATTGCGTACGCCGTTTTCGTGAGATTCATGAAGAATTGACCGAAATTCTGATTGCAGAAGGGGGCAAGCCGCGTAAAGCAGCCGAAGCCGAAGTTGAACGTCTGATTAATACTTTCCAGATTGCCGCAGATGCCGTGACCCAGATTGATCAGGGACGTATGCTGCCTTTGGCCGTGACTGCAGCAGCATCCGGCTATCAGGGCATTGTGAAACAGGTGCCGATTGGTGCGGTGTCTTTGATCAGTCCGTTTAATTTTCCTTTAAATCTGACCGCGCATAAAATTGCTCCTGCGATTGCAGCCGGTTGTCCCTTTGTGCTGAAACCGCCTAGCCTGACCCCGATTTCTGCCTTAAAAATTGCTGAAATTCTGGCGGAAACCGATTTACCGCGAGGTGCGTTTTCGGTATTGCCCTGTCCGCGAGAGCTGGCTGATCTACTGGTCACCGATGAGCGTTTTAAATTACTCAGTTTTACCGGTTCCGATGCTGTAGGCTGGGATATGAAAGCGCGTGCCGGTCGTAAAAAAGTGGTCTTGGAGCTGGGTGGCAATGCTGCTGTCATGATTGAGCCAGATACCGAAATTAACGATGCCTTGATTAACCGTCTAATTGGCGGGGCGTATAACCATGCCGGACAGGTGTGTATCAGTGTGCAACGCATTTTGGTGCATCAGCAGATTTATACTGAAGTGAAGGACAAACTGCTGGCGAAACTGAAAACGATTAAAGCCGCTGATCCGAATCTGAGCACAACCTTGGTTGGTCCGATGATCAAGGAAGATGAAGCCAAACGCCTGAAAAAATGGCTGGATAAAGCCGTGAAAAAAGACGCGAAAATCCTGATTGGAGGCGAATTGAATGGTGTGATGTTCGCACCGACCTTGCTGGAAAATGTAGACCACAGTCTGGAAATCTACCGTGATGAAGCCTTTGGCCCGGTGGCAATTCTGGAAGCGTATGCTGATTTCGAATCCGGTATTGCCTGTATCAACCGCAGCCGTTTTGGCTTGCAAGCTGGAGTGTATACTCAGAATCTGAACAAGATGCTGTATGCCTGGGATCATCTGCATGTCGGCGGTGTCATTATCAATGATATTCCGTCTTTCCGGGTCGATAACATGCCCTATGGCGGGGTCAAAGATTCAGGTCTGGGTCGTGAAGGAATTCAGTCCGCCATTCGCGATATGCAGGAAGAGCGCATGCTGGTGATTAAAGCCTAGGTTCAGAATATTCAATTCATCGCTTCGATATCACAGGTGGCTGGTTTTTAAATCTGCTTGTGATATTTAAACCGGTTTTTAAAGAGGTCAAAATTCCATGAGAGAATTTGATTTCCCATATCACGGCTTGGTCATGTGCCTTAGTATGAGCCGTTTCATCTTCAAATAATGATCTAAAAACAGATGCTGGATCAGAGTCTTGGAATACATTTTTTGAAACAGCGACCCTGTAGTAAAACTTAAGAAAAATATATTCCAAAAAGTTTGTCAATATATAACTTGTTTAATCTGCCTTATTTTGCAGAATTATTGAACGCTTAATTCGAATAGATTATAAATAACGAATATTTTAAGCAGAATTTACAGAAAAAATTTAAAAAAGTCAGTATTGTTAAATCATCTACAAGGTCAGTTTTTCGATCAGACTTTAAGCAAGATGTAAGACCTGCTGACCTGTTTGTACATTAGAATTCGACGCCCACAAGGTGCCCTCTAATTCAAACACCCAAAATTATTGAAAATGCTTCTTTTTTTGCTTGCGCCATAACCATAACAAGCAGCATCTAAAGGGGTTAAAAGTTTAGGTGTTCTATGACAGAAACTCGTGAGAATTGGTCCGCACGATCAGGATTCATTATTGCAGCGATTGGTTCCGCCGTTGGCTTGGGGAATATCTGGCGTTTCCCTTATGTTGCCTATGAAAATGGTGGCGGGGCATTCCTGATCCCCTATCTGATTGCGATTTTCGCAGCAGGTTTACCTTTATTGTTTTTAGACTATGCGGTCGGACACAAGTTCCGTAAAGCACCGCCTATGGCCTATAAAAAACTCATGAATGCCGAATCCTTGGGTTGGTGGCAGGTCATGGTCACTCTGGTGATCGGGATTTACTATGCCAGCGTCTTGTCCTGGGCTGGCAGCTATATGTTCTATTCCTTTGGACAGCAGTGGGGCACAGATACCCAAGGCTTCTTCTTCAATACTTACCTACAAAATGGTGAGGGTCTGACGCTCGGTTTTGTACCTGTGCTGTTCTTTGGTCTGGTGGTCGTTTGGGCAGCAGTCATGCTGATTCTTTACGGTGGAGTACGCCGTGGGGTAGAACTGGCGAATAAAATCTTTATGCCATTGCTGGTGATTTTATTCACGATCCTAGTGATTCAGGCAGTACGTTTACCTGGTGCAGTCGATGGTTTAAATGCTTTCTTCACGCCGAACTGGGAAGCGATGGCCAACTATAAAGTCTGGTTAGCCGCTTTTGGTCATATCTTCTTCTCACTGTCAGTGGGCTTCGGGATCATGTTGACCTATGCATCTTACCTGAAACGCAAAACTAACCTGACCGGTTCAGGGATTGTGGTGGCATTGGCCAACTCGTCTTTTGAAATTCTGGCGGGTATTGGTGTCTTTGCCGCGCTTGGTTTTATGGCATTCAGCTCAGGTGCGAAAGTTGAAGATGTGGTATCTGGCGGTATTGGTCTGGCCTTTATTGCGTTTCCGAAAATCATTTCCAGTTTAGGTGCAGGTGGTGACCTGTTCGGTTTCCTGTTCTTTGGTTCATTGACGGTTGCTGGTATTACCTCGATGGTCAGTATCCTGCAAGTTCCGATTGCTGCGTTCCAGGACAAACTGGGCTGGTCAAAGAACAAGTCAGTGACGATTATTGCTGGTGGTTCAGCAGTGATTTCTACCCTGATGTTCTCGACACATAGTGCCATTACCTTTGTCGATATCATCGACTACTTTGCCAATAACATCGGTATTGTCGGTGGCGGTCTGTTATCGATTATTCTGTTGTCGTGGTTCCGTCGTCCATTAATGAAACAGCTGGAAGGCCATGTGAATGAGTTTGCCAGCGTGAAACTGGGTGCCAGTTGGAACTTCATGCTAACGGTGATCACGCCTTTGTCATTATTGCTGGCATTGGGCCTGACCCTGAAATCGATCATGGCAGAAGGTTATGGTGGCTATGCTGCCAGTACCCTATGGATGGTAGGTGGAGGAGTAATGGCATTCTTTATTCTGGGTGCCATTCTATTCAGCCTGATTAAAGATCGTCACAGCTAGGAGAGCGACTATGAATACATCTGCACTAATCATGATGATCATCTCTATCGTTTTATTATGGGGTGGTCTGGTACTGGCTGTGATTCATCTGGCAAAGAATCCGGAAGAACCAGAAGACTAAAAATCTTCACATAAACCTACTGTTACCATAAATAGAAGTCATTATCATCCTTGATGATAATGACTTTTTTAATGGCTGATGCTTTGACATGATTTCCGTTTCAGATGGACAAGTCCATACAGCCTTTGCCGTGACTTTATTTGCCGGGCTGGCCACCGTGGTGGGTGGGGGACTGGTATTATTCTTAAAAAAACCTAATTTCCGTTTGCTAGCCTTTGGTTTGGCCTTTGCTGCCGGGGCCATGATTTATGTCTCTTTAACCGAAATTCTGAACAAATCGATCGCGTCCTTTAGCCTGGATTTTGATGAAAAAACCGGTTTTGCCTTTGGCACTTTTGCTTTTTTACTGGGCGTAGTTCTGGTGTTATTGCTGGATCGCTTTGTGCCGAATCCCCATGACACCATTGAAACCCATTCTGCCAAGGGCGTCAGTTCAACCCAATTACTGCGTACCGGCATGTTGACCCTGTTTGCGATTAGCGCACATAACCTACCGGAAGGACTGGCGACGTTTTTTGCCACACTGGAAAGCCCTGCTTTGGGTGCGCCACTGGCGGTGGCAATTGCGATTCATAATGTACCAGAAGGTGTGGCGATTGCCTTGCCGGTATATATGGCCACCGGCCGTAAAGATTATGCGCTCTGGGCCAGTCTGGTCTCGGGCCTGGCCGAACCATTGGGGGCAGCGCTCGGTTATTTTATTCTGGCACCTTATATGAGTGAAACCGTCTATGGTCTGATCTTTGGGGTGATTGGCGGCGTGATGGTTTATCTGGCACTGGATGAATTATTGCCGACGGCAAAACGCTATGCCAAAGGACATGAAACGGTATATGGGCTGGTCAGTGGCATGGCTGCATTGGCCAGCAGTCTGGTGATTTTTAAGTTTATTCAATAAACCTCATATTCACTGAATCACGAGATATAAAAAAGGCAGCTTAGGCTGCCTTTCATTTTAAACGCATGATTTATGCCGTTTTTTCAATACGGCAATAGAAGAAGCCGTCGCCTTGATCCGCTTTCGGTAACAATTGACGGCCATGAATCTGTTCGATGCCCCAATCGGCTTCGATTTTGATTTCTTTGGCATCGGCATGTTGAGCAAAGAACTCGACCATCTGTTGTTCATTTTCGGCTTTCAGAATTGAACAGGTGATGTACAGCAACGTACCACCGACTTTCAGTTGCTGCCACATATTTTCCAGAATCTGCTTTTGCAGCTGTACCGTTTGCGGAATATCGGTAGAGTGACGTAACAAGCGAATATCCGGATGACGACGGATCACACCAATTGCAGAGCATGGTGCATCCAGTACGATACAATCGACCGGCTCCGGAGCGGTCCAGGTGATCGCATCAGCCGCGATAATTTCAACGTCGGCATATTCAGTTAACAGTAAACGTTCCAGATTTTCTGCCACACGGACTAAACGTTTAGCATCCTGATCAATGGCATAGAGTTTTTTCGGGCTGTATTTTTCCAAGATATGCGCAGTCTTACCCCCTGGCGCAGCGCAGGCATCTACTACGATTTTGCCTTCAAGGTCAGGAACTAAGGTCGCACACAGCTGGGCATGTTCATCCTGCACCGAGAAACCGCCGGCTTCATAGCCCGGCAGGTTCGGAATATGCACATTCTGTTCCAGTACAATCCCAACTTCAGAAAGAGTACAGGCACGTGCTTCATAGCCTTCTTCTTCCAGAATTTCCAGATATTCATCACGGCTGACCTGATTGATATTGACACGCAAGGTAAGCGGCGCAATCTGTTTCAAGTCATGTGACAGCTCGGCAAGCTGTTCCGGCCAGTCTTTCTTTAAACGCTTGTAGAGCCAGCTTGGCAGGCCATGCGCCTGATTTAAAGCCAGGTCAAATTCTTCTGTTTCACGTGAAACACGACGCAGTACCGCATTGACCAGACCGCTTAAAGGTTCAAATCCCAGCTGTTTGGCTGCAGTGACGGTTTCTGAAATTGCAGCATGTGCCGGAATACGGGTACATAGAATCTGGTACAAACCCAAATATAAGCAGCTTTCTAGAGCCTGGTTATCCAGGGGTTTGGTTAACAGCGGCAGAGTGATGGCTTTCAGGCCATGCCACTGACGTAAACAGCCTAGAGTTAACTCATGATATAGACCACGGTCACGCTCAGATACGATGTTGATATGTTGATTGAGTACAGAAGCAAGTGATTGGCCATTTTGTACAGCCAATAGCGTTTTTACAACTTGCGCGCGCAAATTCAAATTTTTAGCTGATGATTGAATTTGGCTCATGCGAATTTATATCCTACCGATAGTTTTTGAGTTTGATTAATTTGAACAGCATTCAGGGCTTTGCCACCTGGCCATTGCAGATTGGTGATGCAAATAGCATGTTGATCACCACACATCACATGCACGCCATCTTTATCCAGGGCAATCACTTCACTAGGCAGGGCATTGCTTGCCTTTTGTGTGGAAAGTGATGAATTCCAGATGCGTAAATTGTTGCCGTCATCTAGCGGGGTGAATGCCACTGGCCAGGGATTAAAGGCACGAATATTACGGTCAATATCTGCTGCAGGCTGGGTCCAGTCAATTTGTGCTTCGGCTTTTGTCAGTTTATGCGCGTAGACAGTCAGATTTTCATCCTGAACTTCACGGGTCTCAAGATAGTGCTGTAAAGTCTGTTCCGATTCGAGCACGGCCACAATCGCCTCAGCACCTTGCAGCGCCAGTTTGTCATGCAGGCTGGCAGATGTATCTTCGGCGCTAATCGGGCACAGTGTTTTATACATCATGTCCCCGGTATCCAGACCGGCTGCCATTTTCATAATGGTCACACCTGTTTCGATATCGCCGGTAGCAATCGCGCGCTGAATCGGGGCTGCACCGCGCCAGCGTGGCAACAGCGAACCATGAATATTCAGGCAACCATATTTTGGCGTATCCAGAACCACTTGTGGCAGGATCAGGCCATAAGCTGCCACCACCATCACATCTGCATTTAAGGCTTTAAGTTCCGCTTGCGCCGCCAGACCTTCTTCAGTCGATGACTTGAAATGTAAAGGCTGATAGACCGAAAGATGATGTTCAAGCGCTAACTGCTTCACCGCAGATGCCGTGAGCTTTTGTCCACGTCCGGCCTTGCGGTCCGGTTGAGTATAGACCGCCACAATTTCATGTTCGGTTCTAAGCAACGCAGCCAATGCAGTCGCTGCAAATTCTGGTGTGCCTGCAAATATGATCTTCACACATGAAATTCCAAATAAACTTAAAAGCTATTATAAGCCAAAAGCCAAATTTCAGCCTAATCGTTGCAAAAACTTATCCGAGAAGCTTGGTGAGTGCTTGAATTTCAGTGGAATTTTTATATAAAAAAAACTCATGCAAATTGTAAAAATTATTCATGAAAGTTTTGTATTGTCCTGATGATGATGGCGGTATAGTAGATTTCATTAAGAAATTTTTATCGTCAGATCATCCAAATCTCTCTATAGACATTTTTGCCTGTATCTACACCCAAAAGGCCATCTTGTAAATCAAGGGCTTGTAGTATGATAGGTTTAAAATTCAACTGATTTAAGCTCCTTGTCAGTATGATTTAGCCAGAGTGGATCTGCCCGATTCATTGCAAGCTCAAACTTTGTTGGAAATATAAAATGCCTGACTATCGTTCAAAAACATCGACACACGGAAGAAATATGGCTGGCGCACGCGGTTTATGGCGTGCCACCGGCATGAAAGATGAAGATTTCGGTAAGCCGATTATTGCGGTGGTGAACTCGTTCACCCAGTTTGTACCGGGTCATGTGCATCTTAAAGACCTGGGTCAGCTGGTGGCACGTCAAATTGAAGCGTCAGGCGGCGTGGCCAAAGAATTCAATACTATTGCGGTCGATGACGGCATCGCGATGGGTCATGATGGCATGTTGTATTCATTGCCTTCGCGTGACCTGATTGCAGACTCGGTCGAGTACATGGTCAATGCCCATTGTGCCGATGCGATGGTATGTATCTCGAACTGTGACAAGATTACCCCAGGCATGTTAATGGCCGCGATGCGTCTGAACATTCCAGTAGTATTTGTCTCTGGCGGTCCAATGGAAGCGGGCAAGGTCAAAATCCGTGGCAATGAAAAAGCCATTGATCTGGTTGATGCCATGATTGTTGCAGCAGATGACAGCTTCACTGATGAAGAAGTTGCTGAATATGAACGTTCAGCTTGCCCAACCTGTGGTTCATGTTCAGGCATGTTTACCGCAAACTCGATGAACTGTTTGACTGAAGCACTTGGTTTATCGCTTCCGGGCAATGGTTCAACGCTGGCAACCCATGCCAACCGTAAAAAATTATTCGAGCGTGCGGGTCAATTGATTGTTGAAATCACTAAACGTCATTATGAGCAAAATGACTACAGCTTATTGCCACGTTCAATCGCGACCAAAGCAGCGTTTGAAAATGCGATGACTTTAGACATTTCCATGGGTGGTTCAACCAATACGGTTCTACATTTGTTGGCAGCAGCACACGAGGCAGAAGTCGACTTTACCATGACTGATATCGATCGTTTGTCACGTAATGTGCCAGTTCTTTGTAAGGTTGCGCCGGCGAAGCAGGACGTGCATATGGAAGATGTACACCGTGCCGGTGGCATCATGTCGATTCTGGGCGAACTGGATCGTGCAGGCTTACTGGATACTTCTGTTCCAACGGTCCATGAAAAAACTTTAAAAGATGCCTTGGATAAATGGGACATCATCCGTACTGAAGATGAAGACGTCTATCAATTCTTTAAGTCAGCGCCGGGTGGTGTACCGACTCAGACGGCATTCTCGCAAGACCGTTATTATGCACGCTTAGATGGCGACCGTGACAATGGCGTGATCCGTAATGCAGCCAATGCATTCTCGCAAGATGGCGGCTTGGCAGTACTTTATGGCAATATCGCACTAGAAGGCTGTATCGTAAAAACAGCGGGTGTGGATGACTCAATCCTGAAATTCAACGGGACTACACGTGTGTTTGAAAGTCAGGATGCTGCGGTTGAAGCAATTCTGGGTGGTAAAATCACTGCGGGTGATGTCGTCGTGATTCGCTATGAAGGTCCACGTGGTGGTCCGGGTATGCAAGAAATGCTGTATCCAACCAGTTACTTAAAATCGAAAGGTTTGGGTAAAGACTGTGCACTTTTAACGGATGGCCGTTTCTCTGGTGGTTCATCTGGTCTGTCGATTGGTCACGTGTCGCCTGAAGCTGCAGAAGGCGGTGCGATTGGTCTGGTTGAAGATGGCGACCGTATCGAAATTGATATTCCAAACCGTACCATTCACCTGGCGGTGGATGATGCAACTATGGCAGCACGTCGTGAAGCACAAGAAGCCAAAGGCTGGCAGCCTGCTGAACAGCGTCCGCGTAAAGTGTCTAAAGCACTGAAAGCGTATGCGATGCATACCACCAGTGCCTCGAAAGGTGCGGTACGTGATATCTAATTTGTAATTTTACAGATTTTAAAAGCACTCCAGACGGGGGTGCTTTTTTATTAATTGTTGAAAATAGCACGGTCGCATTTTACTTTGTGATTTTGCAATAATATTGCGTAGACAATGTTTTACTTTTGACAGCGCAAAAGTAACAAAACGCCTTTGTTTTCCTGATGCAGCATCCTTGCTGCACAGGAAAACAGCGACATCCATGTCACTCGCTCATGTGATTCAAATTTTTAAGGATTCATCAAAATGTTTTTCTATAGGGTAATTTCTTTTACATGCCGAATGCTTTCTATACAATGACATTAAAATAAATTGTCCAAGACCGACGCTTAAAATTGGTCATCGCCAAGGAATAAAATAATGAGTAAAGAAAATATCCGCGAACATTCAGCCCCTGTCTATGAAGGCATTGAAAATGCACCGGCACGTTCCATGATGCGTGCCACCGGTTTTCAGGATGAAGATTTTAACCGACCATTTATTGGCATTGCTTCGACCTGGGCCAACGTTACGCCATGTAATATGCATATTGATGGTCTGGCCAGAACAGTCGAACAGGGCGTGAGTGCGGCGGGTGGCAAAGGTATTATCTTCAATACCATTACCATTTCTGACGGAATTTCCAACGGTACGGAAGGCATGAAATATTCACTGCTATCACGGGAAGTGATCGCAGACTCGATTGAAACGGTCGTGGGCTGCCAGGCTTATGATGGGGTCATCGCGATTGGTGGTTGTGATAAAAACATGCCGGGCTGCATCATGGGGTTGGCACGCTTAAACCGTCCGGGGTTGTTTATTTATGGCGGCACTATTAAACCGGGCGAAGGCCATACCGACATGATTTCGGTATTTGAAGCAGTCGGTCAGTATGCCAAAGGTGAAATCAACGCGATTCAGGTCAAGCATATTGAAGAAGTGTCTTTGCCGGGTCCGGGTTCTTGTGGCGGTATGTATACCGCTAACTCGATGGCCTCTGCGATTGAAGCACTCGGCATGAGCTTGCCGGGTTCCTCGGCACAGGAAGCGATTTCGGATGACAAAAAAATCGACTGTGCCCGTGCCGGTGAAGCGGTGATGAATCTGTTACGACTGGATATCAAGCCGCGCGACATCATGACCAAGGCTGCTTTCGAAAATTCGATCAAGGTCTTGATTGCGCTGGGTGGTTCAACCAATGGCGTGTTACATCTGCTAGCCATGGCGCATACCGCAGGGGTTGAATTGAGTCTGGATGATTTCGTGCGGATTGGCAAAGATATTCCGGTGGTGGCCGATGTGCGTCCATCCGGGAAATATTTAATGTCAGAACTGATTGCGATTGGTGGGATTCAACCACTGATGAAGCGCATGCTGGATGCCGGCATGCTGGATGGGTCCTGTTTAACGGTCACAGGTAAGACGCTGGCAGAAAACCTGGCCGATGTGCAGGACTATCCGGAAGGTCAGCAGATTATTCTGCCTTTTGATGCGCCCGTGAAAAAAGATTCCCATCTGGTGATTTTGAAAGGCAATCTGTCGCCGAAGGGCGCTGTGGCCAAGATTACCGGTAAGGAAGGTCTGCATTTTGCTGGCCCGGCACGGGTCTTTGAAGGCGAGCAGGGTGCCATGCGCGGGATTCTGGATGGCGAAGTCCAGCCGGGTGAAGTGGTGGTGATTCGTGGCGTCGGCCCTAAAGGTGGTCCGGGCATGCCGGAAATGCTGAAACCGACTTCTGCGATTATTGGTAAAGGTCTGGGCGCTTCGGTGGCTTTAATTACTGACGGACGCTTCTCTGGCGGCAGTCATGGTTTCGTGATTGGTCATGTGACGCCAGAAGCTTATGAGGGCGGCCCGATTGGTCTGGTGCAAAATGGTGATCAGATTTCAATTAATGCTGAAACCCGGGAAATGACCTGGCATGTTGCGGAAGAAGAAATTGCCGCACGTCAAGCGGCCTGGACCAAACCTCAGCCAAACTATACTCACGGTGCGCTGGCCAAATTCGCCAAACTGACTTCAGGTGCAGAAACCGGTGCAGTCACTGACCTGAATCTTGACCTCTAATCCATTGTTAAACATTGAACATTTGCTTATCTTAATCGGGCGTAAGACCCTCACCGACAGTCAGGTGGAGGATACAAGCGAGTGGCGATAGCCATATTAAAGATAATGTTTTCTTGGTTTTATTGCTTATTTTTGCTATAATTTAAACACTACAATTCTTTTATAAACAATGATTTAATGAAGATTTCACAACACTACAAGTTTAGGCTTCTGCCTAACCAAGAACAGGAAATATTGCTTAATCAAGCAATAGGTTCTGCTCGTTTTGTGTGGAATCAAATTCTCGCTAAATCATTTGAAATGTTTGCTAAAGATGAATATATTCGTTACGAAAGCATTGAAAAAAAATTAGTGCCCCTTAAAAAAACACCTGAATTTTCTTTTCTTGGTCAAACATATTCAGCTTGCTTACAGCAAAAAATACGTGATCTTGCTCAAGCATGGGGTAAGTTTTACAACAAAAAAGAACAAGCTCGTTTAAAGCAAAACAAGCGGAAACCACGTAAACCCAATTTTTTTAAATTGGCTGATGGTGGTGAGATTCAGCTTAGACCACTCATGCCAAGATTCAAGAAGAAATCAGATGGTGAGCAATCTTTTAGACTTCCATTTGCAGATTGTGAGGTTATTGGTGATCGAGTTTCTTTGCCTAAAAAAACAGGTTGGATAAGATTTAAAAAATCACAAGAAATTGTTGGTAAAATCACAAGTATTACAATTAAGAAAATTTGTGGGCTTTGGTATGTTTCATTTTGTACTAACCGTGAAATCGAACAACCAATTCATCCATCAAAATCTGCAATTGGTGTTGATCTTGGCATTAAGAAATTAATTACAACATCAACAGGTCAGGTATTTGACCCAATCAATAGTTTTAAAGCCAATCAAGTAAAGTTAGCTAAACTTCAACGTAAGCTAAAAAAGAAAATCAAGTTTAGCCAAAATTGGAAAAAACTTAATTTAAAACTTAATAAATTACATCACCATATAGCCAATATTCGGCATGACTACTTGCACAAAGTCACGACAACTCTCAGCAAAAACCACGCAATGATCGTAGTTGAGGACTTGAAAGTAGCCAATATGTCGAAGTCAGCAAAAGGCTCAATTGAGGAAAAAGGAAAGAATGTTAAAGCTAAATCAAGCTTAAACAAATCAATCCTAGATCAAGGTTGGTCAATGCTTGTCAATATGTTGGAGTATAAGCAACAATGGCGAGGTGGTTTACTCGTTAAGATTGACCCTAGATATACAAGTCAGACTTGTAGTTCATGCGGTCATGTTGCAAAAGAAAATAGACCTACTCAGGCTAAGTTTGAGTGTGTTAGTTGTGGTTTTAGCGAGAATGCAGATATTAACGCTTCTCGTAACATTTTAGCGGTGGGACATACCGTTTTGTCTGTCGAGGGAAGATGCGGTAAAGATCGCCCTGTGAAGCAGAAAGCAAGTGAAATCCGTGAGGAAGTCACCTAAGAGCTTTTGCTTTTAGAATCCCCCACTTGAGCTAGTCGAAAGTGGCGGGAGTATGTCAAGACTTGATATAAGTTTTTACACCATGCAGGGCTTTGGCTCTGCGATCTTAAAAATAGATTATTCTGTACAGATTCAATTTTTTGAACTGCACACCGTCATCTTTGTCGAGGCCGATCTCATGTCCCTGTTACGCCGTTGGTTTGATCCAATCCGATCGAGTTGGTTTTACCAGAAACCAATCCGTCAAACGGTGTTATCTATTCAAGATGGGCTGAGTATCCATTTAAGACTGGATGATGTGTACAGCTATCTGGCGGTACAGCAGCTGCCCCAGCTCGAAGAAATTTTAAGTCCGCAGCTCAAGCCGCTGAAAGTAATTATTTCTAGTTCGCATGCAGCCCCCCCAAATCAGATGTCTTTTGATGAATGGCAGCACTACACCCTAAATGATGCCAAGATTCTGTCGAAACAGCATCGTTTTAGTTTTCATGACACGCCAGAATTGCCCAGCGCTGAAGCCTTGCAACAGGCGGAACTGATTTTACGGCATACCCCGCTGCGCGGGCAGGATTTTCTGTATTTGCTGGAAGATGTGTTTCATATGTTGTGGCAAAAACAGACCGGAAAATTACGAACCCTTTATGCCATGGCCAGTCGTCATCATCAGCCACAGGACTTTCCCGAACGTATTTTTGACCAGACTCCGATTCTGGCCAGCTATTTTAATTTAGGCGGTCGCCAGTATCAGGCGGTCGATGACCTGTTGCGTCTGACCCGGCGTCTGGAGCAGCAAAAACTGCTGACCGGTAATCCGATTTTTATGATCGATCACATTGAATGGCGTGAGCATCTGATCAGTGATGCTGAAGAGCTGAACGAGATCCAGTCGATGGATCCGGAACTGGACTTGTATATCGCGCTGGAAGACCCGATCTCCTGGCTGCTGCTGGCTTATATCAAGGAAGAACTGGCGGATTATTACAATATCCAGCTGAATGTCTATCCCTTGTCCTATCGCGGCCGGGATGAGTTTGACTGGAGTCTGGCCACACGTTTATCCAAACGGACTGAAGTAGAATTTACCCCGTTCTGCCGACCGACCGAGCAGGCGATTGCGCCAATGGCACAATTATTTTATAGCTGTCCCGAGGAGCAGCGGATTGAGGCGATGTACCAGATCTTGCAGGCCGTCTGGACCCGTGGTGAAGACCTGTCTTATGCACCTCATTTCAAACGTTTGCAGCAACAGTTAAATATTGTAGATCTGACCCAGGACGATATTCTGGCCAAGCTACAGGACAATGATATGCTCTGTGAAATGAAGTCTCAGCCGAATTTCCCGGTACTGGAACTACGTATAGATGATCAAAGTTATACATTTAATAGCTTATATCGGGTCTGGATGATTGAAAGTATTTTCAGTAATGTGTTAGAAGAAAAGTATAAGAGTAATAATCAAACTGAAAGTGAACTGAAAAAACATGGAAAAGATCAAAGCTGAATCACTAGAACATGCACGTCAACAGATCGATGCCATTGATACAGCTTTAGTTGAGCTGATCGCTGCGCGTCAATTTTATGTTGATCAAACCACCCGTTTCAAAAAAACCGAAACCGATTTGCAGTCACCGGAACGTATGGAACAGATTGTAGAAAATGTCAGAGCTCTGGCGCAAAAGCAGGGTATCGATCAGGAGTTTATTGAACATCTATACCGTGAAATGTTCCAGTATTTTATCCAGCGTGAACTGAAAGAGTTTCGTCCTTAAACGGGCTCATTTCAGTTTAACCGCACCGGACGATCTTCAAGCTATGCAGTAGATCTTGCTGTAATCTTGGCCATTTTTAAGCACAACGTCGCCTTTTTGCAAAAATAATTTATCCATCAAAAGCCCATTCAGCCAAGTGCCTAAAGCCTTGTCTGGACGGGCTTTGCACGGTTTTTTAAAAATAATGGTAAAAAAAGAAATTGATTTTATTAAATATTTTTACAATGTAAGTTTAATTTAAGAAGTATATATATTGTATATACATCTTTTGCAAAGCAGTCTTTATTTTGGAGAGATCAGCAATGAGCGAGCAAATCAAAAAAATAAAGACAGGCAAGAAAGATGGACAACTTTTAATTCGTATTCAGAGTACGGAGCGTGATGAATTTATTCGTCTTTGCGAAGAACTGGATACCAGTGCTGCTCGTGAATTAAGAAAATTTATTCGTGGTTTTGTGAAACAACACAAGCCTAACGAATAGCCTTACTAGGGAGTAATACCATGGCTAAGCAAGTTAAATCTTTAAAGCAGAAAATCAAAGCACGTTTGAAAAAGATTTCAAAACATAAAGGCAAATTGAAGCAACTGAAGCAAGCGCTTAAAAAACAGAAATAAGCCAACGCGAATCAATAGCCTGTCACTTAAAACAGTTCATTCTAGACCGACTGTTTTAAGCGACACAAAAAGACCGAACATCAATGTTCGGTCTTTTTGCTTGCAACAGGTTGTGTCCGGTCATCGCTGAATTTTATTTTTTATCGACCAGGCTGAAGAACCAGTTGAGGAACAGGGCTGCAAAAGTTGCGGTACCAATACCACCCAGATTGAAGCTGCCGAAAGTCAGGGCAAAATCACCCGTCCCTAAAATAATGGTCACCGCAGCCACCATCAGGTTCTTGTTCTGCGAGAAATCGACCTTGTTTTCAATCCAGATTTTGGCACCGGCAATGGTAATCAGACCAAACACCACAATCGAAGCACCGGTCAGAATCGCCGTTGGAATGGTATGAATCACTGCACCAAACTTTGGCGATAAACCGAGGAAGATGGCAAAGACACCGGCGATGGCAAAGATGATGGTTGAATACACACGGGTTACGGCCATGACCCCAATGTTTTCACCATAGGTGGTCATCCCCGGCGCACCGACACCACCAGCCAGGGTCGTCGCAACACCATCGGCAACAAAGGCTTTACCAATATGCGGATCCAGATTTTCTCCGGTCATCGCGCTGACCGCTTTAATATGGCCCAGATTTTCTGCCACCAGAATCAAGGCAACCGGTGCAATGATCAGCATGGCGTTTAATTCAAAGGTTGGCGCGTGGAAGGTTGGTAAACCGAACCAGGCCGCTTGCTGAATCGGCTGGAAGTTGATCGCAGTGCCATAACCCATGACATTACTGAGCACGAAATAGATCAGATAAGCCAATAACAGACCGACCAATAACAGCAGACGCTGTAGCAAGCCTTTGGTAAACACTGCAATCGAACCCATACACAGCACAGTGACCAAGGACATCCACATATTAAAGGTGTTGCCCATGACGCTTTTCACCGTCACTGGCGCCAGGTTCAGACCAATGATCATTACCACGGCACCAGTCACCACCGGTGGCATCAGCTTTTCAATCCAGCGCGTACCGGTCGCCATGACCAGAAAACCCATCAGCGCATAGAAAATACCACAGGCAATAATCCCGCCGGCTGCAACGCCAATATTCGGATTCAGTCCACCGCCGCCGGCATAACCGGTCGCTGCAATTACCACCCCAATAAAGGCAAAGCTCGAACCTAAATAACTCGGAACGCGGCCACCGGTGATTAAAAAGAACAGGATGGTACAGATCCCTGACATTAAAATTGCCAGGTTTGGATCAAAGCCCATTAAAAAAGGTGCCAGTACGGTTGCGCCAAACATGGCAAAGGCATGTTGTACACCCAAAACTACCGTTTGTGCGGGTGGCAAATACTCTGCGGTACCTACTGGTCGTGCATCGATACTGCCCTGATAAGGGCGCCATTTGGGAAACCAACTGGACATAAAATGAGCACTCATAAGATAAATTGTGCACATCATACTCCGGTTTTTTGGAAGTTTTAATCACTCCTTTCAACTTTTTGTTCAAGTTAATTCATTGACTTTTATTTATTTTTTATCAATTGGTAAATATTTTTAATATAAAAGTAGCGTTAAATCAGTGGATTAATCATATAGCTATGCTTAAAATTCACTCATAAAGATTTGTTATTTTAGTTATAAAAAATACGATGCAGTGAGTGGTTTTGGCCAATTCATGTACAAAAAAAGCACATCACCAGGATGTGCTTTGAATGCGAGGGCGAAAAATCAGCCGGTATTACGTAAACCGGCTGCAATGCCGGCAATGCTGACCATTAAGGCATGATCGACCGGGGTATTTTCAGCCTGCTGCTGTTCCAGATATAAACGGCGACGTTTCATCAGTTCAGCTTGCAGTAAGTGCAGCGGTAACAAATAGGGTTTACGTACTTTCATCGACTGATCCAGTACACCGTTACTGCTCAGGAGTTTCGATTCGCCTTTTAAGCTCAACAGGGTTTGTACAGCATCCTGCAAACGCTGACGCAGTTCTGTTCCCAGAACTTTAAGATCTTCATCCTGAGTCAAATGCGATTCATAATATAGCGCCACATTGGCATCGGCTTTGGACAGTACCATTTCCAGCATATCAATCAGGGTCTGAAAATACGGCCACTCTGCCAGCATCTCATCCAGTACCGTGCGTTGTCCCTGATCCAGTACCGCATTTAATGCAGCACCGGTACCGAGCCAGGCCGGTAACATCAGGCGAATCTGGGTCCAGGCAAAGACCCAGGGAATCGCTCGCAGTGATTCAATCCCACCACTGACTTTACGTTTCGCCGGCCGTGAACCCAGTGGCAGCATTTGCAGTTCAAGTTCTGGCGTGACGGTACGCAGGTATTTCACAAAATGCGGATTTTCCCGGACGGTCTGGCGATAGACCTGCACCGATAGCTCGGTCATTTGATGCATCAAGTCGCGCCATTCCTGTTTGGGTTCAGGTGGCGGGAGTAAGGTCGCTTCCAGTGTTGCAGCGGTATAAATTTCCAGATTCTGCAGGGCGATTTCTTCCAGACCGAATTTGAAACGGATCATTTCGCCCTGTTCAGTCACCCGGATCGCACCTGAAATCGACCCTGGCGGTTGAGAGAAGAGTGCCTGCTGGGTTGGCGCACCGCCACGGCTAATTGAACCCCCACGACCATGAAACAGGGTCAATTGCACGCCATGTTGCTGGGCAACTGCGGTCAGTTCTTCCTGGGCACGATACTGTGCCCAGTTGGCCGACATAAAGCCGGCATCCTTGGCAGAATCCGAATAGCCAATCATGACCTCATGCTTGCCCTGAATATGCTGTTTGTACCAGTGCATATTGAACAGGGTCGACATGGTTGCGGCTGCACCATCCAGATCTTTTAAGGTTTCAAATAGAGGAACCACCCGTAACGCCTGCTCGATGCCGGCTTCTTTTTGTAAAAGCAGTACCGCCAGCACATCACTTGGATATTCTGCCATGGAAATAATATAGGCACCCAGAGACTCGCTCGGCTGTTCGGCCAGTGTGCGCATGGTGGCAAAGACTTCCTGTACATCCGGATGTTCAATCAGGCTGCCGGCCGGTTCATTCAGATGTTTCGGCAGTAATGGACGCTTGCTTTGTAATTCCTGCAGTAAAAAGTTTTGACGGGCCTGTTCGGTCCATGTTTCAAAATTCCCCAGTCCCAAATATTCAGTAATGGCTGAAATTGCCTGACGGTGACGGCCGGATTCCTGACGGATATCCAGTTTTAGTAGTTCGATCCCAAAACTGTTGACCCGGTAAATAAAGTCCAGCAGGCTGCCATTGGCAATTTCGGCCAGATTGCAGTCCATTAGCGAGCGGTAGCATGTCAGGAGCGGTTGTAAAAGTTCGTCTTTACTTTTAATCACCAGACTGTCATCGGCATCATTGCCTTTTAATTTTTCTGCCAGCCAGTGCCGCGTCGCTTTCAGGCGGGTACGGGTGTCACGTAAATATTCACGATAGGGTTCAGGATGGGGCTGGCCCAAAGCTTCGGAAATTTCCGGACTACATTGCTGAATAGACAGTTCCCAGCGCAGGTTTTCAATATCACGTACATAAAGGTCGGCTGCTTTCCAGCGCGACAGCCACAGTACTTCCTGAGTGACGGTGTGAGTGACATTCGGGTTGCCATCGCGGTCACCACCCATCCAGGAGGCAAAACGTACTGGTGCGACATCTAAGGGCAGGTTCTGGCCACATTGCGCTTGCACCATGCCATTCAGTTCGCGGATAAATTTCGGGACCGCATTCCACAGGGTCTGCTCAATGGTGGTAAAGCCCCATTTGGCTTCGTCAATCGGAGTCGGGCGATGCTGACGGATTTCATCGGTTTGCCAGGCGGAGCTGATCAGCTGTTTCAGATCGGCCAGAACTGCCAGACGTTCACGTGGAGTGAGTTTCTGCTGGTCGAATTTGGACAGGGCATTATTGATGCCATCATATTTTTGAATCAGGGTACGGCGGCTGACTTCTGTGGGATGCGCGGTCAGGACCAGTTCAATTTTCAGTTCACAGATTTCCTGATACAGCGTATCGGCAGAAATCTCCTGCTGTTTAAATTTTTCAAATAAAGGCACCAGAGGATTGGGTGATTCTGCAGTGTGATCAAACTCGCTCTGACGGCGACGACGTACCACATGATATTGTTCGGCAATATTGGCAAAGTTTAAAAAGTGGGTAAAGGCACGGGTCAGCGGCAGGATTTCGGCATCTTCCAGGCTCAAAAACAGTTGTTCCAGTTGTTTTTCTGCTTCGACCTGTCCATCGCGAGCGCCTTTGGACAGGGCACGGATTTGCTCGATCTGATTAAACAAATCCTGCCCGGCATGTAATTTTAAGGTTTCCCCGAGCAAATTACCCAGTAAGCGTACGTCTTCGCGTAGTGGTGCATCAATTTGTTGAATCATTTTATATTCCCTCAAATGCTTAGTTTGACTATACCGCGACTGTCGGACAATCCAAGTCCTTTACAGACAAAAGTTGCAGATTTTTAGCTGCTTTTTTCACAAGTCGGCAGCATCACAATAGCGCAGGTAGGTGACGTTGGTATGAGCTTATGGGTTGGTAATACCATATTTCAGCATAAACAGTTCAATCGCCTGGGCAATGATCTGCTGTTGTGCGGTATGCGATGGAGGCGGGCTGAGGCCCAGCAGGATTTTCTGATGCCGGGTTCCGGTCAGCAGGGACACAATCAGCTCGGTCTGTTTTTCTGGAAGATCAACCTTAATAAAACGGTACTGTTGAGCCAGAGCAAAGAAATCATTCCAGACTGCTTCCAGTTTGCTATGCGAGGCCTGTTGACATCCTCACCCACCTGAAAGGAGGGTGATTCCTACTGCTAGACGCTTATGCCCAAGCGCAAGTATGTTCTTAGCACTGTTCAAATCCCTATCCAGGACACTTGAGCAGTTTTCACATTCCCATACTCTTATTCGCAAATCTGCTCTACCTTTCGGACTGCTTGCGGTGATCTCACCACAGCACGAGCAGATTTGGGTTGTGAAACTTTCGTTGACTTCCTCAAACAATACACTTGCGTTCTCGCATTTATACTTGAGCATTGTTTTGAGTGCTGAAAATCCTGTATCTAAAACCGATTTAGCCATTTTAGTTTTCACAAGTTTTTTAGCACTCAGGTTGCCAACAATAATCAGTGCATTTTCTTTTACAAGCATGGTGCTTGCTTTGTGCAAATGATCTTTACGACAATTTGCAATCTTGGCGTGTAATGCACGAACACGCTTTTTATTCTTCGCTCGTTGAGTAATACCTAGTTTTTGTTCATATTTTCGATAGAACTTTGGATTTGAAATCACAGTACCATCAGAACAGGTGGCTATATCTTTTAAGCCTAGATCAATGCCAATGGCTTTAGTTGCAGTTGGTTTGTCTAACTTAGGTGAATCCACGACTAGGCACACATACCAACGCCCACGACTGTCCTCAACAAATGAACCTGTTCTAACGGCATATTTGCTTAAACCGTAGCTATCCCATAAGCCAAATTTGGTTTCTCCATACTCAACCCATCCCTCAGCATATTTCAGTCCTGATTTTTTGAATGGTATCCAACCAAGCGATCTTCTTGCTGACTTCTTGTTACTTACACGCCATTTTAATTTTGCTTTTCTAAACTGTTTTCTTTTAGCAGTATATTCTTCCCTGATTGCATCCACCGTTTGGCTATGCAGACCACACAATTTTGAAGTCCCTTTTGTGTATTTAGCCATATCGAATGCTGAGAAAAAGTCACCTGTTCTTTTTAGGTGTGCGAAACTTAAATCATTCACATAATTCCAAACAAAGTTCACCTCAGATGCTAATTGGTCTAGCACCTTGCAGTGTTTGTCTTTTATTCGTAATTTAAGTGTTTTCATGGGCTTATATTAGCTCATGTTGAATTAAAATAGGACTTACGCACTATTATTTATAGATTTTCTGTGGCAGCAGATGATTCTTATCGAGAATAAATTCATCAATAAAGTTCTTGATAATTGGTCTAAATAATTTTTTCTGCCAACGATATACATTTTCAAAGATCCGCTCAAACTGGTTCTTTTGTATCTCAACATAGGCCATCAAGGCTGAGAAAATATGATTCAAAATCAGCTTGGATCGTCTTACTTGAAACTTTTCAATATGACAAACCTGTTTAATTACTCGATGATATTGTTCTATTTTCCAATGACTTGAATGTAATTCATAAAAACCATCAAAGGACAATAAATCATCTTCATCTTGATGCACAATATAAAATCTCTGCTGTTCTTTTAACTGAGTCTTAAATAATTGTACAAAGCCAACATCTTTGAGCCAGACCACTTGACCCTGATGAAAATTCGGCAATAAACGGAGTTGAAACCATTGTCCTTTTTCAGGGGAAACCTTACGGTTACTGTCGACACCAAACATAAATCGAATACCATGTTTTCTTATGGTTTTTAGATTTTCAGTCGATGAATACCAACTATCACCTGTAATGAATTGAATCTTTGCACCCCAATCGAGTACTTCACTTAACATCTCCATAAAGTAATCATTCTTGGTTTTACTTTCTGACTTATCATAAATTCGAAAATTAATTGGAATATTTTTGCCATGTTGATCTGTCGCATACAAGGTAATGAGATTAATACCCTTGACGGATCGGTGGTGTTTACCTGACCAAAAATAGCTAACTAAGTCCATATGTTGACTATATGGCTTATCTAAAACAGTATCATCAATACTGACTATAAGTTTATTATTATCAATGTGTTGAATTGCTTCTTGATATAGATCGCGAGCTGTGTAGTCTTCACGCTCCAAAAAGCGATTTACACTGTCATGCGAGATATTATAAGTCTCGGCAAGTTGTGTGCAGCTAATAGAGTTTGGTTCTGTCATGAGAAAGCCCATATAAATGGGTAATGTACAAGTTGCTGTAGAAGCATGTTTAGTTCGTCTGATCACAGATACGTTATAAAGTAGTTTGAGACTTTTTTAAATCCCTCAATGCGTAAGTCCTATAAAATTATTGATTCTTAAAAAATAAACGACATTTCATGTCGTGTCGCTTATATCTCTGACCTGAAGAACAGAGTTTTACGCTCCATTTAATAAAACTCATGATAAAAATCAATTTCAGGTCGTAGCATCTGCGGGTATTCATGCAGAATGGCTTCACAGGTATCTTCGATCGCACACGTAAACAGAGTCGCCTTGTCCTGAAAATGGTTATACACCGTCAGCTTGGTGACGCCGGCCTCACGCGCAATCTGGTTCATGCTAGAAGTATGATAGCCATGTTCTAAAAATAAGGCTTTGGCCACACTGAGAATCCGTTGGCGCTTTTTCAGATCTTTGGGTCGTCCTACAGGTATTTGCACAATTTCTTCTCAAAACAGCTCTGTACACGACAAATTTCACAGAACCCTTATCCTATCAGGGTTCTGCCTTCTTAAAATTGCCAAAATTTCCTTAAACTCTTCTTTTTTCCCAAAACCAATTAAACGCTGAATCGCCATTTGAACATAGTCTAAACCATAGCGAAATAAACTCATTGAGAGTCGTCCATGCTTCTTTATTTTTATCACTTTTTTTTGATCATGTTGCCATTCACCCGTTAAGTAACACCAACAGAAGCTTATAGCTAACACCGCAATCAATTTTTTCACTCGTCTAGGGTCTGTCAAGCGCGTATTTTCAAGATTAAACCCGCGTCCTTTGAGACAACTGAATAAGGTTTCAATTTCCCAGCGTAATGCATAATCCTCAATAGCATTGGCATTAAACTGAGGAGAAACGACGAGTAAAAGCTCTCCATTTTCTAACTGTAGTGCACTTATATATAGTTTCACCCGACCAACCAAAATCCGTCGTTTACGACATTCAATTTGACCAACTTGAAGATGGCGAAATAAATCACTAATTTTATGATTCTTTCCTAAATGATTGGTGACAATAAAGTTTTTTTAACACGAATGCAGAAGTTGATCTCTTGTTCAATTAACCATGTAAACCACTGCTCACCGATAAACTCTCTGTCTGCGAACACATTCACAATACAGTCTTTACCAAAAATGGATATGAAGCGTTGAATTAAAGCAATACGCTCTTTCGTATCTGAATTTCCCCGTTTATTAAGTAATGTCCAAACGATAGGTATCGCTATTCCACGATAAACGATCGCAAGCATCAGGATATTAATATTTCGTTTTCCCCATTTCCAATTGGTTCTATCTAAAGTCAGTTGGACTTTGTCGAATGAAAATATATTGAAAATCAACTGAGAAATTTGACGATAATCAAAATACTGACCTGCAAAGAAGCGCTGCATACGTCGATAAAATGATTGTGGTAAGCACTTGATGGGCAAGGCTTTAGATGCAGAAGAAAGATTACATGTTTGCTTTAAAATAATCACAAGCATGATGAGCGCAAAGCACTTTAAATGTGACTTGTTCCATTTTAGATATTTGTTTAAGATAAGATATAACTCATTGAGATGTGTCATAGTATTCGTCGTTAGAAAACAATTATTATGACATTATTTCAATGAGTTATCTATTTTTGTCGTGTACAGAGTCAAAACAGTTAACACGGTCATTGCTTTGATGACTCAGTTGTAATTAGTGTACCGGTTGGCATATTGGCTAAAAGATAAGCAATTCAATATATCAGCATAGTTTGCCCTAAAAAAGATGATCAGATAAGAGCGAATAAGATGAGCAGGATTTACAGCGTATTGGCTGGCATGATGATGCTTTGCAGTGTGACCTTAAGCGGGTGCAACAAAGATACTGCCGCAGCAGAACAGGAAGTTCCCTTCGTCATGGTGAGTAGACCGGCCGCTTCACAGCATGAACTGAAAAGCTATGCCGGAGATGTGCAGGCGCGTCAGCAAACCGAGCTGGCCTTTCGGGTGGCGGGACAGGTAACCCAGCGTTTCGTCGATGTCGGGGATCAGGTCAAAGTCGGGCAGGTACTAGCGACACTGGATGTAAAAGATGCACAGCTACAGCTGGATGCAGCACGTGCCCAGCTGGAAAATGCACAGTCTGCCAGCAAAATTGCTCAAGATGAACTACAGCGCTTCAAGCAGCTATTACCTGTCAATGCTGTGAGTCGCTCGCAATATGATGCCATCGATAATCAATACAAAGCCGCACAGTCAAGCCTGAAACAGGCACAAGCCAATTATGATACGGCCAAAAACCAGACCGCTTATAACCAGCTACTTGCCACTAAAAATGGCGTGATCACTGCACGTAATATCGAAACAGGTCAGGTGGTGGCCGCGGGGCAGGCGGCCTATGAGCTGGCGATTTCCGGTGAACGTGAAGTGGTGATTGGAGTGCCGGAACAGGCCATTTCAGAGATTAAGGTCGGACAGGCAGCTACGGTCACTTTATGGTCCAGACCTGAAGAAAAATTTGCTGCCTTTGTTCGCGAGATTGCACCGGCAGCAGACCAGTCGCGTACCTTCCGGGTTAAAGTCTCACTGCGTGAGGGCAATGCGCAGATTCAGCTGGGACAAAGTGCCCGGGTATATTTTCAGCACAGCCGGGACAATATGCTCAGTATCCCGCTGTCCAGTGTATCGGCCACCGATCAGCAGGCTTATGTAATGGTGGTCCAGCCGGATCATACCTTGCGTAAAGTCCCGGTCCAGCTAGGTGCCTATGGCCGGGACAGTGTTCCTGTACTCAGTGGGCTCAAGCCGGAAGACTATGTGGTGATTGGTGGCGTACATCTGCTGCGTAACCAGCAAAAAATCAATCCGATTGATCGTGAAAACCGTCATGTGACCATTCAGGCAGGGAGTTAAGCATGAACTTTAACCTGTCGGAATGGGCCTTAAAAAATAAAGGTCTGGTGCTGTATTTCATGATCCTGCTGGGTCTGATCGGCATCGTCTCTTATTCCAAACTGTCACAAAGTGAAGATCCGCCTTTTACCTTTAAAGTCATGGTGATCCAGACCTATTGGCCGGGTGCGAGTGCCAAAGAAGTATCCCTACAGGTCACTGACCGGATTGAAAAGGAACTGATGACCACGGGACAGTATGACCGCATCATGGCCTATTCGCGTCCGGGTGAATCCATGGTGACTTTTGTTGCCAAGGATTCTCTGGCTTCGAAAGATGTCGCGGATGTCTGGTATAACGTGCGCAAGAAGGTGGGCGATATTCGGTATGAATTGCCACAAGGGGTACAAGGTCCGTTCTTTAATGATGAATTCGGCGATACCTTTGGCAATATTTATGTGCTCAAGGGTAAAGATTTTGACTATGCGACCCTCAAGGAATACGCCGACCGCTTACAGCTGCAATTGCAACGGGTCAAAGATGTTGCCAAAGTTGAGCTGATTGGCCTGCAAGACCAGAAAATCTGGATTGAGATTTCCAATACCAAGGCCATTCAGCTGGGCGTTCCAGTCATGGCGATTCAGCAAGCCCTGCAGCAGCAAAATGCCACCACCCAGTCCGGTTTTTTTGAAACCAGTTCAGACCGGATTCAGGTGCGGGTCAGTGGTGCATTAAACAGTGTTGAAGAGTTAAGACAGATGCCGCTGCTGGTCAATGGCAAAACCATTCAGCTGGGGGATGTCGCAGAAGTCTATCGTGGCTTTAGTGATCCGGCGCAGCCCCGGATGCGCTTTATGGGCGAAAACGGCATTGGTATTGCTGTATCGATGCGCAAGGGTGGGGACATCATTGCCTTGGGTAAAAATCTAGAACAGGAATTCGCCCGCCTGCAAAAAGCCCTGCCACTTGGCATGGAGCTGCAAAAAGTCTCGGACCAGCCGGTGGCAGTCAAACGCAGTATTAACGAATTTATGAAAGTGCTGGCAGAAGCGGTGATTATCGTATTGCTGGTCAGTTTTTTCTCGCTCGGTTTCCGGACTGGTCTGGTGGTGGCATTTTCCATTCCGCTAGTGCTGGCCATGACCTTTGCCGGTATGCAGCTGTTTGATGTCGGACTGCATAAAATTTCTTTGGGGGCGCTGATTCTGGCCCTCGGTCTGCTAGTCGATGATGCCATTATCGCCATTGAAATGATGGCGATTAAAATGGAGCAGGGTTATAGCCGTTTACAGGCGGCCGGGCATGCCTGGCGCACCACCGCTTTTCCGATGCTGACCGGGACTCTGATTACCGCTGCCGGTTTCCTGCCGATTGCCACTGCAGCCTCGAGTACCGGGGAATATACCCGTTCGATTTTCCAGGTAGTGACCATTGCATTACTGGTGTCCTGGATTGCCGCGGTACTGTTTGTGCCATATTTAGGCGATAAACTTCTACCGGATTTCAACAAAGATTTAATTCAAAAAGCGCCGTGGTATCAGCGGCTTTGGGCACGTCTGCGCAAACAGCCAGAACCTCAGCCGCTTGTGCATCATGCCGGTGAACATTATGACCCTTATCAAACCCGGTTTTATCAGAGCTTTCGTCGTTGGGTCAATGCCTGTGTGACCTATCGTAAAACTGTCATTGCTGCCACGGTCGGAATTTTTATCCTGTCTATTTTAATGTTTAAATTGGTGCCGCAGCAGTTTTTTCCGCCCTCGAACCGGGCTGAAATTCTGGTGGATCTCAAACTTGAAGAAGGTGCATCACTGAAAGCCACTGAAGCTGCAGTAAAAAAAGTCGAAGCCTTTTTATCAAAACAAGAGGGGATTGATAACTATGTGGCCTATGTCGGGATGGGATCGCCGCGTTTCTATTTACCGCTCGATCAGCAGTTGCCGCAAACCAGCTTTGCCCAGTTTGTGGTATTGGCTTCCTCGCTGGAAGACCGGAATGAAATCCGCAAATCCTTAAGTGACCAGATTCGAGAGTTATTGCCGGAAGTGCGTACCCGGGTGTCCTTGTTGGAAAATGGCCCACCTGTGGGCTATCCACTGCAGTTCCGGGTATCGGGTGAAGACTTAGGATTAGTTCGTGAATGGGCGCAGAAAGTTGCAGCCACCGTGGGAGAAAATCCAAATACCACCAATGTGCATCTGGACTGGGGCGAGCCGAGCAAAGTCATCAAATTACAGATTGATCAGGATCGTGCCCGTCAGCTTGGGGTGAGCAGCAGTGAACTGGCCAATGTACTGAATAGCTCGATTTTGGGAGCAGGCATTGATCAGTATCGTGAAAAACGTGAACTGATCGAGATCCGTTTGCGTGGTGCTCAGGCTGAACGGGTGGAGGTAGCATCTTTAGCCAGTCTGGCTGTTCCGACCGCAACCGGTACATCGGTACCTTTGGCGCAGCTGGCCAAAATAGAATACAGCTTTGAGGAAGGTCTGATCTGGCATCGTAATCGCTTGCCGACCATTACCGTGCGTGCCGATATTCGTAGCAAGTTGCAGCCCGCTACTGTGGTCAATGAACTCAAAGAGCCACTGGAAAAAATCCGGGCAGAGCTGCCGAATGGCTATCTGCTGCAAGTGGGGGGTACAGTTGAAGAATCGGCTCGTGGACAGAACTCGGTGAATGCCGGCATGCCTTTATTCCTCGCAGTCGTCATGACCCTGCTGATGATTCAGCTCAAGAGCATCTCACGGGCCTTTATTGTGTTCCTGACCGCACCTTTAGGCATTATCGGAGTGGTGTTATTCCTGTTAATTTTCAATAAACCTTTCGGTTTTGTTGCGATGCTCGGAACGATTGCCTTATCTGGAATGATCATGCGCAACTCGCTGATTCTGATTGACCAGATCGAGCAGGATATTCAGGCCGGAGAGTCGCAGTGGGATGCCATCATCAATGCCACAGTACGCCGTTGTCGTCCGATCGTATTGACCGCACTGGCTGCAGTGCTGGCCATGATTCCCTTGTCCCGCAGTATTTTCTTCGGGCCAATGGCGGTGGCGATTATGGGTGGTTTGATTGTGGCGACATTATTGACCCTGTTTTTCCTGCCTGCCCTATATGCACAGTGGTTTAAAGTGAAAAAAAGTTTAAATTCTGTTTAAATTTGTCATAATTTCAGGTGCGAAATTTGGAAATTTTCAATATAGTAGCACCTGAGATTTTTATAATTTAAAAAAATAAGTAATTGCTGCATTGGCCGAGCTGCCAATACGGTAACGAGGTTGAACCAAACATGACTCAAGATACATTAACCAAGATGCGACGTTCCGTAGCGATGGCTTATGTCTTCATGTTTTTGGCCTTATTTACCCTGTTTAGTGGACTATTGGCCTACTGGTTCGCACGTAAAGTCACCCAGGTTGATTATGCCGAGGTCTGGTTACAAGCGCAGGCACTGTGGATCATGCGTAATATCGTGATTTATACCATTTTGGCGATCTTCGCTGCGCTGTGGTTTATTCCCCTGTTTTTCTTTGCCTGGGACAGCCAGCTCTGGGTTAAAGCCTGTGTAGTGACCGGGGTAATTTTCAGCTTTATTGCCTTTATTTTCCTGATCAATGCCTGGTTTAAAGGCATCCATAAATTCTCTCAAAACAAAGCTGTGTTCTAAAGCGTATAATTTTTTTCATATTTCCCCTTGTAAAACTCGGTTTGACCCCAATTTCAGACCTCAGTTGAATATTAAACAAAATTCCGTGAGGAGCATCGCCAGACATGGCTAAACGTGATTATTATGAGGTTTTGGGCGTCGCTAAAACCGCTAGTGATGATGAAATCAAAAAAGCCTACCGTAAGTTGGCGATGAAATATCATCCAGACCGTAACCCGGACAATGCTGAAGCTGAAGAGAAATTCAAAGAAGCAGCAGAGGCCTATGAAGTGCTCTCTGATGGTGAAAAGCGCAGCATGTACGACCGTATGGGCCACCAGGCCTTTGAGGGTGGTATGGGCGGCGGTGGCGGCTTCGGCGGTGGTTTCAGCGCAGAAGACATTTTTAGCCAGTTCGGTGATATTTTCGGTGGTGCTTTTGGTGGCGGCGGTGGTCGTGGCCAGCAACGCGCACGCCGTGGTTCTGACTTACGCTATGTGATGGAACTGACCCTGGAAGAAGCGGTCAAAGGTGTCAAGAAAACCATTACCTTTACTGCACCGGCACCGTGTGATGCCTGTGATGGTAAGGGTTCAAAAAATCCAAACGATGTAGAAACCTGCCGTACCTGTCATGGTGCTGGTCAAGTGCGCATGCAGCAAGGTTTCTTCTCCGTACAGCAAACTTGTAGTACCTGTCGTGGTCAGGGCAAGATCATCAAGAACCCATGTAATAAATGTCATGGTTCAGGTGTGTCGGATCGTCAGCAAACTCTGGAAGTCACTATTCCTGCGGGTGTGGATAATGGCGACCGCGTTCGCTTGACCGGTAAGGGTGAAGCAATCCGTGATGGTCAGTCAGGTGACTTGTACGTAGAAGTGGTGGTGCGTGAGCATGAAATCTTCCAGCGTGATGGCGCTGACCTGTATATGGATGTGCCGGTATCAATTGCTGATGCAGCCTTAGGTAAGGAAGTTCAGATTCCTACGCTAGATGGCCGTGTTAGTCTGAAAATTCCTGAAGGTACGCAAACAGGTAAACTGTTCCGTTTACGTGGTAAGGGTGTTAAACCGGTACGTACCAGCATGCAAGGTGACTTGCTGTGCCGTATTGTGGTAGAAACTCCAGTCAACTTAAGTGCACGTCAACGTGAACTGTTAAAAGAACTGCAAGAAACCATGGATGGTGAAGATAGCAAATCATCACCAAAGAAAAAATCATTCTTTGATCGTTTGTTTGATTAATTGAGTGAAAGTAAAAAAGGACGCTGAGGCGTCCTTTTTTATTATGTAGATAAGATACTCTAGATTAGAAGATGCTATTTATTGTTTGATAAGTCTCGCTTAAACATAAAAACCGCCTAAAAAGCGGTTTCTATTTTTATATTTGACTATCTAAATAGAAAGTATGAGTCCAAATTTGGAGGGTGATAGATATTTTGTAAGTGAGAAAAAAGCATCATTCCCGAAATTAAAAAGGCCAATATTGTTATTACAGAGCTATATAATCGCATTCATTACTTATCAAATTTACCAGTACAGCAGATTACTCTTATTTTGTTATCATGACAATGAAAGCTTAATCTTATTGAAATAATTATAAATTTTACTTTTTAATAAATAAAATAAATATATATATAAGAAAACTTGATTAATTAAATTTTTCGTGTATAGTTAACTTAACTAGAAAAAAGTCTTGTTTCGGTAAATCTTCTTTAAGTATCGTAGTTTTAGTCATAATCCTTCGTTTTTTTTCAGATTTTAAGTCTCATTCTTTATTATTTCAAAGTTATAATCAGTCTATAAAATGACTAAAAAATTATTAAAAATTATTAGGATATATTATGTCAAACTCAAATGTTGTTAAAGGTACTGTAAAGTGGTTCAACGAAACTAAAGGTTTTGGTTTTATTCAACAAGAATCAGGTCCAGATGTTTTTGCTCATTTCAGCGAAATTGCGAGTTCAGGTTTTAAAACCTTGCTTGAAGGCCAGCTGGTTGAATTCAGTGTAGCTCAAGGTCAAAAAGGACCGAATGCTGTAAATATTGTTGCTATCTAAGCAAGAATAAACAGTAAAAAAAAGCACTTAATAAGTGCTTTTTTTATCGTTCAAAATTTAATTTTAAGTTATTTTCCAAATTGGAAAAATCTTTAGAAAAACAGGATTCAAGCTGTTAAAAATAAATGATTTAATTGCAAAATCTAAAAATGGTACTGAAATTATTGTTTCGTTAATTCCTCTCAATAAAATGCAAAATACACGTCAGGGTTTAAAAAGAATTGAAGTGGGTAAAAGAGTTCTTCTTTCATCTGGAGTTGAGGTGGATTTAAACTTAGATGGCCGTACATTCTATACTTCTCTAAATCAATTATTTAAGCTAAATCATAAAGTTATTTAAAGATAAAATTCAGAAATATCAATTTTTAGTGGATATTTTGCCACTTTAACTATTATTAAAGGTATAGATATGCTTAAACAAAGTATCAGTGTAAAGGATCAGTTTGGGGCTCAACAGGCTATTCAAGCAACAGTCGATCATCATTTTTCTAAAACACAATCTCATTCCAATATAAAACATATCACTGTAGATGGTGAAGATATTCGTCCCAGTTTTGAAATGTGCTTTCAAAGTACCTTAAGTGGAAAAATTTTCAAAATTGTATAGACCAGGCAAATTTTGCTTTAGGTATTATTATTTTTAATAAGTTCCCGAAGAGCTAGAGAATTAATTTGCTCAATCTAAGGACTGATTTTTGTATAAGGCAAAATTGAGTCCTTTTAGTCTCAATAAGACTTAAAATCCTATCTGCTCATCAATTCAAAAGTAGATATTCATAATTAAAATTTAGTAAAAGTCTTGCATAAGAATCCCGTTAATCTAACTGAGATTTAAATCATCAAGATTTTGAGCTGACTTAATAATGGCGAGCCTAAACAGGAAAAACTGTATTGGCAAGTCGTCTGTTTAACTTCAAAAATCAGTAATCTCAGTAAATCATTTCAAAATCATAGCGATAAAATTATGAATAAGCTTATTCAAGTTATATGAGCAATTGCTAAAAACTATATGACGAGTCAAGTTGATGTATATCGTATAGCTTTGACGGAAGTGATAGCCTAACTTCTTAAGCTTGATTAAAACTCTTATCAATATCAGTGATTTCGCTCTTTGAGTATTTTCATTGATTTTTATGCAATGCATCTTAGTGTTATTCCGCAGTTTTGCTATAGTAAGAGCAATTTTGGATCAACATCAGGACTATGTTATGTCAGCTACACCACGCATTGGGATCTTGGGTGCAGGCGGTCGTATGGGGCGTATCCTTATTCAGGCTGTGCATGAAGCAGGTTATCAATTGGCGGCTGCGGTAGAACGCCCTGAAAGTACACTATTAGGCGCAGATGCTGGCGAACTTGCCGGAATTGGCGCAACAGGTGTTAAGGTCGTGGGTAGCCTTACCGATGTAGTCAAAGACTGTGATGTCGTGATTGATTTCACTGCGCCAGCAGCGACCGTCAATCATCTGAAAATCTGCCGTGAAGCCGGTGTTGCCATCGTGATTGGTACGACGGGTATGAATGACGAGCAAAAAGCCTATCTCGATCAATCTGCGACAGAAACTCCTGTAGTTTATGCAGCAAACTATTCAGTGGGTGTGAACGTCTCGATCAAACTGCTTGAACTGGCCTCTAAAGTTTTTGGTGATACGGTTGATATCGAAGTGATTGAAGCACATCACCGTCATAAAGTAGATGCGCCATCGGGTACAGCTTTGATGTGGGGTGAGGCGATTGCGGAAACTTTGGGTCGTGACTTAAAAGAAGATGCAGTGTATTGCCGTGAAGGTCATACTGGTCCGCGTGAGCGTAAGAGCATTGGCTTCCAGACCATTCGCGGTGGCGATATTGTCGGTGAACATACTGCAATGTTTATTGCCGATGGGGAACGTGTGGAAATTACTCATAAAGCGACTAACCGCATGAACTTTGCTTCTGGTGCGGTACGTGCTGCAGCTTGGGTCGTCGGCCGTGAAGCGCGTAAATATGATATGAAGGACGTGCTTGGTTTTAACGATATTCAGGTTTAAAACCGAGTCAAAATCATTTATAAAAAAATCTAAAACTAAAATAAGACGAATAAAAAATGCAAAAAATGATTTTCCTGCTCTGTGCAGTGGCGCTTGGTGCCATTGCGCAGGCAAAACCTGTTGAGAAGCCTAAACTCAGTATTCATAAAAACAATATCAAGGTCTGGACCTACCAGAATGAGCAAAACCCGGTCTTTCTCTATAAAGCTGAAACCACCTATACTGCACCCATTGAAAATGCCGTGTCCCTGATTCTAAATGTCGAGCATGCCGTACAGTGGGTTCCCTATATGGGTAGCATCAAGATCCTGTCCCGCGATGATAAAAAAGGTGACTTTACCCTGTATATGGTGCTGGATTTTCCATTTCCCTTAAAAGACCGTGACCTGATTGTACAGGGCAAGATGATCAAGGAAGCCAATGGCCAGATCACCATCAAGAATAAAGCCATCCAAAGTGGCTATCCTTTAAATCCGGATTATGTGCGTTTAACCGATTATCAGGGCGACTGGACTTTTCAGAAACTGGCCAATAACAAGGTCAAGGTTTCAACCTATGGTTATGCCAATCCGGAAGGTTCCATTCCTTTGACCTTCGTAAATATGTTCGTGCAACAACAACCTTATCAGATGCTGCAGAAAATGAAGACCGAGCTGGCCAAGCCTTCACCTATTGCGGTCTTGCCTGAAGCTCTGCAATAAAAAAGACCCAATCGCTGGGTCTTTTTAACACGTGAAAACAGACTGAATTTAAGCTGTAAAATCTGCTTTAAGTACAATCCGGTAACGGGCTTTGCCAGAATGCAGATGTTCAATCGCTTGGTTCAGCTGTGACATCGGGAAGACTTCGATTTGTGGCGCAATATTTTTACGTGCAGCAAATTGGAGTAACTGACGTAAAGCCGCCGGCGAACCTGTCGGTGAACCGGTAACTGACTTGGCTCCACCAATCAGCATGCCTGCCGGAATCTGCATCGGCTCCAATGGCAAACCTAACATATGCACAGTACCGTTTGGTGCCAGAGTTGCCAGATAAGCCTGCCAGTTCAAGGTGACATTGACGGTACTCAACAGTAAATCAAACTTGCCACGCTGGGCTTTTAATGCAGCGACATCACGACTGTTCACCACATGGTCAGCGCCCATGCCTTTCAGTTCATCAGTTTTATCCAGGTTCGAGGTGAAGGCAGTAATTTCACAGCCCCAGGCTTTCAGCAGCTTGATGGCCATATGCCCTAAACCGCCAATGCCAATTACGCCAACATGATGAATGGCCTGAATCTGATGTTTCAGGATCGGATCGAATACAGTAATCCCGCCACAGAGCAGGGGGCTGGCACTTTCAGGATCAAGATCTTCGGGTAGGGGAATGACCCATTGCCATCCGGCACGCACTTTGTCGGCAAAACCACCGGCATGTCCGACAATGGTCGCCACCTGACCGCCAGTACACAGCACCTGCTGGCCTGAAATGCAGGGATCGCAATATTGGCAGCTTTCCGCTGTCCAGCCGATACCCACCCGTTGACCAACTCTCAGGCCTTTAGCTTCTGTACCCAGATGGGTAATGGTACCGATAATCTCATGTCCTGCTACGACCGGATACACTGAAGAACCCCAGTCATTATTGATCACTGAAATATCGGAATGACAGAGACCGCAGTATTCTACTTTGACTTCGACCTGATGCGGCTGCAGTTCTCCGGCATCAAATTGATAAGGTTCAAGTTCCGCACCTGCGGACATAGCAGCATAAGCTTGAATAATATTATTCGACATGATTTTCAGCTCTTATTTAAATGCGAGAATATTGTTTTAAAGTCACAATGATTTTCATGGTCATCGACCATACCGACGGCTTGCATAAAGGCATAGCAAATGGTGGGTCCAATAAATTTAAAACCAGCCTGTTTGAGTGCTTTAGACATCTTCTGGCTCTCAATGGTTTGAGCGGGTGCTTGCCGATAATCCACAACCTCATTATTCAATCGCGGTTGCTGGGCAAAAGACCAGAGCCATTCCACCAGATTAATCCCTTGCTGTTGCAGTTTCAGCCAAGCTTGGGCATTCTCCCGAATGGCATTCAGCTTGCCGCGATGCCGTATCAGGCTAGCATCTTCAAGTTTTATTTGGAGTTGTTGATCTGTAAGTGAGGCGATAGATTCAATCGAATATTGAAAAAAATGTTCACGATAAGCTTCACGTTTTCTGAGGACAGTAATCCAGGCCAGACCGGCCTGCTGTCCTTCCAGACACAGCATTTCAAACAGGCGATTTTCATCCAGCAGAGCCTGTCCCCATTCCTGGTCATGGTAGGCGATATACAGCGGATCATCGGAGCACCAGCCACAGCGTTGCACAGTCATGTGATGCTCCTTGTTTTGATGCTTTTATAATTTAAACACAGTCCATTGATCCTGCTGATTGTCCCAATACGACAGTTCAGCCTGATTCAGATCGCTAAATTGAATCCACATGTCTTTACCGGCCTTGTCGGCATAACCGGTACTGATCAGAAGCGCTTCCTCGGTAATTTCCATCACCCAGCCCTGGTAAGTTTGACCATTCAATACAATTTTTTGTTGATTGCCTGATTCAGCAAATTCTACCAGACGATTGATCAACGCTTCTGACATGTAAATATCCTAAAATTAACGTAAATAGGGATAAGGGTTGACCACACCGCGGCCCTTGCCCTGTAAATAGATTCCATAATGTAGATGTGGTGCAGTATGCTGGGCATTGCCGCTGTTGCCGACATAACCGATCAGCTGGCCTTTTTTGACATAGTCACCCACTTTTAAGCCACGTTTATGGCCATCCAGATGCGCATAATAATGCCAGGAGCCGCCTGGACCCAGAATCCAGACTACTTTACCACCCAAATTGTTATTACGTAAATCTGCAATCAGGCCCTCAGTTGCGCTAAAAACTTTGGTTCCACGTGGAGCCATAATATCAATACCTTCATGCAGGCGTCCGCGACTACGCGAAGCACCCCAGGTATCTGTCAATTCACGTGCCTGTACACGTGCCACCGGGATTGGTAGAGAGGACGGCACTCGCATACTTTTCAGTTTTTGCACGAGGATAGGATTGAGCTGTACAGCGGGGGATTTTTTCGGTGTACTGCTACAAGCAGCCAGCAGCACAGTAATCAAAGCAATCCACGTCAAAGCAAGGTATTGGCGCACTTTATTCATCCTTAAATATTGGCAATGCTCATGTCGAGCTGATCGATATTTTGCTTTGTCCAGACTATGTCACAGATTGACGCTAGTGATCAATTTTTTCATGGCAGTCGGAATACCGGCATCGGTTGCTGTTTGCGGACTCATCCAGCAGCCTTGCAGTTCAATCGCCACATGTTCCTGCTGATCCTGTTCTACTGCAAAAACAATCGCTTCAAGGTGCCAGGTAAAATGGGTAAAACTGTGGCTAATCTGGGTCTTTTTGACGATATTTTTAAGGCTCAGCTGCTGGCATTGCTGTTCAAATTCATATGCATTTTCAATAATCGGCAGACACCAGAGACCGCCCCAAAGACCGCTATTGGGACGTTGCTGCCAGAGCCAGTCTGTACCGGACTGGATCAGCAAGACCTGAGCAAAGCGTACCGGAACCGTTTTTTTGGCCTTCTTGAAAGGCAATTCATTTTCCAGACCTTGCTGATGAGCCTTGCAATGCTGCTGCATCGGACAATACAGACACAAAGGCTTTTTCGGTGTACAAACGGTCGCACCCAAATCCATAATCGCCTGGGTATAGTCATGATTGCGCTCGATAGGACAGAGCTGTTCCGCCAGTTGCCATAGAGCACGCTCATGCACCGGTTTGGACAGATCATCCTCAATCGCAAAGAAACGTGACAATACCCGTTTGACATTACCATCCATGATTACGCCATATTGACGTAAACCGAGTGACATCAGGGCGCCAGCGGTAGAACGGCCAATGCCGGGCAAGGCCATCCATTCTTCCAGGGTTTGAGGGAACTGCTGCTGTGCGGTTACGATGCCGGCAGCTTTATGCAGATTGCGGGCGCGGGCATAATAGCCGAGACCTGCCCAGTAGGGTGCGACCTCATCCCATGAGGCTTGACCCAAGTCCTGAACAGTCGGAAAACGCTGGATAAATCGTTCGAAATATTGCAGTACAGTTTTGACCTGGGTTTGCTGCAACATGATTTCAGAGACCCAGACTTTATAGGGATCATCTGTCACCTGCCAGGGCAAGTCATGACGACCATGCACATCAAACCATTCCAACAGGGCATCTGAAAATACAAACATGAACACATAGCAACCGAATAAGCAGCAGCTAGTATAGCGGAATCAGCAGGGTGGGAATGTGAAAAGTCGGATAAAAACGTAGATGTTCATCGAGCTTGATAGAAATTGGCTTTCATAAAAATAAATGCTCCGGAGAGCATTTATTTTTGATAAAGAATCCGGTTAATCGTTAATTCCCCAGCGCTCATCCAGCTTCAAGGTCTTGCCTGCATAACGCGGAATAATATGAATATGCAGATGTTCAACCTTTTCCTGAAAAACTTCACCGTCAATAAAACCAACATGAAAACCGGCAGGCTGGTAACGTAATTGCAGTTCATTGCGTGCCTGTTCCAGTAAAGACATCAAACTTTTACGTTCTTTGTCGGTTACTTCAAAAAATGAGGCCACATGCCGCAATGGAATAATCACACAGTGACCTTCGGACAATGAATTCGGTTCAGGCAACACCACACCATAATCATTTTTGGCAATGACATCATATTCATCAAAATTGCAGTAGGGGCAGTTGGTTTCGGCCATCATACACATTCTCCTCTGGTAGGATTTATCTTTCTTTTCTTCATGAAGTATCTGAAATATTCAGCCTGTGAACAAGCCGGATAGTTGTTTCTATTTATACCAAATGACGGTCTAGCAAGGCATACATCGCTGCCAGGCTTTTTCGTTCCGCTTCTGCATTGTAACCAAGATCCACACCATTGGCCTTGGCCCGTTCATCCGCAAGCGGGTTGCTAAAGCCATGTTTGGCATTTTCAAAAACAATTACTTCATGCTCGACTTTGGCAGCATGCATTTCCTCACGGAAACTGGCGACATCATCCAGAGTCACCATGCTGTCGAGTTCACCATGTAGCACCAGAATTTCTGCCTGTACCTGACCTTCCTGAGCTGGGGCTTTCGGAGACAGATTGGCATGGAAAGTAGCCACTGCTTTTAAAGGGGCATTGGAACGAGCCAGATCCAGTACCACTTTGCCGCCGTAACAGAAACCAATGGCTGCAAGTTTTTCAGCATTGACTTCATCCTGCGCTGCCAAGGCATTCAGAGCTGCTGTTGCACGGTTGACGATGGTGTCAGGATCTTCGAAAGTCTGCATCATCCATTCATACGCCTGATCAGAATGGGTGGTCACTTTTTTATCACCATACATGTCTATGGCCAAGGCCGCATAACCATGTTCTGCAAGTTCACGGGCGCGCTGTTCAGTATATTCATTACGCCCCCACCATTCTGGTGCGACCAGTACGCCGGCAACGGCTGTATCTGTTTCTGGTGCGGCAAAATAACCAATCAATGGACTGCCATCCTGTGCAGTATAATGAATTTCGCGGGTCTTGATTGCTGCCATGCTGACGTCCTCTATTGTTGTTGAATCACTTAATTAAAATATAACATAGCAAAACTGATCGGAATGTGACATGAAAACATGCAATTCTCTGATGTTTAAGCCCATAAAAAAGAGAGGTGCATATTGAACCTCTCTGATGAAATAATCGGTAAAAGATGATGGATTATTTGATAATTTCCAGTAATTCCACATCAAAAATTAAAGTACTGTTCGGTTCAATTACATCCCCTGAACCAATCTGTCCATAGGCCAGTTCGGCCGGAATGAAGAAACGATATTTGGCACCTTCTTTCATCAGCTGTAAACCTTCGGTCCAGCCGGTAATGACCTGGGTGGTACGAAATACCACGGGCTGATTACGGGCAATCGAGCTATCAAAAACCGTACCATCGATCAAACGGCCTTCATAATGTACACGGACATTACTGTTGGCACTTGGTGATTTACCTTTGCCTTCGCGCAGAATCTGATATTGCAGACCTGATTTGGTGGCTTTTATCTCAGGTTTTTTAGCATTTTCTGCCAGGAAAGCTTGGCCGATTTTGGCATTTTTTTCAGCTTTTTGTTTTAATTCAATCAGCTCTTTGGCTTCACTTTGACGTTTAAACTGGGTCAAGACCTGCGCCATCTCTTCATCACTTAAAGTTGCCTGTTTTCCGGCAGCTGCCGCTTTTAACCCGGCACTGAAGGCATCTAGATCAATACCTTGTAAAGAGTCTGCATTACTTTTTCCCATTAGATAACCAAAGCTGTAGCCGACTTGTTCAGCCTCAGGGCTTTTATTGGTGACTTCTTTGGCAAACAGACTGCCAGAACTCAGCAGTAAAACCATCAAACTTATTTGTATTTTCATGATTAATTCTCAAAATAAAGGAGAGCGCGTTGCTCTCCTTTTCGTGGATTATTTTACTTCAATGAGTTCCACATCAAAAATCAAAGTACTGTGTGGAGGAATCGTACCTGGCACGCCCTGTTCACCATAACCGAGTTTAGATGGGATATACAGAGTGGCTTTACCACCTTCTTTCATCAGTTGCAGACCTTCGGTCCAGCCTGGAATGACCTGATTGAGTGGGAACTCAATCGGCTCGCCACGTTCAACCGAACTGTCAAACACGGTACCATCAACCAATTTCCCTGTGTAATGTACTTTCACAATTGAAGTTGCTGCAGGCTGCTTGCCCGTACCTTCTTTGGTCACTAAATATTGCAAACCAGATGCTGTAGTTTTTACCCCAGCTTTTTTTGCATTTTCAGTCAGGAAAGTATCACTTGATGCCTGAGCCTGTTTGGCACTATCCACTTGCTTCTGCTGCATTTCTTTTTGGAACTGCTCATAAGCTGCTTGTAATTCTTCTTCAGTATAAGCAGGAGCGGTACGGGCATGACCTTCGCGAACGCCTGTCACAAAGCTGTTAATATCCAGCTCAGGTGGAGTTTGATGAGCGACTTCATAACCGAGTGCATAGCTAATTTTAGAAACAGCAGAGGCATCTTTAGATGCTTTTGTGGTTTGAGCAGCTGGGTTTTGAGTTGCATAGTAAACAGGTACTAGCGCGGCACCGCCTAAAAGAACAGCGACAGCAATCGGTAAGGCCTTACTCATGTATTATTCCAATCTAATGTTATCGTTGAGGTTCATTCCATCTTAGCAGAAAATTTTGAGAAATCTTGCAGAATGGGTGGTTTTTTAGCAAGCGGACACCGCAGTTGTGTTGAAGTTTAAAGATATAAAAAAACCAGCAATGGCTGGTTTTTTTATTTTTCAGAACTTAATCATTGTTGGAGAATGTCTAGGATCAATGACTGCCTCAACCGAAATTATATTTTGCAAAGAGCTTAGTAGGAAAACAAGCTTTTTTCTAAAGGAAATTCAATTCCAATCGATGCACCACCATCATTACCACGTAGGTCTGAATCACTGATCCAGCCATTTAATTTCAGGGGAATATTGGGGCGTAAATAATGGGTCCAGCTCACATCAACAGCTTTTAATTCATCTTGGATTGGAAAAGCTAAATTAGTAGTTCGGTTGGATTCATTCAACTTGGCAAACAGCACTCGAGCATTAACACGGTTCAGGCGATCGAAACGAATATCACCACCCACAGAAACCATTTGACCATCACCACCCATTGCATGTGCTAATGGGTAACCATGTTGATAAAAACCACCAATATAATTGGTGTGATTATAAGAAATACCTTGGGCCTTGCCATTGGTGCGGGTGTCTGCCCATTCGGTATATAGCTGGAAAGGCATATTATTATAGCTAGAAGAATAATCGACCCCAGCCAAATACATTTTTTTGGCTGGTAAGCCACCGGCTTCATCTTCACCAATATATTGTGCATACATCCCCATTGGGACTTGCAGTAATGGTTGTAGATTTAAGCGTGCATCAAAACCGGCGATTTGATTGGATGGGTCAGGCTCACCTGTGCCACCATTGTCTTTATTACCGACAAAAGCATCCCAAAGTGAACTCAGGCTTTCAGGTCGTCCTTCACCTCCCCATTGAATAGCACGTGATACACCCAGCTCCAAATAGGGTAAAGGTTGTGCAGTGACACGTAAGCCAATTAATTTAGCATCAGGTACAGCATCATAGTCATCCAGTTGTCCGGCAAAGGCTTGATATTGCCAAGGCCCAATCCAGGAGAGCCATTTATTTGCAAAAGCATGCTGTTCGGCACGCTGCATGGTCACACCATACACAGGACGACTGGCATCACCCCGAATTAAGCTGCCATCATGACCGGGTCCCCAGTAGGTCGGAATTTGTCCAGCAATCAGCCATTGATTCCATAACTTACCTGCGAGGTAAGACCCTTCAACATTCACATCTTGATCATTATCAATCTGGGGATCTTTTTCTGCATTGATACGAAGTCTGGCATCCCAATTTTGATTGCCTGTATTTAACTCTATACCCGCTTGGTATTGCGCTTTTTGCTGGTCGCCAAAGACTTGAGGAATATTTTTTTGATCTGTCTCTGCAAATAGTGATGCTTTAAGTAACTGGTTGTTGGTATTCAAATGAGCCATGACTGAATCAATGACTCTTTGCTGATTATTATTGCTGACTTGGGCCTGAGAAAGGGCGCGTTGGATTTCATCACTACTCATTGGCCAGGTCGAAGTGCTAACTTGAATCACACCTTGCTGATTTAACCAGTTTAAATCGGTGCGCAGGTTTTGGTCATTTAAAACGATGCCTTGAGCAAAGGTTAGTGAGGAGCTTAATGCCAAGCTGGCGAGCAGTGTTTTAGGTAACATTTTTGTATATTCTCAGGAGTTTTAAACTGTAACCAAGATAGGGTTTTTAGTTGATTTTTTCAACAATGAACATGTGGAATAAATGTGATAGAGAGAACTATCACACCCTGCCTCTAGCAAGGTGTGATATCAAAGTTTACAATGAATTAGTCATTGTCTTTATTTGCGGTATAAGCATAGGCATAATTATAACCATAGCTACCTGCTGCCCCTTGTTGTACATCATTTAGAATCACGCCATTGACTTTGACATTGGCCTGTTCAAAACGATTAACAGTAATTTCAAGTTCTTTAATTTGCGTTTTAGCATGACGGGCAATCAATAAATTCACGCCTGCATATTGCGCAATAATGATGCCATCGGTCACCGCAAGCACAGGTGGCGTATCAATCAGTACATGATCGAAATGAGCGGATGCCTGATCTAGGAAAGTTTTGAATTGATCTGTACTTAATAGTTCAGACGGGTTAACCGGACTCTTACCACGTGTCACAAAAAACAGGTTATCTACAGTTGAATTTTGCACCACCTCTTCATAGCTATTTTGGTGATTCAATAATTCTGCTAAACCTGGTTGCACTTCGGCATTAAAGTACTTATGTAAATAGCCACGACGTAGATCACCATCAATGACCAGAACCCGTTTTCCCCCTTGCGCTAAAATAGTAGCAAGGTTAGTGGTAATGAATGATTTTCCAACTTCAGGTGCAGGGCCAGAAATTGCAATCACATTATTGGTCGCATTCATTAAGGCAAAATGAATTGCTGTTCGCATGCTACGGAGGCTTTCAATCGCGATATCACTACTATCTTTAACCGCAAGAATAGGAATATTTTTTTTCTTCTTTAATAGGTTAATAAGACTTTCTTGAATAACAGAGCGCGGTACAGTGGCATAGACTGGCAGATCAAGCTCATTTTCAATTTGCGCTGCGTCTTTAATGCCTGAACGCATCATATTTCGTAATAGTGCAATTAATACTCCAATAAAACCACCAGCAAAAATTGATAAAATTATTGTAATTAATGACTTAGGTTTAATTGGTTTAACAGGTTTAACAGCTTGGTCAATAACTCTAACATTACCAATTTCACCAGCCTCTGCAATTTTTAATTGCTGATAGCTATTGAGTAAGGCGGTATAAAGTTCAGTGTTTACTTTCACATCTCGATATAGTTGTAAATATAATCGTTGTGTTTCTGGTAAACGTTTAATCGATTGTGTCATTTCTGAAGTTTTTTGATTAATTTCAGCAAGTTGAGCATTGATTGCCGACATAAGAGGGTGATCAGTGGTATATTTTGAAGAAAGTTCCGCTTGCTGTTGTTGTAATTCAATTTTCATTTTCGCAAGTTCAACATTTTGCTTTAACATTAACTCAGCTTCTTGAGTTACATCAATAGTATTGTATTGCTCACGAAAACGATTGAACTTGACTTCTGATTCCTCAAGTTGCTGTTTAAGTTCTGGCAGCTGTTTGTCTAGAAAATTTAAAGTTTGTTTAGATTCTAAAGACTTGCGTTGAATATTTTGTATTTGATAGACGGATAAAATATTATTCAGAACTTGAGTAATATGTTCCTTATCATTGCCATTATAATTTAGACCAATAACACCGGAGTTTTTCCCTCTCTCTGCTACACCATAGTCATTTTTTAAGAACTGCATTGCTGTAGGTAGTGCAAGTTTAGTAATAGTAAATGTTTCTTTAAACGGAGATTTGCTAAATATAGCGACTTCCCAAAGTCCCTTAGAGTCTATGGTTTGATTGCTGGAATTCAATTGACCTTTAAATATCACTTCATCTTTATAAGAGAAAGTAAACTGGTTGTTATCCGTGAATTTTAACTCTAATTTTTTATCTAGATAGAAATTTGGAATTTTTAATGTTTTGATTAAGAAGGCTTGATTTTCTTTTTGGAAAACCACCATATCCTTTTTATAAAGAACTTCAGCTTTGTCGTTTTTAATCAGACGATTAAATAAAGTATTACTATTATCTTTAATTTGAATATCAAGGTGCAAATTTTGAATAGTTTGTCCCAAAATCATGCGTGAGTTTAATATTTCAATCTCAGCATCTGCCGGAGATTTTCCGCCCATTCCCCCTGGAATAGCATCACTCAACCCACCCAAGAGGGCAGCAGCTCCAGCGCCTTTATTATCCTCTACTAGAACCATTGCATCAGCAGAATAAATTGAGGGAGTAACACGTAAATAAAGTAATGCGAAGGTTAAGCTCAGGATGATACAAAGCGCGATCACTTTCCATTGTGCAATTAACGAAAAAAATAATTCTTTTAAGTCAATGGTATCGTCATTAGTACTTGAATTTTGATTCATGGATAAACTACTAGATAAAATTAAATATGTGATTGCCAATCCGAAACATAAGATTCGATGTTATTACATGTTTCTTCAAAAAATGCTTGATCAAGCTTATAAGGATCTGGAACATTATGACCTTGCCAATGGCCTAAACGAAATACTTTACCTTTAGCAAATGGCCAAGTCTTTTCTATATGTTTTTGTTGATTTGAACTCATCACTAAAATTAAATCTGCAGTTTTGATTAAGTGGGCATCAATTTGTTTTGCGACATGTGATCTCATATCAATTGATTTTCTTGCCATACTTGCAATGGCTTTATCATCAGCAGTATGGCCTACCATGGCAGAAAGACCCGCAGATTCAATATGTAAGTTAGGATGATTTTTCTTGAGAAAAAACTCACCCATTGGACTACGACAAATATTTCCTACACAGACGACCAAAATATTCCGAATTTGCATATTTTATTTACCCAGTTGGTCAAAGCTATAGAGTGCACTAGAGAACGGAATAATCTGGTTAACAATACGTTGCCAGCGCGTTAATCCAGTCGCATCAATATAAATGATGTCATTTTTTTTCATTTGAAATTGATTGGCTAAGCCCAGATTACCAAAACTGCTTAAATTTAAGTGATACACAGTAGATTGCTTGGTGGCTAAATCGGTGCGCATTACATAGATTTTAGCCGCACTTGCGGAGTAAGGATTAATTCCTTCACTTTCACCCAAAACATCACTTAAGGTCATACCTTGGTCACGTAAAGCCAGCGCTTGGCTTTTACTCGACTCACCCATAACATAAAGCTTTTGATCCTGTTTGGTATTCACAAAAATAGTATCATTCGGTTGAATCAGTAAATTATGTAATGATAAGCCTTGTTTCTCTAGTTGTAGTACATTAAGGTCAAAAGTTTGACCTCCCCGAATCAATTGAATATTGGTATTGTCACCTGTTTCAGTATTAATACCACCTGCCTGTCCCAGCGCTGTATAGATACTAATAGGTTGATCATTAAGGGTATATTGACCACTACGCATAACTTGTCCATTGACAAAATAGCGACGACCCTCATAAGACAATACTCGAACTACCACATCAGGATGTTTCAAATAGCGCGCAAATTGACTACGTAAAAAACGATTGGTTTCAGCCAGTGTTTTCCCGGCTACCCGTATCTGCCCCACTAAAGGTAATTGTATATTGCCACTAGAGTCAATGGGATAACCTGCAGCTTTTACATTTGAAATATCCTGAATAGGGGGGGTGATTTCTGGGTAGGCCCAAAGTTGAATTGAGAGAACATCACCTGGACTTAATTTATAGACTTGTTGATGCTTGTCAAATAAGTGAAAAAGATTATTGGAATTCTGAGAGTTATTGAGTTCGATACGAGGAATATTGTCTTGCGTGATTTGGATGACTGAAAGCTCTGCGCCTTGATCGGTGCTGTAATTACCTTGAGGAGGCAAGTCATAGGTTTGTAAACCGGAAGTAAGCGTACAACCAGAAAATAATATTGAAATAGTGAATAAAATGGATGTGCGTTGATACTTCACATTCAAGCCCTTAATTTTAATACATCGTTATTAGGAAAGGATTGTAGTGCAAAATCTAATTATTGAATATGTTTAAAACATTTTAAATTTGCTTTTATAATTTAATTTTTTGATTTTTATATTTATTTTTTTATTTTTTTGATGACTGGTTAAAATTTAATACGGTATTAATATCTTTTTCTTAATTTATGGCTACAATAGCTGCAAAATTTTATACTCCTGTTGGTAAAATTCTTAAAAAGACATATAAGGTCATATAAATGAAAATTCTTGTCACTGGTGGCGCCGGTTTTATTGGTTCAGCAGTTATCCGTCATATTATTCAAAACACCAATAACCAAGTTCTGAATATTGATAAATTGACTTATGCAGGTAATTTAGAGTCTTTAAAAGAAGTTGAAAAGAACCAAAACTATCAGTTCAAACAAATAGATATTTGTGATACTGAGCAAATTACGAAAGCAATTGAAGCATTTCAACCGGATGCGATTATGCATTTAGCGGCAGAGTCGCATGTAGATCGTTCAATTAACGGCCCAGCAGCATTTATTCAAACTAATATTGTGGGAACTTATACCCTATTAGAAGCAGCTCGAAAATATTGGATGAGTCTTGAAGCTGAAGCTCAACACAACTTTCGCTTTCATCATATTTCAACTGATGAAGTTTATGGCGACTTAGAAGGTACAACCGATCTTTTTACGGAAACAACCTCATATGCACCAAGCTCTCCTTATTCTGCGTCTAAAGCTAGTTCAGATCATTTAGTACGTGCTTGGCACAGAACCTATGGTCTACCTGTGATTGTGACTAATTGCTCGAACAATTATGGGCCTTATCATTTTCCAGAAAAACTAATTCCATTGGTGATTCTAAATGCACTAGATGCTAAACCTTTACCAATATATGGTAACGGTCAACAAATTCGGGATTGGCTGTATGTGGAAGATCATGCTCGCGCTTTGTATAAAGTGGTGACCGAAGGAATCATGGGTGAAACCTATAACATTGGTGGACACAACGAAAAGCAGAATATTGAGGTGGTCAAAACTATTTGTAAGATTTTGGATGAGTTAAAGCCACAAGCCAATGGTCAAACTTATGAATCACTGATTACATTTGTAAAAGACCGCCCTGGTCATGACTTACGCTATGCGATTGATGCTACAAAAATTCAAAATGAATTAGGTTGGACACCAACGGAAACGTTTGAAACTGGAATCCGTAAAACGGTGCAATGGTATTTGAATAACCAAGATTGGGTTGCCCATATTCAAAGTGGTGAATATCAATCGTGGTTAGAAAAGCAATACAAGGCTAAGTAATGAAAATCTTATTGCTTGGAAAAAATGGACAGGTCGGTTGGGAGCTTCAGCGTTCCCTTGCGCCATTGGGTGAGGTGATTTCACTTGATCGAAATGGTTTAAATCAATGGTGTGGTGATTTAAGTAAACCTGAACAAATTTATCAAACTATTATAGATATAGCGCCAAATGTTGTTGTGAATGCAAGTGCTTATACTGCTGTAGATTTGGCCGAAACAGAACAAGATATGGCTAATCTCATTAATCATGTGACAGTAGGGAAGATAGCTGAGGCTTGTGCCCATATTAAGGCGCTCTTTGTGCATTATTCGACAGACTATATTTTTGATGGTGAGGGTGTATCTGTATTTAATGAAGCTGATGCCCTTAAACCTTTGAATATATATGGTAAGACTAAGGCATTAGGTGAGCAGGCTATTCAAAATGCTCAATGCAATTATTTGATATTTCGAACATCATGGGTTTTTGCTCAAAAAGGTAAAAACTTTTTAAAAACAATGCTTGCTCTATCTCAGCAGCGTGAAGAATTATCTATTATTGATGATCAAATTGGTGCTCCAACGTCAGCTGAGCTAATTGCCGATGTAAGTGCTCATGCGATTGTGCAGACATTGCGAGATCAAACTAAAATTGGTATTTACCATTTGGTTGCTAGTGGGGAAACATCGTGGTTTGAGTATGCAAACTATATATTTGAACAAGCAAAAAACTTAGGTGTGAATTTAGCCATTCAACAAGTTAATCCGATTCCAACAGCAGCATATCCGACACCAGCTAAACGTCCACATAATTCACGATTAAATAATCAAAAAATTCAACATGCTTTTCAAATCTATTTGCCAGATTGGAAAGTACATGTACAAAGAACAGTAGTTGAGGTATTTCATAAATGAGCATAAAGCGTAAAGGTATTATATTGGCAGGTGGTTCAGGCACACGCTTACATCCTATTACTAAAGGTGTATCTAAGCAGCTTTTACCAATTTATGATAAACCCATGATTTATTATCCATTATCAGTATTGATGTTGGCAGGTATTCGTGAGATTTTAATTATTTCGACGCCTGAAGACTTACCAAACTTTGAAAAGTTACTTGGTGATGGTTCGCAGTTTGGTATTAAGTTAAGTTATAAAGAACAGCCTTCACCAGATGGATTAGCTCAGGCTTTTATTATTGGTGAAGAATTTATAGGTAATGATCATGTGTGCTTAATATTGGGTGACAATATTTATTATGGTCAAAATTTTAGTAAGCAATTAAAAATAGCAAATGCTGTTGATGTTGGTGCCACAGTTTTTGGTTATCATGTGACTGATCCAGAGCGTTTTGGTGTAGTGGAGTTTGATACAACTGGCAAAGTGCTGAGCATTGAAGAAAAGCCAACCAAACCAAAATCACCTTATGCAGTCACTGGATTGTATTTCTATGATAATCGGGTTATTGAGTTTGCTAAACAGGTAAAACCGTCCGCACGTGGTGAGTTAGAAATTACCGATATTAACAATGCTTATTTGAAAGATGGTTCACTCAATGTTGAATTACTTGGGCGTGGTTTTGCATGGCTAGATACGGGAACCCATGAATCTCTACTAGAAGCAGGTCAGTTTGTGTATACCATTGAAAAACGTCAATCGCTAAAAGTGGCCTGTTTAGAAGAAATTGGTTTTCAGCAAGGTTGGATTTCAAAAGAAAAACTTAAGGAAAGTGCAGAAGCACTTAGAAAAACAGATTATGGTCAATACTTATTGAAATTATTGGATGAAGTAAAATGAGAGTAGAAAAAACAAAACTCGACGGTTTATTAGTACTTCATCCACAAGTATTTGGGGATGATCGTGGCTGGTTTATGGAAAGCTTTAATCAACAGCGTTTTGAAGCTGCATTAAAAGCGTTAAATTTGCCTATCCCAACATTTGTGCAGGACAATCATTCCTGTTCGCAAAAAGGGGTGTTGAGAGGTTTGCATTTTCAGCGCGAACCATATGCTCAAGGTAAATTGGTTCGTGTTGTTCAAGGTAAAGTTTGGGATGTAGCTGTTGATATTCGCCCAAACTCTAAAACTTATGGAGAATGGGTTGGTGTTGAATTGAGTGCGGAAAATAAAACTATGTTCTGGATCCCGGAAGGGTTTGCGCATGGCTTTATAGCACTTGAAGACAATACTCAATTTCTTTATAAAACTACCAATTATTACAATAAAGAAAGTGAAGGAGCTATTATTTGGAATGATCCGACACTTGCTATCCAATGGCCGATAGATCTGGTAGATAAAGTGTTCTTAAGTAAAAAAGATGAAATATCATCCAGTTTTTTAGCTAACTTAGCTAAGTGTAAATAAAATGAGTCTCATAAAAAATACTTCATACAATCTAATAGGTTTTGCGGTGCCAACCTTAATTGCATTACCCTGTTTGGGTATATTGTCGCGCTGGTTGAGTATGGAGGAGTTTGGTGTATTTACTTTAACTTTTGCTATTCTTGGATATGCTAGTATTTTTGATGGAGGTCTTTCAAGAGCTGTAACTAGGGAAGTTTCAATTTATAGGGGAAATTACGACGAAAAAATTAAAATTTTAGGTACATCGAATTTTCTGATTCTAATCTTTGGTATGCTTGCAAGCTTACTGTTATTTATTTTTGCTTCAAGTGTGGCTCAGTTATTAAATATCTCATCAATATATTTAACTACAGTAACTTTATCTTTGAAAATTTTAAGTTTCTCAATTCCTTTGTATTTATTGAACTTAATTTGGATTGGTTATTTAGAGGGGATGGAAAACTTTTTTGTTGTTAATATTCAAAAATCAATTGGAAATACTTTGATAGTTCTGCTTCCAGTATTATTTTGCATTTATGAAAAAAGTTTACTGTTAGCTGTTATGGGGATGGTTTTTGGTCGGTTAATTTCTTTAATTATTACTTTTTTTATTTGTTTTAAAGAGATTTTAGGCTCTAAATTCCATTTTGATAAGAATGTAAGTATTAGATTGTTTAAGTTTGGCGGGTGGATTACAGTTAGTAATATTATAAGTCCACTAATGGTTAATATGGATAAGTTTATTATATCAAATATATTGGGTGCAAATAAGGTGGCAATATATACTGCACCAGCAGAAGGGGTTACCAGGCTGGTTAATATACCTATAGCATTATCTAAAGTGCTTTTTCCTAAAATTGTTAGTTCAGGAACATTAAAAGAGCAGGCAGATTTAGAGAGAAAATCTTATGCTATAGTGGCAATTTTTTGTGCACCTATTGTGTTTTTAATTTTTTTATATGCTCATGAGATTATGGCTATATGGATGGGGGAAAAATATGGTGTAATGACGGAAAGCATACTTAAAATTTTAATTGTGGGTTTTTATTTTAATGCTCTTGCTCAAATACCTTATACTATTTTGCAATCAAAAGGATTTTCTAAGCAAACGGCAATAATTCACTTATTAGAAATAATTCCATATTTTATTTCAATTTATTTTGCTGCAGTGTATTTTGGTATTGTTGGTGTGGCTGTAGTGTGGGTTCTTAGAGTTTTTGTGGATATGGTTTTGTTGATGGTATTTAATTATAAAATGAGAAATATTAAGGTGAAATTTTTTTAAATTTTAGGGTGATAGGTGGGTATTAATGTTTTGGCTTTTAACAATTTTTTTGTTTTTCCCACTTATTGCGCTTGCAGTTAATAGGGATGTTAAAATATCAAATCAGATTGGTCTGTTAGCATTATTTTTGCTGTTATTGATATTTGGGTTTAATAATGGTAATCACGATTACAAGCCTTACGTTGAAATTTTTAATGATCCAGAGGGTTATGCTGAATTTGGTTATGTCTTACTTGTTGAGTTTGTTAAGTTTATTGGTGGTGGGCACTCAACTTTAGTTTTGATTGTTGGTGGTTTTTTAACTTTATCGTTATTAAGAGCTGCAATTAGTTTTAAGGTTAATATTTCTATACTTTGTATTTTATATTTTATATACCCCTTTATTTTTGATATTACTCAAATTAGAAATACAATAATGTTTTGTTTTGCTTTGAATGGTATGGTATCCGCTTACGAAGAAAGGTGGGTGAGGTCTTTTTTATTTATTCTTTTAGGAGCATGTTTTCATAATTTTGGATTAATTTATATATTGGTTATTTTTATATATAAATTTTATAGTAGAGATTTGATTAAAATTTTTTTGTTGGGTCTGGTGTTAATGGTTGTTCTTCCATTCACCTTGTCATATTTGTTGCCATTTATAAATATAGGTCGGGTAAACTCTTTAGTATATAGCTACTTATCAGATACAATAAAATTGAAGTCGATATTAATATGGGGGCTTGATTATTTTTTATTTATTTTTGTTGCTTACAATTTAAGGAAGCATATTCTTATTCAGCCAAGCCTATTGTGTGGTGATTTCAAAAAGATTGATTTTTTATTTAAAATTTTAATTATTCATGTGGTTTTTTTAGGATTTTTGATGTATTTTTTTGAGTTTAATAGGGTTTATAGAAATGCTTTTATTTTGCGTTATTTGTTTGTGGGTGTTTGTTTTCCTTATATTTCTTTGAATTTTAGGCTTCTGGTGGTGATATATATTTTTTTGAATAGTTTGTTTTTTTCATATTTATCTTCAATTAATCTTGAGGGAAGTTATGATTATTTTGATATACTAACTAGTAACTATTTGTTGGATTTGTTTTGACCTAAATCATGTAGGGGCTGATAGTCTATAAGTTTTTGGAAGTTTATATGTATTAATCTTTATTATTTCTATTAGTTTATGGTGTTTTTATGAAGGTTGCAATTGTTGCAGTATGTTATAATGCTTACGATGATTCGGTTGGATTGCTAGACTCTATTGAGTTGGCAATGAGAACATGTGAGTTTCTAGATTTGCATGTTATAGTTTGTGATAATTCTAATAAAAGTAAAGGATTGGAAAAGCTAAAAGAAAGGATAAAAAAATTAAAGTTTAATTATGTGAAATTAGATAATGTTGGATATTTCCCTGCTTTTTTTGCCGGAAAAAAACTTCTTGATAATATTACAGGTGTTAGTGATTGGGATTTTGTAGTGGTTACAAATGTTGATCTTCAATTTGATGAGAGTTTTTTTAAAAATTTAAAAGGCATTAGTATTTCTTCAGATGTAGGGGTCTTAGCACCTTCTATTTTATCCAAAGAAACTAGTGAGGATATAAATCCTAAAATTTTTAAAAGACCAAGTAAATTTAAACTATCGAGCCTCTATTGTGGTTTTCAGTTTTTATGGTTTTATCGCTTTTATAGTTGGTTGTCAGTTAGTCGAGCTAAATTACGTGGGTCGAAAAGAAATACCAGTAGTTATCGATCATATTCTTCAGGAACAGAAATGTATGCTGCTCATGGTTCAATAATGCTATTTACTAAATTTTATTTTAATCAAGGTGCTTCTATTGATTATCCTAGGTTTTTATTTGGTGAAGAGGTTTTTGTTGCGGAAGAAGCTAGATTGAAAGGATTAAAAACTATATATGCTCCAGAGTTGAAGATTTATGATAAAGAACATGGATCAACATCTAAAGAAGCAGATGAATTTATATCTTTAGAACATGTTAAGTCATATAAATATTTGTTGGACTCTTATTTCTAATGGAAAAAAATATGAGTGTTTTTAAGTCGGAAACTTTATTAATCACAGGCGGTACAGGCTCATTCGGAAATGCTGTTCTAAAACGTTTTTTAGAAACAGATATTAAAGAAATTCGTATCTTTAGCCGTGATGAAAAAAAGCAAGATGATATGCGTAAAAAATACCAGTCATCAAAGCTTAAATTCTATATTGGTGATGTACGTGATTATAACAGCGTGCTGAATGCAACTCGTGGTGTTGACTATATTTACCATGCAGCTGCACTGAAACAAGTACCATCTTGTGAATTTCACCCAATGGAAGCGGTCAAAACCAATGTGCTGGGTACAGAGAATGTATTGGAAGCAGCCATTCAAAACCGTGTAAAACGTGTGGTTTGCCTAAGTACAGACAAAGCTGTATATCCAATTAATGCCATGGGCATTTCTAAAGCCATGATGGAAAAAGTGATGGTGGCAAAATCACGCAACTTAGAAGAACTGGAAACGGTAATTTGTGGTACACGTTACGGTAATGTCATGGCATCTCGTGGTTCAGTAATTCCGTTATTTGTAGACCAGATTCGCCAAGGCAAACCCCTCACCATTACAGACCCCAATATGACTCGCTTCATGATGACTTTGGAAGATGCGGTTGATTTGGTGCTGTATGCGTTTGAGCATGGTGAGAACGGCGATATTTTTGTACAAAAAGCACCAGCCGCAACTATTGAAGTTTTGGCTCAGGCATTAAAAGAGTTGCTGAATGTAGAAGAACATCCAGTTTCAATTATGGGTACACGTCATGGTGAAAAAGCGTATGAAGCCTTACTCAGCCGTGAAGAAATGGTAGTTGCAATAGACCAAGGATATTACTTCCGAGTACCGGCAGATCAACGCGACCTGAACTATGAAAAATATGTAGAAGATGGTGATTTAAAAATTACTCAATACGAAGATTATAATTCGCATAATACTGAGCGCTTAGATGTTGAAGGTATGAAAAAGTTATTGTTAAAACTTGAATTTGTGCGTGCTTTAACTCAAGGTCAATATATAGATCCAGAGACTTAAACATGAAAATTTTAGTCACAGGTTCCAACGGTTTTATTGCAAAAAACTTAATTCAATTCCTGTCTGAAGAATCAGAAATCGAAGTTTTAAAATTTAACCGAGATTCTAGTTCAGAAGAGTTAGAGCAATCTGTACTTGCTGCGGACTGGATTGTACATTTAGCGGGAATAAACCGCCCTTTAAATGAGCAAGAGTTTATTGAGGGAAATATTACCCTGACGCAAAAAATTGCAAATATTCTTAAGCGAGCAAAAAAGCAGACTCCTATTATTCTCTCGTCATCTATTCAGGTAGAACGTGATAATGCCTATGGCCAGAGTAAATTGGGTGGTGAACAGGTTTTATTGGAACTGCAGCAACAGCAGGGCAACCTTGTATATATTTGCCGCTTGGCCAATGTATTTGGTAAATGGTCACGTCCAAATTATAACTCGGCTGTTGCAACATTTTGTTATAACACTGCAAATGACTTACCGATTCAGATTCATGATGAAAATGCGCTTATTCGCCTAGTCTATGTGGATGATGTCGTAGAGTCATTCTGGAATGTTATTAAAGGTACACAAAAGGTAGAGCAAACTTTCGCTATAGAACCTGAATATCAAATCAGCGTAGGTGAGTTGGCTAAAACGCTGGCAGGCTTTAAACACTCACGCGAAACCTTGATTACGGATCGAGTGGGTACTGGTTTAACCCGTGCATTGTATTCAACCTATTTAAGTTTCTTAAAACCTGAACAGTTTGACTATAGCGTACCTAAATATGGCGACCAGCGTGGAGTATTTGTTGAAATGCTGAAAACGCCTGATGCAGGGCAGTTCTCCTACTTTACTGCACATCCGGGGATTACGCGTGGTGGCCATTATCACCATACCAAAACAGAAAAATTCTTGGTAATTAAAGGTCAGGCACTATTTAAGTTTAAGCATATGGTGACTGGCGAGTTTTATGAATTAGAAACAACAGGCGACGAACCACGAATTGTAGAAACTGTACCAGGCTGGACGCATGACATTACCAATATTGGTAATGAAGAAATGGTGGTCATGTTATGGGCAAATGAAATTTTTGACCGTGAAAAACCAGATACTTATGCCATGCCACTAACACATTAAGAGTTAAGATTGTGAAGAAATTAAAATTAATGACCGTTGTTGGAACGCGTCCTGAAATTATTCGTTTATCACGTGTTATGTCTGCGTGTGATCAATATTTTGATCATGTTCTGGTGCATACAGGCCAAAATTATGATTATGAACTCAATGAAATTTTTTTTACCGATTTGGGTATCCGTAAACCTGATCATTTTTTAAATGCTGCAGGTGCGACGGGTGCAGAAACCATTGGTAATGTGATAATTGCTGTAGATAAAGTACTCGAGCAAGTTCAACCAGAAGCCTTACTGGTGTTGGGTGATACCAATAGCTGTATGGCCGCATTACCTGCAAAACGTCGTAAAATTCCAACATTCCATATGGAGGCAGGAAACCGCTGTTTTGATATGCGAGTGCCAGAAGAAATTAACCGTCGTATCGTCGATCATACCGCTGACATTAACTTGACCTATAGTACGATTGCACGAGATTACTTGTTGGCAGAAGGCTTACCCGCAGATCAGGTAATTAAAACAGGCAGCCCAATGTTTGAGGTTCTTCATCATTACAAGGCTAAAATTGAAGCATCGGACGTATTGGTGCGTTTGGGTTTAAAAGAGCATCAATACTTTATTGTCAGCGCGCATCGTGAAGAGAATATTAACTCTGATCAAAATTTTTTAGACTTAGTTCAAATGCTGAATTCAGTTGCGGAAAAGTATCAGTATCCTGTAATTGTTTCAACGCATCCACGTACCCGTAAGCGTATTGAAGAGCTGAATATTGAGTTTCATCCACTTATTCAGTTATTAAAACCACTAGGGTTTAGTGATTACAATAAGCTGCAACTTGCTGCCAAAGCGACTTTATCAGACAGTGGCACCATTAATGAAGAATCTTCAATTCTAAATTTCCCTGCTTTGAACTTGCGTCAGGCGCATGAACGTCCAGAAGGGATGGAAGAGGCTGCCGTGATGATGGTCGGTTTAACTGCTGAACGGATTTTGCAAGGTTTAGATATTCTGGATCATCAACCACGTGGTGAAGAACGATTACTACGTTTAGTGGCTGACTATAGTATGCCAAATGTGAGTGAAAAAATTGTGCGTATTATTTTAAGCTATACCGACTATGTTAACCGTGTGGTATGGAAGAAGTACTAAAATATGAGAATTCTTCTTTTAACGCAGTGGTTTGATCCTGAACCTACTTTTAAAGGACTGGCTTTTGCCAAAGAGTTAAAACGACAAGGTCATGATGTTCAGGTACTCACGGGGTTTCCAAATTACCCGGGTGGGAAAATTTATGATGGGTATAAATTAAAACTTTATCAACGTGAAGAAGTAGATGGAATATCCATTTTACGTGTTGCTTTATATCCTAATCATGATAGCTCTGCGTTAAAAAGAATTTTTAACTATATTAGCTTTGCATTTATGGCAATACTTTTTGGCATTTTTGCAACCAGAAAAGCCGATGTCATTTATGCTTATCATCCCCCATTAACTGTGGGAATAGCTGCTATTTTCATTAAGTTTTTTCGACGTACACCGATTGTCTATGACATTCAGGATATGTGGCCTGATACCCTAAAAGCAACAGGCATGTTGAATAACAATAAAATTTTAAATCTTATTGGTTCAATCTGTAAGCTGGTTTATGGATTTGTTGATCATATTGTCGTGCTATGTCCTGGCTTTAAAAAGCTGCTGACAGAACGTGGTGTACCAGAAGAAAAAATTAGCATTATTTATAATTGGTGTGATGAGCAGAGTTTAACTCAGGCTCAGTCTGCAAAGGTTGAATATCAACAACTCATGCAGAACAAGTTTAATATTATTTTTGCAGGAAATATGGGGAAAGCTCAGGCTTTAGATATTATTTTAGAGGTTGCTAAAAATCTTCAGGATTTTCCAGATATTCAGTTTGTATTTGTTGGTGGAGGGACAGAAACTGAGCGTTTAAAACAACGCTCAATTATTGAAGGTATACCTAATGCTGTTTTTATCCCTCGTATGCCTATGGCTGAAGTTGGAGGTATATTAGAACTGTCTAGTTTATTACTGGTACACTTAAAAAAAGATCCTTTATTTGAAATCACAGTACCTTCTAAAACTCAGGCTTATATGGCGATGGGTAAACCCGTGTTAATGGCTGTAGAGGGTAATGCTGCTGATCTTGTAAAAGCTGCTGAGTGCGGTTGTGTAGCAATATCTGAAAATGTAGAAAGTATTCAGCAAGCTATTTTAAAAATTTATCACTTACCTGCTAGTGAGCAACTACAAATGGGCTTGAATGCGCGTAATTATTATTTACAGGAATTATCTTTAGAAAGTGGCGTTAAACAGTTCATTGAAGTTTTTGAAAAGGTACAACATGATTAAGCGCCTTCTCGATATTATCATCGCCTCCATCGCCCTGATCCTGCTTTCACCACTTTATGCATTTGTTGCTTATAAAGTGAAAAAGAACTTAGGTTCACCAGTTTTGTTCCGTCAGGTTCGTCCAGGTTTGCATGGTAAACCTTTTGAAATGATTAAATTTCGCACCATGAAAGACGCACTGGATGAACAGGGCAATCCATTACCAGATAGTGAGCGTTTAACGCCATTTGGTAAAATGCTGCGTTCCAGTAGTCTGGATGAAATGCCAGAACTTTGGAATGTGCTCAAAGGAGATATGAGTTTGGTTGGTCCTAGACCTTTACTTATGGAGTATTTACCTTTATACAATGCCGAACAAGCTAAACGTCATAACGTGCGTCCAGGGGTGACAGGTTATGCGCAGGTTAACGGACGTAATTCCCTATCTTGGAAAGAAAGGTTTGAAATGGATGTGTGGTATGTTAATAATCACTCTTTATTGTTGGATATTAGAATATTACTTTCAACAATAAGCAAAGTTATTACTAAGGATAGTGTAGAACACTTGGATTCTGAGGAGAATTCTAGATTCAAAGGTGACGCATGAAATTTATTATTATTAATGATATCCATTCGAATAGTGTAGCATTATCTGCATTTACTAAATCTATATCATTTTTATCTTTTGATAAGATAATATTCTTAGGTGATGCTTTAACCTATGGAGTCAATGTTGCTGAAACAATTACTCTATTGAAGGACTTAGAAAAAAACTATGATTGTGAGTTTATAAAGGGTAATCATGAGCAAATATATTTTGATTTTCAAAATAATAAAAATTTCGAATACAAAAAGTTTCCAGAATTTCTGTTAGAATCTATTTATCAAACAGGCAATAATTTATCTTCTATATTTGAAAATGAGTTTAATTGGAAAGAAAGCTACCTCTATGGAGATATCATCTTTACCCATGCAAACTTACTAGGATACGGAAACTGGTCCTACTTAAATACTGAAGGTGATTTTTCCGTAAATTATGAAGTATTAAAACTTAATAATCTGAAAGGTGCTATTTTGGGGCATACTCATAGAGCTAAACACTGCATTTATTCCAAAAATCAAAGTGTTTCAAATATTTGTGATAGTTCATTCAATAAGCCTATCTATATTAATCAAGATGAAAAATTCTTAGTTACTAATGGTAGTTTAGGTCAACCAAGAGGTTCGTGTTCATCATATTTAATTTGCACTATTGAATCTAATTCTATTTGTTTGGAGAACATTCCGCTAATCTATGATGTTATTTTGCACTGTAAATCTATACTAGGGTCAAACCTTTCGTTACAAACCAAAAATAAACTACTTAATTTTTATAGATAAGGCAATATTATGATAAATGTTTTAGTAACTGGAGCTGGTGGTGGTGTAGGCCAAGGAATAATCAAGTCACTTAAGCTGATTAATGATTTAAAAATTTCAATAATTACAGCAGATATGAGCGAGTTAGCTGCAGGTCTTTATGGAGGTGATTATAGTTATATTGTTCCTGCGGCTAACCATCCAAATTATTTTGATAGAATTAAAGAAATATGTATAAATGAAAATATTAGTTTTTATTTTCCTGGAACTGATGTTGAACTAATACAGTGTGCGAATAATTATGAATCATTGAAAAACTCTTTAGGCGTAACGACCTTTGTTTCACCATTTAACGTTATTGAAATAGCAGACGATAAATATAAAACAATTAAATTTCTTGAAGAAAATGGTTTTAATTTTCCTAAAACATTTCTACCGCATCAAATTGATTTAGAAAGTTTAGAATTTCCTTTAATTATTAAGCCAAAAATTGGATATCGTTCAATTGGGGTACATTTAGTAAAAAATATTCAAGAAGCACTAAGTGCTATTAATTCATTAAAAGATCCAATTATTCAAGAGTATATAGATGGTCCAGAATACACATGCACAATTGCTATATTTGGTGATAATCAATCTGAGGTATTATGCTTACAAAGAGATTTAAGAGCTGGTGATACATTTAAAGCTTTCCCTTTTAAATCTGAAAAAATTGAAAACTATGTTAGAGATATTGCCTTGAAAATTGGAATCCAAGGATCTTGTAACTTTCAACTGAGAACTAATAGCGTAGGTGAGCCTTACCTCTTTGAAATAAATAGCCGATTTTCAGGGACGACACCATTTTGTTCATATTTAGGATTTAATCCAGTTGAGTTCTGTCTGAAATCAGCATTAAATTTACAATACTCATCTGAAATAGATTATGAAAAAATTGTTTTACGCCATTGGACTGAAGTATTAGTTAGCAAACAAAATATTAATGATTTGAGAAATAACTTAAATGGCAAAATTATAGCAAAAAATGTGTCGAGTTTATTATGACTGTATTAGTTACTGGCTCTAATGGAAACCTTGGAAGAGCGATTATCAATTGCTTTGAAAAATATAATATAAGATACATTCCCTATAGCCATTCTATGTCTTTATCTGACATTGATTGGTCTTCTATCAAATGTATAGTTAACTGTGCAGGTGTTATTCCTAGCAGTAAGGCTAGCAATGATGATTACCTATCAGGGAATGTAATTTATTTACAAAAATTATTAGAGTATTCGAAAGACAAGCAGTTTATACATTTTTCAACCTTTAGTGAAATATACAAAGCGGATTTTTATCAAAAATCAAAAATGTTGGCTAATAGTCTATTATTAATAAATTCTAATATTTTTGAAAATTTACACATTTTACCTCTGCCAACCTTAGATGACATAAACATTATTAATTCAATTGTTAGCAAAGCTATGAAAGGAGAAAAACCTGTCGTTGATGAATTAATTTACAATTATATGAGCTTTAATGAAGTAGCAGAACTAACAAAGAATCTAGTCTCGAATACGTCTAGTTACATACCTATATCAAACTACTATACCAAAAAAAATCTCTATGATGAAGTTATCAAAATAGTAGAGCCAAATCTTATTATTAAAGGTAAATATATTGATAGGGCTTTATTTAACAATGGTATTTACTATGTGATGCCTTCTCTAATAAATAGTCTAGCTAAAGAAGATTAACGTTTGATATTCGAAATGTCATTAATATTAGGAAAAATTTTGAGGATTATTAGATGCTAAACACCCAATTTTCACCCTGGCCTAGCTTTACCCAAGAAGAAGCCGATGCCGTCTCGCAAGTCTTACTGTCCAATAAAGTCAACTACTGGACAGGACAAGAGTGCCGCGAGTTTGAAAAAGAATTTGCCCAATTTGCGCAAACCCAATATGCCGTAGCACTTACCAACGGTACTGTCGCTTTAGATGTTGCACTCAAAGCCTTGAACATTGGCACGGGTGATGACGTGATTGTTACCTCACGTACCTTTCTGGCCTCGGCCAGCTCCATTGTTACCGCAGGTGCCAACCCCATTTTTGCAGATGTAGAACTTGATTCACAAAACATTTCTGCCCGTACCATTGAAGCGGTACTGACTCCAAATACCAAAGCCATTATTTGTGTGCATTTGGCAGGGTGGATGTGTGATATGGATCCGATCATGCAACTGGCAAAAGAAAAGGGGCTGTATGTGATTGAAGACTGTGCACAGGCACATGGTGCGATGTACAAAGGCAAATCTGCCGGTTCAATCGGTCATATTGGTGCCTGGTCCTTCTGTCAGGACAAGATTATGACGACAGGTGGTGAAGGTGGTATGGTCACCACCAATGATGAAAATTTATGGAAAAAAATGTGGTCTTATAAAGACCATGGCAAGAACTTTGACAGCATCTATAACAAGCAGCATCCACCGGGTTTCCGTTGGCTACATGACTCCTTTGGTACCAACTGGCGCATGATGGAAATGCAGGCAGTGATTGGGCGTATTCAGCTCAAAATGATGCCGGAATGGACGGAAAAACGTACTAAAAATGCTGAAAGAATTTTGAGTTGTTTTGAGAATAGTCCATATTTTACTGTACATCGCCCATCCGATGATTATGTACATGCTGCTTATAAATGTTATGTGCAGGTCAATATCGATGCTTTGCCTGAAGGATGGTCACGTGACCGAATTATGGCAGAGATTAATGCTTTGGGCGTGCCTTGTTTCAGCGGATCTTGCTCAGAGGTCTATTTGGAGCATGCGTTTGATCACACAAAATGGCGTCCAGTAGAACGTTTGAAAAATGCTCAGCAATTGGGTGAAACTAGTTTAATGTTTTTGGTGCATCCGACATTAACAGAAAATAATATTCAAACAACCGAATATGGCATTCAACAAGTGATTGCTCGTATATAATCTATCAATGATTCAGTCACGTAGAATGTACCGATGGGTGCATTTGATAAATTTATCCAGGTTTCAATTTAGTCATTCTAATATTTAAATTGAGTTGAAACTTATAAGTCATATTGAGAAGACACATCACGTGAAATCTATCATCTTGCCATTAGTTGAATCTCCACGATCAGCAAAATTAGTATTTTTGGTCGTCTTGGATTTCTTTATTTTCCCGGTTCTGATCTGGCTTTGTTATGTCATTCGACAGTTTGATCTCGGTGCAGAAGTTGTACCCAATATTCCCTTTGGGTCAGTTTGGGTCAGTGCTATTACAGTCTTTGCGCTGTTTATTTGTGGTGTATACCGTTTTATTGTTCGTACCTTTAATGAATTTTTTATTGCCAAATTAGGTCTGGCAACCATATTAAGCGTGATTGGTTTGTACTTGTTGGCTTATAGTACACATGCCTTTATTCCGACATCAATCCCTTTAATGTTTGGTTTTATGATGTTCGCTTGGGTTTGGTTTAGCCGGGGTATTATTCGTTTTGTCGTTCAATCTTATTTGAAGTCAGGTGTACCGAAAAAACGTATCGCGATTTATGGAGCAGGTCATGCTGGTCAGCAAGTAGCAGCTACTTTAAACCGTTCTAATGAACATCTACCGATTATATTTATTGATGATGATCCTTCTTTAAGTGGCCAAAATATTGGTGGTATCCAAGTTTTTTTACCACATATTGCTTTGAAATGTTTTACAAAACTGAAAATTGATGAAATTTTAATTGCACTGCCGTCAGTAGGGCGAATACGTAAAAGTGAAATTATCAAGTTTTTAGAGCCGGCTCATTTAAAAATTACCGAGATTCCGGGGCTGACTAAACTGGTCAATGGTGAAATTCGAATTTCTGATATTCAGGAAGTGGATATTATTGATTTACTGGGGCGTGATCCTGTACCGCCAGTTCCAGCACTTTTGACTAAAAATATTAAAAATAAAGTAGTCATGGTCACAGGTGCGGGTGGCTCGATTGGTTCAGAACTATGTCGCCAAATTATTAAAAATCAGCCTGTCAAAATTATCATTTATGAACTGACAGAATTTGCTTTATATCGTATCGATAAAGAATTACGTCTTACAGCAAACTGTGAAATTATTCCAATTTTAGGTTCAGTTCTTGACGAACGTAAGTTAGAACGGGTGATTGAACAATATGGCGTACAAACCGTTTATCATGCTGCTGCGTATAAGCATGTGCCGCTGGTGGAGTGTAATCCGCTGGCAGGGTTGAAAAACAATGCCGTTGGAACTGCCTTTAGTGTGAATGCGGCGGTAAAAAAAGGGGTAGAAACCTTTGTGCTAATTTCAACCGATAAAGCAGTACGTCCAACCAACGTGATGGGGGCGACCAAACGTATGGCAGAGTTGTACTGTCAGGCTATGGCAGAGGTTCAGGATCAGACTCAAATCAGTATTGTGCGCTTTGGTAATGTCCTCGGTTCTTCGGGCTCGGTCGTGCCGCTGTTTAAACAGCAAATTGCCAAAGGTGGTCCGATTACCGTGACTGATCCAGAAGTAACCCGTTTCTTTATGACCATTCCGGAGGCCTCGCAACTGGTGATTCAGGCGGGGGCTTTGGGCACGGGTGGAGATGTATTCTTGCTGGATATGGGTGAGCCGGTACGCATTCAGGATCTGGCACGACAAATGATTTCTCTCAGCGGACTCAAAGTCAGAGATGATAAAAACCCGAATGGCGATATTGAAATTCAATATACTGGGCTACGTCCAGGCGAAAAACTCTATGAAGAATTGCTGATTGACGAAGAAAATACAGAAATTACTTCACACACGCGTATTCTACGATCTGTCGAAAAACATTATCCATTGGCAGAAATTCTGGCAGTATTTAACCGCATACATGAACTTACCGCGACTCAAACCGACATTGAATGGGCGCTGGCACAATTAGAACATTATGTGGATGGTTATGTACGCGGTAACGAAATTAAAGTGAACTAGGTTTTTATAGATATGATTAAGAAAGCAATTCTCCCTGTGGCTGGTTTAGGTACGCGTTTCTTACCTGCCAGTAAATCCATTCCTAAAGAAATGGTGACAGTCGTGGATCGCCCTGCGATTGAATATGTGGTGCGTGAAGCGGTTGCTGCCGGAATTGAGCAGATTATTCTGGTGACCCATTCTTCCAAGGCTTCGATTGAAAATTATTTTGATCGTAATTTTGAGCTAGAAACCACCCTTGAGCAAAAAAACAAAACGGACCTGCTTAAAGAAATTACTGAGATTCTGCCTGCGGGTGTGAGTGTGATTAGTGTACGTCAGCCGCAGCCTTTGGGTCTGGGACATGCAGTACTGTGTGCCAAAGCCGTGATTGGCGATGATGATTTTGCGGTATTACTACCAGATGTACTGGTCAAGGATCACGGTCCGGAAAATGACCTGTCACGTATGATCCAGCGTTATGCACAATCTAAAGCCTCACAAATCATGGTGGAAGCGGTGCCTGAACATCTGGTGGACCAGTATGGCATTGTTGATGTTGCAGCATCGCCTGCGGAAGGGAACAGTATTGAGATGCAAGGCATCGTCGAGAAACCGGCAGTTGGCACAGCGCCATCGAATCTGTCTGTGGTTGGACGTTATGTCCTGCCGGCAAAAATCATGCAGCTGTTGGAACAGACACCAAGCGGGGCGGGCAATGAAATCCAGCTCACCGATGCCATTGCCATGCTGCAGCAAACCGAAGCTGTAGAAGCCTATCGCATGAAAGGTCAGACCTTTGACTGTGGTAGCAAGTTAGGTTATCTAAAAGCTGTTTTACATTATGGCGTCGATCATCCTAAACTCGGTAGCGAGTTTAAAGCATTGATTCAGGAACTGACTTTGTAAGAAAAAATAATAAAAAGGAATATCATGAAAGTCGCAGTATTAGGGAAAACCTTATTTTCCGGAGTCATTTCAGCTCTTTTATCTGAATGTGGTCACCAGGTGGTCTGGTGTAATAGCTTCAATGCAGATGAGTCGGCTCGGCCCTATTTCCAAGATGAATCCCTTCAGCTATTACTGCAAAAACAGGAGAAATCTGGCTTTTTAAACTGTTGCGATTTTCAGCATCTGGATTTTAATCAGGATGTGTTTTTCTTTAGTTTTAATGCGACTGAAGAGCAACAAGCGTTTCAGATGGTGGATACCATCCGGCATGCCTGTTTTGCCCATCCCAAACTGATGATTAATGCCTCGACCTTTGGCTTGCATGGTACGCAACGCTTTCAGCAGTTGCTGCCGAATGATGACTGGATCTATCTGCCAGATATTATTCAGGAAGGGAATGCACTGCGTAGCTTTACTCAGGCCACCCAGCTGATTGTGGGTTGTGATCATGTAGATATACAGCCTAAAATCAAAGAACTCTTACGTCCCCTTTTTCCACGCGCGCAACAGTATCTATTTATGCCGGTTCTGGATGCCGAATTTACCAAGCTGAGTATTTCCGGCATGCTGGCCACCCGGATCAGTTATATGAATGATCTGGCCAGTGTGGCAGAAAAGCTTGGTATTGATATTGAACAGGTGCGGCAAGGCATGGCTGCGGATAACCGGATTGGTTCTGCCTATCTGTTCCCCGGCGTTGGTTTTGGTGGAGAGAATTTCTCCCATGATATCCGGACGCTTACTCATGCCGTGGCAGATTCAGGAGTGAAAAACCAGCTGCTGGAACAGGTCTGGGACATTAACGAACAGCAAAAAGAATTATTGTTCCGTAAACTCTGGAACTATTTCCGTGGAGACTTAAGGGGTAAAGTCATTGCGATCTGGGGTGCAGCCTTTAAGGAAAATACCCCGAGTATCCAGCAGTCTCCGGTACATGCCATGCTGACCGCTTTGTGGGCGCAAGGCGTGACGGTCAAGCTGCATGATCCTCAGGCAATCGCAAATATTGAAAAGGTCTATGGGTCACGGGAAGACCTGATCCTGTGTAAAGACCAGTATCAGGCTGTGGAAGGGGCGCATGCCTTGTGTCTGATTACGGCATGGAAACAGTACGGCAGTCCGGATTATCCGTATTTAATCAAGCTAATGCAGCATCCCCTGATTCTGGATGGGCGTAATCTGTATGATCCGACGTATGTCAAGACACGTGGTTTTAATTATATTGGGGTGGGACGTTAATGTTGAGCCATTTTAATCCAAATCTCGACACTGAAACTGTGTGTCAGAAATTAGCCTCAAACAAAGAACAACTTCAATCTGAGCATCTGCGGGAACTGTTTGCTGCTGACCCGGAGCGCTTTAATCGATATTCCATTCAGTTTGAACAACTGCTATTTGACTATAGCAAACACAGAATCAATCAAAATGTGCTACAAGGCCTGATCGAATGGGCCGATGCACAAAACCTCAGATCCTGGATTGGCTCCCTATTTTCCAATCAGGAAATCAACTATACCGAGCAGCGTGCTGCCATGCACTGGGCACTGCGCCTGCCCAAACAGGATCAACAGCATGCTGATCTGGCAGCTGATGTACATGCCCAGCTGGAACGAATGTATGCGCTGGTGGAACAGATTCATGCCGGACAGCGTCGCGGTGCCACCGGGGAAGTCATTCAGGATGTGGTCAATATCGGGGTAGGGGGATCAGATCTGGGTCCCTTGATGGTCACGCATGCTTTATCTGATTTTAAATACCAGTCTGCTCAGCCACTGAACGTACATTTTGTTTCAACCATGGATGGCAGTCAGCTGTCCGAGCTGTTGCATCAGTTGCGTCCGGAAACGACACTGTTTATTATTTCCTCCAAATCCTTCGGCACCATTGATACCCTGACCAATGCCCAGACGGTACGCCTGTGGCTGGAAAAGGCATTAGGTCAGCATCCTTATATCCTCAAGCATCATTTTATTGGGGTATCGACCAAGCCGGAAAAAATGACCGCATGGGGCATTGCGCCGGAAAACCAGTTGCTGCTCTGGGACTGGGTCGGCGGGCGTTATTCACTCTGGTCCTGTATCGGACTGCCAATTGCCTTGAGTATCGGAATTGAAGGCTTTAAGCAGCTGCTGGCTGGCGCCTATGCCGTGGACCAGCATTTTCAGTACCAGCCTTTTGAACGCAATATTCCCGTATTGATGGGATTGTTGGGAGCCTGGAATACCAATTTTCTGGATATTCAGACCCATGCAATTCTGCCTTATGATGGTCGGTTGAAATACTTTGCATCTTACTTGCAACAGCTGGAAATGGAATCCAACGGTAAGTCAATCCAGCGCAATGGCGAAAAAGTCCAGCTAGATACCTGCCCGATCATCTGGGGGGAAGTAGGTCCGAATGCCCAGCATGCCTTCTATCAGTTATTGCATCAGGGCACTCAGTCAGTCAGCTGTGATTTTATTGCGCCGGTAGAGCGTTATAACAGCCAGCAATATACTTATGCAGACAGTGCCGAAGCATTGGTCGAACAACATCATTTGGCCTTATCTAACTGTCTGGCGCAATCGCGTTTACTGGCTTTTGGCAATGAAGCGCTGGATCAAACCGAATTGGCGAGCTTGCCACCCTATAAGCAATATGAGGGTAATCAGCCGAGCAGTACCCTGTTATTACAGGAGCTCAATCCATACAGCTTGGGCATGCTAATTGCTTTATATGAACATAAGGTATTTGTCCAGTCTGTGCTGTGGAATATCAACCCGTTCGACCAGTGGGGCGTGGAAAAAGGCAAGGAAATTGCCAACCAGTTACTACCCATACTGAATGGTGAACAGACTGATCTGAATGGTCTGGATGGTTCAACCCAAGGTTTAATTAAAGTTCTGTTAGGAAAGCAAAATGGCTAAAATTTTGGTCACAGGCGGGGCAGGCTATATTGGTTCACATACCTGTGTAGAATTGCTGAATGCCGGACATGAGGTTGTTGTACTGGATAATCTGTGTAATAGCTCCTCCGAGTCCTTAAGCCGGGTAGAAAAATTGACCCAAAAAAGCCTGACCTTTATCGAAGGAGATATCCGGGATAGCCAGTTACTCGATCAGATCTTTCAGCAAAATTCGATTGATGCGGTGATTCATTTTGCCGGACTAAAAGCTGTTGGTGAAAGTCAGCAAATTCCTTTGGCCTATTTTGACAACAATATTGCCGGTTCAATCAGTCTGGTTCAGGCGATGCAGCGCGCACAAGTATTTAAACTGGTTTTCAGCTCTTCAGCTACTGTCTATGGTGAAGATAATCCTTCACCTTTAAATGAAGAGATGCCTACCGGAATGCCAACCAACAACTATGGTTATACTAAACTAATAGTTGAGCAACTGCTCGAAAAGTTATCTATAGCTGATGAACGCTGGTCGATTGCATTATTGCGTTATTTTAATCCGGTTGGTGCGCATAAAAGTGGTCAGATTGGAGAAGATCCACAAGGTATCCCAAATAATTTAATGCCTTATGTAACGCAGGTGGCTGTAGGTCGTCGTGAAAAACTGTCTATTTTTGGTCATGATTACGATACGGTCGATGGTACTGGAGTGCGGGACTATATTCATGTGGTGGATCTGGCCAGTGCACATCTGTGTGCTTTGAATAATCGTCTGGTTTCTCAAGGTTGTCGTGCCTGGAATATTGGTACCGGTAATGGGATTTCAGTGCTACAAGTCAAAAATACCTTCGAGCAGGTGAATGGTATTGCTGTTCCATTTGAGTTGATACCACGGCGTGAAGGCGATGTGGCGACCTGTTTTGCAGACAATGCGCGTGCAGTAAAAGAGTTGGGCTGGACACCCGAATATGGCTTGGAGGATATGCTCGCCGATAGCTGGAAATGGCAGAAGCAGAATCCTAAAGGATATGGATCATAAAGATGAATTTTATTTATGGGGTCATTTGTCATCAACTTACCCATTCACTGGTTTTTCTGGTGAATGAGCTGCTGAAAAGTCCCCATAGTATTATTCTCATTCATGTCGACCAGAAAGCTGATCTTGCCCCGTTTAGTGCTCAATTTGGGCAGCATGAACAGGTATATTTTTTAGCAGACCGGACAGATGTACGATGGGGCAGCTATAGCCAAATTGAAGTCATGTTAAAACTCCTGCAGGAAGCGCAAAAATATGATTACGGCTATTTTTTCTTCCTGTCTGGAGATGACATTCCTTTATGTTCCAATACAGCAAGAGAATTATTTCTAGAAAAAGAATGTCAAAAACAGACCGAGTTTGTGGGTCATGATGATTTAGCAGATGATGTGGAACAACGGGTGAATGTCCTGTATTTACCGATTATGTATCAAAAAGCTAAATCACCATTATTTCAGTTCCTGAACAGATGGGCATTATGGTATTGCCGGCACTTCCGTAAACAGGATATTTCTCATTTACCTAAACTATATAAAGGTTCAAACTGGATTACCCTTACCGATCAGGCGGTGACATTTATTCTGGATTATCTGGAAGCAAATCCGGATTATGCAAAAACCTTTAAATCTTCACTCTGTGCAGATGAAATCTTTTTCCATACCATTATTTATAATTCCCATTTTCAGCAACGCATCTATCATGCCCAGCATAGGATAGAGGATTGTGAAACAGGGCTAAGATATATTGACTGGGATTCCGGGCCGGATTATCCCAGAACTTTAGATGAATCTGATTTTGATAAAATGAAGCAATCAGGCATGCTGTTTGCGCGGAAAATGAATGCAAATATTGCAGTCGAGATACTCGAAAAACATTTTCCATAAGAATTTCAGGCCGGAACAGTACCCTAAAAACTGGAGTCTTTTCTCTGGTTTAAAGGGCACTGGTTTCAGGTTTTTTTGAGTATTTAAGCTTCGCCCTGGATCAGTTTTGTCAGCTCATCGACATAGTCCTGCATTGGTCGTGGATTCTGGTCACGACGGCTTTCAATATTCAAACGCAGTAAAGGTTCAGTATTGGAGGCACGGACATTAAAACGCCATGCACCAAAATCCAAACTGACTCCATCCGTCTGGTCGATAGCAGGGTTTTGATCGGTATAATGATCAAAGAGCTTTTGAATCGTAATTTGAGTATCTGAAACTTTAAAGTTGATTTCACCTGAGCATGGAAATTTGGCAATCATTTCTTCGACTAGAGAGGATAATGATTTTCCTGTTTCAGAAAGTACTGCTATTGCCAGTAACCACGGAATCATCCCGCTATCACAATAGGCAAAGTCACGGAAATAGTGATGGGCACTCATTTCCCCGCCATAAGCTGCATTATGTTCACGCATCACATCTTTGATAAAGGCATGGCCTGATTTTGATTGGACGGTAATTCCCTGATACTGCTCCACCACATCCAGCGTATTCCAGACCAGACGCGGGTCATGGACAATTTTTTCACCAGACTGCTTCAGCAGGAATGCCTGCGCCAGAAGGCCAACAATATAATAACCTTCAATGAACTGACCTTTTTCATCGAACAGGAAGCAGCGGTCAAAGTCGCCATCCCAGGCAATCCCCATATCGGCACCATGCTGAATGACCGCATCACGGGTGCTATCCCGGTTTTCAACCAGAATTGGATTCGGAATGCCATTCGGGAAGTTACCATCGGCTTCATTGTGAATTTTGACAAATTCAACTGGAATCTGTAGCTGTTGAAACTTCTGTTCAATCGCATCCACTACATGACCTGCGGCACCATTGCCAGCATTCATCACCAGTTTCATCGGGCGGATTTTTGCCGGATCGATATAGGTCATCAGGTGATCGATAAATTCTGGCAGGATATTATATTGTTCAGTATGACCTTTTTGGACAACCTCAACGAATTCCCCTGATTCTGCCAAGGTCTGAATCTCTTTAAGACCGGTATCGGCACTGATCGGGCGGGCATTTTCACGTACCAGTTTCATGCCATTATAATCCATCGGATTATGACTGGCCGTCACTTCAATTCCACCTTGGACATCTAGGTGGAAAGCCGCGAAATAAACTTCTTCAGTCCCGGTCATGCCAAGGTCCAGTACGTTGACCCCAGCATCATTTAAACCGCGAATGGTCGCTTGTTTTAGGTCTTCACTGCTAAGGCGGATGTCGCAGCCAATCACCACGGTTTTCGGTTGGTAGATCTGTCCGTAAGCACGACCAATTTTATAGGCAATCTCTTCATTCAGCTCGGTGCCGAGTTTGCCGCGAATATCATAGGCTTTGAAACAGGTCAGTTGTGTCATGTGATTTCTCAAAATTCGCAAAAAAGAGTTGAAGTTATAAGGGATTGAAACAGTATAGAGATAAATGGGTAAAATGAAAAAAAACCTCTATAAAAAATTACAGAGGTTATATCATTGATTATACAGTTGAATAGAAGTGTGATTCAGAGTGTCATTTAAAAATTGTGCAATGTAATTCCCACTGAGGCTAAACCATAACGTTTGTCTAAACGTGAAGCGGTAACACCATTATAGAGGAAGGGAATATCACCAACAAAATTGCGCTGGAACACCTGACCTTCGACAAACCCGGTACGGTTCTGTAATCCTTACACTTTTTCATTCTTTTCTAATTTCTGAAGTAATCCCTTTATTATTTTATCGAATCGTTCAACCCATAGTTCGAACTCATGACTTGATTCATTAAGTTCATTTAGATTTTTAGGATGATGTAAGGTTTTTGCCAAACCATAGTCTGCAAAATATTTTAAGGTCGGCCATCTGAGTGAACGCTGCATAATTTTTTTCATCATTGTTTCAATTGATGTCTCATCAAATTCTTTCATATCCTTTAAGCAGAGAACTAGGGTTGAAAGTTTTTTCACATTATCTGTGACATCAATTTCAAAGATTATGAAATTGTGATCGAATAGCTTATCCAACCTATAAATCATTAGAGAGCGCTTATTTCCATCCAAAGTCATGTGGAGTTTAGATCGCTGCAATCTAGGAAGTTTATAGATTTTTGAGGTTGTCGCCTTAATATTATTTTGCTCAATAAACCTTTCTATCATGAATCTGAAGGCTTCAAAACGATCCATAAGCAAATCTAAATTATTACTCTCATCTTCTAAACCCTCAAATTCACCACGACCAATTGTTCCAACCCTAGTCGCTTCATCGGTCCCTACAGCATCATAGTCTTGAATTTCCTCTTCCTGCGAAGGCAAGGATGTGTTCTTGGCTCTTTTTTTATTATAAATTTTACGGGTGAGAACTGGATCGGAAAAGCTGAGCAATACAGGAGAGCTAGGCAAAGTAAGGATTTTGCGATCACTATTAGCTTCTTGACTATCATCAATTTCTGGAGATTCGGGCTCTTGTAGGTTTGAGTAAGTGCCAGATTTTCCTGTAGACGACGTGCTTTTATTTTGAGTAAATCGCGGACTAGAAAAATCAATCTTCTTTGGTAAGTTCGATTCTAACCCTTTAATCTCTACAATTTCATTGATATAAATTTGATCCAATTTTTTAGAATAATAGGCTTTAACGGTTATTTCTACATTTGCTAAAGACGGGGGATCAAAATTGAAATACCACCATTCTTTATTTTTGCCTTGTATTTTTTCATTAAAACAATAAGCAGCAATACTTTCATAGCTTCTTCTGATTTCAGGATTGGTTAAAATCCAAGCGAGTAAATTTCGCATGCCAGGATGATTATATTGAGATAAGGGGAAACTACTCGGGGATAGTTCTGTAATCAGCACATGGTTTTCTGAAACTCTTTGAACATCAAATTCCAGACTTAAAAAATTTTGTGAAAGTGCATTTCTCGCAAAATAAGCATTATGAAAAAATAACGCTCTAGCAAGTTCCAATTGTGGCAAATGTACAATTGTATTTTTAAATTTTTGATCCAGGTCAGTTAATTTCTGTGTGAGTTGAAATTGTTTTGTCGCAATATTATTGCTGACCTGCCATTCAGTGAGATCGCTAATTTTAAATTTTAGTGTTAAATAATTTTCATCTTTCAATTGAACTGAGGAGTTTAAGCATCTCCGTTGTGCCACCAAGTGCATGCTTGAGAATCGAGTATGTTTAAAAATTCTTTGTTTTTCATGCTCTAATCCGAGATTAATATTCCAATCTCTCTCTTGTTTATTCTTAAAAATTGCCCCAATATATGAAATTCTAGCGTTTAACGGAAAACCCCTAATAACCAAAATTAATTCTCCCAATGAATAAGTTTAATAACGTTCGTTAAAAAATTATTTGCTTCAGTTGTTATTCTTTCTTCACTTAAACCCGATTTTCGTAAAATGATCCAGCGTTGAAGTTGTTCATTTGCTGAATATGATTGCAGTAATACTCGGGTTAGTCGCCTAATCTGAAAGCAGCTAATGTCCTCATTATATTGATCTAAAAACTGTTTAGTTAATGGCAAATTATCTAAATTTTTTTCAATAGTAGCTGGATTCCTAAGTTGCTTGATCCACCAGTTTCTCGATTTTCTAGGTAAATCCAAGTTTTCTATAAATTGTTGTTTAATCTTGATTAATAGTTTAACGGTTTCAAGATCACGTGTACCCCAATCAATTTTATTTCCTGTAGGTATGTGAGGTTGCTGATAATGACTGTTTGTTTCAAGTAGCCATTCTTGATCATTGCGATAGAGCCATGCATATAGAGCACTATTTTGTTTTCTTGATGCATTGATGCTGTCTTGATTGATTGCCTCAAGCCATTTTTTTCGTTTTTCTAATATAATTGTATTTTGAGATTCTGTTATATCCGAGGATTGTAATTTTATAGATTGTGGTTTAATGACTGGTTGTAAAGAATTAACAGTTACTAAGATCTCATTAAATGACCACTCTCTACCGGCATTCATAGCTTCAATTACAATTAAATGTTGAAGATAGCTAAAACATTTACGATGTTTTCGGAAAATACTACGTAGCCAACTATTTTCAGAACTGAAATTGTCCAAATGATATTGTTTTAAAAACTGTTTAGACCAGCGGGTCGAAATTTTTTCATAAATGGATTCATATAAAATATGAGAGTTTCCTCGGACACAATTATTTTGATGGGCAAGTTTCTTATAAAAAAGACTCCATTGCTCAAAACTTGCAGACTGTTTTGGACAAAGCTGTAAAAGCTCATCTACTTTTTTACAGATGAACAGATCATCTAATTTGGCTGCTGACTGAGTGACAATCGGGCAGTTTTTAACATCAGCTGCAATAAATTCATGTTTGTGTGGTGACCTAAACTCTATATTCGTTTGTATAAGTTCACCATGTTTTTGACAGCAGGTAACACCTTGGACTTGCCAAAGTCTGGACCAATAGTATTCTTTATATTGTTTAAGCTGTTCATTTATACATCCCGGGCAATATTGCAAATATGTGGGAGTTGCTATGTACGATGCATTAATTCCTAGGGCTAAGTGTACTGAACCATTTGATTTATTCAGCATCCATAGCATGCATTCTTGTCTTCGCTCTTCTGGAACAAATGGGGCATAAAGAGGAAAAAGAGTATGCTGATAAATTAGTTTTTCTGCATCAAATTGTGTTTCAGGTAACAGCTTTAAAATTTTTGATAAATTTGCGGGCAAATCTATTGTCGCTACAACTTCACGATCTTGGAAAATCTCATCTAAAAGTTGTTTTGGGCTATTAATTGCTAATCGTATTCCAGCTCTAGCAACTGAACTATAGATTAACTCATTAGCATAAGGAACCGGAAAATTTAGCATATTTATCCTGCCTCTTTTATTAAAGTTTCCATATTGATGACATAATCAGTCTGGTTTTTTAGATGTTCATAAAAGCTTTGTTTATTTTCTTTCTGACTGAACTGAAAACGTAAATCATCATTATCAAGAGAGTGCCATAATTTGGATTGAATTCTCTGTTTTCTTATCTTTTGTGTATCTTGTGGTTTATTTGCACTAGAAGGTGAAGAGAACTCCTCATTTTGCTCATGCAGCCAGCTTAGGATAATCGGCATTACTGATTTCATGTCAAATTTAGGATTCTCTCGGAATACTTTTTTAACTAGAGGTGCTAATAAATTTGATTCGTATCCTAGCTCAATCAGTAGGCGATGCAAATGAATAGATTCTTGATGTCCATCATAGATATCAATATCTTCCATGAACTCTTTTTTTTGCTCTAGTTTTGCTTGTAAGAGGAGTAGCTTTTTATCAACTTCGGGAATAATCAGATCGGAAAATTGTGAAATTTGTTCGGCATCACCTGAGCGTAGCGCTTTAATCATTGGGTGAATTGGGATTAAATCTTGTTCATATGTCTGTTTCAGTAATTTTACCGTGATACGCTCCAGCCCTGATTCAATTGCTCTCATTTGGGCTAATACAAATAATTTAACCACAATATCTGGAATGCCTTGGCTGAGATCATACCAGCAGTTCCTGATTTCTTCACTTATCATAAGATCTGCTTTTTTGAGCCACTGATACTTCCAAAGTGCTTCAGTAAATCCGACCCATTCTGATTTAATTATTTTTTTTGTCTGTGGGTGAATAAAGTTTTCTTCATTTTTAATCTGTTCCCACAGAATTGAGCCTAATCCCACCCCTCGTCTAGCAGATCTCAAATCATCTTCAAAAATAAATCGAGCTTTTGGTGTGCCAACCATCACGACTGGCAAGCCAACCACATTAACCAAAGTGACAAAGAAATTCAGCATTTTATCTGCACCTCCAGACTTGTTCACACTTAGATGCTGAATTTCATCAATAATAAGCAATCCAATTGCATGTAAATTGGCAATCTGGCGCATTAAGTTGAGTAATGTTTCAATACCATGTCTTTTTAATGCATATTTTCTTTCATAATCAGACCCTAGTGCTTGATCGATTGCTCTGAAAAAATGTAGGCACAAACTTTTTAAAGAGCCATCATGTGGGCAATCAATTTTTAAATAAACAATTTGCGTAAAATTATATTTTTCATGAAAAATGACCTGAGGATAAGTAGCGAGAATTCGATTTAATGTAGTAGTTTTGCCACTTCCTGAACAGCCAATAAAACACATACTTCGTGCAGTGGACTTAGCTGCTTCAAAGCGAATGGCATTTACATCACCAGTCATCATTCGCTCATAACCATTCTGTAGATGTGAATTAAGAGAGCCATTTGCAAGATTACGCCCTACGTAACCTTCACGAAGCATAATGGAGAGTTTTTGTTCCAATTGAATATGCCGTGCAATCGGTTGAAAAAAATTATTCATCAATTGAGCAATTAGGTGACCTCTAACTACACCTGATTCATGTTTTTCTGATGGGTTAATGGTAATTGTACTTTTTAGTGCATTTTTCACCTCTGAAAATTCACGTACAGGTGGTAATGCTTCTATAAGAGGATTTCCTTGATACTGCCCAAAACTTGGATGATAAACTGCATTAACTTTCATTTTTATTTACCTCGTTTTAATCATCATCTTCATCAAATAATGATTCGTAATAGGTTGGAAGAAGTAAGGTGGATTCTTCGTCTTCTGCTTTTTTAATTCCTGAGATTGGAATAATATTGTCTCTAACCTTCGCATTTTGTGAGCTTTGGATTTGGGTAGATTTCTTTAAATCCTCTCTTTCTTCAGTTCTTGCCTGATTACGGTTATTCCGTATCGATGAAAGACGTTGAGCATTACTTTTTTGAGTAGAAGATCTTGAAGAAATCGCTTTTTCAATGATATCTTCATTGCGTTGTTCTAAATCAGCACGTGCAAGATTTGCATTTATTTTGTAGCGAGATCGTGTTATTTTTTGCTCAAGTTGAACTTGCCATACCTCCCAAAAACTACAACCTCTAAATTCTCTAGAACGATTTGAAAGTTGTGCTTCCCAATAATCTGAATGATCTTCAGAATGAAATATATAAACTTTTTCAGCGTTAGCTGGATCGTAAGCAACTTTAAATTTAGGCCTTTGTCTTGAAGCACTTTTCCTGTGTAGCAAGCCGCGTTCAATGAGTTCTTTACAATTATAAAAGACTCCGAAAACCTTTAATCCTAGCTCAGAGAGGGTGCCATCTGTGTGGGGAAGTAGTGCAATATAAATCGCTTTTTCTGATGCTGAGCGTAACTTACCTGTTCGATTCTGTATGCCCCAATTCCATAAATGAATAGGAATGCAGGGTAAATCTGTTGGCATATCAATGTCGCGATCATAAGAAGAAAGTTCATGTGTGTTGTTGTAAATGAGAACAGAATTTAAAATGATCTGGGTAAATTCCTTAACAGTGAGTGTTGCATCTAGTCGGTAGTCTTTACCACCACGTTTCTTTTCTTTGATTGCTTGGACTACACCAGGTGCATAAGGTTTAAATTCAGCCTGGATAGTGCGGAAATAGCGCTCTACAATTGACTTTAAATCACCACGATAGGCAGGTGTGTTTTCTATTCGGATGGCAAAGTTTTTTTCGAGATTCTCAATTTGATGTCCAAGTAATTCGGCTCTATCTGCCAAGATTGCCTCAGGTAATCCAATACATGGCCAATCATTAAAAGTAATCTCATGATCAAATTTTTTACAATAATCGACCTTATCAGACATCGCCATACGAAGAACTAGCATACTCGTAACATAAGATGGATTTTCTAATCCCACGTACATGCCAGTAACCATACGGCTAAATTCATCCATCATAAAGTAAATGGTTGGACGTCCAATAATGCAGCCTCTATCTGAGTCAGAAACAAGATAGATGTCAGCTATCGTAGCATCTACTTGGTAACGAGATCCTGGTCCGAGAACATGTGTATTAACTGTTGAATATAAAACTCTTTTGTCTTTTAAATATTCAATTTTACTAGTTCGTGATTTTATTTTTAGAATAGGACTATATTCACGATCATAAAAGTATTTTAATTGCCAGATTGATGGGACTTCAGTTTCAATAATGTCGGGATATAGGCTTTGATATATACTAAGAAACTTACGATATGTGTAGGGTAGAGTATGCTTGTTTTCATTGAGCATGTACTGATTGATGACTCTCCTAAATAGTCTTTCAATATCTTCATCAATAAGAGCACCTGTCCCTTCAGAAATAATACGAGGGCGACCTAATTTTTTATTATTTACAGCCTTTTTAACACCTTTTCCTCCAGAATTGTAATACTGAGGGATTAAGGCATTGGGGGTCATTCCTCTTTGCCAATACTGGCGAAGTAAGCGATATATAGTCTGTTTAGTGGTAATCTTTTGATTTACAATTTCATTAATCAAAGATGCACGTATGTTTGAATCATAAAATTTTTCATGTTCAATTATAGGTTTTATAATAGCTAAATTCTTGTCACGTTTGATTTGATAGACAGAGTTTTCTTCTAATACCATCAAAGACATGTCTTCAAAAGGATCTGTAGTAATTTTTATGTTGCCCGATTCAATTGCCTCGATGAGTGTAGATCTTGTATACAATTCAGGTAAAGCTTTTTGATTTTCAAGTTCTATCCAAATTATATGATCTGTATATACTTTGAGGATGCGATACTTTTTCTCATCAAGCTCATAAACATCATTGATTCGAAGCATTGCAGATGACCTTCCATGAATCTTGTTCACTGAGTTTTATATTGCCACATGTGATTTTTCTATAACTAATGTTGATATCAAATACGAAGTACCTCTGAGCAATGAGCTCGCGGATTTCTAATAGTGATTCTCCTGGTTCTAATGAATATTGAACATCAATATATTTTGATAGTTCAATTAGACTCAGATGAGAATTTCTTATAAATTGCTGATAATAGAAGTTGATTTTATCTGGAGTGTGATTTTTACTTTCTGAGTAATTTGCAGGATATAACCATTTAATATTATCAACGACCGTCAGAGGGATATCTTTTTCTGTAACAAGATACCAAGGGATATTTTCTTTTTGCCAATAGCGTCTTTCTAACTCGAGACTTTCAAGAATATTTAAATTTTCTAATTCAGTATGAGAAATAGCTCTGATGACATAAACAGGGGGAGCATTAGTAGCTTCACTGACAATAAAAAATGTAGAAACTAGTGTTTGTGCAATACCATTTTTCATTGGATGATAAAGGGAAAAAGTACGCGCCAAATCCTCAGTTTCTTTTAAATTCAGTGGCATTTGTTCTCGAATATCTTTGATAAAAATATTTCTATCTAAAATCAAAAAAACAGCGAGTTCTAAATCTGAAAACAAGTGATGAGTTCGACCGGTTTTATAGCCATATACTCGACTTGAGCGGTTGTTTAGGGATTTATTATCCTTAACTGTCAAGAAGGGTTTGTATTTACTTAGAAAGCCTTGACCACGTCCTTCTTTTATCCATTTTAGTTGTTGCTCTTTGGTTAACATATTTTTTTAACCTGCTTTAGTATATTTTTGAGCATATCATTAGGTTGTTTATTATTCAATATGGTATGTATCTTTATTACTTTTTTCCAGAAATTTATATTTTGTTTTATATTTTTTATTTCAAATTATTGATATTTATAATTTAATTATATTTATTCTGGTTAATTTTAAAATGTTTCATCTTATTGTGAAAAATTTAAAAAAATAAAGTTTCATTCTTTACTTTTGAAAGTATGATTTTAAATTCCAGTGAAAACTCTAGAATAAAATGAGCTACTATTGAATTGTTTGGTAGCCAAAATATTAATTTTCCTAGGGTTTTTTATCAATCAGCTTGAGAAAAACTGACTTTTCCTCATTAGTCTTCATAAATTGCAAATTGCTGAATAAGTCCGTCACCTATTCTTGTTCGTAATCTACTACTAGTCACTCCTGTTGCTAGTAGGCCATTTAATTAAAATTAGGTATTTCACTCACTGGATATATTAATGTTAATGGATTTGATGTTAATGAAATAAAGCCAAAACGCTGATAAAATTCCATCGCTTTTTGATCCTTGGCATGTATTACAATAAAATTTACACCAATAATTTGAGCAACTTTTGAAACTTGTTTAAGCGCATGTGCTAAAAGCACTTTTCCTATTCCTCGCCCTTGGGCAGTTTGATCAACGGCAAAGCGACCTATAACTACACAAGGGAGTGGATAACGAGGTAATCGTTGAGTGAGAACCGCATCAACCCCATCAAATCCAATAGAGGTACTTGATAGGCAATAAAATCCTCGCACCTGCTGTGTATCATCATCAATAGCAACATAGGTTTTACTTGTTCCTGATTTCTGATGCTGAGATGCGTATTGTTTGATGAACTTGTTTAAATCATCTTGCCCACAATTAAATGATTTTTTCTGATGATGGGCTTGTAAAACCTCAATTTTCATCCAATAAACTCATTAATTTTTTCATCTCATCATTTGCAGGGCGTGGATTTTCAAGCAAATTCATTAACATATCACGATCAGCATTATTTACTTTTAACTCGTGATTAGATTTAAGTAATTCTTTTGCTCGTTCAAATGAGGACTGGATCATAAAGGAACTCACACTAAGACCCAATAAATTCGCAGCTTGCTCAATTACATTCTTTGCATCTACAGTTGAACGAACATTTATTCGTTCTGTTGCTAAGTTAGTCATATTTTTCCACCAATTTGTACATCAGTATGATGTACAAATTATAGCAGATTAAGGTGGTGGTTTAAGATTCAAATTTGCATATTTTGTTTTGAAATATTTGAATAGAAAATCAGTGGTTTAATATGAACCAAAATGAGGGGGGTGAATAAGAATAGGTAGTAGGTTTGCATAAGAATACGCAAGGTATTCACACGCTATGACAAACCGGCTCAAAACTTCGCTGTCATCAATCTACCTTGCCTAAATCATGATCTGGCTTAATTGATGGCATGCCTTTTTGCTTCGGTTGACTGTTCTTTGAGCAAGTAGCGTATGATGTGTTCCCATTTGATACAAACTTAATTATAAAAATACAAACATTAAATTCAAATTTTTTATTATCTTATTTTATTATTATATGAGAGTAATAAAGTTTCATCCTTTGTTGTGCATAAGTATTTGTTTTTATTGGTTCCAAAATTATATTGTATTTATTAAAGTATCATACTATAGGCAGGGCTAGTCTAAATTTAATTCTATCAAAATAAAAAAAAGTTTCATACCAAAATTACAAAATACTGAAAATAATGAATATATTTTCTTTATTTTGAAAATTCGTATGAAACTTTATTACTAAGTATGATTATTTATTACCTAGTATTTAACTTTATTACTCAAAAACAACACCAGCCTTGATTCAATTTTAATTATTCTACGGTGACCGATTTTGCCAGGTTACGTGGCTGATCTACATCCGTACCACGTAATACAGCCACATGATAAGACAATAACTGCACCGGGATGCTATACACAATCGGTGCCAGCACTGCATTGACTGCCGGAATATGTACCACATGCTGGCGTTCTTTGGCTTTAATGCCGCTGTTTTCATCAGCAAACACAAATAGCTCGCCACCACGCGCCTGAACTTCTTCCATATTGGATTTGAGCTTATCCAGCATGTCATCCTGTGGTGCCAGAATCACTACCGGCATGTCATTGTCAACCAGTGCCAATGGCCCGTGTTTTAGTTCGCCTGCAGCATAACCTTCCGCATGAATATAGGAGATTTCTTTCAGCTTGAGTGCACCTTCCAGAGCGATCGGGAAATGCGTACCACGACCCAGGAACAGGCAATGCTGCTTTTCAACAAACAGTTCAGAAAGGCGTAGAAGCTCATCATCATGACGTAATGTGTCCAGCATCACTTTAGGCATGTGCCAAAGATCTGTGGTGATCTCCGTCATTTGTTCTGTAGAAATAGTATTTTTCACAGAACCGATTTTCAGGACCAAGAGCATCAATGCAGCAAGCTGGGTGGTAAAGGCTTTAGTTGATGCTACCCCAATTTCAGGGCCTGCCAGTGTCAACAGACTATGCTGAGTTTCGCGTACCATTGATGAGGTGGCCACGTTGCAGATGGTCATCGTGGTGATGTCCAGTCCTTTGGCGGCCGCACGTTTTTGCGTATCACGTAAGGCAGCTAAAGTGTCGGCAGTTTCACCAGACTGGGAAATACACACATACAGCGTGTTATTCACAATCACCGGAGTGCGATAACGGAACTCGCTGGCAATCTCGACCTGGCAAGGTAGATCAATCAGTTGTTCAAACCAGTATTTGGCAATCATGCCGGCATGATAGCTGGTGCCACAGGCAATAATCTGGATTTGCTGGATTGTGGAGAAGTCCTGTTCTGCATTAGTCAGGAAGTCTTCGCGCAGCTCATTGCTATTTAAGGCTTGGGAAATGGTCTGTTTGATCGCTTCAGGCTGCTCATAAATTTCTTTGAGCATGTAGTGCTTGTATTCACCTTTAGAGGCATTGCTGACCGCAGCATCCAGTTCCTTGACCGGACGATCGACCAGTTGACCATCGACAAAGACTTCAATGGTGGTGCGGGTCAAACGGGCAATATCACCTTCTTCAAGATAAATAAAACGGTTGGTAATTGGAAGTAATGCCAACTGATCGGAACTAATAAAGTTCTCACCAATACCGACACCAATCACCAGTGGTGAACCTTCACGCACAGTAATCAATTCATCCGGGTGATCCGTATGTACGATGCCCAGTGCATAGGCACCTTTCAGTTGTGGAACCACTTGGCGTACGGCTTCTAACAGGCTCGGGGTAGATTTCAGCGCATCATTGATCAGGTGTGCTACCACTTCAGTATCGGTCTGTGAGGTAAACACATAGCCTAAAGCTTCAAGATCATCTTTCAGTTCCTGATAGTTTTCGATAATCCCGTTATGGACCACTGCTACATTTTCAGAAATATGCGGATGGGCATTTTCTTCAGTCGGTTTGCCATGGGTGGCCCAGCGTGTATGCGCAATGCCGAGTGAACCGCTAATCTGGGATTCATTCACAGCCTGTTCAAGGTTTGCAACCTTACCGACACGGCGTTCACGTAGGACTTGGCTGTTGTTAATGAGTGCCAAACCTGCTGAATCATAACCACGGTATTCCAGGCGTTTTAAGCCTTCAATCAAAATATTGGTAATGCTACGTTCTGCAATGCCACCAACGATACCACACATATTTGTTCCCCTTATTTCTTGATTTTTTGCGGACGTGGATAGTTTTCTTTGGCAAATTGCTTAGAGCGCTCTACTGCCAAACTGTTGTCTTCCACATCACGGGTAATCGTTGAGCCTGCACCCACTGTGGCACCGTTGCCAATTCTCACAGGTGCAACCAATGAACTGTTCGAGCCAATGAAGGCCTGATCACCAATAATCGTTTTAAATTTGTTCGCACCATCATAGTTACAGGTAATGGTTCCTGCACCGATATTAGAACCGGCACCGATTTCAGCATCACCCAGATAGGTAAAATGGTTGGCTTTAGAGCCTAGACCAATCGTAGTATTTTTGACTTCAACAAAGTTGCCGATATGTACTTCATTGGCCAGTTGTGCACCTGGACGCAGTCGTGCAAAAGGTCCAATTTGGGTATCTTCCCCAACGACGGCGCTATCAAAAATGCTATATGGTTGAACCTTGGTGCCAGCTGCAATCTTGGTATTCTTGATAATACAGCCGGCGCCAATTTCAACGTTGTCGCCCAGCTCGCAATCACCTTCCATAATCACATTGATATCAATACGGACATCCTGACCGACAGTTAAATTGCCACGTAGGTCAAAGCGGCTTGGATCAATCAAATGTACGCCTTGCTGCATCAGCTGTTTTGCTTGATAAGCCTGGAACTGACGCTCTAAAGCAGCCAACTGCACACGGTCATTTACCCCTTCAACTTCAAAAGCCTGCTCAGGTTCTACCGATGCAACTTGCATACCATCTGCCAAAGCCATCGCGACAATATCAGTCAGGTAATATTCACCCTGCGCATTGTCATTGCTTAAATTTGGCAGCCATTCATGTAATTTAGCATTGCTGACGGCATAAATACCGGTATTGATTTCCTTGATCTGACGCTGCTCTTCAGAGGCATCTTTATGTTCAACAATCGCTTGAATCTGATCATTTTCACGCACGATACGTCCATAGCCATTGGCATCAGGCAGAGTTAATGTCACTAGGCCGATACTAGTTGTTGCTGTCGCATCGAGTAATTTTTGCAAGGTCACAGGATTAATGCACGGCACATCGCCGGAAAGAATCAGCGAGACGCCGTCTTGTGGCAGGACAGGCAAGGTCATTTGTACGGCATGACCGGTACCCAGCTGTTCAGCCTGTTCGACCCATTTAATATCCTCTTGTGCAAATGCTGTCTGAACCCGATCACCGCCGTGACCATAAATCGTAATAATATTATCTGCGTTTAATTTTTTTGCCGTTTCAATGACATGACCCAGTAAAGGACGTCCTGCAAGGGGTTGTAATACTTTCGGTAAGCTAGAGCGCATGCGCGTTCCTTTACCTGCAGCAAGAATAATAACAGTCGTTGACATGTTCTAATCCTAAATATGGCTTATGCCACGATGAAGTAAAAATAAAGCAAAATACAAAGAGCAGCCCAAAGGCCGGCAATAATGTCATCCAGCATGATGCCGAAGCCACCGTCGACCTGTCGGTCAATCACACGGATCGGCCAAGGTTTCCAGATATCAAATAATCTGAATAGCGCAAAACCGATGAGCAACCATAACCAGTTCATCTGGCCTAAATAGATCAGGGGCAAAAATGTGATGGATTGTCCGGCAAATTCATCCCAGACAATGCGTCCATCATCATGAACCCCCATGACTCTAGCAGTATGCCCGCAGATATATATGCCAACCAGGGACATGATGGCAATGGCAAAAACACTGTTTAGAAAACCAAGATGCAGCCAAATGGGAATAAATAAAAGTGCAAAGGCCGACCCAAAGGTACCGGGTGCTTTAGGTGCCAGACCGGAACCAAAACCAACCCCACTAAAGACAATCAGTCGGTCGATCCATGACATGGCTTTAAAATTAATCGCAGGTTTATGCAAAATGTTGATACCCATTAAATTGAAGTGAATGATCTACGCCATCTTTTTCAAAAGTTAAGCCGTGTTGCTGCTGAATTGTGCCGATTATACTAATCGAAACATCAAGTTGTTTTTGCAATAATTTTTCGTAATTTTGCGGGCTTATTGTAAAGCATAATTCGTAATCATCGCCACCAGCGAGGGCATATTGCCATTTTTGTTCATCACTTAAGGCATGCAGGGCAGGACTGATCGGCAGGTTTTCAAGTTGCAGCTTGGCACCGACTTGAGAGGCTTTGAGAATATGTCCAAGATCTTGGGCCAAACCATCCGAGACGTCAATCATGCTATGCGCCAGACCTTTTAGGGCAGCACCGAGCTGACAACGTGGCGTTGGATAGTCCAGACGTTTTTGCAGTGGATGACCAAGATGCTGTAGTGCAAAAGCTGCATCACCGACAGTTCCACTGACACAGATCAGATCACCCGGTTTTGCACCTGAGCGTGGAATGGCTTGACCAATATCCACCCAGCCCAATGCTGTAACAGACAGGGTTAAATGAGGACTTTGAGTGGTATCACCACCGATTAAACTTACGCCAAATTGATCGCAGCAATCGTACAGACCCTGACTAAAAGCTTTTAGCCAGTCATGATCAATTTGGGGTAGGCTCAATGCGAGTAAAATACTGTACGGGGTTGCGCCCATCGCGGCAATATCAGATAAATTAACCGCCACAGATTTCCAGCCAATCGCATGCGGATCGGTGTCTATTGGAAAATGGCGTCCAGCAACTAGAGTGTCGGCACAGATGACCAGTTGTTGCTGAGGAGGGGGGGTGAGCAAGGCTGAATCGTCACCGACGCCCAGATCGACAGAATGGGCATTCTTGCGATTGAAATAGGTGTCGATAATCGAAAATTCAGCCATACAACGAATCTACGCTATTAGTTAGACTGCTGTTTTTCTGCTGCACGCAAAGTTGTCGCTAAACGATCCAATACACCATTGATGTATTTATGGCTATCGGCACCGCCAAAATGTTTAGCCAGTTCGATTGCTTCATCTAGAACGACGCGATATGGAATCTCAAAATGTTCTTTGAGTTCATATGCACCAAGACGAAGGGTCGCAAGCTCAACACCGTCAAGTGCTGAAAGTTCGCGATCGAGTACCGGGATTAAGAGCGCATCCAATGCTTCATGATTGGCAACCACTTGAGTCAACAATTCATGATAATAGCTCAGATCCACTTTGTGCATGGCATTTTCCACACGCGTACGTGCTTCAATCTCATGCACCGGATTGTGGCTCATTTGCCATTCATAAATTCCTTGTACAGCAAAGCGACGTGCTTTACGTTTTGCTGCATAAGTTGCTTGAAGTGTTTGCGACATAGCGTTAAATAGCCTTTAACAAGTTAACCATTTCAATCGCAGTCAGGGCAGCTTCGCTACCTTTATTGCCTGCTTTTGTTCCAGAGCGTTCAATCGCTTGTTCAATACTGTCCGTAGTGAGTACACCGTTAATGACAGGTAAGCCAGTGTCCAGGCCAACCACGCCCAAACCTTTGGCACATTCGCCTGCAACGAAATCGAAGTGAGGCGTGCTACCACGAATCACGGCGCCAAGCGCGATGATGGCATCGAAACGATCTGAAGCTGCCAGTTTTTTCGCAACTACAGGAAGTTCCCAGGCACCAGGTGCATGAACAACAGTGATATTATCCTCTGATACACCATGACGTTTCAATGTATCAATGGCACCTTCTAACAGATGTTCAACCACAAAGCTGTTAAAACGACCAACTAAAATCGCATAACGGTCTTCGTTCGCGAGATGTAACATACCTTCAATACGGCGAACTGCCATAACAACCTCGATAATTTCTTAAGATGTTTGTTGTGCGGTGATGTATTCCACCACTTCTAAGTTAAAGCCTGACAGGGCATTGAAACGCAATGGAGAGCTGAGCAGCTTCATTTTTTCAACGCCTAGATCACGCAAAATTTGTGCACCCACACCAATGGTCTGATACTGCTGAGACAGTGCAGAATTTGATTTTACATTTTTTGGCGCTTTAAGGGTATCTAATGCTGGACCCAGGTCCTGTAAATGGTGTTGGCCAATCCAGACCAGTACACCACGATCACTGTTGGAAATTTCTTTCAAGGCACGATCCAGGTTCCAGGCCGGCTCGCCATCCTGTTTCTTCAGTTTGAGCAAGTCGCGGGTCGGGTTAAAACCATGTACACGCACTGTGGTCACACCCTCTTTAGGCTCACCTTTGACCAAGGCCAAATGGATATCCGGGTTACCCAGTTCACGATAGCGGTACAGGTCAAAGCTGCCGTATTCAGTATCAATACTTTGCTGATCGATACGCTCTACCGTTTGTTCATTGGTCATGCGGTAATGAATCAGATCGGCAATCGTGCCGATTTTCAGGCCATGCTTTTCAGCAAAGACTTCCAGATCCGGACGGCGCGCCATCGTGCCATCTTCATTGATGATTTCACAAATCACAGAAGCTGGTTCCAGTCCTGCTAAACGGGAAAGATCACAACCTGCCTCAGTATGTCCAGCACGGTGCAATACACCGCCTGGCTGCGCCATCAGCGGGAAGATATGTCCTGGCTGTACAATATCGGCCGGTTTGGCATGAGCAGCCACAGCAGTTTGAATTGTATGAGCACGTTCAGCCGGAGAAATACCGGTAGAAATACCTTCAGCCGCTTCAATCGACAAGGTGAAATTGGTCCCATGCTGGGCGCCGTTGGCATCAACCATCAAAGGCAGATTCAACTGCTGGCAACGCTCTTTACTTAAAGTCAGGCAGACCAGACCACGTGCATGGGTGATCATGAAGTTGATGTCTTCAGGACGTACGTGCGTGGCAGCAATCACTAAGTCGCCTTCATTTTCACGATCTTCATCATCCATCAGGATGACCATTTTTCCTGCACGGATATCTGCTACAAGCTCTTCAACAGTATTGAGCGGCATCAACCTTCACCTTCTTTTTTGATCTTGATCAGACCGAATCATGACATTATTGGGTACATAGTCTAACGCTTTTTAAGCAATTTTGCCTATGCTTATTAGTTTCCCTATAGTGGTTCAATGTTATACACAGTCTTGGGAATCATGAAAAGCCGACTTTAAATGAAAGCCAGGGCTTTATGCAGGTTTTTTGAACAGTTAAAATGCATAAAAAATGAAAAACTTAGGCGAAGTCCTTCTAAGTTAAAGTATTAATTTGTTTTTTATACAGTTTTATTCCTGTTTTTGTGATTTTCAGACTTTTATTTTGCTGGTCAACGATCAAGAGCAGAAAAATTTACCAGATATTAAAAAACTTGAATAAAACAAAAAAGCGAACCGCAGTTCGCTTTTGAGAAAATTCATACTTAGAAGAAACCAGCCGGTTTGGTTGAATAACTCACCAGCAGGTTTTTGGTCTGTTGATAATGATCCAGCATCATTCTGTGATTCTCACGACCAATCCCTGATTTTTTATAGCCACCGAAAGCCGCATGTGCAGGATAAATATGATAACAGTTGGTCCAGACCCGACCCGCTTGAATCGCGCGTCCTGCACGGTAGGAGGTATGCGCTGAGCGTGACCAGACACCGGCACCTAAACCATAAATCGTATCATTGGCAATCTTGATCGCATCATCAAAGTCTTTAAAGGTGGTCACAGCCAGTACAGGCCCGAAGATTTCTTCCTGGAAGGTCTTCATGTCATTGGTGCCTTTAAAGATGGTCGGTTCAATATAGAAACCTTGACCGACTTCCTGACGTGCTTCACCACCGGTCAGGATCTGTGCACCTTCTTCACGGCCAGTGGCAATACAGCCCAGAATCTTGTCCTGCTGTTCCTGTGAGGCTTGCGCACCAATCATGGTGTCGGTGTCGAGTGGATGGCCGGTTTTAATGCGTTGCACCCGTTCTACCGCACGCGCCAGAAATTCATCGGCAATACTTTCCTGTACCAAGGCCCGGGAAGGGCAGGTACAGATTTCACCCTGGTTCAGGGCAAACATGGCAAAGCCTTCCAGAGCTTTATCCAGATAATCGTCTTCCTGATCCATGATGTCGGCAAAGAAAAGATTTGGTGATTTACCGCCGAGTTCCAGAGTCACCGGAATAATATTTTCAGTCGCATATTGCATGATCAGCTGACCCACTGCGGTTGAGCCGGTAAAGGCAATCTTGGCAATACGGGGATTGGTCGCCAGTGGACGGCCGACTTCGACCCCATAGCCATTGACGATGTTCAATACGCCCGGGGGTAAAATGTCCTGAATCAGTTCAGCCAGCACCAGAATACTGACCGGAGTCTGTTCCGCAGGTTTCAGCACGATACAGTTACCCGCAGCCAGGGCAGGTGCCAGTTTCCAGGCGGCCATCAGAATCGGAAAGTTCCACGGGATAATCTGACCCACGACGCCTAACGGTTCATGAAAATGGTAGGCGATGGTATCTTCATCAATTTCGGAAATGCCGCCTTCCTGGGCACGGATACAGCCCGCAAAATAACGGAAATGGTCAATGGCCAATGGAATATCGGCAGCCAGTGTTTCACGAATTGGCTTACCATTGTCCCAGGTTTCTGCCACAGCCAGCAGTTCCAGATTTTGTTCCAGACGATCTGCAATTTTCAGCAGGATATTGGAGCGGGTGGTCGGCGATGATCTGTTCCATTGCTCTTTGGCTTTATGCGCTGCATCAAGCGCCAACTCTATGTCTTCTACAGAAGAGCGCGGCACTTTGGTAAAGACTTTGCCATCTACCGGAGAGATGTTGTCAAAGTATTCGCCTTTAACCGGAGCGACCCATTCGCCGCCAATGAAATTATCGTATTGTGTTTTAAATTGGATTTTTGAACCGTCAGTATTGGGGTCTGCATAACGCATAATCTATTCCTTTATATGATTGTTAGTGGTGCAGGTCGAGCGCATGTTGCCGATCAAAAAATATAGGCGCTTCTGCATTCAGCTCTACTATAAAGAGGGAAAAAGACGGGCGGTTGTTTGTTTACAGGCTTGCTACAAAAGACAATATTTGGAGACAAGCAGTAGAAGAATAAAAGTTATAAATTCTCAAGTCTTAAATTTAAAAACAAGGGTTTATAGCACTTATAAACCATCGAAAAATTGGCATATTTTCAATGTGCTTAATTACATTCCAACCTAATAAGGATTCAAAAGAAGCCAAGCAGGAGAAATGAGGGCAAGTTTCATTTCTCCTTTCGCATTTATCTAAAGCCCTTTGTCATGCAGCCATTGAAACAGTTGCTGATAAACCTGCTCACGCACAGATTGCTCTGAAAGTACCAGATCATGTAAACCGTTCCGGATACTTTGAACCGTGACATCGCCTTTAATTTTTTTGGCATATTTCTGAATGTCTTTAATCCCTAAAATTACATCGCTGCTCTGTGCGGCTTTGCCCCATTTTTTAGGATATAAGGTCTGATGCGAATGCATGATCAATACCGGAATATCGAGCTGAACACCGCGATGAATTTCTTTCTGTGCCTCATGAATGGCACGAATAAAACTGATCCGAACCATCGGGTAGCGGGTCTTTTTCCAGTCCAGACTGAAGTCCCATTCGCCTTTTAAATCCTTATGCAGGCTGGTGGCATACCACTTGTTCAGCTCGCTTGGAAATTTAAGATTGGGAAAAATTTTAGCCAGTCTGCTCAGTTGCGGAATGCCAAGCGCACGTTTGATTGGATTCATATTGAAGTCATAAAATGGACTATTGACCCAAAGCGCTTTGATTAAAGGGTGCTGCGGATGATGTGCCGCATACAGGGTCGTGGTCAGGCCGCCGGTAGAATGACCACAGAGCAGGGCAGCATCGTGACCCTCGGCTGCTATAATGTCGAGTGCCTGGGTAATTTCTGCATCATATTCAGCAAGGTCATACACGTTATAATATTTTTGATGCGGCAGAATCGAACGGCCGTATTTTCTCAAATCCAGCGCATAAAAATCAAAACCATGCTGATTAAAGCGCTCTGCCATTTCGGTCTGAAAAAAATAATCGATAAAGCCGTGAATATATAGAACTGCTTTTTTTGTAGGTTGGGCTGCTTTTTTACGGATCAGGGTTGCTACGACTTTGCCCTCATAATCATCGGGAAAGTTTAAGGTCGCTTGCTCATAACCTGTCCCCAAAATATCGGGCTGATAAAGCGGTTGCAGTTCACTCATTGTTATACTCGTTGGTCTTATTAAATTTATGCTTTATCCTTGATGAGCTGAGGTTTTTTGTCAAACAGATCTTGCTGCCGATTTAAATTAAAAATACGAATAGGGATTAATTTTAGAAACCGTCCAAAACCTAGGCTGAAAATGAGTGTTATCAGATTATAAAATCCTGCTACAAGTATTATAAATTTGCTAAATGACCTAACAGCTTAAAATCAGGCTAAGCTATATAAAATAAACAAAGTGATGTGACTATTTTGGCAGAACTGCCGAAGATTGATTAGATGAGTTAAATAATGCCCAGAGAAAATTTGAACAGTAAACGCCCTTTATATATTCCTTATGCTGGAAATACTCTGCTAGAACTCCCACTACTCAATAAAGGCTCTGCATTTTCTGAAGAAGAGCGCAGAAGTTTTAATTTACATGGTTTGATTCCTCATGTTACCGAGACCATTGAAGAACAAAGTCAGCGTTCTTATCAGCAGTATTGTGCTTTTAGCAGTGATATTAACAAGCATATTTATCTGCGAAATATTCAGGATACCAATGAGACCCTGTTTTACCATCTGATTGAAAATCACCTTAGCGAGATGATGCCGATTATTTATACTCCGACTGTGGGTGAAGCATGTCAGCGCTTTTCTGATATCTATCGCCGTCATCGTGGGATTTTTATTTCCTATCCTGACCGTAATCAGATCGATCATATTATTCACAATATCAACAAAAAGAACGTGAAAGTGATTGTGATCACGGATGGTGAGCGCATTTTGGGTCTTGGAGATCAAGGCATTGGTGGTATGGGGATTCCAATTGGAAAACTGGCACTCTACACCGCGTGTGGCGGGATTAGCCCGGCTTATACCTTGCCAATTACCCTTGATGTCGGTACCAATAATCAGCAGTTGTTGAATGACCCGATTTATATGGGCTGGCGTGAACCGCGAATCAGCGGCGATGAATACTATGCCTTTGTTGAGATGGTGATTCAGGCGATTCAACAACGTTGGCCAGATGCATTAATTCAGTTTGAAGACTTTGCACAGAAAAATGCCATGCCTTTGCTGGAAAAATACCGTGATCGAATCTGTTGTTTCAATGATGATATTCAGGGCACCGCAGCAGTGTCTGTGGGCAGCCTGATTGCTGCTGCGCGCGCAGCAGGCAAACAACTTAAAGATCAGGTGGTTACTTTCCTGGGTGCTGGTTCAGCCGGTTGCGGTATTGCAGAACAGATTATTAAGCAAATGGTTGCTGAGGGCTTAAGTGATGCCGAAGCACGCGCACGTGTATTTATGGTCGACCGCTTTGGTCTGATCACTGAGAATCAGCCGAATTTACTGGACTTCCAGCGAAAACTGGCACAGCCGCTTGAAAATGTAGAAAGCTGGGCAGATGCAGAGAGTATGATTTCTCTACTGGATGTGGTCAAACGTGCCAAACCGACGGTATTGATTGGCGTATCTGGACAGCCAGGTCTATTCACTCAGGAAGTGATTGAAGCCATGGCTGAAAACAGCGTACAACCGATTGTTTTCCCTTTATCTAACCCAACTTCCCGCGTAGAAGCTGTTCCGGCAGACATCTTGCAATGGACCAAAGGCAGAGCATTGATTGCAACGGGTAGTCCATTTGCCCCGGTGAATTATCAGGGACAGATTCATCATATTTCCCAATGCAATAACTCTTATATTTTTCCGGGTATCGGTCTGGGCGTAGTTGCTTCAGGTGCAAAACGTGTCACGGATAATATGCTGATGGCCTCGAGTAATGCCTTGGCGGACTGTTCTCCTAAACTCAAAGACCCTCAGGCAGATTTATTGCCGAATCTGGATTGTTTACAGTCAATTTCGAAGCAGATTGCCTTAAAAGTGGCACTTGCTGCGATTGAAGACGGAGTAGCACCGAAAGTCAGTGTAGAAGAATTGCAGCTAGCAATAGAGCATAATTTCTGGACACCGCAATACCGTGACTATCAGCGGATCACCTTTTAATTGTATTGAAGATGGATTCTTATCATCGCTAGTTTTTTTGCGCCAGCCTGCTTTCATCTGATTCATTGATGGAATATCAAAAAGCCCTGATCTTTTGATGAGGGCTTTTTTATTGTCTTAGGGGTGTCATGGTCATATCTTGGTTATAAAATCAGAAAGTACATTAAGAATTTTTTATTGAGTGAAATAAAAATGAAAGAATCATTTAAAGAAAATAACATCAGCAGAAAAAAGCCCCGATCTTTCGATCAGGGCTTTTTTAGAATCTGGAGCGGGAAAGGAGACTCGAACTCCCGACCCCAACCTTGGCAAGAGTCACCGACATAAAATACACTAAATAACATAATTGGTATTTTAATAAACTCTATATATAACAGTTATATAGAGTTTTTATTTTGTGTGGTGTAATTTAAGGTAGGGTGGGGTACTTTGATTTTTGGTAACTAATTTATTTTGATAATCAACAATAATAACCAACATACACATGCTTAATCTAAAGGTGTTTTACTGACTGGTATAATTTTATAATGAGAGGGGGTGTTGCCTGGGGCTACGGTTTCTGTTTTGCCTTTTGGCGTAAGACGTACAAATATAAGCTTTCTACTTTTTCACGTGCCCATGGTGTGGTACGCAAGAATCGCAATGATGATTTAACACTTGGGTCTATGCAAAAACATCTAATTTCAATTTTACGACTTAAACCTTCAAAGCCACCGTAGTAATCCAATAATTCATCCAAAATGTCAGCAAGTTTTTTGCCGTGTAAAGGGTCATTGGAGTTGTTCATAATAGATCAATCGTATTTTGGGTGGCCATTATTATAACCTGGGCTAGTTGGAAAACTAGAGAGTTGGAATGTAAGTAATGATGGACTGAATAGCCACCAAAATTCTGGAGCACACCCAGCCATCGGGTGATGCATCATATATATGACTTGGTAATCCCATTTGCTGTGTAGGAAAGTTTTTTCTTAATGGGTCACCTTTTAATGGAAGTAGGTAAGAGGAAAGCTCTAAACCTTTACGGATCGCTTCAGCACTGTATTCAAAGGCAATTAATGGTCGACCTGTGATTGCTGTTGAGGAGACCAGTGTACCCTAAAGCCAATATTCACCCCATCCATTGTAGTAAACATTAAGTTTTTTGAGCATGGATTTATTTCCTTTTGATACGTTGGCGAGCCGTATTGCTCTCATAGCGAAGAATATCATCTACACTGTTTAAATTAGGTTTGAAGAGTTCCTCTAATTCTTGTAATCGGCCTAGGACCATGGCAACGCGTACTAAATTTTCAAATGAAACATTTCGACCTGCTTCCAGATTGGATACTGTATTCACACCAATACCAGCACGTGCAGCAACATCTGCCTGAGTCATTTCCAGATAAAGTCGTTCTTTACGAAGCCTCTCACATAATAATCCAACAACTTCTTCAGGTTTTATGAATTTTAAATCCATAATATTGGGTCTTATGTCCATATATGTCTATTAAACCACAAAATAATGGAGTTATAAAATAAACAGTTGATCGGTAAGAAGGTGCTTTATTGGCCTGATTAGATCCTATTAGATTAAAGAAATCTAATTAGACATTTACAATCTAATGGAATCTAATACAATCTATGGTAATAAATAAATCATTGCCGAGTAATTAAAATGATGACCATCTCCAATGACCCTTGGCACTTTCCACGTACCGAACTGGCGAAACAAATTTTAGGCATGTTTGAGACTGGACTAGCTAGTTCTCTGACTTTTTTTGCCCCACGCCGGATGGGAAAAACTGAATTTTTACGAAAAGATATTACGCCCCTAGCAGAACAGCTTGGATGGCGCGTTTTTTATTTCAGTTTTTTAGATGCAGGCCTGCATAGTGAAGGGCAGTTTGTAAAAGCTCTTGATGAGTTTTCAAAACAAAATGGCTTAATGGGGAAAGCCACACATTGGATTAAAAATATTGGTTCTTTAAGTACAGAGGTGGCAGGGGTAAAAGCTGAAGTGACACTTCTACAAGGACAAGTGAATTCCAGTATTTTGTCTAGCATTACTAAACTGGCTCAGCAGGGGAAACCTATTTTACTGTTACTTGATGAGATTCAGGCTTTAGCTAGTTCAAAATATAAAACCACGATTGCCAGTTTACGTACCGCTTTAGATATGCATAAAGAAACAATAAAGGTAGTTTTTACTGGTTCAAGTCGAGAAGGCCTGAGACAAATGTTTTCTGTGAGTAGTGCTCCCTTTTTTCATTATGGACAGAATTTACCTTTTCCAAATCTAACAAAAGCATTTACAGATCATCTGGCAGATGTATTTAATCAGACAACAGGACGTAGTTTGAATAAAGAAATTTTATGGCACGCTTTTTTAGATATGAAGCAAAGTCCTCAACTAGCAAGATCATTAGTGGAGCGTTTAGCCTTAAACCCAATGCTGGCTATAGATTTTGCCAAGGAACAGCTTATAGCCGATACAATGGGGCATCGTGACTTTTCGGGATTATGGGGAGAGTTTAAGTTATTAGAACAGCTAATTTTAAAAGCCATAGCGGAATCACAAGTTGAACTTTATAGTAGTCAATTTAGACAACATCTGGCTGATTCCATTGGTGTAGATAACATTGCGGTATCAAGTATTCAATCGGCCCTACGTTCTTTATCAAAAAAACAAATTATTTTTAAACCAGAAAATGGTACTTATGAAATCGAGGATGCTCTTTTTAAAGAATGGATTATGGATGAAGCATAATTTTGAAAACTCATTTGGATAAAAATTAACCGTACTGAGCTTGTCGGAGAATTTTTATTTAAGTATTTTATTCATAGACATTATTTCAATATAATGGGTGTCTATGAACAGAGAAATTCAACAAAGACTCGTATGAGTTAAATTATTTGAAGAGACTAATGATGCTGGCCTAGTTTGTCGGAGATGTGGCATTTCTAGACCAACGTTACGCAAGTGGTGGAAACGATATTCTGAGCAAGGTATTGATGGATTAAGTAGCCAGAGTAGACGTCCCTTAAAATCGCCAAATACTAAAATCAATGCTGAGCTAAAAGCCTTAATATTAGAAATGCGCTCAGCTAGAAATTTTGGTGCTCGACGTTTGCAAACAGAATTGATGAGGCTGCACGGAGTCTCGTTGTCCTTAGCGACTATCCATAAAGTACTATCCACCCATCAAGTCAAACCGATTAAAAAATTCCGTCGTAAAGCAGATTTCATTCGTTATGAACGCCCATTACCAGGCGATAGAATTCAAATGGATACCTGTAAACTGGGTCCAGGACTATATCAGTACACATCTATCGATGACTGCACACGATATCGCGTTTTAAGGATATATAAACGCCGAACAGCAGCGAATACTCTCGACTTTTTAGACTGCGTAATTGAAGAAATGCCTTTTCCCATACAGCGAATACAGACCGATCGTGGGCGGGAATTCTTTGCTGAAAAAGTACAGAAAAAAATGATGCAGCATGGAATCAAATTTAGGCCAAATAAACCAGGTTCACCTCATCTGAATGGCAAGGTAGAGCGTTCACAAAAAACTGATAAATCTGAGTTCTACGCTACTGTAGATATCAATTCTGAGGATATCCAAGACAAGCTAGCCGAATGGCAGCATTACTATAACTGGATGAGACCACATTCAGCGTTGAAAGGTAAAACACCGATGGAGAGGTACTTTGAATTATGTGAAGAAACTCCTTTCTCAGATGAAGTCCAGAAGCAATACAACCCCTCAAATGAACGGATTCAACATGCCAATTACAAGATGGATCTAGAGATCGCTAAATTGAAATGATCTCTATGAATCACACATAGAAACAATGCTAAAACTTTTGACCCCATTTGGTTTAAAATTAACTGTTGTGAAGAAATGATCACTTTCTATCAGGATATTTTCGATCTCAATGAACTGTTTAACTTCTCGAATTTGATTGTCTTTATTCACAATATTCCTATTGAGTGAGTCGAATCTGTGCTCAGGTTGAGCAGTTCGGCTACTGTTCTGAAATGACAGCTTTGTCCGTTATAATTGTATAAACATTTTTAGTGTCTGGTAATCATGTCGTCATTGATCAATTTTCTATCTCGCTTTAGTACTGCAACTCTTCATCGTAGTCTGAGCTATGCTAAGCACATTGATAGGGAAACAATTGAGTTTTTTGAGGAAAATGATGATGTCACGATGTATGCTCAAATTGAAGGGACAGATTATTACGATACCGCGATTACCTATAATCCCCAAAAAGACCGTTTAATCGATGACGACTGCACTTGTCCGGTTGGATATAACTGTAAACATGCTGCTGCTTTAGCGCGGTTATTCTTTCAAGAATATCGTCAGGAATTTCAACAGCGTTATGCTGACTCTCAATCCCCGCAGGGAATCGCAAAACGCCAACGTGGGGATGATCAGGCACAGCGCTGGTTGAATGATTTTAAACGGTATTTACAACAGACTGAACCAGAGCAATCTGTCAAAACAAACAATTATTTAATTTACCTGCTAGATCAGTCTGTCAGCTTAAAGAAATTGACAGTTGATGTTCAGAAGGCCAGACGCATTAAAAATGGCTCAATTGCGGGGGAAAGTTATTATACCCAATATGAAAATATCACCAGAAAGCATCTGACTTTACCTGAACAAAAACGACAATTATTTAACCAGATTTATTATTATGCCAAAATAAACAGTGACGAACGCTTTTATCAAAGCAATCTTGATATCTCCAGCATTTTATTGGAGCATTTCAAATCTTTTATTCAAAGTGGCGATGTATACTGGCAAAAAAAGAGCCATACTGCACTTCAATGGTCAGAACAAGGCTATCACATCGAACTGATCTGGCAACAAGGTGTAAACAAACAGACAGAGCATTTAAACATTGAATTGGTCAATGGTGATATTCGACTCGATTTGAAATCAAATCCACATATTCAGATTCTCGCGAGCCATCCACCATGTTATGTGGATATTCAACAGAACACGGTGGGCCAGTTATATGGTGAATATACGGCAAATCTTCTGTACCATTTTTTACAGATGCCTGATCTTCCATCTATGCTCTTGCCAGAGTTTGAGAAACTGACTCATCAATATTCAGACGTGAAAAATCTGCCTCAGCCCGAGTCTATTCAGCATATTGATGTCCTTGAGGGTAGTCCCCAGCCAATTTTACGCTTCGGTGTTTTAGATAAATTTGATTGGAAATGGGAAGAGTCTGTTTGTGCTGAAATTGAATTCTCCTATGCAGGCGGAAGAATAAAAGCAGGTACATCAGGCGACAGTTTTATTGGTGAGCAGCATGGCAAAATGGTGCGACAGCTTCGGGACTTAGTTCAGGAACAACAGTCAATCCAGCGTTTACAGCTATTGGTCGAATCACTGAAGTGGGTGAAAGATCTTAGTTATGACCAGCAATTAAAACTGGATAAACAACGTCTTGATTCTATGGTTTTTGCTTTCTATGGAGACTGGATCAAACAGCTGATGCCCATCAATCAAATGGAGTTGATGGGCTGGCAGATAGAGCATCTGGAAAACAGCCCCTTTAACCTGCAATATGTTGAAAATTTAAATATTTCCATCACTGAATCTGAAAGCCAACAAGACTGGTTCAATATCGGGGCGACCGTTCAGGACAGTGCAGGCAATAGCTATGATTTACTCGATGCACTTGTGGCTTTGGTGAAAGAACAGCCTGATTTACTTGATCCACGGATTTTTGGTCATCTGAATGACAGTCACATTTTCACCGTGAAAACTGCAGCGGATCAACCAGATTTGGCTTTATCCGCAAAGGACATTAAGCCGGTATTGTTGCATCTGCAGAGCATTTTACAGCAAGAAGAGCGTAGCATAGATCGCTATGATGCGAGTCAACTATTAGAATTACAACATCATCTGGGGATGGTGTGGCAGGTCAGTAATCGCCTGCAGCAATTTGCGCAGAAATTCAAACAAGGCTATCAGCAACAACTGCCGACACCACAAGGTTTTCAGGGGGAATTACGTCCATACCAGCAGCAGGGCCTAGGCTGGTTACAGTTTTTAAGGGAAACCCAGCATGGCGGGATTCTGGCGGATGATATGGGTTTGGGTAAAACAGCACAAACTTTAGCCCACTTACTCATGGAAAAGCAGGCTGGATATTTGCAGGACAGTCCCGCCTTAATTGTTGCACCCACATCGCTGATGCATAACTGGTTCAAAGAAGCGGAGAAATTTACCCCTGAGCTCAAGGTATTGCTGCTACAGGGGCCCGACCGCCATCAGTATTTTGAGCAGATTTCACACTATGACATTGTGTTAACCACCTACCCGCTCTTGGCGAGAGATGAAGAGCAACTGAAGCAATATGAATATCATCAACTCATTCTGGATGAAGCGCAGAATATTAAAAATCCGCGTGCCAAAGCTGCACAGGTAGTACGGCAATTAACAGCGCGACATCGTCTATGTCTAACTGGTACACCTATGGAAAATCATTTGGGTGAGCTGTGGGCACTATTTTATTTTCTAATGCCAGGATTTTTATATTCACAAGAAATCTTTAATAAAAAGTACCGCTATCCTATTGAAAAACGCGGTGATCAGCAGTTAAGGCAAAAGTTGGTAAACCGCATTAAACCCTTTATTTTACGTCGCTTGAAAACTGACGTTGCCAAGGAATTGCCTGAAAAAACCACGATTGAAGTCAATATTGACATGAATGAGCAGCAATCCAAGCTATACGAGGCTGTTCGCGCCACGATGCAGGCAAATATTCAGAAAATTGTGGCAGAAAAAGGCTTTAAGCGTAGTCAAATCCAAATTTTAGATGCCTTGCTGAAGCTGCGTCAGGTCTGTTGTCATCCTAGCTTGCTGAAACTGGATTCAGTTAAAACCGGGCAGGCGTATTCTGCCAAACTTGAACAGTTGATGGATATGGTTGTTCCAATGGTGGAAGAGGGACGAAAAATTCTTATTTTCTCTCAGTTTACCTCAATGTTGGAACTGATTGAACAACAGCTCTATCACGCAAAAATTGGCTATGTGAAGCTGACTGGAAAGACCAAAAAGCGAGATGAAGTCATTACAGCATTTCAGTCTGGACAAGTGCCGGTATTTTTAATCAGTCTGAAAGCAGGAGGGGTTGGTCTGAATCTAACTGCCGCAGATACGGTCATTCACTATGATCCATGGTGGAACCCTGCTGCTGAAGATCAAGCTTCAGATCGTGCATGGCGGATTGGACAGGACAAGCCGGTATTTGTGTATAAGCTGATTACCAATAAAAGCATAGAAGAAAAAATTATTGCCTTGCAGCAGAATAAAGCAGAACTGGCACAGTCTATTCTAAGCACAGATCATGAGGGAGAAGCGAAACTGACGGAAAATGATGTGATGAAATTGTTTGAGAAATTTTAGCTTGGTTACAGGTTTCCTCTAATCATCTGTAAGTATCTGAAAGTCTGGATGCAATTTTTTCCAATGTTCTCTTAATTTTTCTTTATGAACAGAAATCATAGGTAAGTCTAGTAATAGCACTGGCCATACTGACCGTGCTTTGTCCATGATCGCGTGAAGTTGTTTTTCAATAACACGCCATGGAACACCGACTTTTTCAGCCCATTCTTCAAAGTGTTTCATCTCAGCTAAATACCAATCTTTATTTTTGGCAAGATTTAATGCGAAATGACGCTCATTTTCAATATATACACTGGTCATTAATATATCGTATGCGGGAGATAATCTGGGTGCACTTTTATCATGATAAATCATACTCCAGTTTTTTAAGTGCGCATCTCCATTGGCGAGTAAAATATTGACGAGTAAACGGCTGGCAAATTGCTGAATATCAATAATTTTGTTATCTGAATAGTGATAAATGATCTTACCGATCTGCTCATAATTTGTGGTGCTGTATTTCTGGTGTGGATATGAACCAAAGATCTGAGCAAAATCTTCAATATGAATAAGCTCTGTAGTATTAGCAGTACTCTGCCTATCGAATCTCTTAATTGCAAAAGCATATTGCTCTTGGGGTAGATTTAATGGTGGAAGGTCTTGTAAGAGTGCCATATCTACCAAACGAATCTCTGGGATATCTATTCCGACCATTTTGGCAAGGATCATCATAGAGTATTCATTCAGCGGAACAAAAGCATGTCTGGTAGAAGGAGTTTTGACAATCCAATCACCGAGTAGGCTGGATTCCGTTGCCTGTGCTAATGTAAAACGCCCATCTTTGGCTTTCATGGAAAACTTCATTTGGACGCCAGCCAAGGAAAACTTATTATTTGTCCGAATCTCTTGTTTTAATATCTGATCTGGATTCGAGATCTGAAGCTTAAATTTTATTCCATCTGGGATTTCTTCTGGATCTACTGGGGTTGCAATCAGTGCCCCAGGTAAGTCATGACCTAAAGCTGCCAATAACTGAAATTCATTGTCTATATGTATTTTGAGGCTTTGTGCTATGAGTTCGCGTAATGCACCTTCTGGTAGCAGATTTGATAGCAAGGGGTGTAAGCGCTGATGTGTAACATAGGTCTTTTCTAAAATCTTATCCGCTTGAGGATATAAAGGGGAAGTAAGCAAGCTCAAGGTCGGACGTTGCTGATCCAAGTGAAAAGAATCTGTGAAAACCAGAATATTTTTTCCGCTCTGAAATCCTGCCAAGTATCCAACGACAACGTGATGTAATGTTAATTTCAGGACTGCAACAGTATTCATGGTTCCTCTCCTCCGAGAAGACCTTTCCATGGGTTAGACATTAAGTCATCTTGATCTTCAATAGTGACTTTAATTTCATCATTCAATAATTGTCTAATCAAATGAACCTTATCATCTGGGATGAGCATCAGTTGAGCATTTAGTCCTGCCGCAATAATTTCTAAGGTATCTAATCGAGGATTGCCTTGACTTTCCAGTTTTTGGTACTGCTGTCTTGAAATGCCTGTACGTGATTGCATATCAACTTGCTTTAAACCCAATAGGGTTCGTCTTTTTTTGACTTGCTGTAGTAAAGACTTATTTAGTGTAGACATATTTATTGCTTTTTGGTGGTATAAGAAGCATATTAGTTGCTTTTTTTTTGAAAAGCAATTTATGAATTTATCATTTCGATCTGTAAAATAGCCCTACTTGTATGAGAAATGGGTGTTCAAATTGTTGTTGATTTTGCATTGAACCGTACCGGGTTTGTCGGAGACTTTTTTATTTAAGTTAGGCCACCTGACCTAACGTGTTAATCTTATCATCGAACATTTTTTCAAACACAAAAGGTGGCACATAACCTAGCGCACTTGTACAGCGCGCAATAACATAACTTCTCGTTGCAGTTATTGCCAGACCTTACGAACGCCATATCACCCCGAACTTTCTTTCCAAATTCGTTTGATTCGCTCAGCATGATGAAAATCATGTAGACCTCGTTTTGCTCGATGTTTCCTTGCGAAGCGATGCTTCTTATCTCAGGGAAAGTTGGTCTCCGACAAACCCGGTACGATTCATTCTGCCGTATACGTCTTGTGTTTCTTGCTCATGATAAACTCCTGATGAGTATGTATAGTTTACCAAGTTAAAACCTCTTGTTTTTTCAGCACACATCATTTAGATAAGGCAGCAACGGTTAAATTATTTAATCGCATGTAGTGATTTTTAGACCTTCAACTTGCAGTTCAAGAGATCGAGGTCTGCCAATACAAGCTAGATGTAAGCAAAATTTAAATGCGGCCAGTGCTTTGGCATCTTTTGTCGAGTAAAGCTGGAGACGAACATAATCTTCTTGAGTCGTAGGATGCTCTGTTGTGCTCGATTTAGCCAGCTTCAGTAATAAAGGTTGTTTCTTTTTATCTAGCAATTGTACCAAGTCTTGTCCAAGCAAATGCCAAAATTGATGGGGAAACAGGTCTTTTACCTTGCAATAAAATGATTCCAATTGATCAATTTTATTCCAGCGATAATGAATGCCGGTATGCGAAACTGTAACACGACTTAAAAATGTCTCAAGCACCGCTTTTATTTGATCTGGCTTTTTTTCAAAGATATTTTGAATATTTTCAAAGAAATAGTTCCTTGCTTTGCGCTCTTCAGCGGTATCTATCATCGAGGGTTTCAAAGGTTTATCCAGATGATTTGTGTTGTTGAGATCAAATAACCTTGGGTTGTTTTTTTGAGACTTGAGTTGGCCCAGTTGTTTGGCATTTTCATACCAGTAGTTAACCAGTTCGACAGGTAAACTCATTTCTTGTGATACCCGATCTGGATCATGATGAATTTCCAGTAAATTTAGGCACTTAAAAAACCATGCAAATGAAACTTTGGATTCTTTTGTTCCCGCGAAATATTTAAAAAAATCATGATGCTTTGAGTTAAATGAAACCTCATCTAGAATGTCTTCTACGTTACTTTTTAACCAGTCAGTTTGATCGTTGAGTAACTGCTGACTTAAATGACCAGCATGCTTTTCGAAATTGAATGGAGCAGAATCTTTTACTGTGTTTAAAAATTTGAAAGAAGGTAGGTAGCCCATCATCTTTTTTGCCAGTTGAGTATCGATGTCTGGGTGATATTTCAGTATTTTATGCCCAGCAATCAGGTAGCTTAGATGAATATAACTTTTAAAAGTTTCTGTAGGGTCAATGTGACCCAGTAAATGGGCAATCATAAACCAATGATTTTGACCATGTGTATGACGGAGTAACTCTGTCCGAATGGACTGATATTGTTCTTCAGTATAATCCGTCAGATTCTTGACTAGGGGAGCGTAATCGCAGTTGAGCAGAACGGATAAGTGATTGGCAGCCGTGTGTCGAAATGAGTGAAAAGAATAATCATGAGTTTTAAAAAGCTCGTTCATAATCATTCTAAAAGGTGTTGTCACCGTATGTTTGTTCAGCTTGCTATTTTCATTCCAATTACGGAATAAGTATAAGTTTTGCTGATTGAGTAAACGTTGCTCGACTACATGATTATGAAATAGTTGATATTCATCGGTTTTTAATAAGCAATACACAGGAACTTTGCGTTCAGCACTATCTGTTTTAAGTTGATGTAAGTTTCCTTTCTTTTTTGAGCCGTAGGGCTGAATCCATACTGATAGACGACTCAAACCCTCGATATCCCGCACACGTAAGCCCAGAATTTCATTAATACGCATACCGGTTCGGTAAGCTAAGATATAGATGATTTTTAATGTTTTATACATATTTTCTTGACTATCAGAACCTGCAAATAAGACATCTAACTTGTTCATGAAAGCTTGATAAGTCAAAGGGCCAATAATACGGGCTCTAGGCCTATTTTGTATGGTGAGTGATTCTAATTCGAGAGATTCAGCTTCGAAAACTGTTCGTTGAAAGCTATGGAAGCGCTTCAACATCCTGCTGGTTTGACCTCTGGATTTTTTAAATTCAGGTTGGCCTGCTTCATCTGCGAGACGGGTGTTCGTAATAATTTGTTGGTAGATCTTCGCTAGGTTCGTATTCAGATCATCTTCGCTATCTAGATATTGTAAGGAATGGGTGAGCCAGGGCTCAGCAATACGGGAGTAATAAGTGTAAATCGAACTATCTGCTAACGGTCTATTCTGCTGAAACGCTTTTTGAAATTGGTTTACGCAAAAATTAAAACGTTCAGCCAGTTGCTGAATCTGTTCTAATTCTGGTTTATAAAGGCTGATGAGCCATAAGGCGACACGTTTACTGTACTCATTAAATTTATCAGTATTTTCAAGACAATATTTAATGATTAATACATCAATGGCTTGATCAGTTTGTGATGTACGAATCAGTTGTAAAAGGTCTTTGTGAATCTTTATAACATCATCCAAAGCTTGCTGAATGTCATCATTGGAGTAAGATTTACCCACAATAGATGGTGATTTTTCTACATCTGAATCAGTAAGAGTGTCCTGCTGATATTTAAATTTTGGATGAAGAAATCTTTCAAATTCTATTTCTGATAAGCCACAGGTTGCAGTATTTTCTATAAGACATTGTGAGAGAGCAGGATCAATGTCAACTTTCGGGAGTTGCATCCAGTTAAAGTTGGCGTAGTCGCGTAATAATTTATAAGTTTTAAGATTAAATGGTAACTTAATCTTATTAAAAATAAGCTGTAGATAATCTTCTACATTCTGGTTTACTGTACGAATATTTCTGCTATTAAAATGAATTAACCATAAGCGGGTGATTTGATCAGGAATAAAATTACGCGATTTACGAATGGTTTTTTCATCAATAAATAGATCTCCATAAGAGGGAGAGAGCGGTTCTAAAAATATAATGTTCAGATCTTCGATCTTTCTGATTTTTGCCGGATCTTTTAAGTGTTCAAGCAAAGCTTCTAAAGACGCTTTTTGATTTAAGCCGGAATAAAGCATGGCAGAAATAACAATATTTCCAATGATTTCATCATCAGAAAATGTCTTGCTATCTTTTGCTAGAATCCAGTAGTCCCAAAGCTTATCAAGAACTTCATCAACCTGCTGTCCCTTCTCGATCCAGTCCATGGTAAAAACTGGTTGATCACGCTTCATCTCAAATGTCAGATTCGGTAGGGGCAAAGTCTCACGACGATTTAAATTGATTTGCTTGATATATGACCGAAAAAGCTCATGTGCATATTTTTTCCAGGCCAAGCTTGGAGCTTTGCGTTTAATAAACTCATAAATTGCGGGATATAAGGATTCAAGATGTTCTTTTTGTTCTAGTTCTATTTCTTGGAAATATTGAATTAATTCCTTTTCTACATCCGATCGAGGAGATTTCTCTTTCTCAAGACGAATTTGTTTTCTACGATTTTCTGCATATAGTGGTCGAGCTTGCTTAGTTCGTTTATTGGATGAGGACATCGAGTTCAATACCGGTAATTTGAAAATGATCTTTCATTTGTTCAAGAACATGGGCAATGCTTGAATATTGTGAAATAGATAAGCTGGAATAAGGATGAGCAGCTTCTTGCTGCATCGGTTCATGACCGAATAAAGCTAAAATTTCAATTTCGCTAATTTTATGGCTGAGAAACGCACGGGCAGTATGCCGGTGCCAGTTTTCATGTAGCAAACTTAACTCAGGGTTAGATTTTTTTATAATCGAAGGCCTTAAGGGGTACCATTGACCATCCTGAAAGATATTCAATAGTGGGAGCTTGCTCTCTAAAATTTGTTGAATATGTTGTGGAATTTCTGGCTGACTAGGAGCAATTTGAGTTTTAAAATAATGTAAAAAATCTATGAATTTCTGGAGTTCTTGTACAACAAAATGACCTAGTGGAATTAAACGTCCATAGCCTTGACGCCCACCCACCTCCTTATCAGAAACCATGCATATTTTTCTTTTCAGGTTAAAGCTTTTTAAAAAACCTGGAAATTCAGCGACGGGTCGTGCAGCAGTAAAGAGCAACAAGAAATGCCACATCCACAGATTATAGTGATTAAAAATTGCTATCCAGTCGTCTTCTTTTTGTGAAATTATTCTGAATTTGAGAGTGGCAAAGATATTTTGAATCACATTTGAAGTAGGTGCTTTGCGGCTTCCAAAGTTTTTTTCTGCAGCATATTCAATATTCTGGTATTCATCGGATAACGACTCACACAGCTCTTTTAAAATTGAGACATATTCAGTCTGTAAAGTCAGGATATTTTGATGACAATAAGAAGTAGAAGAAGACTTATTGGCATCAATACCAGTGAGAAGGTCAGCAAGCTGTTTATTTCCAGTGCGTTGCAAAATAGTCTGATGTAAAAGAGAGCCAATTCTTATTAGTGATAATTTTGGAATATAAAATTTGGCTCTCAGCTGTTTCAAATGTTGCTGAAGGTCCTCTTCCTTAACGGGGTCACCGTCTCGCAGAGATTCAATAAATGAATTCGGGATCGGGATGTCCAGATGAACTGTTTGGTTGAGCAAGCCCTCTGGATAAGCAAAATCCTTATTTTCAAAAATTGAAAATTTACTTCTCAGATAATATTGTCCATTGCTTTGCTTGATCTGTTGGCGAGCATTTAAATTTTTAGCACGTTTACTTTGTAGACGGAGCCACTCCTGGATTTTATTTCCTGTCAGAAATGACAGCATCAGGATCAAGGATGCCTTCTTTTTTTTGATTTCTTTATCCTTGTCTTTAGAGTCTTCTTTAACCTCAACAATGTAATTTTTATATAGTTCAGTAATTAGGGCACTTATGCTTGTGGTATTAGGAAAGAGGCTGCTGTATGGCAGCAAATGTTCTTTCCGTTGAATATGTTTGGCAACCAGAGGCAGCACATAGCTTTGGCCGGATTCTGAATATGCAGCAAGGGGGGTAACGATGGTTGGGTCTACAAGTATTTGACGTGTATCTTGGTCATCTAATTGTTCTTCTATATTAAGAGCTTTAGACTTTTGACCTTTTTTAATTTCTGAACTTTCTACAATCAGCTGATCTTCATCTAAAAAATCATGTTGAAGTTGAGTCTCGATGCTCGCTTTGGCAATTTTGGCCTTATTGTTTAAAATATAAGTAAATGTAATGCGTAGATTATTCAGTAGATTTTTTTCAAAATCATTGGATGGATCTGTATTGAAATTACTTAAATATTGAACAAATTCAGTTAACGAAAGCGTAGGATCTTTAAGATGCTTTTCCCAAAGGATCATGTATTCGCGTGTATTTTGATATTCTTTATCGGGATTCAGAACCCTATTGGCCACACGGAAGCGTTGAAATAAGCGTTTTACAGTATTGAAATGTTCAGTGTAGTCTTCTTTAAAAAGCTCAGGTTTAATGTCTGGAAGGGCAATTAAATAGATTGCTGCTTTTAAGACCAGGATATTCCAGATTAAAGCGTTTTCTTCCGACTCTGCTAATTGTGCAATTGAGTTCACATACCAAGTAACTGGTGTTGCGCTAACAGTATGTTTTCGAGAGGAGACCAATGCAGCTGGTCTAGCAACAACAGAATTGGTTTCTAGATCAAAATCTAATAGATCGAGATTCAGTCCTTCCAGACATTGATCAGTTGGGTGCGAAGTCAGTAAATCAGCAACATATTGAATATGTTCGGTACGTTGGAGCTGCTCATCACCAAAGAGTTTTTCCAATGTCTGTTTTAATGATACCCCTGGAATATCAGCAATATTTTGATGGGTTGGGTTGGATTCTGACATTATGCTTTCCATAGCTGATCTGGCGTGAGAACGAAGTCCGCATTATTTAAAAGCTGTTGTACAACTTCACTAGTTTGTTCTAGTTGATCAAGCACACTTTGTCTTTTTCGGTTTATAACTTTATTGCGATAATTCAGCTGATATCGTGTGTATGAGAGTCGTTTTGCTAGCAGGTCTAAGCTCATAGTACGGTGAGGTTTGAAAGAATTTTCTTTGTTTAACTTGTAAATAGCCTCGGCAGAAATGTATTCATTTATTAAGTTATGTAACCTTTTGGGATTTAATCGATTAAGATCATAATAAGTAGATGATAGAAATTTTAGAAATTCGGAACTAGCCACATTTTTTAATAGTTCGATTTTTTTGTTATCTTTGGGAAGAGAATGGATAATTAGATTAATTTCTTTGGGTGCATTCTGAGTCCAGTATAGGAACCATTGGATATTACTGGCGATGGTATAACCGGATAGATTAGTATCTTTCCAGACGTGAATTTCGGGACGTGGATTCAAGATACCTAGATCTGTTTTTAAAGCTTTGAAAGCCTCTTGATAGCAAAGATAAATTCCAGAAAAATCAGGGTGTATACTGATTTGGATTTTATTAAAATTTTTGCACAACAATTTTTTAGGTGCGCCAAATTTTTCATTGAAATCAAAAGCCGTTTGCATATTTACTTGGTGATTATATAAAAAAATCAAGTAAATATTCGTATATTCGTTAACAGTCAGACAATGGCTAAAAATTCCATATATTGTGCATCTAAATTTCAAAAACCACTAGACCTCTTGCGAAAGTAAAAACCACCTCAATCTAAATTTCATGAGATATCAGAAATTAAATCGTTTTTCAGATTCTGAATTCCAGCGCTTGGTTGGTGTACCTCGACCAGTTTTTAGTGAAATGATCGAAGTTTTAAAAGAAGTAGAATCACTTAAAAAGAAATCTGGGCGTCCTCATACTTTAGCTATAGAGGATCAATTATTATTAACACTCAATTACTTACGGAATTACAGCACTCAATTGGGGTTGGCTGCAAATTACCATATCGCTGAAAGTAATGTGAATCGAACCATTAAAAAGGTTGAAGATGCATTGATGAAATCAAGACGGTTTACTCTGCCAAAACGAAGCATTACCACAGCAGACGAACAGTTTAACTGGGTCATTATTGATGCGACAGAATGTTCAATAGAACGTCCGAAAAAAAAATCAGAGTAAGTTCTACAGTGGTAAAAAGAAGAAACATACGCTAAAAGCACAAGTGATCTATCATCCGAACAGCAAACAAATCATAGGGCTAGATATATCGAATGGCAGTCAGCATGACATTAAATTGGCAAGAAGAACGGTTAAAAAATTCAAACATTGTAAATATGTTATGACCGATTTAGGGTACTACGGATTAGAGCAAGATGGCTTTAAATTATTGATGCCAATAAAGAAAAAGAAGAATTTACCCTTATTTGATGTTGAGAAAAAGTACAATAAAATGATTGGAAAAATACGAGTTGTGATCGAACATATTAATAGTCAATTGAAAACATTTAGAATATTAAGTGAACGCTATCGAAATAGACGGAAAAGATTCGGTTTACGCATTAACTTAATCGCTGCACTGGTAAATCGGATGAACTTGCAATAACGACTTTCGCAAGAGGTCTAATGGACAGATACCTTAGGTATGAGAAGTTTAGCTTGCGATCAAATCAGTGAAGTCAATTTAGATGAACTCTTAGCTAATATTTATTCTGGAAAAATTAAAAATGACTAAAGTAGAAAATTTGAATCATTACTACCAGGTCCATGTTAATCATCTTTTATCTACCCGATTAGATACGGATATATCAAAAGAGTTTTTTGATAAAGTTGTTTTTCATGGAACAGCTTATAATTCTTTACAGACTATTATAGATTCATTCGAAACTTCTGGTCAGTCAACCTTTACCTTGACAGGCAGTTATGGAACAGGGAAATCCACCTTAGCTGCTGTGTTAACAGGTTTGTTACATCAAAATGATGGCATACGGGGTGCAGCACGAAATCTTGTTAATGATAAAAAGCTACTTAAAAAATTTGATAAGTCTTTTAACTTTTCTCATGAAAAACCTTGGCTAATAATTAAAGCTGTAGGTGGTGTTACTTCACCCACTGAGTTGTTTTATAAATCTATTCTGAAAGCCTTGCAGGATGCAAAATTAATAGAACTTCTCAAAGCTTATAGCAGTGTCACAGATGCGAAAAAGCAATTAAGTGCATATTTTGAGTTTTATAATTTGAAACGACCTCAGTCTAGACAAAATGACACCAAATGAGTTTTACTATGATCAGCTACCCCAACAAAACAAGGTGGCTTAACTAGAGCGGAATATCACTTATAAATACGCTTTTAGTTGTTCAAACAAGTGGGACCACCTCTTTAAGTCTACCAAGGGTTGTTTATGTGGAAATTATCGCTTTTAACTACTGTAATTTCATTGGTGCTAGCCTCTTGTGCATCTGATCCTTACTCAAAGCCTTCTGCTTTACGGTTTCAAAATAATAAGCAAGGTTATAATCAGGAGATCAATGTCAACAGAGATGCTAAATTATGCGCAGGGGATACAAGAGATGAACAGAGTTGTCCAATTTATTTCTATATTGACAGTATTGAATCAGGTAAATTCTATATCAATAATACGGCAAAGTATTATTTAAAACCAGAGGTTTATAATTTCAAAGTTAAAAATTGTAGCGGCGAAAAAAATTGTCAGAGTTGCGATGTCGACTTGCGGCCAGATCAATTAAAAGATCGTAACTTTATTCTTTCTGTAGATGCTGCTGGTGTACCTTTTATTTCAAATAATGGTCATCCTTTGGCTTGTAGACAACAGCCAGCAGCTCAAAAGCCTGTCGTTGCTCCTGTTGAGCATACTGAAACAATTGATTTGGCAGCCGATACATTATTTAAATTTGATGGTTCATCTTTAAATGATTTATTGCCTAAAGGCCGTCAGGAAGTTCAGGACGTAGCATCAAAAATTTCAACAGGTTTTGTTTCTGTCAGTAAGATCATATTGGTCGGTCATACGGATCGTCTAGGAAGCGAAACTTATAACCAAAAACTTGGTCAGAATCGTGCTGAAACTGTACGTAGTCTGCTTGTTCAAAATGGCGTATCCGCAAATATTATCTCGGTGGCAAGTGCAGGGAAGAATCAACCAGTCACGGACGGCTGTCCTACGGTTAAATCTCGTGAAGCACTAAAAGCATGTTTACAGCCCGATCGTCGCGTGACGGTACAAATTACGGGCATTACCAAGTAATTCAGCATTTAAAAGTTTCAACGAATATAGGCCACACAGAACATGACAAATTTTATTGTAGTAGAAAAAGATTCTTTAAATAAAGTATCTATCAACACGCAACATATCACTTTAACAGAAGCATCAATTGTCCATACCAAAATGCATCGTAATGATGTAGCAGAGTTTTTACGTGATGGCAATAACCTGATTTTAAAGTTAAATAATGGTGAAACTGTCCTTATCGAAAACTTCTTTGTCGTATATGACAAAGTTGATTCTGATCTGGTTTTTGAAGAAGATGGTTGTATCTTATACTGGTTTGATGGTGTTTCTGGTTTTAAGGGAATACCTGGGCTTGAGGTCTTATTACCTGCTAGTGCGGCAGGTGGGTCTTTACTGCCATGGATTATTGGTGGTGGTGCTGTTATTGGTGGCATCATTGCAGCCGCAGGAAGTGGCGGTGGAGGGGATAAAAACGCATGGCCAATCGCCGTTAAGGATGAAATTACAGGTGTTGAAGATACCCCAGTTAATGGCAATGTTTTAACTAATGATCGTGATCCTGATGGAAACGCAATCACAGTTACTCAATTTGTTGTGGAGGGGAAAAGCTATAATGCAGGCCAAACCGTTACAATTGATAAAATTGGCGAGCTAACGCTCAATGCCGATGGAACTTATCACTTTGTCCCTGCGACTAACTGGAATGGCACCGTTCCAACAGTTACTTATACAATTAGTGATGGCCAGGGTGGAACCGCTTCAGCGGAATTGGTAATCACAATTACACCTGATGCAAATCCTTCGATTAGCATAAAAGATGAAAATGGCGGCAGTGAAAATCCGAACAATACTACTGATACATTAATTGAACAGGGGCATGTTACTGTATATGAACAGGGTTTAACTGATACATCGGGTTCAAATAAAGAAGCGGGTAGTATTACGATTGGGGCTGGTGATGGCGTAAAGTCTGTTACGGTTGGTGATACCAATATTTTGCTAACAGATCTGGAAAATGCCTCAACTACACCGATTATTATCAACACGCCTCATGGCAAGATCATCATTACTGACTATACGCCAAATGGTCAGGAATTTAATGGCGTATCTACGGGTGGCACCATTACTTATGAATATGAACTAGATCAACCTGTTACCAACGATGCATCACACACCGATAACTTTCTGGAAGAAGTCGGTATATCTGTGACAGATCAAAGTAATATTGTGAGCAGTGGCAGTCTAGTCATTAGCATTATTGATGATGCACCACTTGCCAAAAACGACATCGATAATGTGGCTGCTAATCAATTTACCCCTGAAACTGGAAATGTACTGACGGGTGTTGGTACGAGTAGTGGGGCTACAGGTGCAGACAAAATTAGTGCCGATGGAGTGAGCATCTCCACAGTGGTTAGTGATAATGTATCTGCTAACGTGGTAACAGATGATGGCACAACGCTGACGATCGAAGGGCAGTATGGTACTCTAATACTCAATAAGACCACAGGTGAATATAGTTACGAGCGTCATGAAGGTACGCCGGGCGGTGTAAATGAGGTATTTACTTATACATTGGTTGACGGTGATGGGGATAGCTCAACAGCTAGCTTGACATTAGTCATTGGCAATAGTGCGCCTCTTGTTACGCTTCCTTCGAGCGATGGAGAGAGTACCAAAGTCTATGAATCAGGTTTGAATAATGGTGGCTCTAAAGCATCTACTGATAAGGAAACAACAAGCGGTACAATTGCTTTTACCTCTCCAGATGGTTTGGCTTCTCAAGATGCAGTGAAGTTAGGTGGACATACCCTAACGACAGCAGATCAAACATTCTCGGATGGTTTAACTGCACGCTATGAATACAATTCGGCAACTGGTACAGGTACTATCCACTATAGCTACACACTTCCTGCGAATACGTCAGGTGATAATACCAATGCAACATTTGCAGTGGAAGTGACAGATATCGATGGCGATAAAACAGCTTCGGGTGATCTGGTTATTAATATTATAGATGACGCACCTGTTGCGACGCCTGACACGAATAGCATTACAGAAGACAGCGTACCTAATCCAGTCAGTGGCAACGTACTGACAGGAGACGTATCTAGTGGAGATACAGCTGATACCCAAGGCGCAGACAAAGCTAACGTCAGTGGAGTACAGGCTGGAACAGTTGCGTCAGGTGAACACGTAGCAAATGGCGCATTGAATACAGCAGTGAATGGAGAATACGGAACATTAATTCTCCGTGCTGACGGTAGTTACACCTACCAATTAAATAATAACAATACGGATGTAAATGCCCTTAAAGATAACCAAAGCCTCCAAGACGTATTTAGTTACACCATTACCGATGGAGATGGAGATAAATCGACAGCGACCATTACCATCACCATTAACGGACATACCGATGGCGCACCTAACGTGGTTATCACTGATCATAATGGATCAGCGCTTGGTGCGAACAGCATTGCCGAAAATGCAACGACCCCAGTACAAGGCGAGTTTACCGTCAACGCAGCAGATGGACTGAAATCTATCACGATTGGTGTCACGACCATTCTGACCAGCGAACTCTTGGGTCTATCCCCGACCACACCAAAAACAATCATAGGTACACAAGGAACACTGACCCTTACCGACTATGATCCAGTAACAGGCAAAGTCAGTTATAGCTACCAACAAAGTGGCACCAGCAAAAACCACAGCGGTGGTGATAGCAGCGTAAGTGATAGTTTCCCAATTATAGTGACAGACAATGCCGATGAAAGCTCAGTAGCGACTGATCTGGTCATTCTCATTACAGATACTGCCCCAGAAGCGAAAGCTGACACAGGCACAGTGACAGAAGACGGTACAGCACTTGAAGGAAACGTGATCACAGGTGGTAGTAGCAATAGTGCAGATGTTGCTGACCGTTTAGGTGCAGATGCAACACAAGTGACAGGAGTCAGCAAAGGAAGCTCAACAACAGAACAAACAGATAATGTTGGTGGAACAGGACTTGCAGGTGACTACGGCACACTGATACTCAATAGCGATGGTAGTTACAGCTATACCGTTGACCCAAATAACGCAACCGTGAATGCATTAAAAGATGGAGGCAAGCTCACAGAAACATTTAGCTACACCATTACCGATGGAGATGGAGATAAATCGACAGCGACCATTACCATCACCATTAACGGACATACCGATGGCCTACCAAGCATTACACCGAACGATCAGAACGGTAGCAGTGTTGGTGGTCAGATTACAGTGTATGAAAGTGGTCTAAGTACAGGTAGCAATGCAAGTGCAGCGAGCGAATCTGCCAGTGGAACGATTCAGATCAATGCAGGAGATGGCTTAAGCAGTATTAACATAGGCGGACAGACCTTTAGCCTTTCACAATTACAATCACTGAGTAGCAGCAACCCATCGGCAGCGATCAACGTCGTTGGTGGAACCATCGTTCTAAATGGTTTTACGGCAAATAGCAGTGTAGGTGGTATCCCAACTTCAGGTAGTTTGAGTTATACCTATACTTTGAACAACGCCCAGACACATAGCGTTGTTGGAAATGATGGTTTACTTCTGAGTGGCATTCCACTGAGTGTCACAGATGCAGGAGGGGTAACCACAACAGGTAGTCTGGTTGTACAAGTGATTGATGATGTTCCGACTGCTGTGGCAGATACTGGTAGCCTTAGTGAAGGTGGTGTGCTGAGCGTACTTGCTGCTGACGGTGTATTAACAAATGATACTGCTGGCGCAGATGGTTGGGTGAATACTGGTGCAGTGGTTGGTGTGGTATCGGGTGATACTGCAACGAACAGCGCTGGTGGCGTTGGAGGCAGGATAGATGGCCAATATGGCTATATCACTTTAAATGCCGATGGCAGTTATACCTATGTATCAACCGCTGATGCAGTAACAGCTGATGCACAGGATGTATTTACTTATACGGTACGTGATGCGGATGGTGATTTAACTCATTCAACGCTTACGATTAATGTGGCAAATGTCAATCTAACACCAGCCCCAATTAGCAATACTGTCAATGAAAGTGGTCTTGCGGGTGGTTCAACTGCGGGTACTGGTCATACCGTAACAGATACAGTGAACCTACCATCCGAGGTCAAAGCAGTACCCGTTACTAATGGTTCGACTCAATATGGGACGTTCAGCATTGATGAAGATGGTCATTACACATACACACTGACTAAACCATCAAATGGCGATAATGTTGAGGATACGTTTAGCTATACAACTAAGGATGCTCAGGGCAATAGTACAACGAATACCGTAACGATTACGATTATAGATGACGCACCTGTTGCGACGCCTGACACGAATAGCATTACAGAAGACAGCGTACCTAATCCAGTCAGTGGCAACGTACTGACAGGAGGCGTATCTAGTGGAGATACAGCTGATACCCAAGGCGCAGACAAAGCTAACGTCAGTGGAGTACAGGCTGGAACAGTTGCGTCAGGTGAACACGTAGCAAATGGCGCATTGAATACAGCAGTGAATGGAGAATACGGAACATTAATTCTCCGTGCTGACGGTAGTTACACCTACCAATTAAATAATAACAATACGGATGTAAATGCCCTTAAAGATAACCAAAGCCTCCAAGACGTATTTAGTTACACCATTACCGATGGAGATGGAGATAAATCGACAGCGACCATTACCATCACCATTAACGGACATACCGATGGCGCACCTAACGTGGTTATCACTGATCATAATGGATCAGCGCTTGGTGCGAACAGCATTGCCGAAAATGCAACGACCCCAGTACAAGGCGAGTTTACCGTCAACGCAGCAGATGGACTGAAATCTATCACGATTGGTGTCACGACCATTCTGACCAGCGAACTCTTGGGTCTATCCCCGACCACACCAAAAACAATCATAGGTACACAAGGAACACTGACCCTTACCGACTATGATCCAGTAACAGGCAAAGTCAGTTATAGCTACCAACAAAGTGGCACCAGCAAAAACCACAGCGGTGGTGATAGCAGCGTAAGTGATAGTTTCCCAATTATAGTGACAGACAATGCCGATGAAAGCTCAGCAGCGACGAATCTGGTCATTCTCATCACAGATACCGCCCCAGAAGCCAAAGCTGACACAGGCACAGTGACAGAAGACGGTGCAGCACTTGAAGGAAACGTGATCACAGGTGGCAGTAGCAACAGCACAGATGTTGCTGACAGTTTAGGTGCAGATGCAACACAAGTGACAGGAGTCAGCAAAGGAAGCTCAACAACAGAACAAACAGGTAATGTTGGTGGAACAGGACTTGCAGGTGACTACGGCACACTGATACTCAATAGCGATGGTAGTTACAGCTATACCGTTGACCCAAATAACGCAACCGTGAATGCATTAAAAGATGGAGGCAAGCTCACAGAAACATTTAGCTACACCATTAAAGATGCAGATGGGGACTGGAGTACCACGACATTAACCATCACCATTAACGGACATACCGATGGCCTACCAAGCATTACACCGAACGATGAGAACGGAAACAATGTTGGTGGTCAGATTACAGTGTATGAAAGTGGTCTAAGTACAGGTAGCAATGCAAGTGCAGCGAGCGAATCTGCCAGTGGAACGATTCAGATCAATGCAGGAGATGGCTTAAGCAGTATTAACATAGGCGGACAGACCTTTAGCCTTTCACAATTACAATCACTGAGTAGCAGCAACCCATCGGCAGCGATCAACGTCGCTGGTGGAACCATCGTTCTAAATGGTTTTACGGCAAATAGCAGTGTAGGTGGTATCCCAACTTCAGGTAGTTTGAGTTATACCTATACTTTGAACAACGCCCAGACACATAGCGTTGTTGGAAATGATGGTTTACTTCTGAGTGGCATTCCACTGAGTGTCACAGATGCAGGAGGGGTAACCACAACAGGTAGTCTGGTTGTACAAGTGATTGATGATGTTCCGACTGCTGTGGCAGATACTGGTAGCCTTAGTGAAGGTGGTGTGCTGAGCGTACTTGCTGCTGACGGTGTATTAACAAATGATACTGCTGGCGCAGATGGTTGGGTGAATACTGGTGCAGTGGTTGGTGTGGTATCGGGTGATACTGCAACGAACAGCGCTGGTGGCGTTGGAGGCAGGATAGATGGCCAATATGGCTATATCACTTTAAATGCCGATGGCAGTTATACCTATGTATCAACCGCTGATGCAGTAACAGCTGATGCACAGGATGTATTTACTTATACGGTACGTGATGCGGATGGTGATTTAACTCATTCAACGCTTACGATTAATGTGGCAAATGTCAATCTAACACCAGCCCCAATTAGCAATACTGTCAATGAAAGTGGTCTTGCGGGTGGTTCAACTGCGGGTACTGGTCATACCGTAACAGATACAGTGAACCTACCATCCGAGGTCAAAGCAGTACCCGTTACTAATGGTTCGACTCAATATGGGACGTTCAGCATTGATGAAGATGGTCATTACACATACACACTGACTAAACCATCAAATGGCGATAATGTTGAGGATACGTTTAGCTATACAACTAAGGATGCTCAGGGCAATAGTACAACGAATACCGTAACGATTACGATTATAGATGACGCACCTGTTGCGAAGCCTGACACGAATAGCATTACAGAAGACAGCGTACCTAATCCAGTCAGTGGCAACGTACTGACAGGAGGCGTATCTAGTGGAGATACAGCTGATACCCAAGGCGCAGACAAAGCTAACGTCAGTGGAGTACAGGCTGGAACAGTTGCGTCAGGTGAACACGTAGCAAATGGCGCATTGAATACAGCAGTGAATGGAGAATACGGAACATTAATTCTCCGTGCTGACGGTAGTTACACCTACCAATTAAATAATAACAATACGGATGTAAATGCCCTTAAAGATAACCAAAGCCTCCAAGACGTATTTAGTTACACCATTACCGATGGAGATGGAGATAAATCGACAGCGACCATTACCATCACCATTAACGGACATACCGATGGCGCACCTAACGTGGTTATCACTGATCATAATGGATCAGCGCTTGGTGCGAACAGCATTGCCGAAAATGCAACGACCCCAGTACAAGGCGAGTTTACCGTCAACGCAGCAGATGGACTGAAATCTATCACGATTGGTGTCACGACCATTCTGACCAGCGAACTCTTGGGTCTATCCCCGACCACACCAAAAACAATCATAGGTACACAAGGAACACTGACCCTTACCGACTATGATCCAGTAACAGGCAAAGTCAGTTATAGCTACCAACAAAGTGGCACCAGCAAAAACCACAGCGGTGGTGATAGCAGCGTAAGTGATAGTTTCCCAATTATAGTGACAGACAATGCCGATGAAAGCTCAGCAGCGACGAATCTGGTCATTCTCATCACAGATACCGCCCCAGAAGCCAAAGCTGACACAGGCACAGTGACAGAAGACGGTGCAGCACTTGAAGGAAACGTGATCACAGGTGGCAGTAGCAACAGCACAGATGTTGCTGACAGTTTAGGTGCAGATGCAACACAAGTGACAGGAGTCAGCAAAGGAAGCTCAACAACAGAACAAACAGGTAATGTTGGTGGAACAGGACTTGCAGGTGACTACGGCACACTGATACTCAATAGCGATGGTAGTTACAGCTATACCGTTGACCCAAATAACGCAACCGTGAATGCATTAAAAGATGGAGGCAAGCTCACAGAAACATTTAGCTACACCATTAAAGATGCAGATGGGGACTGGAGTACCACGACATTAACCATCACCATTAACGGACATACCGATGGCCTACCAAGCATTACACCGAACGATCAGAACGGTAGCAGTGTTGGTGGTCAGATTACAGTGTATGAAAGTGGTCTAAGTACAGGTAGCAATGCAAGTGCAGCGAGCGAATCTGCCAGTGGAACGATTCAGATCAATGCAGGAGATGGCTTAAGCAGTATTAACATAGGCGGACAGACCTTTAGCCTTTCACAATTACAATCACTGAGTAGCAGCAACCCATCGGCAGCGATCAACGTCGCTGGTGGAACCATCGTTCTAAATGGTTTTACGGCAAATAGCAGTGTAGGTGGTATCCCAACTTCAGGTAGTTTGAGTTATACCTATACTTTGAACAACGCCCAGACACATAGCGTTGTTGGAAATGATGGTTTACTTCTGAGTGGCATTCCACTGAGTGTCACAGATGCAGGAGGGGTAACCACAACAGGTAGTCTGGTTGTACAAGTGATTGATGATGTTCCGACTGCTGTGGCAGATACTGGTAGCCTTAGTGAAGGTGGTGTGCTGAGCGTACTTGCTGCTGACGGTGTATTAACAAATGATACTGCTGGCGCAGATGGTTGGGTGAATACTGGTGCAGTGGTTGGTGTGGTATCGGGTGATACTGCAACGAACAGCGCTGGTGGCGTTGGAGGCAGGATAGATGGCCAATATGGCTATATCACTTTAAATGCCGATGGCAGTTATACCTATGTATCAACCGCTGATGCAGTAACAGCTGATGCACAGGATGTATTTACTTATACGGTACGTGATGCGGATGGTGATTTAACTCATTCAACGCTTACGATTAATGTGGCAAATGTCAATCTAACACCAGCCCCAATTAGCAATACTGTCAATGAAAGTGGTCTTGCGGGTGGTTCAACTGCGGGTACTGGTCATACCGTAACAGATACAGTGAACCTACCATCCGAGGTCAAAGCAGTACCCGTTACTAATGGTTCGACTCAATATGGGACGTTCAGCATTGATGAAGATGGTCATTACACATACACACTGACTAAACCATCAAATGGCGATAATGTTGAGGATACGTTTAGCTATACAACTAAGGATGCTCAGGGCAATAGTACAACGAATACCGTAACGATTACGATTATAGATGACGCACCTGTTGCGAAGCCTGACACGAATAGCATTACAGAAGACAGCGTACCTAATCCAGTCAGTGGCAACGTACTGACAGGAGGCGTATCTAGTGGAGATACAGCTGATACCCAAGGCGCAGACAAAGCTAACGTCAGTGGAGTACAGGCTGGAACAGTTGCGTCAGGTGAACACGTAGCAAATGGCGCATTGAATACAGCAGTGAATGGAGAATACGGAACATTAATTCTCCGTGCTGACGGTAGTTACACCTACCAATTAAATAATAACAATACGGATGTAAATGCCCTTAAAGATAACCAAAGCCTCCAAGACGTATTTAGTTACACCATTACCGATGGAGATGGAGATAAATCGACAGCGACCATTACCATCACCATTAACGGACATACCGATGGCGCACCTAACGTGGTTATCACTGATCATAATGGATCAGCGCTTGGTGCGAACAGCATTGCCGAAAATGCAACGACCCCAGTACAAGGCGAGTTTACCGTCAACGCAGCAGATGGACTGAAATCTATCACGATTGGTGTCACGACCATTCTGACCAGCGAACTCTTGGGTCTATCCCCGACCACACCAAAAACAATCATAGGTACACAAGGAACACTGACCCTTACCGACTATGATCCAGTAACAGGCAAAGTCAGTTATAGCTACCAACAAAGTGGCACCAGCAAAAACCACAGCGGTGGTGATAGCAGCGTAAGTGATAGTTTCCCAATTATAGTGACAGACAATGCCGATGAAAGCTCAGCAGCGACGAATCTGGTCATTCTCATCACAGATACCGCCCCAGAAGCCAAAGCTGACACAGGCACAGTGACAGAAGACGGTGCAGCACTTGAAGGAAACGTGATCACAGGTGGCAGTAGCAACAGCACAGATGTTGCTGACAGTTTAGGTGCAGATGCAACACAAGTGACAGGAGTCAGCAAAGGAAGCTCAACAACAGAACAAACAGGTAATGTTGGTGGAACAGGACTTGCAGGTGACTACGGCACACTGATACTCAATAGCGATGGTAGTTACAGCTATACCGTTGACCCAAATAACGCAACCGTGAATGCATTAAAAGATGGAGGCAAGCTCACAGAAACATTTAGCTACACCATTAAAGATGCAGATGGGGACTGGAGTACCACGACATTAACCATCACCATTAACGGACATACCGATGGCCTACCAAGCATTACACCGAACGATGAGAACGGAAACAATGTTGGTGGTCAGATTACAGTGTATGAAAGTGGTCTAAGTACAGGTAGCAATGCAAGTGCAGCGAGCGAATCTGCCAGTGGAACGATTCAGATCAATGCAGGAGATGGCTTAAGCAGTATTAACATAGGCGGACAGACCTTTAGCCTTTCACAATTACAATCACTGAGTAGCAGCAACCCATCGGCAGCGATCAACGTCGCTGGTGGAACCATCGTTCTAAATGGTTTTACGGCAAATAGCAGTGTAGGTGGTATCCCAACTTCAGGTAGTTTGAGTTATACCTATACTTTGAACAACGCCCAGACACATAGCGTTGTTGGAAATGATGGTTTACTTCTGAGTGGCATTCCACTGAGTGTCACAGATGCAGGAGGGGTAACCACAACAGGTAGTCTGGTTGTACAAGTGATTGATGATGTTCCGACTGCTGTGGCAGATACTGGTAGCCTTAGTGAAGGTGGTGTGCTGAGCGTACTTGCTGCTGACGGTGTATTAACAAATGATACTGCTGGCGCAGATGGTTGGGTGAATACTGGTGCAGTGGTTGGTGTGGTATCGGGTGATACTGCAACGAACAGCGCTGGTGGCGTTGGAGGCAGGATAGATGGCCAATATGGCTATATCACTTTAAATGCCGATGGCAGTTATACCTATGTATCAACCGCTGATGCAGTAACAGCTGATGCACAGGATGTATTTACTTATACGGTACGTGATGCGGATGGTGATTTAACTCATTCAACGCTTACGATTAATGTGGCAAATGTCAATCTAACACCAGCCCCAATTAGCAATACTGTCAATGAAAGTGGTCTTGCGGGTGGTTCAACTGCGGGTACTGGTCATACCGTAACAGATACAGTGAACCTACCATCCGAGGTCAAAGCAGTACCCGTTACTAATGGTTCGACTCAATATGGGACGTTCAGCATTGATGAAGATGGTCATTACACATACACACTGACTAAACCATCAAATGGCGATAATGTTGAGGATACGTTTAGCTATACAACTAAGGATGCTCAGGGCAATAGTACAACGAATACCGTAACGATTACGATTATAGATGACGCACCTGTTGCGACGCCTGACACGAATAGCATTACAGAAGACAGCGTACCTAATCCAGTCAGTGGCAACGTACTGACAGGAGGCGTATCTAGTGGAGATACAGCTGATACCCAAGGCGCAGACAAAGCTAACGTCAGTGGAGTACAGGCTGGAACAGTTGCGTCAGGTGAACACGTAGCAAATGGCGCATTGAATACAGCAGTGAATGGAGAATACGGAACATTAATTCTCCGTGCTGACGGTAGTTACACCTACCAATTAAATAATAACAATACGGATGTAAATGCCCTTAAAGATAACCAAAGCCTCCAAGACGTATTTAGTTACACCATTACCGATGGAGATGGAGATAAATCGACAGCGACCATTACCATCACCATTAACGGACATACCGATGGCGCACCTAACGTGGTTATCACTGATCATAATGGATCAGCGCTTGGTGCGAACAGCATTGCCGAAAATGCAACGACCCCAGTACAAGGCGAGTTTACCGTCAACGCAGCAGATGGACTGAAATCTATCACGATTGGTGTCACGACCATTCTGACCAGCGAACTCTTGGGTCTATCCCCGACCACACCAAAAACAATCATAGGTACACAAGGAACACTGACCCTTACCGACTATGATCCAGTAACAGGCAAAGTCAGTTATAGCTACCAACAAAGTGGCACCAGCAAAAACCACAGCGGTGGTGATAGCAGCGTAAGTGATAGTTTCCCAATTATAGTGACAGACAATGCCGATGAAAGCTCAGCAGCGACGAATCTGGTCATTCTCATCACAGATACCGCCCCAGAAGCCAAAGCTGACACAGGCACAGTGACAGAAGACGGTGCAGCACTTGAAGGAAACGTGATCACAGGTGGCAGTAGCAACAGCACAGATGTTGCTGACAGTTTAGGTGCAGATGCAACACAAGTGACAGGAGTCAGCAAAGGAAGCTCAACAACAGAACAAACAGGTAATGTTGGTGGAACAGGACTTGCAGGTGACTACGGCACACTGATACTCAATAGCGATGGTAGTTACAGCTATACCGTTGACCCAAATAACGCAACCGTGAATGCATTAAAAGATGGAGGCAAGCTCACAGAAACATTTAGCTACACCATTAAAGATGCAGATGGGGACTGGAGTACCACGACATTAACCATCACCATTAACGGACATACCGATGGCCTACCAAGCATTACACCGAACGATGAGAACGGAAACAATGTTGGTGGTCAGATTACAGTGTATGAAAGTGGTCTAAGTACAGGTAGCAATGCAAGTGCAGCGAGCGAATCTGCCAGTGGAACGATTCAGATCAATGCAGGAGATGGCTTAAGCAGTATTAACATAGGCGGACAGACCTTTAGCCTTTCACAATTACAATCACTGAGTAGCAGCAACCCATCGGCAGCGATCAACGTCGCTGGTGGAACCATCGTTCTAAATGGTTTTACGGCAAATAGCAGTGTAGGTGGTATCCCAACTTCAGGTAGTTTGAGTTATACCTATACTTTGAACAACGCCCAGACACATAGCGTTGTTGGAAATGATGGTTTACTTCTGAGTGGCATTCCACTGAGTGTCACAGATGCAGGAGGGGTAACCACAACAGGTAGTCTGGTTGTACAAGTGATTGATGATGTTCCGACTGCTGTGGCAGATACTGGTAGCCTTAGTGAAGGTGGTGTGCTGAGCGTACTTGCTGCTGACGGTGTATTAACAAATGATACTGCTGGCGCAGATGGTTGGGTGAATACTGGTGCAGTGGTTGGTGTGGTATCGGGTGATACTGCAACGAACAGCGCTGGTGGCGTTGGAGGCAGGATAGATGGCCAATATGGCTATATCACTTTAAATGCCGATGGCAGTTATACCTATGTATCAACCGCTGATGCAGTAACAGCTGATGCACAGGATGTATTTACTTATACGGTACGTGATGCGGATGGTGATTTAACTCATTCAACGCTTACGATTAATGTGGCAAATGTCAATCTAACACCAGCCCCAATTAGCAATACTGTCAATGAAAGTGGTCTTGCGGGTGGTTCAACTGCGGGTACTGGTCATACCGTAACAGATACAGTGAACCTACCATCCGAGGTCAAAGCAGTACCCGTTACTAATGGTTCGACTCAATATGGGACGTTCAGCATTGATGAAGATGGTCATTACACATACACACTGACTAAACCATCAAATGGCGATAATGTTGAGGATACGTTTAGCTATACAACTAAGGATGCTCAGGGCAATAGTACAACGAATACCGTAACGATTACGATTATAGATGACGCACCTGTTGCGAAGCCTGACACGAATAGCATTACAGAAGACAGCGTACCTAATCCAGTCAGTGGCAACGTACTGACAGGAGGCGTATCTAGTGGAGATACAGCTGATACCCAAGGCGCAGACAAAGCTAACGTCAGTGGAGTACAGGCTGGAACAGTTGCGTCAGGTGAACACGTAGCAAATGGCGCATTGAATACAGCAGTGAATGGAGAATACGGAACATTAATTCTCCGTGCTGACGGTAGTTACACCTACCAATTAAATAATAACAATACGGATGTAAATGCCCTTAAAGATAACCAAAGCCTCCAAGACGTATTTAGTTACACCATTACCGATGGAGATGGAGATAAATCGACAGCGACCATTACCATCACCATTAACGGACATACCGATGGCGCACCTAACGTGGTTATCACTGATCATAATGGATCAGCGCTTGGTGCGAACAGCATTGCCGAAAATGCAACGACCCCAGTACAAGGCGAGTTTACCGTCAACGCAGCAGATGGACTGAAATCTATCACGATTGGTGTCACGACCATTCTGACCAGCGAACTCTTGGGTCTATCCCCGACCACACCAAAAACAATCATAGGTACACAAGGAACACTGACCCTTACCGACTATGATCCAGTAACAGGCAAAGTCAGTTATAGCTACCAACAAAGTGGCACCAGCAAAAACCACAGCGGTGGTGATAGCAGCGTAAGTGATAGTTTCCCAATTATAGTGACAGACAATGCCGATGAAAGCTCAGCAGCGACGAATCTGGTCATTCTCATCACAGATACCGCCCCAGAAGCCAAAGCTGACACAGGCACAGTGACAGAAGACGGTGCAGCACTTGAAGGAAACGTGATCACAGGTGGCAGTAGCAACAGCACAGATGTTGCTGACAGTTTAGGTGCAGATGCAACACAAGTGACAGGAGTCAGCAAAGGAAGCTCAACAACAGAACAAACAGGTAATGTTGGTGGAACAGGACTTGCAGGTGACTACGGCACACTGATACTCAATAGCGATGGTAGTTACAGCTATACCGTTGACCCAAATAACGCAACCGTGAATGCATTAAAAGATGGAGGCAAGCTCACAGAAACATTTAGCTACACCATTAAAGATGCAGATGGGGACTGGAGTACCACGACATTAACCATCACCATTAACGGACATACCGATGGCCTACCAAGCATTACACCGAACGATCAGAACGGTAGCAGTGTTGGTGGTCAGATTACAGTGTATGAAAGTGGTCTAAGTACAGGTAGCAATGCAAGTGCAGCGAGCGAATCTGCCAGTGGAACGATTCAGATCAATGCAGGAGATGGCTTAAGCAGTATTAACATAGGCGGACAGACCTTTAGCCTTTCACAATTACAATCACTGAGTAGCAGCAACCCATCGGCAGCGATCAACGTCGCTGGTGGAACCATCGTTCTAAATGGTTTTACGGCAAATAGCAGTGTAGGTGGTATCCCAACTTCAGGTAGTTTGAGTTATACCTATACTTTGAACAACGCCCAGACACATAGCGTTGTTGGAAATGATGGTTTACTTCTGAGTGGCATTCCACTGAGTGTCACAGATGCAGGAGGGGTAACCACAACAGGTAGTCTGGTTGTACAAGTGATTGATGATGTTCCGACTGCTGTGGCAGATACTGGTAGCCTTAGTGAAGGTGGTGTGCTGAGCGTACTTGCTGCTGACGGTGTATTAACAAATGATACTGCTGGCGCAGATGGTTGGGTGAATACTGGTGCAGTGGTTGGTGTGGTATCGGGTGATACTGCAACGAACAGCGCTGGTGGCGTTGGAGGCAGGATAGATGGCCAATATGGCTATATCACTTTAAATGCCGATGGCAGTTATACCTATGTATCAACCGCTGATGCAGTAACAGCTGATGCACAGGATGTATTTACTTATACGGTACGTGATGCGGATGGTGATTTAACTCATTCAACGCTTACGATTAATGTGGCAAATGTCAATCTAACACCAGCCCCAATTAGCAATACTGTCAATGAAAGTGGTCTTGCGGGTGGTTCAACTGCGGGTACTGGTCATACCGTAACAGATACAGTGAACCTACCATCCGAGGTCAAAGCAGTACCCGTTACTAATGGTTCGACTCAATATGGGACGTTCAGCATTGATGAAGATGGTCATTACACATACACACTGACTAAACCATCAAATGGCGATAATGTTGAGGATACGTTTAGCTATACAACTAAGGATGCTCAGGGCAATAGTACAACGAATACCGTAACGATTACGATTATAGATGACGCACCTGTTGCGAAGCCTGACACGAATAGCATTACAGAAGACAGCGTACCTAATCCAGTCAGTGGCAACGTACTGACAGGAGGCGTATCTAGTGGAGATACAGCTGATACCCAAGGCGCAGACAAAGCTAACGTCAGTGGAGTACAGGCTGGAACAGTTGCGTCAGGTGAACACGTAGCAAATGGCGCATTGAATACAGCAGTGAATGGAGAATACGGAACATTAATTCTCCGTGCTGACGGTAGTTACACCTACCAATTAAATAATAACAATACGGATGTAAATGCCCTTAAAGATAACCAAAGCCTCCAAGACGTATTTAGTTACACCATTACCGATGGAGATGGAGATAAATCGACAGCGACCATTACCATCACCATTAACGGACATACCGATGGCGCACCTAACGTGGTTATCACTGATCATAATGGATCAGCGCTTGGTGCGAACAGCATTGCCGAAAATGCAACGACCCCAGTACAAGGCGAGTTTACCGTCAACGCAGCAGATGGACTGAAATCTATCACGATTGGTGTCACGACCATTCTGACCAGCGAACTCTTGGGTCTATCCCCGACCACACCAAAAACAATCATAGGTACACAAGGAACACTGACCCTTACCGACTATGATCCAGTAACAGGCAAAGTCAGTTATAGCTACCAACAAAGTGGCACCAGCAAAAACCACAGCGGTGGTGATAGCAGCGTAAGTGATAGTTTCCCAATTATAGTGACAGACAATACCGATGAAAGCTCAGTAGCGACTGATCTGGTCATTCTCATCACAGATACCGCCCCAGAAGCGAAAGCTGACACAGGCACAGTGACAGAAGACGGTACAGCACTTGAAGGAAACGTGATCACAGGTGGTAGTAGCAATAGTGCAGATGTTGCTGACCGTTTAGGTGCAGATGCAACACAAGTGACAGGAGTCAGCAAAGGAAGCTCAACAACAGAACAAACAGATAATGTTGGTGGAACAGGACTTGCAGGTGACTACGGCACACTGATACTCAATAGCGATGGTAGTTACAGCTATACCGTTGACCCAAATAACGCAACCGTGAATGCATTAAAAGATGGAGGCAAGCTCACAGAAACATTTAGCTACACCATTAAAGATGCAGATGGGGACTGGAGTACCACGACATTAACCATCACCATTAACGGACATACCGATGGCCTACCAAGCATTACACCGAACGATCAGAACGGTAGCAGTGTTGGTGGTCAGATTACAGTGTATGAAAGTGGTCTAAGTACAGGTAGCAACGCAAGTGCAGCGAGCGAATCTGCCAGTGGAACGATTCAGATCAATGCAGGAGATGGCTTAAGCAGTATTAACATAGGCGGACAGACCTTTAGCCTTTCACAATTACAATCACTGAGTAGCAGCAACCCATCGGCAGCGATCAACGTCGCTGGTGGAACCATCGTTCTAAATGGTTTTACGGCAAATAGCAGTGTAGGTGGTATCCCAACTTCAGGTAGTTTGAGTTATACCTATACTTTGAACAACGCCCAGACACATAGCGTTGTTGGAAATGATGGTTTACTTCTGAGTGGCATTCCACTGAGTGTCACAGATGCAGGAGGGGTAACCACAACAGGTAGTCTGGTTGTACAAGTGATTGATGATGTTCCGACTGCTGTGAATGATAGCAATAGCATTCCTGTAGGTAGTTTGGCAGTAGTTACTGGTAATGTGGTCAGTACTGACACGAAAGGTGCAGATGGCGCACGAGTAACTACAGTAAAAGCAGATACTGCTAATGGGTTATATGTCACGATTGATCCAGTTGGTAACTATCCGGTTGTTGGTAAATATGGCACATTAACGATCCATTCTGATGGTAGTTATAGTTATGCACGTAATGCAGGTTCAGCTGGTGGTGTAATTGACGTATTTACTTATACTTTAACGGATGGCGATAACGACACATCAACAGCACAATTGACAATCAACATTGCTGATGCAACCCCGACCAGTACAATACCAACGGCTGGTGGTGCAACAACGACAGTCTATGAATCTGGTTTAAATGATGGTGGTACAGAAGCTTCAACCAATAAAGAAACCACCAGTGGCACAATTAGCTTTACCTCTCCAGACGGTCTGGCAGCCAGTGATGCCATTAAGCTGGGTGGACATACTTTAACTACCACGAATCAGACCTTTTCAGATGGTCTAACTGCGCGTTATGAATACAATGCAGCAACTGGAACGGGTACGATTTATTATAGTTATACCTTGCCTGCAAAAACGAGTGGCGATAATACAACAGCTACTTTCGCTGTTGAAATCAAGGATGCTGATGGAGATAGTGCAACAGCAGGGAATTTGGTCATCAATATTGTTGATGATGCACCAATCACCGTAGCGGATACAGGAAGTGTTACAGAAGGCGCGCTTTTGACCAAAGATGCAGCCAGTGGTGTACTTTCTAGCGACCAGTCAGGTGCAGATGGTTGGGCTATTGGTGGTGGTGTAGTCGGTGTTGCTAAAGGCAATACAGGTACAACTTCGAGTACTGGAGTAGGAACAAGCATCACAGGTGATTATGGTACGCTTACATTAAATGCCAATGGTAGTTATAGCTATCAAGCGGATCCAAACAAAATAACAGCCAATGCACAGGATGTATTTACTTATACAGTGTGTGATGCTGATGGTGACTTAAAAACATCTACCCTTACCATTAATGTGCAGGACGTTACAGCCAATCCATTAACTACAGTGGGTAGCGTACGTGAGGATGGGATCGATGCCAATGGTACTCAGCCTGCGGGAACAGATGCGAGTAGTTCTAGCAATATTATTAATGGTGATTTGAATCTACAGACGGGTTGGACAGCACAAGCAAAAACAGGCACTACAGCAAATGGAACGTATACCGTCAATTCAGATGGTACTTATAGCTTTACTTTAACTTCAGCAACCAAAGATTTAGCAGGCAATGAAACCAATAGCTTCACTTACACTGCTGTAGACCAATATGGTAATAAGGTCACCAATACCGTAACCATTAGCATTGTTGACGATAAACCTAAAATCAGTGAGAACGATGCAAAAGTTGGTCGTATAACTGTTGATGAAACTAATTTTGGCTCAGGTTCTGTTTCTGCAACAGATGCTAATTTTGTCAAAGATGTATTCACCCCTGTGTATGGTGCGGATGGTCAAGCTACAAGTAATGCGTTGATTTATACACTTAACATTAGTTCCAAAGGTGTGGATAGCGGATTAGATACCACCAGTGGCCAAAATGTCTTGCTGTATAAAGTAGGTAATCAGATTGAAGGACGTGCGGGTAGTGAATCAGGCGATGTGGTATTTCGTATCTCCATTGCTCCGACCACGGGTGCTGTTATCTTAACTCAATCAAAAGCACTTAAACATCCCGTGGGCGGTTCTTCTTATGATGAAAGTCTTTCTATCAGCAATGCAGGTTTAATTACCCTAACTGCAACTGCTACAGATGGTGATGGTGATGCGGTCACCAGTGATCCTGTTGCGGTAGGTGATCGTTTTATCTTTAAGGATGATGGGCCATCAATTGGTTCTGCGCCAGCAGTAACTTCTGTAGATGAAAAAGGTCTAGCGACAGGAAGTGAACCAAACACATCGTTACTCACCGCAGAAGGCAATTTGAGTGTGAGTTATGGTCAGGACGGGTCAGGTAATGGCGGCGGTTTAAGCTTTGCTGCAAATCAAACTGCTTTAAAGGCAGTGCTAGATAGTACAGGTAATAGCGGTATAAGCTTTAGTATTAATGAGGCAGGTAACGTACTGACAGCCAAGCGTGGCGGCAGTGATGTGTTCAAAGTCACTTTGGATACGACTACAGGCAAATATACCTTTGAACTATTGGGTTCATTAAACCATCCAAGTCATACTACACCATTGAATCTGAATTTTGACTTTATTGCCAAAGATGGTGATGGCGATACGGCATCTGGTAGTTTCGTTGTTCAAGTGATTGATGATGCACCAAAAACTGAGATTGTGATCACGATGGATGAGGATCATAGTTATGGTCCGTTCACCACCTCAGCTGATTCACGACTTGAGAATATTACCATTCAGGATGCGAATGGTAATACCATTGCTGGAACAGATAACGGTAATGGAAGCAAAAGTTTCAGTGTTGCACATGGCACTGTGACTGTAGATGAGGCTGGTCGAATTACTTATAAACCTGCCGATAACTATAGTAACTATGATGGAAGCTCTTCGACCAGTCCCGATACATTTAAAGTACTAGTTACTGATGACAGTGGGCAAACCACAACAACCAATGTGACTGTAAATGTAAATCCAGTCGCAGATGCACCAAATTTAGCCGGAACAACGGGTGTGGGTGGTAATGTAACACTAGCAAATGTGACTACGAATGAAGATACGGCTGTTATATTGGGTCTGAAAGCACCACGTGTAATCGATGCTATTGATCAAAATATCAATACAACAACGGGTGATAGCCCAGAACGTCTAGGCGTGATTACTTTAAGCGGTATTCCTGCTGGCGCAGCGCTCTTATCTGGTACTGATGCTACATTATTCACATCGAATGGCGGCAATATCTCCATTTGGTTAACCGATGTTAATCATCCGACTGATGAAACCAGACCAGCAAATGCTTTGGAGATGACGTCTGCTCAGTTTGAAGCATTAAAGGTTTTACCACCTGCGGAAAGTCATGCCAATTTTACCGTAACGGTAAGTGTAACCAGTTATGAAGTTGACGATAACGGTGCTAAAGTTTCTGGTGTTAACGGTGAAACCAGTACTGCAACAGTCGTGGTCAATGTTCGGGCGGTTACGGACGGTATCGATCTGAAAATTTCAGATGGCACTAGTTTTGTTGATACAAGCAGTACGACACCTGTGATTAAAGAGATTGCGGAAGATACTGCACTTAATTTGACTAATTTGTTGCAAGTGACATTGGCGACTGGTGGCGATGGTAATTCGATTGCCGACACCGATGGTAGTGAGCAACGCTGGATGACCATTACGGGGTTACCAGAAGGTGCAACCTTAACTGTAAGTGGACAGCCTCACACCATTACTGCAACAGAATCGTTGAATGGCTATCGAATAGACATTCCAAATAATTACAATGGCGTTTCACCAAGCTTACCATCGATTACAGTGACACCACCAAAAGACTTTAGTGGTGACATTAACAATATCCAGATCACGCTACATGCGCAGGACCAAGATAGTGATGGTGTAGGTAATGGGCCGACTACTGGAACTAAAAGTACTGACAGTGTTTATTTAAATCTACAAGTTACGCCAGTAGCAGGTGATGTCGCAGCAGGTGATGTTTCTACCAATGAAGACACAGCAGTTGCTTTCCTGCAAAATGTAAGAGTGACGGATACGACTACTGGTACAGAAGTCATTACACAAGTCGCATTTGAAATTCCGACAAGTTGGGTCGTGACTGCTCCAACCAATAACGGAGAATGGAGTATTAGTGGAGATGGTTCGAGCAGCTCTCCATATACCATCACTTTTAACAGCAATGTGACTGAAGCAGACCGTGAAGCTATATTGGATGGTTTCACAATTTTGCCGCCAGCACACAGTAGTCAAGATGCAACCATTCAAGTAAGTGTAACATCAACTGATACCAATGGTTCGGATACAGATACCCAGACTAAAACTTTGCCAATAAAAGTCACTGTAAATCCTGTTGCTGAAATCGGGGGTAATCTTCCTGGTTCAGGTGATTCTGATAAAGATGGTACAGCTGACCTGACCATGACAGGTGGTCACACTTACACGACAGCAGGTGCAGAAGACACATGGTATACACTGGGTACTGAGAGTGGATTTAACCTTGCCAATGGCTGGACGAATCAGGACGCAGATGAACTGACTTATGCACATTTAACTCCTGAGTTAGTTTCAGGGGATAGCTATGCGACAGTCATCGGATCACAATTCAAATGGACAGTTTCTGGTGTTGACTATACTGCAACTTATACAGGCACACCAATTGATGTACCTGTTAGTGCATTGTCAACATTACAGTTCTTGGCTCCTGAAAATGTATCGGGTACCTTTAAAATCAAAGTTGAAGCTTATACAGTAGACTATGATGATGACAATGAAGGGACGGGTACACCAACGACAGCAGTATCAGGTGAAGCTTGGTTAGAAAATATTATCATCGAACCTGTTGCTGATGGTATTAATACCTTGTCATTAAATGGTCGTGCGATTGGTTTGGAAGATACGCCAATCCCACTGTCTATTACGCCAAGAAGTTCTGATCCATCAGAAACCTTTAATATCGCCATTTCAGATATTCCTGCTGGTGCAAAAATTATCTATGGCGGCGTAGAACAAACGATTACTAACGGTTCAGTCACGATCTCTAACTTTAGTACATCTACGCCACTGACGATTACTCCACCTTTTAACAGCAATGTAAACTTTACCTTAAGTGTTACTGCGACGGCGACGGATGGTAACGTCACATCTGCTTCATCTAGTCCGCTCTCTATACCTGTTACAGTTTATGGTGTAGCAGATACACCGACAATTACCTTAAAAGATTATGACAGTAATCAGCCTGGTGTACAGTCTTATACAACCACTGAAGCTAATCTGGATGGTACTGCCCAGCATAAAGTGTCACTCTCTAATTTGATTGAAAATGTTTCATCGATTGATAATACAGATGGCTCAGAAAGCTTTACCCTTCGTATCACTGGCTTAGCCAAAGATTTCAATCTGGGTGGACCAGCCACTGTTTTGGTCACTGGCACAGGTGAAGAACGTGTCTGGGTGATTAAACCAACAGATTTAAATAATGTATTTATCACAGTACCAGAGAATTACAGTGGCAATGTGAATTTCAAAGTTGCAGGCGTTTCTACTGAAAATGATGGTGATTCCAAAACTGGTGTATTAACTGACGTTAATTTCACAGTGACACCTTCTGCCGAAGCAGAAGCAACGACCAGTGCGACACTGGTTGAAGATGAAATTACGACCCTGAATTTTGGCATTGTTCATGTAAATGGTGACAATGACGAAACTTTGGGACATGTTTGGATTGCACAGAATCAGGCGGCAGGAGCAAACTATACTTTATATCTGGGTACTGGCACATCGGCTGTTCTTTTAAGTAATGCAGGCTTACCAACTGAAATGATTGATGGGAAGACTTACTATAAACTGACTGCTGAACAAGGTCAAACCCTTGCAGCTAAAGGTGGTGATCAGCTTGATGGTGATCAGGGCTTCTTCACTTACAAATATGAAGTGACCGATAATCATTATGGTTCGGTGCAAACCGCACCAGCGGACACGGTGGTTAAAGATGGAGAATTAAAATTAACGGCGAGTGCAGTTACCGATGCTGTTGAGTTATCTGTTACTGGTATTTCTGGAATAAGCAATACCACTTCATCATCAGATCAAGATGCAAATGATGATGCTAATCCAGATACCGCAACATTGACTGCAACGGATACTGTGACCGTTAATCTGAACGTCGCTTCGATTGACCATGATGGCAGTGAACACGTGGTTCGTATCTTGATCGAAAATGTGCCAGAGGGTGTAACTGTACAAGGTGCAAATGTTCAACAGATAGGTGCTGGTACATGGGTACTGGTCTATCAGGCAAATAATGCACCTTCAATCAACGCACAGGGTGGTATTGATGTACCAGTCACTTTCAAGATTGGTTCCGACGCGGATGGCTTAACAGACCATCCGATTAAGATAACTGTACAGACACAAGATCTAGGGTCTGATTTGACTGCTATAACAGACATCAAATCTGATTCAGTGACATGGTATCTAAATACAGATTTTGCTGAGGCTCCAGGCAGTAAAGCACCGCTTATTGACCAATGGCAATATAATGGTGCATCTGCTACGGAAGATACACCATTTAAATTAAGCGATGTGGTAGATCAAGCCATTACCATTCAGGATAATTCGGCAAGCAAATTGTTTACTGTCACCTTGAAAGATTTACCAGCAGGTACAATCGTCAATGGTATGGTACAAACCATGATCGATACAAATAATGATGGTAACCCTGATACCCCAGTATGGACAGCAAGTGTTACGGTAGATCCGAATGCCACTGATGCCGAAGCCGAAGCTGCTTTGCAAAATCTGTTAGACAGTATTGTGATCACGCCACCAGCAGACTGGAATGATAATGGTCAATCTGGACAGTTCCATTTCGTTGCGACACTTACGACTTCGGTCTTGGGTGGCGCTACCGAAGAGGCAACGATTCCGATTCAAGACATGACGATTCCAATCGCTCCTGTGACGGATAATCCGATATTCACCATGTCTGGAGATAGTATGGTGGGTGAAGGTGCGACAGCAATCACAAGTTCTATTACACTCGACCCTGCCGATGGAAGTTTTGGTAAGGTTGTCGATGGTAAAATGTATGTGCAAGTCAATGCTGCTGATACAACCGATGCCATGGAAGGTGGTCAGCTATACATCACGGGTAGTACAACACCACTTGTTTTACAAAGTGTAGATATTGATGGTGATGGTACAACTGATGGTGAGTTCTACGTCATTGACATTGATGAAAATGGCGGAACAGTAGGCTTAACGTATACCATGCCAAATGGTGAGAAAACTGTACCAGGTAATGTATCATTTACTGCTTATGCAAAAGTACAAGAAGACGGTGCAGATGTTAAAGCAGTCAGTGTCAAGGGTTCTGTGGAAGTTCAACTGATCAATAATGGTGTAAATGTTGTTTCACAAAACTTTATTGGTAATGAGTCAAAACTGGCAACTAAAGCCAATGCAATTGAGCTGACTGGTGCAGGTGGACTAAGCGTGAGTTTGAACGATTCAGATGGTTCAGAGTCTTATGGTGCAATTTTGCTATCTGATGTTCCAAATGGCTTCTTGGTTTATGTCGGAAATGATGCGGCATCCGCAACGCTTGCAAGTAATGCAGGTGGTGATGGCACAACCAACACTTGGGTACTCTCAGAAAGTGGTGGACTACCAGCTTATGTTGCGATATTACCGCCGATACACTGGAGTGGTACTGTTGGAAACTTACAGTTGGTTGTAACTTCTGGTGAAAGTAGCTTATCTCCTTTAACTGAAACCAAAGACATTGGAGATTTGGTGGTTAATGCCTTAGCCAATGGCGTTGATATCAAACCGACTCAAACTTTCGGTAAAGAAAATGAGATTATTCCACTTACCCTGAATGCATCGATGCATGATCCAAAAGTTTCAGAAGTTGCAAATGACAGCAGTACTGAAACTATGACCATTAAACTCACAGGTCTGGGTCAATATGCCTCTTTTTATATCGATGGTGTACAGATTTCATCTAGTCAAATTACAGTAAGTGGAACTGGATCAAGTACGACTTATACCATTACAGGTTTAACCCAAAGCAATATAGATAAGTTAGGCTTTAAACAGGCGAAAGCAGCTTTAACTGATCAGGATTCAGCGACTGCAGGTACACAAATCGGGGTAGAAGCATGGACAGTTGAAAGTGGTGCTGGAAATAGTGAATCTGCTCATGTTTTTACGAACATTACTGTAAATATGACGGCCCAAAAGGCTACAACAGGTAATGATACCTTGCTATATACAGCAAGTAGTATTAATGCTGGAGCAGGTACAGATACGATTCAGCTCCGTTCTGGTGAAACTGTATCAGGTGCTACTTTGGCAGCAAATCTGAAGAATGTTGAAGTGCTGGATTTGTCTGTAAATGGAGCAAATAATATCACTAACCTGACAGCATCACATGTATTGACCATGACTGATGCGGCACATACCTTGAAGATCAATGGTACTGCTGAGGATACTGTTGAACTTGGTTTAGGCTGGACACAAAGTGCAACCAATAATGGTTATGTGACATACATCAGTACCGTATCGGGTACGGCTGTCACTTTGCTGGTGAGTGAAAATGTTCATACCCAATCTGGAGTAAATCCATTATCAGCGAGAAGCTTCAGCGTAGCTGAAACCAGTTCGGATGATGTGATTGTGGCCAAAGCGGGTAACGATACCATTACGACGGGTCAGGGTCACGATACATTGATTTATAATGTGCTAGATGCGAGTGATGCCAAAGCGGGGCATGGTATTGATCATTGGACAGATTTCGGTTTTGGTTCTACCGCAACAGATAGCAATGCCGAAACGATTCAATTCTCATCAGAATTCTTTAATGATTTGCTTAGTGATAGTGATTTGACATCATCTCATCTTTCACAAGTCGAAAAATTCATTAAGGTTGACTATGATGCAGCAACTGAATCTGCAACCGTGAAAGTAGATCGTGATGGTGAAGCAAATGGTTCAAATTATCAGGATCTTTTGGTCTTAGAACATCAAACTTCGAATGTAACGCTTGCAGAGCTGTTAAATAATCATCAAATTACGATTGGCTAACTTATCGTGTTTATGAATAAAAGTTGCCCCATCCGTGGGGCAATTTTTATGCTAGATGTGAATAATTTCGCTAAATCATTTAATGGCAAAACAAAATTCCAGTACAATGCTTGAGTTTTGATTTTCCTCATCATTATTATAGTCGTGAAACAATATCATGAATAAACGGGATGTATTAATAAAGACGAGTTTATGTTCACTTCTTAGCCTTTATATGCCTTTACTTTATGCAGCGTCTGGTCAGGAAATTGCAACTTCGTTAAAAGATAATTTACAAGGTGTATTTACCCCAAAATCGGATGATCATTTTAATAAAGTAGATCTTAAACAGCTCTCAAATTTTGATGTCGATACCTCAAAGTTTGATGAACTTCCTGTTATCGGTTCAACACATTCCAATACGGTCAATACTGCGGGATTGAGCTTGGTAAGCCCCACTTCAAGAACGCTTGATATTTCTGAGGCAGTGAAAATTGCGGTTCAGCGACATCCTGAAATTAGTCAAAATATTGCGAGTCTTGCTTCTCAAAATGCCAATATTGATGTGGCTAAAGCTGCATATTATCCTCAATTATCGGGTGGTATTTCGACTGGAGATATGACTTCTGGCGAACGCGGTCGGCAGTTATTAAGTCTTAATGCGACACAGATGGTCTATGATTTTGGTAAGGTCAAATCCAGTGTGGATATTCAAAAAGCCAGATTAGCATTGCAGCAGGCGCAAGTGCTGGTCAAGATTGATGAGGTTGCACTTGAGGTTGCAAGTGCAATCGTGAATCTAAAACGCTATGAGGAAGTCTGTCGCATTGCACAGCAGCAAGTAGATGGGATTGCACGTATTGCTGAGATTGCCAATTTGCGTGCAAATGCTGGCATTAGCAGTCAGGCAGATCCCGTGCAGGCGAAGTCGTATCTTGAAGCTTCCCAATCAAATTTAATTGCTCAACAAACACAATTAAGACTGTATCAACAAAAATTACGGACTTTACTGGGCTTTGATATCAGTCGGATCAACTGGAAAATACCTGAAAATGTAGTCACTGAATCAAAGATTTTTGAAGCACCTAAAATCAATACGATTCCTACGATTATGTCTGCTCAAGCAGAAGTAAATGTCGCAAAAGCACAGAAAACTCAGACAGATCTCAGTCGTTACCCTACTTTAAATTTAGTTGGAACGCTAAGTCAGGCACTGAATGGTGTCAATCCAAACAATAACAAGGATGACGGATTTGATAGTTCAATTAAATTTGAAGCAAGCAGTAACTTCTTTCAGGGTGGATCAGTGGGGGCGCAAAGTCGCGCTGCAAGTTATGCAGAAGAAGCTGCCAAAGCCAAAGTACAAAATAGTTATATGGATATTCTGGAACAGATTCGCATGACTGAGGAACAAGTCACAAATAAACAACGGCAGATGCAGGTTTTGGTTGCCAGACAATCAACCACCACCAGAACAAAAGAATTATATCAGGAGCAATATAAGCTTGGTACGCGGACAGTAGTGGACTTACTTAATGCTGAACAAGCCATTCATAGTGCAAATATGGAAATTGAAAATAATCGTTATGATATTTATGCAAATCTAGTCCAACTTATCTCGACTACAGGTCAATCACGAGATGTTTATCATCTTAATCGTCTATCCATTCAGGGGGTTGAGGTTCAGCCATGAGTACGATGAATTACCAGCCATATCTTCAGGCAATTTTATTGATTGCCAAACATTATCGTATCGAAACCTCTGAAGAACGTATCCGTTTGCAGATGGATTGGGCAGGGGCTAGTGCAGCAGATGAGGTCGTGAAAACGATTGCACGTCAGATTGGCTTAAGTGTACGTAAAAGTAAATTTTCAAAAGAGATGCTTAATCCATGGCGTTTACCAGTCATCGTGGTATTCAAGGATGGTCAAGTTGGTGTGGTTGATCAGGCAGATGTCGATCATAATGTCAGTATCCAGATGAGTGGTGATCAGGGGCTTGCGCAAAGTTTTGTTGCTTCTGACCTTCAACATGAAATTGAAAGTGTTTATATCCTGCGACCTGAAAAATCAGTTGCAGATGCGCGTATTGATGAATATATCAAACCTTATGAGAGTAGTTGGTTCTGGTCGATCGTGTTACGTGACTGGAAACGATATATCGATATTATGTTTGCATCATTAATTGCAAATATTCTGGCACTGGCAACCATTATATTTTCAATGCAAGTCTATGATCGAGTCGTGCCTTCTCAGTCAATTCCTACGTTATGGGTGTTGGCAGGTGGTGTATTGATTGCGGCAATTTTTGAATTTGTTTTACGTGTAGCGCGTATCTATTTATCAGATATTATTGGTAAACGAGCAGACTTGCGTATTTCAGATCGGGTTTTTGGTCATACGCTCAGAATTAAAAATAGTGAGCGTTCCAAATCAACAGGTACTTTTATTTCCCAAATTCGGGAGTTGGAAGGGGTGCGGGAGCTAGTCACCTCAACGACGATTAGCGCCATTGCCGACTTGCCATTTTTCTTTTTATTTTTGGTTATATTCTGGATCATTGGCGGCAATCTTTTCTGGGTCATGGTACTTGTTGTACCGCTTATGATTATTCCAGCCATATTGGCACAAAGACCACTGGCTAAACTTGCCAGAGAGGGAATGCGTGAGTCTTCGATTCGTAATGCAATATTGGTGGAATCAGTGCAAGGCATAGAGGACATTAAGCTGTTACGCGCTGAATCCAGATTCCAGAATCAATGGAATCATATGAATGAAATGTCTGCCGATATTAGTATGAAGCAGCGTAAAATAGTGGGCGTGATGACTGCATGGACGCAAAAAGTCCAAGGTCTGACTTATGCTCTTGTGGTACTTGTTGGCTGTTTTGCCGTGATTAGTGGAGAAATGACCACAGGTGCATTGGTTGCATGCTCAATTTTATCTTCACGAATGTTGGCACCAATTGCACAAATTACGGGTGTTTTGGGACGATTACAGCAAGCCAAAGTCGCAAAAAGTAGTCTTGATGAGTTAATGAAAAAGCCAGTTGACCAACCTGATCGGGCGCATTTGATCCATCGCTCAGTATTGTTGGGTGATTATCAATTGAATGGCACTTTATTTAAATATAATCAAGATGATGCAAAACCCAATCTAGCGATTGCTCAACTAGCAATTCGGGCGGGAGAGAAAATTGCAATTTTAGGCCGAAATGGCGCGGGGAAATCCACATTATTGCAATTATTATCAGGCATGCAAATGCCGCAGCAAGGTAATATTTATCTTGATGGTCTTGATTTATCACTGATTGATCCTGCTGATATTCGTCGTGATACAGGGTTACTTAATCAGAGTGCGCATTTGTTTTATGGCACAATCAGGGAAAACCTAACTTTAGGCGCACCTTTAGCCTCAGATGATGACTTGATTCAGGCGCTCAAAATGACAGGAGCTTGGTCATTTGTACAAGATAAAAAAGAAGGTCTTGATCATCTTGTACTTGAGGGTGGCTTAGGTTTCTCTGGTGGACAACGGCAGGCTTTGTTGCTGTCACGCTTGCTTATTCGCCAACCTAATATTGTATTGTTAGATGAGCCAACAGCGTCGATTGATGATGTAGCAGAAAAACAATTTATTGATCATCTAATGAATTGGATGGGGCATCGGACTTTAATTGTTGCAACTCATCGGCGAGCTGTTTTGGCATTAGTTGATCGAATTATTGTCATGAATGAGGGGAAAATTGTGATGGATGGTCCACGCGATCAGATTTTGAGTCAATCAAATAATCAAACTCATCCATCCAGTGGGGCACAATAATGAATGAACAACCACAACAAACAAAACGTCCTGCTAAAGCTTCATTTCATGAACCACCTTTACCTAAATCGAGTATGGTCATCTGGATTATTGGCTTAGGACTTTTGGTGTTCTTTATATGGGCTGCTTTATTTAAATTGGAAGAAGTTTCTACAGGTACGGGTAAAGTTATTCCATCTTCTAAAGAGCAAATTATTCAGTCATTAGAGGGTGGTATTTTGACCAAACTCGATGTTAAAGAAGGTGATATTGTAGAAAAAGGCACCATATTGGCACAACTTGATCCGACTCGCTTTGCATCTAATGTAGGTGAATCGCAGTCTTTGCTCGTTTCTTCATTGGCCACTTCGGCACGTTTACGGGCAGAAGTAAATGGAACTGCATTACAATTTCCCGAGATAGTTCAAAAAGATTCGCAATTGGTTCGTGAAGAAACACAGTTGTATAATACACGACGGAAAAATTTAGAAGAGTCAATATCAGATCTAACGACTTCTTTAACATTGGTACAGCAAGAGCTAAGAATGACTGAGCCGTTAGTTGCTAAAGGAGCTGCAAGTGAGGTAGAGGTTTTAAGGTTAAAACGTCAAGCTTCTGATTTACAAAAGCAAATTAATGATACACGTAGTCAGTATTATGTAAAAGCAAGGGAAGAATTATCCAAAGCCAATACCGACGTAGAAACACAACGGCAGATTGTGAAAGGAAAATCAGATACATTAAATCGTACAGTCTTTAGAGCGCCTGTTCGCGGTGTGGTAAAAGAAATCGATGTAATGACTTTAGGTGGCGTAATTCCTCCTAATGGCAAGATTATGACGATTGTGCCGTTAGATGAACAGCTTCTGATCGAAGCTAGAATTTCGCCAAGAGATATTGCCTTTATTCGTCCAAACCAACAAGCTTTAGTCAAAATTACAGCGTACGATTATGCGATATATGGCGGATTACATGGCAAAGTGACCGTGATATCTCCTGATACGATTCGAGATGAAGTTAAACAGGATCAATTTTACTATCGGGTTTATATTCGCACTGATTCAGATAAGCTGCGAAATAAACAGGGTAAGACTTTTGCGATTACGCCTGGAATGGTGGCGACAGTTGATATTCGCACTGGACAGAAAACAGTGCTGGACTATTTGATTAAGCCATTCAATAAAGCCAGAGAAGCGTTAAGAGAAAGATAAAGTCTTAAATTTTATGGATTTTGTAGTGATACAAAATCCTTTTTTTAATTTTAGATATCTCATTACCGCGCACGAACCACAAGCCGATAATACCCAATCAATAAAAAAATACCTGTCGCACAGCTCAAAAATATGAGTTTAGTTAAAACCAGATAAGTTTGAGTGTAAGCGTCCGCTGAACCCCATGCCCATTTTTTAATTTGAGTTGGATTTCCAGCGATGTGGCAGTAATTCTTCTATTTGGGTCGCTTTATGCGTCGGTAGCCTTTTCAGCACATCACTTAAATAGGCATACGGATCCAAGCCATTCAGCTTTGCTGACTGGATTAATGTCATGATATTGGCTGCTCGCTGACCGTAAGCGTCCGCTGAACCCCATGCCTATTTTTTAATTCGATTTAGGTTTCCAGCGGTGTGGCAGTAACTCTTCAATTTGGGTCGCTTTATGCGTCGGCAGCCTTTTCAGCACATCACTTAAATAGGCAGTAAGCGTCCGCTGAACGTAAGCGTCCGCTGAACCCCATGCCTATTTTTTAATTCGATTTAGGTTTCCAGCGGTGTGGCAGTAACTCTTCAATTTGGGTCACTTTGTGTGTCGGCAGCCTTTTCAGCACATCACTTAAATAGGCATACGGATCCAAGCCATTCAGCTTTGCTGACTGGATTAACGTCATGATGTTTGCCGCTCGCTGACCACTGCGCAGCGAACCTGCAAACAGCCAGTTCTTGCGCCCCAACGCCCAGGGACGCATCTGATTTTCAATCGGCTTTGTTGCACAAAGATTTCATAACTATTTGATTTTAAAAGTTTTGATTATTTTTTGATCCAAAATTAAATTTATTTAAATCAGATGCTTACATATTTGTGCAACAAAGCCAGTTTAATGGCGTAAAAAGGTAAAAAACCGTTAGCCCAGTCACAGGCTAACGGTTTTTGAATGATTAAAGGCGATGTAGTTTTTTACCCAATGGGTGAAATTTTACCCCAAACAATGCCCCCATAACCGCCCCGCTACTGGTTTTTTGCCAAATTTAAAGGTTATAAAAATCTTTATCAAATGCCTGTTTTAGATTGATTGGCTCGGCACGTTTTTTATGATTTAAACGATGGCGAGTGGTCGAGGCGGTCTGATAGGCACGCAGTCGCGCATGTTGCAAATTACCAATCGGACGGTTGGCTTCAATACAGCGAAACGGGGTAAATGACAAGTGTTCCATAATGTCAAAATTACCGTCATCCGGCACATCTTGGCAAGGGATGGTGAGTTTTGCCACTGTCACAAACGGGGCGTCTTTTTCATCCCATTCTTTGGTCAAGTCATTAATGGGTTGGTCTTTTAAGTTACGGCACAGCTGGATTTGCACATCAAACTCATAATCGTGCTGACGGATTTCTTGTAAAATCAGAGGACGAATCGCCTCGCTGGTGGCATTGACATCGAGATCTCGGCGTTTGATTTTGGCTTGTGACGCTTTGGTCGGGGCGACACGGATTTTCGCCATATAGTCGCCATGACGCACCGCCCCTTGTGAGTAAAAACTGTATAACAAGGTATTTTGCGGTTTGATGGTTTTAAACTTACTAAAAGCCCTAAAAGTCTTGAGGGATTCTTTGGATGGCAGTTTTTTGCCATATTGGGTAATCCAGTCAAAGGCAAATTTGGCTTGCCCTTTCGCGCCTTTGGCAAAATAATCATTTAATTGTAAAAATAGCCGTGAAATATAACTATAGTCTTGGATAGTATTACAAAAGAAAATAGGAAAATTAATCAGATTGTAGTCAAAGTTTGGGCTATCTGGCTCATCTGGCAGTAATTTGTCGCCTTTGACACCAAAGACTTTAATCGCCAACCCTTGAGAAAGTCCCAACTTGTTGTCGGCAGCCACACGAGATGAACCGTTAGAAAAACGAATCACCGCTTCATGGCGAGCGGGTTTGGCATAGATACCTTGGGCATATTCTTTGGGCAGTTTTGGTAAAATCTCAAAGTTGGCTTTTAACGCACAGTAGCCTTTGGCATGGGCATCTCGGGTGTGATAATTGATTTTGTTAACCGTGTCTGATTTGCCGATATAGTCACGAATATCTGCGGTGATTTGGTCGATGGCTTTTTCATCGTCGCTCGTAAGCTGGTCGATGGCTGGGTCAAACTTGGCATAACGACCACCGAATAATTTATTTAGCATGATGATTGTCCTCTGTTATTTTCATTATTTTATAAGGTTAAGTGTACTAAAACGCCTAACCTTTTTTATTTAGTTTTACACTAATATGAATTTTCGTTAAGCTCACTAATCCATTTAAGTGCCGACAAGCTCGGTACAAAAAGATATTCACCGCCTTGTAGGGTATTAAATTGCAAAATATTGGTATGACGCTTACGAATTGGCTCATCGGGTACGGTGAACACATCGCTATCAGCGTCACTACCTGCGTGTACGCCTAGCATTGGGTCACGCTCTTCCCCAAGGTTCATAAAGTTACCGTCATTAATCCATTGACTTTGCAAAAACTCAAGCGTGTCCATGGCATGCGCGTTGATACCGATAAAAAATAGACCCCGCTCTTGACCATCGTCTTGGGTCACGTTGGGCGGCACGATATCGCCATACGAAACGCTACGGCGGATGATACGGTGAAGACGCACATCGCTTAGAATAAAATCTTTGGTATTACGGGGGTTCATACGGCGAGCATGGGCACCAAATGGGCAGCCTTTGCCATAGGGATCGTCCGTGTAGTCAAATTTATTGTTTGCTACATTGTCTTTACCGAGGGCTTCATCATCATGGTCTGGGCTTAGGGTGATGGGGGCACCCGAACGCCAGCGGCCAAACATTTTTGCCCCCAATTTATCGGCTTTAGCTGGGTCATTGTCGCTTTGTTCAAGGCAATAGCGGTGAAAGTCAGCCACATTACTGCGGTATTTTCGCAGTACCATAAATGAGCCGTTTTTTCCCAATACTTCAGGCTGTGGCATGGGGGGTACCACGCCCGCCTCACCTTTATAACCTAACACAAATTCACCTGCCGCAATCGGGCGTTCGGTGTTATTTTCAAGGGTGATACCACTGCCATCCACTTCTGGGTTACTGATGCCATCGCGATAACCAAACACGTTTTTGACGTCACCATCTACGCCAAAATCATGTTCCACCAAGATTTCGATCGCGTTACGGCTGGTATCTAGATAAGGGGCAAACGCCTGTTTAAGTTCGGCAAGTTTGGCTTGCCATTTTTCTTGGCTATTGGCAATCACCGCGCCGCAAATATGAATATCGCCTTTATCACCAAATGGCGCAAGCCAGTTACTCGGGTCATTGTCACCTTTGTCACCCAAGATATCGGAGCGGCCTGCCATCCCTGTTTTGAAATTTTCTGGGAAAGAATCAAGCGAGCTTTGCGGTAAGCCTAAAGCTTTTAGCCCCTCATACGTCATCACAATGGTCAAATTGGCATCCATGTCTTTTCGGAAATTTTTTGAGCCTTTGACGTTTGGTAATACCGCTTTTAATAATTCACGACCTGCGTTGCTGTCATTGACTTTTAGCGCGACAAGCGTGCCGTAGTAAGGCGCAGGGCGGTCATGCAAAATAATAGCTTGAATATCCTCAAGCTCCATCGTGGCGATATTGGGATAGATAGCGTTCGTTGCCCGTGTCATGACGCTGTGCAGCTGCGTGCCGATTTTTTGTTTCGCTTCGTGTACCCGTTCTTTGACACTGACTTTTTCAGCGGGTATATCGCTGTGTTCAAATTTGTCTTTAATGGCATCTATGCCATGCTCGATACCATCTTGTAGATGGGTTTTTAATTTGCCAAGTAGGCTTTCATTCGCTGGGTTGTCGTTATTCATGGTCGTTCCTAGCAGGGAATTTTAAAAATTTGATGCTAAGAACCTGTTCACAATGCAACACGCTAAAAAATACCGCTTATGGTAAAAATCACGCAACAAATGGCTTTTGTACCGAAATTTTAACCTAAAGCTTGCCCATTCAGAGTACGCTTGGAATAGTACCCTTATAATAGTACGATAAACGTGATAGGGTGAATACAGGTTCTAAGCAGGCTTATTGGGCTTGTTCAATGGCTTTATTAATGCCACGCACGATTTTGTCATTACGCGCAATATCACGAACCGTCAGATGCGGTACACCCACATACCAACCGGTAGCGGTAATCTGATGGTCAAGGATAAATTGCTTGACAGTCGGGCTTTTAATCCCAGGCCAACCCTCTACATTGCCAAAAATCAAGTCCATGAGTTCTGGAATTTTGGTAGCAAAGTCATTGATGTAGGCGTCCCAATCGCCATCATAGGCGGTACAAAACAGTAGCTTGGTGTCATTGTCTAAAAACACCAACCGCAAATCATGCAAGGTGCCTACATTGGTCGCCCCTGCAAGATTGCCTTTGGTGATTTCTAAAATTCGTTTGATACGAGCTGCCCCATCTTTGGTTAAGGGGGCGATGGCGGTGAGTTCAGACACTTTGCCTGATTTTAAGCCCTTTTCACCGGCACTGGTGACAGAATGGTCATAGCCATCATTAGCGCCCTCTTTTAGATTTGCCATGAGCATTTGGGCTTTTAATGCCACATCGTCTAATAAAGAAAGTTTTTCATTGTTTTCAGTTGTCATATTTATTGCCCTTATAGTTAGTTGATCATTAATTGAAGTGCATGATTTAAATTTATTTATCCCATTGTTTTATGATTTAAAATTTAAATCTTTTTTATTATATAAGCCGCAAAAAGCAAAAGCGTTAAAATAACTTTTATCACCCATAAAATTACACAACTAAGCTATTGATTAAAAAATGACATACTAGAGACCGTAAAACTAACAGTGTTGGCTTAAAAAATATTCATTACTATCAATAGGTTATTCACATCCCGAATATAACCTAGCTATAGAGAAGTCATTTTTCCTGTGTTGCATTTGCTAAAAAAGTTGGGATATTGACACCTTGATGATTAACTTTAGCAAAGTAGCTTGCTGGTCTAATCTCACCGTATAACTGGCTACCACTTTTTAAAACAAAGTCTATCAGTTAAAAGGTTTATCAGTTAAAAGATGTTTATCATGGCTAGGGTGGATTCCACACACCCTGTCGGATGATAGGTGTCTAATGATAGGTATAGACGAAGCGAAAAACGTGCTTTAATTAGCACGTTTTATCACAAGCATTGAAGACGCCTTTAATATGTCTTTAAGATGAATTTAAGAGGCGATGGCGTGTTTAGGTGCAGCAGTGGTAGGTGTTTTTGGGGTTGCAGTGTCACGGGTTTGTTGCGGTGGTGCATAGTTATTAGCGACAATCTCACCAAACGGTCCTGTCAAATTTGGCTTGACCAAGGTGTTTTGGGTGTCTTTCGGTAATAATGGGAAAACCAATTCAGCAAACCGATACGCCTCTTCTAAGTGTGGATAGCCTGAAAAAATAAAGTTATCAATGCCCAAATCGGCATACTCTTGAATACGCGCGGCAACAGTTTGTGGGTCGCCCACCAGTGCGGTGCCTGCGCCACCACGTACCAGTCCAATCCCTGCCCATAAGTTGGGCGAAATTTCTAAGTTATCACGGCGACCGCCATGCAAGGCTGCCATACGTTGTTGTCCCACCGAGTCCATTTGGGCAAATTTGGCTTGGGCAGCGGCAATGGTGTCGTCATTCACATGACTCAATAATTCATCAGCGGCTTGCCAAGCGGCTTCATTGGTTTCACGCACAATCACGTGCAGACGAATACCATAGCTTAATGTACGACCTTTGGCAGCGGCTTTGGTTTTAAGCTGCTCAATCTTCTCTTTGACGGCGGCAGGCGGCTCACCCCACGTCAAATAACTGTCAACTTGTTCGGCAGCCAGTGTTTGCGCCGCCTCAGATGAACCGCCAAACCACAAGGGCGGATATGGCTGTTGTAGAGGGGGGTACAGCAATTTAGCATCTTCTACTTGCAAGCGTTCACCGTTAAAAGTAAAGGATTCGCCTGTGTGCGAGCGAGTCAAAATCTCTCGCCAAATCGTGGTGTATTCACTGGCTGTCTGATAACGCGTCGCGTGGTCTTCAAAGATGCCATCGCCTTTAAGCTCTTGTTCATCGCCGCCTGTGACCAGATTAAGCAGCAATCGACCATTTGATAATCGATCAAAGGTGCCTGTCATGCGAGCAGCAAGCGCGGGTGTCGTCACCCCAGGGCGTAATGCCACCAAAAACTTTAAGCGAGTGGTCGCATCAATGAGACTAGCGGCGACCAACCAAGGGTCTTCACATGAGCGACCTGTCGGAATCAACACGCCCTCATAGCCAAGGTTATCGGCTGCCACTGCAATTTGCTTCATATAGGTATGGTCAACGGTTCTTGCCCCTTTACTCGTGCCTAAATAACGACTGTCGCCATGTGTCGGTATAAACCAAAAAATTTTCATCGTAACCCCTGCTTGTAAGCTCAAAAATTGATTAAGATAACTCGCCTTCGGTCGTCTTTGCGTAAGTCCTATTAATAAGTACGCTATTCGGTAGTAATTATTTTGATACCGGTAATTCATTAATGAACTTTATGATTTTCAACATAAAATGATAGGATTTCCTCTCTTTTTCTAGAATTTTTCTGTCTATATTTTAGAGAATAAAGTTGAGATTTTTAGAAATTAATTATAAAAAATGCCAATTATATCAATAAGATAATTGGCGGTAGTAAAGACTTCTTTTATCCGGTGATGCGTCTATCATCCCAATAACACGGTACTACAATCAAATTGTTTTCATGTAATCGTGACCATAATCGGACACCTAAATCTCGCTGCATATTTTGGACTGTGAAGTTGGAAATCAGCAGAGTAGATTTCATGTTGTCATAACGGCTATATAAGACCTTATGCACCATCTCCAGGCGTTTTTCATGCCGGTCATGCAGGCCATATTCATCAATCACCAATAAATCAAAACTGGAGAAATGGTCGATGACTTCTTTCTCAGAGCGTGAAGCATCTGACCAGGTATCCATCATTTTTTGAGCAATTTCTGCGCTGGTATAGTAGCGTGCAGATTTTGTACTGTTATGCAGAATGTTGCGAATGATTGACGCACTCAGATGAGTCTTTCCTGTACCCGGTGTACCAATGAGCAGTAGGTTTGGATAATGGTCAGAAATAATCTGCTGTGCAAAAGCCTGACATAGTTTGATGGCATTGTCTTGTGCAGGACATGCAACTACATAATTCTTGAAGCCACGATCCAGGTAGCGTTTATTGAGCCCTGAGTTTTTGATTTTCTGTTGTAGCAATCGCTGTTGCAACTCATCTGCATAGGCTGCATGTGAGTGATGGACGGTTTCTTTGGCACACAATTTACATAGCTTGTGACCAGCGATTTCCATCAGGGGTATATGATGGGTAGGGCAAAGTGTTTCCGTTGTTTCTGTGCGAAACTGGAGCGTTTTAAGCATGGTATTCATGATCACTCTCCTAAATCCATTTGGAATTTTCTAAAAAATCCTCATTTTTTTCTTCAAAATTTGAAGATGAAGATGAAGATGAAGATGAAGATGAAGATGAAGGGCATGGTTCAAGCATGACTTGAGTAATACTCGGGTTCTTCTCAGGAGCTGCTTGAGCATTTACTTTTCGTTGCTTGGCTGATGCTTGAGCATTACTTGCGGATTTCCCCCAACGTACTTGAGCTGCATTTTTAGCTTTATCAGATTTCATTTGCTGATTTTGCAATGCTTGGCTTTTTAAACTGCTTAAGAAATTTGAATGAATCTGCTCAGACTCGACTTCAAACAATTCTAGGGCCATCAGCGTATTTAACAAAGTTTTAGCCTTGGTGTGCTGCGGTAATTTCGTGATGCTACAAACAGTCGCTAGGTCGTGAGGAATGGCACCATTTTTCCAGAAATCCATCATTAACAGCAGTGCCGCACCAATTTGTTCTGCCGTCATTCGTGCAAATTTTGCCTGTAGGTCGCCAATATAGAGTGGCATCCAAATTGAAATATCTTTATGCATGTGTTCACCTTTTTATAGGTATAGAGGGGCTAAGGTCATCGATTTGATGACCTTTTATGATTGTTTTATTAGTGAGCTAGGCTCATTAACCGGAAACGGGCCTGTTGAGCCAAGTCATCGTAATGAGCTTGCCCTTCATCCAGCATTCGCTGTAGCCAGAGTCTTAATGCTTGGTGATCATCGAAGCATTTATTGATTTCCAGCAAAAAGGCCAGATTGTGCAGTTTGGGAATGTGTAGCTCATGGATTAATTCACGAGCGACCATATCTGCTTCTGGGCTAACGACTACGCCGCCAAAAAAAGCTTTACTGTTCATGGACAAGCTTCTCTGTATTCAGTCTCTCCAGCATGGCTTCAAAAGCACTACCATCGCGGCGCGTAACATTAGGGATGTAACGGCTATAGACCCGGAATAGCATTTCAGTCGTTGAATGTCCCAGCTGGCGTGCAATCCATTCTGGGTTCTCGCCTGCCGACAGCCAGAGCGTAGCTGCAGTATGACGTGTTTGATAAGCACGACGAGGTTTTAGCCCTAAATAGCGTAGCAGGGGATGCCAGACACGCTTATTGACCAGGCGATAATCAAGCGGCCCACCATCGCGATTACAAAATACAAATTCTGATTTTCCAGAATTTAAGCTTTTTTGTTGCAGAAAGGCCTGATAAACCCGATCACTCATCTGGATCGTGCGGTCAGAACCATAAGTTTTGGTTCCACCAAGCTCCCCATTCACCAATGCTTCACGAATGTGGATTTCCCGACGTTGTAAGTCCACATTTTTCCATTGCAAGCCATCGATCTCACTGGTGCGCATACCTGTGAAAAATCGAACAGTATAATAAGGCTTAAAATCATCACGAACTGTGGCAAGGATTGCGTGTACTTCCTTTAATGAAAAAGGTGTTACTTCAATCTTTCCTTGCTTTAAGTTCTTGATATTTTTATAAGGGCTATCAAATTCATATCGTTCGGCAGCACTATCGAGTATCATACGAAGCACTATCATAATCTGGTTGATTCTTGATGGTGAAAGGCATTCTTGGTTTTTTCCGTGAGTCACTTTGGCGAGGGATGAACGGAATCCAAGAATGTCTGACTTTTTAATATTAATAACAGGAATTGCGCCAAAAAAAGGGATCAAGTACTTTTTGATTACAATTTGAATTTTCTCCTTATAACTTGTACGCCACTCTATTTCTTTATCAGTGAACCAGATTTCACAGAACTTTGAAAATAGAGGTGTTTTAGAGCTGATTTCATTTACTCTGTTTTCTGCATTTTTGATTTCTTTCAAACGAGAACTTTTTGGAAAGTACTTAGCATAGTCAAAAATACCCAATAAGATTTCCGCTTCCATTCGCTCAATCACTTTTTCAAGCTTTTTGCGATTCGGAGCATTGTCTTCAAGAGCTGTTGTTTCACGACAACGGATGTTTAAGTATCGAAAATCGACACATAACTTACCGTATCTAGTACGGATGGCAGCCATAATAATATCCTCCTTATTGAAGTTGTAGGCTGTGTAGCGAGCCTAAAGTGGTTTTAGTCATATCTTCTTCAATACGCTCCCATACATATAAAATTTTGCGTCCACCAAAAGGGCGGATGTAATGAATACCTTCGATTAGAACGCTATCCTTTAACTGATTACGAATGGTACGTTCGTTATAATGGATTCGTTCTGCCAATTCTTTTGTAGTAATATAAGTAAGATTCATGTTTGTATCCTTTTATAAAGTATCACAATGGTGTTATTTAAGATCATAATGCAATAATAAATGCGTTTAATACATCATGCAAGTACTTTATTACACAATGGTGGTAATTAATGATAGTTTGTAACTTGCCTGTTCTTTTGGCGGAACGAAGAATGAAAGTGGCAGATGTAGCTCGGGCAACCGGAATGAGTAAGACGACTTTACATAAGCTTTATAATGGTCAATCAACTCGTATTGATTTTGAAACATTAGAAAAATTGTGCGTATTGTTAAATGTAGACGTTGGTGATTTATTAAAGTTCAAGCCAGATGAATAATTATTGCTAATAAAAAGCGTCATATAATTTAATAATTTTCTAGTTAGTATATTGTTTTTATTAAGTATTTTTGGTGACCAAATTTGGTCACCATTTTTTATAAGAGATTAAAAAGCTTTAATGAAAGCCATAAGGGAGTGCTTCAGGTTTTTTTAAAAATTACTCAGTTCATATTGAGTAGAATTCATGCAAAAACTTAAACATGTTGATCTATAGTTGACATTGATAGGGCACGTTTTGGTCACTTTTGGTCACGTAAGCCCACTCTTAACTGATCTAACTTAACTTTTTACTCACTTTGAAGCTGATAGCTTTATAGACTGAAAGAAAAAATGTTATTTAAAATCAACAACGAAAAAGCCCCAATCTTTCGATCAGGGCTTTTTGAATTTGGAGCGGGAAACGAGACTCGAACTCGCGACCCCAACCTTGGCAAGGTTATGCTCTACCAACTGAGCTATTCCCGCGGAGTCTATAAAGTTTTTTAAATGAAAAAACTAAATGAAAAAATTTTGAGCGGGAAAGGAGACTCGAACTCCCGACCCCAACCTTGGCAAGGTTATGCTCTACCAACTGAGCTATTCCCGCATGCCGTGTATAATACAGCATGCAAAAATGTGGTCAACACCTTTGTTAAAAATCTTGCATCAATTGCATAAAATAAAAGCAAAATGCTGTAGACTAGCCAATAAATAACCAATATTCATATAAAAATCAATGAAACTTGGCCACAATCAACGGATTGCACCTGTACAGATTACCGAAATACTCGACAGAACAAGGTATACTGAGACTATATTTTTGCAGATCGGAGTCAGGCCATGAGCTTAGAACAACAACTGAAAGACCGTTTGGCGCAATTATCCCCAACCTATTTGGAAGTGGTGAATGAATCTTCGGGTCATGGCGGTTATTTCCCGGGAAAAGAATCGCATTTTAAAACCGTGATTGTGAGTCAGGCTTTTGCCGGTTTACGTCCAGTCCAGCGTCATCAGAAAGTTTATGCTGCTGCAGGTGATCTGCTTTCAAAAGACAAAATTCATGCGCTGGCCATTCATGCATTTTTGCCTGAAGAATGGGCTGGTCAGGACACCACCAGTCCGGCTTGTGCACATGCACCTAAAAACTAAGAGGACATGATGGAAACCCAACTTTTAGTCAAGATTATTCATATGTCGGCAGCAGGACTGGCCATTGTCGCCATTTTTGCCCGTGCCTTGACCTTGTTTGTCGGTACACAAGGGAATTTACCTAATCCGGTGGCACGTATAGCGCTAGTCGCTTTACAGCATTTAGCTATCACGGTGATTGCACTGACCGGCATTGTGTCGCTCGTCCTCAAAGACTTTGATGTACAGCCTTGGTTTTATGCCAAAGTCATTTTATTTTTGGTACTGGTGTCCTCGTTAGGCAAAGCCTATAAAAAAGATGATTCTATCTTGCTATCGCAGCGTCGGGCTGGCTTAGTTATTGCTGTAGTTTCGTTGGTGTCTATTCTGGCTTTGGTAATGATCAAGCCGAATTTTGGCTAAAAGCAAGCTGGCTGTGATGATCAGCACAGCCAGTCCATGCAAATAATTAAAAAATACAAATGTGGTAAAAGTAATTAAAAATGTGAGGAGGGGACATGCGTACACGTGTGGTATTTAATCAAAAGGGTGGGGTAGGCAAGTCGAGTATTACTGTCAATCTGGCAGCAATCAGTGCACATCAGGGCTTAAAAACCTTATTGATTGACTTGGATCCGCAGGCCAACTCTAGCCAGTATGTGCTGGGCGATGATGCGACGTATTCTAGTGACAAGCCGGCACTCGAACCAAATATAGAAAACTATTTTGAAGATGTACTCGGTAATCAGCAAAGCAAGGGCCTACTCGGCAATGCGATTGGCTCGATTTTAAAAAGTCGTAGCAAAGGCTTGGAAAGTTATGTGCATCAATCCTCTTTTAAACATCTGGATGTCATTCCGGCTAGTCCAACGCTGGGTGCATTGGCCCATGCACTGGAGTCCAAGCACAAGATCTACAAGTTAAGAGATGCCTTGCAACAGCTATCGGGACATTATGATCGGGTGTTTATTGATACACCACCTGCGTTTAATTTCTTTACCCTTTCTGCACTCATTGCGGCAAACCGCGTGCTGATTCCATTTGACTGTGATGTATTTTCTAAACGTGCCTTACAGACCCTGATTGAAAATGTCATTGAAACCCAGGATGACCATAATGAAGGTCTGGAAATTGAAGGGATTGTGGTGAACCAGTTTCAGGCACAGGCCAAATTGCCGCGTGAAGTGGTACAGCAGCTCAAAGATGAAGGCTTACCGGTGCTTGACAGTATGTTGCCGCCGTCGATCTTGATGAAAGAATCTCATCAGAAAAATCAGCCTTTGATTCATTTGGCTACTGATCATAAATTGACTCAGGCCTATCAATCGTTGTTCAATGAGATAGAGCAGAATTAAGATCGAGTTAGCTATGAAACTTGTGAAAATAAGCCTGAGTATTGCTGCACTTGCATTACTGAGTGCCTGTGCAACGCCGGTAAAACCGACTTATGTGTCGCCAACCCTGTATCAGACTTTGGGTTGTTCGCAACTACAGGGTGAATATAACCGTATTCAGCAGTATATCGACAATGGCGTTGAGCCACCGAAACGTACAGGCGTCGGTGTGGGCGTTGGTCTTGGCGGTGGCTGGGGCAGTCGCGGTGGCTGGGGTATTGGCCCGAGTGTTTCAGTCAATATGGGACAATCATCCGATACCAAAAGAACCGAACTGGCACGGCTTTTAGGCGAGCAGGAAGCGATTGTACAGGCCGCGCGTTATAAGAACTGTCCGATCATTGTTCGGCAGGCGACGCCTAAATAAATCATTCAACATTAAACGGATGAATGCTGACTTCGGGTCGGCATTTTTTTATTGCTTTCACCAAGAATAGGGCGGTTTACATTAAGATAAAACTCACGGGAAATTGACCAGACTGTATATAAATCTGAAATTTATAAGCTTGTTATCACACTCTCATATTGATTAAGCTACAACCTTGGCCCGGAAAAGTTCATTGCGATGATTGAAAATTGGTTATTTGTTTTAGGACTCATTGCTGTACTGATGGTTCCAGGGCCCGCCAATGCCTTGGTGGCTAGTTCTGCTCATCAGCAGGGGCAGGCCAAAACCAGTCTCTATCTTCCTGCCATTTTGCTCGGCTATTTTTATGCAATTAATGTATGGGCCTTGGTGATTCATCTGGCGTCACCGATCTGGCCAAATTTTAAAGGCTTGGTCTATGTGCTGAGTACCATCTGTGTGGGCTGGATGACCTTGCATTTATATAAGGCCCAGCAGTTAGAACGCTACAGCAAGAACCATCCGCAGATTCGCCCCTGGCAAATGTTTACAACTACCCTAAAAAATCCTAAAGCAGCATTGTTGGCCTCTGGAATTTTACCGATGGAAACCTGGCAAAGCCCGACCAACTTCGTTCTGGTTTTTGCTGCCTTTAGCTTGAGTACCGTTCCGGTCGGGATATTCTGGATGGTCTTTGGTCAGGCCATATTGACCAGTCCATCTGAAAAAATAAAAGCCGGCCTCATTTATAAAGGCGCGGCTCTATTTGTCCTGCTTTGTCTCATCCCACTCTTGATCAAGCTCTGGGATTAAACGCACAGGCTGTAAAAGAATCTTAATGTAAAAAGTTCTTAAGCTGTTTTACTTTTTTTGAGCTTTTGTTGAATAAAGCCAATCACACCTGGCAATACACTTAAAATAATGATGCCAAAAATTAGATAGGTGAAGTTGTCTTTGACGATCGGCATATTGCCAAACATATAGCCCAAAATGACAAATGAGCTAATCCAGGCAAATGCACCTACTACATTATAGGTCAGGAAATATTTGTAATTCATGCTGCCAGCACCGGCAACGAAGGGTGCAAAGGTACGGGCAAAAGGAACAAAACGCGCAAAAATAATGGTCTTACCACCATGTCTGGCAAAGAATTGCTGGGTCGCCAATAAGTGTTTTTTATTGATGAAGCGCGATTCGATCTCGAAAACCCGAGGACCAATATATTTACCAATATGATAATTCAGGGTGTCACCCAGAACTGCCGCAACAAACAAGAGTGGAATCAGCACCCATGGATCCATTGCACCAGTAGAGGCTGCCAGTGCACCTGCTGCAAATAGCAAGCTGTCGCCAGGCAGGAACGGCATGACCACCAGACCTGTTTCTACAAAGATAATCAGGAAAAGAATGGCATAAATCCAGATCCCGTAATTAGTGATAAATTCAAGCAAGTGATCATCAACATGCAAGATAAAATCAATCAGTTCCATGAGCCCAGTACAAGCAAAAGTGTGGTCAAATCCTAACAGCCCGGGGCATGAAAGTCAGTACCAGAAAGTAAAATAATTAAGGCTTCATCCATCTTCAATTAAGCAAAAATTTCTCTTACATATTATCTTCGGATTTTTATAAAAACAGGCTTAATTGAATTAAATCTTGGGCTTAAAAATATAAAAATGACAGACCAATCAAGGCATCCAAAGGGATGCTTTATTCTGCTAGAAATATAATGCAATCAACTAAATGCATACCTCATGCGAATTGTGTGCTTAATGCGCTGAAAAATGTTAGAATACGGCGCTTATCTTTCGTTTGCCTTTCATAGTTGTTCGTCATGACTACCAATACTCAAATTACTGAAGATCGTATCCTGATTCTGGATTTCGGTTCTCAATATAGTCAGCTCATCGCACGTCGTGTCCGTGAAGCTGGTGTATATTCTGAAATGTATGCCTATGATATGTCTGAAGAAGACATTCGTGCATTTAATCCAAACGGTATCATCTTGTCTGGTGGACCTGAGAGCGTTCACCTTGAAGGCAGCCCGCGTGCGCCACAAGTGGTATTCGAGCTGGGTGTGCCGGTATTGGGTATTTGTTATGGTCTGCAAACCATGTGCGAACAACTTGGCGGTAAAGTTGAGCCAGGTACTGTGCATGAGTTTGGCTATGCAGAAGTAGATATTGTTGTACGTGACAAGCTGATCGGTAATTTACAGGACCGTGAAAACCAGCTGCATGTCTGGATGAGCCATGGCGATAAAGTTGCCCGTATTCCAGAAGGCTTCCAAATCACTGCACAGACGCCAAGCTGTCCAATTGCGATGGTTTCTGACGAAACTCGCCGTTTCTATGGTATTCAGTTCCATCCTGAAGTGACACATACTTCTAAAGGTGCAGAATTACTGTCGAACTTCGTTCATCAAATTTGTGGCTGTCGCGGTCTGTGGACGCCAGAACACATTATTGATCTACGTGTAGAACAGCTTCGCCAACAGATTGGTGATGAAAAAGTATTACTAGGACTTTCTGGTGGTGTGGATTCATCTGTAGTGGCAGCGCTGTTGCATAAAGCGATCGGTGATCAGCTGACCTGTGTATTTGTAGACAATGGTCTGCTTCGTTTGAACGAAGGCGATCAAGTGATGCAAATGTTTGCTGACAACATGGGTATCCGCGTGATTCGTGCTGATGCTGAAGAGCGTTTCTTGACTGCGCTTGCAGGTGAAGTTGATCCTGAAGCAAAACGTAAAATTATTGGCCGTGAATTTATTGCTGTCTTCGCTGAAGAAGCACGTAAATTAGATGGCGTAAAATTCCTTGCACAAGGTACGATTTATCCGGACGTAATTGAATCTGCTGCAAGCAAGCAGGGTAAGGCGCATGTGATTAAATCACACCATAATGTGGGCGGCTTACCAGCAGACCTAGCATTTGAACTGGTTGAACCATTACGTGACTTGTTTAAAGATGAAGTACGTAAATTGGGTACGACTTTAGGCTTGCCACACAGCATGATCTATCGTCATCCATTCCCAGGCCCAGGTCTAGGTGTGCGTATCTTGGGTGAAGTGAAAAAAGAATATGCAGACATTTTACGTCTTGCAGATGACATCTTCATGCAAGAACTGCGTGCCAGCGGCTGGTATGACAAGACTGCTCAAGCATTTGCAGTATTCCAGCCAGTAAAATCGGTGGGTGTAGTCGGTGATGGCCGTCGTTATGCATGGGTGATTGCACTGCGTGCGGTAGAAACCGTGGACTTTATGACGGCTCGTTTCGCGCATCTTCCTTATGATTTAGTCGATAAGATCTCGACCCGTATCATGAATGAAATTGCTGAAGTTTCTCGTGTTGTGTATGACGTATCGTCTAAACCACCAGCAACAATTGAATGGGAGTAATTTAGGGGTTTCGGACAGCACTGCTGTCCGCCTAAATTACGCCAAGCGCTATGCGCGTGGCAGTATCTGGTTTATCAGATATAACCTAATAAAAAAGAGCGCTTCGGCGCTCTTTTTTTGATTTATACTGAATAAAAATAAACCTTTAAAAGCTAAAAAATGCCTTTACCTACTTATGATCAATTAATGCTGCCTTTAATGAAATTATTATCAGAATTAAATGAGCCAATAAAAATTTCGGATGCTGCGAATATCCTAGCTGAACGTTCCAATTTACACGAAGAGGATTTAAATAAAATTCTTCCGAGCGGGAAAAATATATTTAAAGATAGAGTGGCATGGGCAAAGACCTACTTAGTTAAGGCGGGCTTAGTTCAACAACCGAAGAGAGCATATTGTGAGATTAGTAGCTTGGGTAGACAGGTTGATTTAAAAAGTTTAGATGCTATAACAAATGAATATTTAGCACAGTTCAACGGATTTTCAGATTTTAAATTAGGAAAGAAAAATAAAGATGAGTTTGGGATCGGGAATCTACAAGTTATTGAAAGCCTAAATAGTTACCAAGAAACTCAGACTCCAGAAGAAACAATCCAGAACACAACGGAATTATTAAAATCTGATTTGAAAAGTGATTTGCTTCAGATGGTAAAAGATAAATCTCCTTCATTTTTTGAAAGACTGGTTGTCGATCTTCTGGTGGCAATGGGCTACGGCGGTTCACATCAAGATGCAGCTCAAGCGATTGGTAAAACCAACGATGGTGGAATTGATGGTGTAATTAGTGAAGATCGATTAGGGCTAGATAAAATTTACATCCAAGCGAAACGTTGGAAAGATACTGTTGGTCGTCCCGACATTCAACAGTTTAAAGGTGCTTTGGCCGATCAAGTTGCTAAGAAGGGTGTATTCATTACTACGTCAAGTTTCAGTAAAGAGGCCATTGAGTCGGCAAGAAAATCCGGTATTGTTTTAATTGATGGCGATAAGCTGACGTCTTTAATGATTGAATTTGGTTTAGGTGTACAAATAGAACGTAGTTTTCATATCTATAAAATCGACCAAGATCGTTTTGATGAAGATAATTTTTAACGGGTAATTTAAGCCGGTTTAACCTGCCAGTTTTGCAGCTCCCCAGCTAAACTTTGCTCCAGATCTGGATCATAAGCTTCAACCCGATTCCGTCCATTGGCTTTAGCCTGATATAAGGCAATATCGGCCTGTTTAATCAGGGTCATTAAATCTGTTTCACAGCTTTCCAGAATGGCAGCACCAATCGAAATGCTAAAACTGAAACGATGCTGGCTGTCTAGATCGATCACAATATTTTCAATGTTATGCCTTAAACGCTCGGCAACTTTTAGCGCTTCATCCAGAGAGGTTTCGGGTAAAAATGCAATAAATTCTTCACCGCCATAGCGTGCCAAAATATCATGCTGTCGCATTTCACTGCGTGTGCTCAGGGCAATCGTCTGTAAGACCTGATCTCCGATATCATGACCATAACGATCATTAATCTGCTTAAAATGATCCACATCAAATACCAGTAAACTCATAGGTACCGGTTGATCAAAATTCTGTTGTACCAGTTGTTGCGCGAGATATTCAAAACAGCGACGGTTATTCAGGCCGGTGAGGGAATCGGTATGGGCCATATTTTCAAAGGCCTGCCGGTTATATTCATTCAGGGTATGCTGCAAGAATACCATGCGTGATTTTAAGGTTGAGCTCCAACTAATATAAAGACTGAAGGTCAATACCGGCAGATAAATCAGGGAAAATAAAAACATCTGGTACAGGTCAGACCGAGTATTGAAATATACGCCGATGTAAATTATCAGGGTAATCAGATTCGAAGTAATCAAAGACGGCCAGAACCGGATCTGCACACATAAATTGGCCAACACAATAAAGACCAAGGAGGCATATTGATAAATGAGGGTATAAGCACTTTCAGACTGGTTTAGATTAAAAAACCAGATGGCACTTGCGCCAATAATTGAGGTAGGCAAGAGTAAATCAAACACAGGTAAATTGCGATAAGAGTGATACATCCAGATCGTGATCAGTACGATCAGAATGGTATAGCTGATTTTGGTCAAAATGAGTAACTTGAGAATGTCATTCAGCACCAGAATATCGGCGATGGTATAAGAGGCATAAGCCAACTGTGCGAATAAATTAACCTGTAATAGGTATTTTAAAGTGAGCTTCTTTTGATGGGCATAGTAGGCCGGTTTTAGAGGCGCAGGAATACGAATAAGCGGATCTTGAAGAGCCTCCTGAATCAGGGTACGTGATTCTTTTTCGTTATCATGCGGCATGCAGCCTTCCCAAATTAAAATATATAAAAATGAATAAGATGAAATTTATATATAGTTGTATAAAAAATATTCTATTCTTTTGTTGGATATTTTAAAAGTGGAAGAATCAAATTTATTTTATAAAATGAAATCCCCGATTAGTGCATTCTAAGGATGATCCTAGCTTATAGAACAGACTAATGATCCAGCTTTAATTCGCCGTTGACTGGGCTGGTTGAGTGTCTGGCTTAAATACATTCCAGGGATTTTCTGTCGCAGGCTTGGGCTTATTCAGCATATCTGGATGATAGACCTCAATCCGGTTTCGGCCAGACTTCTTGGCCTGATACAAGGCAATATCGGCTTGTTTGATCAGGTCTTCCAGGGGTTGGGTATGGGATTCCAGTTCTGCTACACCGATCGAAATGGTGAACCGGATGGCATGATTGGGTTCGACATAAATGTACTGCTTTTGAATTGCACAACGAATTCGTTCTGCAATCACCCAGCTGTCTTGCAGCTGAGTATCTTCTAGGAGGGCGATAAATTCCTCCCCACCAAAACGTGCCAGTACATCGCTATGCCGCATTTCTTTACGGGTCACTTCAGCAATCAGTTGTAGTACCCGATCACCAACATCATGCCCATAGCTATCATTAATATTTTTAAAATGATCCACATCAAACATCAGCAGGCAGCTACTGGCATGTTTAGGCCATTGATGAATAGAGCGTTCAGCCATATCGACAAAATGGCGACGGTTGTAGAGCTGGGTCAAATCATCGGTATGTGCCAGATTCTTTAAGGTTTGATAGTTCCATTCATCAAGTAGGGAGCGCAGAAAAGAACGCCGTATATTCAGAATATTATTCCAGTTAATATAAATGCTAAAAAACCACAGTGGACTAAAGACCACACTAAAAATAAAGGCTTGAGAAGCACTCATGAACTGGGTCACCCCAAGCATGATAAACAGGGCAATCAAGATGGAGCAATAGACTGCGACTTTAAACTGGGTCTGCACACAGAGATTGGCGATGAGAATAAAGATCGCAGAGGCATAAATATAGGTAGCAACATGGGGACTGGTTGAAAGCGCGAGTAAGCCAATCCAGGCCGCTGCAGCCACAGTGGTGCCTATCGGCAAGATTCTGTCCAGAATCTGAATGTTTTTATGTCTTTTAAACAGGTAATAACAGCAAAACATCGCGCCCAGAACCAGAACGACGCGCATCAGACCAGAAATAAAAAACATGTCTGGAATAATCAGGATATCGGCAAAGAAATACAGTAAAAAGGCTATTTGCGCCAGATAGTTAATTTGACGCAAGTTATGATGACTATGCGTATAGACATAATCATGAAAATACTGCTGAAACGGGGCAGGAATACGGGCATGAGGATCTGTTAGCGCCTGTTCAATCAGCTGACGGTTCTGCAGATCACATTCAGATAATTTCAGTGATTTATCGGTCGTCGAATTTTGAAAAGATACATTCGCCGTTGAATATATATTCTCATTCTGAGCAGACATGTCCTGGTCCAGTATTATTTTTATAGGTGCCTATTATGCCGTGGTTGAGTAAAAAATAACCTCCCAAAAATTGGGTATCCGGGAAGTTTTTAATGCTAAAACGTAACAAAATTTGTGTTTTGTTAAATGGAAAGTGATTGAAATACATGAATAATCATCTTATTCATGGGGGCTTTGGATGTTGTTGATTCGTTTCACGTGAAACATAAATGACATTCCTGACCTTCAGTTTATTTAAACTCATAACGCCATGTACCTAAATCATGATTGACTTGCTAAAACTCAAGTTTGGGGCTTTGGATACAAATCTCATCAGCTTTTCAGGATTTAAATTGATGGAACTAATGAGGAGTTTTATACGTATCTAAATATTTCCAAGGATAGATTTTGCCCATAGACCCTGTACATTGTCCTGAACAGAGAGGCATCTTGAATCGGTCAAATGCATGTCTCAGCCACTCAAAAGTAGAATGAAAATGCCGAGGTAAGCTCAGCCATGTCGAATAATAGTGATATTGAACTGTCGAATTCCGATGATTGTGAAAAGTACGTGAATCAGTTTATTCAGGAGTTTCCTTTACGTCGCGCGGAAATCGGGCAGGGCACCGTGATTAAACGCGCCTTGCCGAGCCGGCATAAGCGCATGATTGGTGCCTGGTGTTTTCTGGATCATGCGGGTCCGGCCAGTTTCCCGCAAGGAGATGGTTTGGATATCGGCCCTCATCCACACATTGGTCTGCAGACCTTTACCTGGATGATCGAAGGCAGCATGATGCACAATGACAGTCTGGGAAATCAGCAATTGATTCGTCCCAAGCAGGTCAATCTGATGACCTCGGGTTATGGCATTTCACATACCGAAGTCTCTCCTGAAAGTGAAACGCATATGCATGCAGCGCAGTTATGGATTGCCTTGCCGGATGACAAGATCAATATGGCACCGGGTTTTGAACATTATCCTGAATTGCCGGTCATAAATGAGCAAGGCATTGAGTTTACCGTGCTGGTCGGAGAATATTTAAAAACGAGATCACCAGTTAAAGTGCATAGCGAACTGCTCGGAGTAGACCTGTATGCAGCTCAAAGTACCAGTGCGCGCTTGCCGCTGAATCCGAAATTTGAATATGGCTTTATGGTGCTTGAAGGGACGGCCAGCATTAATGGGCATGAACTGACTGAAGATAATATGCTGATCCTGGAGCCGGGGTTGCAGCAAGTCAATGCTGAAATTCATACCGGGAGCCGGGTGCTATTGATTGGTGGGGAACCATTTGAAAGCCCGATTTTACTGTGGTGGAATCTGGTCGGGCGTACGACAGAGGAACTTAAAATTGCGCGGGAACAATGGATTGAAGGTCATGAACGTTTTGGTTCCATTCCTGCCTATGATGGGCCACGTTTAGAAGCGCCTGCATTTCCAGACCAGATGCGTGCTTCCCGATAAATGCTAAAAATGATGGGAATATGGAGCGCTGTCTGAGTTGAACTCAAATAGTGAATCTACAACATAGGATACATATCATTACAGTCATCAAAAAATGAGCTAGAGTCTGCTGCTTTTTGCTATGCTCGAAAAGTAAGAACAATAAAATCATGAGTCTAATATGCGTGTTTTACATCATCTCGAACAATCACGATCATTTCGTATCCTGTGGGCCATGGAAGAATTAGGACTGGATTACGAGGTTAAATACTATAAACGTCAACCCAACCTTTCTGCGCCACCGGCCTTAAAACAGATCCATCCGTTGGGTAAGGCTCCGATTCTGGTCGATCAGTCGCAGGTACTGGCAGAATCTGCGGCGATCCTGGAATATTTGCAGCAAACTTATGATGAACAGCAGCAGTTTCGCCCAGAAGATATTGCCGACAAGGCCCAGTACCGTTACTGGATGCATTATGCGGAAGGCTCGTTGATGCCGCTGCTGGTAATGCAACTGGTGATGACCACTGTACCAAAACATACCCCGTTGCTGATTCGGCCGGTGGCCAAGAAAATCTGTGATGGAGTGAAAAAACAGTTTGTACAGAGCCGTTTAAAAGATCATATCCAGTTTCTGGAAAGCTATTTGAGCGAGCATGATTATTTTGCCGGGCATTTCAGTTTTGCCGATATTCAGATGAGTTTTCCTTTGGAAGCGATGCAGAGCCGGACGGGTCAAAGCTATCCAGCGATTCAAGCCTATCTGAAACGGGTCTCACAACGTGCAGCCTATGCGCGTGCACTGTCCAAAGAAAAACAGATCAGCTCTTAAGTACTTAAAAGAAAAGGTACCGATGGCACCTTTTTTGATGGGTATCTTACTCTGGAAAGCTGAGACGCTCTTTGGGGAAAATCACCTTAAAGGTAGAGCCTTGGTTTTCCTTGGACTCAATTTCCAGATGTGCCTGATGTTGCATCAGCACATGTTTGACAATTGCCAATCCCAAACCGGTACCGCCAGTACGGCGGCTGCGGTCTGAATCGATGCGGTAAAAACGCTCGGTCAGACGTGGCAGATGCTTAGGATCAATCCCGATACCGTTATCTTGCACCACAAAATAAGCCGATTCACCATCATCATGCCAGCCGATGGTGATGGTGCCGCCTTTAGGCGTGTACTTGATGGCATTGGTGATCAGGTTACTAAAGGCGCTAGCCAATTCCATATCTGAACCGATCAGATCGCAATGACTGTCAATGTCCAGATTCAGGGTATGACCATAATCAATATTATAGGCCTGGGCATCATCGAATAGCTGGTTCATCAGACTCGGCATTTCAATGATCTGGTTTTTGGCAATATTCTTATCATTTTCCAGACGTGACAGCAGCAGCAGGTCGTTGACCAGAGCATTCATGCGTCGGGTTTGCGACTGCATCTGATCAAAAGCGCGTTTCCAGCGTGGATTAATATCTTCCTGATCGGTAAAGGTTTCAATATAGCCACTGAGCACGGTCAAAGGAGTGCGCAGTTCATGTGAAATATTGTCGACAAAATCCTTTCGCATCTGTTCCAGATTATGCATCCTGGTCACATCATAAGCGACCAGTACCCGGCTTTCTCCACCAAAACGGGTCATTTTGACCTGCACATAATGGTCTTCGAACAGCGAAGAACGCATTTTCAGGCCGTCGGGAGATTCATCAATATGGTGATAGTATTCGATAAAGCTTGGTTGGCGTAGCAAGGTCAGGATATTACGGCGACGGTCGTCACTGGAGATTCCGAGCAGACGTTCGGCTGCCGGATTCCACCATTCAATCTGCTGGTTTTCATCAAGTAGTACCACAGCTTCTTGCAAGGCCACCAGTGAAGACTGTGCACGATCAATCAGTTCGACCATTTCCGCCTGAACAATCCGTTCCTGACGTTGGGCGCGGTAAACATTGAAAAGTAGCGCACCCCAAATCCCGCCAATATTTGGTGGAACATCATAAGGGCGATTGGAAATCCATTCATTGACCAGATATAAGGAACGCATTTGGGTCGCAAAGAACGCCACGAAAGCAATTACGATACAAACCCAGAAATACCCAATCCCAAAACCGATAAAGCTGGCGATAATCAGGAAAAAAGCCAGTAAGCGTAAATCCTGCTTCGCAAAATCCCATAAACTGCTGTAACGGATTCTTTTGTGTTCGCGTGCCAGTTCGGGGACAGGGTAGGGTTCATACATAAAACAAGATTTACCTTAAAAGATATTAACCTAAAGCGACATCTGAACGGGTCGAGAAACGATAGCCCGTTCCGCGAACGGTCTGTACAAAACGGTCTACACCATAAGGTTCCAGCACTTTACGCAGGCGACGGATATGCACATCGATAGTCCGGTCTTCAATATAGACGTTACCGCCCCACACCTGATCCAGCAATTGCGCACGGGTATAGGCACGTTCCGGATGGGTCATAAAGAATGCCAGCAAACGATATTCAGTCGGCCCCATTTCCAGAATATTATTGCCAAAATTCACCCGCTGGCTGACCGGATCCAGAATCAGTCCATTGGCATCAATGGTTTTTTCACCGCTCAGGGCATTGGCGCGGCGCAGTACTGCCTTAATCCGCGAGACCAGTTCCCGGGTCGAGAATGGCTTGGTCATGTAGTCATCGGCACCGGCATCCAGACCTTGTACCTTATGGTCTTCTTCACCACGCGCTGTGAGCATGATCACCGGAATTTCTGACAGGCTTTCATCACGTTTCAGACGACGACACAGGTCCACACCGCTGACACCACCCGGCATCATCCAGTCCAGCAAAATCAGTGCCGGACGCTGATCCACAATCATCTGATGCGCCTGCTTGGCATCTTCTGCCTGCAAGCACTGAAAACCGGCCATATCCAGAGAGGTATGGATCATTTCCCGAATCGGGAGCTCGTCATCGACGATTAATATGTAGTCATCTTTCACAACGCAATACCCTATTTCATGTAAACGGTGAACCGTTTTATATTTATGACAGGCTTATTACAAAGACTAATTATGACAGTATCATTGCAGAAAGGGAAAAACTGCTGATATTCGCAAAGATTTGTGACAAATATAATGCAGAAACTTGTTAAAAAATCATAAATTAATTTTACTCATTTCCGTAGTACAGCATAAATCTTCAACTCACTGGTAAATGCAGGAAAGCCGATTAAGCACAGGATTTAACAGCTATTTTTTCTCGGAAAATGACTCGAGCAGCGCCAAAAAAACCACACTGCACGACGATAAAACTTCCTCAAGCGAATGCTTAAAACCACTCATCACCCAACGAATGGCAATTTGGGTGACATAGCCATTTAAACCGGTCGACACCAATGAAATTTCCTGCTCGCTGCGATTTAACTGCGGCATCATCAACATGACAAAGGCATGAATCATGCGGTCGAAACGTGACATGGTTTCATGAATAGTGGCCTGATTATGCAGCTCCTGTACCAGCATGGCATCGATATAAATGATCCGTGCCATGCGCGGATTGTCACGCAGGGTAGTGAGTAGAGCAGTCAGACCGGCTTCGATCATTTTTTTCGGATCGGTCGAGGCCTGCATCATGGCGTGCATCACATTCTGTTGCAGTTCATCAATCAGTTTCAAAAAAATGGTCTGAAACAGATGCTCGCTTTTCTTGAAAGATTCATAAAAATAACGTTCAGTCAGTTTGGCTTCATTGCAGATATCTTTGACGGTAACTGAAAAAAAACCATAACTGCCATAGGCTTCAATTCCGGCTTCGATCAGCTTCTCACGACGTGCCTGCTGCCGTTCAGCCATCGACAGGCCTTTAAACTGACGTTCCTTGGTTTTGGAGGGTCGTGATTTTGCTGCTGAGTCGGTTGAATCAGTCATAAGGCCTATGTGCTCATCTGCATGAAGATTTTGAATATCTTAGCAATAAATCACGCTTAGACCTATATGGAAATGCTGCCCTGAAATTTGGCCTTTAAAGATAGGGGATAATTATTGACAATCCATATTGTCAAAACTATATTGAGGATCTGTGCTAACTCCTGAAACAACAGAACAAGATCCTGCTGTCATGGAATGGCAGTTCTTTACATAAGGAAATTGAATGAAAAATTTTAACAATAAAGTCGCTGCGATTACCGGTGCCGGTTCAGGTATTGGCCAGCAACTGGCAGTATTACTGGCTCAGCAGGGTTGTCATTTGGCCCTCAGTGATATCAATGAACAGAGTTTGGCACAAACGCTCGAATTGCTTAAAGAGAGTGATGTCCGTGTCACCATTCAGAAAGTAAATGTGGCTGAACTGGAACAGGTGCGTAACTGGGCGGCACAGGTCGAACAGGATCATGGCAGTATCAATATGATCTTTAACAATGCCGGCGTTGCACTGGGTTCAACCGTTGAAGGGGCATCTTATGAAGAGCTGGAATGGATCGTCGGAATCAATTTCTGGGGCGTGGTTTACGGTACCAAAGAATTCCTGCCATTGATCAAGAAAACTGGCGATGGTCATGTCATCAATATTTCCAGCCTGTTTGGTTTAACAGCTCAGCCGACCCAGTCTGCTTATAATGCGACCAAGTTTGCAGTACGTGGTTTTACTGAATCCCTGCGTCAGGAACTGGACATGGAAAATTGCGGAGTCAGTGCGCTCTGTGTGCATCCGGGCGGGATCCGTACCAACATTGCCAATGCAGCAAAAATGAATAACAGCCTGCTGACTTTAGGTATGAATCCGGAAAAATCGGCCCGTAATTTTAATAAATTATTGCGTTGTCCACCTGCAGAAGCTGCCCGTCAAATTCTGGAGGCGGTACAAAAAGACAAGCGCCGTCTGCTCATCGGCAATGATGCCAAAGCGATAGACCTGATTCAGCGAATCTTGCCGACCGGTTATCAGCATGTCACTGCACTGGCGACCCAATTTGGTAAAAGAAAGAAAAAGTCTGCTTAAGAAATTGTAAAACAGACCCGCGAAAGCGGGTTTTTTTATCGCTGTGATAGGGGCTAATTTTTTGCAAATGAGAGTATTAACTTCTGTAATGCTTTAGGCACGTAAAAAAACCTGCATCTAAATCAACGCTTCAACCGTTTTTTTCTTCCAGACCAACTGGTAATACAGTCCCTGCAAAATACACAGGCTGACAAAGGCCAACGCGTAGGCATACCAGATACCTTCCAGACCCCACCACCGGCTAAACAGATAAGCGGCGGGAACTTCAATACAGAGAATGGCAAAAATATTAATCAGCATTGGCATGGTCACCGTTCCACTTGAACGCATGATCGAAGCAAAAATGGCACTGGCACCAAAGAACAGAATCGACCACAGCACAATAAACAGCAGTTGTTGTCCCAGTACTACAACCTTAGGATCGGTAATAAACAGCGCCATCAGATATTTGGAGAACAGGTAGGCCAGAATCACCAGACCGCCGGTAAACAGGATATTCATACTCAGCGCAGTCCGGGTCACTTTATTGAGCAGATCCGATTTACCTGCGCCAATCGCTTGCGCACCAAATACAGATGCGGCAATTGCAATCGACAAAGCCGGAAATTGAATATAATTTAAGACCTGATTGACTGCACCATAGGCCGCTGTTGCTTCTGCGCCATAGCGGTTGACCAATCCGACAATTACCAGTCCGGCAACTGAAGTCGTGACCATTTGCACACCAGTAGGAACCCCCAGTTTCAAGATCATTCTGCTCAACTGTGGTTGATGACGAATATTTTTTAATAAGGCCCAGTCCAGCTTGAGCGGATGTTGCCTATAGTTCAAATACAGGATTAAAAACAACAGAACCGCCAGATTTCCCAGAATGGTGGCAATCGCCGGTGAGATAATGCCCATTTTAGGAAAGCCAAAATAACCGGCAATCAGGACCGGTGTCACCACCAAACCGACCCCAATGGTAAGTGCGGAAGCAAACAGGGGGGTGGTACTATCCCCAACACCGCGCAAGATGGAAGTATAAATAATATAGATAAAGATTAAGGGGCTACCCGCCAGCATCCATTGCACATAGGGCAAGGATAAATGCATCACATCCGGATCTGTGCCAAGCGCCAAGAGAATATTCTCAGCAAAAATTACCCCAAAAAGTGCAATCAAGCTGCCGCCAATCAAGGTCATAAATAAAGTTGAACCGACCACACAGCGCACTTTTTCTATATTTTTCCCGCCCCAAGCCTGGCCAATCAATACGGTAGAGCCGGCCGATAAACCAATCACAAAGGCCATCAGACAAAACAGGATCGGGAAAAAAACGGCAACAGCAGCAATCGCATTCACTCCGAGCATTTGTCCCACAAAAACCGTATTGATCGTGCCGGAGAGACTTTGCAGGATATTGGTCGCAATTAATGGCAACAGAAATACCAGAAAGGCTTTCCATAAATTCTGTTGATGAATCAGTGAGTGCTGTGCCATGCGACATCCTGTGATTGAATTATCATCTATTTATTGATGCAGCTATTATTCGGCAGAATATAAAAAAAAGCCTTAGCTTTTAAGTAACTAAGGCATTTATTTTATGAGATTTTTAGTTAAAAAATGGGTTAAATCTTTGAAAGAATTTGACCTGCCTGGATCAAGGTTTGTTCTTTTTTTGCAAAGCAGAACCTGAGCAGACGTAAATCTGCAGGGGGGTGTTGGTAGAACGCGGAGACTGGAATCGCCACAATCCCATGTTGTTCTGCCAGAAAATGACACATGGACAGATCATCGAGCTCAGGCCGAATCTCTGAATAATCTAAGTTCTGAAAATAAGTTCCTTGAGAAGGTGTCCACTTAAAGCGTGACATTTCAATGGAGGAGTTAAATAAATCCCGTTTGTTTTGGTAGAAAGAGGACAGTTCGCGTATATGCTCAGGATGCAGTTGCATATATTCCGCCAAGGCGACCTGAACGGGTGTCACACCGCAGAAACTGGCAAACTGATAAATCTGTCTGAACATTTTCATCAGTGCCGGGGCAGCAATACAATATCCGGTTTTCCAGCCCGTGACATGGAAGGTTTTACCAAAAGAACCAATCACGAAGCTACGCTCGCGAAGTTTTGGAAATGACCAGGCCGAATAGTGCTGAACGCCGTCAAAAACCAGATGTTCATAGACTTCATCGGACAGCACCACAATATTGCGCTCGCGAATCAGTTCGATCAGTTGCTGCCAGTCTGCCTTGGACCAGACACTCCCACTCGGATTATGCGGCGTATTCACCACAATCATGCGGGTACGGTCATTAATGGCATCTTTGACCTGATTCCAGTCTACAGAAAAATCAGGATGCTGCAAAGCAATATGCACTGGCTTTGCCCCGACCAGTTGTACCGCAGGTCCATAACTGTCGTAGCTGGGATCGAAAATAATGACTTCTTCCCCGGCGCGCACCGTGGCTTGAATGGCACAAAAAATCGCAATCGTGGCCCCAGGCGTAATCGTGATTTCCTCGAAAGGATCAATAATCAGTTGATCACGCTGCTGATAGAGATCTGCCACTAGACCTCGCAAGACTGGCAGACCATCTCCCGGAGCGTACTGGTTAAATCCATTCTGGCTGGCCCGGTTTAAAGCTTCAATCAAGGCAGGAGGCGCTGCAAAGTCTGGAAATCCTTGAGAAAGATTCAAGGCTCCGAGTTTTTGTGCCAAGGCCGACATGGTACTAAAAATGGTCACGCCCAAATCTGGTAATTTAGAAGGGAGTTCCACCATGTCCTTGGCCTTGAAGAATGAGAGCTGAATGAGTGTAGCAGCAAGTTCCGTATAGGATAATCGGAAAAATAGGGAATATTGAGCAATATTTTTAATTAAGATGTACCACATGCAATTTAAGATTTTTAATTGAAGGGCCATAAATTAAAGGCCTAATTATGTGAAATGCATCGTGAACTGGACGAAATGGATAACTTTTCCTAAAATCTGCCGCACAATAATAAAGCTTAAAATTATAACTATAAAATGCCAAAACCTATCCATATGCTGGTGGAGCAGCTCGGGCTTAAGCGACAGCATCGTGCGCTACATTTACAGTTTTCACATCCTCCTTTAAATCATCAGGTTTTGATTCAGCGTATTGAGGGTCAGCATCAGATCAATCAAGGCCTGCAGGCTGAACTGATCTGTCTTTCCACTCATGCTCATATTGCCTTGAAACAGTTTATCGGCTGTCGGGTGGCCATTGATCAGGTCACAGACCGGGGTGAACTTTTCCGGACTACGGGCATTATTACTGCAGCCAGTCAAGGGCAGAATGATGGAGCTTTGACCCTGTATAAATTGACGCTAAATGATCCGACTGCACTCTGGCAGAAGCGCCGTAACAGTCGGGTTTTTATGAACAAGACGGTGCGCGAGATCAGTGAAATCCTGTTCAGTGAATGGCAAAACAGAAGTGTATTATTCGCGGCCAGTCTCAGCCTGGATTTGACAGGACTCAGCCGGGACTATGATGTCCGACCTTTTGTAATGCAGTCGAATGAATCGGATTATGATTTTCTGACCCGTTTATGGCGTAGCGAAGGAATTAACTGGCTGATTGATGAAAGGCAATTAACTGTGCCTGTATCAGCCAGCGAGATTCAAGATCAGCTTTTAAAACTGGTAGATCATTCCCAATATTTTTCAGCTTTAAAACGCCGCTCCATCCGGTTTCATCGCAGTCATGCCACCGAACAGCTCGACACGCTGAACAGTCTGATTGCGGTACGTCAGCTCAATCCGAATAGTACCCAGTCCCAGCGTTGGCATGCCCAGCAACTTGCCCAGGATCAAAGCCAGCCTTTATTCAGTAATCATCAGCAAAGTGATATCCATGCAAATGCCACTCTTCAGCTTGAAGATGCGTGGAACATCAGTCCGGCTTGGACCGGCGACTTAAATCATGAGGATCAGGTGACAGCATCTGGTATAGCCCAACTGGATCGACTCAATCAGCAGCTCAGTGACTATCATGCTTTGCAGTCTAAATATTTTAAAGCCAGTAGCAGCGTACGAGATGCTCAGGTTGGATACTGGTTTGAACTGCAACAGCATCCTGAAATTGATCAGCATCCTGCCCATCAACGTGAATTTCTGATTTTAGCTAAGCGGTTTTATAACCAGAACAATTTACCCAAAGATATCTTATCTCAGCTGGACAGTTTGCTTGAGAAGAGCGGCTGGCAGATGACACAGGAGGAACGACAGGCCAATGAACTACAGATGGTGCGCCGTGAAATCCAGGTTGTTCCTGAGTACCACCCCTTCATTCATCGGCCTGCTGCATATCCGCAACGGGCTCGAGTGGTCGGACCTGAAGGTGAAACGATTCATGTCGATGCATGGGGGCGGGTGAAAGTTCGTTTTCTGTTTACCCGGAGTGAGGATCATCAGCATGATGGCGGCGCAGGTAGCAATGACAATGATAGCGATTCTGCTTGGGTGGATGTTTTGACCCCTTGGGCGGGTGAGGGTTATGGCATCAGGTTGCATCCGCGAATTGGCGAAATTGTAGTGATTGACTTCTTTGAAGGTGATATCGACCGGCCCTTTGTGGTGGGACGGATTCATGAAGCAGAACGGCATCCGACCATGTTTGATGCAAAAGGAGAACTTCCTGCGACCAAAAAACTCAGTGGCATCCGTTCTCAGGAGGTCGATGGGGATGGCTTTAACCAGTTGCGTTTCGATGATACCCCTGAACAGATTAGTGCGCAGCTGCAAAGTAGTCATGCAGCCAGTCAGCTCAATCTGGGAAATCTAAGCCATCCTAAAGAAAGTGAAAGCAGCGAAGGTCGAGGAGAAGGTTTTGAACTAAGGACAGACCAGTGGGGTGCCATACGTGCAGGGAAAGGCTTGCTGATTTCCACTTATGGGCAAGAGTCAGCCGCAGGCAATCACCTGGATGCTGACTCAGCCAAAGAACAGCTTGAATCGAATCTCAATCATAGTAAAGCCTTGAGTGATATTGCAGAAAAACAGCAGGCTGATCCATTGGAATTTTTTGATAGTTTAAAACAGTTTTTGAATCAGATTGAAGCTGAAGATCAAGCCAAGGCTGCCGCATTTAAACAGGCCGTGATGTTATTAACTGCCCCCCCAAACGATTGCACTGAGCACAAATGAAAATATTCATTTATCCGCTGATCAGCAAATCAATCAGAGTGCCGGGAATAATATTCATTTATCCACACAGAAATCTTTAGTTGCTCATGCACAGGACAAGATCAGTTTATTTGCTGCTCAAGAGGGTGCGAGTCTCTATGCTGCTCAAGGAAAAATTGAACTACAAGCCCAAGATGATGCAATTGAAGCGATCGCTCGTAAGGTAATCAAGCTCATTTCGACTGAAGACAAAATCGAAATCACTAGTCCGAAGGAGATTGTACTGACCGCTGGAGGGTCTCAAATTAAGGTAAATAGTGGCGGGGTATTTTTCACGACTGGCGGAAAATTTGAGTGTAAGGCGGGGCAACATAATTTTATGGGAGGGGCTAAAGTCTCTTATGAAATACCTCAGCTTCCGAATAATGCTTTATATAGCAATAGGCTGGATATATATGATCTATTTTGGCAGTCCGATTTCAGTTCAATAAATTATAAAGCTTTTATTCCTGATACTAATTCGTATATTTCAGGTCAGCTTGATGCGCACGGTCGTACTGGAAAAATTACTACAGCTGATTCCTCTAAAGTAGAAATTTTGGTAGGGCTCAATGATGAATGGGGATTAAGTGTCCAAGGTTATGATGTTGATGACCTGATTGAGCAGAATAATAAATAGGAGATAAAAATAAAAATGACAAATAAGTCTTTAGCAACAGTACAAATTCTAGATTTGTTAGGAAATCCAATTCCTAAAGTTCAATATGAAGTCAAAAATAGTAAGACAGGTCAACATGTAGTACGGGGTTCTACCAATTCCAAGGGGTGCCTTTATGAAATTCAAAGAGACAAAGGAACGGTTTTAGATATATATGTCAAAAGCCTTTTAGGTGGAGGTATGAAAAAAGTTCAGACTTTCATAATGGCGAAAGACCGTATGCTGGTTACGGTTATAAGTCCTAAAATTCTCTTGGATTTAAAAACATTAGAAAATAATGAAAATAAAGGAAGTTATAAACGTAAAACACATAAGGTTAAAAAAGGTGAAACTTTATCATCTATTGCACAACAGTATCACACCACAATCCGAGTGCTCGAAAGGCTGAATGGGATAAAAGATGTCAATAAAATCAGCATAGGACAAGTAATTAAACTTCCAATTAATATGCCTGCTACAGGAAATAATACAAGTATTGATAGAAAGCCAAACCCTCAAAAAAATGCTTCTCAAAATAATAAGTCTCAATCATCAGAGAAAAGTAAAAAAGAGACTAAACAGGCTGATAAAGGAATTGTGAATACAGTTGAAGAGTATGAGAAGAAAGCATTAGAGCAGCTTAATGAATGGTATGAAGAAGGTAAGAAAGCTTTATCGGATGCAATAAAAATTGATATGAAAGAGGATCGCAGTCAGGATGGCGGAACACCGAAAACTGATACTTCCAATTTATGTAAAACTAATCCTCAATGTATATCTCAAGGCAAAAGTGAACTTATTAGAGAGGTTAATATCAGGCTAGCAGGCTTTGGTGGCGCATTACCTACAGATGAATTTACTCCTTTAACAGCGGAATGTATAAAGCAATTTCAACGGGATTATATGGGGGTTCCTGAAACTGGAAAAATATGCGGAAGTTTTTTAGCAGCTTTAGATAAGTTCCGTGATGAATATGGAATTGCAAATTTTATGACTAAAGCTAGTTGTCCCTGTGGTCAGTGTTCAGGTTATGGTAATAATAGAAGATGTATTAAATCTGGTTTGAATACTGCTAATGAATATCCAGGATTGCATAGATCTTTAATATGGATATTAAAAGCATTAAATTTTTATTTAAAAAATGAATTTAAATATAAAGGTCTTGAAGTGGCTTATATAGAATCTGGTTATAGATGTATAAATGATAATAAGAAAAAAGGCAGAACTACAGTAAATCATATGGGTTTAGCATTAGATATACATATTAATAAAAATGGGAAGAGGACTAAGGCTATAGAAGATATAGAGTTTATTAGAAAAAAAATTATGACTATAAAAATGAGAGCAAGTGAAGAAAGGGCTTCTGATAAAATATATTTAGAACCAAAAAAATTTAAGAGTGGAGCAAATGGAGCAACTACTTGGGTTCATTTTGATGTGACAAGATTCTCAAGTATTTACTTTAATGATGAATACTTCAAAAAAGAAATTAAAGATCTCAATGGAAATCCGGTAGTTGAGATTATTAAATCACTAAATATGAATTCTATTTTAAATTGTGCAGGAATAATCGTAAATACTTCTACTATTTCTAAAATAACAGATCAAACTATTGAGGCTCTGGTAAAAGAATTAGGTGATGCGATTGCTAGTGGTGAAGGTAGCTATGAAGCTTGGAATGCAGGAGCTCCAGAAGGAAAAAGAGTTAAATACGGAAAAATGAATGACTTGCCAGGTACAATCACTGAAAAAACTATTGATGAAATTTTAGACGCTGCGAAAAAATATAGATGGGATGACAATAGAAGAAGATTTGCCACTGGAAAATATCAAACAATTCCTTCTACTTTAGCAGCAGCTAAAGCGAGACTAAATTTGAGTGGTAATGAATTATATGATCCTGCTATGCAAGAAAGAGTCTTTAAGGAGCATTTATTAAGAGGTCGTTCATCTATCTACAGCTTGATTATTAAAGGTGATAAAACTGTAGAGCAGGCCATGGTTGATGCTTCGAAAGAGTGGGCTTCAATTGCTTTACCGAAGGGAGAAAAGAATAAATATGGAATTATTTCTGATGGTAGTATCGGTTATCATGAATCTAAAACGAATAAAGCAAATAAACATTCTACCGAAAAAGTTAAAGTTATATTTGAAAAAATTCATGCTTATCATTCAAATAAATAGGTTTTAAATATGAAATCCAAATTAATTTTATCATTGTTTTTTAATGGTTTATTATTTTCAAGTTGTACATACCCAAAAGAAAATATATTAATAACATCAAATAATGTATCAAGATGTTATTTTGAAAGTGAAGTTGTTGATTTTTGTTCTAGAAACAAGATTGAAATCTATAATCAACATATTAAAGATTTGCCTAATTTTTCAAATGATAAAATATTATTAATTTTAAATCATAATAGAAGTACAGGTAAAGGTGAAAGTAGAATTGTTAAGCTGATAGTTATATTAGATCCTCTAGAAAAAAAAGTAATTCCTGTGCCTCAGATGGTAGGTAATTTTATCGATGGTAATTTAAGGGAAATTAATGATGATCCTGCTATTATAAAATATAATAAAAAAGATGATAAATTTTGTTTATCAGGGACTACCTACTTTTTAGAAAATAATAATATTAATATTGAAAATGAATGTTATAAGTTTGAAAAAGGACGTGTAAATAAAATAGAGGGCTTAAGATTAAATGGTATTGAAGAATTTTCTAAGTTGCCCTATTCATCTGATATTCATTTTAAGTGTATAAATAATATTAAATTAAATCAATGTAATAACTTGAGATTAATATCTTCGCAAAAAATATTAAATAAGTATAATTTTATTAACCCTCAAGATGGAATGAGTGTTTTTCTGAAAGGGGAAAAAGATTTCTTTTTAATAGTATCTCCGTTTTTTGATGAAGGGGGAGCTAATTTAAGGATTATGAAAGTTAAAAATTTTAATTTAATTTCAGAAAAATATATTTATGCAGGAAAAAATGTAAATATTGATGGTGATTTAAACATAAAATATTTTGAAGGAAATAATAAAAAAGAATTCTCATTCTAAGAATAATTAATTTAAAAAGCCGGCTTCCACCGGCTTTTTTCTTTTACCCTTCCAAAACCTCTTCCAGTAACTCCTCACTCGGTGCAAAGTAATAGGCACCATCCAGAGGTGTTACAAAATGCAGCAGGCGGTCATGAATTCCATCACCAGATGTACCGAACATACGTTCTAACATAGCATCAATAATTTTCAGGTCTTTGGTGTAGGCAATAAAGAATAGACCCTGGTCGCCACGTCCGTCACCATATGGCAAGGAGTGACGCAGGATTTCCATTTCTTCACCTTCTTCATCTTCAACTACAGTACGTACCACGTGCGCATTTTCAGGTTTGACTTCATCATCCAATTCAATGGATTCAAGCTTGGTGCGACCCATAACCTGTTCCTGAGTATCAACTTTTAGCTTTTTCCATTTTTCCAGGTTATGCGCGTAACGCTGGGCAAAAATAAATGAACCATCTTGGAAAATACCTGAATCTTCACCTAATAATGCGACTTCAGCACGATCATCCGGGAATTGTGGATTTTCAGTCCCATCAATAAAGCCAGTAATGTCACGACCATCAAAATATCGGAAGCAAACTCGCTCATCCAGCACCTGAACCTGATCCTGAATGCCTTCAAAAAAAGCCTGACTGAGCGCAAAGCAGATATCAGCACGGGCACTGGCAATATGAATGATCATATCTGCTGGAACTGTTGGCATTTCAAATGAACCCTGAATAGGCGCAAGCTGTTTAAACCCTGCAGGACTTTGCGAATATAGGGTTGACCAAAGCTCAGGACCGAAAGCCACTGCCGTTTTAATTTGTGCTTGAGGGTGTTGCGTGATCAGCCGATCACGAGAAGTAAACAAATGTTCGAGTTGTTCTTTTAATTTTTCAATACTCAAATCTTTAAGACGTAACACAATAAAGCGGGCATGATCTGAAGGAAGTGGCAAGATTACCGATTGGGCTGTCATTCATGGCTCCTGTAAGGAAAGATCCTGTTTTTTAATGTACATATTGTGCCTGAAGCTATGCAGAGTGAATAGTGCAGTGCCTTATATTTAAGCAAGTTTTTAGCCTGATTTTATTGGAAAATTCATATAATATTGGGTGGGTTTTGCTGAGTGAAATGTTCATGTCCTATCAAATTTGGTTTGCCTATATGCTGGCTTGTTGGGTCATTAGTGTCTCCCCGGGCGCTGGGGCAATTGCTTCCATGTCGAGCGGACTAAATTATGGTTTTCGGCATGGTTACTGGAATGCGCTGGGTCTGCAACTGGCGTTACTGGTGCAGATTGCAGTGGTTGCGGCAGGTGTGGGAGTTTTGTTTGCGACAACCCCATGGGCATTTTTAGTAGTGAAATGGTTTGGTGTCGGCTATTTATTGTATTTGGCTATTTTGCAATGGAAAGCACCTGTACAATCTATCGAAATTAAACATGAATTGGCGCGAAAATCGAGAGGGAAACTGGTACTGCATGGTTTCTTGGTTAATATCACTAATCCTAAAGCCATCGTATTTTTACTGGCCGTCTTGCCGCAATTTCTGGATTTGTCTAAGCCACAATGGATTCAGTATTTGATTATGGCTGCGACAATGGTGACGATTGATCTGATTGTGATGGCGGGTTATACCGGATTGGCTGCTAAAGTTTTAAGGCTGCTTAGATCGCCGAAACAACAAAAAGTCATGAACCGGACTTTTGCCGGGTTATTTGCCGGCGCTGCATTTTTATTGAGTTTGGTGCATCAATAAAGAGTCTTTGCTCTCTCCTTAAAGGAGAGAGGCGGAATAGATCATTAGAAAATCATCATGATTTAACAGAAAGATTAATTCAGCTTTTTAAACTTCTGCACACAGAAGATCAGTGCAAATAGCACCGCCATGGTCAGTACAATGGTTAAACCAGTCGAAGTATTGAGACCGGCACTCGACCATAGGCCCACGGTCACCCCAATTTGCGCAATCACGAATGCCCAGATCACCATTTGTTTGGGTGAGTGTGCAAGGAGTCGTGCGGTCAGGGCAGGGATCACCAGTAATGCCCCCATCAAGAGTGAACCGACTGCTTTCAGCGCAAGCACGGTAAACAATGCCAATAACAACATAAAGATCAGGCGTTGCCATTTGGCATTTACACCTTCACTGACCGCCATGTCCGGATCAATTGCGATTTGAATCTGCGCTTGCCAGCTTTTATAGAGAACGGCTAAGGCCAGAATAATCACGATAGCAAAGGTGGGTAAGTCCGCCCAGGAAATCGTCAGTAGATCACCAAATAGATAGCTGAGAAGTTCCGGTCTTAAACTCGGTAAATGCTGAATGAACAATAGACCTGAGCAAAGCAGTGTTGCTGAACACAGCGCCAGCAAGGCATCATTCGGCAGGCGCGGATCATGCAGTACCCACAAAATCCCTACCAATAATAAGGCAATAAAAGTTACACCCATCCACAGCGGTAAACTTAAAGCCCCAGCAATGGCAACACCGAGTAAAGTACCGTGTGCCATAGTGTCAGCAAAAAATGACATACGTCGCCAGAGCATGAGACAGCCCAATGGGGCAGTCAGAAATACCAATAGCGTACCCATGATCCATGCAGGTAAAAGGAGTTGTAACCAATCCATCATGGTTTAAGCTTCCGGCTCGGGGTGAATATGAGGGCGTGAATCATGCTGACAGGGGGTGGCAGAATCGCCGTGCGCGCAATGATCATGATGATGTTGATAGAACACCCGATTGGTGCCAAAAATCGCCTGATATTCGGGATGTTGCTGCACGCTTTCCGGCAGGCCACTACAGCAGATATGCTTGTTCAGGCACACGACCCGAGTCGTACCTTGCATCACCCATTGCAGGTCATGTGAAACCATCAGTACGGCACAGCCATATTTTTCCGGCAAGTTACGCACATATTCATACAGTTCAGCTTCGGACTGAATGTCTAGACCCTGCATCGGTTCATCGAGGACTAAAATATCCGGCTGGCGTAATAAGGCGCGGGCCAGTAGCACCCGTTGACGTTCACCGCCAGACAACTGCTGCACTTTAGAATCTTGCAGTTTACTAATGCCGGTATCGCGAATAATTTCGGTTTTAATCTCGGACGGACACTTTTCTAGTGCCAATAAATCTTTCACCCGTAGCGGCAAGCTATGTGAGGGATTGAATTTCTGTGGCACATAAGAGAATTTGAGTTTGCGCGCAGTCTTGATCTCACCTGATTGCGGTTTCAAAATGCCCAGCATGACTTTAATTAAGGTCGATTTACCAGCACCATTGGGACCAATCAGTGTGACAATTTCTTTCTCTTGTAACGAGAAATCAATGGCTTTTAAGATATCGCGCTCATCGATTTTGACCCAGATCTTGGAAAGCTGAATCAAGGGAGATGCACTTAAGCTTTGTTGCGGCACTGCTGACAAATTCCTGAAATTTCGATAATGCTGTGATGTGCCGTGAAGTCGTCCGAGCTGGCCAGTGCATCGAGTTGATCGAGTAAGCCCTGAGCCGACGCTTCTTTCACGGCTTTACATTCGGTGCAGATTAAAAAAGCAGCCTGATGACCTTCACGCGGATGGCAACAGGGGATATAGGCATTGATCGAGGTCAGGCGATGAATCAGCCCTTTGCTTAATAAAAAATCCAGAGTGCGATACACCGTTGGTGGGGCTGCAGGACGATCACTGGCATTTTTCATTTGTGCCAGCAGATCATAGGCGCCCATCGGGCCATGCGCATTTAGAATGAGTTCCAGCACTTCTTTACGTAAAGGTGTAAGGCGTGCGCCGCTTGCTGCACAAAGACTTTCCGCTTCAGCAAGACGTTGTGCGACATTGGGATGGTCGTGCACGCCGTGCAATGCGTTGTGGTGTTCGTGCGAACAGGAACCCATAGTTCACCTCAAGTGCGAAACTGAAAATTAATAGATTTCAAATCTTAACATGAAGCGTTCTGAGTTTCGATTAGGCATAGGTATTTTTGTATTTTTGTTATATTATAACACTTCCTGATTTTATCGTTTTTAAGTGATTTCTACTCATGTTCCGTCTCCTTGCAATCAGTCTGCTGGCATTGTTCAGTACACTCAGTTGGTCACAAAGTCTGGTGGTGTCTACGCAGCCGATCTATCTGATTGCCAAGAAAATTACCCAAGGTGTGGAACAGCCGACTTTATTGCTGGCCAACCAAAGTGGACATGATGTGAGTCTGACTCCGGCGCATCGAAAAACTATTCAGAATGCAGGTCTGGTGATCTGGCTGGGTCAGGCGCATGAAGCACCCTTGGCCAAAGTGCTGAATGAAAGTAATAAAGGCATTGCACTGTTAGACTCGGGGATATTGACCACCTTGCCGATGCGTAATCCGCGTGGCGAGGCCTTGAAAAATACGGTAGACACGCATGTCTGGCTCGATCCGAATAATGCCGTACGGATTGGCTTCTTTATTGCGGCGTTACGTTCGCAACAACTGCCGGAACATCGTGAACGCTACTGGAAAAATGCCCGTGACTTTGCACAAAACATGTTTGCTACGGCTCAGCGTTATAGTTCAAGTAACAAAGCCAAACCTTATTGGTCTTATCACGATGCCTACCAGTATCTTGAGCGCCCACTCAATTTAAAATTCATGGGGGCATTGACCGATGATCCACATGTTTCACCAACGGTGGCGCAAATCAAGTTTTTACAGGATCATCGTCCACAGCGCAAAATGTGTCTGCTGGCCGAAGGTCATGCCAGTGAAAACCAGTACCGCAAACTCAATCCGGTACTGTTCCAGCATGTCGATGAAAGCATGAGCGGGGCAGGGGACTTTGTGCAGGCTTGGCAGCAATTGGCCGCCGAAACCCAGAAATGTGTACTAAATGCACGCTAATGATTTAAAAAATAGACAGATTTTGATTAGTTTAACAGCAGTGACCCGATTTAAAAAAACACGACTAAGGTCGGGAAAAGATTGCATGTTCAGGGGTGTAACTCTATAATGCCTGCGATTAAAAATAATCACCTGTTAAACTTGTCAAGCATGATTGCTGTGAGTGAATAAATAATGAGCCGAACTAGTCGCTTGATTGACCGACGATTAGCGAAAGCTTTGGTCCTCCTGCAAGCCTGTATGATCCCTGTTTCAGCCTTGATCGGCTGGGTCGTGAAAGACTCAACCGCAGCCTTGAGTGCAGCATTAGGTGCACTGGTATGTTGGCTCGCGACTTGTTATTTTTCGTGGCAATCGTTTCGAGCAGCAGGAGCCCGCGCGTCTAAACAAGTTCTTTCGAACATGTATAAAGGCTTGATGGGAAAGTTTGCCATTGTGATTGTTGGTTTCATTTTAATTTTAAGCAATGTTAAACCGTTGTCAGCGGTGGCGTTGTTTTGTGGTTTTATACTTGTTCAAGCCATGTCGTGGGTCGCTCCGTTTTGGGCGTCACGTCTACAAAAATGAGTATAAGCACAACAAGAAATTGAAAAGTTTTTCAGGAGCAGGCGAGATATCAAGCAGCACGCGATATTCGTTTATTCTATTAGTTTTTTGACATTGACCAGGTGTGATTTATGGCTGCTGAAGAACATGCCCTTACTTCGACCGAGTATATCAAGCATCACTTGACCAACATGACCTATGGCAAAATGCCGGACGGTACATGGAAATTGGCCGAGAGCGGTGCTGAAGCTCAACAGATGGGGTTCACTGCTATTCACTTGGATTCAATGGGTTGGTCTATCGGACTGGGTCTGATTTTCTGTTTGTTGTTCTGGTTGGTTGCGAAAGCAGCTAATGCTGGTGTTCCTACCAAGTTCCAGTCTGCAATTGAAATGATTATCGAGTTTGTAGATTCAAGTGTACGTGATACCTTCCACGGGAAGTCTCGATTAATTGCACCCTTAGCATTAACCATTTTCGTGTGGATTTTCCTCATGAACTTGATGGATTTGATCCCTGTTGACTTTATTCCTTATGTAGCTCAACACGCGATTGCTTCTATGCTGGGTGTAGACCCTCATCAGGTTTACTTTAAAATTGTTCCGACTACAGATCCAAACATTACCCTCGGTATGTCTATTTCTGTATTCTTCTTAATTATTTTCTATAGTATTCGTGAGAAAGGTGTTGGCGGCTTCGTTGGTGAGTTAGCACTGAACCCATTTAACCCAAGTAATCCAGTTGCTAAAGTGCTTTTAATTCCATTCAACTTATTGTTGGAATTGACTACTTTCTTGGCGCGACCAGTTTCATTGGCTCTACGACTGTTCGGTAACATGTATGCGGGTGAGTTAATCTTCATTCTTATCGCGTTATTACCGTTCTGGATCCAGTGGGCGTTGTCTGTGCCTTGGGCGATTTTCCACATTTTGATTATTACGCTACAAGCATTCATTTTCATGATGTTGACTATCGTGTACATGAGTATGGCAAGCGAAAAGCATTAATGGTATTGCCTAACTGTCAACGGATGGTTGGGCACACAATTTTTTAACTTAATTTGGTATAAAACCTAACCTCTGAGGAATTATCATGGAACTCACTTTAGGTCTAGTTGCAATTGCATCTGCTATCTTGATCGCTTTCGGTGCTTTAGGTACTGCGATTGGTTTTGGTCTTCTAGGCGGCCGTTTCCTTGAAGCTGTAGCTCGTCAACCAGAATTGGCTCCACAACTTCAAACTCGTATGTTCTTAATCGCGGGTCTTCTTGATGCTGTGCCTATGATCGGTGTTGGTATTGGCTTGTTCTTCATCTTCGCTAATCCATTTGTAGGTTAATCAGCTTAATTCCGAAATTCACTATTTGAGGAATTTGCAATGAATATCAACCTCACATTGTTTGGCCAAGCGATTGCGTTTGCGATTTTTGTCGCATTCTGCATGAAGTTTGTATGGCCACCACTAATCAATGCGATTAGTGAACGTCAGCGTAAAATCGCTGATGGCTTAAATGCTGCTGAAAAAGCGAAGGCTGACCTTGCAGATGCGCAAGCACAAGTGAAAGCTGAGTTAGACGCGGCAAAAGCACAAGCGGCTCAATTGATCGAACAAGCGAACCGTCGTGGTGCACAATTGATCGAAGAAGCGCGTACCCAAGCTGCGGCTGAAGGTGAGCGTATTCGTCAACAGGCTAAAGAAGCTGTTGATACTGAAATCAATGCTGCTCGCGAAGAATTGCGTCAACAAGTGGCTGCTCTTGCAGTAACTGGTGCTGAGAAAATTCTTAGCCAGCAAGTTGATGCAGAAGCTCACAATGCCATGCTGACTCAGCTGGCTGCTAAACTTTAAGAGAGGCGGATTATGGCTGAACTCTTGACGTTGGCACGCCCATACGCTAAAGCAGCATTTGCTTACGCTTCTGAGCAAAGTGCAACTGACTCTTGGTCAACAGCACTTGAATTGCTCAGTGCTGCGGTGCAAGACGAAGCATTTTCAGCTTATCTAAATCGCCCTGAGCTTACACCTGCTGAGCAGGTGGCTCTTTTTGCGAAAGTTTTAGGTGAAGACCAAACTGCAGCAGTGTCTAACTTCCTGACATTGCTTGCAGAGAATAACCGTTTGGTTCTTCTTCCTGAGATTGCAGCAGAATATGAGCAGCTTAAATCACAGAATAACAATACTGTGGATGTTGTGATTGAATCAGCATTCCCATTGACTTCTGTACAGGAACAACTTCTTACTCACGCATTAGAGAAAAAATTCGAAGCGGCGGTAAATGTTTCTGTAGAAGTTAACCCAGCGCTGATTGCTGGTGTAGTTATTCGTGCAGGCGACCAAGTGATAGATGATTCTGCGCTTAACAAGCTTGAAAAAATGCGTACTCGTCTTCTTGCTTAATTGCATTTAGAAGACTGAACTTTAAAAAGATTGAGGTATAGCGCAATGCAACAACTGAATCCATCCGAGATCAGTGCGCTCATTAAACAGCGTATCGGCGATCTGGACACCAGCGCAACCGCTAAGAACGAAGGAACCATTGTTATGGTTTCCGACGGTATTGTGCGTATTCACGGCTTAGCTGACGCTATGTACGGTGAAATGATCGAATTCGACGGCGGCCTTTACGGTATGGCACTGAACCTAGAACAGGATTCAGTGGGCGTCGTTGTTTTAGGTAACTACTTAAGCCTTCAAGAAGGTCAAAAAGCGCGTTGCACAGGTCGTGTATTAGAAGTTCCGGTTGGTCCAGAACTTTTAGGCCGTGTAGTAGATGCTTTGGGTAACCCGATTGATGGTAAAGGCCCTATTGATGCAAAATTAACTGATGCTGTTGAAAAAGTAGCACCAGGCGTAATTTGGCGTCAATCAGTGGATCAACCTGTACAAACTGGTTATAAATCAGTAGATACAATGATCCCTGTAGGCCGTGGTCAACGTGAGTTGATCATTGGTGACCGTCAAACTGGTAAAACAGCAATGGCGATCGACGCGATCATCGCTCAGAAAAACTCTGGCATTAAATGTGTATACGTAGCAATCGGTCAAAAACAATCGACTATCGCTAACGTGGTACGCAAGCTAGAAGAAACTGGCGCTATGGCGTATACAACTGTTGTAGCTGCAGCTGCAGCTGATCCAGCAGCAATGCTGTATCTAGCTCCGTATTCTGGCTGTACAATGGGCGAATACTTCCGTGACCGCGGTGAAGATGCGTTAATCATTTATGATGACTTGTCTAAGCAAGCTGTTGCTTACCGTCAAATTTCATTGCTTTTACGCCGTCCACCAGGTCGTGAAGCGTATCCAGGTGACGTGTTCTATCTACACTCGCGTCTACTTGAACGTGCTTCTCGTGTATCTGCTGACTACGTTGAGAAATTCACTAACGGTGAAGTTAAAGGCCAAACTGGTTCATTAACTGCATTGCCGATTATTGAAACTCAAGCGGGTGACGTATCTGCATTCGTACCAACCAACGTAATTTCGATTACTGATGGTCAGATCTTCCTTGAAACATCATTATTCAACGCAGGTATTCGTCCTGCTGTGAACGCGGGTATCTCTGTATCTCGTGTTGGTGGTTCAGCGCAAACTAAGATCATCAAGAAATTGTCTGGTGGTATCCGTACTGCTTTGGCGCAATACCGTGAATTGGCAGCATTTGCTCAGTTCGCTTCTGATCTTGACGAAGCAACTCGTAAGCAACTTGAACATGGTCAACGTGTAACTGAGTTAATGAAGCAAAAACAATATGCTCCTTACTCAATTGCTGACCAAGCTGTTTCAATTTATGCATCTAACGAAGGCTACATGGCTGACGTAGACGTTAAGAAAATCGTAGACTTTGATGCTGCGTTGATTTCTTACTTCCGTTCAGAACATGCTGCGTTAATGCAACAAATCGATGCCTCTGGTGATTACAACAAAGACATCGAAGCTGCAATCAAAGCAGGTATTGAAAGCTTTAAAGCGACTCAAACTTACTAATTTCAACCTCTGTTGAATTTAGTGTCGGTTTGGTTCACGGAATCAACCTTCGGAAGCTCGCAAGGGCTTTCGAATACTAGGTTAAGCGTATGGCAAATTTAAAAGAAATTCGCGCCAAAGTAGCTAGTATCAAGAGCACGCAGAAGATTACTCGAGCGATGCAAATGGTAGCAGCTTCTAAGATGCGTCGTGCGCAAGAGCGCATGGCTCAAGGCCGTCCGTATGCCGAAAATATGCACCGTGTAATTGCTCATTTGGTCCAAGCGAATCCTGAATACAAACACCGTTATATGGTTGAACGCCCGGTTAAGCGCGTTGGCTATATCATTGTGTCTTCAGATCGTGGCCTTGCTGGTGGTTTGAACATTAACCTGTTCAAGAAAGTGGTTAAACACGTTCAACAGCAACAAGAGCAGTCAATTGAAGTTCAATTTGCTTTAATTGGTCAAAAAGCGGTTTCGTTTTTTAAAAACTACGGCGGTAAAGTGCTTGGTGCGACGACGCAAGTCGGCGATGCTCCAAGTCTTGAGCAGTTATCTGGTTCTGTACAGGTGATGTTGGACGCTTATGATAAAGGCGAGTTAGATCGTATTTATCTGGTGTCAAACGGCTTTGTCAATGCCATGACTCAAAATCAAAAAATCGAACAACTTGTTCCTTTGGCTGCTGCTGAAGAAGACAAGAATCTGAACCGTCAATACGGTTGGGATTATATCTACGAGCCTGAAGCTGAAGAGCTTTTAAATGGCTTGTTGGTTCGCTATATCGAGTCTGTGGTGTATCAAGGTGTGATTGAAAACATCGCATGTGAGCAGTCTGCACGTATGGTCGCTATGAAAGCAGCGACAGACAACGCAGGCGAGATCATTAAGAGCCTGCAACTTATTTATAACAAGCTGCGTCAAGCCGCGATTACTCAGGAAATTTCTGAGATCGTTGGTGGTGCCGCTGCCGTTTAACATTATTTTGAATTGAGGAGACAGCAATGAATAGCGGTCGTATCATTCAGATCATCGGCGCGGTTATCGACGTCGAGTTTGAACGCAACAGCGTTCCTAAGATCTATGACGCTCTCCAAGTAGATGGTACTGAAACTACTTTAGAAGTTCAGCAACAGCTTGGTGATGGCGTAGTTCGTACTATTGCAATGGGTTCTACTGAAGGCCTTAAGCGTGGTTTGAACGTAACTAACACTAACGCGCCGATTTCTGTACCAGTAGGTACAGCGACTCTAGGCCGTATCATGGACGTTCTTGGTCGCCCGATCGACGAAGCTGGTCCTGTTGCGACTGAAGCGCGTTTACCAATTCACCGTCAAGCGCCTTCTTATGCAGAACAAGCGGCTTCTACTGATCTTTTAGAAACTGGTATTAAAGTCATCGACTTACTTTGCCCGTTTGCGAAAGGTGGTAAAGTTGGTCTGTTCGGTGGTGCCGGTGTTGGTAAAACTGTAAACATGATGGAGTTGATCAACAACATCGCGAAAGCTCACTCAGGTTTATCTGTGTTTGCTGGTGTTGGTGAGCGTACTCGTGAAGGTAACGACTTCTATCACGAAATGAAAGATTCTAACGTTCTAGACAAAGTAGCAATGGTCTACGGTCAGATGAACGAGCCACCAGGTAACCGTTTACGCGTAGCGTTGACTGGTTTGACCATGGCTGAATATTTCCGTGATGAGAAAGACGAAAACGGTAAAGGCCGTGACGTACTATTGTTCGTAGATAACATCTATCGTTATACACTAGCGGGTACTGAAGTATCAGCACTTCTAGGTCGTATGCCATCTGCAGTAGGTTACCAGCCTACACTTGCAGAAGAGATGGGTGTTCTTCAAGAACGTATTACATCGACTAAGTCTGGTTCTATTACGTCAATCCAAGCGGTATACGTACCTGCCGATGACTTGACAGATCCATCACCTGCTACAACGTTTGCTCACTTGGACGCAACTGTTGTATTGAGCCGTGACATCGCATCTTCTGGTATTTACCCAGCGATCGATCCACTAGACTCAACTTCACGCCAGTTAGATCCGTTAGTTGTTGGTCAAGAGCATTATGAAATTGCACGTTCTGTACAGAACGTATTGCAACGTTATAAAGAGCTTAAAGACATCATCGCGATTCTTGGTATGGACGAGCTTGCTGAAGAAGATAAACTGGTTGTTTACCGTGCGCGTAAAATCCAGCGTTTCTTCTCTCAACCGTTCCACGTAGCTGAAGTATTTACTGGTGCTCCTGGTAAATTAGTATCTCTTAAAGAAACGATTCGTGGCTTTAAAGGTCTTCTAGCTGGTGAATACGATCACATCCCAGAACAAGCGTTCTACATGGTTGGTGGTATTGACGAAGTTATTGCTAAAGCCGAGAAACTTTAATTAGCTACTCTAATTTAGGAGATTCTCATGGCGACTATGCAATGTGATGTTGTAAGTGTTCAGGAGTCTTTGTACTCAGGCACTGTAACGATGCTAATTGCAAAAGGTGCTGGTGGTGAGTTGGGTATTATGCCTGGCCATGCTCCGCTGGTAACTTTGCTCCAACCTGGCGCGATCCGCGTTATTTTGGAAAACGGTACAGAAGAGTTGATCTATGTATCTGGTGGTGTTCTAGAAGTTCAACCGCACGTTGTTACGGTTCTTGCAGATACTGCAATCCGTGCTGACAACTTAGATGAAGCTGCAATTCTTGAAGCGCGTAAACACGCTGAAGCATTGCTTGCGAATCAAAAGAGCGATTTGGACTCTGCTGCTGCTTTGGCTGCTCTTGCAGAAACTGCTGCTCAGTTGGAAACGATCCGCAAAATCAAAAACCGCGCTCAGTAAGAGACGGTTTGAGATTGAAAAAACCACCCGAAAGGGTGGTTTTTTTATGATAAGAAGATTCTTAAATTTAAAAAATTTCTATAGGAAAAGGGTATGGCAGTTGAACATGGTATTTGGAAAGTTGGGGATACTCCTCAATTGCTTTGCAATTCAATTATTGATAGCGAAAAACTCTTAGAAGATCAGATACGTAAAGATATATCTATTTTAAATGAAAATTGGATGTTAATTGGACAGCAAGTCTATACAGATTTTAATAAATACATAGACTTATTGGCTGTTGATGCAGAGGGAAAGGTCATTATTATTGAATTAAAAAAGGATAAGACTTCAAAAGAGGTAGTTGCACAAATCTTAGATTATGCCTCATGGGTAATGGATTTGGATGCAACAAGATTATCTGAGATTTATTTAAAATATATTAACCAAAACGTAAGTTTATCAAATGCATTTGAAGCCAAGTTTGGTAATGAGCTATCTGAAGAATCATTAAATCAGAATCATTCTATGGTAATTGTATCGAGTGAATTAGATGCAAGCTCAGAAAGAATAATTAATTATTTGAATAAATACAGCACACTTAATATTAATGTCATGTTTTTCAAAGTCTTTGAGGATAATAATTCTAAATACATCAGTCGCTCTTGGTTGATAGATCCTCAAGAAAGTGAAGAAAGAGCAATAAGTAAAACAAATCAGTTACCCTGGAATAATGAGTTTTATTGTTCTTTTGGCTATGAGGAAGATGGACGTAGTTTGGATGATGCAAAGAAATATGGCTTTATATCAGCCGGGGGAGGAAGCTGGTATACCAATACACTGAATCTTCTTAATGAGGGTAATAGAGTATGGGTTAATATTCCGAAGAAGGGCTATATTGGTTTTGCTGAAGTGATAGGGCCAAAGACTTCTATAGATGATTTTTCCAAAGATAAGGAATTAGAAGGTAAATATCTTACATGCCTAGAGAATGGAGAAGATAATGCTGAATATGTAGTACCAGTGAAATGGATATATTTAGCAGATAATCCAGTTAAAGAATTAGGTTTTTTTGGTAATCAAAATACAATAGCAAAACCAGTCACTCCTAAATGGGAATATACAGTTCAGAGATTAAAAAAGATTTGGGATATTAGAGATTAATTTTTATTTGAGTTTGTTATTAATTTAATAGCAAACTCATTGTTCTCTTGTGATTAAAAGCATCATCAAAAATTGGTAATTCTAATTTTTTATATGCCACTCGAACCTTAACTTCAGCAATATTAGCTTTAGTTTAATATTTATTAGAAAACTTTATTTTGTACCACTCGATATAACTTTTACCCTTTCTCAGTAATGTTTTGAACCAATCTGTAAGCAGGCACACGCCATAAATAAATCAATGATAAGTTAAATAATTCGAACAGATACTCGCTTGTTATAACTTGATGCGATTGGGTTTTGAACAGGCAAAACTTATAATTTAAAAAGGGAAAATCATGGCTTATCAATCTATTAATCCATTTACCAATCAAAAATTGAAAGACTACCCCTCCCATAGCGATCAAGATATTCAAAATGCACTCGATACCGCAGAAAAAATCCTGAAATCGGAATGGTCACAACAGGTCGATACCCGTATTGCAGTACTGCGAAAACTGGCCAGCAGTATGCGAGAGCAAAAATCTGAACTGGCCAAGCTCATGACTTTGGATATGGGGAAACTGATCAAGCAGAGTGAAGGTGAAATCGAAACCTGCGCCAAAATCGCAGAATACTATGCTGATCATGCCGAAGAATTTTTAGCGCCCGTATCCTATGAAACGGAACTGGGTGAGGCCTGGGTTGAGCATCATCCACTGGGTATTATCATGGCGGTAGAACCGTGGAATTTCCCGTTTTATCAACTGATGCGGGTCTTTGCGCCGAACTGTGCGATTGGTAATCCGGTTCTGGCAAAACATGCCGGCATTGTGCCGCAATGTGCCGAAGCCTTTGAGCAACTGGTGTTGGATGCAGGCGCACCCAAAGGTGTCTGGACCAATCTGTTTATCAGTGGTGATCAGGTCGCTGAAGTAATTGCAGACAAGCGTGTGCGTGGTGTAGCACTCACAGGTTCAGAAGGTGCGGGCAGTGCAGTCGCTGAACAGGCCGGAAAACATCTTAAAAAATCAACGCTGGAACTGGGTGGTAATGATGTATTCATCGTACTCGATGATGCAGATCTGGAACGCGCGATCAAGTTAGGCTGTCAGGCGCGTGTCAATAATGCCGGGCAGGTATGTACGGCGGCGAAGCGATTTATCTTGCATGAAAAAATTGCCGAACAATTCAAGGCCGGCATGCTGAAAGCTTTTGAACAGTTAAAACTGGGTGATCCGCTCGATCCTGAAACCACTTTAGGACCGCTGTCTTCAAAAGATGCGCTGGAAAAACTCAGCGAGCAGGTCGAAAAGGCAGTAGCACAAGGCGCGACTGTGGTCACTGGCGGCAAAGCTGTAGAACATCAAGGCAATTTCTATGCACCAACCATTCTGGAAAATATCACGCGTGAAAATGAAGCCTGGTATGAAGAATTTTTTGGCCCAGTGGCACAAATCTATGTGGCGAAGGATGATGATGAAATTGTCGAAATTGCCAATGATTCCAATTATGGTCTGGGTGGTGTGATTCATGCTCAGGATATCGAGCGGGCGAAAAAGCTAGCGTCACGGGTAGAAACTGGCATGATCTGGATCAACTGGTTTACTGATACCACGCCTGAGTTACCATTTGGTGGAATCAAAAATTCCGGTTATGGACATGAACTGTCGATTGATGGTTTTAGAGAGTTTGTGCAGAAGAAACTAGTCGTTGTCAAAAGCCCGAAAGAATAATATGAGCTGATCCAATGTCAAAGAAGCCACTATTTAGTGGTTTCTTTGTCTAGTTGGTCTGGATATTCTTCACGTTTACCGCCTTCATAACTGGCGAAACGTGGATGTTCTGGTGGAAATGACGGTTCAGCGCTTGGCCAAGGCCAGCCACCAAACTGGGTTTCGCGATAACGGCGAAAAGCAGTATCCAGCTCTTGCGCACTATTCAAAACAAAAGGTCCATGCATGGCAACTGGTGCACCGATCGGCTCACCCTCCAGCCATAAAATATGTGATTCCAGCAGCCCACCTTTGAGCTGAATATCTGCATCCGGTTTGAGTTCAAGTAGATGCTTCGGCGCTATCTTCTGTCCTTCAAGTTCCAGGCTTCTACCTTGATAAAAATAACAAAAACGCGTTGCAGTAGCAGTAGTAGCAGGAATGATTAATTCTGCTTCTGGTTTTAAAGTGATTAAATAAATATTGAGTTGATTCTCGGGAATGGCTGCCCATGAATGTGGCGGCCGATCCAGTGCCTGAGTCTGTTTAAACTGTCCTGAAATGACCCGAATATCCGCTTTACGTCCGGCCGCATCGGCTGAAAATACATGTGGAATCTGTTCACGCCACAACATTTTATAATCGGCCGGCTGCTTTTTCTGTTCCGGTGAGGAATTCAGCCAGATTTGAAACAGCTCCAGAGGATTGTTCTGATCCTGATGGACTAAGGGAAACATCTCGCAATGCTGTACCCCATTGCCGGTAGTCAGCCATTGCACATCACCCGCGCCATAACGTCCCGAGTTTCCCAGCGAGTCAAAATGATCGACATACCCGCGCTCGACAATGGTAATGGTTTCAAAACCCGTATGCGGATGCTCCGGAAAGCCGGGAATACTCTCGCCATAATACATGTCATATTCATGCTGCTGTGGCGGGGAAACTGGGCCTAATTCGGCATTGCCTTGCGGATAATGATCTTGATGGTGAACGGTAAAAATAAAAGGATCTTTCAGATCAAGCCGGGATGTGACTGGAACCACAGAATACAGCACTGAATTCGACATGATTGAACTCCTGATGATCTGATTAGATGAAAATTCCTGATCTAAATATAATTTTTATAATCGATAACAGTGTATAGCCTGCAAGACGATTGAGGAAGATGTGTTTCGATCAATCGCCTCAAAATGAGATTTTTAAGTATTTTAAGTGTTGTCCTGATCAGTATTGCTCTCTGATTCCTGATCTGGATTCTGGATCAGCAAGCCGGCCAGTTTGACCATTTCGGATTGCACATTAACCATCTGGGATTCAATCTTTTTCAAGTTCACTTGGCTGAAATCCACCTGACCATTTAAAAGAGGAGAAGCCAGAACTTGCTGATTGGCGGTCATAATGTTGTCACGAATCTGGTCAATTTCCTGACTTTTCAAGTTCAGGTTGCCTAACACCTGATTAAAACTGCTGAGTTGCTGTTGTAGCTGGGTCGCAGTGGACTGCAGTTGCTGGGTATCTTTAGCTTCGACCGCCGTTTGCAGTTCGGTCTGGGTCTGTTTTAACTGTTCCACATAACTGCCGGCCTTGAGCTGCAAGTCGGCGACATCACGAACCATATAAAACATATTGCCCGATTTAAGTTCGGTTTGGGCTGCTGAACTCTGTTGCTGAGAGGCTGGTTCCAGATCTGAGGTCGTGGTATCTGCCTGTTCAGCCGGTGCTTCGACAGCCTGTTCACAGCCCATCAGTAAAATTCCAGAGCTAAATAATGCGAAAGGAAGGACAGCATTGGCAAGAATCTTGGACATGGAATCAGGGTCTCGATACAGGTGATGGAATTTGAGTAGTATTTAATATAAGGACAAACTATGGAGATAAAAAAGATTGTTGCAAACTCATAACAATTCTTCTGGGTTCCGAATGTTTCCTTATTTAAAAACAGGAAAAAGATTATTAAAAACTGGTAAAGAAGTACTTTGTTCTCACCAAATTGGCTTGTTCGGCCTGCAATCATTTTGAAGATATGTCCGGTTAATCTCAATTTAGCTAAATAGCGGTTTAAAAAAAATAAGTATCTATCAAGAAAATAGATACTTATTTCAAGCTTGAAGCTTATGAGAATAATCGAGAATTATTTTGCAAGTTCTGCATTCACTGCATCGACAATCCGTTGATCATCTGCAGTAATATCTGGAGCAAAACGTGCCACTACTTCACCATTTTTATTGATCAGGAATTTTTCAAAGTTCCAGAGCACTTCTGGTGGCTGGTTTGGCGTTAGGCCATAATCGACCAGATCTTTCCACCAAGGGCCTTCACCGATGCGTTCCGGGATCGCTTGCGTAAGGGTGGCATATAAAGGATGCTTGTCTTCGCCTGCAACAGAGATTTTAGCAAATAGCGGGAAGTCGACTTTATAATTCACTGAACAGAATTCCTGAATCTCGGCTTCACTACCCGGTTCCTGTTCCAAAAAGTTATTGGCAGGGAAGCCCAGAATTTCCAGACCTTCTGTTTTTTTGTCCTGATACAGTTTTTGTAAGCCTTCATATTGCGGCGTCAGGCCACATTTAGATGCGACGTTAACCACCAGCAAAACCTTACCCTGGTACTGGTTTAAAGTGGTTTCTGTTCCTTCAATGGTTTTGACTGGAATGTCATATACAGAGCGAGTCATTAGATTTCCTGTTTATTGCGACTGAACGGTATTTGTTTTAACGGGTATTCGCTTTCAGTACAAGTAGAAACAGGTGAGCTCAGTTACTTAAAGCTTCAAATTGCCTCAATTTTATGTGAAAAATCTATTATGCTAGGATGCGCGAATAGGCATAGCTTAATAACAAGACCAGCGACTCATGGATGAAAGTATGACACAGCAACAAAAGGCAGTCTGGTGGGCCATGGCCTTACCACTGGCCGCAGTTTTGATTTGGTCTCTGAATATGACCGTCACCCGTTATGTGGCAGATTATATTTCTCCCATCAGTATTAGTTTCTACCGCTGGGCCTTGGCCTTGCTGATTTTAACTCCATTCATGTTGCCCAAAGTCAAAGCGGCGTGGCCGCAGATTCGTCCGCATCTCGGGCATTTTGCTGTTTTGAGTGCGCTGGGAATGGTGCTGTATCAGGGGTTGGCTTATAGTTCGGCACACTATACCACTGCAACCAATATGGGCCTGATCAATGCCTTTATTCCTATTTTTACCATTATCGTGGGTATTTTTGTTTTAAGGATTCGCCCAACACAGGCTGCAGTGCTGGGGAGTCTTCTGTCTTTTATTGGCTTGATGTATGTCATGGCACAAGGGCAGGGCCTGCAGTTTTTAACTGTCGGTGAAAGTTATATTGGCGATCTGTTGATGTTGATCGCAGTATTTTTCTATGCCTGTTATGGCGTGTTTCTGAAAAAATGGCAGATTCAGATTCCACTCTTAGTGAGCCTGTATATTCAGATTTTTATGGCCTTTCTCTATCATATTCCTTTGGTGTTATTTTTAGGTCTGGACAGCATCAATCATGCTAATGCAGCCAGTATTATCTATGCCGGAATTTTCCCTTCCATTGCCGCACCCTTGTTCTGGATGATGGCCGTGCAGCAACTTGGTCCCAATCGCAGCAGTATTTTTATGAACCTGATGCCGATCTTTACCGCAGTAGTGGCATATTTGTGGCTGGGTGAAGCCTGGACCATGTATCACAGTATTGGTGGTGGCATCATTTTACTCGGAATCCTCTGGGCTCAATATCCCGGCAGATCCGCTTAATTAGGAATTAAAAGAGCTAATTAAGAATTTTGTCTGATTAAATATTGATCTTTTGAACAATTTTTTTTTAATTGAAATCCCCTTTTAAATGCTAATTTTCAAATGTTAAAACAAATAGAAAAATATCGTTTTATTTTAAAAAGAGAATAGAAAGAGCAAGATATTTTGAATATTGCTCAAAAAATGTTTGCTATTAATAGAAAATATGTATTATTTGATTGTTTTATTGTACTTGTCGTTGCATTCAGTTTCTTTCATAATGCGCCCATCGAGAATGATCAAGCAAGAAAATCCTTGTTTTATCAGACTCCCAGAGATTTTCTGAACCCTCTGGATGTGATTTATGCACATCCTTTTTTATGCTCAGCCATCCCTATATGGCTGAGCTTTTTTTTGTCTTAAAACTTTAGTCGGGCTTGAGTGTCCCGACTAAATCAGACAGGACTCAATCACGAATAACTACACCAGTCACTGCATCAATGATCCGGCTTGGTTGCTGACTTAAACCGAGGTCACCATTTAGATAATTCAGGTTCTGGTCAAAATAGCGGATCGCATCCTGAAGTGAGCGGGCAGGTTCCATGCCGGCAGGGTTGGCACTGGTCGAAACGATAAAACCGCCAAAGGCCTGACACAGTGCCACACAGAGTGGATGGTTGGTGACGCGGACTGCAACTTTGGGATGCTTGCCCTTAATCCAGCCAGGAATCTCCTGATGGGCAGGAAGTAGCCAGGTGGTCGCGCGATCAGCAGGTCTGTCATGGTTCCAGGATTCAATCACTTTTTCACGCATTTCTTCGCTTAAATCCTGCAGCAGATGTTCTACCTGTGAAAGATGAGCTGCCAGCAGAATCACACCTTTCTCAATCGGGCGTTGCTTCAAGGTCAAAATCTGATGAAATGCCTGTTCATTATAGGGGTCGCAACCCAAGCCCCAAACAGCCTCTGTAGGATATGCCAAGACTTGTCCGTCTTTAAGCCATGCTGCTGCTTCGGCAACAGAGGTAGTGATCATGTGGATACCTTATATTAAACAACAAAGCACTATTGTGAACCTTATTTAAGAATCCGACAACGTAGATACAGGCCGGCTTGCTGGGTGCAAAAACCGAGTAACTCCAGTTCCATCAGTTGACTTGTCAGGGAAGATACCTCTTGTTGCACTTGCGTTCCCAGTTGATCCAGACTCTGTCCCACCCAGTCCAGCTGGTTATATAGACTAAGAAGATGTGGTGGGATCTGTTGTGATTCTGCTGCAGCGACTTCTAGTTTGGGAGTATTTTCCAAAGCCTGCCATTGCGTCGCCAGTGCCAGTTCTTCGATGACCTGCTGCGGGTGATCAATCAGAATTGCACCTTCACGAATCAGTTGGTGGCAGCCCTGATGATGCTCGCTGTAAATATGTCCCGGAATGGCGAATGTGGTCTTGCCTTGTTCCGCTGCCCATTGTGCGGTCAGCAATGAACCACTTTTCAAGGCGGCTTCTGCCACAATCACCCCGAGGCTTAAGCCACTGACAATTCGGTTACGCCGTGGAAAATGCTGCTGTAAGGGGGGAGTAAATGGCAAAAACTCAGTAATGACCGTACCTCCATGTTCGATGATTTGCTGACGTAGTGTTTGATGGGCGGCAGGGTAGGTCTGTTCAATGCCTGTGCCCATCACTGCAATCGTTCGCCGATGTTGTAATGCGGCCTGATGTGCTGCTTCATCAATCCCTTGTGCCAGGCCACTATTAATATAAAAACCCTGTTCACTCAAATAAAAAGCAAAGTCATAAGCGACTTGCCGGCCGTGCAGACTTGGCTTGCGACTCCCCACAATCGCGATTTGCGGTTGCAGCAATTGATCTGCATACCCTTGCCCGAACAGGATTGGCGGCTTATGCGCATAATGGCTCAATTGCTGTGGATATTCGGCATCTGTATGTAAAAGCACAAAGTCACTGTGCAACTGGATCTGCTCAAGACTGCGCTGAAAATGGAGCTGCGACTCACTTGACTGGAAATCTTGCAGGCGCTGAATGTGGTTTTTATGAATGCCCAACTTACGCCAGGTTTCGGTTTGAGAACCATCAATTGCATGGGCGAGGTCTGCATAATGCTGACTGATTTTATAAAAGCTGCTGAGGGAGTGTTGCAGTAAATACCACAGCGTAATGGCATGGATTTGCGCTGTCGACAATGTATTCAACATGGTGAGACCTATTTCGGTGTCTTCTTATTATGGGTATGAGTTCAAACAAGAGGGATGATGCCGATCAATCCACATCATCCCGTTTAAAAGCTTAGTCTTCTAATAGTGGCGGCTGAATGTTGGCACCAACCTTGATTGGTAATTCACTTTCCAGCACATAAGCGTAGCTCAATTGATCGAAGGTTTTAAATACCATGACCTGACCAATACGCTCGCCCGGTAATTGCACCCGTTCTTTGGTTTTCGGATCAGTCACCACTTCACCTTTTTGATTCACGCTAAAGACATGACCCGTCTGAACCCCATGTGCCGTACCACGGTCAATGGTGACGACACTATGACGTGCTGCTGTACCAATCGACCCCAATACACGCACAATCTGACCACCGGCAGCAATATTTTCTGCATTGGTTGGATAGAACAGCGTCGGTAACATCGGATCGTATTCTGCGAGTACGCGGTCACCGCGACGTACTTCCGCATTGTAACTATCCGTCAGTTCAAGGGTAGTCACATCACCTTCGCTACGTACTGCAATACCGGATGCCACCTGTTGCAGCTCGAGTGCAGCCGTATATTTCTTGCCATTCGCATCGGTAAATACATACGGTTCAGCTTCGCGATACACGGCATAGCGTTGACCAACTTCCAGACCGTTACCACGTGCATAGACTTTCTGACCTTTGCCAGCCAGTACGCGCTGATCTGCAGTTCCGAGAATGTAGGGTGTGCCCTGAACTGAATCAGGTGCCAGAAGGGTGTAGCGTTCTAGCCACTGCTTGATGTGCTCAAGCGGAATCACGGGAATCGTATTATTTAAAGATTCAACACGAATCTGGGGCTGCAGAGAAGTACTGCCAAGATAGCGGCTGATAATACCTTCACAACCATCACCTTCGTCTTTACCAATAATCGGGCGGCCCTGGTAATCACACATCAACAGGCGGTCACCCGGGAAAATCCAGTGTGGATTTTTCACGTGCTTATTACTCGCCCAGATTTCCGGCCAACGGACCGGATTTTTCAGGAAGCGTTTCGAGATATCCCAAAGCGTATCGCCTTTTTTCACCACATAAACGTTCGGTGCATTGGCTTTTAATGCCGGTGGATTGACGTTGCGTGCAGGTGCTGCCTCGGCAGAATGAATGGTCCCCATACTGACGCCTACACAAACTGCAAGTGCCAGCATCTGATTTTTAAACCCCAAGGCACTAAAAAATGGCATGCCCTTCAAAACCTTTTTCATTATCATAATTCCTAAAATTATGTGCGTAGTTGCGTTATAATAACGATCTTACACACATTTTTTTGATGAAGCATTCCCTTCATTTGGTTTTTTGATCAATGGCATAATTGAGGACGCAGTATGGCCTTATTACCTATTTTAAGTTTCCCGGATCCCCGTCTTCGTACCATTGCACAACCTGTCGAAGAAGTGACTGATGAAATTCGTCAGCTCGCTGCGGATATGTTTGAAACCATGTATGAAGCACCAGGTATCGGACTTGCCGCGACTCAGGTGGATCGTCATATTCAGCTGATTGTTATGGATCTGTCTGAAAATAAAGATCAACCGATGGTGTTTATTAACCCCAAAATCACACCATTGACTGAAGAAACGCAGCCCTACGAAGAAGGCTGTCTATCAGTTCCTCAAATATACGATAAAGTTGATCGTCCGTCACGCGTAAAAATTGAGGCAATTAATCTGGAAGGTCAAGCATTTGAGCTCGATGCTGACGGACTTCTCGCTGTGTGTATCCAACATGAAATGGATCACTTAAATGGCAAATTATTTGTCGATTATTTATCGCCATTAAAACGTCAACGTGCACGTGAAAAAGTGGAAAAACTGGTACGCCAGCGTAATAAAGACAAGGTGGCAGTGAAGCGCTAGGATCATTTTAAAGTTTATTTAAATGGTCTAGCAAAGCCCAATTCTGATTGGGCTTTGCTATAATCAACATAAGCATATTTTAGGAATAGCCTGTGTTTTTACGCGCGGGGCTGCTATTTGCATTTGCAGCTGTGTTTCTACAGATTGCTGTATTTTTACAGCCTTTGTTACCGAAGCAATATCAGGTTGCTCCGGTCTGTGAAACCATCACGCGTGCGCTTTTTATCGCGACAGATGCTCATGCGCAGCATAGCGCTGGCGAGCATAGTCACCTTATCCAATCTGATCATCTTCAACATGATCATCATGATGCCAATCATCAGTGTCAGTACTGTAAGGTTCATGCCAATTTAATTTTACCACCAGATCTAGACATCAAACAGGTTCTTGACCGGATTCATGTCCGTTTAATTGCCTATCAAAAAACCTTTAAGCATGTCTGGTTTGTCCTTCAGCAACTCTTCTTAATTCCTCAGGGGCGAGCGCCACCACTGCCTGCATAAATCTGCATTTTTCAGCTTGGGTTGGTATTGACTCAAGCCGTGCCTAATTTATGTATTTAGTGAGATAGAGAAATGGCTCAGCCTAAATTTTCTTTACAGCCACTTGCGGCTGCGATTTGTGTTGCTTGTTATTCTTCGATAGTGATGGCCAATGACGCCATGCCGGTTCAGACATTTGCCCCGATTGTGGTGACGTCAGCATCAGGTAATGATGCCAATGGGCTGATTGTCCGCGCTGATCCAAAACAGCCGATTCAACCGATTCCTGCCAGTGATGGTGCGGATTATTTGCAAAGTATTGTCGGCTTTAGTTCGGTCAATAGCGGTGCCGGCACCAATGGTGATGTCACTTTCCGTGGCATGTTTGGTTCAAGGATAAAAATCCTGACTGATGGCACCGAAAACCTGGGCGCCTGTCCAAGTCGTATGGATTCGCCGACCTCTTATATTTCTCCGGAAAGCTATGACCGTATTTCGGTGATTAAAGGCCCGCAGACGGTTCAATATGCCAATACTGGCTCTGCGGCAACGGTGATTTTCGAACGTACACCGGAACAGTTTGATCAAGATCAAAACTATCGCGGTCAGGCCAGTGTCTTGATGGGCTCTTTCGGACGTCTTGATCATAATGTCGAAGTTGCAGCAGGCGATGATCAGAAATATGTCCGACTCAATACCAATCGTTCGGTATCGAATAGTTATCAAGATGGTGATGGAACCACTGTGCCTTCAGATTGGGAGCGCTGGAATGCGGATGTCGCATTAGGTTGGACACCGGATGAGGATACCTGGGTAGAGCTGACAGGTGGTAAGGCGGATGGTGAAGCGGTTTATGCTGGCCGTGCAATGGATGGTTCCAAGTTCGCACGCGAAAGTCTGGGTTTACGTGTGGAAAAGCACAACGTCACGGATGTGATCCAAAAGATAGAAGCACAAGTGAACTACAACTTTAATGATCATGTCATGGATAATTTTACTTTACGCGAGTTCCAGCCTGGAGGAATGATGAGTATGCCAATGGCGACCAATGTGACACGTAAAACATTGAACGCGCGTATGGCAATGACCAATGAGTGGGATAAATTGCAGCTGATTACTGGTATCGATAGTCAGAATAACGAACATACTAAACGTAATGGAAGTCTGATGACGCCGTATCAAACTCAGCCGCGTACTAAAGATATGCAATTCCAGTCTGTGGGGGCTTTTGGAGAATTGAGTTATCAGCTTAGTGATAACAATAAGCTGGTGTCTGGTGTTCGTCTTGATCAGGTCAATGTAGACGCTGTTCAATCTCAACAGGAACGCAATGAAACTTTACCGAGTGCTTTTATTCGTTTTGAAAATCATCATCCCGATCATGACGATGGCAAGACCTATATTGGCCTGGGTTATGTCGAGCGTATGCCGGATTACTGGGAATTATTCAGTCCTAAAACGGGAAATGATAACGTCAATACTTTTGCCAATATTGATATTGAAAAGACATTACAGCTAGATTTTGGTTATCAACATGAGCATGGTCATTTCAACTCATGGGCATCCGCATACGCAGGTTTGATTAATGATTATGTGTTAACGACATATAAACCTACTGGCATGATGGGAATGCTCGAAGCACATACCCGTAATGTCGATGCCATTATCGCTGGTGCAGAAGCTGGAATTGGTTACCAGTTTACTGACCGCCTGCAGGCCGATATCAGCGCCATGTATGCCTGGGGTGAAAACACCACAGATAATACGCCGTTACCACAAATCTCTCCTTTAGAAGCCCGTGTTAACTTGCGCTATGTTCAAGACAAATATAATTTTGGATTGCTATGGCGTGTAGTAGATGGTCAAAACCGGATCAGTCTTAACGAAGGTAATATTGTGGGTTATGACAACAAGCAGAGCGCAGGCTTTGGTATTTTGTCTTTAAACGGTAGCTACCATGTTATGGATAGCGTGGATGTATCAGTCGGAGTCGATAATGTTCTAGACCGGACTTATACCGAGCACTTAAATAAAATGGGTGCTTCCGGGACAGGTTTACCAGCAACCGAGCAGTTTAATAATATGGGACGTAATTACTGGGCACGTGTCAGTATGAAATTCTAATTGTTGCTTAATATTCCAAAAGCCATTGCTAAATAGCAGTGGCTTTTTTAATTTTTAGGGTTGCAATCAATTTTTTCATATTTAAATCGGGCCTATGTATATTGGAAGAAGACCCAATAAAACAAATTTTGTGTATATAAACGCCAGATTGCTGAAGAATCAAACAAGAATAGAATGTGAATTGAACGATATAAGTCATGTAATAACGATTTTTATAATTTAAATTAAAATAAAACAATATCTTATTGTGTTTATGGATGGATTTTGTTGGATGTGCTCAATAAAATTCAAAAATAATGAAAATAAATTAACTATATATAACAGTATCTTATGTTTTTATTGGTTTGAAAAATAAACATACGATAAAAAATCTTTGCAAGAAGTGTTGCAAGGGCTCTGAAATGCTGTAGAATGCACATCCATCGGCGGTGATGAAGATTAAAACTTCTGATAAAACAGTGACTTAGTTAAGTTTGATTAAGTTGGGTTTTAGAAAGAAATTTTAAAAATAGTTTTCATTACTGGTTGACTTTCTAGAGATAGAGAGTAATATAGCCGACCTAGCTTGCTGGTGACGAATTAGCAAGAAGATCATTAAGAGATTATGAAGAACAACTTGTGTGGATTTTTACTGGTTGATCGATCGAAATTATTTTCATTGATTGATGGTAGAAATTACTCGAAGTTTATTTGAGAAATATTTGTCAGAAAATTGATGAGCCAAGATTGGTGCCCTTTAAGGCACTACATAGTATTAAACTGAAGAGTTTGATCATGGCTCAGATTGAACGCTGGCGGCAGGCTTAACACATGCAAGTCGAGCGGGGAAAGGTAGCTTGCTACTTAACCTAGCGGCGGACGGGTGAGTAATGCTTAGGAATCTGCCTATTAGTGGGGGACAACATCTCGAAAGGGATGCTAATACCGCATACGTCCTACGGGAGAAAGCAGGGGACCTTCGGGCCTTGCGCTAATAGATGAGCCTAAGTCGGATTAGCTAGTTGGTGGGGTAAAGGCCTACCAAGGCGACGATCTGTAGCGGGTCTGAGAGGATGATCCGCCACACTGGGACTGAGACACGGCCCAGACTCCTACGGGAGGCAGCAGTGGGGAATATTGGACAATGGGGGGAACCCTGATCCAGCCATGCCGCGTGTGTGAAGAAGGCCTTTTGGTTGTAAAGCACTTTAAGCGAGGAGGAGGCTACCGAGATTAATACTCTTGGATAGTGGACGTTACTCGCAGAATAAGCACCGGCTAACTCTGTGCCAGCAGCCGCGGTAATACAGAGGGTGCAAGCGTTAATCGGATTTACTGGGCGTAAAGCGCGCGTAGGTGGCCAATTAAGTCAAATGTGAAATCCCCGAGCTTAACTTGGGAATTGCATTCGATACTGGTTGGCTAGAGTATGGGAGAGGATGGTAGAATTCCAGGTGTAGCGGTGAAATGCGTAGAGATCTGGAGGAATACCGATGGCGAAGGCAGCCATCTGGCCTAATACTGACACTGAGGTGCGAAAGCATGGGGAGCAAACAGGATTAGATACCCTGGTAGTCCATGCCGTAAACGATGTCTACTAGCCGTTGGGGCCTTTGAGGCTTTAGTGGCGCAGCTAACGCGATAAGTAGACCGCCTGGGGAGTACGGTCGCAAGACTAAAACTCAAATGAATTGACGGGGGCCCGCACAAGCGGTGGAGCATGTGGTTTAATTCGATGCAACGCGAAGAACCTTACCTGGTCTTGACATAGTAAGAACTTTCCAGAGATGGATTGGTGCCTTCGGGAACTTACATACAGGTGCTGCATGGCTGTCGTCAGCTCGTGTCGTGAGATGTTGGGTTAAGTCCCGCAACGAGCGCAACCCTTTTCCTTATTTGCCAGCGGGTTAAGCCGGGAACTTTAAGGATACTGCCAGTGACAAACTGGAGGAAGGCGGGGACGACGTCAAGTCATCATGGCCCTTACGACCAGGGCTACACACGTGCTACAATGGTCGGTACAAAGGGTTGCTACCTCGCGAGAGGATGCTAATCTCAAAAAGCCGATCGTAGTCCGGATTGGAGTCTGCAACTCGACTCCATGAAGTCGGAATCGCTAGTAATCGCGGATCAGAATGCCGCGGTGAATACGTTCCCGGGCCTTGTACACACCGCCCGTCACACCATGGGAGTTTGTTGCACCAGAAGTAGGTAGTCTAACCTTAGGGGGGACGCTTACCACGGTGTGGCAGATGACTGGGGTGAAGTCGTAACAAGGTAGCCGTAGGGGAACCTGCGGCTGGATCACCTCCTTAACGAAAGATTGACGATTGGTAAGAATCCACAACAAGTTGTTCTTCATACGATGTATCTGAGGGTCTGTAGCTCAGTTGGTTAGAGCACACGCTTGATAAGCGTGGGGTCACAAGTTCAAGTCTTGTCAGACCCACCACTATCTGACTACAGAAGAAAAGATACATTGACTTATTGATAAGCTGGGGACTTAGCTTAGTTGGTAGAGCGCCTGCTTTGCACGCAGGAGGTCAGGAGTTCGACTCTCCTAGTCTCCACCATACATTCCTACGGAATGTATAAAGACAAAAGCTAATAAATAGACAATCAGTTGATTGTTAGTTTAGTCCTTAAGCGATCAAGTGTTTAGATCCTAGAGATTAACAAGTACAAGCGTTATGATACGCGCACTTGATAACCTCTGTGATTTATCACAGTTTCCTGACCTGACGAAGGCTGGAAAAATCATTAACAGAATATATTTGAGTTGAAATAATTTGTTCAAACTCGTTTCAAGTAGGCAACTACAAGAAATGAGTTCTAGCGAAATTAACTGAATCAAGCGTTTTGGTATATGAATCTAATTGAAGCTGTACGGTGCTTAAGTGCACAAACGCCAACTGTATGAGCGTGATGAGAGATCATCACAATCTGTTGCTTATCCTACTTGTAAGGATAAACGACTGTTTGGGGTTGTATAGTCAAGTAATTAAGTGCATGTGGTGGATGCCTTGGCAGTCAGAGGCGAAGAAAGACGTGATAGCCTGCGAAAAGCTCCGGGGAGGCGGCAAATATCCTGTGATCCGGAGATGTCTGAATGGGGAAACCCACTTACCATAAGGTAGGTATTGCAACATGAATACATAGTGTTGCAAGGCGAACGAGGGGAAGTGAAACATCTCAGTACCCTTAGGAAAAGAAATCAATTGAGATTCCCTCAGTAGCGGCGAGCGAAAGGGGAAGAGCCCATTAAGTCATATAAGTTCTAGTGGAACGCTCTGGGAAGTGCGACCGTAGACGGTGATAGTCCTGTACACGAAAGGGCTTATATGATGATGTCGAGTAGGGCGAGGCACGTGAAACCTTGTCTGAATATGGGGGGACCATCCTCCAAGGCTAAATACTCCTGACTGACCGATAGTGAACCAGTACCGTGAGGGAAAGGCGAAAAGAACCCCTGTGAGGGGAGTGAAATAGATCCTGAAACCGCATGCATACAAGCAGTGGGAGCCGGCTTAGTCCGGTGACTGCGTACCTTTTGTATAATGGGTCAGCGACTTATATTCAGTAGCGAGGTTAACCGCATAGGGGAGCCGTAGGGAAACCGAGTCTTAATAGGGCGTTTAGTTGCTGGGTATAGACCCGAAACCAGGTGATCTATCCATGAGCAGGTTGAAGGTTGGGTAACACTAACTGGAGGACCGAACCCACTGTCGTTGAAAAGCCAGGGGATGACTTGTGGATAGGGGTGAAAGGCTAATCAAACTTGGTGATAGCTGGTTCTCCCCGAAAGCTATTTAGGTAGCGCCTCGGACGAATACCATTGGGGGTAGAGCACTGTTTCGGCTAGGGGGTCATCCCGACTTACCAAACCGATGCAAACTCCGAATACCAATGAGTACTATCCGGGAGACAGACTGCGGGTGCTAACGTCCGTAGTCAAGAGGAAAACAATCCAGACCGCCAGCTAAGGCCCCAAAATTATAGTTAAGTGGGAAACGATGTGGGAAGGCATAGACAGCTAGGAGGTTGGCTTAGAAGCAGCCACCCTTTAAAGAAAGCGTAATAGCTCACTAGTCGAGTCGGCCTGCGCGGAAGATGTAACGGGGCTAAAACTATATGCCGAAGCTGCGGATGCATAATTTATTATGCGTGGTAGGGGAGCGTTCTGTAAGCCGATGAAGGTGGATTGAGAAGTCTGCTGGAGGTATCAGAAGTGCGAATGCTGACGTGAGTAACGACAATGCGAGTGAAAAACTCGCACGCTGAAAGACCAAGGGTTCCAGTCCAACGTTAATCGGGGCTGGGTGAGTCGACCCCTAAGGCGAGGCCGAGAGGCGTAGTCGATGGGAAATTGGTTAATATTCCAATACTTCTGTGTAATGCGATGAGAGGACGGAGAAGGTTAAGTCAGCCTGGCGTTGGTTGTCCAGGTGGAAGGTTGTAGGCATGTATCTTAGGCAAATCCGGGGTACTCTATGCTGAGAACTGATAGCAAGCTGTACTTGTACAGTGAAGTGGCTGATACCATGCTTCCAGGAAAAGTCTCTAAGCTTCAGTTACACAGGAATCGTACCCGAAACCGACACAGGTGGTCAGGTCGAGTAGACCAAAGCGCTTGAGAGAACTCTGCTGAAGGAACTAGGCAAAATGGTACCGTAACTTCGGGAGAAGGTACGCTGTTGTCTGTGATAGGACTTGCTCCTTGAGCGGCCGACAGCCTCAGAAACCAGGCCCCTGCAACTGTTTATTAAAAACATAGCACTCTGCAAACACGAAAGTGGACGTATAGGGTGTGATGCCTGCCCGGTGCTGGAAGGTTAATTGATGGGGTTAGCGTAAGCGAAGCTCTTGATCGAAGCCCCAGTAAACGGCGGCCGTAACTATAACGGTCCTAAGGTAGCGAAATTCCTTGTCGGGTAAGTTCCGACCTGCACGAATGGCATAATGATGGGGGCGCTGTCTCCAGCAGAGACTCAGTGAAATCGAATTCGCCGTGAAGATGCGGTGTACCCGCGGCTAGACGGAAAGACCCCGTGAACCTTTACTGCAGCTTGACATTGAACTTTGATCTTACTTGTGTAGGATAGGTGGGAGGCTTTGAAACCGAGACGCTAGTTTCGGTGGAGCCGTCCTTGAAATACCACCCTGGTAATATTGAGGTTCTAACTCTGTCCCGTTATCCGGGACGAGGACCATGTCTGGTGGGTAGTTTGACTGGGGCGGTCTCCTCCTAAAGAGTAACGGAGGAGTACGAAGGTGCGCTCAGCGTGGTCGGAAATCACGCGTAGAGTATAAAGGCAAAAGCGCGCTTAACTGCGAGACCCACAAGTCGAGCAGGTACGAAAGTAGGTCTTAGTGATCCGGTGGTTCTGTATGGAAGGGCCATCGCTCAACGGATAAAAGGTACTCTGGGGATAACAGGCTGATACCGCCCAAGAGTTCATATCGACGGCGGTGTTTGGCACCTCGATGTCGGCTCATCTCATCCTGGGGCTGAAGCAGGTCCCAAGGGTATGGCTGTTCGCCATTTAAAGAGGTACGCGAGCTGGGTTTAGAACGTCGTGAGACAGTTCGGTCCCTATCTACCGTGGGCGTTGGAAATTTGAGAGGATCTGCTCCTAGTACGAGAGGACCAGAGTGGACGAACCTCTGGTGTACCGGTTGTCACGCCAGTGGCATCGCCGGGTAGCTATGTTCGGAAGGGATAACCGCTGAAAGCATCTAAGCGGGAAGCCTACCTCAAGATAAGATTTCCCCGAGACTTTATGTCTCCTAAAGAGCCGTTGAAGACTACGACGTTGATAGGTTGGATGTGGAAGCATAGTGATATGTGAAGCTGACCAATACTAATTGCTCGTGAGGCTTGACTATACAACACCCAAACAGTTGTTGTATTAAGCATCAATCGATTCGATATTAAGCAAAACAGCTTGATTTAGTGAACGCTAAAGAACAAAATACCCAACTCAGATAAATCTGTTAATGAATTCTATTTGGTAGAAAGCAAGGCATCTCAATAAGACCTAGCAAGTATCCATAAACAGTTGTGCTGGCGACCATAGCAAGAGTGAACCACCTGATCCCTTCCCGAACTCAGAAGTGAAACCTCTTAGCGCTGATGGTAGTGTGGGGTTACCCATGTGAGAGTAAGTCATCGCCAGCTCATTATTCCAAAATCCCCCCAATCAAAAGATTGGGGGTGTTTTTTTTATGCGTGGAATTTAGTCAAATAAATGTTATTTATGTGCTATTTCGACTGAAACATCACATAAAAATAAAATTGAGAGGCGTATACTGAACCGGTCTATGGAGCGGATATGTCCTCAAATTCATCTTCAAGCCATATTGAATATGGCTCTTCTGCTTTTAAAGCAGTGCTTTTTTCCTTATTCCTTGCTGGCTTTGCCATTTTTTCATCACTGTATTGCGTACAGCCGATGATGCCGATTCTGGCTGATTATTTCCAGGTCAGCCCGACTCAAAGCAGTTTCCCTTTATCTTTTTCTACCATTGCCTTGGCAGTTGGCCTGATTTTTACTGGACTAATATCAGACCGATTCGGTCGTAAGCCGATTATGGTCTGGTCTCTATTTTCAGTCTCAGTATTATTACTATTAAGTGCAATATTGCCGATCTGGTCCGTGTTTCTGACCACACGAGTAATGATTGGATTGACAGTCAGTGGTGTCGCAGCAGTCGCGATGACTTATATCGGGGAAGAAATTGCAGAAAAAGATATCGGTTTTGCCATGGGCTTATATATTTCTGGCACAGCGATAGGTGGTATGGGAGGGCGTTTAATTGCCGGAGTTTTAGTTGATTTTATCTCTTGGCAATCTGCTACTTTGTTGATTGGTATTTTAAATCTCTGTATTGCAGGCTTATTTTATTACCTCTTACCCGCTTCGCAACATTTTAAAGCCTATCCAATCAAGCTGAATCGTTTTAAAAACTCATTTAGACAGAATCTAGCTGATCCAAAACTTCGGGTTTTATTCCTGCAAGGTTTTATCTTGATGGGCTGCTTTGTCTCGGTATTTAATTATCTGAGTTATCGCTTGATCCAAGCGCCATTTGAGCTATCTCATGTCTGGATTGGTGTGATTTCGATTACTTATTTGGCCGGCATTTATAGTTCCCCTCGAGCAGCACATTGGGGGCGGCATTACGGAAAATTTAGAATATTGGCAGCCATGATCCTGATGATGCTTGTGGGCTTGTCGCTGATGCTGATCAATCAATTGGTTGTTGTTTTTACCGGATTGCTGATTTTTACTTTTTCTTTCTTCGCTGCCCATTCTACCGCCAGTAGCTGGGTGTCGATCCAGTCGTTACAGTATCGGGCAGTCGGTTCGTCGCTGTATTTATTTTGCTATTACTTGGGTTCAAGTGTGTTGGGGAGCTCAAGCGGATTGGTGTGGGAAAATTATGGCTGGATAGGATTAACTGTGTTTATTGCCGCGTTATTACTGACGGGTTTGTCATTCAGTTTAAAACTCCGTTCAAATTAGAGATTATTTCCAAGCTTTCCTCCTCATAAATAGAATCAATTTCTTTTTTGATATATTTAAACTTTAGATTCAAGTGACGAATAGAAAGTGGTTCAGTTAGTCTCTGATTTTGTATAAATTATAATCAAGCAAGCTAGACCTAATTCGTGGTAAAATAATCGGCTTTCATCTTTGATCTTATTTTTAGATCTCCTATCATCTGCCAGCCGAGAATTGCTAGCCATGTCTACTGCTTATACCATGCAGACTGCGCCAAAAGCGTTGTTTGATTACGACAAATATTGGGCGTCTTGTTTTGACCCTGCGCCATTTTTGCCGATGTCACGCGAGGAAATGGATCAACTCGGCTGGGACAGCTGTGATTTTATTTTAGTTTGTGGTGATGCTTATATCGATCATCCATCTTTCTGTTCAGGCATTATTGGCCGTACGCTAGAAGCACAAGGCTTCCGTGTCGGTATTATTGCACAGCCAGACTGGACCAGCGTGGATGCGTTCCGCGTTTTGGGTAAACCAAATATTGCCTGGGGTGTAACAGCAGGGAATATGGATTCCATGATCAACCGTTATACGGCTGACCGTAAAATCCGTTCTGATGATGCCTATTCACCAGACAATCAGCCAAACAAACGTCCAGACCGTGCGGCAACTGTGTATTGCCAGCGTGTTCGTGAAGCTTATCCGGATGTACCAGTATTGCTCGGCGGTATTGAAGCGTCGTTACGTCGTATTGCACATTATGATTACTGGTCAGACAAAGTCCGTCGTTCAGTCTTGATGGATTCAAAAGCCGATCTTTTAATGTACGGTAATGGCGAACGCTCAATCACTGAAATCATGCATCGTCTGGCACGTGGCGAGAAAATTCACGAGATTACTGATGTTCGCGGTACTGCGTTCATTGTGAATAAACACAACCGTGCCTCTAAAGCCAAATTTGTTGAAATTGCATCGAATGATGTCGATGCCATTGGCCGTGTTGATCCAATTATTAACCCGTATGTCATGACTGAAGATATCGATGGTTGTGAGATTGAACAAGGGAAGGATTCTAGCCAGTATCAAGGTTTCCAAAAAGAACATGTCGCCAATCCGATTGTGCGAGCAGGGGATGACCTAGATCCTGATACGCAAATTGTGCAACTGCAACCGGCTTCTAAAGCGATTAAACATAAGTTACCGCCGCGTGAATTGGCCGTAATCCGTTTGCCTGCTTTTGAAGAAGTTGCTGCAGATCCAGTGCTTTATGCACATGCCAACCGTATTCTGCATCTGGAAACCAATCCGGGAAATGCGCGTGCTATGGTACAAAAGCATGGTGAACGTGATGTCTGGTTGAATGCACCGCCAATTCCGTTGACTACCGAAGAAATGGATTACGTGTTTGACCTGCCTTATGCACGTCTGCCGCACCCTGCTTATGGCAATGCACGTTTCCCGGCATTCGACATGATCAAGTTCTCTGTGAATATCATGCGTGGCTGTTTCGGAGGCTGTACCTTCTGTTCGATTACAGAACACGAAGGTCGTATTATTCAGAACCGTTCTGAAGAATCGATTCTGCGTGAAGTGGAAAAAATCCGTGATACGGCTCCAGGCTTTACTGGCATTATCTCGGACCTGGGTGGCCCAACAGCCAATATGTACCGTCTGGCATGTAAAGATCCTGAGATTGAAAAGAACTGTCGTAAACCGTCATGTGTATTCCCGGGCGTGTGCCAAAACCTGCATACCGACCATGCGCCATTGACGCAGTTATATCGTAAAGCACGTTCTTTACCAGGCATTAAAAAAATTCTGATTGGTTCAGGCCTACGTTATGACCTTGCGGTTTTAAACCCTGAATATGTCAAAGAACTTGTCACCCATCATGTCGGTGGTTACTTAAAAATTGCGCCTGAACATACCGAGAAAGGTCCACTCAATAAAATGATGAAGCCGGGTATTGGTACCTATGACCGCTTCAAGCAAATGTTTGATCGTTACAGTAAAGAAGCCGGTAAGGAACAATACTTGATTCCTTACTTCATCGCGGCGCATCCGGGAACTACCGATTACGACATGATGAATTTGGCGATTTGGTTGAAGAAGAATGGTTTCCGTGCCGATCAGGTACAGACCTTCTATCCTTCACCAATGGCGACTGCAACTACCATGTACTACACTGGTAAAAACCCGCTGGCGAAAGTGGCGCGTTATACTGAAAATGTCGATATTGTGAAAGGTGAGAAACGTCGTCGTCTGCACAAAGCTTTCTTGCGTTATCATGATTCAAACAACTGGCCGTTATTGCGTGAAGCCCTGAAAGAAATGGGCCGTCAGGATTTGATTGGTAACTCGAAACAGCATTTGATTCCGACTTATCAGCCTGCAGGCAGTACAGACGGTCAGTATCAATCGGCGCGTAAGAAAAACTCGACGGTTGCAGGTGATTCGCAAAAACGTACCGGTGAGCAAGGGAATCGTAGCAAGGCTGCACAAGCTCAGTCACGTCCTTCAAATACCAAGAAACGTCCTGAACGTGGGCAAATTCTGACCCAGCACACCGGTTTGCCACCACGTGAAACAGGCGATGCCAAAAAACCGTTTGGTGGGCCAAAGCCTAAAGCGAAGCCCAAATCACGTGCATAATTAATTTAATATAAAGACACTTCGGTGTCTTTTTTTAGCTCTTGGGTAAAGTAACGTAGCCTGAGCTTGTCAGTTGAAAGTGTAAAAGAATATATTATTTGAATTAAATTCTTTAAAAAAGTGATATAAAAATAACACTTTGTCGGAATTGTCCTACAGTTGGGCAGATATGTATTGCGGTCAATTCCATGGATGTTTTAGAGTGCATTATCAGTACTTTAAATCCACTTTCATTGGCATCTAGAGAGATGTCACTTTAGGTAACACAGAATCGAGTTTTGATACCAGTTGTATGGGTATTTAAACAGATTGGTTGTTATATCTATTTAAAATAAAGCGTGGGTTTATACTGCACAACAATAAAACAAAAATGATTATAAGAATTCAAGGATTTAGGCATGACCACCTATATTATGATTGGGAGTTTCCTGCTCTTCTGTGTCGTGCTCATGGCATGGAAAAAGCTCGGAAATAATTCCAAACCACAAGACAGTGCGTTAAAGCAACGTGCTATTTTTAACCTGAATGAGCAATTGACCTTCACCCGTTTGAGGGAAGTATTACCTGAATACATCATTTTGGCACATGTTTCCTATGATGCCTTAATGACGACTAAATTTAACCGGACTCGACATAAGTACCGCAACCTGACTGCAGATTTTGTAATTCTGGATCAGCAGCACCAGATTCTAGCCGTGGTGGGAGTAGATGACCCATTAATTTTGAAGCGTCCCCAGCAGACGGGTTTTCAGGATGCATTACTAACCATGGCAGGTTATCGGGTAATTCGTTACGATGATGTGCCGGAATATTATCAGTTGCGCCAGGACTTCTTGCAGGAGCAAGCCCAAATGCAGAAAATGCCCAAATATACAGTTAGCAATGATCTGAAAAAATATTATTTATATTCGGATTTAGAGCGCAGTAAAATCAAAGCTGTGGGCTAAAACAAAAAAGCATGCCAGAAGCATGCTTTTTTATGAGTACCGATCTTGAAACATTATTCCGGTTTAACCGCCACGACAGTCAGTTCGACCAATACCCGTGGATCATAGAGTTTTGCTTCTACACAGGTACGAGGCAGCGCTTCGATATCAGCGACCCAGGCATCCCAGACTTCATTGAAGGCTGCATAATCTTTTTCAATGTCTTTCAAATAGATGGTTACCGACATGATGTGACTTTTGTCTGTGCCGGCATCTGCCAGAAACTGGTCAATAATATCTAAAGTCTGTTGGGTTTGCCCTTTAATATCCAGTTCAACATCTGTGGCCAGCTGGCCGGCAAGATGCACCAGATTACCGGCAATGGCAATTTCCGAAAAGCGTTTCGATACGTGTAAACGTTCAACTGTCATGTTGTTCATCCTGAGTTTTGGGCATCAGGGCTGCGACCAATGCAGTCAGCAGACAACCCACCGCCAGATAGATGGCTACATAATGCCATGAACCATCTGCCCAAATCACCAGTGCCGCTGCAATAAATGGGGTAAAACCACCACCAATGATACTCGCCACCTGATAGCCAACTCCGGCACCGCTGTAGCGGTATTCGGTGCCAAACAATGAGGTGAAAATCGGCTGATGGACACTGACCACCATATCATGGGCAACGTTCGCCAGTAAAATTGCCCCCATAATGATCATCCAGGTGTTTTGTGCATCGAGCGCCATAAAGAAGGGAAAAGCTGAAAGCGCACCAATCAAACCACCCCAGACACACATTTTCTGATGATTAAATTTATCTGCCAGCCAGGCAAAGAAGGGAATACTGAAGCAGCTGATGGCCCCGACCATCAAGGTAATATTCAGGAAGAACTGTTTGTCCATGCCCAGATTACTGGTCGAATAGTTCAAGGCGAAATTGGTGACCAGATACATGGTCAGCAATTCGGTCAAGCGTAAAGCAATGATATAGAAGAAAGCTTTAGGGTGTTTACTGATGGCCTGCAAGATCGGCAGTTTTTCTGGTTGATGATCAGCTTTCACCACCTTTTCCACAAACTCTTGCGATTCATCCTGATCACGTCGGATCCACATCGCTACAGCTAACAGTACGATGCTGGCCAGAAAGGGAATACGCCATGCCCATTCAGCAAAGGCTTCTTCACCCAGTGTTGCAATAATAATCGACACTGCACCGGTCGCCAGGACCAGACCGACGCCATAACCGACCTGAACCCCACTGCTATAAAAGGCTTTTTTTCCTTTTGGCGCATTTTCTACGGCCATGAGTGCTGCACCGCCCCATTCACCACCCACGGCAAAGCCTTGCAAGGCACGGCAAAACACCAGCAGCACCGGAGCCCACCAGCCAATTGCTTCAAAATTTGGCAGCAGACCAATCCCGACCGTGGAAATTCCCATCAGGATTACCGTAAGTACCAGCATTTTTTTACGGCCGAGCTTGTCACCAAAGTGACCAAATACCACACCACCTAAAGGACGAAACAGGAAGCCGACCCCAAAGGTGGCCAGAGCCGCAAGGGTACCCATGTTCTCGCCAATACTGGGGAAAAACTGATCTTTAAAAATTAAGGCTGCAACAATGCCATAAAGGAGAAAATCATACCAATCGACAACAGCACCAACAAAACTAGACAGCGCAGCTTTACGTGCGCGTTGTTCTTGAACAACAGAAGAATTTACAGAAGACATGCAGGAGGGGATTCCATGAGTTACATCAGAGTTGCCCTGCAATATTCGGATTTGATCGTCACGCTAATCACAGGACATCATGCTGAAAGTAAAGGTGATTTTCAGCATCTCGGCACATACATGGATAATGCATTGCGCAGATAGAGTACTCTAAAAAATCAAAATGTAAAAACAAAGTTGCCGTATTTTTAAACTGATGCCTAAAACATGATCAAAAAAGGTTTAGAGTAGCAATAACTGGGTTTCAGTTTCGGGGACGCTGAGCTGATACACGCCGACGCCGATCAGCCGAAATTGCATCTGCGGAGCAATATGCAGGTCGTCGAGCAGTAAGTCCAAGGCTTGGGCTAATTCCTGTGGGCTACGCAGCACCTGTTTAAAACTTTTACTGTGTTGCATCACCTGAAAATTCTTGAGTTTTAATTTGACCGTAACGCCGCGAGCAGAAAGCTGTTTCTTTTGCAGGCTTTGCCATACTTGTCCAAGTAAAGGCTCCCAATAGGGGTGACATTGGTTCAGATGCAGGTCATCATCAAAAGTGGTTTCTTTGGAAATTTGCTGGCGTTCCCGTTCCACTTCGACCGGTCGTTCATCAATGCCTTGAGCATACAAAAATAGCCGCCGTCCATATTTGCCAAAATGTTGAATCAGTAAGGCTTCATCAATTTGCTGTAAATCGCCTAAAGTTTCTAGATTCAGGCTTTTCAGTTTTTCCTGGGTGACTTTACCGACACCAGGAATTTTTTTCAGTGGCAGATCCTGGATGAATCCCTGAACTTGTGATGGCTTAATCACACAGATCCCATTCGGTTTGTGCCAGTCCGAAGCAATTTTAGCGAGAAACTTGTTGGGCGCTACACCAGCAGAAGCAGTTAATCCGGTGGCTTGAAAAATATCCTCGCGAATTCGCATGGCGACTTCGGTAGCACTTGGGATTTGTTTTAAATTTTCTGTGACATCCAGAAAGGCTTCATCCAGAGACAGTGGTTCAATCAGGGAAGTATATTGTTGGAAGATCTGATGAATCTGTGCCGATACCTGCCGGTATTTGGCAAAATCTGGCTCAATCACGATAACTTGAGGACACAGTTTGCGCGCCTGCCCCATGGACATGGCAGAACGCAGGCCATAAAACCGTGCCGGATAGGAGGCAGCCGCGACCACCGCCCGAGGATGATGCGAGGCTATCACCACAGGTAAGTCTTTCAGTTCTGGACGTTCACGCAGCTCTACCGAGGCATAAAACGCATCCATATCAATATGAATAATTTTGCGCATATCCGCTATCTTAAGGGGCTTTAATCGGATTGGGAAGCGAAGGCTGAGTTGAGTAAATAGGGTTGCGGTCCACTGAGCAGAACGACTTTGGTCCCTTGTGTCTCGGCAGCCTGAATCAGAAGTTGCAAACTTTTTGGGGTGTCATCGGCAAGACGAGGTAAAAATTGCAGCGGCTGGTTTAAAGGCTGAAAAAAATCATCCCAATGCATTGGAATCACCACTTTGGGCTTGAGCATGTTCAGGGTTTCAGCTAGATATTGTTGCTGATAGGCAGAAGATTGTCTGGAAAGCTGGGCAATGCCTAAAAATAAAGTATCGACCTGTAGGTTTTTAAATTGATCCGGGATAAATCCGGTACTGGCCTTGACCAGAATTTTATATCTCGCATGCTCAATCAGGTAATCGAAACTGCCGCCTTCTTTAAATTCGGAAAATTTGGCCGGAAGGGTTAAAGGCTGTAGCAGCTCTTTGCCTAAATCATCATTTACCACTGTGGGCGGGGTATGTTGTGAGGGAATTGCAGTGATCTGGAAATGCCCCCATTGCTGTACTTGCCAAGGCTTAATCGGCTGTAATTGCTGTGGAGTAACTTTGGGATTTGCCCGGGCGATATTCAGGGTGCTTTGCGAACCGACCACAGCAGTTTCGGGAAGCATCTCTAGTAAAGCCGGGACATCCAGAACATGATCATAATGAGAATGACTGACCAGAATGGCTTGGGTTCGGCTCAATTCATGGCATTGTACCAGTTGTTCTAAGAGCAGCTTATCACTTTGAATAGGTCGAGTAATTACTTGCCGCAAAGATGGCCGGCTAAAGAAACCATCGATCAGGATCTGATCGTGGCCATCATCGAGTAACAGGGTGGACACACCAAAAAAATTGACTGTAAGCCCGTGAACGGATATACCGGTTTGCGGCTGCCACGCTTTAAAGTCACTAACCTTGCCCGAAGCTTGCAACAGATAAGCCAGCATACCCGCGATGAGTAGGAGTAGAATCACCAGACCGAGTAAAATGCCTTTTATCCATTTCAATCTTTTTATTTCCTTGTTGTTTTTATAAAGAACTTGTTTTCAGGCGATCAGCTTTATTTCGCTTTATTCTCAGATGAAGGTACTACAATCGCATTCTTTTTGAGAAAATCCCGCCATTGCTGTTCTGAGCCATAAAAAACATTCAGGTCTACCGGTGTGGTAATACCGGGAATTTTCCCCTGACTGGTATGTTGCCAAAACGTCCATTTAGGCTGATCTTTTAAATCAGGCAGACCTTTGTATTCACGTACCCAGAGTGGTACGTTAGGAAAGTGTCCTGCCAGTACAATATTATAAAAAGCTTTAGAAATATAGAAAATCGGCTGCTTGCCATAATGCTTTTTCAGGGCATCGTGCATCACCTGAATTTCGTTTAAAAGCTGCTCTTTAGAATAGGTATTGATGCATTTGCTGTCATATTCCAGATCAATTACTGGCGGTAAGGCATCCGGTTTATTGGGTACGGAGTCAATAAAATTCTGGGCTTGAATGCTGCCATCGCGGCAGAGCCGGTAAAAATGATAGGCACCGACCAAAAAGCCGCGTTCACGTGCTTTCAACCAATTTTCCTGAAAACGGGTATCTTTAAAGTCGCCGCCTTCAGTGGCTTTCAGATAAACAAAACGGTATTTTTCAGGCGAAATCTGCTGCCACTGAATCTCTTTTTGATGATGCGATACATCAAAACCCTGAATAGGATAATCGGCTGCATGGGCAGACGGTGCTTTCATCAGGCAGAGATAGACCATGGCGATCGTGATCACAGTGATCAGGATGCCCAGCCCAATCAAGAGCGATTTATGAACTCTGTTCGGAGCCTGATTTTTTTGCATTTTCAGTCCTTGCCTATATGTGATTTAGCCTAAAACTTACAATCAGCCCAAAGTGAATATAGCGCATCAAACCGGGGTATTTTTAGGAATATGCCAGAAAATATAGGCCGCAATAATATTGATGCAGCCTAAACAGATCAGTGATACATGAAAAGCAGCCACCAGATTGTCAGCGCCGTAATAGGCACTCAGCATGTTCACCAGTGTTCCTGCCAGTGCCACCCCGATACTCATTGACAGCATCATGATCATCGACAGGAAACTGTTGCCGCTACTGGCATCCTGCTGGCTTAAGTCCTTTAAGGTGAGGGTATTCATCGACACGAATTGCAGTGAATTTAAAATGCCGAAGATAAAGAAATGAATCGCACGCAGCCAGATTGGGGTTTCTGCCGTGGTCAGGGCAAAACTGGCAATACACAGACCCACCAGCAAAGTATTGACCAGTAAGACCCGGCGATAGCCAAAACGCTGAATGATTTTGCGGATAATCGGTTTGGAGGCCAGCGAACCGAGCACAGTCGGAATCATCAATAAACCGGTAATAAAAGGCTCGAAACCGAATGCGACTTGCAACATGAGGGGGAGTAAAAATGGAATCGAGTTGCCGCCGAGACGGGCAAAGAAATTACCCAAAATACCAATCGCATAAATTTTATTTTTAAACAGCCGGCTGCGAAACAGGGCGTTGCTATGGGTATGCGAATGATAGGCATAAATCAGGGTGGCCAATAAACCGGCCAGAATCAGGCTCAGGCTCCACCACAGCGAGTTTTGTGGACTGGCAAAATTTTCAATTCCCAGACAGAGGCCCACCATGGCCACGACCAGCAAGATAAAGCCCCAATAATCAAAACGGGCGACTGTAGGTTCAAGTACATTCGGCATGGCCTTAAAGGTAATCAGTGCGCCCAGCAAACCAATCGGTAGATTGATCAGGAAAATCCAGTGCCAGGACAGATATTCCACCATCCAGCCACCTAAAGTCGGGCCAATCAACGGACCAATCAGGCCGGCCAGACTCATCAGACTCATGGCGGCCAGAAACTGGGTACGGGGAATGATCTTCAGCATGGCCAAACGGCCGACCGGCAGCAATAGTGCACCACCGATCCCTTGAAAGATCCGGTACACCAATAATTCATTCAGGCTACTTGACCAGGCACAGCCCAAAGAGGCCAAAGAGAAAATAATAATTGCAGCAAAATAGGTATTTCTGACCCCGAACCGGTCTGCCAGCCAGCCACTTAAGGGAATGCAGGCCGCCACAGACAGCACATAAGCCACAACCACACTGTGCATGCGTAGCGGATCTTCCTGCAAATTTTGGGCAATTGCAGGTAGGGCGGTATTAATAATGGTGGTGTCCAGCCCCTGCATAAAAAAGCCAATCGAGACCAACAAGACCAGCAGTCTGAACTCGGGATCTAAGGCTTGATGCGTAGGCGTGGCATTCATAATTCTGGAAAACTGAAAATTTTGAATAGTTTAAAGGAATCAGCCGAGTCTGTCGTATATAAAGCGTTTCAACTTTTATGCGGTGTTGTGTCAAGGAACTGCAACCGATCTGTCATGGCACTGCAATGCTCTGGTTATAAATTGGTCACGAATTCTTCATGATAGATCAACAAAAAAATGAAATTAAAATTAAAGTCATTGATAGTGGCCATGCTGGCTGTGGGGATGGTGGCATGTGGAACTGAGAATGAAAATGAAACGCCGGTTCCAATCGTTGAGGCTACACCGAACTCGATCGAGTTAAGCAAATTAGCTGCTTATGAATCGGGTGTGTTTGCGCAAAGTGCAGCAGAAATTCCGGCCTTTGATGCCGAGAGTCAACGCCTATTCGTGGTCAATGCCAAAGAGGGCGTATTGGATGTACTGGATTTAAGTCAACCTGATCAGCCGAAAAAAATAAGTTCCATCAATGTCGATGACATTGCGCCAGAGGCTGAGGTCAACAGTGTCGCGGTTCACAATGGCATCGTCGCCATTGCGATTCAGGCTGCTGTGAAAACTGATCTTGGCTATGTGGCCTTGTATCAGGCCAAAGACCTGAGCAAGCTGGCCCACGTACAGGTGGGTGCCTTGCCGGACATGCTGACTTTCACACCGGATGGTCAAACTTTGCTGGTGGCCAATGAAGGCGAGCCTTCTGATGATTATCAGGTTGATCCAGAGGGTTCAGTATCTGTCATTAGTCTGGCCAATTTAAAAGCCCCGATCGTTCGTACAGCAGACTCTAAGGCCTTTAATGGACGGGAAGCAGCATTGCGTGAACAGGGCATCCGCATTTTCGGACCAAAGGCCAGCGCAGCTCAGGATTTTGAACCTGAGTACATCACTGTTTCAAAAGATGGAAAAACTGCTTGGGTTGCCTTACAGGAAAACAATGCCTTGGCCAAAATTGATGTGGCTTCTGCCAAAGTACTCGCTGTTTATCCATTTGGCTTTAAAGATCATGGCATGAAGGGTCATGGTATGGATGTCAGCGATGTGGATGGTGTCGACGGTAAAGGCAAAATCAATATTCAAACTTGGGCCAATGTCCGAGGCTTATATATGCCAGATGCGATTGCAAGTTTTGAGGTCGCCGGCAAAACCTATATTGTGTCTGCCAATGAAGGCGATGCCCGTGCCTGGGGTGAAAACAATCCTGCATATTTCAATAACGATACCAGCCAGGGCTTTGTAGAAGAATGGCGGGTGAAACACTTGGTCCATGCCAAAGGTTTTGACCGCCGTCTGGGCGATGATTTACCAGCCCATCTTCGGGTATTGGCCAAAGGTGCAGAACTCAATCCAACTAACTTTGCCTACTGCGGTGCTATTGTAGGGGATGCCAAAGACTGCCGTGAAGATCATCTGTTGGGCCGTTTAAATATTACGTGGACCGAAGGCTATCAAAAAAATGCCGATGGTACAGCCAAACTGAATGAACGGGGCAATCTGGTCTATGATCATTTATATAGCTTTGGTACACGCTCGGTCAGTATCTGGGTGGAAAATGATCAGCAGACCGGTTTAGAACTGGTATGGGATTCGGGCGATCAGTTTGAGCAGTATATTGCCAAACATCATCCTGAGATTTTCAACTTTAATCATGAAGAAGCCGGACTGGATAATCGCAGTGACAATAAAGGGCCGGAACCTGAAGGGGTGACCTTGGGGCAGATTGGTCAAAAAACCTTTGCCTTTATTGGGCTGGAGCGTGTCGGTGGCATCATGGTATATGATGTGTCTACACCTGCATCACCAGTCTTTGTGCAATATATTAATTCACGTGATTTTAAAGCGACTACAGCGCAGATTGAAATGGGACAAGCCGGTGATTTAGGACCGGAAGGTTTGGTATTTATCCCCGCCAAAGACTCCCCGAATAAGAAACCCCTCCTGGTGGTCGGCCATGAAGTCAGTGGCAGTACCACGATTTATCAAGTAAATCTCAAGTAGTCAAAAGCTTTTAAATTCAGGGCACTTCGGTGCTCTTTTTTGTAAGGTGACCATATATATGACAGTCTTGTCATTAAAATGAAATAAAACCGTCATAATCTTGGGCCAACTTTTCAGCACTGCTGAAATCTCCTCGCGTATAGGTTTGTTTTTATGACAATCGAGATTTTGATGGTGATCGGCTTCTGTTTGGCCGCTTACTCTATTGTCGGAAATGATGTACCTCAAACCTTAGGGACATTTATTTCTTCGAATTCACATCGCCCATGGTGGGTATTGTGGATTTATATCAGCTCAATTTTAATTGTCGTATTGGTCTATGGTTGGTATGCATCTGGGGTGGGTGATGCCTCATACGGTCGTTTAGAAACGATTCCTTTCCCTGAAGGTGGCATTACCTGGCTGTACATTGTGCCGCCAATTCTGCTGTTGATGCTGACCAAATACGGGATTCCAGTCAGTACCACCTTCCTGGTGCTTACGATTTTCTCTCCTGCCAGCTTAGGCTCGATGATGGTCAAATCGATGATGGGCTATGCGGTGGCCTTTATTGTAGCGATTGTCATCTATCGTTTTGTGGTCAAGCAGCTGGCACGCCATTTTGCCAAGACACGTCATCAGGAACACTCCAAGGTCTGGATGGGCTTGCAATGGGTCTCTACCGGTTTCCTGTGGAGCCAATGGCTGATTCAGGATCTGGCTAACATCTTCGTGTATGTGCCACGTCAGGTGCCGTTTGAATTCCTGATGTTTGCGATTACGGTATTCGTAGTCTTGCTGGGTGTGATTCTGTATCAACGTGGCGGGGCTATCCAAAACATTGTCGACACCAAAACCGGTGTGACCGACATTCGTGCTGCAACGATTATCGACTTCATGTATGCCATTATCCTGTTAGTTTTTAAAGAGTGGAGCAACATTCCAATGAGTACCACCTGGGTATTCCTGGGATTACTGGCCGGTCGTGAATTTGCCATGTCGATGATTCTGGATGAAGTCAACAAACATCGTACTTCACGTAATGTCAGTGCAGATGCCATGAAACTGATGTTCGGTCTGGCCATGTCGGTCATTCTGGCAACAACTTTGCCGATGTTTTATGACTTTGTGACGAATTATGGTCAATAAGTCCTGATATTAAAAATCCAATAAAAAAGCGAGCCAGGTGCTCGCTTTTTTCTTAATTGGAACGGTTTAAACCACAAATCTTTGCGGATGGCCTAAATTGGTTAAAGTTGTATAAATTTCTTCTTCGTGTTCGCAAATGATCAGTTTGGCACGATGCTGTGGCGGTAAAAAACCATCTTCAACGGCGCGGTCCAGCTGCGCAATCAAGGCATCATAGAAGCCATTCACGTTATAGAGCATCATCGGTTTCTGGTGCTGGTTTAGCTGACCCCAAGTGGCAATTTCCAGAATTTCCTCAAACGTGCCCAGTCCACCCGGTAATGCCACAAAGGCACAGGCCCGCTCGGCCATCATAGCCTTGCGTTGATGCATGCTGGTCACCACATGTAATTCAGTGAGCTGGTTATGGGCAATTTCATAATCCAGCATAAATTCGGGAATCACCCCAACGGCTTCACCGCCGTGCTGGATCATGGCATCCGCGACCTGTCCCATCAAGCCAATACTGGCGCCACCATAAACCAGCCCGAAACCATGTTCTGCCAGTCCTTGCGAGAGATGAATGGCTTTTTCTAAATAAACCGGTTTGTTGCCTGCACGTGAACCACAATAGAGTGCCACTAGAGGGCGAGTTGTTTTTGGGGAGTTTTCTTTAAAATAATCTGTCATTTGAATTACGCTTTGCATTTATTTTCTTCACCTTATCATTTTTCTTTCTTGTGACTCTAGCTTAATTAATAAATATGACAATTCTGTGAGCAGCTGCATTTTCACTGCATTACAGCCAGGCAAAATTCATCGATAAACAGCCATGAAAAAGGGTGAATTTCAAATTGATCTTGCTATACTGAAAATTGGTTTCACAACAATAGAACGACGATGGGTAGTGGTAGTTGGCCGTTTAACTTTATAAATCTACGCCAAATAATTGATCTTATTCAATATAAAAAATTCTGTTTTGCTGTGTCACAGCGTCAGGTGATTCCATGCTGCAGTCCTGAGCTTCAGGAGCCAAGCGTATGATCTTTGAATGGATGTCAGACCCTTCAGCCTGGGTCGGTTTACTCACGTTAATTGTTCTTGAGATTGTACTCGGGATCGACAATCTGGTTTTTATTGCCATTTTGGCGGAAAAACTGCCCCCGGAACAACGTAATACCGCGCGGATTGTCGGCTTAATGCTGGCCCTGCTGATGCGTTTGATCTTGCTGGCCTCGATTGCCTGGGTGGTGACCCTCACCGATCCACTATTCCACATCTTTGATCATGCCTTCTCGGGCCGCGATCTGATTCTATTGTTTGGTGGGGTGTTCCTGCTGTTTAAAGGCACCATGGAACTGCATGAGCGTCTGGAAGCCAAACCCGTCATCAAAGAAGAAAATCCGGTCCATGCGGTATTCTGGATGGTGATTGTCCAGATCGTGGTGCTGGACGCCGTATTCTCATTAGACAGCGTGATTACTGCGGTTGGTATGGTCAAAGACCTGTCAGTGATGATGATTGCCGTGATTATTGCCATCGGGATTATGCTCTGGGCATCCAAAGCTCTGATGGATTTCGTCAACAGACATCCGACCGTGGTGATTCTGTGTCTGGGCTTCCTGATGATGATCGGCTTCTCGCTGGTGGTCGAAGGCTTCGGTTTCCATATTCCGAAAGGTTACCTGTATGCTGCAATTGGCTTCTCGGTGATTGTCGAATTTATTAACCAGACCATGAAACGCAATCAGGAAAAAATGGTGACCACCACCGACATGCGCTACCGTACTGCTTCTGCCGTAATGCGGATGCTGGGTGGTAAACCTGCTCAGGACAATGACTCGTCTGAACCGGAAGATGTTCTGGCCACGCGTGCCTTTGCCGATGAAGTCTTTAATGATGACAATGGCATCTATCATAGTGTCATGGTGCAGGGGGTACTGGGTCTGTCTGAACGTCCGGTCAAGTCGGTAATGACGCCACGTCCTGAACTGGAATGGATTGATCTGGACAATGACGCTGACAGTATCAAAGAACAGTTATTGCAGATGAGCCACTCGCGTCTGATTATCGCCCGGGGTGAACTGGATAATATTGCCGGTGTGGTACTGACCCATAAAGTCCTCAACGAATACATTGAAACCGGGGTGCTGGATTTTGAAAAGCATTTACGTGAGCCAGTCATCGTGCATGAAAATGCCCAGGTCTTGATGGTGATGGATCAATTGCGTCAAGCACCCTTACAGATGGCAATTGTGCTGAATGAATATGGCTCAATTGAAGGGATTGCCACCCCAATTGATGTACTGGAAGCGATTGCTGGTGAATTCCCTGATGAAGATGAACTGCAAGCCGCCGCAGAAAGCCTGGAAGATGGTAGCCTGATTCTGGATGGTTCTACTGATATCCGTCATGTTTCGTTGCTGCTGGATCGTGATTTGGTGAATGAAACCGAAGAATATTCGACTTTATCTGGTTATGTATTGTTCCATATGGCACGTTTACCGCACAGCGGTGAAAAGTTTGAAGCAGACGGGCATATCTTTGAGGTGGTGACCATGGACGGTCATAAGATTGATAAAGTGCATATCATTCCGCAGCTTCCTGCGCAGGACTAAACTATAGTCAGCGTTAGGTTGGTAAAGTTTGCTAAAATAGCCCGCATTGTCGGGCTATTTTTATGGAACTGAAATGTCAGAAGCATGTCCATGCGGACAAGGTGAATATCATAGCTGTTGTCAGCCCTTACATACTGGACAACAGGTCGCAGAGACTGCGCAGCAACTGATGCGTTCCCGTTATAGTGCCTTTGCCAAGCATGAAATCGATTACATTAAAACCACGACTGCGCTGGGTCAGCAGCAGGCTCTGGATTTGCAAGCCATTAGTGATTGGAGCAAAGCCAATCAGTGGTTAAAGCTTGAGATTGTTCAAGCCAATGAAAAATTAGATAAAAATCATGCCTTAGTCGAGTTTAAGGCGCATTTTCATGCTGGCAAGCAGGCACAAGTGCATCATGAAGCTTCGCATTTTGTAAAATTTGAAGGCCATTGGTATTTTCTGGACCCGACCACGGAGCAGAAACTCAGCATGAAACAGGTTTGCATTTGTGGCTCGGGGAAAAAATTTAAGCAATGTTGTGCCGGATTTTTATAACTTTCACATAGATTTAGCTTAGAATAAGCGCCATCTCAAAGCCTCAGGTGGAAGCAGGGCGATGTTACTAACCGTCATCTATATTATTGCAATTACCGCTGAAGCGATGACCGGGGCACTGTCCGCTGGCCGGCGCAGCATGGACTGGTTTGGTGTCATGATCATTGCCTGTGTTACGGCACTGGGTGGTGGGTCGGTTCGTGATGTTCTGCTGGGACATTATCCTTTAACCTGGGTCAAACACCCCGAATATCTGGTGCTGACCTGTTGCGCTGCTTTCGTCACCATCCTGATTGCCAAATGGATGCGACAGTTACGTAATGTCTTCCTGGTCCTGGATGCCTTGGGCCTCATTGGTTTTACCATTATTGGCTGCCAGATTGCTCTGGAAATGGGACATGGTTTTGTGGTCAGCGCCGTCGCGGGTGTCTTGACCGGTGTGTCTGGCGGGATTTTGCGTGATATTTTATGTAATGACGTACCGCTGGTATTCCGTCGTGAACTGTATGCCAGTATTGCCTTTGTTTCAGTAATTTTTTACTGGCTCTGTAGCCACTATGGCTTGTCGCAGGACCTGACGATTATTTCTACCCTGATTTTTGGTTTTAGCTTACGTCTGATCGCCATCTATTTTGGTCTGGAAATGCCAAAATTCATTTATAAAGAAGATGATGAACACTCGGCATCCTCCAAAGACGAATCCTGAGGGTTAATCTTGTTGCATGCGGTAATAAAAATAACCGTATTTGGCACAATTCGTAGTATAAAAAATATAAAGTAGCCCACCTGTTGAGAAAGCAGCATCTCCCGTTCCACCTGATCAGAGATTTTTGTTATGGATTTAGTTTCTCGCATACAACGCTTACCGATTGGTAAGTTTCACTATACCTTGCTGGTGGTGATTGGGCTGGGCTGGATGTTTGATGCCATGGATACCGGATTGATTTCCTTTATCCTGGCAAAAATGGCTGAAGACTGGCAGATGACTGCCGATCAGAAAAGCTGGGTAGTGTCGATCGGTTTTGTCGGCATGGCAATCGGGGCGATTTGTTCAGGTGGCCTGGCAGACCGTTTTGGCCGTAAAACAGTCTTTGCTGCGACTCTGGTCATTTATAGCTTGGCCACGGCAGCCTGCGCTTTTGCACCGAATCTGACCTGGCTGCTGGTATTCCGTTTTATTGTCGGTTTAGGCTTGGGTGGTCAGTTACCCGTGGCCGTAACGCTGGTCAGTGAATATATTCCTGCACATGTGCGTGGCCGTTTTATTGTGTTGCTGGAAAGCTTCTGGGGACTGGGCTGGTTAGTTGCTGCCTTGGTATCTCGTTTTGTCATTCCTGATTTTGGCTGGCAAACTGCTTTCATGATTGGTGGCCTGCCTGCGCTGTATGCCATTGTAATCTGGAAAATGGTACCGGAATCTATTCCATTCCTGATTAACCGTGGTCGTATAGAGGAAGCTTCGGCACTGGTCAAAAAGATTGAGCGTCAATGTGGCGTTCAAGTCTATGAAATTTTTGAAGTGAAACCGGTCGCAGAGAAGCAGAATATTTCATTTTCCCAGTTATGGTCGGGTATCTTTGCGCGCCGTACGCTTATGCTCTGGCTGATCTGGTTCGGTATTATCTTTTCCTATTATGGCATCTTTACCTGGTTGCCAAGTTTACTGGTCAAAGAAGGCTATAGCATTGTCCAGTCTTTTGAATATGTGCTGATTATGATTCTGGCGCAGTTGCCCGGTTATCTGGTGGCGGCATGGCTGGTCGAAAAACTCGGTCGTAAGCCGACTTTGGCCGGCTTTATTGGCATGTGCGCGATTTCTGCCTATTTCTTTGGTCAGTCGGGTAGTGTTACTGAAATCGTGATTTGGGGCTGTCTGATGTCCTTCTTTAATCTGGGCGCCTGGGGCGTGCTCTATACTTATACCCCGGAACAATATCCGACCAATATCCGTGCCTTTGGTTCAGGCTGGGCCGGTGCTGTTGGCCGGATTGGCGGCATCGCAGCACCCTTTGCCGTAACCCATCTGATGGGCATGCCCAATGGTTTCAGCTATGTCTTTACCATGTTTACTGCGGTTCTGGTCGCTGTTGCGATTGTGATTCTGGTCCTGGGTGAAGAAACCAAAGGCAAGACCCTGGAATCGATGGGCTTATAAACAGAATGATTTTTTAGTTGCTTAGGGCCTATAAAGTGGATATTTTTAGGCCATAAGACACAAATTGTCGCGCTGAACGATTTGATGCCCTTGTGTCATCTACAGCCACGACTTAGCATAAGAAACATTGATACAAAAACGAATTATTTAGGACTATAGGTTGTTATGACAAGCCTTGCGCATCATGCGACAGAAAACCGTTCCGTAGCAGAATTTACCGAACAAGCTTATCTAAATTACGCCATGTACGTGATTATGGATCGGGCACTCCCTCATATTAGCGATGGCCTGAAACCGGTACAGCGCCGGATTGTCTATGCCATGAGTGAGCTGGGCCTGAAATGGACCAGCAAACCGAAGAAATCGGCACGTACGGTCGGTGACGTACTGGGTAAATACCATCCACATGGTGACTCAGCCTGTTATGAAGCCATGGTGCTGATGGCGCAGCCCTTTAGTTATCGTTACCCGTTTATTGAAGGACAGGGCAACTGGGGTTCTCCGGATGATCCGAAGTCTTTCGCAGCGATGCGTTATACCGAAGCCAAGCTTTCCCAGTACAGTGAACTGTTGCTGTCTGAGCTAGGTCAGGGTACCTGTGAATGGCAGGACAACTTTGATGGTTCGATGAAAGAACCGGTGAACTTGCCAGCACGTGTACCGAATATCTTGCTCAATGGTACCACTGGCATTGCAGTTGGTATGGCTACTGACATTCCGCCGCATAATTTGCGTGAAGTAGTCAAAGGTACCATTGCCCTGATTCGTAATCCGAACCTGACCGATGAAAAAATCGCAGAATATATTCCTGCGCCAGACTTGCCGACCAAAGCTGAAATTATCACCCCGCCTGCTGAACTGTTAAAAATTCAGACCACAGGTCGTGGCAGCTACCGCATGCGTGCGGTCTATAGCGTCGATAAAAACGAAATTATTATCACTGAATTGCCATATCAGGTCTCAGGTTCCAAAATTATCACTCAGATTGCCGATCAGATGCAGGCCAAAAAACTGCCATTGGTCAGTGATGTACGGGATGAATCGGATCATGCCAATCCAACCCGTTTAGTGATTGTATTGCGTTCGAATCGTATTGATGCCGAATCGGTGATGAGTCACTTATTTGCTACGACTGATCTGGAATCCAGCTACCGCGTCAACATGAACATGATTGGTGCGGATGGTCGTCCACAGGTGAAATCGATTCGTCGTATTTTGCTGGAATGGATTGAGATCCGTAAAACCACTGTAACGCGTCGTCTACAATATCATCTGAACAAGATCGAAAAACGTCTGCATATTCTCGGTGGTCTGATCATTGCTTATCTGAATATTGATGAAGTGATTCAGATTATCCGTGAAGAAGATCAGCCAAAGCCGGTACTGATGCAGCGTTTTAATATTGACGAGATTCAGGCCGAAGCGATTCTGGAACTAAAATTACGCCATCTGGCCAAGCTTGAAGAAATGGAAATGCGCCGCGAACAGGAAGAACTGGAAGCGAAAGCGGCAGTGATTCGTGAACAACTGGCCAATCCGGAATCTTTAAAAAGCCTAATTATTTCTGAGCTGAAAGACGATGCCAAGAAATTTGGTGATGATCGCCGTTCGCCAATCGTACAACGTGCTGAAGCTGCTGCGATCAATGAAACTGAAATGTTGCCGGCCGATCCGGTGACAGTAGTGTTATCAGAAGCTGGCTGGATTCGCTGTGCCAAAGGTCATGAAGTCGATGCAGAAAATCTGAATTTCCGTGCCGGTGATCAGTACTTGAGTCATGCACAGGGCAAATCCAATCAACGCGTTTATGTATTAGATGACACTGGCCGTAGCTATGCCTTGGCCATCAACACATTGCCATCTGCACGTGGTCTCGGTGAGCCGCTCAGTTCAAAACTGTCTCCTGGCAGTGGGGTAGGTTTTAAACAGGTTCTGGTGGCAGAGGATGAAACTGAAATTCTAGCAGCAAGCAACAAAGGCTATGGCTTTAAAACCCAGGCCAAGCAGCTGGATACCAGTGCCAAAGCCGGGAAAGCTTTCCTGAATTTATCTGAAGGGGCAGAGGTCATGAACCTGCAGCCACTCGATGATGCCACGCATGTTGCACTGCTCAGTTCGGCAGGACGCCTGTTGATTGTCGATTTAGCAGAATTACCTGTATTGAACAAAGGTAAAGGAAATAAATTGATACAACTTGAAGATGGTGATCAAATTTTGTCCATGACAATATTGAAGCTTGATGAAATAATTCAAGTGCTTGCAGGACAACAGCAGTTAAAATTAAAAGGGGATGATTTGCGCAAATATATCGGCAAGCGCGGTGCGAAAGGACAGCTTTTACCACGCGGATATCAAAAAGCAAATAAACTGTTGATTCAAAGATAAGACTAGCATCCATCCTGTGAAATACGTTATATATGAACAACGATTCAACAAGATGGATGCAATATTGCACATATACAAGTCTAAAAATGGCGTGTGATATTGAAAAAAACAGTTGAAATACTAAGGATTATGATTGGAGAGATGGCCATTATGGAAAAAATTTGGTTTGCTGAATACCAAAAAACAGGGATTCCAGAAACAGTAGAATTACCAGCAGAAAATACTTCTCTAGTAGATGTTTTTGAGCGTAATTTCCAAAAATTCGGCTCGCGTGATGCCTTTATCTTTATGGATAAGGCCATGACTTTCAATGAACTGGAAGAGGCGAGCCGTAAGTTTGCAACTTATCTACAAAGCTTGGGGTTGGCAAAAGGTTCACGTGTGGCAGTGATGATGCCAAACGTTCTTCAGTATCCGGTTGTGGCACTTGGGGTGTTCCGCGCAGGTTTGGTACTGGTCAACGTGAATCCACTCTACACATCGCGTGAACTTGAGCATCAATTGAATGACTCTGGCGCTGAAGTGCTGGTGATTATTGAGAACTTTGCTTCTGTTTATCAAGCAATTATTGGTAAAACACCAGTGAAGCATGTCGTAGTAGCTTCTGTCGGTGACATGCTGGGTGCCTTGAAAGGAACACTGGTAAATTTTGTATTGCGTTCTGTACGCAAGCAAATTCCAGCTTGGGATATTCCAGGCCATGTGAGATTTAATACGGCGTTATCTAAAGTTAATCCAAGCAACTATAAACGCCCTGAATTGACCCTTAGCGATACAGCAGTTCTTCAGTACACAGGTGGTACGACGGGTGTATCTAAAGGTGCTGAACTGACACATCGTAACCTAGTTGCGAACATGTTGCAGTGTGACGGGATCTTCCAGAGTAAATTTGGTGCGCAAGATGGTCAGCCAGATGACCGTATTTTCTGTGCTTTGCCGCTTTATCATATCTTTGCATTCATGGTATGCGCACTTTACGGTATGTACAAAGGTCAGGCGAACGTTCTGATTCCAAACCCGCGTGATTTACCTGCGGTGATGAAAGAACTACGTAAATATCAACCGACTTTCTTCCCGGCAGTAAACACGCTGTTCAATGCGTTGGTAAACAATGAAGAGTTCAAGCAACTTGATCATAGCAAACTGAAAATGGCGATGGGCGGCGGTATGGCCGTACTTCCTTCTACTGCAGCAGCATGGAAGAAAGTCACTGGAACCAATATCGTTGAAGGTTATGGCTTGTCTGAAACTTCTCCGGTTGCAACAGCAAACCCACCTGCGTCTGAAGAATTCAGCGGCACTATTGGCATTCCATTGCCATTGACTGAAGTGGCTATTCTGGATGATGAAGGCAATGAAGTTCCACTGGGTGAGCAAGGTGAAATTTCAATTCGTGGTCCTCAGGTCATGAAAGGCTACTGGAACCGTCCAGATGAAACTGAAAAAGTCATGGTGAACGGCTTCTTCCGTACCGGTGATATCGGTGTCATGGATTCACGTGGTTATGTGAAAATCGTAGACCGTAAGAAAGACATGATTCTAGTGTCTGGTTTTAACGTCTATCCATCTGAGATTGAAGAAGTTGTAGCAACTCATCCAAAAGTACTGGAAGTGGCCGCGATTGGTGTGCCAGATGAAAAATCAGGTGAAGTACCAAAATTGTTTGTCGTGAAAAAAGATCCATCTTTAACCACAGAAGAAGTTTTAGCATTTGCTAAAGAAAACCTGACCGGTTATAAACGTCCACGTTATGTCGAGTTTATGGATGAATTGCCAAAATCAAACGTAGGTAAAATCCTGCGTAAAGATCTGCGTAAAACAGCCTAATACCTCAAAGAAAAAAAGCGCCGTTAGGCGCTTTTTTTGATTTAGGCTTTTTATTTTTTCATTAACCAGCGGTCAAAATACGGACGGCCTACGCCAACCACCCCCAAGAAGATAAACATGGTGCCAAACTGACGGGTAAATCCGGTTTGATTAAAGCTGCCATAACTTAGAATGTTATCGATCACACAATAAACCAGAATCGCGACCAGCCAGTGCCAGAGAGGCGTACGCTTGATACCTACGAAATAAAAGGCAATCCATAAAATGGCAAAGGTGAAGATTGGCGACCAGATATTCATATTGGCACAAATGACGGCCATTAAAAATGCCACGATCGGTAGGACAATTTTTAATACGCGATCCACTTGACGTTGATGCTGGCGTTGTTTCTCGAGGACATCGAACATTTCATTTTGATCAGGTGCGACCATAGTGAATCCTTAACAAGTAATAAAAAGCACTCTATTTAACAAAATTTATTCACGAAATGCCATGCTATGATAGAGATAAAATTTTCATGAGAAAAAACAGATGCACAGCATTAGTGGGGTTATTTATCTCATTTTGGCCGCTTGTCTTTTGCCTTATGTGTTTACATTGATTGCAAAAAAATCAGCAGGCTTCAGCAGCAAAGACAATCAGAACCCACGGGCATTTTTAGAAAAGTCTTCAGGCTTGGCCAGTCGCGCCAATGCTGCCCAGCAGAATAGCTTTGAAAGTTTGCCACTCTTTATTGCTGCGATCTTGATGGCAGAGTACATGGTGATATCACAAGATTTGGTCATGATTTTTGGTGTGGCTTATCTGGTTTTTCGAGTGTTGTACGGAATCTGCTATTTGGCTAACTGGGCAACTTTACGCTCCATTGTATGGTTGCTCTCGATGCTATGTCCGGTGGCTTTATTGCTGCTGATCATCAAGTTGGTTTAAGTCATCAGGTCTGCGGACATATTTACAGTTCAATATTTTAAAATCCAAAAAAATCTTTAAAAACCGTTATAATTGTCGCGGTTTTTTAAAAGATATAATTTGTTAAAGAGTGATGCTATGAGCTACAGCAATATCCCAGCGGGTAAAGATGCGCCAAACGATATCTATGTGATCATCGAAATTCCTGCAAATGCAGCACCAATCAAATACGAAATCGATAAAGATTCTGATGCGTTATTTGTAGACCGTTTCATGGGTACAGCAATGTTCTACCCAGCAAACTACGGTTATGTACCAAACACACTATCGCTTGATGGTGACCCATTAGACGTACTGGTGGTAACACCTCATCCAGTAGAGCCAGGTTCAGTCATTCGTTGTCGTCCTGTCGGTAAATTGAACATGGAAGATGATGGTGGTGTTGATGCGAAACTGGTTGCAGTTCCACATGACAAACTGACTCCAATCTACAAAGATGTTCAGGAATATACTGATCTTCCTCCATTGTTGATCAGCCAGATCGAACATTTCTTCCAGCATTACAAAGACCTTGAGCCAGGCAAATGGGTCAAGCTGAGTGGTTGGGAAGGTGCTGATGTTGCGAAACAAGAAGTACTGGACTCAATTGCTGCTTATGCAGAAGCAAATAAATAATTGCTTTTTATCGTTCAGGTTTTAACTTTTTAAAGCCTGGAATAAAAAAACCTGCACAATGTGCAGGTTTTTTTATGGCTTGAAACTCAAGTGAATTAGAATAATTTCACAGGAATATCTAACCAGATACGCCATTCATTAGTGTCACCAATGTAGTTTCCGTATTGGTATTCATCACTCGCACGGTAGTATGAGTGACGTACACGTAAGCTAGTGTCTTTAGCAAAACCAGATTGAACTGTATATTTTACCTGATTAAAGAATTCACGTTCTTGAGCATCACTAGTGATTAATTGAGAGCGATCATTTTGATTAGCAACATCAATATCCCAACCATAAACAAATGCAGAAGTCCAAGATAGGCCAGGAACATTCATTGCACCGAAATCATAAGTGTATTGAAGCTGTGCTGATTTTTCATCATTACCAATGAAGTCAGACAGGTATGAGTTCGGCATATAAATGGTTTGATGACCATCACCTACACCTTTACCTAAACCATAGTCATAACCTGTATTACCCGTATTTTGTTGGTAAGCAAGCATGACATTGTGTGGGCCTTTATTATAGGTCGTAGAAATTGCCCAAATATTGTTGCTTAAGTTATTAAAGTCATCAGTTGTATGTGAGTATGTATATGCACTGACGTCGGATTTTTTATCCCAATCAGTATGATAGCCACTAAAGTCATGAGTTAAAGTACTACCATTCGCCAATGCATAACTATAATTGGCATTGACATAATGACGCTCTAGGCGGTCTTTAATGTCTGTACCATAATAAGAAGCATTAACTGCATCATTAAATTTGTATTTTGCACCCCAAACTACTGCGCGATCCAATTCATTACCATCAGATTTGATCTGGCTTGAACGCTGGTTTTCAGTAAATTTACCAGCAACGAGGCTTAAGTTTTCGATTTCATTACTTTCAACCAATACACCTGTAAAGTATTCAGGTACTAAACGCGCAGTATTGCTTGCAAGTACAGGTAAGTCTAAAACCTGAGTACCATAAGTAGCAGTCGTGTTTGAAACACGTGCTTTTACATATGCGCCGCCACGTGCCCAGTGATCATAAGCTGAACCATCGGGATGTTGAGGAATCATGTCATTACCGGCATGTGCATTTTCACCCAATTTGAAAGATGCATCACCAATGATACCCGCACCAAAGCCGACTACACCTTTGGTAAAACCAGAGTCTAATTTAACGATCGCAGTTTGAGCAGCTGAGCTTGTATCATTAACAACTTCACGTGCACCGGTTTGATTGTCGTTATAGTTGATTTTATCGCGGTGCAAATAACCGGTACGGAAAAGTACAGAACCTTCTGCATCTTCTACAAAACCTTTCGATTCACTTTGCTCGCTAGCGAAAGCAGTAGAAACCAAAGCAGCCTGAATCAAAACTGCTAACGTTAATTTTTTTGAATTTTGCATTGGGAAGAGAGCCTTATACAAATTGATCGGAATTTTTTAGGAATTGTATAAGAAATGCTGAAAAAATGTCATTTTTTATTAGATATATTCCACTAAAGTTTAGATTTTTTTAACTCAAATTAAACAATAGCAAGGATTTGAGGTGATTAATTTTCAACCTGTCGGTAAAAAGTTAGTAAAAACATAACTCTATTGACAGGTATAAATGATATTTCTGAAGTGATGAAATGAATATGATCAGCTTGTTTATTTTGGAAAGTCCAAAAAATATGATCAAAAATTACGCACTATTTTTTAGCACAAATTTTGATCATTACAAAAATGGAATCAAAATAGGGCAAATTGTAAATGATTATGTATAAGTATTAAAAAATTGATGAAATACCCTTAACTACATTTATTTAAAAGAAAGCTTAGATAATTCATTTTTTCATAATTTTAATTTTTATTTAAAAACAATGATTTAAATTTTATTTTTCTTTTTAGATTTATTATTTTGGTTCCTTTTATCCAGATTGGCATAGCTCTTGCAAATTTTGAGCTTGAGTTTAATCAATGATCATAAAAACGTCTCAGACGATCTGGGGGAGCCACACAATGAAATTAACATTAAAAGTATTATCTCTTGCTTTATTGGGCGCTGTATCTTCTTTTTCTTTTGCCGAAGAACCTGTTGCTGAACATACGGTATCTGGAAATATAAGCGTACTTTCAAGCTATAACCTGCGTGGTATTACTAACATTCCTGAAAATAGCGGCGCTACCTTACAAGGTGGACTCGATTATAACCATGCGTCTGGCTTCTATGTAGGTTGGTGGGGATCTACGCTAGATTACACTTTGTCTGAAGAAGGACGTGATGCTTTCGAAAATAACTTCTATGCTGGCTATAGCCACGCAGTCAATGATGACTTAGGTTTAACGATCGGTACGACTTACTACTATTATTATGAATCTGATGTCAATTCTGATGGATTTGAGCTGTTATTGGGTATGAGCTATAAAGATTTGGGCGTTACAGCACAAACCCTTCTTGAAGATACCACTTGGGGCAATGCAGGTGATACCTATTTAAAAGCCACTTATAGCTATGCTTTACCACAAGATTTCAGCTTGGATACAGCTTTAGGCTTATATGCTTATGAAAAATCAGGTGACTTTATTGAAGGAACTACAGAAAGTTTTGGTTTCCGTCATTTTGACATCGGTTTAAGCAAGCCACTTGGTGACACAGGTGTAACTGCAAGCATGAATTATATTTTGGGTGGTTATGATCGTTTTGATGAAAAACAAAAGAATAAAGTCGTATTCGGGCTCGGTTATAGCTTCTAATCCTCTTTAGATAAAAAGGCGACCTTAGGTCGCCTTATTTTAATGATCTAAATCTGCTGCTGCCCGCGATAAGACAGGGCCTCCGAAAGATGCTGACTTTGAATATCTGGACTTTGATTTAAATCGGCAATGGTGCGTGCAACACGCAAGACCCGATGATAGCCGCGCGCTGATAAATTCAGTTTTTGTTGAGCTATTTCAAGCATATTCTGAGCAGACTGATCTAATGCGGCATATTGCTCTAGCTGCTTTGGACTCAAACTCATATTCGAGGTATTTTGCCGTTGCATCTGAATTTCATAGGCTGCAATGACGCGTTGTCTAACCGTTTCTGAGTTTTCTGTAGGTCGATTGTCCTGTAACTCATGCGCCTGTAATGGCGGTACATCAATATGCAAATCAATCCGATCCAGCAGGGGGCCTGAAATCCGGTTCTGATAGCGTTTAATACTTTCTGGTGAGCATTGGCAGCGGATATCCTGATTAAAGGCATATCCACACGGGCAGGGATTCATGGCAGCCACTAACTGGAAATTGGCCGGAAAGGTAATTTGGCGTGATGCTCGGGAAATGACGATTTCCTTCGCTTCCAAAGGCTGCCGTAAGACTTCCAGAACTTTGCGGTCGAATTCAGGCAGTTCGTCCAGAAATAAAACCCCTAAATGCGCCAGGGTAATTTCTCCTGGCTTGGGGTGTGAGCCGCCACCGACCAATGCTACCGCCGAAGCAGTATGGTGGGGTGCTCGAAAAGGCCGTTGCCCAAAAGAGTGATTGGCATTCGCCACCGAATAAATACTGGCGACTTCCAGATTTTCCTGCGTCTTTAAGGGTGGCAAAATACTGGCCAATCGAGAAGCCAGCAAGGTCTTGCCTGTTCCGGGTGGGCCTCGAAACAGCAGGGAATGACCACCTGCCGCAGCAATTTCCAAGCCACGCCGTGGTCGTAATTGTCCTTTTACATCCGCCAGATCAAACTTATAAAAATGGTCTGTATTGAGTGGACTGGCTTCTATTTGCGGTAAGCGCTGCGCTTGGGCAAGATGTTCACACACTTCTTTTAAATGATTGGCTGCAAAGACTTTAAAGTCTGGGAGCTGACAGGCTTCCTGTGCATTGGGGCCAGGCAAAATCAGTTGATGCTGGTCACTTTGACAGGCAATGGCAATACTTAAGGTGCCGCTGACAGGACGTAATTGACCATCGAGGGCCAATTCTCCAATAAATTCAAGATGCTCGGTGCAATTTTCAGGCAGCTGCCCAGAGGCCACTAAAATACCTAAAGCAATCGGTAAGTCCAGACGTGAGCCATCTTTTGGCAGATCTGCAGGGGCCAGATTAATGGTCAGACGTTTGGTTGGAAATTGAAAGCCGCTATTCAAAATGGCAGAACGGACCCGGTCTTTACTTTCACGTACCGCCGCTTCGGGAAGCCCCACTATAGTGAGTGAAGGCATACCCGAACTGACATGAACTTCGACTTCAATTAAAGGCGCATGCAGGCCCAGCAAGCCTCGCGTATAAATTTTGGCAAAAGACATTATTATTGTTCCAATTTGGTGCGTTATTTTTATAGTTCTGGTGTCTTTTATGCACTGTAGTTGTGCTTATTTTTTGTTCGAAATTCTCTCTTCTAATGCTTCCACCTGTTTGAGCAAATCATTCAGGCGATGATTGGCATTATTTAGGGCAGTACGCTGACGTTCTATTTCTTCTTTAGACACCAAATCCATTTTCGCCACAGCTTCATTTAACAAGGCACGGATATTATGTTCCAAATCTTTCTTAGGTTGTTCGACTTGCTGCAAAATTGCTTGTAATAAAGTTTCAATCATTGTCTGATCCATCGCCGTAGAAAGGAACCGACAGTTTAGCATTGCTAAAATGCAGACTATAGTATTTCAGACAAAATATAGACTTATTCGATTAAAGATATTGTAAAAATCCACATAAAAAATGTCTATTTTTTGAAGATTCGAAGCCTTTATCCGTATAAAATAAGGTATAAATAAACCACATGCCGGGCTTTCTAATTTCCCCCGACCTTAGGAATCTTGGCATGAAATTTGAACGTAAAACCTTACTGGTGAAATAAGCCGAAGGAAAACAAACATGAAGCTCGTAACTGCAATTGTAAAACCTTTTAAATTAGACGATGTTCGCGAAGCATTGTCTGAAATTGGTGTTCAAGGCATCACTGTAACTGAAGTGAAAGGCTTTGGTCGTCAAAAAGGCCATACTGAACTCTATCGTGGTGCTGAATACGTTGTAGATTTCTTGCCGAAAGTCAAAATTGAAATCGCGATTAGCGATGAAATGGTAGACGCGGTGATTGAATCTATTACTCGTGTGGCGAGCACTGGAAAAATCGGTGACGGAAAAATTTTCGTTACTAACTTGGAACAAGTCATCCGTATTCGTACAGGTGAAACAGGTGCAGACGCTGTCTAACTTGGCACGAAGTTTGCTGAGTACCTAATAACTCACAAAAACTTGGTTGGGGGATACGAATGAAAAAAATGCTACTCGCGTTCGGCATGGCCGGCGCTCTTTTTGGTGGTTCTGTTGCATGGGCTGAAGAAGCTGCAACAGCAACAACACCGACAGAAGAAATTGTGCTTGTTGAAGAAGCAGGCGATACAACAAATACAACAACAGACACTACAGCAGCAATTGCTGAAGCAGCGCCAGTTGAAGCTGCAGCACCTGCAGAAGAAGAACCAACGCTAGATACCGGCGATACCGCTTGGGTTTTAACCTCTACCGCTCTAGTTTTACTCATGACCATTCCTGGCTTGGCGCTATTTTATGGCGGTATGGTCCGTAAGAAAAACGTTCTGGCGACGATGGCACATAGCTTTATTGCTGCGGCGGTGGTGAGTATTGCCTGGGTGATTATTGGTTATACCCTCGCTTTCGGTGAAGGCAATGCCTTTATAGGTGGCCTGGACAAGTTCATGCTGGCCGGTATTACCACAGAGGCGCTTTCAGGCACGATTCCTGAAATCCTGTTTGTGATTTTCCAAATGACTTTTGCCATCATTACGGTTGCCATCATCAGCGGTTCGATTGCAGAGCGTATGAAATTTGGTGCTTTCGTTGCTTTCATCGCACTTTGGGTGGTGATTGTCTATGCACCAATTACCCACTGGGTATGGGGTGGTGGCTGGTTAGGTAATGACGGCGCGCTTGATTTTGCCGGTGGTACGGTTGTACATATCAACTCGGGTGTTGCCGGTCTGGTCGCAGCGTATATGTTAGGCAAACGTATGGGCTTGGGCCGTGAATCTATGGCACCGCATAACCTGACGCTTACTGTGGTCGGTGCATCTTTACTCTGGGTAGGCTGGTTCGGTTTCAACGGTGGTTCTGCATTAGGTGCCAACGGTTCTGCAGGCTATGCTTTGGTCGTGACTCAAGTCGCAGCAGCGGCAGCAGCTATCTCCTGGTTAATCACTGAAAAACTGGCACGTGGTAAAGCTTCTGTACTGGGCGGCGTATCGGGCGCAGTTGCTGGTCTGGTGGTCATTACTCCAGCTGCAGGTTTTGTGACTGTAGGCGGCGCATTGGCGATGGGTCTGATCGGTGGTGTGGTGTGCTTCTGGGGGATTACTGCACTGAAACGCGCATTGAAAGCCGATGATTCTTTAGATGCTTTTGGCCTGCATGGTGTAGGTGGTATTGTTGGCGCGATTTTAACGGCCTTCTTTGCCAGCGAATTCATCATGGGTGACAATGCTCCTGCCAATGTCATGCATCAGCTTTGGGTGCAAGTGGAAGGTGTGCTGGCAACGATTGCTTACTCTGCGATCATGACCTTCATTATCCTGAAAGTCATCGACTTGATCATTGGAATCCGTGTGGCATCTGATGATGAGCGTATGGGTCTGGATTTAAGTCAACATGGCGAACGTGTCGAATAATAATAAATACACCATAATCAATATATAGTGTAAAACAGCCCGAATGGGCTGTTTTTTTTCTATATGTTGCGTAAAACTCTACAAAGTTTGTAATTTTTGCTACACTCGGAATCCATCTGGATTTGTTCAATTAAACCGCTATGCATTGCCCATTTTGCAATACTGCAGACAGTAAAGTGATTGATTCACGCCTGGCAGCTGAAGGCTGTCAGATTCGTCGTCGCCGTGAATGTGTCAGTTGTAATGAACGCTTCACTACCTTTGAAAGCTATGAAGTGGTGATGCCGCGCGTCATCAAGTCGGATGGCAAGAATGAACCTTTCGATGAAGCCAAATTACGTCGTTCCCTGATGCATGCCTTGCAAAAACGCCCGGTGACCCAGGAGCAGATTGAAACGGTGCTGAGCGATATTCAGCTACAGATTCGCCGTTTAGGTGAGCGTGACGTGAAATCTCGTACCATTGGTGAAATCGTGATGCAGTCTTTATTCGCACTTGATCATGTTGCTTATGTGCGTTTCGCTTCGGTCTATCAGGATTTTCAGGATGTCGAAGCTTTTCGTCATCAGATTGAACAGATGCAACAACGAGAATTACAAGAATAAGTATGGCTGAACTGAATCAAGATCAAATCTGGATGCAGCGGGCCATTGAACTGGCACGTCAAGGTCAATACTCGACCAAGCCCAATCCGAATGTCGGCTGTGTCATTGTCAAAGATGGCGTCATTATCGGTGAGGGTTTTCATCCTCAAGCAGGGCAGCCGCATGCTGAAGTATTCGCGCTGCGTCAGGCTAGTGAGCAGGCACGTGGTGCAACCGCGTATGTCACTTTGGAGCCGTGTGCGCATTATGGGCGAACGCCGCCATGTGCCAAGGGTCTGGTTGAAGCTGGTGTGGCTAAAGTGGTCGTGGCCTGTCCTGATCCAAATCCGCTGGTGGCGGGCAAGGGTGTACAGATTTTAAAAGATGCCGGTATCGATGTTGAAGTCGGGATTGGTCAGGAACAAGCGCATCAGCTGAATCAAGGTTTCCTGAAAGCCATGGCGACCGGCATGCCGTATGTGCGACTTAAAATTGCATCCAGTCTGGATGGCCGTACGGCGATGGCATCCGGTGAATCGAAATGGATTACCGGAGCCGAGGCGCGTCAGGACGTGCAGTATTGGCGGGCCATTTCCGGTGCAGTCATCACTGGGATTGAAACAGTTCTGGCCGATGACTGTCAGCTGAATGTGCGGCAACTCGATGGCATTGAAGATATTGAAACAGTAGTACAGCCCAAGCGTATCATTTTGGATCGTCAGGGGCGTTTGCCATTAACGGCGAAAATTCTAGCGCAAGCCGACACCGTGTTGGTGATGGGACCTTTTCGGCAAGAGCTGGCCGATCTGGGTGTGTTACAATTGCCGGTACAGCCTTTAAAACAATTATTGTCCCAGCTGGCTGAGCAGCATCAGATTTATGATGTCTTGGTGGAAGCAGGGGCGACCTTATCTACGGCATTTTTACAAGAACAATTGGTTGATGAACTGATCAGTTACGTTGCACCGACCTTATTGGGTCAGTCTGCACGTACTATGTTTAATGCAGAATTCAGCCTTATGGCAGAACAACTCCGATTTAAGCTGCGCGATGTGACCCGCTTGGGTGATGACGTGCGCTTCAGGTTAATTCCTTTTCAAGAGACACTATGAGTTCAGAGTCTACGGTTTATCATAAACGTCGCCATGCGGCACGTACCACCGATGAATATCTTTTCCATCAGCTGGTTCCTTATCTGGGCAACAAACGCCGTTTATTACATTTGATTCTGGAAGCACTTGAAATTACAGGAACTCTGAAGCGTGAAGATGGCCGTGCGCCGATTTTTGCTGATTTTTTTGCTGGTTCTGGTGTGGTATCACGCTTAGCCCGTCAAAATGGTTATCGCGTGATTGCCAATGACTGGGAACCCTATAGCCATGCATTGAATCATGCGGTGCTGGCCTGTACTGAAGCACCGGCGTTTAAAGAATTGGGTGGCTATCAGAAAGCCATTGATTATCTGAACCGTCTGCCGGAAGTGAAAGGCTGGGTCACGCATAACCTGTGTCCGCGCAATGATGAAATTTATGATCCCGCCCGTGACCGTTTGTTCTTTAAACGTCGTAACGGCATGCGTATTGATGCGATTCGTCAGCAGATTGCAGCCTGGCAGGCACAAGGTGCAATTGATGATGTGGAAATGTCTGCCTTGCTGGCACCCTTGCTGTATTCCGCCAGTTTTGTCAGCAATACTTCTGGTGTTTTCAAAAGCTTTCACCATGGTTGGGGCGGGAAAACCCAAACTGCGCTGGAACGGATTGAATCTTTACTATGGTTAACGCCAAGTCGTTTTTGTGAATCGGATCAGAAAAAAGGAATGGCCGCAGAAATGTGGTGTGTCGATGCCCAGCATTTGGCCAACCAGATGAGTGGTTTTGAAGTGGATGTGGCTTATCTGGATCCACCGTATAATCAGCATGCCTATAGCAGTAATTATCATGTGCTGAATGCGCTGACCTTATGGGATCAGGCCGATTTGCCGACTCCAGATACCAAGGGCTTTAAGAGCGGGATTGACCGGGCATGGCGCAAAGAGCGTCCGAGCCAGTACAATTCCTCTAAATATGCCAAAGAAGCTTACGAGAGCCTGTTGGCCACCATCAATGCACGTTTCATTCTGACCAGTTATTCAACTGACGGTAATATCAGCGCTACCGATTTGTTACAGGCCAATCTGAAACGTGGCCGGGTGACTTTGCTGACCCAGGATGTGCCGCGTTATCGTGTTAGCAAACAGCGCCAGTCTGAACGTGCCCGCGTGCTGGAATTTATTGTGATTACCGATACCCACGCCAAGTCAGGTCCACCGATCCGTCAATTACTCAGCCAGCTGCATCATTATGCAGAATTGGGTGGTGTGGATACGACCGGCGTTAGTACCCAGTTGGCCCTCTGGTAAAAGAATTGAAAAGGAAATAAAAATGTTTACAGGTATTATCGAAAGCCTCGGCAAAGTCGAAAGTCTGCAAAGCGTTGGTGGTGATGTACGTTTACGCATCCAGACCGATCTGGACATGTCCGATGTACATCTGGGTGATTCTATTGCGACCAACGGCATCTGCCTGACCGTGATCGACTGGGGCGAGAAGTGGTATGCGGCTGATGTTTCCCGTGAAAGCCTGAACCGGACCACACTCGGCACCTGGAAAGCCGGTCAACCTGTCAATGTTGAAAAAGCCATGTTGCCAACTACGCGTTTTGGTGGTCATATTGTGTCAGGTCATGTCGATGCAGTCGGCGAGATCACGCTGGTTCGTGAAGATGCACGTTCGATTTATTATGAAGTCACTGCACCGGCCGAAATTGCCAAATATCTGGCAGAAAAAGGCTCGGTTACAGTTGATGGTATTAGCCTGACGATTAATCATTTGCGTGGCAGTGTGATCAGTCTGAACCTGATTCCGCATACCGCTGAACGGACCAATATAGGTACCTGGAAAGTTGGCAGCAAGGTCAATCTGGAAGTGGATGTATTGGCACGTTATATTGAACGTTTATTACTGGGTGATAAAGCCGCTGAAACTACTGAGCAATCAAAAATCAGCATGGATTTCCTGGCTGAAAATGGTTTCTTAAAATAAGAGAAATGTTGATTTACTGAACAGTCTGATTGAAAAATTAGACTGTTTTTTTATTTTTCGGGATAATCAGCAGTTCAACTTGCAAATATTGCCTGGGTGGACGGGTCGAATGCTCGATTTTTTACTGAACTTGGAACAGTCATTGCCGCTATTGCTCGATCAATATGGGGTATGGATTTATGCAATCCTGTTTCTGGTGATTTTTGCAGAAACCGGTTCTGTATTTTTCTTTTTCCTGCCGGGTGACAGTCTATTGCTGGCTGTGGGAGCTTTGTGCGCCAGCAGCGACCTGGTGACCTTGCATTCGATGGGGCTGTTGTTATTCACTGCCTCGGTGCTGGGCTATAGCGTGAATTATTACACTGGAAAAGTTCTCGGCTTAAAATATTTCAACCAACATTCACGTTATTTCAAGCCGGAATATATGGTGAAAACCAACCACTATTTTATGAAACATGGCGGTAAAACTATTTTAATCGCACGTTTTATTCCCTTTGTCCGCTCATTTGGCCCTTTTGCTGCCGGTTCAGCGCATATGAGCTTTGCCACATTCAGCTTTTATAATATTGCGGGTGGCATCCTCTGGATTAGCACGTTATTAAGCATTGGCTACTTGCTCGGAAATGCTGCCTTTATGCTGGCAGATTTTTTCTAAGACGCGACATAGAAGAAAAAAAAGCCCGAATTTTCGGGCTTTTTAATGTGAAAGGATCATTTAAATATTATGTAGCTGATCAGAAAATTCTGAATTTTTCAGCATATACTCGATTTCTTCTTTGGCCGCCGCACGCATTTTTTCACGCAGTGCATTGACGGTCTGTTCAATCACGGTTTCTGCCTCAAGTTCCAGACGTAAACGTACACTTTCTAATTCGGATAAAATGCTCTGGTCCTCAATCTGGATGCGACCTCTGGCAAAATCAAAAGTCGTCTCAGGATTTTTTGCATAACGTGCGACATAGTGCTGCACTTCAGCCTCTAGATGCGTCTTTATTTCAGCGAGCGCCTGACTCTGTTCGCTAAATTTGCGCTGTTCCTCATGACGTAGCTGTTCTTGATAGGCCTGTTCTTCGGCACGTTTCTCGGCCAAGGCCTTTTCAAGCGCAAGCTGTTTGCGAATACGGGCTTCTTCAATCAATTCGGCCTTGCGCTGCGCATACGCGGCTTCGATCTTGCGTTCAGATTCCTGTTGCAAGCGCTGGTCGCGACTCTGCCATTCTTCCAAAGACGTTTCTGGCTTTAAAATATCGCAGATCCGAGAGAGGTCATCGATAAAGGTCTGACGTACAGCTTCCGGCACATTTAACCAGCGCTGTTTAAAATCGGGACCTACATTTAATGCCACGTGCCTCTCCTTGTGGATGATATCGGTTAAAGCTTATGGGTGTCCGGTTCAATACCTAAACGACGATATTGCTTGAATTTTTCACGACCCAGCTGTTTAGCCGTTTCATGGTTTTCAATGATCTCAATAATGTGACTAAATTTTGCGTAAGGTTCAAGTGCTTCCGGATTAAAATTGAAAATAATCCAGTCGGACTGTTCCGGTAGTGTTGCCGAAATACAGACCGTCGCCTGAGGCTGGTCAATACCATGCGGAATAAAACTCGCGGGATCAAAACTCCACAGGCGTTCATCCAGCTGCTGTTGCAAATCTGTATCGGCACACAATAACCAGATTCGCGCCGGCTGGCGCAGAATCTTACGGCATAAACGACAAGTGCTGTTCACTTGTCGTTCAGGACTTTTTTCAAATAAATAAAAGCTGACTTTAGCCATTGCTTTGAACGCGACTCGTCAGGAATTGCATCAATAATGGAACTGGACGGCCGGTTGCACCTTTATTGGTACCTGAGTTCCATGCCGTACCTGCAACATCCAGATGTGCCCAGCGATATTCACGGGTAAAACGTTGCAGGAAGCAGGCTGCAGTCACAGAACCAGCTTTTGGACCACCGATATTGCCAATGTCGGCAAATGGTGAATCCAGTTGTTCCTGATAGTCTTCCAGTACCGGCATACGCCATACCCGGTCAAATGAATGCTGGCCGGCAGCTTCCAGTTCTGCTGCCAGTTTATCATCTGGCGTGAACAGACCTGTCAGCACTGAACCCAAAGCGACCACACAGGCACCGGTTAAGGTCGCAATATCAATCACCAAAGCAGGATTAAAACGTTTTACATAAGTCAGGGTATCACACAGCACCAGACGTCCTTCGGCATCGGTATTCAGGATTTCAACCGTCTGACCGCTCATGGTCGTTACGATATCACCAGGACGGGTGGCTTTACCTGAAGGCATGTTTTCTGCTGCAGCGATGGTTCCCACCACATGTAGAGGTAAGCGGGCTTCGCACAATGCACGCATCGTACCAAGTACAGAGGCTGCACCGCACATGTCATATTTCATCTCGTCCATGCCTGCGCCCGGTTTAAGTGAAATACCGCCAGTATCAAAAGTAATACCTTTACCCACCAAGACTACCGGTGCTTCGCTACGTTCTGACTGATATTCCATGCTGATGATACGGCCCGGACGCTCTGAACCCTTACTCACTGCAAGGAAGGCACCCATGCCTAAATCCGCCATCTGCTGTTCATCCAGCACAGTGACTTTAAGCAGCTCCGGATATTCGGCCGCCAAAGCCAACGCCTGTTCTGCAAGATATTCAGGGAAACAGATATTGCCCGGACGGTTGCCCAGGTCACGTGCCAGATTTTGTCCGCTTTGCACTGCTTGTACCAGTTGCAACTGTTCGGTAGTTAAGACGCTATGAGTGGCAATCAGGTCGATCTGCTCGAGCACAAATTCATTCTTCTTGGATTTATATTCATCATAACCATAGCTGGCCTGAGTCAGGAAGAGCGCAAACAGATAATGGAATTCTTGTGGAAGTTGTGTCAGATCTACAGAAATCTGTTTGAATTTTTTTTGAGTGACTTGAATAATAGTTTGCGCGATTTTTGCAAGTTTTGCCGGTTGCAGTTCAGCGACCTTGCCTAAACCAATTAGTGCTGCATGGCTGGACTGGCTCACCTGACCAATCAGGCTCAGGCTTTCCGCCAACGCTGCCTTGAATTGAGAGGCTTCAATTAATGTGTCTAAATTATTGATTTGATAGGTTGCGGTTGTATTCTGAAGTTGTTCTGAGTCAACTAAAATCAACAAAGATTGACTTGATCCATTCTCTGGGAATGACGTATTAATTGTAAGTTTCATATTCTGTTTTCACGCCTGTCTAGATGGGTAAATCATTCAGTCATTGAAACATTTATCCGAATAGATTTTCAATGGGCAGGGCGGCCTAGGTTTTATATTTTTGCTATTCGGGTAAACTAGCACTCGTTTTATGGACCTTATTTTGGAAGAATTAATTTGATTATTCGGCGTTATCTGGTCAAGCAAGTTGTCTCGACATCCTTGGTGGTGATTGCCTTATTGACCTTGATCATGATGGGCGGTCGACTGATCAAGTATTTTGGTGTCGCGGCGCAAGGCCGTCTGGATGCAGGCATTTTATTTAGCATTATTGGCTACCGTTTGCCTGAATTCTTGACCCTGATTCTTCCGCTCGGTTTCTTTATTGGACTGATGCTGGTGTTTGGCCGTTTATATGTCGACCATGAAATGGCCGTGATGAATGGCAGTGGCGTCAGTCGGCATCAATTGGCGCGTCTACTGGTGCCGATGACCCTGGTGTTTTTGATTGCTCAGGCCGGATTGATGCTGTGGGCTGCGCCGTGGGGCATTCGCCAGTTTGAAGCCCTGACCACCAGTCAGGCGGTACGTACCGGCTTTGACCTGGTGCGACCGAAAGAATTTATCTCCTCTGGGCCCTATACCATTTATGCCGGTGACCTGTCAGAAGACCGTAAAAATTTAAAAGATATTTTCTTTTATCAGCGTGCGGAAAAAGAAGGCAAACCGGATGTGATGATTCTGGCGCAGGAAGCCACCCGAATTGAAGTACCGAATGATGCTGCCAATGTGGTCGATCTGGTTAATGGACGCCGTTATGAGATCTATCCGGGTACACCGCAATATACTCAAGCTGAATTTGAAAGCTATCGTCTGCGCTTAGAAAGCGATGAAGAAGCGCAATTTGCCAGTACTGAAGTTGAGGCCTTACCGACCTCGCAATTGTGGCAGAACCGTCAGGATCCTGTGGTGGCCAGTGAGTTGGGCTGGCGGGTGTTTGTTCCTTTTGCGATTCTGATTGCCCTGATTCTGGCTGTGGCCTTGTCTGAAGTGAGTCCACGACAGGGTCGATATCTCAAGTTATTTCCTGCCCTCATGATTTTTGCCAGTCTGATTGTGGCCCTGATGGCAGTGAAGACGCGGATCAGTAAAGAAGAAATGGGCATTTGGGCCTATCCATTGATTCTGATTGCCTATGCAATTGCGGGTGCCTTGTTCTCGCGTAAACAGAAATTAGGCCCGAAAATCAAGAAACAGATTCAGCGAGTGAGGTCTTAACAATGTTGGCACGTCGTATAGTTGCAAAACATGTGACCCAAACCACTGCGCTGGCGATGCTGGGTGCAACCGCGGTATTGGCGGGTTTACAGGTATTATTTACTTATCTGGGTGAGCTTGGTTCGCTCAAAGATGGTTATGGTGCCTGGGATGCCTTGAAATATGTGCTTTGGGGCGCACCAAATTATTTATATGAAATCCTGCCGATTTCTGCACTGATTGGTGCAGTTTTAGGTCTTGGTACATTAGCCTCGAATAGTGAGCTGATTGTGATGCGTTCGGTCGGCGTGAGCTTATGGCGTATTGTCGGGTGGGTGATCCGTTCAGCACTGTTGTTGGTGGTGTTGTCATTTGCCCTGAGCGAGTGGGTCATTCCTTATACCAATGAACAGGCCAAAAGCGTAAAAAGTGCCAGTAAAGCCGCTCAGCTCGGTGAAGTTCGTGGTTACTGGACTCGGGAAGGGCAGCGCTTTATTTATATCGATTATGCTAACTCGCAAGGTCAGTTGAAAAATGTGCAGATGCTGGACTTTGACCAGAACTATCGTTTGCGCGGTACCTTGCAGGCAGATCAGGGCCAATTTGTTAAAGATGGTTCCTGGACGCTGGACAACACAGAGCAGTTCGATATTCTCCAAAATGGTAATGCCACACTGGTTAAGCAGCAACAGCAACCTTTAGCGCTAGCATTACAGCCTAAATATGTGCATATGGTGACGATTGATCCTGAAGATTTATCGCCGAGTCAACTGGTCAGTTTCATGAGCTATATGCATGAATACAGCCAGGTGCCTAAAACCTATCAGCTGGCCTTCTGGCAAAAACTCGGCTCGCCTTTTGCCCTGATTGCACTAGTAGTGATCGCCTGTTCATTTATCTTCGGGCCATTACGTCAGCAATCCATGGGTTTTCGTCTGGTGATAGCTTTATTTGCCGGACTGGGTTTCTTCTATCTGCAGGATTTCCTCGGCTATGCCAGCTTGATCTATGCACCGTCTCCGGCCTGGTTCGTGTTTATTCCGATTCTGATCATGTTCGGCATCGGCGGATACTTGCTGCATCGGGCACGCTAAGGTACAGGAAAATAGAACAAATCAATCATCATGAGAGGCTTAAACCATATACGGGTCATGGCCTCTTTTTATAAACTTCGCTAAAATAGAGCGATTAATTCGTAGACGAACAGAGTATTTCATTATGACGGATGCAACTGCTGGCAAAATCCCTCACATTTTGGTGATTATGGATGGTGTGGGTCATCGCGAAGCGGTCGAAGACAATGCGTTTTTAGCAGCTAAACGACCAAATTTAACTGCGATACAGGACAAGCATCCGCATGGTTTGATCTCGGGTTCAGGTGAAGATGTCGGCCTGCCAGATGGCCAGATGGGTAACTCGGAAGTCGGACATATGAACCTCGGCGCAGGTCGTGTGCTGTATCAGGACTTTACCCGGATTACCAAAGACATTCGTACGGGCGACTTCTTTGAACATGAAGTTCTGGTCGATGCAGTTGAGAAAGCCAAAGCTGCAGGTGGGGCAGTACATTTGCTTGGCCTTTTGTCTGAAGGTGGTGTGCACTCCCATGAAGATCATATTGTGGCGATGGCAGAGCTAGCGCTAAAACGCGGTGCGCAAGTCTATTTACATGCATTCTTAGATGGTCGTGATACGCCGCCTAAAAGCGCACAACCTTCTTTAGAAAAACTCGATGCCTTATTCGCTCAATATCCAGGTCAAGGTCGTATTGCCACCATGATCGGCCGTTATTTTGCCATGGATCGTGACAACCGTTGGGATCGTGTTGAACAGGCCTATCGCTTGTTGACTGAAGGTGAAGCGGTTCGTACAGCTGCCAGCGCAGTTGAAGGTTTGGAACAGGCTTACGCAGCCGATGAGTCGGATGAGTTTGTTAAAGCGACCCGTATTGGCGATCTGGCGAAAATTCAGGATGGCGACAGCGTCGTATTCATGAACTTCCGTGCCGATCGTGCCCGTGAATTGACTCGCGCATTTGTAGAAAAAGACTTTGCAGGTTTTGAACGTAAAGTCGTGCCGAATTTGGCGAAGTTTGTCATGCTGACGCGTTATCAAGCCACGATTGATGCACCTGTAGCGTATATGCCTGAAGCGTTGAAAAACTCGATTGGTGAATACTTATCTGATTTGGGTAAAACACAGCTGCGCATTGCGGAAACAGAAAAGTATGCGCATGTGACTTTCTTCTTCAGCGGCGGCCGTGAAGATGAATACCCAGGTGAAAAACGTATCCTGATTCCATCGCCAAACGTAGCCACTTATGACCTTAAACCGGAAATGAGTGCTTATGAAGTGACTGATGAGCTGGTGGCTGCGATCAATTCAGGTGAATTTGACCTGCTGGTGGTGAACTTTGCCAATGGTGATATGGTCGGTCATACGGGGGTATTCGATGCTGCGGTGAAAGCTGTTGAAGCGGTTGATACCTGTTTGGGTCGGGTTTACGAAGCCGTGATGGCGCAAAAAGGTCATATGATTGTGACTGCCGATCATGGTAACGTTGAGCAGATGCAGGACTACCACAGTGGTCAGGTACATACCCAGCATACCACTGAATTGGTTCCGTTTATTTATGTCGGCCCAACTCAGGCCACAATCGTGGAAGGTGGGGTGCTTGCAGATGTCGCACCGACTTTATTAAACCTGATGCAAGTTCCGGTGCCGGCTGAAATGCAGGGCCGTAACCTGATTCAGCTTGATGCATAATCTTTAATAAAATTTTGAAAAGGTCAAAGAATGACAAGAATACGCTGGAAGTCTGTTGTAATACCATGCTTACTGATGTGTTTGAGTCATTCAGCCTGGGGTGCGGGTTCAAATGAGCCGGCATTCGATGATATGGAAATGGATGGGCAGGTTTATTCTGAAATTCCTGTGGCATCTATTCAGGAATTCGTACAAATTTATGGCATCGTAAAAGACAATTATATTCAAGATAAAAATGACGATGCCTTATTCCAGCAGGCCATTCAGGGTCTGGTCAGTGGCTTAGACCGCTATTCCCGTTATTTGTCGCCTGAAGATTATAAGCAGCTGCGTGCATATACCGAAGGGGATCTGGCCAGCATTGATTTTGATCTGCAATTTGACCCGCGGTTGAAGCAATGGGTGGTTCAAGGACTGAGTGCCGATGCAGATTCAGCCAAGCAGGGACTGCGAAATGGCGTCACGGTTTATAAAATTGAAGATCAGGTCTTAAGTAGCCTGAATCAGGAACAAGTCCGGCAGTTATTGAGTGGAGCAGTTGGCTCTACGCTCATGATCCAGCTTTCCTCGCAAAGTCCGGCCGTTCGTCTGGTCCGCAATACCAAGCTGGATACCGAAATTAAATCGAGCTTGCACAATAACCAGGTGCTGGTTTTACAGGTCAAGGTTTTTCAGCAAGATACTGCCAATGAAATCAAACGTCTGATTGAAAGTTATTCGGATAAACGCTTAAAAGCCGTATTATTTGATCTGCGCAATAATCCCGGTGGCTTACTCTCGGCCGCAGTTGAATCTGCCGATTTATTTTTGAATCAGGGCGTGATTGTCTCGACCAAAAGCCGTGCTGAAGGCAACCAGCAATTTCAGGCCTTGCCGAGTTTTGAGTTCCAGAATCTGAAAGTTGGGGTGCTGATTAACAACCGCTCGGCTTCTGCAGCAGAAGTGTTTACTGCAGCCCTGAAAGAACATAACCGTGCCTGGGTGGTCGGAGAAAAGAGCTATGGCAAAGGCGTAGTACAGAAACTTTTTCCTTTAAGCAATGGTTCGGCTTTACAGATGACGGTATCGCAATACTTTAGCCCAAGTGGCCAGATGATTGAAGGGCGGGGCATACAGCCGCATTTCAACTATCCGTTTAAGCAGGAAATGCGTGAGGAGAGCTATCTGGAACATGTTACAGATTTACTGCTCCTGCAAAAATAATTATTCATCTTCTTCGGTATCCAGTCCGAACTTTTTCAAGCGATAGCGCAGGGAACGGAACGACATGCCGAGTTTTTTGGCGGCCAGTGTCCGGTTCCAGTGGGTCAGATTCAGCGCATTGAGTAAAATTTCTTTTTCGACCTTTTCCAAATACAGCTCTAGACCCTCTTCAGGCAGCTTTTTAGGTGCAATCAGGGTTTCGGTCGCAATAATCTCGCTCGTGAGCGTATTCATCTCCTGAGGGCTGTTTAGCGCCTGACGCAGCGGTGCACTCTGCAAATGCTGAAGATCAATCCGCTCTTCATCACTTAAAGTAATCGCGCGTTCCATAATGTTACGTAATTCACGTACATTACCTGGATAATATTGTCCCAATAAGAACTCTTTGCTGCGTTCGGTCAGTTTTTTATTGGAAATGCCCCATTCCTGGCAAATCTTCTGAATAAAGTGTTCGGCCAATAACAGAATATCCTGGCCGCGTTCACGCAGCGGCGGTAAAGTCAGATCCATTACATGAATACGGAAATATAAATCCTGACGGAATTTGCCTTGTTGCACCAAGGCTTCCAGATCCTGATGCGTGGCACTGATCACACGGAAATCCACATCAATTTCGGTATCCGAACCGAGTGGACGAATACGTTTTTCCTGTACGGCACGTAACAATTTGACCTGCATAGAAAGCGGTAATTCTGCAATTTCATCCAGAAACAGACTGCCACCATGGGCAGATTGAATCAGTCCCTGTTTGTCCTGAGCAGCGCCGGTAAAGCTGCCTTTCTTATGCCCAAACAGTTCGCTTTCCATCAACTCAGTCGGAATGGCGCCACAGTTAATCGCAATAAAAGGACCTTCGTTGCGGTTACTCAGGCGATGTACCAGATTGGCCACGACTTCCTTGCCTGTGCCTGATTCCCCTGTGATAAAAACTGGTGCCTGGGATCGGGCAATTTTTTGTAAGGTAATGCGTAATTGCTGAATTGGCATGGATTGTCCAATCAGCATTTTATGTTCGAGTGCATCGTTCGGATTATTATGCGAATAATCCACCGGTTTATTCAGCGCTTTTTGTAAGAGCTGCTCCAGGTGTTTTTGATTAATCGGTTTGCTGACAAAGTCAAAAGCCCCTGCTTTGAGCGCAGCAATGGCGATTTCCATGTTGCCATAGGCGGTCAGAACCGCGACCGGAAGTGCCGGGTAAAGATTGCCAATCCAATCCAGTAACTCCAAACCATTGCCATCGGGCAGATTCAGGTCGGTCAGACAGGCATCATACTGATGATTGGCAAGGCATTTTTTAGCGTATTCCAGACGATGGGCAATGTGCGTGCGAATTCCCATGCGCAGCAATGACATTTGCATGAGGGTACATAAATCTTCCTCATCATCCACCAAGAGCACCAGTGGTTGTTGTTCCCCATTCATCTTCCTTGACCCCTTTAAAGCGTAATACGTTGACAGCTGATGCGAAAGCATGCGCCCTGTTCTTGTTGTATATAGTTTAATTGTGCCTGATTTGCTTCGCAAAAACTATGTGATAAATACAATCCTAATCCGGTACCACTAATCGATGTGCTAAAAAAGGGTTTGAACAATAGAGCTTGATCATGTACGGCTACGCCAGAGCCAAAATCCCGTACATCAATCCAGACCCGATGTTCATAGGGATGCACATTCAGCTGAATATAGGCTGCATCGGCTGAATTGTGACGAATCGCATTACGAATCAGATTAATCAGGATTTGCCGGAACTGTGCTTCATCAAACTGAATCACCAGCGGGATATCAATATTAAATTGAATCTGATCGCGAATATCGGCCAGATCTTCCTGGATAAATAACGGGATAAATTCATTGAGATGAATCGGCACCGGATGGGTTTCTTTATTTTTGACCATATTCAGCGTGTCCTGAATAATCCGGTCAATCCGGGTCGCCTGTCGACCAATCATCTGGTGGAGCACTTGTTGTTGTTCAGTTTCTGAATCCAGATATAAATCATTGGCCTGTACAATAGCCGCCAATGGATTACGAATTTCATGGGCAATACTGGCCGAGAGTTGACCCAGTGCAGCAAGTTTAAGTTGCTGCACCTGCTGATTCAGTTTTTTGGCATCCTGTAACACCAGTAGCATTAGAGTCTGATGCGGCACAATCAGCTTTTGTACTTGCACATGAATATTATAGCGACTTTGTTGGGATTCAAACTGAAAGCGCTCACCATTTTCTAGCGTTTCAAAATGGATCAGTTCAAATAAATCTGGCTGTGACTGAGATAAGGTGAATTTCTCATGGCCGTATTTGGACTCAATTCCAAGAAGATTACAGGCGGCAGGATTACTGAGTACCACATGGTAGTTTTCATCCAGAACCAGATAGCCGGTTTCAATCTGCTCCAGAATATAGCGGTTAATATTCTGTAAGCGATGCAGTTCCAGCGATTGAGAAAAATTTAGATTTTCCAGAATCTGAAAGCGGCGTATGGCAATTTGTCCAGTGCCATAGACCACAAAAAATAAAAAGGCCAGCAAGGCGCTATTACTGATATTGCTGAGTGATGAAAATGCAAAAATACTGCCGATAAAATGCTGATAAATTACGCTGATAACAGCAACCAGCGTGACGACCAAGGCCTTTTTTGCATCTAATAATAAAGATGCAGAAAAGATAGTAATCACAAACAGCAGCCCGATTTGCAGATTAGGACCGTCGCTCGCCAAAGTCAGCAAACTTAAAACGCAGACATCGCTAAAGAAAATCATAATCAGCTGCGGCTGGATCAGGCGTCTGATCCATTTCAGCACAAACAGCTGTACGGTATTGATCGCAACCCCGATTCCCAGTGCATAATAATACAGCTGCGGGTATTGATAATCGGTGGTGAGTTCGGGGTAGGTCAGCATAAAAATCAGCAACAAACCGGTGCTGATCAGCAGACGATAAGCGCTGTACCAGATACCGAGATGGTATTGATTCAGTTCAGCATAGTTTTTTTGTTGTGCCATATGCACCGGAAATCGTTAAAAGCTAAGGTTTAATGAGTCCATAGCGCATGGCCAGATGAGTCAGTTTAACATCGCTATCGATATTCAGTTTTTCAAAAATACGGTAACGATAAGTATTCACGGTTTTAACACTCACAAAGAGCTTGTCGGCAATTTCCTGGGCGCTGATACAATTCACGACCATCATCGCGACTTGCATTTCACGCTCTGACAATGCATCAAAAGGCGATTGTTGTGTATCAGAAAGGTAAGAGCTTGCTAACTGTTCCGCAATGTCTGCACTGAAATATTTGCCGCCTTGCATGACTTTGTTAATCGCACGGACCATTTCCGAAATCGGGGCCCCTTTGGTGATATAACCTTTGGCACCGGCTTTCAATAACAGGGACGGATAAGGCTCTTCTGCTAAACCGCTAACCGCCAAAACTTTGGTTTCCGGCGCACTCTGAAGTAGACGGCGCGTGGTTTCTACGCCACCAATGCCCGGCATATTCACATCTAACAAAACTACATCAGGATGATGTTGACGAACTAGAGAGATCGCTTCTTCACCAGATTCAGCTTGTCCAATTACCTGAACCTCCGCATGGTCTTCTAGCATTCTGCAAATTCCAGTACGAACTAATTCATGGTCGTCCACAACTAAAACTGTGATCACCTACGCTCTCCCTCTGTTAAAAAAATCATTTTTTTGTTACATAAAGCAAAATAAGCTTGCAATGAAAGTACAAAATTAGCAATCCTATTCGCAAGATTAAATCTGAAACTTATCACACAGTGTCAAGAACAAAAAATGTTCGGCATTGTGTTTAAATGTAAGGCATATTAGAGGTAATACGCAAATCAATCTTACCTCTGTTAGTTGAGTGAAGGAATAGTGAAGAAAATAAACAAGTCTTTAAGGCATCTACTCGGCCTGTCCGTGTTAATCAGCATGAGCACGACAAGTTTTGCTGAAATCATTATGAATTCTGGCACGGCAGAGGACGGTTCCAGCATTAGTTGGTCTTCTGAAGAAGTTAACCAGTTAATGAGCGATGATTTTAATGCGTCAGCCAATGAGCCTTCGCCACCCGGGTCTGCAACAGTGACCACTACTTTGCGTCAGGTCGGCACAGCAGCGCCAGCAGCAGCCAAACCTGCTTATACTGCGCCGCAGATTATTGATACGAATCATTTTAGTAATCAACCTTCTGTCAATGCACGGGCTGCACTGGTCATGGATGCACAAACCGGTGAGGTGCTGTTTAGCAAAAATACCAATACTGCCTATCCGATTGCATCGATTACCAAGCTGATGACAGCGGTGGTCATTTCTGATGCACGTCTGAACATGTCGGAAAAAATCACACTACAACAGGCTGATTTTTCCTGTTCAGGTTGTAAAAGCTCAAGCTCGACTTTAAGAGCAGGGGACAGCATGAACCGTGCTGAAGCTTTACTGTTTGCTCTGATGAAGTCCGAGAATCCGGCTGCTGCCGCTTTGGCACGCACTTATCCAGGTGGCCGATCAGCGTTTATTGCCAAAATGAATGCAAAAGCCAAAGAGCTCGGCATGAATTCTACCCGCTTCATGGAGTCAACCGGTTTGCATCCGGGTAACATGGCTTCAGCTCGTGACTTGGGAATCTTGGTAAATACTGCCTCTCAATATGGCCTGATTCGCCAGTTCTCGACCACGCCAAGCTATGACTTTAACTTGGGTTATCGTGTGTTGAAATCGAATAATACCAATGCCTTGGTACGTAATGGCGGCTGGAATATTAATATTTCTAAAACCGGTTTTATTAATGAAGCAGGGCGCTGTGTGGTGATGCACACGACTCTGAATAACCGTCCGGTGGCGGTGGTACTTTTAGGTGCAAACAGCTCACAGGCGCGTACCAATGATGCGACCCGTTTAATGAGTTGGGTCAGCCAGCAACCTAAACGAATCTAATTGATTGGTTCATAAAAAAACCCTGCAAGTGCAGGGTTTTTTTAATTCTGGCCGGAATTACATATTCGACAGAATAGAGTCTTTAACTTGACTCATAGTTGCATCAATCGACAACATCACGGCATCAGCACATTGCTTGATAGCAGTGTCTGGATCTTTCAGACCGTTACCCGTTACGGTACATACGATTACTGAACCTTCAGCAATTTTACCCGCTTTAATATCACGGATGGCACCGCCGACAGACGCAGCAGATGCCGGCTCTACGAACACACCTTCATACATAGAAAGCAGACGTTGAGCTTCGAGAATCTCCGCATCAGTCAGTTCATCGAACCAGCCGTTTGAATCACGAACAACCGCTTTAGCATGATTGAAGCTTTGCGGATTGCCGATACGAATCGCAGTTGCAACAGTTTCCGGGTTTTCTACTGGACCGCCACGAAGGAACGGTGCAGCACCAGAGGCTTGGTAACCTGCCATGATTGGCAAGCCAGCCGGTTTAGGACCAGTAAAGGCATCAGTTTCAGCATCGTAAACGACTTGCTCAAATTCTTCTTTCGACTGGTTGGCAACCGCTTCAGTATAACCCATCCAGTGCGCAGTGATGTTACCCGCATTACCGACTGGCAGGCAGTGATAATCCGGTGCACGACCTAAAGCTTCAACGATCTCGTAAGCAATGGTTTTTTGACCTTGCAGACGGTATGGGTTGATTGAGTTTACAATCGTTACCGGTGCCTGATCGGCAACTTCTTTGACCAGACGCATACCGTCATCAAAGTTACCGCGAATTTGCATGGTGATCGCACCATACATCATCGCTTGTGCCATTTTACCCATGGCAATTTTGCCTTCAGGGATGAGCACGAATGCTTTAATGCCGGCACGCGCAGCGTATGCAGCCGCTGCTGCAGAGGTGTTACCAGTAGATGCGCAGATGATGGCTTTAGAGCCTTCTTCAACGGCTTTGGTCACCGCCATAGTCATACCGCGGTCTTTAAATGAACCAGTCGGGTTTAAGCCCTCGTACTTCACATAAATTTCAACATCTTTACCAATAATGCGTGGAATATTCTCAAGCTTGATCAGTGGAGTATTACCTTCACCCAAAGAGATCGCACGAGTAGTTGCAGACACTGGTAAACGGTCGCGATAGCGGTCAACTAAACCAGTATAACGATTGGCATTCGACATGATGATGTTCCAATTGTGTGTAGAGCTTGGCAAGGGGAATCCTCCCCTCAACCCGATTAATTATCAAGCGATTCTAAACGAATTCGTACAATTTCGCCATGAATGACGGGTAATGCTTGAATTTGTGAAAGCGCTGCATCCATTTTTGATTCGACGATAGGATCGGTCAGAATCACGATAGGAATAAGGTCTTTGGATAAACGCGGTTGCTGCATGATCGCATCAATACTGATGCCGGCACGACTGAGAATTGTGGTGACATCGGCAAGCACGCCCATCTGATCTTCGGCATTAATACGGATGTAATAGCCGGTGGTCATTTGTTCACGACTCAAGATCGGTAAATCACTGAGCGCTTCAAAAGCCAGTTGCGGAATAGTACCTGCGCCGTCTTCTGTGTAAATGATGTCACGGACAATATCGACGACATCAGCAACAACCGCAGAAGCCGTTGGTCCCGCACCTGCGCCAGCACCATAGTACAGTGTTGGGCCGACCGCATTCGCTTGTACCAGAACCGCATTTTTCACACCGTTAACATTGGCAATCAGCTGGTCATCTGGAATTAGGGTCGGGTGTACACGGAGTTCAATCCCGGCATCAGTACGGCGTGCAATGCCCAGATGTTTAATCCGGAAACCGAGGTCTTCGGCATATTTCACATCTTGTGCCGTGACTTTGCCAATGCCTTCAGTAAAGACTTTGTCAAACTGAAGTGGAATACCAAAGGCACATGAGGCCAGAATCGTCAGCTTGTGTGCTGCGTCAATGCCTTCCACGTCAAAGGTCGGATCGGCTTCGGCATAACCCAGTTCTTGCGCTTCTTTCAGCACATCTTCAAAAGCGCGGCCTTTTTCACGCATTTCACTAAGAATGAAGTTACCTGTGCCGTTAATAATACCGGCCAGCCATTCAATCTTGTTGGCTGCCAAACCTTCACGGATCACTTTAATAATTGGAATGCCACCAGCCACTGCGGCTTCATAGGCAATTTGCACGGCATTGTCTTCAGCCGCTTTAAACAGTTCATTACCGTGTTCAGCCAAGAGTGCTTTGTTGGCGGTTACAATATGTTTGCCATGTTTCATGGCTTCCATGATGACTTCATAGGCAGGATGAATTCCGCCCATGACTTCAACCACCACGTCTACATCAGGTTGACGCACGATGTCCATCAAATCAGCACTTTGTTTGACCGATTCTGGCAGATCCAGATCAGGACGTGGACGACGGGTGCCTACATGGGTAATTTCAATTTCACGACCGGTGCGACGTTTGATCTCAGCAGCATTTTCTTTTAATAGTTTCAAGGCACCACCACCTACAGTACCAAGACCGAGGATTGCCAGACGAACTGGTTTCACGTCACACTCCAAATTAAACAGTTTTTTACAAGAACCTAGATCATAGCTAAAAAAACCGCCTGACTCTAGGGTCATTTTCAGAATATCTTTATCTATAAATTAAAGTTAAATAACGTATTAAAATGAGTTATTTAAGCCGGTTCAATAATTCCGAGGTAGACAGGTAACCGCCCAGATAAGCCCCTGCTGAATTATAAATGGCAGGGGTGCCATTCACGCCCATATTCAGACCCATTTGATATTGATCTTGAACAGGATTTTCACATTTTTCTGCGCTAATCTGTGCACCGGCAATCGCCTGGTCAAACGCACTACGGCGGTCGGCACTGCACCAGATCGCTTCCATGGCTGGCATATGCTGTTCACCACGCGGCCAGGCGATATAACGCACTTCAATGCCTTTGGCATTCATCTCATCCATTTGTTCATGGAATTTATGGCAATACGGACAACTGACATCGGTAAACACATAGACCACATGCTTGGTTTTGCCTTTGGCTGGATAGACCAGCAAGTCTGCTGGCTTGAGTTCGGCAAAGAGTTTATTGTTGATGCCTGCTTGCAGATTTTCGCTGACATTGTGCAGCTGTTTATCGCCGAGACGGATCACATCGCCCTGAATCAGATACTTACCGTCACTGGTGACATAGACCGCAGACATGCCTTCCAGGCTGACCCAGAACAGGTTCGGGACTTCGGTGGCTTTAATGTCGGTGATTTTGGCACTGATGCCGGCAGTCTTGAAATGCTTTTCCAAGGTCGAAACCAGGCGCTGTTGGGCATTACGTTCGGTCAGGGTAGAGGCTTCGCCCGTTGCTGGTGCACTTGCAGTGAGCGTATCTTGCTTTTTATCGTTGTTCGTGGAATTGGAACATGCGCTAAGCCCCAAACCAGCAGCAAGTGTGCAAGCCATAAAAACTTTTGAGCGGGCAAATGTCATAAATAACCCTTTTCTTCTTGGACTAAAAACAGAGCATTAGCATAACAAAAAAAAATACAATCACGTCAAACTTCTCAGTTTATTCGACCTGTAAACGTTTTAAGCCCGTGGATGATGGGTCGCGTGTAGCTGTTGCATCCGTACCTGCGCCACATGAGTATAAATCTGGGTGGTAGACAGATCACTATGTCCGAGTAACATCTGTACCACACGTAAGTCTGCGCCATGATTGAGTAAATGGGTGGCAAAGGCATGGCGCAAGGTATGCGGTGACAGTTCGGATTGAATTCCGGCCTGCAGCGCATAACGCTTAATGGCATACCAGAAATTCTGCCGGCTCATGATGCCGCCATGCTGGGTCAGAAACAGATAATCGGTCGAAGTCTTGTACAGTTGCGGACGGGCTTCATTCAGATATTTTTCCACCCATTCACAGGCCATTTGTCCCATTGGAATCAGACGTTCTTTATTCCCCTTACCGACGATACGTAAATAACCCTGTTTTAAGTTGATCAGTTCCAGACGCAGGTTAATCAGTTCGGTCACCCGAAGTCCGCAGGCATACAGCACTTCAAACATGGCGCGATCGCGCAGCCCTAATGCCGTGTTGATATCCGGGGCATGAATCAAGGCTTCAACATCAGCTTCGGACAAATCTTTAGGTAAGGCCCGGCCCAGTTTCGGGGTTTTATGTGCGGCCACCGGATTGTCACTACGCAGTTTTTGCTCGCGTAAAAATTTATAAAATGAACGCAAGGCAGACAGGCAGCGGGCAATCGAACGTGGGCTTTTTTGCTGTTTGGTCAGCGCAATCAGTACATCGGAAATATCATCATGATTCCATTCGGGCAGAGGCTTGCTCAAGCATTCTGCACATTGCACCAGATCGGACAAATAGGCATTGCGGGTATGCGGGCTGACCGTTTGTGCAATCAGATAATCACGAAAACCTTGCAAATAACTGAACGCATCAGGAATCTGGACAGGGGCAGGAATACGGGGTTTTTTATTCAGCATAGGGTGAAAGGATCTGATCTAAAAAAGCGATAATCGGGATTGGTATTCTCCACTGTAGTTTAATTTTATGACAGTGTCGATGTGGTATAAGGCTAAATCGAAATGTAATTAATCTTATTTGTTAATTATTCTCATTTGTTTGTATACTGTACAAAATAGTTTAGGAATTTCACGGTGCGTTTGTCTGATTTAAAAGCAAAACAAATTGCCATCATTCGAAAAGTGAGTCGAACAACTGATGGTGAAAGTGCTCTACACGATGTCGTCGCGAGTCGTTTGGAAACTTTAGGCTTTGTACCAGGTACAAAGGTACAGGTCATTACTAAAGGTATTTTTGGTGGAGATCCCATTTTGATTCAAGTTGGATTCACACGTTTTGCTTTGCGTAAATCAGAAGCAGCCAAAATTGAAATCGAACAGGCGGTGTCGGCATGAGTGATACATTACGTATTGCCCTTGTCGGTAACCCTAACTGCGGTAAAACTTCATTATTCAACCACTTAACTGGAACACGCCAAAAAGTCGGTAACTATGCGGGTGTGACGGTTGAACGTAAAGTCGGTACTTTTCAGCTTGCTTCAGGCAAAGCGGTACGGGTACTGGATTTGCCGGGAACTTATAGTCTGGATGCGACCAGTCCGGATGAAGAAATCACCCGTAATGTGGTGCAAGGTAAAATTGCGGAAGAGCAGGAGCAGGATGCATTTTTGTGTGTGGTAGATGCCACCAATCTGAAATTACATCTGGGTCTGGTGCTGGAAATGATTGCGCTGGATCGTCCGGTGCTGGTCGTGCTGAACATGATGGATGAAGCACGCCGTCGTGGCATGCAGATCAATACCCAGAAGCTGTCTGAGCGACTGGGCGTGCCTGTGGTAGAAACGGTGGCTGTGCGCAGTTCAGGCATTGAAAACCTGAAAAATGCGCTAGATCAAGGCAAGTATTCTGTACCACAGACTGAGCTCAGTGGCTTGAAAGGTGATAGTCACCAGCGCGTAGAAAACATTCTGAATGACGTGGTCAATTTCGTCGATCAGGAAGATAAGCGTACCGATTTTCTTGACAAGATTTTTCTGCATCCGGTATTGGGCTTACTCAGCCTAGCTGTAATGATGTTCGTGATTTTCCAGGCGGTATTTGCCTGGGCTGCGCCGTTTATGGATGGGATTGAATCCTTCTTTGGCTGGCTGGGTGAGTTCCTCGGCGAATATATTTCGCACCCATTACTGAATAGCCTGGTGGTGGACGGGATTATTGCCGGTGCCGGTGGCGTGGTGGTGTTCCTGCCACAGATTCTGATTCTGTTCTTCTTTATTTTAGTACTAGAAGAATCGGGTTATTTACCGCGTGCAGCATTCTTGCTCGATAAACTGATGTTTAAAGCCGGTTTGTCAGGACGTGCCTTTATTCCGTTATTGTCCAGCTTTGCCTGTGCCATTCCGGGGATTATGGCATCGCGGACCATCAGTGATCCACGAGATCGTTTAACCACGATTTTTGTTGCACCTTTAATGACCTGTTCGGCGCGTTTGCCGGTTTATGCCTTGCTGATTGCGGCATTTATACCGGCACAAACTGTCTGGGGCTTCCTGAATCTGCAAGGTCTGGTGCTCTTCGGTCTGTATATGGCGGGTATCGTAAGTGCTTTGCTGGTGTCTTTTGTGTTGAAATTCTTCCACAAAGATAAATCACAGCACATGTTATTGATGGAGCTGCCAAGCTACCGTTTTCCGGATTTGAAGAACGTTTGGATCGGCTTGCTGGATCGCGGCAAAATCTTCTTGAAACGTGTCGGTGGTATTATCTTCGCCTTATCGATTGTGCTGTGGTTTCTATGTACTTTCCCGCAGCCCCCAGAAGGGGCAACCCTGCCGGCCATTGATTATTCATTGGCAGGGATGCTCGGTCATCTGATGCAGCCAATCTTTGCACCGCTCGGTTTTAACTGGCAGATCTGTATTGCCCTGATTCCGGCGATGGCAGCGCGTGAAGTGGTCGTTGCAGCACTGGGCACAGTTTATGCGATGTCGGCAGTTGATGAAGATGCGATGTCTGAAGGTCTGGCTGCACTAATCAGCGGTGGAGGGGATCTGGGCTGGTCAGTTGCGACAGGTTTGTCTTTGCTGGTGTGGTTTATTTATGCACCACATTGTCTGGCGACTCTGGCAACAGTTAAACGTGAAACCGGTTCCTGGAAAACTGTCAGTATCATGACTGTTTACCTGTTTGGTCTGGCATATTTCATGTCATTCCTGACTTATCAAATTGCTTCATATTATTTGGGCTAAATCTCAGCTTGGCCTTGGCCAATTGAATTTGCTGCATTGTATAGGTATGGGAGATTGAGATGATTGAAATTCTAATTGTGACAGCGCTGGTGCTTTGGAGCATGCTGGTCGTATTCAAAAAGGTGTTTCCCAACACCTCTAATTCAGTCTTTCAGAAGCTGTCTGATGCCTGTGCGGCCAAGGGTTGGCAGCGTCTGGCCAAATGGCTGCAACCGGGTATGGCTGCAGGCTGTGGTGGCAACTGTGCCTGTCCGGTTTCAGAAAAAAGTTCAGAAGAAAAGCCAGCCCAACAAGCGGTGAAATGGAAATAATTTCCTTTTCTGGCTGAATTTTAAAAACCGTCATGATCATGACGGTTTTTTTACGCATGGACACAAAAAAAATGTGCAGAAAAGCCAATCAGAAAAGGCATTCAAAACAGCAAAGTGCTACCATTTCGTCAGTTTCAAAATAGACCAAAATATGGGGCGAAAATGTTAATACAACGTGGTGGGTTAAAAGTCGTTGCAGGACTCGGAATATCAGGTGTTGCAGCAGTCAATTTCTTGCATAGTCAGGGCTACCGCGTTGCAGTAACAGATTCTAGAGCTAACCCGCCAGGGCATGAGCAGATACCCGCTGAAGTTCAGACCAGTTTCGGTCAGTTTGATGCCGAGCTGTTGTTGTCTGCGGAAGAAATCGTGATCAGCCCAGGACTTGATCCTAAACTTCCTGAAATTCAGGCAGCCATCAACAAGGGCATTCCAGTAGTCAGTGAAATCCAGATTTTACGCCGTGCTACAGACAAGCCAATCGTAGCAATTACCGGTTCTAATGCCAAAAGTACCGTGACGACCTTGATTGGCTTGATGGCAGCGGATGCTGGTAAAAAAGTCGCTATCGGTGGTAACTTAGGTCGTCCTGCGCTAGACCTGACTAAAGACGATCCTGAGCTGTATATACTCGAGCTGTCCAGTTTTCAGCTGGAAACCACCTCAAATCTGGCGGCTGAAGTCGCGGTGGTGTTGAACATGAGTGAAGATCATCTGGATCGTCATGGCGATATGATGGGTTATCACACGGCGAAACACCGGATTTTCCAGGGTGTAAAAAAAGTCGTCTATAACCGTGATGACTCTTTGACCCGTCCTCTGGTGCCAGACGTAACACCGATACAAAGCTTTGGTCTAAATGCACCGGATATGAACCAGTACGGTATTCTCAAGGATACGGATGGCAGCATCTGGCTGGCGCGTGGTCGTGAGCGTCTGCTGAAAAGTACCGAGATGTATATGCAGGGCACGCATAATGTTGCCAATGCCTTGGCCTGTCTGGCGCTGGGTGAAGCGATTGGCCTGCCACTGGAAAGCATGTTGAATACCTTAAAGACCTTTAAAGGTCTGGAACATCGCTGTGAATTCGTTAAAGAAGTGCAAGGCGTACGTTATTATAATGACTCCAAAGGTACCAATATCGGCGCAACCTTGGCAGCACTGGACGGTCTCGGCATGGCCATTGAAGCCCAAGGCGGTAAAGTCGCGATTATTCTCGGTGGTCAGGGCAAAGGGCAGGACTTTAAAGCCTTGCGTGAATCATTAAGCAAATATGCCAAAGTAGCGGTATTAATCGGTGAAGATCGTCCCGTCATTGAAGCAGCGATTGCGGGTACGATTGAACTGATTCATGCGGACAGCTTGCAGCAGGCAGTAGAAATCTGCCAAAAGCACACTCAGGCACATGATGTCGTGCTATTGTCTCCTGCATGCGCAAGTTTTGATATGTTCTCGGGTTATCCTGAGCGTGGTCGCAAGTTTGTTGCGTATGTGAATGAACTCAATTAAGAATAACAAGGATTCGTGATATGGCTGGGTTTGCTCAGACTACGATCAATAAATTAAATCAATTTTATACGCAGTGGATACCTAGAATACCTGCTGAAGTGAATCCACGGAATGTATTGATTTTCTGTGTGTTGGCTTTGCTCTGCATTGGTTCGATCATGGTGGCATCGGCCTCGATGCCCTATGCAGAACGTATGCATGAAAATCCGTTTCACTATATTAGCCGACATGGGATTTCGATTTTTGTCGCTGCCGTAGCAGCTTTTCTGGCTTATAAAATCCCCTTAAAAGTCTGGTTTAATAACACTTTCTTTTTGTGGATTATTACCATCGTACTTTTGGTGGCCGTGCTATTTGTCGGGACGGAAGTCAATGGTTCCAAACGCTGGATTCGGATCGCAGGCTTTACCTTACAGGCTTCGGAAGTCGCCAAAGTGATGATGGCAATTTTTACTGCAGACTACGTGGTGCGCCGTGCGGAAGAAGTACGGAATAATATCAAGGGTCTGGTCCGTTTAAGTGCCATCATGGGTGCTACCGTCGGTTTGATTATTCTCGAGCCTGACTTGGGTGCAACCGTGGTAATTACCTTAACCATGCTTGGCGTGTTCTTTCTGGCGGGTGCGCCGTGGATTCAGTTCGGTGTGGCTTTTATGACCTTGGTCGGCGCATTTGCTGCCGCGATTCTGTTGGAACCGTATCGTCTGCAACGTCTGCTGTCTTTTTCGAATCCTTGGGAAGATCCCTTAGGCACCGGTTATCAGCTCTCTAATGCCCTTATGGCCTTTGGCCGTGGGGAGTGGGCAGGGGTAGGCTTGGGGCATAGTATCCAGAAAATGTCTTATTTGCCTGAGGCGCATACCGATTTCATGCTGGCAATTTTGGGTGAAGAATTTGGCTTTTTAGGCATTTCAACCATCCTGATCTTGTCCTTCACCATGCTGGTTTGCTGTATCCGCATTGGACACCGCGCCTTGCAGCATCAATATTTGCGTGCCGGCTATCTGGCTTATGGCATCAGTATCATTTTCCTGTTACAGATTCTGGTGAATGCCGGTATGAATATGGGCATGTTGCCGACCAAGGGTTTGACCTTGCCATTTATTAGTTATGGCGGTTCATCCCTGATTATCTGTGCGGTCATGATCAGTCTGATTCTGAAAATTGATTCGACCACGCGTCAGGCCAATCCAAGCCGCGAAGAATCAAGCTTCTAGATTGGAGTTTCGTCCTGGCTCTGGCTGAGCATGGTCCAGTACCGTGCTCGGCATTGCGGTTCCACAATTGGAACAGGTCACAAAAGCAGATTTAGGCTTGGAAAGTGGAATCAAGGGTATAAAAAATAAAGAAAAATAATTACGCTGCTGTTTTAGCTCATAGCCCGAACGAGTACGGCAGACCGGACACAGAAACTGGCTTTTCTCAATGGTTTTGGTTTTAGGGCCGACGCCAAAAATAAAAAACATACTCTTCTTCCTATCAATTTTTCATTCTAGAAGTCTAGCTTAAGTGAAAAGCTGTTTTTATAAATAGTGACCTTGTAGCTCAGTTGTATGTGGAATCCGCTCAATGTCCCATTGTACTACCGCCTGTTGCAGCATCCGATCGGGAGTGTCCAAATCAACTTCAGCCTGATGCAAAGCCTGAAGTGCCTGTTTTAATAATTGCGGTGCCTGAGTTAAATCCAGTGCTTGGGCCAGATTCTGTTTTGACAGTTTTTGCCCCTGATCATTCATTGCCAGCGGTAGATGCATATAGCTCAGACGCGGATAACCGAGTAACTGTCCCAGATAGATTTGCCGTTCGGTATTATCTAAAAGATCAGCTCCACGTACCGCATGAGTCATACCTTGCAGATAGTCATCGACTACTACAGCCAGCTGGTAATTCATAATGCCGTCACGACGTTTTAAGACAAAATCGCCCAGATCTTTTTTCAGTTCTGAACAGTGCTGACCTTGCAGCCGGTCTTCAAAACAGATTTCAACATCTTCAACTTTTAAACGGATGGCCTGATGCTCAAAAGCCAGACCCAAGTTGCGGCAGGTATCCTGATAGATATGGTTGGAACCGAGCATTTTACGGGTACATTGACAGGCATAGACTAGGTCTTGCTGACGTAATTGCTGGATGACGTCTTCGTAAATATCTAAACGGTCTTTCTGGAAAATGATTTCGGCATCAGGTTCAAGCTGAAAGGCATCCATGGCACGCAGGATATGCTCTTCGCTGCCGGGATAAATGCGGGGAATATCGGTGTCTTCAATCCGGACCAGCCATGTGCCTTGATTGGCTTTGGCATCGCAGTAACTGGCAACTGCGGTAATGAGGGAGCCAAAATGCAAAGGGCCGGTTGGCGATGGCGCGAACCGGCCCACATAAGCCATCCTGTTGTCCCCCTCCTTTTTTAAAGGAGGGGTTAGGGGAGGATTATTTACAGACATACTTAACCGTTATTTTGCTTCTCTTTGATCTCTGCAAGGGTTTTGCAGTCAATACATAAAGTAGCCGTTGGACGTGCTTCTAAACGACGCAAGCCAATCTCGATACCACAAGTTTCACAGAAACCATAGTCATCATTCTGGATTGCTTCGATCGACTGTTCGATTTTACGAATCAGTTTACGTTCACGGTCACGGGTACGTAACTCAATCGCAAACTCTTCTTCCTGAGTCGCACGGTCATTCACATCTGGAAGAGCAGTATTTTCGTCTTGCATCGTATTGAGGGTACGATCCACTTCTGACATCAACTCAGCTTTCCAAGCCAGCAAGATTTGGCGGAAATGCTGAAGCTGACCTTCAGACATGTATTCTTCATTTTTTTTAGGTTGATAAGGTTCAATACCAAATAAGCTAGCAGTAGAACCACCGTCAGTCGTTTTAGGCTTAGATTTGCGTACGCGCTTTGCAGCTTTCTCTTCTACAACATCAGTTTGATTGTCTAAGACTTGATTTTGGTTGTCATTCGCCATTTAGGGCATTCCTCATCTATGCGTATGATTGCTACGCAAAAAATATGGTGATATGCAGTTTTTTATCCACCCTGTAGAAAGATTATCCTCCTATGGGGGCCGTCATCATATAGACTTTTTATGCTTATTGATAGTCTTTGATGTCTGGACTATGCATATCACATTTCCTTTGGTTGCAATAAAGTAATGCAAAAAAAACAAATTGAAAAGTTAATAACCTGAAATTTCGGTATTAATATTTTGCTGGCTCAATGCCACCCGTTCAATATAGGTATCAAACTCACCATTTTGTTGCAAATGTAATACACGATAACCTGGTGCCGCCTGATCTAGCGCGAAATCTTCACTTTTAGGTTTAAACTGCACACTGGTCGATGGCGTGGATAAAAAGTAGATGCCATGCCATTCGTTGCAGGAATCCTGATGCACATGACCAAACAGAACCAGCTTGATATTATGATGCCGAGCCAGTACATCTTTTAAATCTTCAGCATTTTTCAGCCGGTGCTGATCAATCCAGTACGATTTCATCGCAAAAGGATGATGATGGCAAGCGACAATGACATGCTGATGCTTAAATTCAAGCAATAATTGGTCCAATTGATCGAGTTGAGCTTGTTCCACCCAGCCATCGATCTTGCCTTGAACGGCACTATTTAACAGGATCATGGTCCAGGTGCCAAAATGAATGGCATGTACCTGATTCGCATGCTGGTGAAAAGGGAACACCCGAGAATCGTCATGGTTACCTGGAATCTGATAATACGGCACGTTTAAAGACTGGACAAATGCTAAATAGCGTTGATAAGTCTGCTCGACCGGCACCTGTGCCAGATCACCGGTATGAATCAGTGCATCCATTTGGGGAAAGCGCTGTTGGATCTGCTGCATCACCTCGTGAAAACTCTGCTCGGGATTCATCCGGGCAAATTCCAGCTCTTCCCGATCCATCAAATGGGTATCAGAAATCTGGATAATGGTCCAATCTGGCTGTGTGTTTATGCTTGACTGCTGAAAACTCATGTCTTTCCCCTTAGACATATTCCTGCAGTATGAATATGTTGTTGCAACCATTGCAAGGCCATAATGACAGGTGCATTTCTTAAGCGACCATTCGTGAGCAAGGACGGAATATCAGCATAATCCAGAATATGCAGCTGGATATTTTCACCTTCATCCGGCATGCCAAAAATACCGCCCTGTTCAGGCAATTCGGTCTGCGCCACATATAAATGAAATAATTCGGAACATGCCCCGGCGGACGGATAGAAGCTGAAAATGTGCTGCAGCTCATCCAGGGTACAGCCTGATTCTTCGAGTGCTTCGCGACGGATGCATGTTTCAGGCGCTTCATCGCCATCCAGAACGCCAGCAATTACTTCGAGTTGCCAAGGAGAGTCGATATCATCCAGTCCGCCAATCCGGAACTGTTCGATCAGGCCGAATTTCTGCTGTTGATGATTGTACATCAGCACACCCGCTGCTTCTGGCCGATGAATCAGCTCACGTTGCAAAATAGGGGTTGAGCTTTCCTGATTAAATAAACGGTGTTTCAGGCTGACTTTTTCTACCTGAATAAATCCCTGGTACAAGAACTCACGTGCCTCTACGCTAAAGTCTTTTTTATTATAAGAGGCCTGTTTAATAATATTCATATGCTCAGATAGAATGAATTGATTTATTTTCATCCTATCTGAGTTTTTTTTGAAGACAACTGTTTTTTTTACAGTTTTATAGTTTGTGGTATAAATTTTGACCAGAGTTGTGGAAGCTGGCTTTCATCTGATTCATGCCGGCTTCAATTTCGGCCTGAGAGCTTGCCGGCTGATCAGGATTGGCCTGTTGACTGGCATAATCACGAACATTCTGGCTAATCTTCATTGAACAGAACTTTGGTCCGCACATGGAACAAAAGTGCGCGGATTTATGCGCGGCTTTCGGCATGGTTTCATCATGCATGCTGCGCGCCGTGTCCGGATCCAGACTCAAGTTAAACTGGTCTTCCCAGCGGAACTCAAAACGCGCCTTGGACAGGGCATTATCCCGGGCTTGCGCACCCGGATGACCTTTGGCCAGATCGGCTGCATGTGCGGCAATCTTGTAGGTAATAATGCCGTCTTTGACATCCTTTTTATTGGGTAAACCGAGATGCTCTTTAGGCGTCACATAACACAGCATTGCGGTGCCGTACCAGCCAATCATCGCGGCTCCTATTGCCGAAGTAATATGGTCATAACCCGGTGCGATATCGGTGGTGAGTGGCCCCAAGGTATAAAAGGGTGCTTCTTTACAGACTTCCAGTTGCAGATCCATATTTTCCTTGATCATATGCATCGGGACATGGCCCGGGCCTTCAATCATCACCTGAACATCATGCTCCCAGGCACGGTGGGTCAGTTCGCCCAAAGTTCGAAGTTCGGCAAATTGCGCTTCGTCATTGGCATCCTGCACACAGCCCGGACGTAGGCCATCGCCGAGACTAAACGATACGTCATAAGCTTTCATGATCTCGCAGATTTCATCGAAATGGGTATACAAGAAGTTTTCCTGATGATGTGCCAGACACCACTGCGCCATGATCGAACCGCCACGCGATACGATACCGGTCAAACGGTTGGCAGTCAGCGGTACATATCTTAAAAGCACGCCGGCATGAATGGTGAAATAGTCCACACCTTGTTCAGCCTGTTCAATCAGGGTGTCTTTAAAGATCTCCCAGGTCAGGTCTTCGGCCACACCATTGACTTTTTCCAGTGCCTGATAGATCGGTACGGTTCCAATTGGTACAGGAGAGTTGCGGATAATCCATTCACGGGTTTCATGAATATTCTGGCCGGTCGAGAGGTCCATGATTGTGTCTGCACCCCAGCGCGTCGCCCAGGTCATTTTCGAGACTTCTTCTTCGATACTTGAACCGAGTGCAGAATTACCAATATTGGCATTGATTTTGACCAAAAAATTACGCCCGATGATCATCGGTTCCAGTTCCGGATGATTGATATTGGCCGGAATAATCGCGCGGCCGGCGGCGACTTCCTGACGCACAAATTCTGGCGTAATTTCAGTCAGGTTTTTTGCACCAAAATTCTGGCCCGGATGCTGGCGCATATCGACACCATCGAGTTGACGTAGGTTTTCACGAATGGCAATGTATTCCATTTCCGGTGTGATAATGCCTTGCTTGGCATAATGCATCTGGGTGATGTTGCGGCCGCATTTGGCTTTGCGTGGTTTTTGAATATGCGCGAAACGGATCGCAGCGGTACGGATATCGCGTAAACGCTGGCGGCCAAATTCAGAACTGAGCTGATCCAGAATTTCACTATCGTTGCGCTGCTCAATCCAGCTTTCACGAATATTCGGCAGACCTTTGTTCAGGTCAATCGTCACATCGGGGTCAGTATAAACACCAGACGTGTCATAGACCATTAATGGCGGATTATGTTCACCGCCCAGACTGGTCGGGGTTTCACTTAAGGAAATCTCCCGCATCGGTACCTGAATATCAGGACGGGAGCCTTGCAGATAGACTTTACGTGAGGCAGGCAGAATTCGCGTTAAATCGCGTGCTTCCTGTTCATGAGCGGAGAGAGTGGTTTCAGAAGAAAGATTCGTTAACTGGTTCATGGCTATGATCCTTATGATGACATCAACGAATCAAGCACGACCAAAAACGTAGGCAGATTTATCCTGAACAGATAAAGCAAGGGCTGGGTTTTTAGCTGGCTTGATTCCTACGCAGGTATTAACCTGATCAGGTTCAACGGTACTCATGCTCAATTCCTGATAACGATAAAAGGAATCACATGATCTCAGCGAGGCATTACTCGCGCTCCGTCAAGCGAGGCTAAAGCTTAGCTCAGTTTAGGCAGAATAAACAGGTCTAAATCGCTCAACTTTAAACGAGGATTGATTTAGACATGGCGATATTGATTGAAGGTGAAACTGATCCCAACTAGATACAGATGGCATCGGTAAAGCAGTCTTTATCATATTTTTGTGAGGGCGGGCTGATCTGGGCATAGTACAGAATCTGTTCTGCTTCCGAGCGGTTTCTATAATCGGCAGGCAAGACTTGTTGGCGCTGTTCCGGAGTCATGTCCAGAAATTCCAGAAACAGGCGTGCCTGTGTGGACAGCGTTGATTTCTGGCCGTTTGATAGTCCAATAATAGTTTCCAGATGACTGGTATCCACAGCATAACGATCGCGATAATCTTCCGACACCGGGGATTGCTCGGTACCTCTAAACAGGAAATAGGTATATTGCTTCAGCAGATATTCAGCATCGCGTTTATAACTGCTATTCGGATAAGTCTTGAGATAGTCTTCCCAAAGCAGACTGCGGGCTGCAATATCAGTGGCTTCAATCTGCAGGCGTTTTTCCACCAGCACCGGTTCCATATTCTGTTCCGCCAGATTTTCAATAAAGGCTTTTTCAGCGGCCGGTAAATAAGGGGCAAAAATACGCGCCAGATATTCCGGACTGCGGCGATAATGTAAAGTGCCATCCCCCAGATCCAGCAGTTCTACATAAGCCTGCCCCTTGTGTTTTAACAGATACTGGTCACGTGAGGTGAGCTGTTGAAAATGCGCATGCTGAATGGTGGGATGCTGCGCCATTTCCAGTGCATACTGCTCAAAGGCGCGTTGCTGAAATTCGGTGCGATCCACCTTTAAAAAGCGCTGATACATTTCGGTAGAGCGCTGCATCAGTTGCTTCTGCTCCGCCAAGTCCATCAACGGCAGGCACACTTTAAGATCCTGATTAATCTGCTCCAGCGCAAACGTCGTGCGCTGGTCATTAATCTGGGACATATTTTTTTCAATATTCTGGCACATGAGGCTAAAGTCACTGACTGGACTTTGCGTTTGCTTCGCCTCAGTCTGTTCGACCTGGATCTGTGGATCTGAGGGCTGTTGGCAGCCCCCAAGAAGCAGCACGCTACCAGCAAGCACACAGGCTTTGAATATCGACGGGAATGGCATTAACACTATGCTTCAGGACTCTGTATATATAGGTGAATTCAGAAAATAACGGCCTTACTGGGAGATATTGTATAGATCAAACTAAAATACTATGTTTAGTATTGTGAATTGCTTTGTTACATTGCCGGTATGGGAGCCAGAAAATTGAATTAATGATGGATAAAAATTGATCTTTATATTAAAAAATTAATAAAAATCATACGTAAAAATTCAAGAGATCTCTTTAGTATGGCTTAGCTTAAAGCGCCAGAATTTTTTGATCTGAATGGCTGTTAGGGGTTAACACTATAAAATGAAATTAAAACGCAGTGTCATGGCCTGTTTATTGCTATTAATTAGTCCGGCGATTTTTGCCCTGGATTTACAAGAAGCGTATGCACGCGCCCAGCAAAATGATCCAAATTGGCAGGCGAATGTGTTGCAGTACCAATCTGATCAGCTCAATCTGGGGATTGCCAGCGGAAATTTGCTGCCGACCGTGACTTTATCTGGAAATGTGACCCGTAAAAACCAGTCCGTCAACAACTCAGAGTCTGAAGGTTTGCCTGCTGAATTTGGTGAGTTGCAAAGTTCCAGTACAACCAGCCGTCAGGTGGCCTTAACCGCACGCCAACCTTTATTTCGCTGGGATGCCTGGCAAGGTTATAAGCAGGTCAAGACCTCGGTCGAACTCAGTGAAGTCAATCTGCGTCTGCAAAAACAGCAGCATATTTTACAGGTGGCCGAAGCCTATTTTAATGTCTTGCGGCAGCAGTCTTTGACTACGGCTTATTTACAGGAAGAGCAGGCGCTGTCTGAACAGTTACGCATGATGAATGCTAAGCTGAAAGAAGGTTTGGTGGCGCGTAGTGAGGTCAGTGAAGCCAATGCCCAGTATCAAAGTGCCCAAGCCAACCGGATTTCGACTCAAGTTCAGCTGGTACTGGCCCAAGAACAGCTGGCACAGTTAATCGGCCCTTATCAGGAAAATCTGGCGGTATTACGCAACGATTTCCAGTTCCAGAAACCGGTTCCAAGTGATATGCAGTCCTGGACCGAATTAGCACAAAGCCAAAATCTGAATATTCTGCAAGCGCGTCTGCAAAAGCGCTATTCTGAAGATGCCAAACGGGTCGAACAGGCTGCGCTCTATCCGCAGGTCGAAGTGGTCGGAACCTATGGCTATTTAAAGCAAAGTCCGGCTACGATCATGTCCAGCAATGGAGATTTCGACCAGATTGGGGTGGAGGTGAACTGGAATGTATTTAGCGGTGGACGCACGCAAAAAAGTATCCGTCAGGCCGGCGTTAATGTGCAAAAAAGTGAAGCGCAACTGGATGCGGCTATCCGTAAAGCCAATACCGATGTGAAACAGTCCTTTATGCAGGTAGAAACCGATCAGGCCAAACTGAATGCACGTAAAGCCGCGATGGACTCTTCGGAAATTGTCTCACAAGCGTCCAGAGCCCAATATCAGGAAGGCTTAAAAACCATGGTCGATGTGTTGCTGGCACAGCGTAATGCCTTTTCTGCCAAGACCGATTATTTGAATGCCAAATATGATTATCTGTTGCATGTGCTGCAATTGCAGGCCTCGGTCGGGCAGTTAACCGAAAAGGAACTGGCAGAGCTGAATGCCTGGCTGATTGAATATGATTCGCCTCAGCCTCTATGAGGCTACTATTGTCATCAAACTTTCATCATGGATATGCTTTAATATGATTTATTATTGATCATTGTCCTCTATCGTTCAGGAGTAGCTTTCCTTGTGTCCAAATAATCCTGTATTAAGTCATCACATTTCTTCGCAATTTAATGAAGAACTGCAGGACGTAAATACCAAATTCATGACGATGGGCGGACTGGTAGAACAGCAGGTAGCTAATGCCATTCATGCCCTATTGGACACAGATGTCTCAATGGCAGTAGATGTGCAGTTTCAAGATAATGTCGTCAATCAGATGGAACGAGATATTGATGAAGCGCTGACCCTGATTCTGGCGCGCCGTCATCCTGCCGCGATTGATTTACGTATGGTGCTTGCCATGTCCAAGGCCAATACCGATCTGGAACGGATTGGCGATGAAGCCTCGAAAATAGGCCGAATTGCACAAAGCTTGTGTGAAGAGGGTAGCTCACCACGCGGTTATATGGAAACCCGGCATATTGGCAACCAGGTGCGGGTGATGATTCATGATGCACTGGATGCTTTTGCGCGTCTGGATGTAGATCAAGCTTTGAAGGTCATGTTGGCGGATGCGGATATTGACCGTGAATATCAGTCAGCCACACGTACGCTTATGACTTATATGATTGAAGACCCACGGCATATCAGTCGTGTCATCAATGTATTGTGGGTGCTGCGTTCACTCGAAAGAATTGGCGATCATGCCCGGAATATTTCGGAACAGGTGATCTATATGGTCAAAGGTTTTGATGTGCGTCATACCAGTGTTGAAGAAATTGAACAGAAAGTTCAGCGTTAAATCTTAAAAAATTAAAATAAAAAAACCTCCGTACCGGAGGTTTCTTTATTGAGATAGAGAAGCTAACTATGAGTTTCTTCCTCGGCATCATCTTCAAAAGTTTTGGCAATTTTTTCAATATTCAGGCTTTTGGCCATCGCATCAAAGATTTCCTTATACACGCCTTGCTGATGATAAAGCTGGTCGTGCTCGCCATGCTCAGCAATCGTTCCTTCTTTCATCACGTAAGTATAATCCGCATCAATAATCTGCGACAGGCTATGCGAAATGATGATCACGGTACGGCCTTGCTTGATCTGGTCCAGACTGTGTTTAATCTGTTCCGTGGCAATTGCATCTAGACTCGCCGTCGGTTCATCTAGAAAAATAATCGGTGGATTTTTCAGGAACATCCGTGCCAAGGCAATCCGTTGCTGCTGGCCGCCAGACAGCATCAAGGCATCGTTATCATAACCATCCGGTAACTGTAAAATCTGCTCATGAATCGAGGCTTTTTCTGCTGCCTCAATTACATCCTCCATTGAGGCAGTAGTTTTACCATAACGGATATTGTCAAAGATGGTGCCCTGAAAAATATGATTTTTTTGTAAGACCAGACCAATATGATCGCGTAGATATTGGGTGTCATAATCTTTCAGGTCAATGCCATCCAGTTTGATCTGACCTTGCTGTGGTTCATAAAATTTATCCAGCAAACTGATGAGGGTAGATTTTCCGGCACCCGATAAGCCCACCAAGGCGGTAATTTTATTGGGGCGAATTTCCATATCAATATCTTTCAGGGCATGGTGGCCGTTTGGATAATAAAAATTCACGCCACTCAGTTCAAATTTGCCTTGGACAATCGGTTTCTGCTGACCGCTTTGTTCAATTTCATCATCGGCCTCCAGAATTTTGAAAAAGCTTTCTGAATAGATCATGGCATCATTCACTTCATCATAAATCCGGTGCAGGGATCGAATTGGGGCAGAGACATTATTAAATAGCAGCACATGAAACATGATCATACCGATACTCATCTGGCCATCCAGCACAAAGTAGGAGGTTAAAATAATGATCAGTACAATCCCGATCTGTTCCAGAAAAGTTTTCAGGCCATCAAACAGGAAACTGGTCTGGCGGGTTTTCATCTGATTGTCGGTCAGTTCACGCTGTAAACCGAGCTGCTTTTCCGATTCAATCGATTCGCGGTTAAAAGACTTAATCACGGTAATCGAGTTGATGATACTGAGAATGCCCTGACTTTTTCTCTCCCGACCATCGCGAAGACTGCGGCGCCAGCCCCCGAGTTTTTGTGCCTGCTTATAGGTCAGCCAGAAATAGATAGGAACAATAGCAGTCGCGACCAGACCGACATACACATTGGCATAGTACATTAGCCCCAAAGCCACAATGGCACTGGTAAATAACGGTAAAATATCAATAAAGAAAATTTGCACCAGACGGGTCAGTGAGCCAATGCCACGGTCAATCCGGGTCTGTAATTTACCGGCCTGGTTATTTTCCTGATTAAAAAATTCCAGCCGATATTTTAAAAATTTTTCAATAATCCCTTGGGCCAGATCCTGAGAGACAAAAATCCGCAGTTTCTCTCCATAGAACTTCTGCCCGAACTGGACAAAGGCATTGATAATTTCTTTGCCGAGCAAAATCGCCGAAATCGTGATCAGAATATGCCAGCCTTGTTCCAGTCCTTGACCGGTTTCGAGTAGCGAATTGATGCTGTCGACCGCATATTGCAAGGTAATGGCATTGACCTGTGCGGTGAATGAGCCAATCAGGGTCAGAATCAGCGTGGCAATCACCAGCAACCGGTAAGGCTGAACAAAGGGACGAAGTTTCTGAAACAGCTGCCATAAGTTCATAAAAGGATTATTTTTATTGTGAAAGTTGAATTCAGTCTAGGCAGGAATTAGGCTAGCCACAAGCATAAATGTTGTAGTCATTTGTGAAGAGCAGTTGTAATCCTTTAGGTCGAATGTCAGTATTTTCATGTGGATACTGGATTGAATTGATATGACTCTCGATTTATTTGCACCCCAGCCGCAAGCCAATGTATTACCTTTTGATGGGGTAGTGGAGGATTATGGCCTGATTTTGGATCAGGAACAAAGCCAGCAGTATCTACAGCATTTTCTCAGTCAGCTGGCCTGGCAACATGATGAAGTGCATTTATTTGGCAAGCACCATGTCACAGGTCGCCAGGTGGTCTGGTATGGCGATGAACATTATCAGTATCGTTATTCTGGTACGCTCAAACAAGCTCAGGTATGGACACCCGGATTATTCCGTTTAAAGCAGCATATTGAAATTCTGGTCGGTCATCCCTTTAATTCCTGTCTGGCCAATTTGTATGAAGATGGTTCCCAAGGCTTGGGCTGGCATAGTGATGATGAGCCGGCGTTATATACAGGTACCTCTCGGGAAAATGTCATCGCTTCTCTAAGTCTGGGAGCTACCCGTAAAATGAGCTTTAAGCATAAAATTCACAGCGATAAAGTCGATGTGCTGTTACACAGTGGACAACTGATTGTGATGCGTGGCGCGACGCAGCAGCACTGGAAGCACAGTATCAGCAAAACCAGCAAAGTTTTAACACCGAGAATTAATCTGACTTTTCGTTATTTTTATCCTTAAGAAGCATTTTGGAGTGTAAAAAAGCACCCTAAAGGATGCTGATTTAAAAAAATTTAAAAACAGATTAAGGCGTGATTCCGGCAGGATGGCGATACCAGCTTTCAATCAACAAGGCAGCCGCAATACTGTCCGCAGAGAGTTTCTTGCCTCGACCTTGAGCTTGGTAATGATCCAGTTCATCGCGTGCTTCACGGGTGGTCAAACGTTCATCCACCATCCAGGTTTCAATATTGGTCTGATGACGTAAACGGCGGGCAAATTTTCGCGCCCGTGTCGACAGCTCCGATTCACTATCATCCATATTCAATGGTAAGCCGACCAGAAATAAATTGGGTTGATGGCTTTTCACGATTTTGAGTAGTTCATCCCAGTTGGGAATACCATCTTTCATGGGAAATAAGGGTAGGGGATTGGCACTAGCAATCAGGGATTGTCCGACCGACATTCCCATTTTTTGTGTACCAAAATCAAACGCCATAATGGTTTGTGGCGCGTTTACATCAGGCATGTCCAATCTCGGAAGATAACCAGTTGCGGTCTACCCCCATTTTTTTATAGGCAGCGTCCCAACGGTCGTTATAAGGTAAATTAAAAATCAGATCCATATCGGAATCACAAATCAGCCAGTCACCACGAGCAATTTCCTGTTCCAGCTGGTGTTTGCCCCAGCTGGCATAGCCAAGTGCAATCTGATAGCGACCAACGCCTTCATTATGCGCAATGGCATCCAGAATATCTTTCGATGTGGTAATACAGACATTCTCGCCTACGGCAATAGACGAATGCCAGGTCGGCTGACCGGTATGCAGGACAAAGCCGGCCTCAGGGCGTAATGGACCACCTTGCAATACTTCATGCGGATTGACATTGTCTGCTTCAATATCAAGATCATTCAGCAATTCTTTAATTTGAATGCCGGCAGGTCGATTGATAATGATGCCTTGCGCACCATCTTCATCATGCCGTGCGAGATAAATGACCGTCTGGGCAAAAAAATCATCATTCGCATGCGGCGGTGCAATCAGACAACGATGTGTCAGAAACTGTTTGGTCACCTGAGCAGTTCTCCTTAAAATTAATTTCTTCGCAGAGAAATCCTATGATCCTAATAGCTACGTTACTAGAGCTTCTTGGATTCACCAAATTTTATTTGTCCAGATTGTAAATATTTAAGCCTGCTGAAATTTCAGCTGACGTAACTGACGGGCATGTTGCAAGGTGGTTTCACTAATCTCTACACCACCTGTCATTCTTGCAAGCTCCTGAATTATTTCATTTTCTTCAAGATTGATAATCGTGCTGCTGGCAGGATCAGTCTGCTGTTTTTTCACCAGTAGGTGCTGATCAGATTGTGCTGCAACCTGCGCCTGATGGGTAATACACAGAATCTGTACATGTTGGGCCAGATCGGCCAGTAAACGCCCGACAATCTCTGCGGTACCACCACTGATCCCGACATCAATTTCATCAAAGACCAGCACTTCCGCTTCGGTTTTTTCCGCATTCATGACTTGCATCACCAACGCAATACGCGAAAGCTCACCACCTGATGCAACCCGGGCCAAAGGCTGTGCCGGAATGCCTTTATTGGCAGTAAAAAGTAGCTGGATAAAGCTCAGGCCTTCGCTAGATGGATGTTCCAGAGGCTCAAACTTAAACTCAAAACGTGCTTCAGGCAGTGCCAGCTGTTTGACCTGCTCAGTGAGCTGCTTGGCCAAAGGTGCTGCGGCTTCACGGCGAATCTGATCCAGATGTTGGGCTTTATCCAGAAATTCCTGATAAGACACTGCTACCTGTTCAGCCAGTGTTTCCGGATCTTCCAGTTGATGTAACTGTTCCAGTTCACTTTGCCAGGCTTCATATTCTTCTTTCAGTAATTCTGGCTGGGTACGATATTTACGTGCCAGACGATGGAAGATTTCTAAAGTTGAATTCAGTACTTCCATGCGTTCAGGATCAAAACTCTGCCGATCCATAAACTGGCGTAAATTCGCTGCTGCATCTTCAAGTTCGCTTTGAGCATTCAGTAGGGAAGTATAAATCCCGGAAAGCTGTTCACTGCGTCCGGCATGCGACTCAACCCGACGCATAATTGATGCCAGTTCCTGAGTGATATTCTGTTCAGCTTCATCCAGCACATTCAGGCTATAGACACAGTCCTGCATAATGGCTTCATGATGCGAGAGCCGATCAAATTCCTGTTCAATTTCAGGATAATCCGTCTGAACAATTTCTTCCAGTTCTTCGAGTTGCAGCTCAAGGGTTTCCAGACGCTGCTTGCGTGTCGCTTGTGCATCCAAAGCTGCCTGATGCTGGCGAATATTTTTTTGCCAAGTGCTATACGCATCACGTACTGCTTGAGCCGGCGCATAAAAATGATAATAACGATCCAGCCAGTGCTTCGGATAAGGCGGTTCCAGAAGTTGCTGCTGACTATGCTGGCTATAGAGTTGTACCAGTAAACGCCCAATTTCTTTCAGTTCAGACAGGCTGCTCGGACGTCCATTGATCCAGGCCTTGCTGCGGCCGGTAGCAAAAATCACCCGGCGTAAATGAATTTCACCTGATTCGTCATCCAGCTCATGTTCTTTTAACCATGCGGCTTCAGGACTGTGTTCCTGATAGCTGAAACTGGCAGTGACATCGGCTTTTTCTGAGCCATAACGTACATAATTGGTATCGGTTCGCTCACCCAAACAGGCAGACAATGCATCCAGTAAGAGGGATTTACCTGCACCGGTTTCACCGGTTAAAACGTTAAAACCTTTATCAATATCAATAGCAAGATGTTCAGCTAAAGCAAAATTGATCAGAGTTAAATGTGTCAGCATAAACGCATCCGGGCTGCGAAAAGTTTGATTGAAATAGCCTGATGTCGGATTGGGGTCGCAACATGGCTGTGATTATTATAAATCAGGACGAATCAATTTCATTCTATCTTAAATTTTAGCGATTTATATATGCTTATTTCACTGTATTTTCGCAAGAAGCTGACTCAGAAGTCCGTTAATGCACTGCTGATTTTCATATTTTTGACATCCCCAATCTTTAAATTAAAGACTCAATTGAGCCTGTTTTTAAAAGAGCGCGTGCAGATCGAAACTTAAGTTTATCTATCAGCAAAATACAGGCCAAAACATGCTGTAAATAGAAGGGGTTCAGGTGATACAGAATATTTGATCGACGCCGACAAACTTCGATTGATTAGTTGAGGGTGCACATTTAAACTACAGCAATCAAAATATTACAAAATGCTTTATCTGGAGAAATCGCATGTCAGCTCAGTTTGATCATGTATCTGTACTTAAAAAATCTAATGTATATTTCGGCGGGTTGTGTATTAGCCACATTGTACAATTTGAAGACGGGACCAAAAAAACTTTGGGTGTCATTCTGCCATCAGAAAATGCCTTGACCTTTGAAACACATGTTCCTGAGCGTATGGAAATTGTTTCAGGTGAATGCCGTGTTCAGATTGGCGATAGCGAAGAAAGTGAGCTGTTCCGTGCGGGGCAGTCTTTCTATGTGCCGGGCAATAGCCGTTTTAAAATCGAAACCGATGATGTGCTGGACTATGTCTGCCATTTTGAAGGTTAAGTCCAGATTCAAGATCAGTGTAAACCGGGCAAGAAATTTCAGTGCGAATCGGTTAAACTAATCAGCTATAGAAATCCTGTGAAGTCAGCTTTACGGGATTTTTCTTTTGTATATAACTAATCTAGAGGTCGTTCATGGCAAAACCTGAATATTTTTATGGCGTACATTCAGTGGAGTCATTGTTAGAGCTTGAGCCTGAACGTGTCTTGACATTATTCACTCTCAAAGGACGCGATGATCAGCGTTTAAAGCGTGTACTGGAACTGGCTGAACCGTTTGGGATCAGTGTGCAGCAAGCCAGCCGTGACAAACTGGAGAAACTGGCCGGGCAACCGTTTCATCAGGGGGTCGTAGCCGCAGTTCGTGCTCATCCAACCCTGAATGAAAAAGATCTTGAATCCTTGTTGAGTGCGAATCCTCAAGCGTTGTTATTGGCCCTCGATCATATTACCGATCCGCATAATCTCGGTGCCTGTATCCGTACAGCCGCTGCAATGGGCGTTGAGGCAGTGATTGCGCCACGTGATCGTTCTGCAACGTTAACCCCGACTGCACGTAAAGTGGCTGCAGGTGGTGCGGACAAAGTCAAATTCATTCAGGTCACCAATCTGGCGCGTACTTTGGGTCAAATCAAAGAAGATTTTAATGTTCGTGTTGTCGGAACTATGCTGGATGAAAAAGCGCTGCCGATTCAAAATTTTGATTTTACCGGTACTGGCGTCTGTATCGTGATGGGTGCGGAAGATACTGGCCTACGTCCAATTACGCAAAGCCAATGTGATCAGACCGTGTATATTCCGATGGCAGGTAATCTGCAAAGTCTGAATGTCAGTGTGGCTACAGGCATGGCGCTGTATGAAGCCTGCCGTCAACGTAACCTTTAATTGATGATGGCATTGTCAGACCGTACCCAAGGCTATGTTTTTTTAGTTGTTACCATGTGCATCTGGGGCGGTTTTACTTTAACAGCCCGCCTGAATGCGCTGTGGCAGATCAGTGCTTGGGATATTGTGGCCTTGCGTTTTTCTTTGGCCTTCCTGATTCTGATGCCGATCTTGCTTTATCGTAAAGAGGCCGCTTTTTTACTGAAAAAAGAGCCTTTTATTTTAGCTATGATTGGCGGGGTGATTTATTGCCTGTTTGCCTATAGTGCTTTTCACTACGCACCTACCGCCCATGCTGCAATTTTCTTGAATGGCTGTATTCCGATCTGTACCGCGATCATGGCTTTTTTTCTGATGGGGCAGGCTTTTGATAAACATACCTGGGCCAGCCTGATCATTATGATCGTCGTACTATGTCTCATGAGTATGCTGATGTATCGGGAAACTGGTGTAGCCTTTGGGGCAGGGGACGGGCTGTTTTTTATCAGTGCCATACTTTGGGCGATTTTTACTGTTTTATTGCGTAAATATCAGCTAACTGCATGGCAGGCAATGTGTGGTGTCGCGATCTGGTCGGCAGTGATATATGTGCCGATTTATCTGCTATTTTTACCGAAAAATTTGAGTGTGCCTGAACCCAAGCATTTACTGTTTCAGACCATTTTTCACGGCATATTTGTGGTGATTATTGCTACTTTAAGCTATGTAGAAGCCATCAAGCGTCTTGGTGCATTTAAGGCAGGCAGTATTACCAATCTTGCACCTTTTATTGCGGTAATTCTGGCTGTACCTTTATTAAATGAAACTTTAAGTCTGGCCATGGTGTGTGGCCTGATGGGTATGGCCGTCGGGGCCTTACAGCCGTGGCGCTGGTTACAGCATCAGGACAGTCTGAGCCGAAAATTAGCAGAACAAAAAAAGCAGTCTTAATCAGACTGCTTTTTTTATGCTTCAGCTGGCTGCCATGTTTAAATATTTTTGATGTAATGGTCTGAGATGAGCATAGAGATGATCCAGATGACCATCATTTAGGACAATATCATCGGCCATGGTCTGCTTTTGTTCGCGGGACATTTGGGCGGCAATGATATTGCGAATTTGTTCGATATTCTGGCCATCACGTTGTGAGGCCCGCTCAATTTGCAGTTCGATGGTGGCATCAATCAGTAAGGTATGCTGAGTGAGTTCGTGCTGATTGGTTTCAAATAAAAGTGGTGAAACCAGAATGGCATAGGGACTTTGCGCAGCATGTAGTTGCTGGATAATGGAAGTGCGAATTGCCGGATGGGTAATACTTTCCAGGGTCTTGCGTGCTTCAGGAGACTGGAAGATATATTCACGCAAGGCACGACGATTCAGTGAGCCATCGGCAAGCAGTACCCAATCGCCAAAAGCCTGCTGGATCTGGGTAAGTGCAGGCTGCCCAATTTCGACCACTTCACGCGCTACCACATCGGCATCGACTACCGTGATCCCTTGTGCTTCAAACCACTGACTGGCAGCAGACTTGCCACTGCCAATCCCGCCGGTTAATCCGAGTATAAATTTCACTTTATTGACCTAAATACACTTTCATAATCTGCTCGCCCCACAAAAAAGCAATCCAGCCGGCAATCGCGATATAGGGACCAAAGGCAAAAGGCTGATTTTCCTTGCGGACTTTCAGTAGGATAATCCCGATAATCGCACCAACCAGAGAAGACAGCAGCACAATTAAAGGCAGTAATAAAGGCCCCATCCAGGCACCCAGGGCGGCAAGCAATTTAAAATCGCCATAGCCCATACCTTCCTTGCCGGTAACGATTTTAAATGCATAATACACCACCCACAGACACAGGAAACCAATAATATAGCCCCAGATGGCAGCACCGGGTAAGGTATAAAGTGCATAACTATTTACCCCCAAACCTAGCGCGGCCAAGGGTAAAGTATAACGGTCAGGCAATAACTGGGTGTCAAAATCAATAAAAGTGAGTGCGATCAGCACATAAGTCAGGATCAGGCCAAACAGCATTTGTAGGGTAGGGCCAAATACTGCTACGACAAGGAGTGCACAAACTGCCGTCAGAATTTCAACCAAAGGATAACGGATGCTGATCGGATTCTGGCAGTTGCTACATTTTCCGCGCAGGACCAGCCAGCTAATGACGGGAATATTCTGGTACCAGCGGATTGGCTGATGACACTTGGGGCAAGCTGAAGCGGGTTTGCTTAAACTTAACTTAGTTTCATCAATCACCGGCTGTTCCGGATGCAGGAACATCTGGCAATCAGTACGCCATTCCTGTTCCATCATCTTGGGAGTGCGGTAAATCACGACATTCAGAAAGCTGCCGATACATAAACTAAAAAGCCCAACTGCGATATACAACGCCGTTGGGTTTTGAATAAAATATTGAAGAAAATCGTGCATTAAACCACAGAACCCATTTGGAAAATTGGAAGGTACATGGCAATCACCAGACCACCGACAAGCACACCGAGAACAGCCATAATGAGCGGTTCCATCATCGAGGTTAAGCCGTCAACTGCATTGTCGACTTCATTTTCATAATGTGTGGCTACTTTGTCTAGCATGGCATCTAGTGCACCAGATTCTTCACCAATCGCGACCATTTGTACTGCCATGGATGGGAATTTGTTGGTCACGCGCATGGCAAACTGTAGTTGTTGACCTGTGGCGACATCTTCACGGATTTTCATCACGGCATCTTCATACACGACGTTATTGGTAGCGCCGGCAGTGGATTCCAGTGCATCAATCAAGGGAACACCAGCTGCGAAAGTCGTGGCCAAAGTGCGGCTATAACGTGCAATAATCGCTTTATACACCAGGTCACCAAAAATCGGGGCTTTGAGTGCGGCCTTATCCAGAAAATCGCGGAATTTCTTGCTGCGTTTTTTCGCTTCAAGAAAAGCGGTAATCACGGCCCCAATGGCGATAATCAGCAGGAACCAATACTTTTGCATCCATTCCGACATATTGACCACCATTTTGGTAAAAGCCGGTAAGTCCGCACCAAATGAAGAGAATAAATCCTGGAAAACCGGGACCACTTTGACCATCAGAATGATGGTAACAATTAGGGCGACTACAACCACCGCAGCAGGATATTTCATGGCTTTTTTGATTTTTTGCTTGAGTAGTTCGCTTTTTTCTTTGTAAATCGCAACGCGATCTAGCATGGTTTCTAAAGCACCAGATTGTTCACCAGATTCGACCAGTGAACAGAATAGGTTGTCGAAATATTGTGGATATTTGCGCAGTGCTCCGGCAAAAGTATTACCGCCTTCAACCTCACCTTTAATTCCTAGTACAACTTCACGCATCGCCGGATTTTCCAGACCTTCTGCGACAATTTCAAAGCCTTGTACCAGTGGTACCCCGGCTTTCATCATGGTCGCCAACTGTCGGGTAAAAATTGTAATATCCAGTGTTGAGACTTTTTTCTTCATCAAGCCTTCAAGGATATTTTTTTTCTTTTCCCGAATGGTCTTGATGCTGATGCCTTGTTTCCGAAGGGTGACCTTGGCCAGAGCCATATTTTTTGCTGGCAATTCCCCCTTGATCTTTGCCCCTTTACGATCAATTCCTTCATAGCTGAAGATCGGCATCATCTGGCCTTTCTTTACTGCTGCCATACCTTTATCCTTATTTTAGATCAGCGCCCGATCATTCGCTGGTGACACGATTGACTTCCTGTAAAGAAGTCACCCCCTGCATCACCTTGATTAAACCTGACCGGCGTAAATTGTTAAAACCTGCACGTGCGGAAGCATCTGCAATTTCAAGTGCATTGCCGTCCTCCATAATAATTCTGGAAATTTCGGGTGTTACTTTCATAACTTCATAAATACCTACACGACCCTTATAGCCTTCACGACATTCATTGCAGCCCACCGGTTCATAAATTTGGAACTCAGGTTGCTGCAAGTCGGTTTCGGTAAAGCCCATCTCCAGTAAGCTTTGTTGCGGAATATCTGCAGGTTTCTTGCATTGTGAACACAAACGACGCGCCAACCGTTGTGCAATGACCAGGTTTACTGAAGTGGCAATATTGAAAGAGGGCACCCCCATGTTTCGTAAACGGGTCAAGGTCTCAGGCGCACTATTGGTATGCAAGGTCGACATCACCATATGACCGGTCTGCGCCGCTTTAATCGCAATCTCGGCAGTTTCCAGATCCCGGATCTCACCGACCATTACGATGTCCGGGTCTTGACGTAAGAAGGACTTCAGTGCGGCAGAGAAGGTAAGACCAACTTTATTGTTGACGTTGACTTGATTAATGCCTTGTAAGTTAATCTCGACCGGATCTTCCGCTGTCGAAATATTGGTATCTTCACGATTGAGGATATTCAGACCGGTATACAGTGAAACGGTTTTACCGGAACCTGTTGGACCAGTGATCAGGAGCATGCCTTGCGGTTTGTCCAGCGCTTGCATAAAAAGGTCTTTTTGTTCCGGTTCATAACCTAGTGCATCAATTCCCAACATCGCGCTGGAGGGATCCAGAATTCGCAGTACCAGCTTCTCACCAAACAGGGTAGGGAGAGAGTTGACACGGAAATCAATGGCTTTATTTTTAGAAAGTTTTAATTTAATACGACCATCTTGCGGTACCCGTTTTTCAGAAATGTCCATTTGCGACATGACTTTAAGACGCGAAGACAAGCGATTTGCCAGCTGTAGTGGTGGTGTTGCAATCTGGCGTAATACCCCATCTACCCGGTAACGTACCCGATAGATTTTTTCATAAGGTTCAAAATGTAAGTCTGAAGCCCCCATACGGATCGCATCAATTAGTAATTTATTAATATATTTGACAATCGGTGCTTCTTCACCCTTGTTACTGTCATCCTCTTCTTTATTCGGATCAGCAGATTCGACATCAACATCCAGATCAAAGTCTTCATCGAATTCAAAGGTACTTTCTTCGGTAAAATTCTGCTCGATCAGTTTTTCAAGTTTATTGTGTTCAACAATAATGGTTTCAATATTGAGTTTGGTGGAAAAGCGGACTGCATCAATCGCTTCGATATTGGTCGGGTTACTGGTCGCAACATATAAAATACTGGAATTTCTAAAAATCGGCAGAATGCGATGCTTGGTAATCAGCTTTTCATCAATCGCATCCCGAAGAATTTGAGCAGGATCATAGGCACTGATATCAAACAGCGGTTCGCCAAATTCGACTGAAATCGTTTCAGCAATGACGGTTGGAGAAAGTTGCTGCTGGTTAATTAACTCAGCCACAATATCGATTTTTTCTTGTTTGGCATGCGCTAATGCACTGCGCATATCTTCAGCCGAGATGACGCCTTCCTCGACCAAACGACGAATAAATCCGGTAAATCTTGGCGACCCCTGTAATGCTGTCATGCTATAAATGCCTACTCATCAAATTCTTTTAATTGCTATACTAAAATTATACGTTTGTTACGTAAAAATACCATAGCCAAGAGTGCTGCTAGCTTCCTCATCTCCAGTAAAAGCATGAACTGGTTGGAAGAAGTCCCCATTTTTTTAAGTGATAACAAAAAATAACCATTTTGGATAGTCTAAACTGAGAAGGAGTGATAAGAAAACTATTCTTTTAATTTTCCAATTCCGTGTAGAATGTGCCCAATTCAAAATATGTAAATGAAATAGGTTAATTATGTCGGTTTCGACGATTACCCCTTGGGTGATAGGTAACTGGAAAATGAATCCGGTGCAGGCAGATGCATTGAGCTTGGTGCGTGGTATTAAGAATTTGCTGGAAACTGCGCCAATTGCCGAAGATCAATGTCATTTAGGTGTGGCACCGATTGCCATTGCCTTAAGCCAGATTCAGGCAGAGCTGTCATCTGCGGTTCGTCCGATTTATACCGTAGCACAAGATGTTTCACGTATTTCTGGAACAGGTCCCTACACTGGTGAAGTCAGTGCTGAATTGTTGGCCGATAGTCAAATTCACTATGTACTAGTGGGTCATTCTGAACGCCGTGAAATATTTGCGGAAAATGCTGATATTTTAAATGCGAAAATCAAGAATGCCTTAAGTGCCGGTTTGACCGTGATTTATTGCGTTGGTGAAAGCCTGGAACAACGTGAAGCAGGGCAGGCAGAAGCTGTAGTGCTACAACAGATTTGTGATATTGCTGCTGTGGTTGAAGCTGAGCAATGGAAAAATATCGTGATTGCCTATGAACCGATCTGGGCAATTGGAACTGGTAAAACTGCTTCTCCTGAAGATGCACAGGCCATGCATGCACAAATCCGTCAAGGTTTAAGCCAGATCACTGGTTATGGCGCGACGATGGCGATTTTATATGGTGGTAGTGTCAAGCCGGAAAATGCAGTAGAGTTAGCAGCCTGCCCAGATATCAACGGGGCATTGGTCGGTGGTGCATCACTCAATGCTGAGTCGTTCCATAAAATTGCTCATGCATTTGCAAATACACAATAATTAGGAGTTCAGCATGCAAACTTTTGTGCTGGTAGTACATATTATCTTAGCTGTTTTGATGATTGTCTTGATTTTGGTTCAGCATGGTAAAGGTGCAGATGCTGGTGCCTCTTTCGGTGGCGGTGGTGCAGCGACAGTATTCGGAGCATCGGGTTCGGGTAATTTCATGACCCGTTTGACTGCAATTTTTACTGCACTGTTTTTCGTAACCAGTCTGACTTTGGCGATTTTAGCCAAGCAACAAACCTCGAATGCCTATAGTTTGGGATCGGTTCAGTCTGCGCCGACCACACCTGTACAATCGAATGAAACTTCACCAACTGCACCAGAAACGACCGAATAGTTTTAATTAATCCTTTCTTTTTTTCAGTGATACGACTAGAATGCGTCACAGCTGCGGTGGTGGTGGAATTGGTAGACACGCTACCTTGAGGTGGTAGTGCTTTCGGGCGTGGGGGTTCAAGTCCCCCCTTCCGCACCAACTTATAATCCAGAAATTTAAGTTGGTGTATGCAGCTGAAAAAACTTCTGTTGATGCGGGATGGAGCAGTCTGGTAGCTCGTCGGGCTCATAACCCGAAGGTCGTTGGTTCAAATCCAGCTCCCGCTACCAATCAATCCTTTTTAAAGGCGCAAACTTTCAAGAGGCAGCTTAAACAGGTTTTAAGTTGAGAAAATTAATTTGCATGTTGTTGCGGGATGGAGCAGTCTGGTAGCTCGTCGGGCTCATAACCCGAAGGTCGTTGGTTCAAATCCAGCTCCCGCTACCAATCTTTTAAAGATGCAAACTTTAAAAGCAGTTTAAGTTTTTTAAACTGAATGTTATTTGTACGCTGATGCGGGATGGAGCAGTCTGGTAGCTCGTCGGGCTCATAACCCGAAGGTCGTTGGTTCAAATCCAGCTCCCGCTACCACTTTTTCAGCGACAGATGACAAATATGCAGAATGATGTGGTTTTGATTGAAAAGTTCTCATCTTTTGTATATAATTTTTGCACGTTGATGCGGGATGGAGCAGTCTGGTAGCTCGTCGGGCTCATAACCCGAAGGTCGTTGGTTCAAATCCAGCTCCCGCTACCAAGTTTCTAAAAAGAGGCTCACAACAAGGTGGGCCTTTTTGCACAGTGGGATTTGAAAAAATCTTAAATTGTGCATTAATTGGGGCGATTTACGCCCTTTTTTATTGGCTATCGTGTAGTGTCGACATTATTTGGTCAAATCTCCATGTTTCACTACTACTATAGTTTGTATTGGTTTGTAGTGGTCAAATAGATCATAAAATCGCACCAGATGACGAGAGTAAATGAAGCTATCAAATAAAACTCAAGCACTTCAGGACTTGATTGCACCAGCAGTTGAAGCCTGTAATGTAAACCTTTGGGGGATTGAATTCCTGCCACAGGGTAAATGTTCGTTATTACGTATCTACATCGACAAGCCAGTCGATGAGAGCGTTGCACCAGCAATCAATGAAGATGGTGAAGAAGAGCAGGGGCGTGGTATTGGCGTTCAGGATTGTGTGCGTGTCACGCAGCAAGTGGGTGCAATGCTGGATGTTCATGATCCGATCTCGGGTGAATATTCACTTGAAGTATCTTCGCCAGGCTGGGACCGTCCATTCTTCCAGCTCGAGCAGATGTCAGGCTATATCGGTCATACCGTAGCACTACGTTTGATCAGTGCGGTAGATAACCGTCGTAAATTCCAGGCCAAACTGGTTGCTGTCGATCTTGAAAATGAAATGATTCAGGTTGAAGTAGAAAAGCAACAGGTATTGGAGATCGACAGTCACAATATCGATAAAGCAAATTTGGTCTTCCAAGATTAATTTAATAAATAAAAATTTAACGAATAGGTGACGTATGGCACGTGAAATTCTGACCGTCGTTGAAACGGTTAGTAACGAAAAAGGTGTACCTCGTGAAGCGATCTTTGAAGCGCTTGAGCAAGCTTTAGTTGCTGCGACAAAGAAAAAATTCTACGAAGGAACACATTCGGAAGAAGCACGTTTACGTGTGGAAATCGATCGTAAAACAGGTGACTATCGTACTTTCCGTCAGTGGGAAGTGGTTGCAGACGAAGACCATGAAATGCCAGCTTGTCAGGATGCCATCTCTGATGTTGATCCGGCAAAATGGTCGATTGGCGACATTCGTGAGCTTGAAGTTGAATCGATTGACTTCGGTCGTATTGCAGCGCAAATTGCCAAGCAAGTGATCGTACAGAAGATCCGTGAAGCAGAACGTGCACTCGTAGCCGATGCTTACGAATCTAAAGTCGGCGAGCTGATCTACGGTGAAGTGAAAAAACAAACCAAAGACGGCTTTATCATTGACCTAGGTGACAATGCTGAAGCGTATCTTGCTCGCGAAGAAATGATTCCGAAAGAAATCCTTCGTCCGAAGCAACGCGTGAATGCGATTCTATTCAATGTCAACCGTGAAGGTCGTGGTGCGCAGTTACAACTGTCACGTGCTAAACCGGATATGCTGATTGCATTGATGAAGAAAGAAATCCCTGAGATTTCTGAAGAAATTATTGAAATTAAAGCGGCGGCTCGCCAACCAGGCGTTCGTGCTAAAATTGCAGTGAAAACCAATGACCACCGTATTGACCCGGTGGGTGCTTGTATTGGTATGCGTGGTACCCGTATTCAAGCTGTACAGCAAGAGCTCAATGGCGAGCGTATTGATGTGGTAGTTTGGTCGGATGATCCTGCGCAATATATCGCAAGTGCATTGGAACCAGCAGATGTATCGAGTATTGTCATCGATGAAGATGCACGTACTGCAGATATCATTTTCGCAACCAGCGATCAGTTGGCACGTGCGATTGGTTCACAAGGTCAGAACGTTCGTCTGGCATCTGAATTGACTGGCTACAAGCTGGACATGATGCTGGAAGAGGAATACTACGCCCGTCAACAAAACGAAGCGCAACAATATTTAGACATGTTTGTTACCCGTCTGGATATCGCGGAAGATTTGGCGATGGCATTGGTAGAAATGGGCTTCACCTCGCTTGAAGAAATTGCTTATGTTCCTGCAGAAACGTTTGATGAAATCGAACTGGATGCGGAACTGGTTGAACTACTGCAAAGCCGTGCGAAAGAAATTGCACTTGCTGATGCATTACAACAGCAAGAGAACATACAAGCGCCAAGTGAAGAACTTGTTGCAATGGAAGGCATGACAGTAGAGATCGCGCAAGCGCTAGCAGCTCGTGGTGTGGTAACAGTGGATGATTTAGCAGATCAGGCGACTGACGATATCGAAGATATTGAAGGTTTGGGTGCTGAGAAAGCAGGTCAACTCATTATGAAAGCGCGCGAATCATGGTTTAACTAGGAGGTAGTATATGACGGACAAGTCGATTAAAGAGTTAGCCCTCAATGTGGGTAGTCCAGTTGAGAAGCTCCTAGAGCAGGTTCGTGAGGCAGGTTTACCACAGCGTAAAGCTGACGATATTATTACCACCGAACAACAAGATAGCTTGATGAGCCATGTGAAAAAGTCACAGGGTTCAGAAAGCCAAGCAGGGCAAATCACGTTGAAACGTAAAACGACTAGTACGGCTAAAGTAGCCAGTACTTCAGGTAAGGCGAAAACGATTAATGTAGAAGTTCGCAAGAAGCATACATTTGTTAAGCCGGATCCAGAGCAGATCAAAGCAGAAGCATTGGCGAAAGCCAAGGCTGAGCAACAGGCCAAAGCTGCGCCTGAGCAGAATACAGCACAAGCTGCTTCTGCTGAAGCTCCAAAAACTGGCGTAAATAACGCGAATAAAGCTCTAGAAGCGATGCGTGCTGCTGCAAAGCAAACCAGCGACAAGCAAGAAGTTTCTAAAGCTGCAGTTGTGGTAAAACGCAAATCAACCAACAAGCCGATTGTGAAGCAAGTTGTTAAACCAACTGAAACCGCTGAACAGAAAAAGGCACGTGAAGCAGAAGCAGCAAAATTAAAAGCTGTTGAAGAAGCAGCACGTCGTAAAGCGGCTGAAGAAGCGCAGCAACGTACGCTTGAACAAATGCGTCAAATGGCGTCTAAGTACACCGCGGAAGATACTGCTGCAACGATTCGTGTTGTTGATGATTCTCCTCTGGCTGCCGGTCTTGTTGGTCAGGCATATGAAGACTCATTTGCGAAAGAAGACCGCGAAATCAAACGTGGTACGAATACGCCGAGCGCGCGTGCACCGAAAAAAGGTGGTCGTCGTGGTCAGGAAGAGCAAAGCTTCAGCAAACAGCCTAAGCGCGGTTTAAAAACCAGTCAAGGCAACAAGCACGGCTTCGAAAAACCTGTGAAAAAACAGGTTTACGATGTTGAAATCGGTGAAACGATTGTCGTTGCTGACTTAGCTGCGAAAATGGCAGTTAAGGTTCGTGAAGTGATTAAATCACTCATGAAAATGGGTGAATTGGTTACTCAGAACCAGGCGATTGATCAAGAAATTGCTGCACTTGTTGTGGAAGAAATGGGCCATAATCCGGTACTGGTTTCTGATACACAAGCTGAAGATAACTTGCTTGAAGCAGCTGAAGAAGCACGTGGTGCGCAATCTACGCGTGCGCCTGTTGTTACCATTATGGGTCACGTTGACCATGGTAAAACATCGCTGCTTGACCGTATTCGTCGTGCAAAAGTGGCTGCTGGCGAAGCGGGCGGTATCACACAGCATATCGGTGCTTACCATGTAACTACTGATAAAGGTATGATTACATTCCTTGATACTCCGGGACACGCAGCATTTACTGCAATGCGTTCACGTGGTGCGAAAGCAACAGATATCGTGGTTCTGGTTGTTGCAGCAGATGATGGTGTAATGCCACAAACTGCAGAAGCAATTGACCATGCACGTGCTGCAGGTACACCAATCATTGTTGCAATCAACAAGATGGATAAAGAATCTGCTGATCCAGATCGCGTATTGAATGAATTGACTGTGAAAGAAATCGTGCCAGAACAATGGGGTGGTGACGTTCCAGTGGCAATGGTTTCTGCACATACTGGTCAAGGCATTGATGAACTTCTTGATATTATTTCGATTCAAGCTGAACTTCTAGAGCTTAAGGCATCTGAAGAAGGTGCTGCACAAGGTGTCGTAATTGAAGCACGCGTAGATAACAGCCGTGGTGCAGTAACATCTATTCTGGTTCAAAACGGTACATTGAAAGTAGGTGATCTTGTTCTTGCCGGTTCATCTTATGGTCGCGTTCGTGCGATGACGGATGAAAATGGTCAGCGTATCAAATCTGCAGGTCCTTCGATTCCAGTGGAAATTCTGGGTCTTCCAGAAGCGCCAATGGCAGGTGACGAAGTTCTTGTGGTCAGCGATGAGAAGAAAGCACGTGAAGTTGCCGATGCGCGTATGGATCGTGAACGTCAAAAACGTCTTGAGCGTCAATCTGCAATGCGTCTTGAAAACATCATGGCGTCTATGGGCAAGAAAGATGTGCCTATCGTAAATGTTGTGTTGAAAACTGACGTACGCGGTACCTTGGAAGCCTTGCATGTAGCACTTGCTGAGCTTGCGACTGATGAAGTTAAAGTACGTATCATCGGTTCTGGTGTAGGTGCGATCACTGAGTCTGACGTGACACTGGCTGAATCTTCAGAAGCAGTTCTACTCGGCTTTAACGTACGTGCGGACAACGCTGCGCGTCAAAAAGCAGATGCAGACAGTATCGACATTCGTTACTACTCAATCATCTATCAATTGATTGATGATGTGAAAGCAGCAATGAGCGGTAAGCTTGCACCAGAACATCGTGAAACGATTCTGGGTGTTGCACAAGTACGTGAAGTATTCCACTCAAGTAAGTTTGGTGCGGCTGCGGGCTGTATGGTACTTGAAGGCGTATTGCATCGTAACAAACCGATTCGCGTATTACGTGATGATGTGGTTGTGTTCCAGGGCGAGCTTGAATCTCTTCGTCGCTACAAAGAGGTGGTTGAAGAAGTTCGTGCCGGTATGGAATGTGGTCTTGCGGTGAAAGGCTATAAAGACATCAAAGCACTTGATAAGATCGAAGTGTACGATGTTCAACTGATTAAACGGAGTCTTTAATGGCGGGTAGTCAACGTCTGAAGCGTATGGCGGATACAGTACAACGCGAGTTGTCAGAACTGATCCGTCAGGAGCTGAAAGATCCACGCTTAGGTGGTCTCGTGACCATCTCTGCGGTGAAGGTGAGCCCAGACCTGGGATATGCGGAAGTTTATGTCACTGTGATGGGACGTGAACTTGGCGATGAGCAAAGCCAAGAAGCCAATAAAGAAACTTTGGATGTGTTGAACAAAGCATCTGGTTTCTTGCGCCATGAGCTGAGTCGTCGTATCAAAACCCGTATTACGCCTCGTCTACGTTTCCATTATGATAAGACCAATGCATATGGTAACTATATGTTTGGTCTGATCGCTGAAGCAGTGAAGGACTTACCTGAAGCTGAAGCAAAAAAAGATGATGAATAAGTCTTAGGACTAAAAAAGCTACCTTCGGGTGGCTTTTTTTATCTCTAGATTTTTTTAGATTTAAAAGAACTTGAATTGCTTGCTCAATTAATCGAAATCATCATTACGATTGATTTTCTTTTCATAAAAGGTACGACGGCGTGAGCGCTGCCAAGGCAGAGGGCGTTCCAGCGTTTCCGGAACCTCGCCACTCAAAGAGCGTAAACGCAAATGTAATGCAGCCTGTGCCATCAGATTGGCAGATACCGGTGCGGTAATGAAGGCGAACAGGGTGATGAGCACTTCAGCAAAACCGAAACGGCCATATATGGCCGAGAACAGAATTGAGGCCATCAAAAAGCTGCCCAGGCCCAAAGTACTGGATTTGGTCGGGGCGTGCAGACGCATAAACAGATCGGGCAGACGGACCATACCGATCCCGCCGACCAACATAAAGAAAGCACCAATCAATAAAAAAATCGACACCAGTATTTCTAAAATTAAGGACATTTAAAAACTCCTAGTCGATCACATGGCCAGTGGTGAAATAACGTGCCAAGGCTGTAGTCGAAACAAAGCCAAGCATCGCAACCAGTAAGGCCCCTTCAAACAGGAAGCTGCTACTCCAGTAAATCCCTAAAATGACAATCAGACAGGTGGCATTCAGGAACAGGGTGTCGAGTGCCAACAGACGATCCACGATAGAAGGGCCAGTGATGAGTCGGATCAGGCAGAGTAACATCGAGACAGTGATAGCACCTAGGCAAATCATTAATGCATAAGGCAGAATAGTCATGCTTTTTCTCCTGTCTGTGCGCTGAAAATTTCAATCAGAGGCTGTTCGTAGCGCTGTTTGATTGTTTCGATTTCTGCTGCTTCATCCTCTGTGCTTAAGGCATGAACCAGAATATCACCACGATCCTGATCAATGCCTGCAGATACTGTACCGGGCGTTGTGGTAATGATCATTGCCAGCAAGGCATTGACTTCCTCATGCTCGGTTTCCAAAGGCACGCGAAACCATTTTGGATGCAGGTTCTTGGTTGGACCAAGTACCAGTTTTGCGACTTTAATATTGGCTACTACAATATCCCAAACCACGACAAAGAAAAGGCGCACGGCAGGAGCCCACTGGATATTCGGGGTATAGTCAATAAAAGGTGCAACCATTTTCGGAATGACAATCGCCAGAACCAGCGCGAAAAGCAATGTTCCAGCTTCCAGATTATGTGCCAGTAGAATCCAGCTTAGCCCAACGATCACAGAAACTAGCGGATGCGGGAACCAACGTTGCAGGAATGATACAGCCATTAAGGTCCCTCCACCGGTTTAAGTTGATTATCATCATATCTGTTTTGTTCAACATACTGCTGATCAATCTGGCGTTGCTTGAATTCAGAAATATTTTCACCTTCCAGAGTGGCTTCCGAAATCGTATAAGGAACCAGATGTGCATTCGGATCGACTGTCTCACCACCGTACTTGGTTTCAGGTAAATAGCTTGGATCAAAAGGTTGCACACTAATAAACTGGCCTTCTGCATCGCGTTTTAACAAGGCAGCTTCATAAACCGGATTATTTTTAATCTGTTCCGCAGTCTGATAATTATATTGATAGATCGGTCCGGCAAACACCACATAGGCAGTCAGGCCAGCAAGCAATAGATAGATTACACGATCATTACGTGCCGGTGCCTTACTTGGTAAAGCTTCATATTTGTGAAAATCTTCAGAATTAAGGTCATCCTCAGGTCTGGTCGAACGCCAGAACAGCACGAAACCAACCCTGGTAAAGGCCAGAATACTGAGGAAGCTTACCAATAAAATGGTCAGGATAATAATCATCTGATAGTCTGAATTGGCAGAAGCCTGCAAAATAAAGACTTTACCGAAGAAACCACTAAACGGTGGCAGGCCTGCCATCATCAAGGCAATGATGAAATAGACAATCGAAACCAGCTTGTTCTGTTTCATCAGTGGCGCGATTTTAAAATGATCCTTAAATTCGCCGCGCTGTGAGGTAATCCAGCCTGACAGGATATAAAAGGCTGCGCCAATCAGGGTACTGTGCACCATATAATACAATGCACCGGCCCAGGCTGCAGTCGTATTCATACCGATTGCTACCAGAATTGTTCCGACTGAAGACAGCACCATAAAGCCGATAAAACGGCGCAGACGTTCTGTGCCGATTGCACAAATCACGCCATAAACCGACGTAATCAGACCAATCACCAGCAGGCAATTCATCAGAATCTGGTGGCTGTATTCATCATCAAAAACAGTTCCATTAATCCGTAAAATTGCATACACCCCGACTTTGGTCATAATGGTAAAGAGTGCTGCCACAGGTGTGGTGGCTACGGCATAGGTTTTGGGTAACCAGAAGCCGAGCGGTAACATCGCTGCTTTAATTCCAAACACGACAAACAGCATTAATCCACCAGCAACCGCCAGCTTGTGCTGATCTTCAGCGAGGGTAGGCATCAAGCGGGCCACATCTGCCATATTCAGACTGCCGACACTGCCATAAATCATCCCGAGTCCAATCAGGAACAGGGCAGAAGCAAACAGGTTGATGGTGACGTAATGGATTCCCAGCTGGAAACGGGCCTTGCCTTGTCCATGTAGCAGTAGTACATAGGATGCCATCAACAATATTTCAAAAAACACGAACAGGTTAAACAGGTCACCGGTCAGGAAGGCACCGGTCAAACCCATGAGCAGGAAATGCACCATGGCATGGAAATAACGCCCACGCATATCCCATTCTTTACTGGCATACCAGAGCACCGGCACTGCAAGGGCATAGGTCAAAACCAGCATCATCGCAGAGAGCTGATCGAGAACCAGTACAATACCAAAAGGTGCGACCCATTCGCCCAGCGTATAAACATTGATCTGACCCTGACTACTGTCTACTAAATAGCTGACAGCAATGATCAGGCCCAAGATACTCGAGACATAGCTGATACCCCGACGCCAGGGCTGACGCCAGTCCGTCGCCAGAGAGCCTGAACCCGGGTTGCCTAAAAGAACCAGGACAAAAGCGGTAAAGGGCGGTAAAAGAATACTGAAAATAGGGGTATGTTGATTCCAGAAATTGAGAAGATCAGTCATTAAGGCTCATCCTCGCGCGGGTCAAGATTTGGTATTTCTTCTTTGGAGTCAACGTGGTCTGTTCCTGATTCGTAGCGGCTACGCAATGCCAGTTGGACAATAAAGGCAGTGGTGGCAAAGCCAATCACGATGGCTGTCAGCACCAGTGCCTGAGGAAGGGGATCGGTCACTTTCGAGGCTTCAGTCAATACTGCAGGCGAATTCATCTGAATTCGGCCCATGGCAAATAAAAACAGGTTGACTGCATAACCAATCATGGCGAGACCCAACACCACCGGGAAGGTACGGGCACGCAGGATCAGATAAATGCCTGTGGCTGTCAGCAGGCCAATCGCAGAGGCTAATAAAAATTCTAAACTGATCATTCTATTATCCTCTTGGTACGGGGCCAGTCATGCTTGAGTGACGTGAATCGCCCAAGACCGAAATCATCAGCATGGTCGCACCGACAACAGTGACATAGACGCCGACATCAAACAGTGCAGCCGAAGCCAGATGCATTTCTCCAATGATGGGCGGAGAGACATAAATATGTGCACTGGTCAGGAATGGACGTGACCAGAACCAGGCCGCGATTCCGGTCAACCCTGCAATCGTTAAGCCGATCCCGATCCAGATTTCATACAGGCGACCGGATTTGGCGCCAAGCAACTGTTCGGTTTTGTCCTGTCCCACTGCAATATATTGAATAATAAGTGCCAGTGAAGTCACTAGTCCGGCAATAAAACCACCGCCCGGCAGGTTATGGCCACGCAAAAAGATATACAGGCTGACCACCAGCGCGACCGGCAAAATCCAGGATGCGGTAATACGCAACATCAGCGGGGATGGGTTAAAACGATAGGTCAGGCCCTGAGTCATGGTGGTACCATGCGCACGCATGCCATCCATCAGGCTCAGAACACCAATCGCCGCAATGCCGAGTACAGTAATTTCGCCGAAGGTATCGAAACCACGGAAATCGACCAGAATCACATTCACCACATTGGTGCCGCCGCCCAGAGGAATGGACTGTTGCAGGAAGAACCATGAAATGGAATTGTGATCACGGGTCATGATCAGCCAGGCAATTGCCGCAATCCCGAGACCGCCGCCCAAGGCAATAATGGCATCACGCCAGCGACGGGTCGGACTCGATTCATACGGTGTTAACTGAGGCAGTAAAGATAAACTCATCAGGAGCAGAACCGTGGTGACCACATCGACCGTAATCTGGGTCAATGCCAGATCGGGCGCCGAGAAGCCGATAAAGACCATGGTGACGACCAGGCCGACTGCACCGCTAATGAGTACCGCTTTAATCCGCTCATGATGGAACCACAACAGCATCCAGCAGGAAGAGAACAGCAGTAACCACAGGATAATCGCCAGGGCAGGAGCATGGGTCAGCTCGCGCGTACCTGTACCCACCGCATTGCTGAGTAATGGGAGCCCCACCAGCCCGACGGTAAAAATTACAATCCACAATAAATAGCTTTGTAATTTGCCATTTTCAGTGGAACGGCGGAAACGACGTGAATTCAGCAGCAAATTTTTCAAAAATAGATCGAACAGCACCCGGCCCTGTAAGCGACCCAGTTTTGGATCCAAGTCGATTTCACGTAAGACGCCACCTTTGGCGAGAGAAAAGTAAAAGATTGTTCCGCCGAGCAGAGAAATCACACTCATCAGAAGGGGCAGGTTGAAACCATGCCAAAGCGCCAGATGAGTGCCTTCAAAGGCAAAATTCTGGGTGGTGGCTTGAGTAGTGCTGTTGACAATTTTTTCCACCAGAAGAGCCGGTAATAGACCGACTAAAATACATAAAATTGCTAACAAAGTGGCCGGTGCGCGCATACCAAAGGCAGGTTCATGTGCATCTTTATTCGGGACCTGCTTGCCTAGCGGACCATCGAAAAAGACTCCATGCACCAGTCGAATGGAATAAGCCACCGCAAAAATCCCGGCCAGTGTCGCGACAATAGCAGAGCCGACCATAAGTGGACCACTTAAACTGGCGACCAGTTCGGTAAAGAACATTTCCTTAGACAGGAAACCATTGGTCAACGGTACACCCGCCATGGATGCTGCCGTGATCATGGTCAGCGTGGCGGTAAATGGCAGTAATTGCCATAGGCCAGACAGTTTACGTAAGTCACGAGTCCCGGATTCATGATCGATGATGCCGGCAATCATAAACAGTGCCGCTTTAAAGGTGGCATGGTTAATAATATGGAAAATCGCTGCTGCAACAGCCAATGGTGAACCAATCCCGAGCAGACACATGATCAGACCTAAATGGCTGATGGTGGAATAGGCGAGCAAGCCTTTCAGGTCTTCCTTAAAAATGGCAAAGAAGGCGGCCATGCACAGGGTAAACAGACCAACAAAGGTCACAATATTATGAAACAGTGCAGCACCGGCAAAGATCGGGAGCAAACGTGCGACCAGGAATAAACCGGCTTTGACCATGGTGGCCGAGTGCAAATAGGCAGAGACCGGTGTCGGTGCAGCCATGGCATTGGGCAACCAGAAGTGAAACGGGAACTGCGCACTTTTGGTAAAGGCGCCGAGTAAAATCAGCAACAAGGTTGGAACAAATAAATGATGCGACTGAATCTGTTCAGTCATCATCAGGATTTGGTCAAGCTGATAAGTGCCGGTGATTTGACCGAGCAGGACAAAACCGCCCAGCATCGCCAGACCACCCATTCCGGTAATGGTCAGAGCCATACGCGAACCACGTTGCGCCGCTTCGTAATTGCTCCAGTAACCTACCAGCAAGAAGGATGAAATACTGGTCAGTTCCCAGAAAACCAATAAGATAATCAGGTTATTCGACAATGAAATTCCGAGCATCGCCGCCATAAACAGCATCAGCAGGAGATACAGTTTGCTCAGTGAATTTTTTGGATTGAGATAATAATAGGCATAAATATAAATCAGGGTGCCAATTCCGCTGATCAGCAAGGCAAACAGCAATCCCAGAGAATCCAGGCGAAAACTGAAATCAATGCCGAGCTGGGGCAGCCAGGACCAGGTCTGGGTCATCACTGCACCATCAAAGATGGCAGGCGCCTGACTCAATAATAATAAGAAACTGCTGAGGCTGACACCAATTGCCCCTAAAGCCGTTACCCCGCGCGAAAATTGCTTCAGCCACGAGACAAGGGTTGTGCCTAATACTAACGGTAACAATATAATAATCGGCAGCACACTCGTATCCATTGTCATGATTTAGGTTTTGACCAACCTAAGGTGAATCTTTATCTTTCAAGGACTACAGGACCACAAGGAGCGACCCAAACTTCTCAACCTTGAAAGCCAAAAGAATATTCAAAAAAAGAATATAAAACAGTTGTATTGCGCAACTTATAAACGATAGCAAATTCCGATTTTACAATGAAATTCGCAAATAAAACCGATCATATTACAGGATAACAACAACATCAACGTTTTTATGTAGAACTTATAAATTATACGCCGGCTCGGTTTTAACAGGCGCTGCATGCTTAAACAGATCATCTAGAAGTGACCGAAAATTAAGATTAAATTGCAGGCATTGATTGTAAATTTGACTCAAAACAGTTCAATCCTAGCAAAACAGAATGCTGGAAAGGCTTCCTTGTTTACTCAAACAGTCGCTCTTATTTTTTTGAATCTGTTTAGAGCGACTGAGGTAGCGTCGGATGATGCTCCTGAGCAAGTAAAGCGAGCAATTCTTGTTGCTGTTCCGGATTGAGCTGTTCCCGGATCATTTGCAATACTGCAAGCAGTGTGACGGGTTCGGTGACCGTTTCCAATAAAGTATCTTCGGAAGATAGGTCTTTATTTCGCTGCAATTCCAGCTCTGCGTAGATCTGATCAAACTGGGTTTTCATACTTTCAAGATGAATGGGGTGCAGCTGTTTATTTTCCAGTTTCAGACATTGAAAGCCTTGCGCCTGTTCTAGTAATTCAGGCCGGTTGCCGGTTGCAATAATCTGCAAGTTAGGAAAAGCCTGATGCAGGCGTGACAGGATTACTGCTGCCATCTCCTGATCCAGTTGATGATCAATCGCATCAATCAGTAAAACACCTGTACCTTCCTGACATGGAAATAAACTATTGGGATTCAATAGACAAAGACGCCGCACAATATCACCCACCAGCGCAATCCAGTTGCGGATACTGTTGGGCAGTTGCTGGAAGCTAAAGGTCTGTTGCTGATAGGTTACCATCAGTTGCAGCTTGGGCTGATATTTTAAATAAATCTGGCTGACTTCTGGCAGGATCAGTGACAACGCCTGTTTTAAAGCGGCGAGATTTGGTGCATGCAGATGTGCCTGGGCTTTCTCGATCTGCCGGGCCAGTTCATCTCCGCGAATATCCTCTGGCTGCTGTAAGGCACGCGCCAAAATCTGATCCATAAGCTTAGCACTTTGCGCATTTTCAATATCACTGATTTCACGAAACCATTCAAAAAACGGGCAAAGGTGGTGAAAGGAATCGCAGTGATTTCATAAGCATGTGCGGACTGGAGAATGGCCGGGTTATTTTTGTTGAGCAGATTGACTTCATTGGTAAAACGTTCAGCAGGATAATAGGCAATCAGGGGCAAGCCGAGCAGGGGATCGTGCAAGCGGGCTTTCTGATACAAGCTGAGCACACTTTCAAGCTGTGAGGTTTCTGCTTTGCTAAAACCCAGCCCCTGACTGTTTAAAGTCTTGTAGATTTGCCATGAACAGCTTTGTAGGTTCGCAGGCTCAGACTGACTGGATTCTGGCAAGCTGCCCATCTCTTCAGGAAAACCAATCTGGATATCGATTTTGGATTGCAGCCGGTTTTGCATGATGTCCTGATCTTGCATCACCAGACCCGCAGCACGGCTATCACGATAACGGGCTGCAAACCAGGTCAATGCCTGATAGCTAAAACGTAAAAGCGTAGTTTTGCCAGTTCCCTGATTGCCCAGAATCAAGGTAACCGGGCATTGCGGATAATTAAACTGAAGCTGAATGTCGAAAAAATGCAGGGTATGTTTCAGTTGAAGCGCTTGGATGTGCATAGATCACCTGTCCTATGATGTTTACATCCATGCCATGCACCTTAACCGACTGCCTGCCGAAGCGACTGCGGCATTTTGATCTTCAATTGCTGAATCAGGTCATAAATGTGATGAATATTTAAACTCACTTTAGCACGTGTACAGGCCACGTAAAGTAATCTTAATTCTTCATCACTAATTTTATGGTCTTTTTCATTCAGCTTAAACTGATAGTCATCTTCAATATGAACCCGATCCCATTCCAGACCTTTGGCCTTGTGTGCCGTGGAAATAATATAGTCGGCCTGGGCAATTGGTGTGATTTTAGCCAGAGCTTTTTTCAGCGGATCGGTGCCATGTTCGTCCACCAGTTTGACCAGTGGCTTGATGTCACTGCCTTCATTAGTTTCACAGTATTCATGGACATCATGCCAGGAGTTAAACCAGGCCAGTTCCGGCACATCAACCACACGTTTGCCCTGTTTCAGCATGGCAGCCGCATCGACAAAACGATTCAGTTTGACGTGATCGGCTTGCAGGCTGACTTTGTCACCGCGTACCAGTCCGGCCAGTAGCAATTCCATGGCCCGGGCATTGGTCCGACATAAAATTGCATCACGCATTTTGGTATGCGGTTTATTCACGACTTTAGAATCTAACAACGGATTGCCCAGCAAAGGCACAGTCTCATTGAGGGCACCTAAAATGGCATTGGCATTCAGGGCAATTTCAGGACCAAAACGAAATGAGGTGGTCAGACGTGATTCAGGCAGAGGCAGTTGCTGCATGGCATTGACTGCACCGCGCCAGGCATAGATCTGCTGATGCGCATCTCCGACATAAATCACTTGGGTGCTGCGCTGTTTCAGTAGAATTCCCAGCATTAAGGGATCGGCATCCTGAGCTTCATCGAATAGCACATAATCGGCCGGAATATTCGGCTCAGACAGTGCCCAGAGTTTCAGGTAAATGTCATGACCAATGCCGGCCTGATGATTTGGATCAATCGACTCTAGCCAGCGCCGTTCGACTGCCGGATAAAGCTTCTGCTGCAAGGTCTCGATATCATCTGGATGCAGCCAGCTTGGTGCCTGAATATGCCGTGGGGCAGGGTATTGCGAACTGGTCGAGCAGAAATAACCGACAGCATTGGCGACTAAACTCGCCAGACGCGAAGGCATCAAGACATATTTTTCATATCTTCCGCCCATCATACGGCGCATGGTCATCGGTTCAAGCCGGTATTCTTTGGCAATAAAACTTGGACTCAAGCGTGGCAGACGCAGTTTGTCGGTGACTCCACGTGGAACACTGCGAAACGCCAGCGAGTGAAAAGTACGGCAATCGACACCCCGGTGAAATTTGGCTTGCGCTTCACTGGCAATGGCCTTGTTAAAAGCCAGATACATGCCACGTCTTTGCGGCATGGCATCACTGATCATTTGCAGGGTGGTGGTTTTACCTGTGCCCGCATAGGCAATCACCTTAAAGGATTTGCCCAGACGTGCGTTATCAATAGCAGTCGCCTGCTCATAGGTCGCGGTCGGTTTTTTTAAATCAGACACAGATGAATTCAAGACTTAATGCTGACGATTGGCTTTTTCAACCAGGCCGGACAAGCCTTGGCGACGAGCCAGTTCATTGAGTACCAATTGCACATCCAGGTCGAAATAACCCAGCATCACGATGGTATGGAACCACAGATCTGCCACTTCATAGATCAGATCATTTTTATGGTCTGCGGAAGCATCCTGATCAAAGTCTTTGGCTGCCAGCACAGTTTCAAAGCTTTCTTCGCCGACTTTTTCTAAAATCTTGTTCAAGCCTTTATGGTACAGCTTGGCCACATAAGATGAATCTGGATCAGCCTGTTTGCGTTCTGCCATCATTTGGCCCAGATAAGACAGGACTTCAACCTGTTCTGATTGAACGGTTGATGCTTCCATCGCCAGCGTATGCGGATTTGTGGATTTTTCACCATAAATCGCAGACGGGTCTTTCAACTGTGCATCGACAATTTCCCAGCCATTTGGCGTGAGCTTGCGATAGAAGCATGATTCACGGCCAGTATGGCAGGCAATGCCACCATGCTGTTCAATTTGCAGCACAATCACATCGGCATCACAGTCCAGACGGATTTCATGTACGGTCTGAAAATGTCCTGATTCTTCGCCCTTATGCCATAACTTGTTGCGTGAACGGGAGAAATACACTGCCTGATTTTTTTCGGCAGTTAAAGCCAAGGCTTCACGGTTCATCCAGGCCACCATCAACACACGACCAGTTTGATGATGCTGGGCAATGGCAGGGACTAATCCTTGTTCGTTAAATTTTACTTCATCGAGCCATTGCGCGTTATTCATAAGGGTTTCCATCATTTCAATCAAAATATAAAAATACGGATAGGAAATATCCGCTGATAGTGTACGTGATCTCGCAGCATTTGCGACAAAAATCTGTATCGACAGGACAGGCTGTGTCGTGTATACATCAGAATCACCGGCTTTGATCTGGATGTTTCAAGACTGAAGCATTAAAAAGCCGCCCGGTAGGCGGCCTGTATTTTCAGGAAATTATTCCAGTAAAAATTACCAGTGTTCGCCCGGGAACAGACGCGCATATGCTTTTTGTACCAGGTTCAGTTTTTGTGGTTGTCCCACAGAGGCACTTGAACTTGGGAACAGGTTATAACCAATCGACATCAACACGTTGTTAATATCTGGGGCTATTGAGTAGGTGATCGATGCCAGACGACCCAAACCGGTGGCGACTTTCTTCGGACGTTTCACAATCGCATAGGCAATCAGGTCAGCCGCCTGTTCCGGAGAAAGTGTCGGTACATATTTATAGATTTTGGTCGGTGCAATCATCGGGGTGCGTACCAAAGGCATGTAGATCGAGGTGATTGCAATTTTGTGCGAATGTACTTCTGCAGACAGGCAGCGACTAAAGGCATCTAATGCTGCTTTTGAGGCAACATAGGCCGAAAAACGGGTGGCGTTAGCCAGTACGCCAATTGAACTGATATTGATAATATGACCTGCACGGCGAATCATCATTTGTGGCAGGATATTCATGACCAGACGCACCGCGCCAAAATAATTCAGCTGCATGGTACGTTCAAAATCATGGAAACGATCCACTGACTCATGTACCGCACGGCGAATCGAACGTCCTGCATTATTGATCAGAATATCGATATGGTCGACTGAAGCAATGATCTGTTTGGAGACTTCATCAATGGCTTCCATATCATTTAAATCACATGGAAATATCGAGGCTTTGCCGCCTTTGGCTTCAATTTCTGATTTTACTTGTTCTAGGGTTTCTTGTGTGCGGGCTACCAGTAAAACATGGGCACCTGCATCGGCCAATTGATGTGCTGTGGTTAGGCCAATACCGCTGGATGCACCAGTAATCAGCACGGTTTTACCTGCAACACACTTTTCCAGTTGTTTGAGTAGTCTAGTTTTCACGTTTGTTATCCCTAATTTGAAGTCTGCGTTCAAATTATTTTTATTAAAGGTCTATGGCGCTCTAACAGAAGACGAGAGCGAAGGTGAGTATGGATATGATAACTAATTCTTCAGGAAAATCTATACATTAAATTATTGAAATTAAAATAAAAATTAGAGTAATTGCTCTATTTGTGTTCGCTATTTCATTTAACTTTTATCATGAAAATAAAAAGCAAAGCAAGTGGCTGTTTTAGAAAATAAATAAAAAACCTCATCAGAAATGATGAGGTTTCGGGTCAGTTCTAAGCACTGCTTTAAACGGCGGCCAATGCCTGTTCCAGATCGGCAATCAGGTCGTCAATATGCTCAATTCCAATGGAAAGTCGTACCATATCTTCACTGACACCGGCAGATTTCAGTTCTTCAGCATTCAGCTGACGATGGGTGGTGGTGGCAGGATGACAGGCCAGACTTTTGGCATCACCGATATTGACCAGACGGGTGAACAGTTGCAGGGCATCAATAAAACGTGTGCCCCCTTCAAGGCCATGCTGCACTCCGAAAGTCAGAATGGCAGACGGTTTACCTTTCACATATTTCTGTGCCAAGGCATGCTGTGGATGATCTTTCAGGCCAGCGTAATTGACCCATTTCACTTTAGGATGTTTTTGCAGATATTCAGCGACTTTCAGTGCGTTTTCGGTATGACGTTCCATTCGCAGGCTTAAGGTTTCCAGACCTTGCAGAATCAGAAACACATTTTGTGGACTAATCGCAGCGCCGGTATTACGCAGCGGCACTACACGCGCACGTGCGATATATGCTGCTTCCCCCAAAACTTCAACATAGTTCACGCCGTGGTAACTTGGATCTGGTGTATTGAGGGCAGGGAAGCGTTCAGGATATTTACCCCACGGGAATTTGCCGCTATCCACAATGATGCCGCCAATGGAATTGCCATGACCACCGATATATTTGGTCAGGGAATGCACGATAATATCTGCACCGAAATCGAAAGATTTTTGAAGTACTGGGGTGGCAACAGTATTGTCGACAATGACCGGCACGCCATATTCGTGCGCAATTTTAGAGATTTCTTCCAGATCAATAATATTACCCAGTGGGTTACCAATTGATTCCACAAAAACCAGTTTGGTTTTTTCATCAATCAGGTCATGCAGACTTTCCGGTTTTTCATAATCAAAGAAACGGACTTCAATACCTTGTTTGGGCAGGGTGTGCGCAAAAAGATTATAGGTACCTCCGTAAAGCGTCGATACCGAAGCAATATTGTCCCCAGCTTCAGCAATGGTCTGAATTGCATAGGTAATCGCAGCCATGCCAGAGGCCAAAGCCAGTGCACCAATTCCACCCTCAAGCGCTGCTACACGTTGTTCAAGTACTGCAGTGGTCGGGTTCATAATCCGGGTATAGATATTTCCCTGTACCTTTAAATCAAACAAATCGGCCCCATGTTGTGTATTGTCAAAGGCATAAGATGTGGTTTGATAAATTGGTACAGCCACTGCTTTAGTGGTTGCTTCGGGGGTATAGCCTGCGTGAATCGCTAAAGTTTCTGCTTTATAACTCATTCTGTTTGATCTTCTTGTTTAAGCTTATGGCTTGAGTGTAGCATTTTTACATATAAGTAAAAGTGCAATTTTATTGAAATGAATATATGAAATATTCATATACCAGTCTGGATTTAATCCGGTTATTTTACTGAAAATGGTTGTTTAAAAAAACATCAGCAATAAACTTGTAACAATGCATGCAAGTTCATGGCAATGGCTTATGTTTTTGCTGCTTTCTGCGTATAATAGCCGATTATTTTTTCGCTCATTTTTGAGCTGGGGTGGTTGTTTTAACCCCATTTGGTTTTTCAGTTGAGGAGTCCTACGTGGCCCAATATATTTACACGATGAACCGAGTGTCGAAGATGGTTCCGCCTAAGCGCGAAATCCTGAAAGACATCTCCTTATCATTTTTCCCAGGCGCTAAAATTGGTGTGCTTGGTTTAAACGGTGCAGGTAAATCTACCTTGCTTCGTATTATGGCGGGCGTAGATAAAGATTTCTCTGGTGAAGCACGTGCGCAACCGGGTATAAAAATCGGTTATCTTGAGCAAGAACCACCTTTAGATGAAACTAAAGACGTTCGTGGTAACGTCGAAGATGGTTTACGTGAACCGCTTGATGCCTTGGCACGTCTGGATGAAGTCTTTGCTGAATATGCAGCAGAAGATGCGGATTTCGATGCACTTGCGAAAGAGCAAGAGAAGCTTGAAGCGATTATCCAGACTTGGGATGCGCATAACCTTGCGAACCAGATGGATCAAGCAGCTGCAGCATTGAACTTGCCTGCTTGGGATGCAGATGTATCTAAGCTTTCAGGTGGTGAACGTCGTCGTGTGGCGCTGTGCCGATTACTTCTGTCTAAACCAGATATGTTACTTCTAGACGAACCAACGAACCATTTAGATGCTTCATCTGTATCTTGGTTGGAACGTTTCTTGAAAGACTTCCCGGGTACCATCGTCGCTATTACGCATGACCGTTACTTCTTGGATAACGTTGCTGAATGGATTCTGGAGCTTGACCGTGGTATGGGCATTCCGTATCAAGGTAACTACTCTTCTTGGCTTGAGCAGAAAAATGCCCGTTTAGAGCAAGAGAACAAGCAGGAAGAATCTTTTGCTAAAGCATTGAAAAAAGAACTTGAATGGGTTCGTTCTAATGCCAAAGGTCAGCAAAAGAAAAACAAAGCGCGTATGGAGCGTTTTGAAGAGCTTAACTCGCGCGAATTCCAGCAACGTAACGAAACTTCTGAAATCTACATTCCACCTGGCCCACGTCTGGGCAACAAGGTTGTAGAAGTTGAAGGCATCAGTAAATCGTTTGGTGATCGCTTACTGTACAAAGATTTAACGTTCACAGTACCACCTGCTGCAATTGTGGGTATCGTGGGTGAGAACGGTGCGGGTAAAACCACGCTATTCCGTATGATGACTGGCGAACAGCAACCAGATACCGGTACGGTAACGCTGGGTGAATCGGTTAAAGTGGCTTATGTCGGTCAGATCCGTGACACCTTAGATAACAACAAAACCGTTTGGGAAGAAGTTTCTGGCGGTTTAGATATCTTGAAGATTGGTGATTACGAAATTGCATCTCGTGCGTATATCGGTCGCTTTAACTTTAAAGGTCAGGATCAGCAAAAGCGTGTAGGTCAATTATCAGGTGGTGAGCGTAACCGTTTACAACTTGCGAAAATCCTGCAAATGGGCGCAAACGTGATTTTGCTGGATGAACCATCGAACGACTTGGACATCGAAACCTTGCGTGCACTTGAGGATGCCATTTTGGTATTCCCAGGTACTGTGATGGTGATCTCGCATGACCGTTGGTTCCTAGACCGTATTGCAACGCACATCTTGTCATTCGAAGGTGAAACACCTGAATTCTTCACTGGTAACTATGCTGAATTCGAAGAATATCGCCGTAAACGTGATGGTGATGATCTTGTAGCGAAGCGTCAAAAATATCGCAAAATCGGTGTTTAATCATCTCCGACTTTTGTAAATAAAAAAACCAGCCTCAGGACTGGTTTTTTTATGTTTATTATATGGTGGAGGGTAAATTAGATTTCCCACTCATGATTACATTCACGGCATTTCCATTTCTTTTGGGTTTGCATGAATGCCTGCATTGAAATTTTAAAATCAGGTAAGTCCTTATAGAACATAAAGCCTGCGATCAAAGAAAGAATAAAGACGATCACAGTCGCAGTCTGTAAAGTGGTACCTGCACCATCGCCAAAAATCCACATCGCGATACTAATAATCACCAGCAATAACAACAGGAACAGGGTAGGGACCAGAAACATTAAGCTTTTAGGAACCACTGGACGTGGAGCTGCTTGACCTGGCTGGGCCACTGGCATGATTTTCGGGCTTTGACACTTAGGGCAACGATATTGCATTACAACTCCAAAATTCTAAATTACTGATTATTTTATCGGAAGATGCGAAGAAACCGAAATATTGCCCAACATAAAATATACAGGCAATAAAAAACCCAAGTCGCAATGCTTGGGTTTTTTATAAGATGACCATAATATATTATGGTCATCTTGAATATGGCGTCCCTACGGGGATTCGAACCCCGGTTACCGCCGTGAAAGGGCGATGTCCTAGGCCTCTAGACGATAGGGACAATTGAGGCAAATAACACAGCTAAAGCAAGACTTGATTTGGTGGAGTCAAGGAGGATCGAACTCCTGACCTCTACAATGCCATTGTAGCGCTCTACCAACTGAGCTATGACCCCAGTCTGTGTGAGCGCTATATTAGGGATATCGCGCTCACACGTCAACACAAAAATTAATTAAGCTTGATCAACTGCTTCATTTTTCGGCAACTTTAAGCTTTCATTGAGTTTTTCCCAGACTTTCAGCTCTTTTTTGCTTGGACCACCGACAATTTCCAGTGCATGACGTAAACGTGCAAAGGTTAGATCCGGACCAATGGTCACCATCGTTTGCATCACTGGTGTAGACGCAGTCGAACCGGCGATCGCAATAAAGAACGCAGGCATGAAATCACGTAGCTTGATTTCCATCTGTGTCGCCAAGTCCATCAAGGTCTGGCTCACCGTGTCGTTATTCCAAGTAAACAGGCTTTCTAAACGCCAAATTGCGAATTGAAGACTTTGACGTACCTGTTCATCCGACAGTTTCTTGCTTTCAAACTGTTCTTTAGACAGGGTCGGGAAATGGTTGAAATAATGTGCAGACCAGTTCACAGCTTCAGACAGCAGGTTAATACGCGGTTGAATCGCAGCTGCAATTTCTTCCAGTTTTGCGCGGTCTGCTTTCCAGGCCAATAAGGTGTCAAGTAATTCAGCCGGGCTGAGTGCCTTGATCCATTGACCATTTAACCAGTTCAATTTCTCAACATCAAAGATCGGACCACCGAGGGATACACGTTTGATATCAAAATGCTCAATCATTTCAGCCAGAGTGAATTTTTCACTTTCATCTGGCATTGACCAGCCCATACGACCCAAGTAGTTCAACAAGGCTTCAGGCAGTACACCGATGTCTCTGTAATAGTTAATTGAGGTCGGGTTTTTACGTTTAGACAGCTTAGATTTATCCGGGTTACGCAGCAGTGGCATGTGGCATAGTATCGGCATTTCCCAACCAAAATATTGATACAGCAACTGATGTTTCGGCGCAGATGGAATCCATTCTTCACCACGAATTACGTGGGTGATTTGCATCAAATGGTCATCTACTACGTTAGCCAAGTGGTAGGTTGGTAGGCCATCGGTTTTCAGCAGGATTTGCATGTCTACTTGCGTCCATGGAATTTCGACTTCACCACGTAGCATGTCATTGAATTTACATACGCCTTCAGTTGGTACTTTCATACGGATGACGTGTGGTTCGCCAGCGGCCAAACGGCGCTCAACTTCTTCTTGAGTGAGATTCAGACCGCGACCGTCATAACGTGGCGACTCACCACGTGCCTGCTGTTCTGCACGCATTTGATCCAGTTCTTCAGCAGTTGCGAAACAGTAGAAAGCATGACCTTTCTCTACCAGTTCCAAGGCATAATTTTTATAGATATCCATACGTTCTGACTGGCGATACGGCGCATGCGGGCCACCGACATCAGGACCTTCAGACCAGTTCAGACCCAACCAGCGCAATGAATCCAGGATCATTTTTTCAGATTCAGGCGTTGAGCGCAGTTGGTCAGTATCTTCAATACGAAGAATGAATTCACCACCATGCTGTTTAGCAAAACATAAGTTAAACAAGGCGATATAGGCAGTACCTACATGCGGAAAACCAGTAGGAGAAGGTGCAATACGAGTACGAACAGTCATAGCCGGATCTAATCTTAGATATAAAATTGCAGCTATTATAGCGAAAAAGCCACATCACTTAATGCTTTATTCAACATTGAATGATGTGGCTTTTAAATCCGGGAATATTCAGCGCTGTTGAGGCTGATTAAGAATGAGCGCTCGAAAAAATACTTTGGACAAAGCGGGTGAAGCGGTAATTCTGTTCTGCAAAGAAATTTTGCGAAGGTGCGACTTTAAATGCAGTCAAGACTTTTAGATTATCTTCTGTTTGAAGTGTTTTTTCAGTTTTTTGTTGCTGAATCGCTTTTTCAATCGGCGAAGTCTTACTTTCAACAGTGCTTACTGTAGGCTTCGGCAAATCTGTCTTCACAACAACGGCATGACCGAGTTGAATCGAGAACAACATAATCAGGCTTAGGATGCTGGCTGTGAATAATGTAAATTTCATATCCAAACTTCCTCCTTACTGCTGGTTGGTTTTATTTTGTTAAAAATGTTTTTTTAATACTCTGTCTACAATTTAATCACAGTTGATCATAAAGAAGTAGAACCAAGTCACATTTTTTACAAAAGAAATAATATAACTCTGTGGAAAATTACCAAAAATCGTAATTTCCTGTTTTGGTGGCCTATTTTTAACAGACAACTGTGAAGAGAACGTGAAGAACTGTCTTATATTGTAGCAGAAGATTACTTTTCTAGCAGAATATGTATCCGAATTTAATTGTTAGAAGATATCTCAAAATCATAAATAGATTGTAGATATTGTTATAAACATATGATTGTTATGTTTATTTTTGATTTGTATAGTGCAGGTCATATAAACAATGAGTTACATCAAATGAAAAAAATAATAGCATCCGCAATCTTGACAATTTTAGTGGGAACAGCAGTACAGAATTCCATTGCCAAAGATTTCCTGAATGTCTCTTATGACCCGACCCGTGAATTTTATCAGGAATATAACGAAGAATTTGGCAAATTTTGGAAGCAGAAAACCGGACAAACGGTTAATTTTAAACAGTCGCATGGCGGTTCAGGCAAGCAGGCACGTTCGGTGGTCGATGGTTTGCAGGCCGATGTCGTAACCTTGGCCTTGGCCAATGATATCGAAGAAATCGTCAATGCAGGTTTAATCGAGAAAGACTGGCAAAAAGAGTTTCCGAGTAATTCGGCACCTTATACCTCTACGATTGTATTCTTGGTGCGTAAAGGGAATCCAAAGCAAATCAAAGACTGGAATGATCTGACCAAAGCGGGTGTGGACATTATTACCCCAAACCCAAAAACCGGTGGCGCACCGCGTTGGATCTACCTGTCTGCTTGGGGTTATGCGCTGAAACAGCCTGGCGGGAATGATGCGAAAGCCAAAGAGCTGGTGAAAAAACTTTATCAAAATGTCAAAGTGCTCGACTCCGGTGCTCGTGGTTCACTGACGACGTTTGCCGAGCGCGGCATTGGCGATGTGCTTTTATCCTGGGAAAATGAAGCCTTGCTGGCGATGCAAGGGCTGGGTAAAGACAAATACGATATCGTCTATCCATCGATTTCCATTCTGGCCGAGCCATCAGTAGCGATTGTCGATAAAAACGTGAATAAAAATGGCAATACCCATCTGGCCAAAGGTTATTTGAACTATTTGTATTCACCGAAAGGGCAGGAGCTTGCTGCGAAATATTTCTTCCGTCCGCGGGACGCCAAAGTGGCTGCCAAATATTCAGACCAGTTTCCGAAAATCCAGACCTTTACCATTGATAAAGTCTTTGGTGGTTGGGCCAAAGCGCAAAAAACACATTTTGTGAATGGGGCGATTTATGACCAGATTTACAATGAAAAAAGATAAGTGAGCGGTAGTCTAAATACAATAAAGAAAATGGCTAAAGTGTTATCCATTTTCTTTATATCTAATGCATAAAATTCTATATATTAGATATAAGTAGAATAATAAATAGTATTTTCCTTTTAAAAACAAAATATTAATACAGAAAAACCTTTTATTTTATCGTGTTGTGATGTTGTAGGGTGAATTGCGATAAATGATTTTATTTCATATAGTTATATCTAATGAAGATAAACTCCGTGCTGCCATGAAAACTCAATTAAAATCGTTATTTAGTGCTGCCTTATTGGCGACTGGTTTAGGCATGACCGCGACTGCTTCACAAGCAGCAGACCGTCAGTTTCTAAATGTATCCTATGATGCTACGCGTGAGTTCTATGATGAATTTAACAAATCATTTGGGGCTTACTGGAAAAACCGCACCGGTCTGGATGTGAATTTCAAGCAGTCACATGGCGGTTCGGGCAAACAGGCACGTTCTGTGGTCGATGGCTTGAAAGGTGATGTGGTGACTTTGGCGCTGGCCAATGACATCGAAGAAATTGTGAAATCTGGTCAGATTCAGCCAGGCTGGCAAAAGGAATTCCCACACAACTCCGCACCTTATACCTCGACGATCGTATTCATGGTACGTAAAGGCAATCCGAAAGGCATCAAGGACTGGAATGACTTAACCAAACCAGGCGTGCAAATTATTACGCCGAACCCAAAAACGGGTGGTTTGCCGCGTTGGGTGTATCTGTCTGCATGGGGTTATGCCGAGAAACAGCCAGGCGGTAATAAAGCCAAAGCACAGGAATTTGTGGGCAAGCTTTATAAGAACGTGAAAGTGATGGATTCTGCTGCACGTGCTTCAATGACCACTTTTGCCGAGCGTGGGATTGGCGATGTATTGCTGACTTGGGAAAATGAAGCTTTAGTAACGCAAAAAACCTTGGGCAAAGACAAGTTTGATATCGTTTATCCATCGATTACGATTTTGACTGAACCATCAGTGGCGATTGTGGATCGTACAGTAGAGAAAAATGGCAATAAATGGTTGGCAACTGGTTATATCAATTACCTGTATTCACCATTGGGTCAGGAAATGGCAGCTAAACATTTCTATCGTCCACGTAATGAAAAAGTATTAGCCAAATATTCGGCACAGTTCCCAAAAATCAAAACCTTTACCATTGATGAAGTCTTTGGTGGTTGGGCCAATGCACAGAAAACCCATTTTGTGAATGGTGCAATTTTCGACCAGATTTATAACAGCAAACGTTAATTGATCTGCGAAGTCATCTTGGTTGGAAAAAGCCTCCGAAACTGGAGGCTTTTTTGTATGAGAAAAATGCTAAAACGGTTTTCTCTATGGAAATTAATATTTATCTACAAAAAGTCGTTTGGAGCTTTGCCTAAACAGGGTGATAATGTGCAGTTAAATTTTTCCCCCTATTGATTGAGTTTTTATGTCACATATTTCTGTATTACTTCACGAAACGATTGATGCCTTGTTGGCGGGTCGCAATACGGGAACTTATGTGGATGGGACCTTTGGTCGTGGTGGACATACGCGTTTATTGCTGTCCAAATTAGATGAACATGCACGCGTTTATGCCTTTGATAAAGATCCACAGGCACTGGCGGTGGCGGCTGAACTCGAACAAGAAGATTCACGTTTTAAAATTATTCATGCCAGCTTTGCTGATCTGAAAGATGCATTGGCTGAGTTGGGCATTGAACAGGTCGATGGGGTGATGGCGGATCTTGGTGTTTCTTCACCGCAGCTGGATCAGGCTGAACGTGGTTTCAGTTTTATGAAAGATGGCCCGCTGGATATGCGCATGGATAACTCGCAAGGTCCAACTGCAGCAGAATGGCTGACCCAGATTGAAGAAGAAGCACTGGCGAATATCATTTTTAAATATGGTGAAGAGCGTTATAGTCGCCGTATTGCCAAAGCGATTAAAGCTGCCGGATATATTGATACCACGGCAAAGCTGGCTGAGATTGTAAAAGTAGCGCACCCGAAATGGGAAAAAAATAAGCATGCTGCGACCCGTACTTTCCAGGCAATTCGTATTGCTATTAATAAGGAATTAGAAGATATTGAAATCTTCTTGCCTCAGGCCGTTGAAATCTTGAAACCTGAAGCACGTTTGGCGGTGATTAGCTTCCATTCACTGGAAGACCGTTTGATTAAACAATTTATTCAAAAAGAGTCAACGCTTGAAGAGGATTCAGGCTGGGGAATGCCACAACAACAGAAAGATACGCGACGTTTAAAGAAAGTTTCTCGTGTTAAAGCCAGTGATGAGGAGGTCAAAGCCAATCCTCGTTCACGTAGTGCATGGCTCCGGGTAGCAGAACGTTTAGCTTAATAGGCAGATCATGAAAACGGAAGTGGTTGATAAAAAAACAGAAAAATTGTGGCTGAAAAAAGTTACAATCTATCTCATGCTGATATTGATGGTCTTCATCAGTGCAGTATTTGTGGTATTTCAGGTATTTGAATACCGTCAGGATAACAGAAAGCTGAGTACCTATCTGCGTGAAAGGGATGACCTGAATGCAGAGTGGGGGCGTTTGCTGATTGAGCAGCAAACTTTTGGCGCGACGGCACAGATCGGTACGCGTGCAGTGACACAGCTGCGTATGTATTCACCTCCGGTTTCACAAAGTGTCGTGATTTCCTTACCACAAACTTCAGATGAGAAAAAATAAGGCTAGCGTTCCGACATGGTAGACAAGAGAAAGAAGCAACCGGTACGTAAAAAACAATCGGTCACCGACAAAAATGCCTCAAATGTTTATATCAATCGTTTTTACATCATGTGGGCGGTGGTGCTGCTGTGTTTTGTGACACTGATTTGCCGTGCTTTCTATGTACAGATTATTAATAAAGATTTTTTGCAAAATAAAGCCAATGCCAATATTTTAAGAACCAATACCATCAAGGCGATGCGTGGCGTGATTTATGATCGTAATGGTATTCCATTGGCGATCAGTACCCCGATCATGAAAATTGTGATTGATCCACGTGATTATTTTGACAATAAAAAACTTTATGATGAAACCATGCTGGCGCTGGAAAAAGAGCCGAATAGCCGCAAACTGAAACGTCAGTTACCGGATAAAAACCTGAATCTGGATGAGCTGGCTGATGCAGTCGGTATGGATCGGGCAGAACTGCGTAAAAAAATGCAAGAACGTCCGCGTTCACGTTATCTGATCCTGAAAAAAGAAGTTCCGCCACAACAGGCCGAACTGATCATGAAGCGTAATTTTCAGGGCGTATATACTGAGAAAAACTATAAACGTTATTATCCGCAGCCACAGCCGAACTCTCAGATTATTGGCCTGACCAATAGCGAAGGCAGCGGCATTGAAGGTCTAGAAATGCAGCTGAATAGCCGTCTTTCCGGAAAAGATGGCGAACAGCAGATCATTCGCGATAAAAAAGGCAACCGGGTCAAAGAACCGGAAGTGATTAAAGAGGTTGAACCGGGCGAAAACATTACCTTAAGTATCGACTCGCGTTTGCAATATATTATGTACCGTGAGCTGACCGCGGCCGGTGTCGCCAATAATGCCCGTTCAGCGACTGCGATCGCTGTTGATGTCAAAACCGGTGAAATTCTGGCGCTATCATCATGGCCATCGTATAACCCGAATGATAAAAACAGCCTGCTCAACAAGGATGCCATGCGTAATCGTGGTGCAGTCGATTCTTTCGAGCCGGGTTCGACTATGAAGCCGCTGACCGTGGCAATGGCGCTGGAAAGTGGCAAATATACGGCGAATTCAGTGGTGAATACCACACCGGGCAGTATGCGGGTCGGTAATCATACCATTCGTGATACGCATAACTATGGTCAGTTGACCTTGGGTGGCATTATCCAGAAATCCTCTAACGTTGGTGTGGCAAAACTGGCCTTATCGTTGCCGTATGAAACCTTACCAACCTTCTATAAACGTCTGGGTTTTGGTCAGCGTTCAGCGGTGAAATTCCCGGGTGAAAGTGCCGGTTTGATTCTTCCACCAAGCAAATGGAATGTATCAGAAGTGGCGACTATGTCCTATGGTTATGGTCTGAACGCCACCGTGTTACAACTGGCCGATGCCTATGCCATGTTGGCCAATAAAGGCGTAAAAATGCCGCTGAGCCTGTACAAGCTGGAAGAGCAGCCGCAGGGTGAACAGATGATCGATGCCAAGATTGCCGATCAGGTCCTGCTGATGATGGAAACTGCAACCTTGCCAGGTGGTACAGCAACTCGCGCCACCATTCCAGGCTATCGCGTGGCAGGTAAAACCGGTACTGCACATAAGCTGCGTGCTGACCGTAAAGGTTATTCAACCAGTGAATACCGGGCTTTATTTGCCGGCGTAGCACCAGTCAGTGATCCACGGATTGCCATGGTGGTGGTAGTAGAAAATCCACAAGGCACTTACTATGGCGGTACGGTATCTGCACCAGTCTTTGCCCGCGTGATGCAGGAATCCTTGCGTCTGCTGAATGTCCCTCTGGACAAACCTTTAGAACCTCCCAAAGTCCAGTAAATAGGTGATCAATGTCTATTACATTTCAAGATATCTACACCCCTCACGATGTCGCTGACTGGATGAAGCAATCCTTTCAGGGCTTCGAGCTGGATAGTCGTAAAGTTAAACCAGGACAGATTTTTATTGGCCTGACCAGTCTGTCACAACCGGAAAAAACTGCTCAATTTGCCCAGAAAGCTTTGGATCAGGGTGCATTGGCTGTGATTTCAGAAACTAAGCTGGATGTATCTCCAAATCTGGTGGTGGCAGATGTACGTCATCTGATGGGGCAGTGGCAAAAGCAGTATTTGCAAGCTACTCAACCTGTTCAAGCTGTTCGAATTCTGGCAGTTACCGGCACCAATGGTAAAACCACGATTTCTCGCTTGGTGGCTGAATTCATCATGCTGCAAGGTAAAGCCTGTGCAGTGATGGGTACCACAGGTAACGGGATTTTGCCAAATCTGGAAGCGTCTTCGCATACCACCCTAGATGCCTTGCAACTGCAAAATGCCCTGCATGGCTATGCGCAGGCCGGTGCGGAATTTGCCTCGATTGAAGCCAGTTCGCATGGTCTGGAACAAGGTCGCTTGAATGGCTGTAATATCGAGATTGCAGGCTACAGCAATTTGAGTCGTGACCATCTAGATTATCATGGAACGCTGCAAGCTTATGCAGAAGCAAAGTCTGGTTTATTCCGGTTTGAATCTTTAAAAGTGGCTGTCATCAATATCGATGATGAACATGCACAGATCATGCTGGATGCTGCGGAAAACAATCCGGCACAGCCTAAAATTTTGACTTATTCCACCAAGCAAAAAGCGGATTATCAGGTTCAGGATATTCAGTACAGCATTTCAGGTGCGACCTTTAAACTAAAAACTGCTTCTGCTGAATATATGGTTAACAGTCCATTGCTGGGTCATTTCAATATTGAAAATCTGGTCGCCAGTCTGATCATGGTGGAGCAGGCCGGATTTGACTTGGAAAGTTTGATTGCAACTGTGCCACAGCTCAAAGGTGCACCGGGCCGAATGCAGGTGCTACATGATGGAGAGCGCTTGTTTGTGGTGGATTATGCCCATACCCCGGATGCCCTGACTCAGGTTCTAGTGACCTTGAAACGGCATGTCTCACAAAATCTATGGGCAGTCTTCGGCTGTGGCGGCGACCGTGATCGCGGTAAACGTCCACTGATGACTCAGGCTGCTTTAGACGGTTCGGATATCGCAGTACTCACTTCGGATAACCCGCGAACCGAAGATCCGGCACAAATTTTTGCTGATATGAAAAATGGCATCGATTTTTCCGGCAAAACCTATCATGAAATTCATGACCGTCGTGAAGCGATCAAGTTTGCGGTTAAACACGCACAGGCGGGTGATATTGTGGTGATTGCAGGAAAAGGGCACGAAAATTATCAGGAAATTGATGGTGTACGTCACTGGTTTGATGACGTGGTCGAAGTGCAAGCTGCGATTGATGCCCAGCATTGCAGTACAGATTCAGCCTATTCAGCGCATTAGGATTCAGATATGCATACCTCAACAACAAGCACTGCGGCGCTGGAGCCGTGGAGCATAGAACAATTACAGCAGGCTACTCAAGGCTACTGGCTGAATGATAAAAAGCCTGCAGGCCAGATCAAGCGAATTTTGACTGATTCACGTGATGCAGAATCAGGTGATGCTTTTCTTGCGCTGAAAGGTGAGCGTTTTGACGCGCACGACTTTATTGCTCAGGTGGCCGCTCAAGGTTGTGAAATTGCCATTGTCAGCCGTCCGGTGGATGCTGATATTTGCCAGTTGGTGGTGGAAGATACCCGTTTGGCATTGGGACAGTTAGGTGCTTATCGCCGTCAGCAGAATCCTCAACTCAAAGTCATTGCCTTGACCGGCAGTAGTGGCAAGACCACGACTAAAGAAATGCTGGGAAGCATTCTGTCGCGTCTGGCACCGACCTTGGTTACGCGTGGTAATTTGAATAATGACCTCGGCGTGCCGGTAATGTTGCTTGAGCTGCGTCCTGAACATCAATATGCGGTGATGGAACTCGGTGCGAGTCATCAGGGTGAAATTGATTACACCTCGAAAATGGTGCAGCCGCATGTGGCCGGGATTATTAATATCGGGACTGCGCATTTAGGTGAATTTGGCGGCCGTGACGGAATTTGCCGTGCAAAATCCGAGATCTATGCACATATCTCTGAGACTTCGATTATTCCCGCTGCCGATGATTTTGCTGAAACCATTCGTGCTGCAGTAAAAACTGAAAAAAGCTTGAGTTTTGGTGCTGGCGGTGAAGTCTATGCCAGCGATATGGTGCTTGAAGCTCAATCTTCAAGCTTTACACTGAATACACCACAGGGCTCGAAAACAGTTCGTTTACCATTTGCCGGCGAGCATAATGTCGAGAATGCCACAGCTGCCGCTGCATTTGCCCTGGCGATCGGTATTAATCTTGATGATATCGTGGCTGGCCTGGAACAGGCAGTGGGTGCGAAAGGTCGTCTGAACTTTATTCCGCACAAAGACTATTTATTTATTGATGACACCTACAATGCCAATCCGGGTTCGATGCGTGCAGCAGCAGAAGTGTTGGCACAACAGCAAGGCATCCGGATCATGGTCACCGGCGATATTGGTGAACTCGGTTCATCTGCCGCAATCGAGCATTACAAGCTCGGTCGGGATCTGGTCTCGGTGAAAGGCATTAATTTTGTGGTGGCTGTAGGTGAATTTGCGCCGGCCGCACAAGAAGGTGCCCGTAGTACACAATATGGTAAAAAAATGCAGGCTTTCCTGAATCAGGAGCAGGCATTACCGTTTTTAATTCGTTTGATTGAAACACATCAACCTCAGCCGATGTCATTCCTGTTTAAAGGGTCGCGTTTTACCCATATGGAAACATTGATGGCTGCATTGATGGAGAAACTCTAAATGCTGTTATGGCTCTTTGAACATTTGGCGGGCTTTGACAGCACGTTTCAGGTGGTTCGTTATTTAACTTTACGTGCTTTGCTCAGTGTCTTGACGGCATTGACCATCGGTCTGGTGCTCGGTCCTGTAATGATTCGCAAGCTTCAGGCGCTGAAATATGGTCAGGCAGTCAGCTCGTATGCCCCTGAAAACCATGCTAAGAAAATGGGCACGCCGACCATGGGCGGGGTGCTGATCCTGCTTTCGATTGGTATCTCAACTCTACTCTGGGCAGATCTTTCCAATCCTTATGTCTGGATTGTGCTGGGTGTGATGGTGATTTTCGGTGCCGTTGGCTGGGCCGATGACTGGATTAAAATCCGTTATAAAGACAATGCGGGTTTGCCTGCGAAGAAAAAATTCTTCTGGACTTCAGTGGGTTCGTTGGGTGCTGGTATTGCTTTGTATGTCATTGCACAGCAACAGACCAATCCGGTGCATACCGCGAATATGCTGGATCTGCTGATTCCATTCTTTAAAGACCTAAGCATTCCATTATCGATGATCCCATTGGGCATTGGTTTTATTATCTTTACCTATTTCGTGATTAACGGTGCCTCCAATGCCGTGAACTTGACTGATGGTCTGGATGGTCTGGCAATCATGCCAATCGTGCTGGTTGCTACAGGTTTGGGCGTATTTGCCTATTTGGCCGGTGACGTGCGCTTTGCCAATTATCTGCATATTCCTTATGTAAAATATTCGTCTGAACTGGTGGTGGTCTGTGCTGCCATGATCGGAGCGGGTCTGGCTTTCCTTTGGTATAACGCCCATCCAGCCCAAGTATTTATGGGGGATGTCGGTGCTTTATCTCTCGGTGCAATGCTCGGTACGATTGCCGTCATGGTTCGTCAGGAAATCGTATTTGCGATTATGGCTGGTGTCTTTGTCGTGGAAGCGGTTTCAGTATTCCTGCAGATTGGTTCATTAAGAATGCGCAATAAACGTGTATTCCTGATGGCGCCGCTACATCATCATTATGAAAAGAAAGGCTGGCGTGAAACCCAGGTGGTGATCCGTTTCTGGATTATTACGATTATGCTGGTAGTTTTAGGTCTAATGACCTTAAAATTGCGCTAAGAAATGCATTGGAAAAAGTCGGCGCATGCCGGCTTTTTTGTTTTGGAGAAAATGATGAATTTACTCATGTGCCCAGTCTGTCGCCAGCAGTTGAGCTTAAATGAAAGAACATGGCGCTGTGAGAATCATCATAGTTACGATGTCGCCAAACAAGGCTATGTGAACCTGCATGTGGTTCAGCACAAGCATAGTAAAAATCCGGGAGATACGCCTGAGTCTGTGCAGGCACGTCGCGCATTTCTCAGTGCAGGTTATTATGCGCCTTTGCAACAGGCTGTCGTAGAGAAGATTCGCGAGTTGCGGATTGAGAACCTTTTGGATATTGGTTGTGGGGAAGGCTACTATACCGATGCCATGCAGGCCGAAGTGCTGCAATGTGTTGGGGTCGATATTGCCAAGAATGCGGTTCAGGTCGCAGCCAAACTGAATAAAGAGGTGACTTGGGTCGTGGGAACCGGAGCGACTTTACCAGTATTAGATGAGTTGATTGATCTGTGTACCAGCTTGTTTAGTCCAATTCCCAAACAGGAAATCCTGCGAGTTCTAAAACCAAAATCTTATTTGATGGTGGTGACACCAGCCCCACAACATTTATATGCTATGCGTGAAGCGCTGTTTGAAGAAGTGAAACCACATGAGCCGCAGAAGTTTGTTGAGCAGTTACAAGATGAATTTAATCTGGTTAGTGAGCAGGTGATTGATGCGCCAATGGTTTTGCCACAGGCTGATTTAAAAAACCTGATTGCGATGACGCCATATGCTTATAAGGCCAAACCTGAACGTCGTTTAGCACTTGAACAGCAGGATCAGTTTGAATTACTGGCTCAATATCAGATTTACCTGTTTCAGAAAAAATAAAAAATGCATATAAAAAAAGCCCTCAACTGAGGGCTTTTTTATATCTTCAGATTACTGGACTTCTTCGATCAGATTTTCCAGAGAATCTACCCGGTTCGGCTGAAGAGGCTGTTCTTGAGGTGCAGAACCTTCATCATCTGGTAAACGAATCGGTTGATCTGGTAAATCCTCAAAGTCAGTTTCTGTGCGTTTCGGGACGACCACAGGTGCAGGACGGTAAAGTGCTGTCGCCATAGGTGGAGAAGACGGATCATTCTGCTGCTCATCAGCCTGAACCACCTTATTACGATTTACCGGTGCCTTGGCATTGCGGTCTAAACGGACCCATGCTTCCGGCTGGCCTTTTAATGCCTTGCCCATAAAATCGGTCCAGATCGGTAGAGCTGCCACACCACCATATTCACGGCGACCTAAAGTGGTTGGCTGATCAAAGCCTACCCAGGTCACGGTGACTAACTTACCATTGAAACCTGCAAACCAGGCGTCTTTGGCATCATTAGTGGTACCGGTCTTCCCGCCGATATCACCACGACCAATTCTTAATGCAGCACGGCCAGTACCATGCTGAATCACATCACGCAAAATGTTGGCCATGTCATAGGCAGAGCTGGATTTTAAAATACGCTGTGCCTGACGATAATTACTGTCTTCGGCAGAGACTTTAGGTGCAGGCTGTTTTTGCTCTAAAGTTGTATTGTTAATTGCAATTGCTTCGTCATCTGCGGTAATAGGGTCAGTGGCTTGAACTGTTTCTTCTTTTTCATTAATACATGAAATACAGGCATATTCAGGCTTGGCTTCAAAGATGGTATTGCCATAGGCATCTTCAATACGGGTAATAAAGTGCGGTTGGATTCGGTAACCGCCATTGGCAAAGGTAGCATAGCCAGTCGCCATCTGAATCGGGAGGACCTGCGGGGTGCCTAATGCAATAGTATAGTTACGTGGAATCTGACTGTCTTGTAAACCAAAATCCATGAATAACTGACGTGTACGTTCAATCCCGACGGCCTGTAATAAGCGCACTGAGACTGTATTACGTGACAGATAAAGTGCACGACGTAGGGGGATCATGCCCAGATAACGGCCATCCGAGTTACGTGGCGTCCATTTGCCAATGGTAATGGGTGCATCATTGACCATAGTATGCGGCGTCATGCCACGTTCTAAAGCCAGGGCATAAACAAAAGGCTTAATGGTAGAGCCGGGTTGACGCCAGCCTTGGATTGCACGGTTAAATTTCGACTGATAAAAGTTATATCCCCCGACAATGGCTTCAATCGCACCATTATTTGGATTGATGGCAATCAATTGTCCTTGCACATTGGGGATCTGCACCAATGACCAAGAGGTTTTATTTTCATTGGGTCTTAAGCGAACAATGTCTTTGACTTTGACAATCTCGGATGCTTTGCTCGGTGCACCACCTACACTGTTAACGTTTCGAAAGCGACGCGCCCAGGACATACCTGACCAGGGAACAGTCACGCTGCTTCCATCCTGCATGAGTGCTTCAAAACTGGAATTACCCACCTGAGTTACTTGCGCAGGATAGGTGTTGGCATAGGCACGGAACTTGTCGAGGGGTTGATCATGTGCTTCAGCACCACGCCAGCCATGTCGACGGTCATAAGCCTCTAAACCTTCTTGTACCGCTTGCTCCGCATAGGCCTGACGTTCACTATGGATGGTGGTATAAACTTTATAACCAGAATCTACCGCCTGTTCACCAAAGTTTTGTACCAGTTCAGAACGCACCATTTCACCGACATAAGGGAATTTGTTTCGGGTGCTCCGGTCAGGCATATCCAGATTAACCGGTTCAGCAATGGCTTGCTGATACTGGCTCTGATTTAAATAGCCCAGTTGCAGCATACGGCCCAGAATCCAGTTACGACGTTCCAGGGCGCGCTTGGGATTGGCGACCGGATTATATCGAGAAGGTGCTTTAGGCAGGCCAGAGATCATGGCCATTTGTGCAATTGAAAGCTCTTCTAAGCTCTTGTTATAGTAAATTTTAGCTGCTGCTGCGATGCCGTAAGCATTTTTTCCCAAGAAAATTTTATTGACATACAAGGTCAGAATTTCTTCTTTAGTTAAGTTTTGCTCAATATTACGGGCCAGAAAAATTTCTGTCAGTTTACGCTTCAGCGTCCGTTCAGGGCTAAGGTAATAGTTTTTTGCCACTTGCATGGTAATGGTCGAACCACCGGTCTGTACATCCGAGCCGGTCACCGTCTCACTGAGTGCGCGTCCCAAGCTTTTAAAGCTGATCCCGCTATGCTCAAAAAAGCTGGAATCTTCAGCGGCGAGGAAAGCATGAATAAACTCGGGCGGAATTTGTTCATATTTCACGGGAACAGAAAGCTTGCCTCCATATTCGGCAATTAATTCATTATCTGAACTAAAAACTTGTAAAGGCTTTAATAAAGGGGCCTTTTTAAGCGTAGACATTTCAGGCAAAGATGGGGCAATATAGAGATACATGCCATAGAAACCCATCGGAATTGAGATCAGTATAATGATAATGATCAAAAAAAATGGATGAACAAGGCCTGAACAAGATAGCTTTTTCATAACAAGTAAGTTTTAATAAGAGCTAATGGCGAACTAATTACCGGTCAGTATATCCTGTCGATATCCATATTGTTAGATGAGTTATTGTATCTATATAAAATTATAGACTGGACCAATTGGTAAGTTAGATTGAATTGGGGACAAAAAAATAATAGGAAGTGTATTGTGCGCAGGTTATATCGTAAACCAAATAAGGGGTTAATAGGAGTCGATATTAGTTCGACTTCTGTTAAGGTTTTAGAACTTTCTGTAAAAAGTGGCCGTTACTGGGTAGAGAGCTATGCTTTGATCCCATTATCGGAAAACAGTGTTGTTGAAAAAAACATTTTAAACCCAGAAGCAGTCGCTGATGCCCTTGGGCGTGCAATTAATTTGGGTAATACCCAGTCGAATCAGGCCGCTTTTGCGATTCCAACTTCAATGGTCATCACCAAAATCATTGAGATGGATGCAGACATGTCAGATGATGAACGTGAAGTTCAGATTCGTGAAGATGCGGAACAATATATTCCTTTTCCACTCGATGAAGCGAGTCTGGACTTTGAAGTTCTGCCAGACCGCCTTTCCAATCCGAACCGGGTCAATGTGCTGCTGGTCGCGACACGGATCGAAAATGTCGAAGCACGTTCTGAAGTTTTAGAGATTAGCAGTCTAACGCCTAAGATTGCAGATGTAGAAAGTTTTGCGCTGGAAAATGCCTTTAAGGTATTTTCGGACACTTTGCCGATGGGGGTCAATACGGTTGGTATTTTAGACATTGGTCATAGTATGACGACCTTGTCGGTGATGCAGAACAACAAGATTATTTATACTCGTGAGCAGGTGTTTGGCGGCAAGCAATTGACTCAGGAAATTCAGAATCGTTATGGATTATCCTTTGAGGAAGCTGGACGTGCTAAAAAAACCCGTGCCTTGCCGGATGATTATGATATTGAAGTCCTAGAACCCTTTCTGGATGCCGTGGTGCAACAGGCAGCCCGTTCATTGCAGTTCTTCTTTTCATCTTCTCAGTTTAATGAGATTGACCATATTTTACTGGCCGGCGGGAATGCTAATATTCCAGGTCTGGCAAAATTATTACAACAAAAACTCGGTTACCGTGTCACGATCGCGAATCCATTTTTGCAAATGGGCTTTTCTCCGCAAATTGATATTAAAAAAATTGAAAATGACGCGTCATCACTCATGGTTGCATGCGGTTTGGCATTAAGGAGTTTTGATTAATGGCAAGAATTAACTTACTTCCTTGGCGTGATGAGCTAAGAATTAAAAGAAATAATGAATTTGTGGCAATCTGCGTGGGGGCGCTTTTCTTGGGATTAGCGGCAGCAGGTTCAACCTGGTTTTATTATGATCACAAACTTCAGGATCAGGAGCAGGCCAATCAGCTGATTCAAAGTACCAACCAGAATCTGGATGTGCAGTTAAAGGCGCTTGAAGGTTTGCAAGAGCAGCGTAATGCGATTGTTGAACGGATGAAACTGATTCAGGGTCTACAAACTCAGCGTCCGATTGCGGTACATTTGATTGATGAAATTGTACGGGTGACCCCAAGCAATATGTATATCACCAAATTCCAGCGTACCGGTGACAAGTTTACCATTGAAGGTCGGGCTGAGAGTCCAAATACAGTAGCAGAACTGCTCCGTAATCTGGAGGCTTCATCTTGGTATCGAAATGCCTTTATGAACGCTTTCCTGGTGGCTGAAGAAGCAAAAGAAAAGGCACCGAGCTCTATTATTCCACGTGTGGAAGAGTCCTACGGTAGTTTTACCGTGACGGTAGATCTGGATCAGATCGCTCAGCCAGTACTTAACGAAGAACAACAAGCAGTCGCTACAACTACGGGGGCATCATCATGAGTAATGAAGAATTCGATGAGTTCAGCCAGGATGTCGTCGCTGTACCCAAAAATAAAATGACTGTTGAAAAGTTTTTTCAGCAATTCAATACATTGGATCCAAATAACTATGGTAGCTGGCCTTTGTCGGTCAAAATTACCTGTTGGATTTTTATTGTTGCACTGGCCTTTGCAGTGATTTACTTTGTCATGATCAGAAGTACAATTGAATCGATTTCACAAGCCAGTGCCCAAGAACAAAACCTGCTGAATGAATTCCGTGAAAAAGAATCCAAATTACGCAATTTACAACAATATCAAATTCAGCTTCAGGAAATGGAAGCCCGTTTTAACCAGCAGTTAGAACAGTTGCCAAAAGAAACTGAAATTCCAGGTCTAGTTGAAGATATTAATCTGAGCGGTGTGAATTCAGGCTTGAAGTTTAAAAATATCCGTCTGGAACCTGAAATTAAACAAGAGTTCTTTATTGAGCAGCCAATTGCGATTGAAGCCACTGGAGATTATCACGCTTTTGGTTCTTTTGTAAGCAGTATTGCCGGCTTATCGCGTATTGTCACGCTGCATGATTTCACCATTACCGGTACTGAAAACAAAGAGAAAAAATCTGAAATTCCGGTCATTGATTATGTGGTGAAAGCCAAAACTTATCGTTATGTTGGTAATGCGGAAGGCGCTGCAGTGCAGCCTGCAGCTAATAGTACTACTCAGGGGGCGCAGTAATGAAGAACATTAAAATTACTTCAGCTTTAACGCTTGGGTTTTTATTATTGGGATGTGATTCACGCATTGATGCAGTCAATCAGGAAATGGCCAATATTCGTAATCAGCCGCCTTTACCGATTGAACCTGCGCCTGATTTTATGCCAGTTGAAACCTTCAACTATGCAGCACATCAGATCAAAAGTCCTTTTTTACCAAGCTCTCTGGCTGCCGAACTGAAAATTATGGCGGGGAAACGGGTTTATCCAAACCTATCACGTCAATTGCAACCGCTAGAAAGTTATCCGCTCGAAACGTTGACCATGAAAGGCAGCATGCGCAATCAGGCAGGACAGATTCTGGCTTTAATCCAGACACCTGATGGTGAGGTTGAGCGGATTCAACGTGGTAGCTATATGGGACTTAATCATGGTCGTGTGGTTGGAATTACACCAACACAGATCGATTTGATTGAGATTATTCCAGATGGCCGTGAGGGATATGTGGAACGTCCGCGAAGTCTGGTTCTTATCGGGCCGGCGCCATAAGTTTTAAAGGAATAACAATGAATAAGAGTATTAAAGAATTTATTTTTGGGGATGTTAATACAATGAATCGTGTGTTTCGTCAGTTTTCAATGGGTGCTGTTGCGATTGCGGTGATGCAAGCGGCCAGTGCGCAGGTTTCAATGACCAATGTAGTACCCATGCAGCTTCCTGGACAAGGAACTGAGATTCGGGTGATGTTCAATGGTTTGCCACCACAACCACAAGCCTATCAATTAGAATCGCCGTCACGTTTGATTCTGGACTTTGACAAAGCACAACAGAATTTAAAACAAAGCAGTATTCCGGTGGCAACACGTGAAGCCAGTTCAGTGGATGTCACTTCGGATGCTCAGCGGGCACGTCTAACGGTAAATCTGACCGAGGCTGGAGCCTTTACGACTCGCGTGGAAGGCAATACCTTTATTCTTAAAATTAACTCGGCAACTCCTGTAGCCATAACTCAACCTGTGCAGCAACAGTCAGCTCAGGGTATTAGCAACATTGGTTTCCAGCGCGGTGCGCAAGGTGAGGGCCAAGTCGTTATTGATCTAGCAGGTAATAATACCCCGGTTGATGTACAACAGCAGGGTACCAAAGTTATTGTACGCACTTTAGGTTCCAAGATTCCGGCTCATTTGACCCGCCGTCTTAATGTGACTGATTTCGCGACTCCGGTATCGAGTGTGGATGCTGTGAATCAAAATGGTTCAGGGGTCATTACGATTCAGTCTGCGGAAAGTTATGAATATATGGCTTATCAGACTGATAACAAGCTGACCATCAGCTTGAAACGACCAGAAGCCAAGAGTCCATTGCGTCCTAAAACCGTTGCTTATAGCGGTAAGAAAATTTCGCTAGATTTCCAGGATATTGAAGTGCGCCGCGTGCTACAGCTCTTAGCGGATTTTACCGATATCAATATGGTGGCTGCGGATAGTGTGCAAGGCAATATTACCTTGCGCTTGAAAGAGGTACCTTGGGATCAGGCGCTGGATATTGTGCTGAAAACCAAAAATCTGGATAAACGGCGCAATGGCAATGTGATCTGGATCGCACCAGTTACAGAGCTGATAAAGGCTGAAGAGGAAGAAGCTAAGGCGATTAAGCAGAGTGTTGCACTTGCGCCTATCCAAACGGAATATATGCAGCTCAGTTATGCCAAAGCCGCTGATATTGAGAAACTGATTACGCAGAATAAAGGCGCATCTAGTTCAGGTAGTTCGAGTAACACTACAAATAATGATGAGAGAGAAAGCTTATTGAGTTCACGTGGCTCTGTGTCTATTGATGCACGAACCAATACTATTATTGTGAATGATACCCAGCCTTTTATTGATAAAATCCGTAATATGGTAGATCTGCTCGATGTACAGGTCAAGCAGGTGATGGTCGAAGCACGTATTGTGCGAGCTACCACTGACTTCACCAAAGAAATGGGAGTGAAGTGGGGGATTCTATCTCAAGGGATTACCAACAATGATAGCCTTCTGGTCGGTGGTAGTGACACGACGTTATGGGATCTCAGAGATCCCCAAGAAAGTGATTTAGGTGGATATACTTATGAGATTCAACGTCCACAAAACCTTAATGTAGACTTGGGTGTAACCAGTCCGGGTGCAAGTCGTATTGCTTTTGGTCTAATCAGTCTATCGGATTTTATGTTGGATCTTGAGCTTTCTGCACTTCAGGCAGATGGCTATGGTGAGGTGATTTCTACCCCTAAAGTACTGACTGCGGATAAGCAGAAAGCAACTGTTGCCTCTGGTTCACAAATTCCGTATCAATCTGCTGAAGGTGGAGGTGCTAATGCTGTGTCCACTACTGAGTTTATTGATGCCACCTTAAGTCTGGATGTGACGCCAAGTATTACGCCAGATGGTAAAGTGCAGATGGAACTCAATATTACCAGTGATTCGCCGGGTAATCCGACACCGACTGGACAGCTTACTATTAACAAAAACCAGATCAATACCAATGTCTTGGTTGATAATGGTGAAACAGTCGTTTTAGGTGGTATTTTTGAGCAGGAAACCCGTAATGCACAAACCAAGGTGCCATTCTTGGGGGATATTCCTTATGTAGGACGTTTATTCCGTAAAGATTTAAAGTCGGATAATAAACGTGAGCTACTGATTTTCGTTACACCTCGAATTGTTAATGACAGTGTTTCAAGAAATCATTAATATATTTTGAATTTAACAAAACGAATAGGTGACTCCTTGCCAAGCAAAGAGTTTGAAACCCTACCAAATATTTATTTGGTAGGGCCGATGGGGGCCGGTAAAACAACAGTAGGACGACATCTCGCAGAATTGTTAGGACGCGAATTTCTAGACAGTGATCATGAAATTGAACGTAAAACAGGTGCGACCATTCCCTGGATTTTTGAAAAAGAAGGGGAGCAGGGTTTCCGTGACCGTGAAACGGCTGTGATTAATGAACTTACCTCACGTCCCCATCTGGTTTTAGCCACTGGTGGTGGTGCAATTACTCAGGTTTTAAACCGGGACTATCTGAAACAGCGCGGAATCGTCGTTTATCTCTATACCCCGGTTGAAATTCAACTGCAACGTACCTATCGCGATAAAAACCGTCCCCTCCTTCAAGTCGAAAATCCGGAACAAAAGTTACGGGATTTATTGGCAGTCCGTGATCCCTTGTATCGGGAAGTGGCGCATCATATTATTGAGACCAATCAGGGTGCTGCACGAGATCTGGCGCAGCGGATTCTCAATCTCATTACTTCTAAAAACTAAGTTCATTGAATAAAGTGGTTAATCAAGCATGCAAACCTTATATGTAGAACTCGGAGAACGTCGTTACCCTATTTTTATCGGGAGCGATCTGGATCCACAGGCCTTATTGGCACCCTATATTCATGGCAAGCAAGTAATGATTGTGAGCAATACTACGGTTGCACCACTTTATTTGCAGCGTTATCAAACTGCAATTGAAGCTCTGAACAAACGTGTTGCGACCTGTATTTTGCCTGATGGTGAAAAATATAAGGATAGTCCGCATCTGAATCTGATTTTTGATGCACTGCTTGAAGCCGGTTTTAACAGGGACTGTACTGTGCTTGCGCTGGGTGGTGGTGTGATTGGAGATATGGCCGGGTTTGCTTCTGCCTGTTTCCAGCGCGGTGTATACTTTATCCAAGTACCGACGACTTTGCTGTCGCAAGTAGATTCAAGTGTTGGTGGAAAAACCGGGATTAATCACCCACTGGGTAAAAACATGATTGGCGCTTTCCAGCAACCTCAAGTGGTACTGGCGGATATGTCGCAGCTTTCTACTTTGCCTGATCGAGAGCTTTCAGCAGGTTTGGCTGAAGTGATTAAATATGCGCTGCTCGGTGATGAAGCATTTCTGGTCTGGCTGGAAGAGAATATGGATGCTCTGGCCGCTCGTGATGAGAAATTATTGGCTGAAGCCGTTTACCGTTCCTGTGCGCATAAGGCGCGGATCGTAGCCAATGATGAGAAAGAGCAAGGGGAACGTGCTTTACTCAATTTAGGTCATACCTTTGGTCATGCGATTGAATCCTACATGGGGTATGGTGTCTGGCTACATGGCGAGGCTGTTGCCACCGGTATGGTGATGGCTGCGGATCTGTCACAGCGTATGGGCTGGATTTCTCAAGAGGATTTAGAACGTACAAAAAAAATCATTTCTCGTGCCAAACTTCCTGTGGTTTGTCCTAAAATCCCTCTGGATGATTTTCTGGCCTATATGGCCCATGACAAAAAAGTCTTAAATGGACAATTGCGTCTGGTGTTATTAAAGCAATTAGGCGAAGCAGTGATTACCCGAGACTTTGATCTCGAGTTAATGAAACAGGCAATTTTAGCCAGTCAGGCATAGGTTTAGTTTTATGGCAGCATTACATACTCCTTGGCAAAAGATTCAGCATTATTTCTGGCTGGTCTGTGGTGTATGCTGCCTATTTGCTGCCTTAGTTTTTTGGGCGGTGACTGATTCAGATGATGTCGTCGAAATTGAAAAAAAGCCTGAAACTGAAGTTCAGTTGCAGATTCAACCAGAAAAAGTCGCCACAATGATCCATCTTGGTGCACTTTTTCAGGAAGTGAAACCACTGGACCTAAATACGCGTACCGTCGTGAATGCCAGTCATGAGCCGGAATTCCGTGGTACCAAATTTGTCAATGAAGCGAAAAACCAGCACGCCATTGAATTATTTCGTGTGACAAATGAAGCCATTTTAAAAAGTTTTCTTAAAAAACAGTCCGATCGTAAACCTTTTATTTATTTAAGAATCTCGGGTGAAAATCAGCCAGAACAATATGTATTGTTATATGGTCAATATAAGACGGCGGCGCAAGCCAATCAGGCTTTATCTACACTGAAGTTAAATTTACCGGCCTCAGTCAAGCCTGAAGTTGTAGCAATGCAGCAATATGTCAGTCTGGTCAATAATCTGGGTTCAGAGGAATTGGCCAGTAATCAAAAGCTTTACGAAATTCGTTTGAAAAATGTGCCTTTGCCGAAAGTAGATGAATCGGTGCGACTTAGACAGCAGCAAACCCAGACTGAGTCCAAGCCGCGTAGCTCTGATGCTGCGACTACCAGTACCACCATTGTGCGCCGTGATTCATCGGGAAATGTGGTCGATGTACAGAAATCTGAAAGTGCTGTAGAAGGCACGCCTCAACCGCAAAATAACAATAATCGACCTGCTCAGGGCAGTAATCCTCGTCCTCAAAATAATGAGATTAGTGATCCATTTAATTAGTCCGGTCTAAAATAGCGCATCCAAAAAATTACAGAATTAAAAATGAGCGCTTTTGGTGCAAAAAATGCACATTAAAATTAACCCTTAGAGTGCTGTTCTGCGCTAAATCTTTGTCATCTGTATTGTTTTAATTTATGCGCTGTTTGTTGGCATGGAATTTGCTTTATTGGTGCATGAATTGAATTAATCTCCCTGTTTTGGCGCGAAAAATGATTCGATGACACCGTATGAATGTCATATTTATTCCAGATTTTTATGTTATTCATGAGCAGAATAAACTTTATTTGTTATGCATTTAGTCTAAAAAAGGACTAGTCTGAAGAAATAAAGAAAAATGCTTTTGCTCTACCAATACAGTCTTCGAAAGTCCATTAGACGCTAGCGCAGAGAAAAGTTTAGATTGTTTAATAGCCTGTTGAGGCTTAGTGAAAGAAGGGTACGCTATGCACATGCCATCGCCTAATAATGTAGCTCCCGCTCAAGGTTTATACCAACCGGATGAGTTTAAAGATAACTGTGGTTTCGGTTTGATCGCCCATATGCAGGGTGATGCTAGCCATGATCTCGTCAAGACCGCGATTCATAGTTTGAGTTGTATGACCCATCGTGGTGGTATTGCCGCGGATGGCAAAACCGGGGATGGTTGTGGTCTGCTCTTGGCGATGCCGAAGAAATTTTTCCGTGAAGAAGCAAAACGCTTAAGTGATACCACTTTAAGTGAAGTGTTTGCTGTGGGGTTGGTGTTTCTAAATCTTGATCCGGCACTTGCTGCACATGCCAAACAGGTTTTAAACAAAGAGATTGAAGCTGAAGGTTTAATCGTTTTGGCTTGGCGCGTGATTCCGACCAATGTCGATGCATTGGGTGAAATTGCATTGCAATCGATGCCGGCATTTGAACAGATTATTGTTAACTGTCCAATGGGTGTGACTGAGGTTGAATTTAACCGTAAGTTATTCCTGGCACGCCGTCGTGCAGAACAACTGTTGGTGAATGATACGTCTTTCTATGTCACTACTTTGTGCTCAACGGTGATCAGCTATAAAGGCTTGATGATGCCGGAAGCGATTGCAGATTTTTATACAGATCTGGCTGATCCACGTTTGGAATCGCATATCGTGGTCTTCCATCAGCGCTTCTCGACCAATACCTTGCCTCGCTGGCCTTTGGCACAACCGTTCCGTTACCTGGCGCACAATGGTGAAATCAATACCATTACTGCGAATCGTAACTGGGCCATGGCGCGTGTGCCGAAATTTGAAAATCCATTATTGCCAGGTTTAACTGAACTGAATCCAATTGTGAACCGTACCGGTTCAGATTCTTCAAGCCTGGACAACATGCTGGAGATTCTGGTGGGTGGCGGCATGGATCTGTTCCGTGCACTCCGTATGCTGGTTCCGCCTGCTTGGCAAAATGTGGAAACCTTAGATGCTGATCTGCGTGCTTTCTATGAATTCAACTCAAAACATATGGAAGCTTGGGATGGCCCGGCTGGTCTGGTGATTCAGGATGGCCGACATGCGATCTGTATGCTGGATCGTAACGGTCTGCGTCCTGCGCGTTGGGTCATCACCAAGAATGGTTATATCACGCTGGCTTCTGAAATTGGTGTCTGGGGTTATCAACCTGAAGATGTGATTTCTAAAGGCCGTGTCGGTCCTGGCCAAATGCTGGTCATTGATACGCAAACCGGTAAGGTGCTGGATACTCAAGATGTCAATAATCATCTGAAACGTATGCGTCCATACCGTGAATGGTTACGTGAAAATTCTGTGCGTTTGCAAGGTAGTCCAGAGCTGGAAGAATATTTATGTGATCAAGGCTTAAAAGGCGATGGCCTGAAAGCGGCACAAAAAATGTTCATGGTGACCTTTGAAGAGCGTGACCAGTTGTTGCGTCCGATTGCTGAAAGTGGTCAGGAAGCTGTAGGTTCAATGGGTGATGATACCCCGATGGCGGTATTGTCTCGTCAGGTACGCCATGTGTCGGATTATTTCCGCCAGCAGTTTGCACAGGTGACCAACCCACCGATTGACCCGCTACGTGAATCGATTGTGATGTCACTGGAAACCTGTTTGGGGCGTGAACAAAACGTCTTTGAACAAGGGCCTGAACATGCAGACCGCCTGATCATTTCCAGCCCTGTGCTGTCTAATTCGAAAATGCATCAGATCCGTACCTTGGGTCGTGCCGGTTATGAAATTGCAGATATCGACCTGAACTATGCTGAAACCGAAGGTCTGGAAGCAGCCATTGCACGGATCTGTGAAGAATCTGCACAAGCCATTCGTGATGGTAAAACCTTACTGGTGCTTTCCGACAAGAAAATCCGTGAAGGTTACTTGCCTGCCAATGCCTTTATGATCACCGGTGCGGTGCATCATCACCTGATCAATATCGGTTTGCGTACTGACGCTAACCTGATTATTGAAACCGGTTTTGCCCGTGATCCACATCAGTTTGCCGTGCTACTTGGTTTTGGTGCGACAGCCATCTACCCGTACCTGGCGTATGACGTGATCAATGATCTGGTCGCGAAAGGTGAATTATTGGGTGACCCGATTTATGCGCAAAACAACTTCCGTAAGGGTATTGAAAAAGGCTTGCTGAAAGTCCTGTCTAAGATGGGTATTTCAACAGTTGCCTCTTACCGTGGCGGTCAGCTGTTTGAAGCAGTGGGCTTATCCAATGAAGTAGTGGATAAATGCTTCATCGGTGTACCAAGCCGTATTCAGGGTGCAACCTTTATTGATCTTGAAAATGATCAGAAACAGTTGGCGGATATTGCCTGGAAAAATCGTAAGCCAATTGATCAGGGCGGTCTGCTGAAATTTGTATTCGGCAAGGAATACCATGCCTTTAACCCAGACGTGATCAACTCACTGCATAAAGCAGTACGTTCTGGGAACTACGCAGATTTTAAAGAATATGCAGAATTGGTGAACAATCGTCCGATCGCCACGATTCGTGACCTGTTCAAACTAAAAACAGATAATTCGATTCCAGTCGAACAAGTGGAATCTGTGGAAAAGATCCTGCCTCGCTTTGACTCTGCCGGCATGTCTTTGGGTGCACTGTCCCCTGAAGCACATGAAGCGATTGCGATTGCCATGAACACGATTGGTGGTCGCTCGAACTCAGGTGAGGGCGGTGAAGATCCAGCGCGTTACGGTACTATCCGCAACTCGAAAATCAAACAAATTGCATCGGGCCGTTTTGGTGTGACGCCTGCTTACTTAACATCTGCAGAAGTTCTTCAAATTAAAGTCGCGCAAGGTGCAAAACCAGGTGAAGGTGGTCAGTTGCCGGGTGGTAAAGTGAATGGTCTCATTGCCCGTTTACGTTACTCTGTACCGGGCGTTACCCTGATTTCGCCACCTCCGCATCACGATATCTATTCAATTGAAGATTTATCACAGTTGATCTTTGATTTAAAACAGGTTAACCCACAGGCGATGGTGTCAGTTAAGCTGGTTTCTGAACCGGGTGTCGGTACGATTGCGGCAGGTGTAGCGAAAGCGTATGCCGATTTCATTACCATTTCTGGTTATGATGGTGGGACAGCGGCTTCTCCACTTTCTTCAATTCATCATGCAGGTTCACCGTGGGAACTGGGTCTTTCTGAGGCACATCAGGCCCTTCGTGTGAATGACCTGCGTGGTAAAGTTCGCGTACAAACAGATGGTGGTTTAAAAACCGGTCTGGATGTCGTAAAAGCAGCAATTCTCGGTGCTGAAAGCTTCGGCTTTGGTTCGACTCCGATGATCGCATTGGGTTGTAAATACCTGCGTATCTGCCACTTGAATAACTGTGCAACCGGTGTTGCGACTCAACAAGATCATTTACGTCAAGAGCATTATATTGGCGAGCCACAAATGCTGATTAACTTCTTCACCTTTATTGCTGAAGAAACCCGTGAATGGCTAGCGGCACTTGGTGTATCGAGTCTGAAAGACCTGATTGGCCGTACGGATCTGCTGGAAGTCTTGCCAGGTGAAACTGCCAAGCATGCACATCTTGATTTAAGCAAATTGCTTGAGTCGCATCCTTCAGCGGAAGGTAAAGCACAATACTGCGAAGTACAGGGCAATGCGCCATTTGATAAAGGCATTCTGGCTGAAAAAATGGTAGATAAGATTCTACCTGCGATTGAAGCGGGAACTGGCGGCGAATATAGTTTCACGATCGGTAACTGTGACCGCTCGATTGGCGCACGCCTGTCTGGTGAAATTGCGAAACGCTATGGCAACCTGAGCATGGAAGCTCATCCGGTGAAAGTTCACCTGAATGGTACTGCGGGCCAGTCACTGGGTGTCTGGAACGCTGGTGGTCTGCACATCAGCCTGGAAGGCGATGCCAATGACTATGTCGGTAAAGGCATGGCCGGTGGTCGCATCTCTATCTTCCCGCCAAAAGGTTCGCCATTCCAGACGCAAAATACCGCGATTATTGGGAATACCTGTTTGTACGGTGCGACTGGCGGTAAGTTATATGCAGCGGGTACAGCGGGCGAGCGTTTCGCGGTGCGTAATTCGGGTGCATTTGCCGTGATTGAAGGCGCAGGTGATCACTGCTGTGAATATATGACCGGCGGTATTGTGACTGTGCTGGGTAAAGTCGGACATAACTTCGGTGCGGGTATGACTGGTGGTTTTGCTTATGTACTTGATCTGGATAATGACTTCGTTGATCATTATAACCACGAACTGATTGAGCTGAACCGTATTTCTACGGAAGCGATGGAAGAGCACAAAGCCTTCCTGGGTCGCATTTTGGATGAACATATTAAAGAAACCGGTAGTGCTTGGGCGTACAAGATCCGCCATGAGTTTGATTTCTATAGCCGTAAGTTCTGGTTGGTAAAACCAAAAGCAGCCAACTTGCAAACGCTGTTGAAAACAACTCAAGCTGATCCACAATAATTCCACGACCAACAGATATATAGGCAGAGGTAAGGCAACTGTAAAGCCTTTACCTCTAGCCACGGAGAGAGACATGGCTGAACGCCTACATAATGACTTTCAATTTCTGGATGTCGCACGCCAAGATCCAGAGAAAAAAGAGCTTGATGTCCGCAAAGCAGAATTTGTGGAAATTTATAAGCCTTATACTGCGGAAATTGCAGCCAACCAGACGCATCGCTGCCTAGGCTGTGGTAACCCGTATTGTGAGTGGAAATGTCCGGTACATAACTATATTCCTAACTGGTTGAAACTGGTGTCAGAAGGCCGTTTGTTCCAGGCGGCTGAACTGTGTCACCAGACCAACACCCTACCAGAAGTCTGTGGTCGTGTCTGTCCGCAAGACCGTCTGTGTGAAGGGGCGTGTACCCTCAACGACGGTTTCGGTGCGGTGACGATCGGGAATGCAGAAAAATATATCAACGATACCGCCTTTGCATTGGGCTGGCGTCCAGATATGTCCAATGTGCAATGGACCAATAAAAAAGTCGCAATCATTGGTGCAGGTCCTGCAGGACTTGGCTGTGCAGATATTCTGGTGCGTAACGGGGTAAAACCTGTGGTCTTTGATAAACGTCCGGAAATTGGTGGTTTGCTGACTTTTGGTATTCCAGAATTCAAAATGGAAAAAGACGTAATGAAGCGCCGCCGTGAAATTTTCACCGGTATGGGCGTGGAATTCCGTCTGAATACTGAAATTGGCACAGATGTGACCATCGACCAGTTACTTGCAGATTATGATGCGGTATTCATGGGCATGGGCACCTATACTTATATGAAAGGTGGTTTTGCCGGTGAAGAGCTGGACGGTGTCCATGATGCGCTGGATTTCCTGATTGCCAATGTCAACCGTTGCCAAGGCTGGGAAAAAGATCCGGCTGAATATATTAGCGTGGAAGGTAAAAAGGTCATCGTTTTAGGCGGTGGTGATACGGCCATGGACTGTAACCGTACTTCTATTCGTCAAGGTGCTGAATCGGTAGTTTGTGCTTACCGTCGTGATGAAGAAAATATGCCCGGTTCACGCCGTGAAGTGCAAAATGCGCGTGAAGAAGGGGTGAGTTTCCAGTTCAACCGTCAGCCGATCGAAATTGTCGGTGAAAATGGTAAAGTGACCGGTGTGAAATTTATTACTACTCAGCTGGGTGAGCCGGACAGCCGTGGTCGTCGTAGTCCAGAGCCTGTTCCAGGTTCAGAAGAAGTTTTAGCTGCCGATGCAGTATTACTTGCTTTTGGTTTCCGTGCCAGCCCTGCAGATTGGTTTGCCTCTGCCAATGTTGGAGTAGACGGTTCAGGTCGTGTGCTGGCAGCAGAACAGCAAACTTTTAAGTTCCAAACCTCAAACCCGAAAATTTTTGCAGGGGGCGATATGGTGCGTGGTTCTGATTTGGTCGTGACCGCAATTTGGGAAGGTCGTCAGGCGGCAGAAGGTATTTTAGATTATTTAGAGGTCTAAACGAGTTTGTTTTGCTTAGATCTTGAAAGGGCTGAGTTTTAAGGAATTCAGTCCTTTTTTATTGGATATTTTATCCAGCTCATCTTCTTGTGGAATATATTGCCATCCATGAGCCTTATATGGCCTAAGCGCAGAAACCGCAATATCAATTTAATCTACTGTGCAAGGTTATTGTTTGATGTAAACAGTTTGGTGATTCGCTCGATTAAACAAAATACACAAACAGGTCAGAATTTCACGTTAGAATGATATCATTTCAAACAAATACAAAGAAAATTTAGAGGTTAATGTATGAATTTCACAAAAAAAACCCTACTCGCAGTGGCTTTAAGCAGTACTTTGACATTAAGCGGCTGTGGTTATAACACCTTACAAGTGAAAGATGAAGCCGTGACTGCTTCTTGGTCAGAAGTCCAAAACCAATATCAACGCCGTGCTGACTTAGTGCCAAACTTGGTGAATGTGGTCAAAGGCTATGCCAAACATGAAGAACAAGTCTTGACTGAAGTCACTCAGGCACGTGCCAATGTCGCAGGCTTAAAAGTGGATAAGTCGGTATTGGAAGACCCTGCGTTATTCCAGAAATATCAGGAAGCACAGGCGCAAATGACCAGTGCCTTATCACGTTTAATTGCGGTGTCTGAAAATTATCCAGACTTAAAAGCCAATGAGCAATTCCGTGATTTACAAGTACAACTAGAAGGCACAGAAAACCGTATTGCCGTGGCACGTAACCGTTACATCAGTACAGTGCAAGACTTTAACAGCTATGCACGCCAGTTCCCGCAAGTGATGACCGCCAAAGTGATTGGCATGGACACCAAACCAAACTTCAGTGCCGAGCAAAGCGCACAAACTGCACCTAAAGTTTCGTTTGAATAACGCCTAGGAGGATGTCTGGATGCTGCAATCGCACAGCAAGACCTGTATAAATCTAATGCAGATGCTGCTGCTCATGGCAGTTATGTGTTTCAGCTGCTTGGCATATAGTGAAGTTGCCACTGCAACTGATGAAACCGCCGAAGCTGTGGTGCTAGGTAAAATTGTGCAGCAACAGCATCCTCAAAATGCAAACCCTATCCCTGATCTTGCGAATTCACGCCAGCCTACATCGAGCACTCAGCAAGCACCTATAGAAACACCCGTTCAGCAACCGCAAATTGCCAATGATATGGCAGAGGGTGAGTCCATCCGTGCTTTGCCGACATTGCATCAGCCCGTAGTCGATCAAGCCAATTTGCTCACTGCTGCAGAAAAACAGCAAATCAGCCAGCGGATTTTAAATTTACATCAACAAGCCAAAGCACAAATTGGGGTGGTGATTGTACCGACCACAGGGCAGGAAGATATTTTTGATTTTGCCATGCGGGTCGCAGAACAATGGCAGCTCGGTTCTGCCAAGCAAGATAATGGTGTGTTGATGGCAATTGCAGTCAATGACCGCCGTATTCAAATTTTAACAGGTTATGGTTTAGAGGGTGTACTGCCTGATATTGTAGTGAGCCGTATTATTAACCAGCGCATTACCCCGTATTTTAAACAAGCGCAATATGCTCAAGGCATTGACGCAGGCTTGGCAGAAATCGAACGGATTTTAAGCTTAGACCCCGAAGTTGCTGCACAGGCGGCGCAAGAACTGAAACAGCGTCAGGAACAAGCGCTGCAAGAACAACAGGCGCGTGAAAAAACCTTGAGCAGCGCTTTATTTATTTTAATTGCAGGGGTAATTGGCTCACTGATTGTCGGAAAACGCTTAAGTGCTTCAACCGCTGCCGTGGCAGGTACAGTGGCAGGTTTGGTCAATGGTGCAGGCTTAATCACCAGTTTAATGATTGGCGCGGGAATTTTCTTTTTACTCATCACTGCCATTGCACAGACCATTTTCCAACTTTTCTTGTCCTCTGCAGGTCGTGGTGGCGGACGGGGCGGTGGTGGTTTTGGTGGCGGTGGCTATAGCGGCGGCGGCGGTGGCTTTGGTGGGGGAGGAGCATCAGGATCATGGTAACTACAACAGATACAACAGAAATTATTACTCAACCAAAAATGGGCATTGTAGCCCGTCCGAGTGTTAAGCGCTGGCTGAAGCATTTCTTTTTTTTACCTGCCACCAAACGTTTTTTTAATGCGCAGGACCAACATGCCATTGCAGAAGCAGTGACTGCTGCTGAACATGGGCATGTGGGAGAAATTCAGGTGGTGATTGAAGGCTGTTTACCCTCGCGTTTGGCGTATGCGGTAGATACGCATACCCGTGCGCGCCAATTATTTGCAGAATTGGGTGTTTGGGATACTGAACTGAACAGCGGGGTTTTGCTGTACCTGAATTTGTGTGAGCGCAAAGTGGAAATTGTGATTGACCGTGGCATTAAAACAGCGACCACGCAACAGGTGTGGGATGAAGTCTGTGCGCATATAGTGCAGGGGTTGGCACAGCAGCAGTTTCGGCAAGCAGTAATCACAGGCGTACAAGAAATTGGTGAAATTTTGGATGGTTTTTATGACCGTCAGTTGCTAGATCAGCAAAATGAATTGGGCAATGCGCCGATTATTTTAGGATAGATTTTTGTCAATCAATGTCCCTCTCTTTGAAAGATAGGAGAGAGCTTGGTCATGATTTTTGCTATAAAACCTTTACTTTTGAGATTTTACAATTCTTCGCTATGTGTCATAGATAGCTTACTTTGTCTAAAGCAGAGAAGTACAAAGTACAAAGATATCCATAGCACAGAGCTTAAATTTGCTGAAATATAAATCAAATACGTAAAAGCAGATGATGTAAAAATTTAAAATGTGACACAGTTCTCTAAAAATGACAAAATTTGTTAAACTCAAGTTTTTGGTCTGACAATTATTGTCACTTTTTAACAAAAATACACAGTTAAATTAAAAGTTCTAAATTTTTTATGTGTAAGGTGCTGTTTTTCTGTGTAAATTGTCTATAATAAAAGTTGGCACATTTAGTGCTAAGTATAAAATAGCTTACAAAGCTTATAATTAAATTAACAAACATTTGTGGAGAATGTTTATGAATACGATGCAAAAAGGTTTTACCCTTATCGAATTGATGATCGTTGTAGCGATCATTGGTATTTTGGCTGCAATTGCGATTCCTGCTTATCAAAGCTACACTATTCGTGCAAAAGTAACTGAAGGTTTATCTTTGGCTGCTGCTGCCAAGACAGCAGTTGCTGAAACATTGTCTTCACGCAGTTCTGGTCCTGTTGCAGCTTATACAGGTACTGGCGCAGCAGCAAATGGTTCATACGGATTTGAATTTACTGCCACTGAAAATGTTGCTTCAATTGCAATTGCTGCAGTTGCAAATGTTGCAGCTCCAGCAGCAGGCGAAGGCTTAATCACGATTACTTATGCTGGTCAAGTTGCAGGTGCCATGACTGGTGATAAGGTTTATCTACAACCAGGTAGCGGTACTATTGCCAATGGTGCATTACCAACTGCTGCAATTTCACCAGGTCAACCAATTGTTTGGGGTTGTGCTGTAGCTGATGCTAAAGATTTTAAATATGTACCATCTAACTGCCGAGTAAAAAAATAATGTAGTTTTAGTCTATAAAAACCGTGCTTTCTTCGGAAAGCACGGTTTCTCTTTGGAAAAAATAAAAATGAATATAATTATTTTATCAATCAAAAAAACGTAGTTTTCTCAAATATGTCCAAACGCCTAAATTTTTTCCTCAGCCATTTATTGCTCTCATTTTTAGTCGCTTTATTGGTGATTGGATTGGTGTTTTTTATTTGGTATCCATCGCCGCTCGCTACAGCAGTTGGTGTGACCCATATCTTTTTAATGTTATTGATTATAGATGTAATTTTAGGGCCACTTTTAGGTTTATTGGTCTATAAAGAAGGTAAAAAAACACTTAAATTTGACCTCAGTGTCATTATTCTTATTCAAATCGCGGCTTTATGTTATGGGGTATTTAGTATTGAACAAGGTCGCCCTGCATGGTTGGTTTATAATGTAGATCGTTTTGAATTGGTTAGAAAAAATGAATTGGTTGATACGAATATTCAGCAAGCACAGCAACAATTCCAACAACCTTCATGGTTTAAGCCACAATATGTCGCAACTGAATTTGCCAAAGACACACAACAACGCAATGATGAAATGTTTGCAGAAGTTTTAGGGGGTATTTCTATTGCACAGCGTCCAGAACGCTATGTGGAACTGACTCAAGCCAAAACCCAAATCCAACAACGTGCATTACCACTTAAAGAATTGGAACAGTACAACTCAAAAGCAGACGTTGAAAAAACTTTAGCCAAATATCCAAAAGCAAATGCTTGGCTACCCTTAAAAGCCAATGCAGAAGATATGGTAGTATTAATTACCAAAGAAAAGGCTGAGGTTGTTAAAATCGTCGACCTCAGACCGTGGAAATAATCGCTTAAATTTAAAATGGGGAATTTCAGTATTCCCCATGCAATTATCCCACTTCAAAACGGGTAGAATTTCAATCAAATTTGCTATACAAAGCACTATCATCTTGCTTAAAAAAATATAAGATAGAGCCAGTTTTTTGATCTGTTTTTCTTATGAAATCTGCATTGCTATTTTTGGCTGCCATCCTCATCTCCCTTGCATGGCTATTACCCATTCACTACCGCCCATGGGTCACCTATACAGGTGAACTTTACGCATTTTTTGCCTTGTTTGCTCTTGCAGCCTGCCTGTTTAAAGAAAAATTACAGATACCTAAAATTAGCCTGCCCTTACTGGCACTGTGCAGTGTTCCACTCATTCAGTGGGGCTTTGGCTTAGTCTACTTCTTTGACAAAGCCTTGCTCAGCAGCGTGTATATATTCAGTTTTTGGTTAGCAATCATTTTTGGCTACAACCTCACGCAAAATAACAGCGAACGTGAACGCATCTTCGCAGGCTTTAGTTATGTATTGTTGGGCGCGGGTAGCATCACTGCACTCATGGCAATTTGCCAGTGGCTGACACTCGACCAATACCTGCCAATGATGGTGGATATTAAAATTGGACAACGCCCTTATGCCAACTTCGCCCAACCCAATAACATGGCGACCTTTTTGGTGATGTCGCTTATGGCATGCCTATATTTATACGAAAAACAAAAACTTAAAACCGTGTGGATTGTGATTGCAGCTACCATGATTTTGGTCGGTGTGGTACTAAGTCAATCGCGGACGTCATGGTTGGCATCGCTGTGTCTCTTGACCTATTTGGGCTATCAACAATACCGTGGCGTGATGCGGATTAAATGGCGCAATAGCTTACTGTGGTTTGCCGCATTTATCGGGCTGATTTTTATCGCACCTGCGTTCAGTCAATTGCTCTCACAAAGTGCAGACCTCTCGGTGCAATCTCGCGATGTGGTACAACGCGCCACAGGTGATATGTCACGCTTGGCCATTTGGCAGCAAATGCTCGCTGCGATTGAACATCAACCTTGGTGGGGCTATGGTTGGCATCAAACCAGTGTGGCGTATGTCACGATTAGCGAATTTGTGCAAGGCCCTGTGTGGATTCGTAGCGCACATAATTTTATTTTAGACTTTTTACTTTGGAATGGTGTGATACTCGGCGTGCCATTTTTGGCGTATCTGGGTTATTGGGGCTACCAACTGCATAAACATACCCAGTCGGTGGAATCGGTTGTGGGGATTTTAATGGTCGGTGCATTTAGCGTACATGCCATGCTGGAATTTCCACAAAACTATGCCTACTTCTTGCTGCCTGTAGGTTTTATTATCGGCATGGTTCAGTCACAGCGGGTAGTGAAAGGTATTACTTTATCTCCACTATATTTACGCAGTGCTTTTGTACTTGGCGCATTGTTGTTGGTGCTGATTTATCGTGATTATGAAGTGATGGTACCAAAACTTGGACAAAGTATTCGTTATGAAAAGCAGCCGGAAAAAATCACTAATGAAAAACCAATTTATTTGCTGACTGAGTTTAATCATCGCATTGGCTGGATTCGTTTAAATCCTTATAGCAAAGCGTCTGTTGAACAGATTCAGGAAGGTGAACAAATGGTCTTGAGCTATCCGACTAAATATAACCTGATCAAATATGCCAAACTTTTAGCTTTTAATGGATATGAGGCGGAAGCCAAGCACCAGCTGCAACGCTTAAAGACTATTCAGAAAACTGAAATGAGTTATGAAGAACTAATGCAGCATGTACCTCGTTAAATACAAAAAAGCCAGCAGATGCTGGCTTTTTCTTGGCTTAACTTTAAGTTTAGAGCTGACTTTGAATATAGTTTTCGATACCAATACTTTCGATCAGATCAATCTGCGTTGTCGTCCAGTCTAGATAATTTTCTTCTTTCTCTAGAATTTCCTGAACCAGATCACGTGTTACATAATCCATTTGGGTTTCAGCCAGCGCGACTGCTTTCTGGATGACTTCAATATTTTCTTTGACTTTACGCACATCACAATGCAGTACTTCTTGAGTATGCTGACCGATATACAGTTTGCCCAGATTTTGTAAATTCGGCAGACCTTCCAAAAATAAAATACGTTCAATAATTTTATCGGCATGTTTCATCTGAACAATGGATTCTTTATATTCTGCCGAGCCCAGTTTCTCAATGCCCCAGTCATTAAACATGCGCGAATGCAGGAAATACTGGTTAATGGCAGTTAAGTGGTGATACAACACCTGATTGAGCTGATTAATCACATCACGATTGCCTTTCATCGCATAACTCCATTTGGACCTGTTTTATCTTTCTAAGAAAGCACTCTAATCCTGATAGTAAAGCAAGTCAGGGGCAAATGGCGAGTAATTTATCAAATCAAACGTAAAACCTCGTTTTCAAGGCAGGGATATAAATGAGTGACCTAAGCCATACGACATGAAATGTCGTTTCAAATTAACATTTTTAACTTTGGATATTCTATTGGTTATTTTCATTGATAAAATAATCGCATGAAAACACTTAAATTACGCATTAAAGATAAACATTCTAAGATATTAGAGCAATTAGCATCTGAAGTGAATTTCGTCTGGAATTATGTCAATGATTTAAGCTTTAAACACCTTAAAAGAAAAGGTGAATTTCTCAGTGCTTACGATATTGCTGAATATACGAAAGGTACATCTAGGCTTTGTGGGTTACATAGTCAAACCATTCAGGCTGTTACCGAAGAATTAGTCATACGCAGAAAGCAATTCAAGAAGACCAAACTAAAATGGCGGGTCAGTCATAAGAAATCAGCCAGAAGATCACTAGGTTGGATACCCTTTAAGAAAGTAGCAATCAAGTATGCTGATGGCCATATCCAGTATGGCAAGCATCAGTTTAAAATATGGGATAGCTATGGACTGTCAAATTACAGTATCAAGACTGGTTCGTTTGTCGAGGATGCGCGTGGCCGCTGGTATGTCTGCTTAGTTGTGAATAGCCCTAAAATTGAGAAATCGACTGCGACTAATTTGATTGGGATTGATCTGGGCTTAAAGGATATAGCCACTTGTTCGGATGGTACGATAATTTCAAATCCCAAGTTCTACCGTCAATATGAACAGAAATTAGGGATTGCTCAACGAGCTAAAAATAGAAAACGTGTCCGTGCATTACACGCCAAGATTGCAAACTGTCGTAAAGACCATTTGCACAAAGCAAGTACGATGCTTATAAAGAAAAATGCACTAATTGTTGTAGGCGATCTGAGTGCGAAAAAACTGGTGAAAACCAAGATGGCGAAGTCTGTTCTGGATACCGGATTTTCAGCATTCAAGACCATGCTCAAGTATAAATGCGAGAACGCAGGAGTATGGTTTGAAGAAGTTAGTGAAAGTTTCACAACCCAAATGTGTTCGTGCTGTGGTGAGGTCACTGCAAGCAGTCCGAAAGGTAGAGCAGATTTGCGAATAAGAGTATGGGAATGTGAAAACTGTTCAAGTGTTCTGGATCGGGACTTGAATAGTGCTAAGAACATACTTGCGCTTGGGCATAAGCGTCTCGCAGGAGGAATCAGCTCTATTTAGAGAGGTGAGGATGTCAAGGAACAGCAAATGAAAATCGACATCGAATCGATCCAGACTCAGATGAGTGGCAATAAAAACCCGCCAGAGTCAAAGGCGGGGGAGGAGTAATGACCAAAGATCATTGTTTTTTCATTATGCTTATAAGGAGAAATATTTTGAATTTATGCTGCAACGGCCAGCCGTGCTGCAATTTGTGAAACTTCATCACTGATGATCATACGGGCTTCGGGTGCACAGCGGCCACAGCAAGTTCCCAAGTCCAACATATCGCGAACATCACGATAACTTTCAGCGCCATTTGCAATAGCATCTTTAATGTCTTGATCTGTAATGCCACGGCATAGACAAACGTACATAGGACACAACCACAATGATTAAATAAGATAAGTAATATTATTGATAATTGTTATCGTTTGTCAATAAAAATCATTTGAAATAGCTTTTATCACGATTGATGATTTAGATAAAAAATTACCATCTGAGCGGAAATCTAAGTACTGCTCAGATTTCCGCACAAGAGTGATTTGTGAATTAGAGTTAGATATTAAAGGCTGGTGATTGAGTGATTTTTATAACTTATTGATTAATGATGATAATCCCATCCATTTCAACCAAGGCATCTTTAGGCAGGCTGGCGACACCTAAAGCAGCACGTGCTGGATAAGGCTGGGCAAAATACTCACCCATAATCTGATTGACCAGCTGGAAGTGCGATAAATCGGTCAGAAAAATATTCAGCTTGGCGATATCTGCCAAAGAACCACCAGCGGCTTCACAGACTGCTTTTAAGTTATCAAACACCCGGCGAATTTGAGCTTCAATGCCTTCAACCAGTTCCATACTATAAGGATCCAAGCCAATTTGACCTGATAGATATAAGGTATCACCCACTAAAATGGCTTGCGAATAAGTGCCAATCGCAGCAGGGGCATTTTCAGTATGGATTACTTGGCGGGACATTAATTTCTCCTTTTATCATCGACATACATCATATTCGATCAATTCGGCCGATCAAAGCACTATCGTTTTAAATGATTAACTCGCTTTAGAGGCTTCACTGAAAACGACGGGCTGAGCCAGACGGATAATTCGCGGGAAACCGAAATACATGCGTAAATCCCGGATAATCTGTGCAATCTGTTTACGGTTATGCACCACGATATTGACGTAGGTTTTGTCATCCTGAGTACGCACCATTTCCACCCCAGAATGCGCTTTACGGCATTGGTAAATCAGGTCGGAAATCTGCTCGTCATTCATGTCCAAGTCAATGCTGAGATAGGCAGTAAAGCTGATATCTTCCAGATCATCAGAGGTCCACTGCAATAACATGATATTTTCTGGATGCTGATGCTGTTCATGCAGCAGGTTATGACAGCGCGCACGATGCACAATCAGACCGCGACGGGTCAAATGACCCTGAATCGGATCACCCAGCACAGGATTGCAGCAATGTGCATATTTGACATCGACACCTTCTGTTCCCTGAATCAGACGGTCTGAACTGGCGATATTCTGATGCTGATCTTGGGCAAATAAATGGTTGGCCACCAGTTGTGGTAATAAATCACCGACTGCAATCTGTTCAAACAGCTGTTCTTTGCTGGAAACATGGCGCCATTCCAAGAGGTTTTTCCAGTCTGCTTCAGTCAGATCACGAATAGAACGATGGAACAGTTTCAGTGCACGATTGAGTGCCTGTTGTCCGACCAGACGTTGCTCATCTGGATCTTGATCACGCAGAATATTCTGAATAGCACGACGGGCTTTTTGGGTATTGATGAAACTGAGCCAATCCGGATTCGGGGTGGCGAGGACATCAGTAATGATTTCGACCACCTGACCACTGACTAGAGGCGTTGAAAGGGGTTTGGTTTCATTGTTAATTTTTGCACCGACCGCATGGTTGCCCAGGAATAAACTCGCTGCATAAGCAAAGTCGACGGCCGTGGCGCCTTGCGGCAATTCATGTAAATGACCATGCGGGGTATAGACCCAGATTTTTTCTTGGTGTAGATAATCGAGCAATTCACTAAAAGTGGTTTTGGCACATTCACCATCGACCAGGACATTCAGATTCTGCATCGAGGCCTGAATCGCAGAACGGCAGGCCTGCGGGGCACTTTCACCGAGCACAACGCCAAAACGTGCGGCTTTACGCATCAGTTCGGTTTGAATGGTGAGCGACAGGGTCGTCTCTTCGCCTTTCAAGCGCATCATCAAGGACTGGTTGCCTCCCGGTAATGGACGGCGGATATGATCTTCATAACTCTGGATTTTAAAGCTTTGGGTCAGAATTTCTGCCAGTCGGTCACAGTCCGCGATGCTCTGTAAAATAATCTCAAAAGCATGGCTATGCGTCAGCTCTTGCAGGTCGATATCATTTTTGACGAAGTGGCGCAGTAGCTCAATATTGTTGTTTTTCTTTTTGATCCGGCCTTGAATGGCATGCTGTTGCAGCAGTTCAGTCAAGTTCTTTTCCCATTTGGCCTGATATTCACAGCGTTTCGGCTTGGTTTCCTGTAGTGCGGTCTGAACGTTATTGTACATATCCAGATCAAGATTCTGATAGCACAAATGTTCCAGATTATCGGCCATTTCATTCATGCCGACAATACGTGCCATTGGGACAAAAATTTCAAAGGTTTCGCGGGCAATACGCGCACGTTTGTCCGGACGTAGTGCATCCAAAGTGGTCATGTTGTGATAGCGGTCGGCCAGTTTCACAATAATGACACGTGGATCTTGTAGAGTCGCTTGTAGAATTTTCCGGAATGAAGCGGCTTTATTATATTCTTTATCGCTAGAATGACTCAGTTTGGTCACGCCATCGACCAGCTCGGCCACAGTAAAACCAAAAGTCTCAGTAATATCATCTTTGTTAAAGTCGGTGTCTTCAATCACATCATGCAGCAAGGCAGCCATCAGCGTTTCAGGGTCAAGACGCATATGCGCCAGAATACAGCTGACTGCAATCGGATGCAGAATATAAGGTTCACCACTTTTGCGCACAATCCCATCATGCGCCATATCTGCATAATCACAGGCCGCAAGCACACGTTCGACATCGCTTTCACTTAAATACGCATCGATAATGATCTCTAACTGCTGCTTGGCTTGACTGACCTGTGGGCCTGGCATAAAACACCTTTTCAACTGAATTTTTTACAAATAAAACGTGAAAGCGCTTTAGAAATGTGAATTTCCTGGTTTGATGGTTTTTGGCTGCTAGCGAGCAGAAAACCAATACAAACTTGATAGCTAACCCTTATGTTATAACCGTTCTGGCATAAATATAAAAGTCACATAACAAAAAAAGCCTAGTTTAGAACTAGGCTTTTTCAGTGACGATCTCTTATTGGAAAGAAAAACCGTCTAAGTTTAGATTATTTGCAGAAAGTGCAAGGTCTAGACTTGATGTTTGATAGTCTTGATCACGTTGTTTCAAAATATCTTTTGAGACATGACCTGAAGCGATTTCACGTAAAGCAACAACAGTCGGTTTGTCATTGTCCCATTCTACAGTTGGTTCAATACCTTGACGTGCCAATTGACGCGCGCGCTTGCTTGCCACTAGTACAAGCTCAAAGCGGTTGTCTACATGGTCTAAACAATCTTCAACGGTGACGCGTGCCATAAGAATTCTCGTTTGAATAATAAATTTTAACAGACTGCACAGTATAAAAGGCTTTGTCTATAGACTCAAGTTTTAATCACTGTTCAGTTGGTGTGATGAGCTGCTGAATCAGTTTTTCATGACGGTTGGCCTGTTGCGACAAGGTCAAGCGGTTAGCGATAATGACCGCTTCCAGGTCATGCAGCGCCTTATTAAAGTCATCATTGATAATAATATAGTCAAAGTTGCTATATTGTTGCATATCTTCTACCGCGCAGCTGAGACGATGTTCGATCACATCCACCGTGTCGGTGCCGCGGTTAGACAGGCGTTCACGCAGGTCAAACTGGCTTGGTGGCAGAATAAAGATTTGTTTTGATTCAGGAAAAAGACGACGGACTTGCTGTGCACCTTGCCAGTCAATTTCAAGCAGCACATCATGGCCTTTGGCCAATTGCTCTTTAACAGTTGCCTGTGCAGTGCCGTAGTAATTACCGAACACTTCTGCGTATTCAATAAAACCACCTTCATTGACCAGATTTAAAAAATCTTGTTTATCGGAGAAATGATAGTGCACGCCATCGAGTTCGCCAGGTCGTTGACCGCGTGTGGTATGTGACACAGAAACGTGAAGGTTGTTGACACGCTCAAGTAGGGCTTTAACGAGGGATGTTTTGCCTGTTCCAGACGCTGCAGAAACGACAAACAAGAGACCCGACATGATATTTTTCCTGATATGATAAAATATCTTCTCTATTTTAGAGTAGAGCGGCTTTAAACTAAATAGTTGTCAGTCGATTGTTTTACATTTATTTCAATTGAACCGCTAAAAATGGTGTGAGTATTGAGGATTCTATGGAAATTGTTTTAGCCAACCCACGTGGTTTCTGTGCTGGTGTAGATCGTGCCATTGCGATCGTGAACCGTGCCCTAGAATGCTTTAACCCACCGATTTATGTGCGACATGAAGTGGTGCATAACAAATTTGTGGTCGATGACTTGCGTCAGCGCGGTGCGATTTTTGTCGATGAGCTAGATGAAGTTCCGGATGACAATATCGTGATTTTTAGTGCACATGGGGTGTCTAAGGCTGTGCAGCAGGAAGCCGAACGCCGAGGTTTAAAAGTTTTTGATGCGACCTGTCCATTGGTCACTAAAGTACATATTGAAGTGACTAAATATGCCCGTGAGGGAGTAGAAGCGATTCTAATTGGTCATGAGGGCCACCCAGAAGTTGAAGGCACCATGGGGCAATATGATAAAAATAATGGTGGTGACATTTATTTAGTGGAAGATGAAGATGATGTGGCTGCACTTGCGGTTCAGCATCCAGATAAAGTGGCTTTTGTAACACAAACCACCTTGTCGATTGATGATACTGCCAAAGTGATTGATGCCTTGCGCCAAAAATATCCGAATATTCAAGGGCCGCGTAAGGACGATATTTGCTATGCCACTCAAAACCGTCAGGACGCAGTGCGTGACTTAGCCAATCAGTGTGATGTGGTGTTGGTGGTGGGTTCACCAAATTCATCCAACTCTAACCGTTTACGTGAGTTGGCTGAGCGTATGGGGAAACGCGCCTATTTGGTGGATAATGCAGACGAGTTGGAACAAGCATGGTTTCAACCGAACACAAAGATTGGTGTAACTGCAGGCGCCTCTGCACCAGAAATTTTAATTAAACAAGTGATTCGGCGTCTGCAAGACTGGGGTGCAACCGCCCCTGAAGAGCTGGCAGGCCGTGAAGAAAACATTACCTTTAGTTTGCCCAAAGAGTTACGTATTCCTGTAACACAAGCTTAAACTGCGAAGTACATAACACTTTAAAAAATTGATGAAAAATAGATAGATAACCGTTGAATGACGGTTATCTGCTTTTTTATGCCTTTTATCCTGAAGTGTGAGAGTTTTGTAAAGTTGTTGGTTACTATTTTTAATAGGGCAAAGTTTGTGTCTTGGGGGGAGTTATGCGACATAAAGAAAACGGGTTCACCTTAATTGAGTTGATGGTGACGATTGCGGTGATGGCAATTATCGCGATGATGGCGGCGCCTTCTTTTACCCAAACAATTCGAAAAAACCAACTTATAAGTGATACGCGTGATTTTGTAGATTTATTGGCGGAAACAAGGTCTGAAGCGATTTTTAAACAGAGTGATCGGGTCGTAGCGTTAGATAGTAGTGTGGCAACACCTTTTAAAACTTGGGTGCCAACGCATGTCACAAAAACGAGTGGGGATAGCAGTGTGACTTTTAATCGTTTGGGGCAGACCAGTGTTTCCACAAACGGACAGTGCTTTATTTTTGAACACAGTAGTGATGCTGCGTTAAAAGCATATGTGTATGTACAAAAGGGTGGAACGGTTGTTTACAATAAAGCGGCAACAAGTTGTCCGACTTGAGGGGAAGGAATAATAAAAATGATGAAACGTCAAACGGGAGTTGGGTTAGTGGAGGTGCTTGTGGCTTTAGTACTTCTAAGTATTGCTGTATTGGGGTTTGTGGCATTACAAATTAGAGCCATCACGGCTAGCAACGAAGCGACGATGAATGTTCAGGCGACTAATATTGCCCGAGATTTGGCGGAGCGGATGCGTATGAATCGGGATGGGTTGGCGGGATATGTTGCGAATACCGATACCACGAATTGCGCAACTGCATTTTGTTCCCCTGAAAATATGGCTAAATACGATTTTAGACTAGTAAGCAGCCGTGCAACTGACTTGGGTATGAGTATGGATGTGCTTAATTGTCAAGGGTCTACCTTAGTTCGAAAATGTATATATGTAGCGTGGGAAGGAACAACAGCGACCAATGGTACAGGTAGTTCTGATTGCACCAATGGTGCAGCCTATGTGCCAAATGCGAAATGCATCATCATGGAGGTATATAACTATGGCTCATAAGCGATATACCTCAGGTTTCACCCTCATGGAGTTGATGGTTGCTTTAGCATTAGGATTGTTAATTGTTGCCGCAGGTTTGGCTGTGTTTTTGAGTAGTCAGCGTTCTTTGGGTTTACAGTCTGGCATGAGTGAGTTGCAGCAAAATGCGAACTTTGGAATGTCGCTCGTTACACATGATTTGAGACATACCAATTTAAATACTGTCTCTTCACATAGGGTGAATAATTATAACAATGGTTCGGGGATTATTTTTAAAAAAGAAAATTTACCAACTGCATTGCAAGCAACAGCTAATTTAGAAGCTGAATTTGTTACTTTGCAAAATAAGGATACTGACAACACTACTGGGACAAGTGATCGGTTAACTATACAATATGTCCCTGCAAGCAGTGAGATTTTTAATTGTGAAGGCGTACAGGTGACGAATGCGTCCTCGAAAACCATTGTGCAACGTTATTATGTGGCAGAAAGTCCACAACAAGTAACGGGTGAGCCGACCTCGTACTCGCTGTATTGTGATGCTGCTTCTTATGATGGTGCAGGGCTAGTCGGTTTAAATACCAATGCACAACAAATTATGCAGCGGGTCGATGCGTTTAAAGTACGCTTAGGGGTAAAAAATCCTGCGGGTCAGTTACGCTATATGACGATTAATGAATATATTACTGCGATGGATGCAATTCGTGCAGCTTGTGCCACTCCAATTGTTGAAGATACCTGTTCAAAAACCTATTTGAATGTTGTTTCTATGGAGATTGGTATTCTGTCTCGTTCTACGGGAACAATTGGTGCTGATGCAAATTTAAATACTCAAACCAGCTTTAATGTTGCGGGAACTCCAGTCACGCTTTCAGGGGATGTAGCAGTAAATAAGCGATATTTGCGTCAGGCGGTAAATCAAGTGGTCGCTATTCGTAATACTTTGGGAGCATCATCATGAAACAACAAAAAGGTGCAACACTCATTACAGTTTTGGTTATTTTGGTCATTGTCACCTTACTTGGCACAATTGCGGTAAAAATGGGGATTGTGGGCTTAAAAATTGCAACCAATAGTCAGGTGAATGCGTTGTTGTTAGAAAACTCTGATTCAGCGTTGTTTAATATTGAAAATCCTGCTGAGGTTGAAAGACAACTGGCCTTGGATGGTATGTTTGCTTATTTTAACTCGGCTGCCAATGCTGATGATGAATTGGTATTTTGCTATCGGGCTGCCCAAAACGCATTTTACGATTTTTCTAAAGCCAGTGCCATTGCTGCAGATGGTACAACAACTAAAATTGGTGTTGATGGCTTTTGTAAAGCCAATCAATTTGCAATGGGGCGTTCTGCAGTGCTGTCACAAGTGTATTTAACCAAAAATGCAACAACCTCTACACCATTTGCTGGTGTGCCAAAAGGAACAAGTCTTGGACAAAGTAATGTGCCGGTAACCATGCATAATATCGGGGCGACTGTCATTTCAGTCTTACCAAGTTTTGCAGGTGCGACTACTACGCAAATAGAGAACTGTTTTAAGCAGCGGGCTTCGGCCGTGGGGGCATGTTTTGATGGGTTGGGTATTCCCTATAACATGCAGCATTCGGACTATGTGGTTGGTGGACAGCCGAAGCTCATGAAGCTCATATAGTAGAGAGGATTAAAAAATGAAAACATTAAATTCAAGAAATATACTTTCTACGGCAGTCTCGGCGCTGATGACGATGATGGTTTGTAGTAGTGTCTCTCGGGCGAGTGATATCGAGATCTATCAAAATGCCAAGCCAAGCACGATTACCCTGATGATGCTGATCGATATTTCAGGGAGTATGGACTATATGTCTTATGGTGGTCAAAGTGCATGTGATGCACCGAACCAAAGTGTAAAAAAGTATGCGCTGCAAAAAATTAATCCGCATGCAGATGCTCCAACCTATAGAAGGCAGTGGTGCGAGGTGACCAGTGGAGGGGTAACTACCCCATATCCAGATCGTATTACCCGCGTTAAGGACGGTATGATTGATTTGTTATTTGGAAATACTAGTAAAGGCATAACCGCCTTACCTGATAATAATATCATTGGTTTATCAACGCTAGGCTGGGTTCGGAATCCGCTGTTAATCGATCCTACAAAGTCCGATGGTCGGTTGCTTTGGGATGGAACACAGTCTAGCTCACCTATGAGAAATCAAGGTAATATGAATCGTTTGGCTTATGGTAATACGGATACATATAAAAGTGAGCGTGGTGGTATTGAGTCGGATTGGGATAATATTGGTAATATTGCAGTGCCTGCACGACGACTAGATGCAACGATTACGGTGGATGGTGTTTCGATCACTCAACGTAAATATTTAGCACAGAAAATTGCCAGTCTTGCAGCGGTGACGAATACGCCAACTGCACGTTCGTATGCTGAAACAATAGCTTATTTGCTGGGTGAGACAACTCAGGGGCGTGCTTCAAGCGGGTATAATTTTGCTAATCCAGATGCTTATGACACCACTCGAACAGGATATTATGCGGCGCCATCATCCATGACGCAGGCAGAAGCGGATAAACAGTGTAATGGACAAGGTGTGTATGTATTAACCGATGGTGATCCTTATCAACATACGAATGCGCAAGAGTTGATTCAAAGTGCCTTGGGAAGTACAGGAAGCTCATTTAGCTGTAGTACTAGTGACAGTTCGGCTGGAACATGGGATTGTGTTCGTAATCTTGCAAAAAATTATTTACTTAGTGGGAACAATCCTAAAGGTGTGGCAATTAAAACAGCTGTTGTTGGTTTTGGTAATAACTTTAACAGTGTGCCGTCATATGATAAGACAAAAAGTATTGCGGCTAATGTGGCATCAATTAATGCTTCCAGTGCGAGCTTCAATCAAAAGAATGCCGCACTGTGGGGGGTTGAAGGCGGTGGTGGGTGGTATTCTGGTAGTAGGTCAGAAGATGTGGTGAATAGTGTTAAAGGCTTTTTAAATGAAATCGAAGTTGAAATTCCTGCGGTAGCAACGGGTTCTCCAACCTATCCTCAGGATGCATTGAATCCACTACGCATTCAACCTTATGGTTATTATGGATCATTTACACCGAAACCTCAGGAGTCTACTCAGCTTTGGGTTGGGAATATGAATAAATATCATATTTTTAACGGTGAACTATATAATGCAAGTAAAACTATTCGCTTAATTAAGGCAGATGGTTCGCTTGACGCAGCCGCCAAAGGGCTTTGGACTGACGAGGGCATGAAAGGACAATTGCCCTTAGGCATAGGCACTAATGCTGCTAACGAGCAAGTTGCAAACCGTACTATTTATACCAATCGTGAAATTACAGGTACTGCGGCTCCGTATGCAGCAAGTGAAATCGGTTCACTGAAAAAAGTCAATGTGGCGACGCTATTTGGTACAGGTAGCACGGCATTGTTTGTGAACGACCCAGATAAAAATTATTGGTTGAACTTGCTTGGTTACAATGTTGCTGAAACAGGAACGGTGACTTTAGCCGATCTTATAACCAAACCTGAACTGCGTCAGGTCGGTTCGGTTATGCACTCCACTCCTATTTTGCTCACCCAGTCAGGTAAAATTTCATACACTTCTGGCACTATTGACACCACTGATCGTGACGATTACTTATTATTCGGTACTACACAAGGATTATTGCATGTCGTACGGGCAGGCAAAAATGCAACTGATGCTGATCGTGGTAAGGAAGTATTTACTTTTGTACCTCACGAAATGATGAGAGACCAAAAGACTGCATTCCTGAAAGAAGATAGCACTACTGGTGGCTCGGCGAATCTGTTTTATGGTATTGATGCACCGTGGACGGCTTATACCCAGTATGTTGCAAAAGCAGATGGAACATTGACCGTGAAGGATTCAGGTCGTGTTGCACAGAATGCCAGTGGTGATGATATTGCCATTAAAGGCTTGCAGTGGGTCTATGGTGGTTTGCGTATGGGAGGCAAAAGTTATTACGCCTTGAATTTATCTGACTTAGATAATCCAGAGCTCAAATTTCACATCGACCCAGCTAGCTCAAAAATTTATAAATCAAGTTCCACAACTACAGGTGTAACCGCTCTAAGTTATATGGGACAAAGTTGGTCTAAACCAACTATTGCCTATGTCAAATTCGGTGGTGTGAAGAAACTAGTGATGTTTGTGGGGGGGGGGTATGATGAAGGCTATGAAAATGCAGCTTATAACCAAACTAATGGTATCGGCGCAGGCGTATATATGTTTGATGCCAATAATGGCGACTTGCTTTGGTGGACCAGTGCCAATGCAACAGCAGCAGGTGGTGCAGAAGCATTTACCGATGCCAGTGACTCTACAATTAACATGAAATACAGTGTTGTCAGTCAGATCAATGCGATTGATCGTGATAGTGATGGTTTGGTAGATAATTTGTACTTTGGTGATTTGGGTGGACAGGGATTCCGTGTTGACTTAAATAATGCGGCGACTGGGGCGGATGCAAGTGCGAAAAAAGGTAATTTTGCGAAACGTGTGGTACGTTTGTTCAATGAACATGCAACAGGTGGCGTAAGTCCTCGGTTCTATGAAATGCCGAGTGTGTCTATACATGACAGCGATGATGGTTATGTTGCAGCCGTTGCATTTAGCTCAGGGAATCGTAGTTCTCCATTAGTTGGAACAGCATCAGCCTCAGGCACAAATAACCAGGCAGGTTCAACGGTGAGTGCAGCGGACGGTGTATTTGTCGTTTATGATAAAGACGTTGCTAAAACAGATCTTTATGCTTCTCCAACATTAACGACACAAAATATTAGCTTTAGTTCTTTAAATACAAATATTAGTACAGGCGTTCCAGTTACTGGTAATAATGGTTGGAAATATATTTATTCGAATATAGCTGGTGTCTATAAAGGCATGAATGAGCTGTATGCCTTAGATGGCATGTTGTATGTCAATGTGTTTCATCGTGATGGTACAGGTATTGGTGGGACGTGTGGCGCTGGTGTAAAAGGGGACAGCTATGTTTATCAATTCTGTTTGCCAACAGGTGAATGTCCTGAAAACTTTTATGCGAGTGGTCAGACAGCACCGAATAGCGTAAAACTTGGTGCGGGTATTTTGGGTGCTGGTTTAGGTCAAGGACGTAGTAGTGCCAATAATACTGGGTTGATTGTAAACCGCCCTAACACGCTCGATTGTACCACTACCCCAAATTTACCTGAATGTCAGGAGTTTACCACCACAGCGAAACTTAGACAGTTACGTTGGTATGAAACTCGTTAAGGGGTAAATCATGAAAAAAACACATGGCTTCACATTAATTGAGCTAATGATTACAGTGGTGGTGGTAGCAATTATTGCTGCCATTGCCGTACCTTCGTATCAACAATATATAGAACGAAAGGACTTAGCAATTGCTCGGCAAGAAGCATTACGTATAGCTGCGGAATTAGAAAGATTTAAAGCAAAAAACTTTAGTTACAAAGGTTTTGATGCAAGTTATTTATATACATACGAAAGCACAGATGCTGGTGGAAATCTTGCAACTGCCAGTTATTATAATAAAACGACGGGTCAATTGCTGTTGCCACTAGGCTCAACGAGTTCCACTGCGAAATATACGTTGACATTGGCGAATGGAGGAACAGGACATAAGCCCTTAACGATTGTTAAAGGAGCTGATGGTCAAGAAACAGCAGATTCAGCGAGTGTGAACGGTTTGAGCTGGGTAATGTCGCTAGAGCGTGCTAAGGATAGTGATGGTGAGCCAAAACAGCCACGTAATTACGATCTGCTTTTAAGCAGTACAGGTATACGTTGTATGACAAAAGTCAAAGATGTAGTGACAGGTTATGCAAATTGCGGCAGTTATAGCGAGTCATGGTAATGAAAAAATACTCTTTAGGATTTACTTTAATTGAATTAATGATTGTTGTGGCAATAATTGCTGTTTTGGCGGCGATTGCTTACCCTTCTTATACTCAATATAAAATTCGTACTAACCGTGCTGATGTACAAAGTGAAATGATGAATATTGCACAGCGCTTACAAAGTTACTACGTGATCAATCATAATTACACGAGTGCAACCCTAGATAACGGCACAACCAGCAAAGATTATCCAATATCTAATCCTGTTTATAGAGTTACGCTTGTTCCGAGTGGTCAAACCTATACATTAACTGCAGAGCCTATATCCGGCACTGTTCAGGTGGGTAATGGAAGTGTAATTTTAGATAGTCAGGGAAGGAAGTGTTGGACTAAAACAACTACAGCTTGCGTTCCCTCAGCCACCTCCAACTGGGACGGACGCTAAATAAATTCAAACCTGCGGATAAATACGTTTAGATCTTTCATTCAGGGCAAAATTCACGTAAAATACTGCCCTCTATGAAAGGGGTTTGAAATGTATCGATGGTCGATGCAGGGATAATCCGTAAAAACTATAAGGTTGTATCATGGTAGTTATTCGTCTTACTCGTGGTGGTGCTAAAAAGCGTCCATTCTATCAAATCGTTGTAACTGATAGCCGCAATCCACGTGACGGTCGTTTCATCGAACGTATCGGTTTCTTCAACCCTACAGCGCAAGGTAAAGCAGAAAAACTTCGTTTAGATGCTGACCGTTTTGCTCACTGGGTAGCACAAGGTGCTCAACCGTCTGAACGTGTTGCTTCTTTGGCTGCTCAAGCGAAGAAAGCTGCAGCTGCTGCATAATTTTAAAGAATTAAGTCGTAGGTAGCCCATGACACCAACACAGAATGTGCCCGAAGATCGTATTCAGATTGGACAGCTACGTTCAGCTTATGGATTAAATGGGTGGCTCTGGGTCTATTCCAATACAGAACCTATGAGCAACATATTTGACTACCTGCCTTGGTACATTGAAACCAAAGCAGGTTGGCAAATGGTCGATGTAAAACGTTGGAAACCACATGGCAAAGGCTTGGTGGTCAGCTTAAAAGGTGTGAGTGATCGCACCGCAGCAGACAACTTAGTTGGTGCAAATATCTGGATTTCAAAATCGCAACTGCCTCAACCAGGTGTGGATGAGTATTACTGGTCAGATTTAAAAGGCTTAACTGTGTTAGGTCTGGATGATGACGAACAGGAAATTAATCTCGGTCAAATCCATGAACTGTTTGAAACAGGTGCTAACGATGTGATGGTGGTTCGCGCAACTGCTGCCAGTGTCGATAGTGAAGAGCGCATGATTCCATGGCATAAAGATGTGGTGCAACGTGTTGATCTCGAAGCGGGTCGTATCTACGTGAATTGGGGCGTAGATTATTAATCCTTTCAGGATTCACATAGCAGGAAAATAGAGGAGTCTGCGGTGTTTTTTGCAGTCATTACGCTTTTTCCTGAAATGTTTGAAGCGATTACAGCTTACGGTATTAGCGGACGCGCAGCAAAACGCGATTTAATGCAAATTACTTGTATTAATCCACGTGATTATGCACAGGGCAACTACAAAAGGGTGGATGAACGTCCATTTGGTGGTGGTCCGGGTATGGTGATGATGGCTGAGCCTTTGGCAAAAGCAATCCAGCATGCCAAAGAGCTTGCAACGCAAGCAGGTGCAGTTCAGGTTCCTGTGGTGTATATGTCACCGCAAGGAAAGACCTTAAACGAAACTGCGGTACAGGATTTTGTCAAATATGACGGAATCATCGTACTGTGCGGACGTTATGAAGGCGTCGATGAACGTTTGATCCAGCAATATGTTGATCAGGAATGGTCAATTGGAGATTACGTCTTGTCGGGTGGTGAACTTCCTGCGATGGTTTTATTGGACAGTATTATCCGGAGACTTCCGGGTGCCATGTCTGATGAGCAATCACACGTGCAAGACTCATTTGTGGATGGTCTTCTAGATTGCCCACAATATACCAAGCCAGATCATTTTGAAGGTTTGAATGTGCCTGAGGTGTTAAAGTCCGGGCATCATGCCAATATTGAAAAATGGCGGTTTTTGCAGCGATATCAGCGTACACTTGAACGCCGCCCAGAGTTGGTGGAAAAAGTCGAGCTGACCAAGCAGCAGAAAAAATGGCTAAAAGATTTGTAAGATATTGATGAGTAATCATTTCTGTCTTCAAGCAAGTACTTAAAATGATTTAAGTATTCTTTAATAGGCTCTTTATGGTTGAGATGGTCAACTATAAAGGGAAAGATAATCGGGTGTATGCGCTTTAGCCTCTATACCCAGCGATGATCAGACCTCTTCTGACTCGCACATATTGGAGATACCCCATGAGCGGTAAGCATCCTTTAGTTCAAGTAATTGAAAACGCACAATTGAAACAAAACATCCCTGCTTTTGCACCAGGTGATACAGTTATTGTTCAAGTTAAAGTAAAAGAAGGCGACCGTGAGCGTTTACAGGCGTTCGAAGGCGTTGTAATTGCTAAGAAAAACCGTGGTTTGAACTCTGCGTTCACAGTACGTAAAATTTCTAGCGGTGTTGGCGTTGAGCGTGTATTCCAAACTCACTCTCCAATCGTTGCTGGTATCGAAGTGAAACGTCGTGGTGACGTTCGTCGTGCTAAACTTTACTACCTACGTGAATTGTCTGGTAAAGCTGCACGTATTCGTGAAAAATTACCAGCTCGTAAAACTAAAGCTTAATTTTAAGTTTTATACGAGCGAAAAAATGCGCCTTTGGGCGCATTTTTTTATGTCTGGCTATTTTAATAAATCATAAACCTTGCAGTTTTAAGCGGTTGGCATGTTGACGATAGGCAGCAACCGGATCAGGTGAAAAGGTACCTTTAATGCCAAATAACAAATTGATTTCATCCAGATGATTCCATGGATAATCATCACGAATCGTTTTACCAAATTTGGCGCTACATACCGACACGATTCCATCGTTCGCGCCAGCCTTACTTGCAGAAAGTACATCCAAGGCTTTCATGGCGGCATCACTGACATCTAGGGGATTGGTTACAGGTTGATTGCCTGTCATTGAATACAATGCAATGCCTTGGTCTTTATATTTGCCCTCACCGCATGGACTCAGCGAAAGACCGAGTTTAAAGCGCTGGTTAAATTCTGTTGTGCCTTCACGACGTGCTGTGTCCTGCTGCAAGGGTGTTGTGTGGGAAAGCTTGACCGTCTAAGCCTTGTGCCCACATGATGACGTTGCCAAAACTGCTGATCAGGGTATTGAGTAGCTCAGATGTTCCGGTTTGATTGGCAAGTCGCATGACATCAGAGGCGACAATCGTCCCTTGGTTGGCACCGCCCACAGTCATCACTGAGGCTACATATTGCGGCATAACCCCCGCAGCATAACGCACGCTATGCGCACCATGACTATGACCAATTAAATTCAGTTTTTTGGCGCCGGTGATTGCCATGACTTCTTTGAGTTGCTCCACATATTGTTCACCTCTGATTTCGCTGGAATTGAAAGGTGAGATGCGGGTGGCAAAGGCAGTTGAACCATTACGGGCTAAATCTGGCAAAATTTGATACCAATAATCCATGCCTAAGGCATCAAAACCAATGTGATTAAAGCCGACCATGCCATGTGCAAATACAATCGGGTATTGTGTTTTGGCATAATTGGACATGACAAATCTGGATTCTGCTTGCTGCAAATTGGAAGCCTGCACATATTGGCCCGCAAATAACACGCAGCATAAGGTTATAAAATGCGTTCTAATTTTCATAAATTTCCATTTTGGCAGTTTAAAAATCAAAAAATCCCTGTGCATTGGGATGACAGGGATGAGATTGAATTACAGGCCTTGCAATTTGAGCCGGTTAGCATGCTGGCGATAAACATCGACTGGGTCTGGAGCAAAGATATTCTTTAATCCGAGGAACTGGTTCACTTCATCCAGATGGTTCCAGTTATAGTTATCCCGAATGGTTTTACCGAATTTGGCACTACAGCGAGAAACCAGACCATCATTTTCCTTGCCACCATCAATGAGTAAAGCTGTAACTTTGAGTGCTGAATCAGGGTCGAGAGGGTTGGTGACTTGACCTATACCTGTGAATGAATAATGACGAATATCACCGTCTTTTTCCTTACCTTCACCGCAGGCGGTGGTCGGCATACCCAACGGATATTTCTGGTTAAATTGAGCAGATCCTGCTAGGGTCAGGCTGCTACCACCAGCCAGAGAATCATGCGGGAAACTGTTCGGATCCAGACCTTGTGCCCAGGTGATGGCCTTAGACACCAGGTTGATACCACCCACTAAAGGCCCTTGTATTGGCGTACCTTCTGCCTGAAGAATCAGGTCTGCCACCGGAGAGCCTTTATGTGGAGCACCGACGGAAGTCAGGGAAGCAACCAGATCAGGTCTCACACCTGCAACATAACGAATGGTCGGGCCGCCATGTGAATGACCAATCAGATTGACTTTGTCTGCACCGGTAATGGCCTGAATTTCTTTGACTTGCTCTAAAAGTTGTTCACCCCGAATTCCTGATGAGTTAAAAGGTGAGACACGTGTTGCCCAGACATTGCCACCATTACGCGCCAGATCCGGTAAAATCTGATACCAGTAATCCAGTCCAAACTGGTCGGTACCGACCCGGATAAAGCCTGCCATACCATGGGCGAAGACAATCGGATATTGGGTCTTGGCATATTGTGAACTGGCTTTTGCTGTGACCTGACTGGCTTGGGTGGATGCCTGAGTGCTGAGGCATGTACCCGCCAGCAGCAGGCCGGTGATGAATGCTCCGAATTTCATTATATTTTCCTCACTTTTGTTGTTTTAACGGGATGATCCTCATCCGGTTGCCTAAAGTCCCCCTCTGCAGCAGGGACTCAGTTTCCTAAGTTTTTTTAATTAATAGAGATGATCTATTTATAAAGATGAGTGATTTATAAGCCTTGCAGTTTGAGCCGGTTGGCATGTTGGCGATACAGGGCGACTGGATCCTGCGCGAAAGGACCCAAAATACCAAAAAACTGGTTTACTTCATCAAAATGATTGTGGGCATAATCCTGACGAATGATTTGGCCATAGCGTCCGCTACACAGCGGCAGAGCACCATCATTGGCTTCTCCTTTCAGGAAACTGCTACCTAACCTCACGACTGTAGATTCAATCGCATCCAGTGGATTGGTCGCCTGCCGGTTGCCCATCCAGGAATAGTGGTAAATTCCATTTGGCGTAAGTTTGCTGCCCTGAGACTGACAGTCTTTGGGAATGGCAGCAGAACCATATTTCATATTGAAAGCCTGAATCGCCTCTGGATTCATGGCTTCCAGTGCTTCAATCATACTGACTGGATACTGGTTAGCTGTAACCAGATTCATGCTGTGGCCCAGAATCGTACCGACGGCCTGAATGAATGGTTCAAGCAGGGGTGTCTGGCTGGCATTGACAAAAACTGGTGTACCTTGCATCGCTCCTGCAATGGCGGTTAAAGAGGCGGCTTTATGCGGTGCAACGCCCTCGATATATTGAATCGTTGGGCCACCTTGGCTATGCCCAATCAGATTGACTTTCTTCTGACCTGTCAGTGCCATTACTTCATCAATTTGCATCAAGAGCTGTTCACCGCGGAGTTCATTGGAGGCGACGGCAGACAATTCAGCAGAAAATACCCGTGCACCATGCCGACTCAGGTCTTGGGGAATCTGATACCAATAATCCAAACCAATGCGATCCGTTCCAATCCGGTTAAAACCCAGACCAAAACCATGCACAAAGACCATCGGATATTTTGTCTTGGCATAACTCGAGAGGACAAAATTGCTTTTATATGGCTGTAATGCCGAAGCTTGCACAGGGCCAGTCAAGATAGAACCAAGCAGCAAAAGGTTCACGTGATAGATTATTTTTTTCATTGCAGCTTCCCGATCACTGATAGGTCAAATAAAAAAGAACCAGAAAAAAGCCTATATTTCAGCTGAAATATAGGCACTCTGGCGTTATAAACCTTCTAATTTGAGTCGGTTGGCATGCTGGCGGTAGAGGGCGACCGGATCTGGTGCAAACACTCCTTTCAGACCAAACATCATATTGGCCAGGTCAGTATGATTGAGTTTGTACTGGTCATGAATCACCTTGCCCATGAAAGCGCTACAACGTGACACCATGCCATCATTGTCTTTACTGCCATAAGATAAAGGGCCGAGCTGCATCAGGATCGTGTCAATATCCAGTGCATTGGTGGCTTGGGCCACACCCGTCCATGAATAATAATGAATGCCTTTACTGTCTTTCTGTTTTAAATTTTTATTGCAGTTTTCTGTGGACGCCAATACACCATCTTTGACCACCTGCTGCGCCACTGTGGCATTAAAAGTATTTGAACCGGTCTGGGTCAGGGATTTCATGGAAGCATCAAAATCAATTTCCAGTTCAGGCTTAAACTGACCCAGTGCAATCAATGGTCCAATAATATAATCCCCTAAAATGTTAAAGGCGGTACGCGTCAGGCTATTGTTCTGAATATCATCTGCCACTTTGGAGCCATGGTAGGTTCCTGCAACGCCAGTAATAGAGGCGATATACTGCGGCTGGGTCGCTGCAACATACAGCACTGTTGGTCCGCCATGAGAGTGACCAATCAAATTCAGTTTTTTCTTGCCGGTAATTGCCACAACCTCTTCAACCTGATGAACTAGTTGTTCACCGCGATGCGCCGTTGTATTTGCTGGAGACAATTGTGCCGCAAAGACGGTTGAGCCATTACGTGCCATATCTGGCAGAATCTGATACCAGTAATCCAGCCCGATACTATCGGTGCCAATGCGTGACCAGCCTAGCCAGCCATGCACCATCAAGATCGGATATTTGGTCTTGGCATAGTCAGACCGGCTCTTTTCGATGACTTGTGTTGCACTCGCTGCAGCCTGAGTCTGTGCAGAAAAACTGAATCCCAGAGTAGTCGCTAAAGCCACAGTCAGTAACTGGGCTGTCTTGCTGAAAGTATGCATAGCTGTCCCTTTTTTAATTCTATCTTTATTCAAGCAATCATTGCTTTTTGTAGAGTGTCGCAAGCCACAAATCAGACGATGAAAATACAGTTTCGGCCTTCAGTGGCTAAGCAAATTTTCTTTTAATGAAGCGGTATTTTTTCATTTCAGAGGTCTAAAACCATGTCATTTGGGGACATGCAGGACAGGAGGAATTTACATTGTAAGTATGCGTTTTATTTGCAGATGTATTTAAATAAAAAGTCTTTGAAATCATTATAATTTTTCTAAGTTATTTTGTGTAAATACGAAATATTTGGAAACAACTATAAAAGATCATTTTGAGAAAAAATATAAAGTTATCAAAAGGGCATTTATAAAAAAGCCATCAACAGGTGATGGCTTTTAGGCTTAGTCAGCAAAGGGTAGTTTGGCTCCCTGATCATGAACCTGTTCAAATGTTTCAACCCGCAGCTGTTCTTGCGGTGTATTAAAATGTTTGCTGCGAAGCTGGGCAATCGCTTGCTGTTTGGCAGTATGGGACATGCTGGACTGGGTAATCTGATCCCGTTCATCTAAATAGCCAGTCACCCGGTTTTTCCAGTCGCTGCGTTGTACATCCAGTTGTTCCAGACGTTGTGTCGCTTCAGCACCGACCAGATTCATCCGCATCTGCCGGATTTCATCACGGGAACCGCCACGAGCTTTAATATCTGCGGTAAGTTTGCGCAAATCTTCCAGTTTATTCAGTTGTTCCAGATTTTCCTGCCAGTCCTGCGGGAGCTGCTGAAACAGTGCTTTGAGCTTTTGCGCTTTTTCAGTCTCCGTTAAGCTTTTGTCTGCCAGTACGCTCATCCGGTCCAGGGTATATTCATGATAGGCATCTTCTGTGCCGAACAAGCCCTCAATTTCATACTTGGAAAAGTATTGTTGGCGCAAATTCTGGGTACTGTTATAGATACTGCGATAATAGGCAGGATCTTCCTGATTTAGCCCGGCCGGTGCAGTGAGCTGGCCCAAGCCCTGACGGTACTGGAGATAACGATCCCATAAATCCAGAATTTGCGAGAGTGCAGGCTCTTTATGATTCTGGCGAATATAGGCTTTAAAATCCTGTTGGATCTGCTGCAGATTTTTTTCACCGAACTGGGTAATAAAATATTCAAAACAGTTGCGGGTCTGTTCATTCACAATCAGACGGTTGCTGGCGTCTAGCTGCATCTGACAATTAATTTCGGTATCTTGCTGGCTGGCACTGGGGAAAGCTGCATTGGCAGGGCCATTGACCAAGAGTGCGGTTTGTTCTGCCTGAGTTTCAGTTAAAGGCATTTTTGTCCCGGTATCCGCCTGGGTATTTTCTTTTGGAGACAGCCATAAGATCAATGTGAGAATACACAGCACCAGCAACGCCAGAATGATCCATATTTTATATTTCTGCATATCCTATGCACCTATTTTCTCGTTATTTCATTATTTTTAGATATTCAAGCTTTTAGATATTAAAGCTTTTAGATGTTCAAGCCGGCTCAATATGCCATAAAAATCATTAGAGACTATAGAAAAGTTGTAAATCATCTCGCAGGGTTTTACCATGGCGCCAATTTATAAAATGTCTGATTTTTTGCCATGAAAGCATCATCTCCTAAAATTCAGCGCCGTCATCTCAGTGGTGTCTTCCTGCTCAACAAGCCTTTGGGTATCAGCTCTAATGCCGCATTACAAAGAGTCCGCTGGTTGTACCGTGCACACAAAGCCGGCCATACTGGTGCGCTGGATCCGCTGGCATCTGGTTTATTGCCTGTATGTTTGGGAGAGGCGACCAAGTTTTCGCATTATTTATTAGATTCGGTCAAGCGTTATCAGACGACCGTATTTTTGGGACATAGTACCACCACGGGAGATGTGGAAGGCGAGGTGCTTCTGGAAAAAGCAGTTCCTGAACTCTCGGAAACCTTGATTCAGAACAAATTGGCACAGTTTATCGGGGATATCCAGCAAGTGCCGCCAATGTATTCTGCCTTGAAAAAAGAAGGCCGTCCTTTATACGAACTGGCGCGCAAAGGTATCGAGATTGAACGTGAAGCACGTCCGATTACCATTTTAGCGATTGAGCTTTTATCCTTTACGGAGAACAGTATCACGCTGGATATTACCTGTTCTAAAGGGACTTATATCCGGGTATTGGGTGAAGATATTGCCAAAGCACTGGGAACTTATGGTCATCTGACTTATCTGCACCGCATCAAAACCGGTCATTTTGATTTGATCCCGAGTTATACCATTGAATATCTGGAAAGCCTGAGCGAAGCAGAGCGTGATGCACTGTTGTTGCCGGCCTATGCACCGGTTGATCATTTTCCAAAAGTGCAGGTACCCGAAGGTCGCGCAGAATATTTTAGCCGCGGCATGGAAAGCAATATCGAACATGAAGCAGCTGAACAGGTGCTGGTTTTTGATGGCGAGAAATGTCTGGGGCTGGCAGAAATTACCGACAAAAAACGTCTGGTACCCAAACGCGTCCTGAACCTCTAATCGAGTCAAGATATGGAAATAGAGATCATCATCAGTCTGGTTGTCTTTGCATTTTTTGCAGGGGCGATTGATGCTGCCGTGGGTGGTGGTGGTCTGATCCAGATCCCGGCAATTATGGGGAGTTTACCGCATTTACAGCCTGCTACGGTCTTTGGCACCAATAAACTCGCCTCCATTTGTGGCACCGCTTCTGCGGCATTTTCCTATCTGCGTCAGGTAAAACTACCTTGGCTGCTCTTGGGCGTGATTGCACTGTGTAGTTTTGTCAGTTCTTTTATTGGTGCAGCCAGCGTTACGCTAATTCCAGTCGAGATTCTTAAGCCTTTTGTGCTGGTCATGTTGATCGTGATCGCAATCTATACCTTAATGAAAAAACAGTTTGGCCAGGTGCATACCGAACAAAAACTGAATCGGAAAATGCTGATTCTGGCCGCTTTGGGCAGTCTGGCGATAGGCTTTTATGACGGTATCTTTGGTCCGGGCACCGGCAGTTTCTTTATTTTCTTTTTTATTCGCTATTTAAGCGTCGACTTCCTGCATGCATCGGCCTTATCGAAAATTGCCAATTTCACCACCAACCTGGCCGCATTAAGCTTTTTTATTCCCAGTGGCAATGTGCTGTTTATGGTCGGGACAATGATGGCGGTAGCCAATATTTGTGGTTCCTTGGTCGGGGTGCGTTTGGCATTTAAATATGGCAGTGGCTTTATCCGGATTTTATTCCTGATTCTGGTCAGTCTGCTAATTTGCCGGATGGCATACCAGATGTTTTTTTGATCTAAACCCGATGTAAATCATTCTCGATATTAAAATTTCTTAACAAATCACTGTATAAACTTCGTCTGAACCTGTTCTGAAAATCTTCTAGAATCAATGATATGAAATATAAAACAATCGGAGAAATATCGGAATGACGACTATTTTTGAAGCATTAAGAGAGAGTCATGAGATTCAGCGTGATCTTGCAGAAAAACTATTACAGACTTCCGGGGATACACCAGAACGCCGCGAGCTGTTCAAGCAACTGAAAAATGAATTGTTTGCCCATGAAGCTGCGGAAGACCGTTATTTTTATATTCCCTTGATGATGACCGATTCGGGCCTGAATATTACCCGCCATGCCTTGGCCGAACATCATGAAATGGACGAAATGATCGAGGAATTAACTGCAACTGAATTGAGTAATCCGGGCTGGATTGCCATGGCCAAAAAACTTTCCGAAAAGGTGCATCATCACTTAAAAGAAGAGGAACATGGTTTCTTCCAGCAGGCCGGTAAAATTCTGGATGAAAAGCAGAAGACCGCTTTAGCAGTGCAGTACCAGAATGAATACCAGCGTTATAAAGACATGAAAAAAGATATGCTGGTACAAAACTAAACATCGAAAAGATGACATTTGATTAGCTACTTTTCCATAACTTATAACTCAAATTAGATGTTTGAGTTAATCGTTATGCATGTTTAGCTTAAGAAGATGATTGTACAGCCTCATTTCTTAAAAACTTAAATGCTTTTGTGTAGGCAATCTCCCTACTTTGGAAAGACCCAAAGTAGGCAAAAGTCTTTTGTTACCCATACACGACGTCCTGTCGTGATGGGTAACATGTGGCATCCTTGCCACACTCGCGTATCAAAAATCTCTTTATTGCAACTAGGGCATCTGATCATCTTTTTATCTGGAGATATGGGATTTTTATCCATTCATCTATTTTTTTTAGTTATATCAAATGGATAAAGTGAAGAGATTAATGATGAGATATATTTAGTTGTTCAAATTCCAATAAGCCTTTTAGGTATTCTTTTCTCCCGATCCTTGACGGGCGGCACGTACAGTCACGCCGACTGATGCCAGCATGATACAGATCAGTGCCACGGTCTGAAGAAGCGTAATTTTTTCGCCTAATAGTACAAAACCGGCCAGTGCAGCCAAAGCCGGAGACAGGCTGGACAGGGTACCATAGCTGGTTTTATTCAAATGCTGAAGTGCCTTTAAATCCAGAGCATAAGGAATGGCTGTTGCCAGAATTGCAATGGTAATGGCTTTGCCCCAATGCTGGGTATCGAGAACTGCTGCCGCATTGTGATATAGCCCGAATGGAAGTAAACATAGCGCAGAAATACTGATGGCAATGGTCAGGGCATGCATACCCATATTCTGCTGTACCACACGCTGACCAAAGAAAATATAAAAGGCCCAGCATAGACCAGCACCTAATGCACAGGCAGCACCCAGCAGGTCAAACTGATGATTGGCAGCTTGTCCCCATGGCACCATCAATGCGATTCCTAAAATGGCCAGAATTACCCAGATATAATCACTGCGATTTTTAATGGATAACAACGCCAGCCCTAGCGGTCCTACAAATTCCAGACCGACTGCAATCCCTTGAGGCAGTCTGCCCAGTGACATATAAAACAGGATATTCATCAGGCCCAGTGCTGCACTGTAGCAGAGTAAATCTTTCCATTTGAGATAGGGCAGTCGCGAGATAATTTTCCAGGAACGGAACATCACACAGACAATAATGGCGGCAAAACATAGACGCAAAATGGTTACTGTCAGCGGGTCCAGTACAGTAAATAATTGCTTCGCGAAGGATGCACTGATCTGGTATGAAGTCATGGATAAAACCATGTACAACACAGCAAGGAGTTGGGCGTTTGGCATGGGAGTTTGATATGCCAGGCAGGCACAGAATTCAGGTCAGGGAGAAAGGCAGATTATAGCAAACTGGTTAATTTTTGATGAGTAGGCAGAGAGAATATTTTGTGAACAGTTGCCTTAAATTTAACGCAAATGAATTTAAATTTTTAAGCTCCATAAATGACCAGAAAATTTTAAATTCAAAGTGTAAAAATCACTGCGCAAAACTTTGAATTTAAAAATTCCTACAGTAGAAAATGATCAATGATTTAAATATTTTTATTTTTGCGCTTTTGCATGGTCACCGTACAGCCTACCGAAGCACTGATAATCGTGGCCAATGCCAGCCACTGTGTCCACAACAAGGTTTCGCCTAGAAAGATCAGCCCCGAGAGTGCGGCAATAGCGGGTTCCAAACTCATCAAGGTGCCGAAACTCAGTGCGCTTAAATTACGCAGTGCAATCATTTCCAGAGTGAAAGGCAGGGCACTGGCCAACACAGCCAAAGCCACAAAATACAGCAAACTCATCGGTTCAAAAGTATATGCCGGCATGCCTGCAAAGAGCGCAATCGGCATCAAAACCAGCATGCCGACAAACATGCCTAGGCAGACAGTATGATTGCCAGAAATGCCTGAAGGTCTTTGGCCGGCAACGATATATAAGGCCCAGCAGGCACCAGCACCCAGGGCGAATGCAATCCCGATCGGGTCAAGTGGCTGGGCAGCCTGATCAAAAGGGAACAGTAGAATGAGACCTAGAATTGCCAGTCCGACCCAGATAAAGTCAAATTTCTGACGTGCATAAAACAGGGCAACACTTAAGGGGCCAATGAATTCAAAAGAGACGGCAATTCCCAGCGGCAGGCGATTAATAGATAGATAAAACAGCAGGTTCATACCAGCCAGAGCAAGGCCATAACTGATAATGGCCGGCCACTTGATCTGTCTGAAATGGATTTGCCAAATTTTAAAAATCAGCGCCAAAATCATAGCGCCTAACAGCAGACGCATTGCGGAAACAGTCAGGATGGGAAACTGACCGAACAGATATTTGGCAAAGGAACCACTGCTTTGCATACTGATCATGGCGATCAGCAAAATCAGCGGCGCTTGCACAATAGGTGCAATTTTAAAATTCAGCATGACTAAATAGGTTTCGATTTCTCGAATAGCGGAAGAGCAGCATCAGCTGAAAAAGGTTTAAAATAAAAACCTTAAAAAACAAAACACCACAGCCCGAGAGCTGTGGTGTTTTTGAAATCTTGAATTAGAACAATACGCGTGCGCGGATTGTACCTTCAACATTCGAAAGCATATCAAGTGCTTCATGAGATGCAGCAGCATCGACATCCATCACCAGGTAGCCCACATCGCCTTTAGTCATCAGTGACTGACCAGAGATGTTGATGCCTTGTTCAGCAAACAGGTTGTTGATTTTAGACAACACGCCCGGAATATTTTGGTGGATGTGCAGTAAACGATGTTTGCCTTCAGTCAACGGCAATGCGATTTCTGGGAAGTTCACCGCAGAAAGCGTCATACCCTTGTCAGAGTAAGCTACAAATTTCTCAGCTACTTCCAGACCGATGTTCGCTTGCGCTTCCATGGTCGAACCACCCACATGCGGAGTCAGGATCACGTTTGGCAGGTTACGCAATGGAGAAACAAATTCTTCACCGTTCGCTTTAGGCTCTTTCGGGAATACGTCAACCGCAGCACCAGCAATATGACCAGATTTGATCGCATCTGCCAGGTCTTCAATCACGACACATGTACCACGTGCCGCATTCAGGAAGATTGAACCTTCTTTCATTTGCGCAAACTGTTCTTTGCCAAAGAAATTACGAGTAGATGGCAGATCCGGAACGTGTAGAGTAACCACATCTGCATTGGCAAGTAATTCGCCCATAGAGCCGACTTGACGTGCATTACCTAAAGGTAGTTTTGTGACTGCATCATAGTAGGTTACTTTCATGCCTAGGCTTTCAGCCAGTACAGAAAGTTGTGAACCGATTGAACCGTAACCTACGATACCTAAAGTTTTACCACGTGTTTCGAATGAACCGACAGCCGATTTGTTCCAGCCACCTGCATGTGTATCTGTTGATTTTTCAGGTACACGGCGCAGAAGAAGAATAGTTTCTGCCAATACCAGTTCAGCCACTGAACGCGTATTTGAGTAAGGTGCGTTAAAGACTGGAATACCGCGACGCATTGCAGCGTCCAGGTTCACCTGGTTGGTACCGATACAGAAGCAACCGACAGCAATCAGTTTGTTCGCAGCTTCAAAGACTTCTTCAGTCAATTGAGTACGGGAACGAATACCGACGAAGTGCGCATCTTTAATCGCTTCTTTCAACGCTTCACCCTCAAGCGCAGTTTTACGATAGTCGATGTTGGTATATCCAGCAGCATTTAGAGTGTCGATTGCATTCTGGTGAACGCCTTCTAACAACAAGAAACGGATTTTATCTTTAGGTAGAGATAGATGTTGGCTCATTACGGCTCCGCTACAAAGGCCAAATTTAGTCGCGGTATAATAGCACAGGAAAAGCGCACTTATACATTTCCTTGATGACGCTCACATCAGCTATTCTGGCAAGATATATTGATAATAATGATCATGGTGTTTGATTTAAATCTGTATTTTCAAAGGTATATTATCAAAATTGTCATTTTTCGCAGGAAACACCAAAAAATAGCTTATAATATTGCGCCATGCTTTTAAAGCCGCGTGATCCGGTGCTTTAATAATCATGTTTCGCCTGATTTGTATCCATGTTTTTATGCATAAAAAATGTGCAAATGAACCAGCGAAGTCTCTCTTGTTTAAATCATGCTAGGTCTGCAAACGATGAATGCTCCAGTCGCTTTAACCCCTGAGTTATTGACCCAATTGACTGCAATTGTGGGTGAAAACCGTATTAAAACCGATACGGACAGCCTCCAGAATTGGGGTCGCGATCATACGAAGCACTTTGATCCAAACCCGTCAGTCGTCGTTTTTCCGTCGTCAACTGGGCAAGTTCAAGACATCGTAAAATTGGCAAACCAATTTAACGTTGCAGTGACTCCATCGGGTGGTCGTACCGGTCTTTCTGCAGGTGCAGTCGCAGCCAATGGCGAGATCGTGGTCAGCATGGACAAGATGAACCAGATTCTGGAATTCTTCCCGGCAGACCGTATGGTGCGCGTACAGGCAGGTGTGGTGACTGAACAGTTGCAGAACTATGCTGAAGAGCAGGGCATGTATTATCCGGTTGATTTTGCTTCGGCAGGTTCATCGCAAATTGGCGGTAACATCGGGACCAATGCTGGCGGCATCAAAGTGATTAAATACGGCATGACCCGTAACTGGGTGCTTGGCCTGACGGTTGTTACGGGTAAGGGCGATGTATTGCGTCTGAACAAAGGCATGATCAAGAATGCAACCGGCTATGCACTTCAGCATTTATTCATCGGTGGTGAAGGGACGCTGGGTCTGGTGACTGAAGCGGAAATCAAGCTTGAACGTCAACCGCAAGACCTGCAAGTGATGGTACTGGGTGTGCCTGACTTTGATGCAATCATGCCGTTATTGCATGCCTTCCAGGCGAAAATTGACCTGACTGCATTTGAGTTCTTTGGTGAACTGGCGATGCAAAAAGTATTGGCCAACGGTCACGTGCAACGTCCATTTGAAACTGAATGCCCATTCTATGTATTGCTTGAGTTTGAAGCTCCGTTTGAGCCGATTATGGACAAGGCGATGGAAATCTTCGAGCATTGCATGGAACAAGGTTGGGTACTGGACGGCGTGATGAGCCAGAGCCTGGATCAGGTAGAAAGCTTATGGCGATTACGCGAAGACATTTCTGAATCTATTGCCCCATTTATTCCATATAAAAACGACATTTCAGTTCTGATCACGCACGTTCCTGCATTCATTAAAGAAATTGATGCGATTGTGAGCGAGAACTATCCTGATTTTGAAATCTGCTGGTTCGGTCATATCGGTGATGGTAACCTGCACTTAAACATCTTAAAACCTGCTGACCTGAGTAAAGATGAATTCTTTGCGAAATGCCAAGTCGTGAATAAGTATGTATTTGATACCGTGAAAAAATATGACGGTTCAATTTCTGCGGAACATGGTGTGGGCATGACCAAGAAGCCATATCTTGAATATTCGCGTTCGGCGGAAGAAATTGAATATATGAAAGCCCTGAAAAAAGTGTTCGATCCAAATGGCATCATGAACCCGGGTAAACTTTTCGATCTTTAATCGGTCGGAATTGAAAAAAGCGCATCGAAAGGTGCGCTTTTTTATTGCTGTGTAAATACAGTTACAGAGTCTAAATGGTTTTGTACGAAGAAGCTCGGCATGATGGGTGGGAATAAGAATGATGATATAGGGTTAAACAATATGTTCCGGATATTGGCAGTCGTAACTCTAGCTTTTGGTATATTGGGTTCAGGCTGTGCAACTGCTCAACAGGTCATTGCAAAGGTACAGTCGTCTTCAGATACGCCTTTGGAACAGGTTTTACAATTAAGACCGGACTTGCGTAAGGAACTGGCAACGGTTGAATTGCGTCAGTTCTTTGACAAGGTAGAGTCGCCCACGATTGGACAGGTCAAAGTCACTGAAACTGGGTTAATGGATGATTCGGTACGCTCAGTGCAGACCATTTATTATTTTAAACGGGAAGATAACAGCTGGATGCTGCAAAATACCGAGAAGTTATATCGTTGTGCACGAGGTTCAAATACCAAGACTTACCAGAAAGCGGTCTGTCCATAATAGTGTTTGATCTTTAGGTAGATTTTGGTTAAAAGCGTATCTAAGGATGCGCTTTTTTGTTTTTGGGGTTTATAAGAATGAATATTTTGATTGTGGGGAACGGATTTGATTTGTCGCACTATTTACCGACGAAGTACGATCATTTTATGGATGTGATGGAGGCAATTGAAAATAAGAATACTGGTGGAAAGGCCCCAAACTTAACAATTCATACAGTGCAAGAATGGATGGATATACTCGATGACATGTTCCTAAAAAATAAAAATCCTGATTCGTTTAAGTTCGATATGAGCTTTAATGAGTTATTTTTAAAAATAAGAGATATTAAATTTATAGATAAAACAAAAGAGTATTATTTAGTAGATAAAATTAATTTATCCGCTAAAGATGTATTAAAGATCCAATATAGATTGGAACTGAATTGTTGGTATCAGTATTTCAAGGATCATGTTAGAGAAGTTAAAACTTGGATTGATTTTGAAAATAAAATTGATGAGGCATTGAGAGTAGTTGCAAGATTTATTGAGAATATAGAAGAAAAAATAGAAAAAGTTGGAAGTTTTTCTCCGGAAGTTTATTTCTCTGGAGACAGCAATGAATGGCAAATTTTTTTGACCAGAGAAAACTGTAATATTCTAGAAAAATTAGGAATCTTAGAATCTGGCTACTTTATTGATGAAATAGATAATGATGAATCTGGACATACCTATACAAATATACATAAGGTTAATGATTCAGATATTGGGGATTTTCGATTCTATATAAAAGATGAAAATATCCAATTTTTATTGGGTTATAAGAAATTTAATAGTGACACCCTAGGGCGTGTCCTCATTTGGCTTTACACCAAATAAATATGCAAGCAATGTAAATCATAGACTGGTAATTTCGTGCAAGCTTATCAAATCGGGTTGCAATCGCTCGGAAATGCTTCAATCTCGCAAACACATTTTCAACTAAATGTCTTAATTTATATAGATATTTATCAAACTCCTTATTCGATCTTTTACTATTTGATCTCATTGGAATGATGGGAATCATATCCTTGTTCTGGGCATATATTCTAATGTGCTCAGCATCATACCCCTTATCAGCAATGAGATAAGTTGCCTCGCCTACAGTATCAATCAGTTGTTTTGCAACTTGACTGTCGTGGACGCCACCCCCAGTGATTTTAAAATCAATCGGTAATCCATTCGCGTCGGTTGCAAGATGTATTTTTGTTGTTCGTCCACCACGTGATTGTCCAATTGCTCTTTCGAAACCATTCCGAGCTCCACTTGCATGTTGATGCACGCGTATGTAGCTTCCGTCAATGAATACCCATTCTTGATCCAAGACGCCTCGTAATCTAAAAAAAATTTATTCCACAATCCCTTGCTTGCCCAACGATTAAAACGATTATAAGCAGTTTGCCAAGGACAAAATTCTTGAGGAATATCACGCCATGTGGCGCCTGTACGCAGTTTCCATAAGATCGCTTCCATGATATTTCTACTATTCTTTGAACAGTAACAACCATGTAATCGCATAGTATCTTGAATTTGCTGCCAGATATCATCGGTAAGAAGAGTACGTGCCATTGAAAATATAGAAATAAAAATAACTCAAAGGAGGATTTTAAGTATTTAAAACCAATTCTTCAAATGAGGACACGCCCTAGTAAATAATTTAGTAAAAAATTTAGAAGAATTTATAGAAATATTTAATTTATATTTAGAACTGATAGTTAATAAAATTAATTCGAATAACAATATTCAAATTTCCTCAGATGACTGGATTAATCCAGATAAAATTTATTCATTTAACTATACTAATACATATCAACGTATCTATAATTCGATTGAAGTTGATTACTTACATGGGAATCATGGAGACTTTCAAAATATAGTTTTAGGTATCTCACAGTTAGAAGATGAATCACTTAAAAAGCTAAAAGCGTACGGTTTCACCAAATATCATCAAAAATTATTTAAAGATACTCATTATTTATTTTTAGATGAATATAAAAAAAAGTTGAAAGATACTTTAGAAAAATATAAAAAACATAAAAGTCATAATTATCCAAACAATCAAATTGAACAAGAACGAGAAGAGCATTTTTTAAAGATAATGAAGTTAGATTTAAATTTTAATATTTGGGGTCATTCATTAGATGTTTCGGATAAGGATTACATTCTTGATTTATTTAGTTTAAACGATGATATCGATCGTAACGTTAGAGTTGGAGTCTATTATTTTGATAAGCTGGCTAAATTTTCTCTCCTAAATAATCTTTTAGCAATTCTTGGAAAGGATAAAGTAGAACAGTGGATGAAAAATGGTTGGCTTCAATTTAACTAAACCCTGAAATAAATTTTCAGATCAAAGAAAGAGTAGCGTTAGAGGAGTTATCCTAAAACTATTAAAAGCAAATCTGCTAAAATTCCTTCTTTCTATTTTAGATAAAGCTCATTCTGCTTCATCAGGCAGACTGACAATAAAAACTCCCATGCAAAAAATCCAAACCCAAAAACTGACCCGTGCCACACTCATGTTCCCGCTGGCACTGGTCCTATTTGAATTCTCAGTCTATATCTGTAATGACCTGATTCAACCGGCCATGCTGGCGATTACCCGTGATTTTGGCGTGAGTAGTTCATGGGCACCATCCTCCATGTCCTTTTTCCTGTTGGGCGGGGCATTTGTCGCAGCGATCTTGGGGCCATTGTCCGATCGTCTCGGACGTAAAACGGTACTGCTCGGCGGTGTGGCATTTTTTACCCTCAGTTGTCTGGCCATTTTATTGACACCCAATATCGAAAGTTTCTTATTCCTGCGCTTTTTACAGGGCTTTGGCCTGTCCTTTATTACTGCTGTAGGTTATGCCGCCATTCAGGAAAGCTTTGAAGAACGTGATGCCATCAAAGTCATGGCACTGATGGCCAATGTGTCTTTGCTGGCACCCTTGCTAGGACCAGTGCTGGGTGCCTTTATGATTGATCATATCTCCTGGCATTGGGGTTTTATCGGCATTGCATTTCTGTCATTTCTGAGCTGGTTCGGCCTAAAAGCCAAAATGCCAAATCTGAAAGTCAGTATTCCCAGACAGCCGGTCAGCTATATTCTGGATGACTTTAAACAGGTTGTAAAAAATAAGCGCTTTGTGATTATGACTGTAGCCTTGCCTTTGGTGAGTCTGCCTTTGATGTTATGGATTGCATTGTCACCAGTGATTCTGGTCGAGCAATTTGGATTCAGTAGTGTGCAATATGGTCTGGCGCAGTTTCCGGTCTTGGGTGGCCTGATTGCAGGTAATCTGATTTTGCTGAAAATTATCGATAAAATGCCGCTGGGTAAAACCGTATTATTGGGTCTGCCACTGATGCTGTTGGGTGCCGGTTTATTGATGTTGGGCTTATTGATTCCAGAGTATTTTGTTCATTGTCTGATTATCGGCACCACCTGTATCAGTCTAGGTGAGGGCGTAAGTTTCTCGGTACTATACCGTTTTGCACTGATGTCTTCAGAAGTGTCCAAAGGTACGGTGGCTGCGACGGTTTCTATTATCCTGATGCTCAGCTTTTTTGTGGTAATTGAAGCAGTAAGAATGGCATATGAAGCTTATGATATCTGGGCCTATTGTGTTGCCTCTTTGATTCTGATTGCACTCTGGTTTACTTTGCCACGCATGCAACTCAAACAGTTAATGCTGGAAAGACAAGAGCGTGGGGAGTTTTGATTCCTTATTAAGGGAAATTATAAATTATTGAAATCATATGTTCAGTATTGAATTTCCCTCTCCTTTTAGGAGAGGGCTAGGGTGAGGTTAAGTATTTAATAAGTTCCCTCTCTCTAACTCTCTCCCAAAGGGAGAGAGAATTTTCTTTTGACTGATCTAATTATATTAGGATTCTACAATTAAGCTTCAGCGGGCTGTTCCAGCTTCTTTAGTTTCATATCAAACAGGAATGGACCGAAAGGCAGAATCGAAGCGATTAAACCCATCACAAACATGCTGAGAGACCATTTCTGTTTTTCACATACCGCGAATAACACCACCAGAAACAGCACAAACAGTACGCCATGACCCATGCCGACATATTTCACTAAAATCGGATTATCCATCATATATTTCACTGGCATCGCGATAAATAACAGCAGCAGGAATGAAATCCCTTCAAGCAAACCGACCAGACGCAAAGTTTTGATGTTCATAATACATATTGATTTAACCGAATTAGTTTTGAGTGTACCGAATATCACCTGAATATTGAATCTTAATAATAAAGATATATTCAATATTTTTAATAAGTTATAACCAAGTGAGGCAGTTGGTTATTTAATCTCGGCACCTAGTAATTCATGACGTAATTTTAGTAATTCCGGTAAGGTTTCCAGCAATAAACTGATCTGTTTCAGTACCAAAAGCAGATGTGCTGACGGGTTTTCCTGGGTACTTAAGCGTTGAATTTCTGCCAGTTTATGATCAATGTCGTAGGTATCTAAAGGCTGTTGTTGCAGCAATACCGCAGTTAAGGTCTGCTGGCACCAACGCATTAAATCTAGAATTTGCGCATCAGTGACCTGCTCACGGTGACTCCCCAATGCTGCAATATAACTGAGCTGGCTATGGCTATAGACCAGATAGCGAAAGGCACTTTTAACCAGTTGCGGATCTGGATTTGGTTCGGTGCTCAGGCTTGAAATCATGCTGGATAAATCAATCTGTGCATTGTGGGCCAGACGTCGTGCAGTCCGGTAAGCAATACTGTTATCTTTACCGTTTTGATATTGCTCGACCACTGCAGCAAAATAGTCCAGCGTAGCAAGTGATGATTTTTTGATATTGCTGGAAATATTACGAAAATTCCAGTCAGGCCAGATCCAGCTTACTGCCATCCATGCAATCAGACAGCCTATAAGGGTATCAATAATACGCGGTAAAATAATGGCATAACCGGCACCTTTCAGGTTAAAAATCAGGAGTACCATCAAGGTCGCCATGAGAGTGGCCATGGCATATTTTTTGGAACGTAGATAGAAAAAACCGACACCAAAAATTACTGTTAGCAATAACTGACCTTCGACACTTGGCACAAAATACAGAATGGGAACACCTAGCATGACCCCCAATAATGTTCCGAGCGTCCGCAATTTGAGCCGGCTTTTGGTGGCAAAATAACTGATCTGACAGACAAACAGGCTGGTCAGTAAAATCCAGTAGCCATTTTTCGCAAAAGGTAATAATGAAATGGCATAGCCAACTAAAAACACAATCGCAATCCGCACCGCATGCCGAAAGAGTGCCGATTGCGAACTTAAGTGTGGTTTGAGTTTCAGCCAAAGATCTATGCTATCGCGAATATCATCATCAAACAGACTCAAGTCATCAAAATGCTGCTGATAGCGTGGTTTATACAGTGCCTGTTGATCATGCAGGTGTTGTAACTGTTCATGTACACTCAGCAGATTGGCCAGAATAAGCTGTAAATTTTTGACTTCAATATTTTGTGGGTGTTGAGCAATCCAGTCCTGCATCGACTCCTGTAAATGTTTTAATGCCAGTTCATCATCTGTAGACAGGTAAAATTTCTCATTGCGCAATACACATTCTGCCAAATGCTGACAGGCAAGGGCTTGCAGACGGATATTTTTCTGAATCCGGAAAATCAGGTCAGTGCGGCTAAAATGCTGTTCGATCTGTTCATAATGCAGATAATTCGCGGTGGCCTGTTCATGAATATCCTGCATCAAAAAATACAGATTCAGCCAGTAAATGGTATTACGATTGGCACGCGAAGCTTTGAGTCGTGTCAATAGCGAATCTTTGCTACGGTTAAAACTCTGAATGACTAAAGTATTTTTAAGTGACAACTCATAGAGCAGGGTTTCAACATTTGGATACTGGTCTGGATCAAACAGTTTGGCTTTACTCAGCAGTAAATCCGACATGTGCTGCAAGCTTTGTGCGAGATTTTCCTGAACCTGCAAAGTAGGACGCAGCAGAAAAAATAGAATAGACGTCAGGCCGTACCATAGCGCCCCAATGACAAAATAAAGCGGCTGTTCATACCAGTGCTGATATTCGCCCAGGCCGAACATGGTATAGATTGACAGTAAAATGGTGCCAAATGAAATCATGGCATAACGTTGGCCTAATGCACCCATTAGAATAAACAGCGCACTCGACAGGGATAGCCACAGTGCAAACCAGAATTTATGTGGAGCAAGAAATTCCAGAATGCTGCTGACACTAAAAAACAGAATGATGACCAGTAACAGGTTGCGCAAACGCAGGCTCAGCCGGTCATCAAAATCAGTCAGTGCCGTGGCAATTGCCCCTAAAGTTACTGGAACGATCAAGAACTCATAACCCAGAAATTTCAGACCGAAAGTGGTACCTAAAAACACTAGCAAGATTTGCAGGCAATAAGTCATCAGCGCACTAGACTGAAAGGGCAGCAGGACAGGTTTTATAATTTTAACAAAAGTAGCAGTCGCAGGTCGGGCAGCATTCACAAGGACAGGATCCGGGAAGTAAAAACGCAAAGTTCTGAATGCAATTTAGACGCCAAAATAAAGGAAATGTCTATAAAAAACGGGCATAGTGCCCGTTTTTCTATTGAGTCATTGGCATGAAGGTGTTTAGATCACACCACAGGCAATACGTTCACCGCCGCCGCCCAAGGGTAATGGGTTGTCGGAATAGTTATCGCCACCGGCATGAACCATAATGGCACGACCCTGAACATCAGCCAGTTTCAGACGTGGCGCAAGCAGGGTGACACGTGCACTTCCATCTGTATTGACTTTCAATGCGGGTAAATCACCTAAGTGACCTGTCACTGGTGTACCGTGATGCGGTGCTTGATTTGGATTGTAATGGCTACCTGCAGCCAGTGCTGCACCCATCTTGCCGTCTTTCATGGCAGGCGTGCATGAACCATTTTCATGAATATGGAAACCGCGTTCACCCGCAGGAAGTTGTTTCAGGTTGGTACGAATAACCAGACCGGCTGGGCTGTCACTGAGTAATACGGTCCCAATCTCTTGGCCCACACCTTGAGCAGTTACAGCATTCACAGTCACTGCTCTGACCACTTCATTTGATGGAGAAGTTGAGGCACAACCGGTAAAAAGTGCGGCGCTTAACGCGCAAAGTGTCGTAATTTTAAACAATGAAGACATGATTTTGGCATCCTGATCTTTATTCTGTTTTGTGGATTCATTTAAACAGAGCAAGATCAGAAGCTCTATATAGAATCAGTACTTAAATGTTTTGTTTTGTTTAAGTCGATTCTATCTATACTTTAAGGTGTCTTGGGCGGTGTGTCCTTGGTTTCTGGATCAATCTCATGTGCCATGGTGGCTTTAGGCATCATCAAAGGTTCATTCAGATTACTTTCATGTAACCATTCACGCCAGATTGCAAGCAGCACAGCTAGAATCACCGGGCCAATAAACACCCCGACCAGACCAAAGCTGGCAATACCACCCAAGACTCCAAACATGATCAGCAGGAAAGGAATCTGGGTTGCGCCAGAAATTACCAGTGGACGAATCACGTTATCGGCAGTACTGACAATACAGACACCCCAGACCATGACCCCAATGGCTTCAATGGTTTGTCCTTGTGAAAACAGCCATAACGCCACCGCACTATAGGCGAGGGGTGGGCCAAAGGGAATCAGGGCAAAAATAAAGGTCACAATGGTTAAAACCATCGGATTCGGAACACCTGCAACAAAATAGCTCAGACCTGCCAACAAGGACTGTGCAATCGCAGTCAAACCAACCCCATAGACCACGGCACGTGTAGTTGCAGAGATGGTAGAAAAATAATGATGTACACGTGGGCCGACCACCATTTCAAAGGCTCTACGCACCTGATTTAAAATGGTCTGACCATCACGGTAGAAGAAAAATAGCGAAAGTACCGCAAAACACAATTTAAAGATGTTTTTGCTGACTTCATTCAACACCACTTTGCCATAATTCAGATGACCTTGAATCCAGGTCGATACCGACAGTGCAATACTCTGTGGATCAGTATTGATTTCATTTAAGGTTCGGGTAATTTCCTTGCCGACAATCGGAAGCCCGCGAATAAAATCTGGGACATTCAGGTGACCGGAAAACACTTGTCGCTGCAATTCAAAATACAGGTTACGACCTTCATGCTGCAACATGAAAATGGCGAAAATAAACGGCAGACCAAAGACCAGAATCACGGCCAAGATCATTACGGTTGCGCTTAATGTCGGTCGATTGCCGCATAGGCGTAATACCGACTGATACAGCGGCCAAGTCATATAGGCAATAATGGCTGCCCAAACTACAGGAATGATGAAATACTTGAGTATATGAAAACTCAAAAAAATCAGGATAAAGAACAATCCAAATAATAAGACTTTTTGTAATGTAGGCGCGTACTGTTGCACTGAATTTAATGACTCATTTTTTAGGTCGTGTTCAGGCATATTAACTGAAAAAAAAGCGATCGAAAATGATAGCTAGCCAAGTAGCGAGATTATTTTCCCAAAGCTATACCACGATTCAGATGATTGACTCAAAACCACTGACTCGGATCATCAATAATGGCATTCAGTACCGGTTGCCATTGAGCCTGCAGTTCCCGGTAGATTTTCTGAGGTTTATCAAAGACTGAAAGACCTTCCATAGCCAGTCGGCTATAAGGGGCACGTTCCGAAATCCAGGCCACTGGCTGCTGGTCGATCTTGTCAAAAAACTGCTGTATGTCCTGATTGCTGGCTGCATTTGCTTTGGTGCGATTGGCCAAAAGTAAAATTTCAACCTTGCCCTTACGGATGCGTTTGATGTCCTGCAAATGTTTGAGAAAACGGCGGGTCGAATCGATATCAAAAAAAGAAGGCTGGATCGGGATGATAATCGCATGTGCTTCACTGATCAGCTGTTCGGCATGATCATCGGTCAAAGCACCTGGTGCATCAATAATCAGGTATTCGATCTGCTTCGGCGCATCACCAATGGACTTGCTGTTGCGCCAGTCCAGACTTTGGATCTGTGCCACCTGTGCCGGACGATGCTTGAGCCATTGCAATGTTGATTTCTGGTTGTCGGCATCGGCCAATGCCACCTTATAACCCTTTTGTGCGAGTGCTGACGCTAAACTAATGGCTGTCATGGTTTTGCCACAACCGCCTTTCTGATTCGCAACTAAAATTGTTTTCATGACTCAAGGTGATTTTATTCTGTTCCGGCCTAGCATATCATTCTTTTCAAGTATGCAAATGGCCGAAGTCCTCAACTTCAGTCGAATGCGATGCTATAAAAATCAGGCAAATTAGGAAGATTGAATGTCCATATGGATGGCCATGTTGATTGGCGCATGTATCGGGGTGGTATTGACCACTATTATTTTAAGTCAGACGCGCAATGGACGGATCAAGGCCGAATATGAGCAGTATATTGCCGAGCTGGAACTAGAGCATCAGCAGTCCCTCATTGCCGCGCAAAAACGCAGCGTGAATACCAGCCGTGCAGTTCTCAAAGGAAAAATGGCGGAACAGCTCGCGCCGATCATGCCGGAATTTCAATATCTGCCGAGTGATGCCAAGTTTTTGGGTGATCCGGTGGATTATGTGGTCTTTGATGGTTATACCGATTTTCGTGATGGCGAAGGCGACGCTGAAGATATTGAAGTGGTTTTGATTGACATTAAAAGTGGCGGAGCACGTCTGACCAAAGGCCAGCAAGCCATTGCCCGTGCGGTTCAGGAAGGGCGGGTACGTTTTGAAACCATTCGGATTGATTTTCAGGATTGACCAAAATCCAGTGAAGAATAAAAAATTATGCAAAAATTACTGATCACTGCGCTGCTGTTTATGCTAGGACTCTGGGTGTGGAATGAATTTTTTCGTGCCATTCCGCATCTGCAAGAAAAGGGCGTACTTAAAAACTTTAAAGTAGAACCCGTTAAGCGCATTTCCGCGACTTATATTGTGCATGATCACCGTTTCGTAAAACCTGATCGTCGGGTGCTGCATCAGGCCAGCCCTGTGGTGGGGCATTTTAATGATCTGGCCTATCTGAGTAATATTGATGTGCTGTTGCTGACACAACCACTGCCCACCATGCAGGCAACATTGGAGTTTGATGAAGCAAAACGCTGCTATCAGCTCGAAGGACAAACCAATAAAGCGGAGCGTGACTTCGTCAATACGCATGTGCAGCATTTTAGTCTGATTGCTGCCACTGAAAAAATTGCCGATCAGATTCGCCGGCTAAAATCGGGACAGAAAATCACCATCAGCGGTGATCTGGTGACAGTTCATTCAGGCACGACTGGACAAGAATTCCGGGTCGGGACGGGCTCTGAATATCGTGCTCATTGTCAGTTGCTGCAAGTAACCCACCTTCAGCCACACTAAATATAAGATGGTCGTAAATTAGCTTCCTGGTTTACGAAATCGTGCTAACAACATGCGTTGGCCAATCTTCGGAATACCTTCGGCATCTACATAACTTAAGGTTTCTATTTCGAAACCAGTTTCCAGCAAGGCGGTTTCAATATCCCGATTCAGATGACAGCCATCTGCGACTTTCTTTTGAATGGGAGTGAGTAAATGTTGCAGACGCTGAATATTTAAATTTTGCCCATTCAGGACATGTTCGACCACATGTAAAGTCCCACCCGGTTGTAGCACACGGTAAATTTCCTGCAGGCTCTGTTCTAGCTCTGCAATACTACAAAGCGTCCAGGTAGATACAATATTTTCCACACTATTTTCAACAAAAGGCAAAGCTTCTGCGCTGGCCTGAATATGCTCGACCTGAAACCCTGCCTGTTGAATTCGTGATTCTGCCAGTTTGAAGATCGTCGGGTTTGGTTCCAGCGCATAGACCTTATCAACCGATTGATAAAAAGGCAGATTCAAGCCGGTACCAAAACCAATTTCCAGCACTTCACCTGAAATGTCCAAAAGCAATTCACGACGCAAGTCCATCAGGGATGGTGTTTGCATCACCTGATTCAGCAGATGCGGAAAGATATGTTGTTGATAAAGTTTATACAGCATTTGAGTTATTTTAATTTGATGGAAATACGTTCTAGCTTAACTGAAAAATAAAATGACAGGCATATCTCGAGCTGACTAAATACTTGCAGTTTGTTACCAAGTTCAACTGTTTATTCATTAAAAAATCCGTAAGATCAAGGAAGATATCCTTAAAACGTTTGATCAACTTGATTAGGATTAGATTAAAATTATGCTCAAACACTTTAAACATTATGCTTTGCTGGCCAGCCTGTTGCTGCCTGTTTCGGGCTATAGCTCGGTCGACCACAATATTGCCAAAGGCTTGCCTCCCGTCGTTAAAGGCCAGTCAATTTCGGTCTTGCAGCCTTTTAAAGGTGATTTTCGTATTCTGGGTTCAAAGGTTTATAGTTCTGACCCGCAAGCCAAATTCTCTCCAATTGATTATGCAGTCAGTTGGGGGCTGTTTGCTGAGCCTGAAATTGCTCGACATATCACGGTCAATCAATTTGATCGTTATTTGAACTGGAAAATGGATCGGGTGCCAGTGCCGGTAGAACAAGCCAAGCAGATGGTGTCCAATATGCATATCATTCCTGCCAATCCTGAAATTGCCAAGGCAATTAAAAAGGTAAAGCGTGGCGATCTGGTGCGTATGCAAGGGGAGCTAGTTGAAGTTCGTGACAAAGATCTGGTCTGGAAATCGTCTTTAACGCCGACCGATACGGGTGATGGTGCCTGTGAAGTTTTCCGCGTCAGTTCCATTAAGTGGATTGAAAAAGTCGGTAAGAGCTAAAACAGACATCCTATACACTTCTGAGTTGTATAAAAAACCGCTCCTTTGAGCGGTTTTTTTATCTGCTTAGTACTTACTTCGCAGTTAAAGCCTGACCTTCAAAGGCAATTCCATCCCAGCCATTGAGCATAAACTGGCGGATATTCTGATGATCAGTCGCCTCTGGCGTCGCCAGTACAGAAGCATAATGCTCAGCAAACAGGCTTAACGTTTGTGCCTGATCCAGACCATTTAATTGTGCAAAAGAAAAGACTTTGGCGCTGCCCTGGTTTTCTGTGGCCGCATTATTCTGCTGGCCATTTTTAAATGCAGTCGGTGTATGCGTATAACGGGATTCGATATAAGTAATTACATCTGCAAATTTTGCTTCGCCTGCTGCCAACTGGGCCAATAAATCCTGTGCCATGCTGTTTTTCCTATGCCATTCATGAAAATTCGATGCAATAAATATAGCAATTTTCTTGCGAAGTTCCATGGTATTTCATTGATTTTCGGTTCAAGATAACAGTGAAATTTATCCATGCTGAATATGAAACTTTGGATAAAATAAACTTGATCAATAAATAGAACAGGAAAAAATATGGGCTGGCTTTGGGTGGCAATGGGTGGGGCAATCGGTGCCAGTCTGCGTTATGCAGCAGGACTTTGGCTGTTCAAACCACAAATGCAATTTCCTTGGCCCACCTGGTGGATCAATATTTTAGGCTGTTTATGTGCCGGGATTTTTTTTGCCTGTAGCCAAAAATATCCAGTACTCCAACAAGAAGCTCGTCTGTTTTTAATGGTGGGGATTCTCGGTGGTTTTACCACATTTTCCAGTTTCGGTCTGGAAAGCTTTTTGTTATTGAAGCAGGGTGCTATGGGCCTAGCGTTGTTATATGCATTATCCAGCTTAATTGTCAGTATTATTGTTCTGGCGCTGGGCTTTTATTTAACTTCACTCGTGTTAGCACAGAGTTAAAATCAGCGCATAAAAAAGTCAGGAAATTGGAGGTCATTTCCTGACATAAACCACGATTTAAATCTTAAGATAATCGAGGGTTTTCGGTTTTAACCCCGTTTAAAACGCCCAAAACGTTTGTTAAAGCTTGCCACACGTCCTTCATTGCTGGTCTGACGTTGCTCACCCGTATAGAAAGGATGTGATGCGCTTGAAATATCTAGTGTTACATAAGGATATGTTTTACCTTGATATTCTTTGGTTTGACTCGAGTTCATCGTGCTGCCAATCACGAAATAGGCATCGGCATTGGTATCATGGAATAACACTTCACGATACTCAGGATGGATATCTGAACGCATATCTAACTTCCTCATGATTCGTGATTAAATGTTATAATATAACATTTGATATTTCAAGTAATCTAGTGTTGCAGCGTGTAAGCCTATCGTCTCAATTTAACTTCGGCCCGGTACCAGTTCCTCAAATACATCGCTTAAATCATCCTGTACTTTGAGATGAATCAGGTTCCAGTATTGTCCTGAAATTGTCCGGTTCACCATCAAGGTATCAGGAGAAGGCTTAAACACATCCCAATATTTTAAGGACGGTTTCAACAGTTCCATGCCATCATGATGCGCTGAGTTTTCAGCAAAATCATAGTGAGTGACCAGAGGACGCATAAGCACTTCCAGCCATTGTTCATACAATTCTGTGGGGAATTTTCCAGTTTCAGTTAAGGAATGTAGTGCATCCAGCTGTTGTTCGATTGCGGGAATATTCTTCTCACGTGCAGCATGGATCAATTCTCTGAAATGTCCAATTACTTCAGTCGACAGCGTTTTAACGCCACCATAATCATAAACAATCACAGAGCCATCTTCACGAAATGCAAAGTTACCCGGATGTGGGTCACAGTGAAAGCGTTTCAGATAAAAAATTTCTTGGCCAATGGCGCGGAAGAGGCGGCGGCCTAAAGCATTTCGGGTTTCGAGTGGCCAAGTGCTGGCAGTTTCAATACTTTCACCAAGCTCCTGGCTCAAAGTCAGAATATGACGTGAAGAGTACTCATGAAACACTTTCGGAATTATAATTTTACTATCCAGAGATTCATGGAAGGCACGGGCGATTTCCAGATTCTGGGCTTCAATTTCATAGTTCAACTCATTGTCCAGACTGTGCTGAATTTCTTTAAATAATTGATCTTGAAGTTTACGATCAATCTTTAATACGCCCATCATGCGCAGTGCCAGACGAACTTGCTTCAGGTCGCTTTCGCAGGCTTCATCCACACCAGGATATTGCACCTTGACTACAACTTGCTGGCCATTCGGTAGAGTGGCTTTATGCACCTGACCAATCGAGGCCGCGGCAAATGGCTGTTCATCAAACTGCTGGAAAAGTTGCTGCAAAGGTTTACCCAATTCTTTTTCTACTTGTGCCTGAATTTCTTTAAACGGCATGGGTGGGGCCTGACGCTGTAATTTAGCAATGGCTTTAGCGACTTCGGGCGGGAAAACATCTTTATATTGCGAGGCAATCTGGCCAACTTTCATGACTGCGCCTTTCATCTCTCCCAAGGTATCCGCAATCTGCACCCCAATATCCTGAAATAATTTACTGCGCGCAGTATTTTTCTGCTCGTCATCGGCAGTTAAATTTTTAATGGAATTGGAGAGGGTTTTACCTGCAATACTTGCGGTCATTCCGGCAAGTTTCATAAAGCGACGACCGGGTGTGCTAGCCGTTTTTGCCATGCGAGATTCCTTGAGACCAACTATGAATGGATGTATTTGATCATAGGTGACAAAGGTTCAATTGCCTAGATTTAATTGTAGAGGTTGTGTTGTGATTTCCTTCAGCTTCTCCATGTTTAATGCATCATCTCTGATTTGTTAAAAGATTTATCTTTATTGCTTGCGTTTAAACTATAAGAATATGCCGGAATCCGTCATCGTTTTAGATAAGACCGAGTACTAATTCTGAATGTTGTTTTATAGCTAAAAGCTTAGAATAAACAGAGTGTAGTAATGAAGAAAATTCAATGAAAGTCTATCGATATTTTACCGGGAAAGATGATGTACATTTTTGTGCGCGGGTGACCCGTGCCTTAAATGAAGGTTATGAGCTATATGGTTCACCCACCATGACTTTTAATGGTACGGATGTAATTGTGGGGCAGGTGGTGATTAAAGATGTAGTGGATGAATCTGAGATTCCACAAGGATTAAAAAATGCGCTGGATCTTTAATCTCAGCGCATTTTCTAACTTAAATTAATCAAATAAAAGTGTTTAGTTGTTTAGACTTAAGCGTTTATTATTGCCATATAAACGGCCCAATAAAAGTATGCAAGCTACGCTGAGGCCTACAATCAGGCCAACCCAGACACCGGCGGCGCCCATGTCGGTAAAGCGGGACAAATACACCCCGACCGGGAAGGCGATGACCCAGTAAGCCAGCATGGTAATCCACATTGGCCCCTTGGTATCCTGCATGCCGCGCAGACAACCTGCCGCACTGATCTGCCAGGCATCCATCAGCTGATAGGCAATGGCAAACAGAATCAGATAGACTGCAATTTGGGTCACGATCATATCTGAGGTGTAGAGTGCCACGATTTCATTGCGAAAAACCCAAAGCAGAATCATGGTCAGGATCGCCAGAATAGTGGCAGTAATCAGGCCGAGATATTGTACTTTACGCATGGCTTGCCAGTTCTGTTCACCATAGTAGGTGCCAACCCGAATGGTCAGGGCAATCGCCAGTGACATGGGAATCATGAACAGTTGTGAAGTGACAGAAATAGCAATCTGATGGGCAGCGACAATGGTCTCACCCAAAGGACTCAGCACAATTGCTGCTGTACTGAAAATACTGACCTCAAAGAAGATCGCCAATCCAATCGGAAAACCCAGTTGCAGAATACGCTTCACCCATTCCGGGTTGATTTTTTCCCAATGAGTAAAAGGCTGGGTACGTTGATAGGCCTTATTCTTAAAGATATACAATGCCAGAGTCATGAGCATTAACCACTGCAAAATCGCTGTGGCAAACCCACAGCCTGCACTGCCCAGGGCCGGAACAGGGCCAATACCATACATAAAGATATAGTTCAGCGGAACCAGCAAAACCAGCGCCAATAAACTAATCACGGTGACCGGGCGAGGATTTCCAATCGCTTCTGAGTAGCCGCGTAAGGCTGCATACATGGTTACCGCAGGCATACCAAAACCAATCGCATGCAGGAATAAACCGGCTTTGGGCTGCAAGCTTTCCGGTACACCCAAGAGAGGTAAAAGGGCTGGCAAAACTTGTAGAATCAAGCCGGCAATTACCCCAAGAATCAGGGCAACCCAAAGTGATTGACGTGCAATGGTGGCAATTTTTTCAGGTGTACGTGCGCCATTGGCCTCAGCAACCAAAGGCGTCGTGGCAATCATAATGCCACTAAACAGCAGCATCACCGGAATCCAGAGTCCTACTCCGACGGCAATCGCGGCAAGATCGGTAGCAGACAGGTGACCGGCCATAATGGTATCAATCAGACCCAGACCAGCCTGAGAAAATTGGGTCACCAGAATGGGTAACATCAGATGAAACAGTTTTTTTAATTCAAAACCAAAGGTTGTGACTGGTGAAACATTCGACACAAAAATTACTCATCGTGATCATGTGCTTAAATAGAAGGTTTAGCGTTGTAAAGTGAGAAGCACACCAATAAAAATTACCACGCCGCCTAAAAGACGTTGCCAATTAATCGGCATTTTTTCATTACCCAATAATCCCAGATGATCGACCAGCATCGACATCACCATCTGACCAAAAATAATGAGACCGCTAAGAACCAGAAAGCCAAGTTTGGGCGCTGCATAAATGCTCATGCTAATCGCGTATACACCCACGATGCCCCCGAGCCATAAATACCAGGGAACACTCATCAGTTCCTGTAAACCGGGTTTGGGATTGGACTGAAAAAGTACGATTACGGCGAGCACTATTGTACCAATCAAAAAGGAAAAAAATGCAGCTTGAATAGGAGAATATAAATATTCTTTTAGTTGTGTATTAATTGCGGTCTGGAGTGTCAATAAAACACCGATTGCAAAAACCAAAGGAAGTAAAATAATAAGTTGAGAAGATATTTTCATAATTTTAACTGACTAATTCTATTTAAATTTTTAGGCATATCACACGATCAAATTTAATTTTAGCAGTGTTGCCGCCGAGTCATGTTAAAATTCCGCTATATCTTGTAATCGTTTTTGAGTAGTTCTTTGGCTGAATTGAATCCTGCTGCTGTCCCTTTGTCCTTATATATTCATATGCCTTGGTGTGTGCGCAAATGCCCTTATTGTGACTTCAATTCACATGCGGTTCCGGATGGTCAGCTATCACTGGAATTGGAACAGGAATATTTACGAGCACTGGTGGAAGACTTTAAAACTCAGGTCGATTTTGCCCAAGGCCGGCAGATTCACAGTGTCTTTATTGGTGGGGGGACGCCGTCACTGATTTCTGCCCTAGGCTATCAATGGTTATTTGATCAGCTCAAAGCCGTTATTCCCTTTGCCGAAGGCTGTGAGATTACGCTGGAAGCCAATCCCGGCACAGTCGAACATGATCCGTTTGCCGGTTATTTGCAGGCCGGAATTAACCGTCTGTCGATTGGGGTACAGAGTTTTAATACCGAGCATCTCAAGCGTTTGGGACGGATTCACAGCAATGAAGATGCGATTTCTGCCATTGGGCTGGCACGTGAAGCTGGGTTTCAGCGGATTAATGTCGACTTGATGCATGGTTTGCCTGAACAGACTTTAGAACAGGCTTTGCATGATTTAAAACTGGCAGTGGAGCAGGGCGCAACCCATATTTCCTGGTATCAGCTGACGATTGAACCCAATACGGTATTTTTCCGGACTCAACCGATTTTGCCTGTCGATGAAGTATTGGAAGATATTCAGGAGCAGGGTGAGCTCTACTTAAAAGCTCAAGGCTTTATCAACTATGAAGTTTCGGCTTGGCGTAAAGAATTGCCTTCAGCGCATAATCTGAATTACTGGCAGTTTGGTGACTATTTGGCAATTGGTGCTGGAGCACATGGCAAAGTCACTCAGCCGGATGGCGTGTATCGGTTCCAGAAAACCCGTTTACCTAAGGACTACTTAGCCAAAGTACCTGCCGAGCATGTGCAGTTTAAGCGTATTGAAGATGCCGACATGCCTTTTGAATTTATGATGAATGCGTTACGTTTAAATCACGGTGTGGAAGCCAAACTCTATGCCGAACGTACTGGTTTGAGTCTAGATACTTTACATGAGTTACTGAGTTCTTTACGTGACAGAAAATTAATGGTCGATGATCAAGACCGGCTTTCTTGTACTGAGCAGGGGCATATCTTTTTAAATTCGGTATTAGAAGAATTTCTTTAATTATTTAATTTTCCCATTGTTTGAAAAGAAACACCACTAGGATTCTAGTGGGTTTTTTATTGCCTTAAATAAATACCTAAAGTCTGATTGAAGCTTTCTTAGAGAGAAGTTTTCTGAGAATATTCAAAGATTAAATTAAATGAATATTATAATTTCTAGAGGGTGGGCAGGTGGATACATTATGGGCTTTTCAACAGATGGATTTAGCTGATACCCGATTTTTTATTTTCGATAGTAAAGCTGATCATCTCGTCTATGGGGATCTAGACTTTGAAGAATATCATTGGGATCAGTCTAAATATAATAGAGTCAGGGAAGGAGATTTCTTTCTATATCGCCGACCGCAAAAAGCCTCTGAAATTAAAAATCAATTCTATCTTTATGGTGCAGGCCGTATAGCCAAGATTATTGCACCTACTGCTATTCCTCAAAATCATCAAAAACGCCGAACCAAACCGGTCTTTGCGGAAGTGATCGATGGTATACGTTTTATAGATCCCATTCTACAGTCCGATTTGGAAGATTTTCAATGGACTTTTAAACCACGCGGAAATACTTGGGCACATTTTTTTCAACAATATGGCATGAATGAGATCACGGCAGATGATTTTTGGCGATTACTTAAATTAGCGGGAAGAGGAGAAAAACAGGACACTTTACTAGATACGCATTTGCGTCAAGAAATCCTTGATTATAGTGTTGAAGATCAATATGCAAGGGTAAATGTTCGCGGTTCGCCACACCAGAAATTTGCTTTACAAGTTAAACTTAATTATCAATATCAATGTGCGATCTCCGGCATTAAGACCAAAACTTTTTTAGTGGCTTCTCATATCGTACCCTGGTCTGAAAATCAGGCACACCGAAAAAATCCGCGTAATGGAATTTGTTTATCTTCTTTATTGGATCAAGCTTTTGATCAAGGATTTATCACGCTAGATAAAGGGCTTAAAGTGTGTCTTGCTAATCAAGCCAAGCAAGATGCGAGTTTATACGCCTATTTAAAACCCTATCACGGTAAACGAATCGACGTACCAAAACGTTTTGCCCCTGATCCGGTATTTTTAGCCTGGCATAGAGCACACCGGTTTTTAGAAAAACCCAATGATCTTTAAAAGCGAGCGGTATGAGAGAAATGATAGGCACAAAAAAAGCACTCTAAGAGTGCTTTTTTCAATATCTTGCTTCTAAATTATAGAGCAACGATATTTACAGCTGTCGGGCCTTTTTGACCTTGAGCTACGCTGAAAGAAACCTTTTGGCCTTCAACTAAAGTTTTGAAACCTGAACCAGTGATTTCGCTGAAATGAGCAAAAACGTCTGGACCTGATTCTTGTTGAATGAAACCAAAACCTTTAGTTTCGTTGAACCATTTTACTGTACCGTTAACTGTATTAGACATAATATAACCTATTGAATCGTATGAATTTATAGCCAAAATTTCAGATGACTAACTGTAACTTTGAAAAATAAAAAGGATGGAGCTTTTTGATCTGTAATACGAAGGTTTATGACTAAAACTGCGATACTTAAAAGAAGACTAACCAAAACAAGAATTTTTCTAGTTGGGATTATCATACCGCTTATTTTGAGATATACAAGCGTTTTATTTGGCTAATTTATTAGGATGTTGAAAAATATAAAATTAAATTTGTATATTTTCTATGCAGAAAGGTTTTTTAAGTTGAAGAAGGGCATCTACATCAATAAAAAGAGCGCCGAAGCGCCCTTTTCAAGTCAATTTACAGCTTAGTAATCGAAGCTAAAGTGTTCTGGCGCGAGTGCCGTCATGGTTTTAGACGGATTCACCATCGCTTCTGCATGACCTTGGGTACGTGGCAGGATACGTTCAAAGTAGAAATCAGCAGTTTTGATTTTTGCTTTATAGAACTCTGGTACTTCCGCACCATCGCCAGAAGCCAGTTTGGCTGAAGCGACTGCGGCTTGTTGTGCCCAGAAGTACGCCATCATCACATAACCGGAGAACATCAGGAAATCGACTGATGCAGAAGAAACGATGTCGCGGTCCTTACGTGCAGCCAGCATGATACGCACAGTTAGTGCATTCCACTGTGCACAGAGCTTGGTCAAATCCCAGGCAAAGCGGCGCATGTATTTATTGCGTGCATGCTGACCGCAGAATTTCAGGATTTCAGCAGTGTAATCACGAATCACTTTGCCTTTCGAGGTCAACAGCACTTTACGACCAATCAGATCCAGTGCCTGAACGCCTGTTGTGCCTTCATACAAGGTAGAAATACGTGAGTCACGTACGATCTGTTCCATGCCCCATTCTTTGATATAGCCGTGTCCACCGAAGACTTGCATACCGTGATTTGATGCCTCATAACCCATTTCGGTCAGGAAGCCTTTCAGGATTGGAGTATAGAACCCAAGATGGTCATCATGCTGTTCAAATGCTGCAGTATCGCCACGCAGCAAAGCATCATTCATGTTGTCGGCAATTTTTGCTGCATGATAAATCATGGCACGGCCACCTTCAGCAATGGCTTTTTGCGTCAATAGCATACGGCGGACATCAGCATGGTGAATGATCGCATCCGCTACTTTTTCCGGATCTTTTTTGCCAGACAGGGCGCGCATTGACATACGCTCTTTGGCATACGGTAAAGCACCCTGGAATGACAATTCAGCATGACAAATACCCTGAATCGCAGTACCAATACGCGCCGTGTTCATAAAGGTGAACATAGCGTGCAAGCCTTTATTCGGTTCGCCAATCAGGTAGCCAGTCGCATTGTCAAAATTCAGTACAGCCGTTGCTGAAGCGCGAATCCCCATTTTGTGTTCAATCGAACCGCAGTTCACTGGATTACGCTCGCCGATCCCGCCATCTGCAGCAGCAATAAATTTCGGTACGATAAACAGAGAAATCCCTTTGGTACCTTGCGGCGCATCTGGAAGGCGTGCCAGTACGATATGTACGATATTTTCAGTCAGGTCGTGCTCACCTGCGGAAATAAAGATTTTGGTGCCTGAAATGGCATAGCTGCCATCTTCTTTCGGCTCTGCTTTGGTCTTAACTTGACCCAAGTCAGTACCACATTGCGGCTCAGTCAGACACATGGTGCCCGCCCAAGTTCCTGCAACTAAGTGAGGCAGATACGTGTTTTTCTGCTCATCGGTACCATATTGCATGATAGTGTTGATACAACCCACACTTAAACCCGGATACATCTGGAATGACCAGTTTGCAGTCCCCATCATTTCCGATTTGATCAGGTTTAAAGACATTGGCAGGTTTTGGCCACCAAATTCTTCAGGATAAGACAGACCTTGCCAGCCACCTTGTACGAACTGGTCGTAAGCTTCTTTAAAGCCTTTCGGTGTTTTTACTTCGCTATTTTCAAAATGACAGCCTTCTTCATCACCGCTTTGATTCAACGGCGACAGTACATTTTCACAGAAATCTGCAGCGCCTTCTAAGATCATATCTACCGTGTCGGCATCGGCATATTCACCATTCGACAAATTCTGGTAGTGCGCAGGGTAGTCAAGCACTTCATTCATAAGGAAGCGAATGTCGTGTAAAGGGGCTTTATATGCTGGCATGCGTTTAATCCTGATTGAAATTAGTTTTGGATTATCTGTATCGATTCTTTGATTATTCACATTCGGGATAAAAAAACATTGATGAATTCAGTGAATAAAAATGTCAGAAAAGCTAATCGATTTTTAAGGCTAATGAATGAAATCATCGAATTTCATCATTAGGTGTTTACATTACAGGAAGATTAAAAACTTGTTATATCAATGGAATTTAATGAGTTAAAAGGTGATTTGTCCAGTATATTTTTTTATGAATTGTGCTCGGATTCAGGTGGCAAAATAACTCATTTTAAAATGTCATTAAAACCAATCCATGGTTTTTCAGCTTATAAAAAGTAGTAGGAGGGAAGTAAAGGGTTGCAGTTGCAACCCGAACTGAACTCATTAGAGAGATAGGGGTTTTAAAGAAACTCTTTTAAATCCGGTTTGATACCATTCCAGATGTAAAAAGATTCAATTGCTTGACCGACCAGCATGCCAAAACCTTCAGATGTCGGTACACCGCGTGCCTTGGCTTGATCCAGAAAGGAAGAAGGTTTGCCATAGGCCATTTCATAGGCCCGTTTAAACTGTAGCGTTTCCGGTAAAACCAAGGCATCACCGCTGAGACTGGCAGAAGTGGCATTAATCATCAAATCAAATTCACCGGCTAAAGTGTCTAGTGAAATCGCCTGTAATTCGACTTGCGGTACGGCATTCTGAAGATCAGCGACCAGTTGTTCCGCCCGTGCCAAGGTACGATTGGCGATCACGATTTTTTTCGCACCTGCCTGGGCTAGGGGATAGATTACACCACGCGTGGCACCGCCTGCACCAATAATTAAAATATCTGTATTTTCCAGTGGCCAATCTAGTGCTCGAATTGCTTCAACCAGTCCCTGACCATCGGTATTGTCGCCATGCAGCACACCATTTTCCATCCATAGCGTATTCACGGCTTTGGCAATTTTGGCCCGTTCACTCAGCACCTGACAGTGGGCAAAAGCCTGTTCTTTAAAGGGTACGGTGACATTCATGCCACTACCGCCATTGCTAAAGAATTCCTGAATGTTGGCTACGAAGCCATCCAGTGGCGCCAGACGCTTGGTGTAACTCAGGTCGACACCAGTTTTAGCAGCAAAGGCGTGATGCAATTCTGGAGAACGTGATTGTTCAATCGGGTTACCAATCACGGAAAATTGTTTGCTCATTTCACAATGTCCATGTGCGGAAATGGCCATCAATATACGTGAAAAAGCGCAGAGACTAAAGCCTGCGCGATTTTAAATTGCTGTTAAGTGATCCGGGTTTTAGGAACTGCAAATATCCATAATATGTTCCGCAAACATCAGCGCCATACTGAGAACAACCCCAAACCCAGTCAGGATACTCACCAGAATAGCGGCGCCATCCAGAATCAGGTTGTGACTCAAAATTGCGGTACTCATCGCGCTGATGGCGAGAGCCAGAAAAAGCCAAAAGGCCAACACAGGTAGATTTAATTGAAGATTATGCATTGTTATTCTCACTAGACATCAAATGGAATATGATCGATGTAGCGATAGGGTGCCGCGATCAAATCAGGTATTTCTATGCAGCAGTATAGAGGATATATCTATTAAAACAGCCCTCTATTTGAGGGCCGTTTGTATCATTTCATTGCGTTGGATTTTAATTCTGTTAACCAGTTATGTGGTTTCAGGTAGTAATCTGTTAAATGTTTTTCCGGTGAGCCCTCATCCCATTCAGGGCGATATGACCATCCGGTAAGCGGGGGCAGGCTGACCAGAATCGATTCAATCCGGCCACCAGTCTGCAAGCCAAACAGGGTGCCGCGGTCATAAACCAGATTGTATTCCACGTAACGGCCGCGACGGTATAACTGGAATTCGCGTTGTGCTTCGGTATAAGGCTTATCCTGATTGCGCTGGAAAATCGGCAGAATGGCTTCCAGATACCCATTGCCTACAGCCTGCATATACTGGAAACAGGTTTCAAAATCCCATTGATTCAGATCATCAAAAAATAAACCACCCACACCGCGCTGTTCATCACGATGTTTCAGATAAAAATAATCATCACACCATTGTTTATGTTCAGGATAAACCTCTTCGCCGAATGGCGCACATAGATCATGCGCCGTTTGATGCCAAGACAGTACATCTTCATCATTCGGATAAAACGGGGTCAGGTCAAAACCGCCACCAAACCACCAAATCGGATCTTGGCCTTCTTTTTCAGCCACAAATAAACGCACGTTGGCATGCGAAGTCGGTATATTCGGGTTTTTTGGATGGATGACCAGTGATACCCCCATCGCTTGCGCTTTGGCACCGGCAATATTGGGATGGCGTTCGGTCGCAGAAGCAGGTAGCTTGGAAATGTTGATGTGGGAGAACATTACCCCACCTTTTTCAATCACCGTACCATTTTGCAAAACACGTGAACGGCCACCACCACCTTCTGGACGCTCCCAGTCATCGATGATAAATTCGGCCGTACCGCCGCCAGCACGTTCCTGCTGTTCTAATGCTGCACAAATCCGTGCCTGCAAGTCGAGGAGAAATTCACGAACGTGTTGAATATCCGTAGATGTAGGATGCTGCATCAGAGCCCTCGTAGGGAAATAAAAAACTAACGACATCAAAGCATAAAATCAGTCAAAGATTAAGGTCTAATTTGGTGATGCAATTCATCAGCCCAGACATTACATTCCACTATTCATAAGCAGAATGCATCATTAAATCCGACTAAATGGCTAGGTTGAATTCTTTTTTCAAGCTCAGCACAATAACTCACAAGCGCTCATTGGCTTGAGCATTTCTCGACGGTAATAGGTGGGTCTCATGTCGGTACAGGTCAATTCCCTGATTCAAAAATACAATGTTCCCGGGCCACGCTATACCAGTTATCCCACTGTTCCGTATTGGGAAGAGCAGAATTTCTCGCTGGAACAATGGAAGCAAACGCTAAAAAAGTCTTTTGATGAATCCAATCAAAGCGAAGGCATTAGCTTGTATATCCACCTGCCATTTTGCGAAAGCCTGTGTACCTTCTGCGGGTGTCATAAGCGCGTGACCAAACGCCATGAAGTCGAACAACCTTATATTCAGGCACTGCTGAAAGAATGGGATCTATATTGCGAGTTATTACAAGAAAAGCCCATCATTAAAGAGATTCATTTTGGTGGAGGAACGCCGACCTTTTTTTCAATGGCACATCTGGCTCAACTAATTCAAGGCATTCTGGCCAAAGCAGACGTAGCGCCTGAGTATGAATTCAGTTTCGAAGGTCATCCCAATAATACTACGCGTGAACATTTGCAGGGATTGTATGACCTGGGTTTTCGTCGGGTCAGTTATGGTGTGCAGGATTATAACGAAACCGTGCAAAAGGCGATTCACCGGATTCAGCCTTATGAAAATGTTAAACAGGTGACCGAATGGGCGCGAGAAATTGGCTATGAATCGATTTCCCATGATCTGGTCTTTGGTCTGCCATTTCAGAGTCTGGATGATGTTTTAAATACTATTGAACAAACCAATTCGCTCTTGCCGGACCGTCTGGCTTTATATAGCTATGCACATGTGCCCTGGATTAAAGGTAATGGTCAGCGCGGTTTTAAAGATGCCGATGTGCCCAAAGATGCGATCAAACGGGAATGTTATGAAGCGGGTAAAAAGAAACTTCTGGCACATGGCTATCATGAAATCGGTATGGATCATTTTGCCTTAGAAAAAGATGCGATGTACCAGTCCTTTCAAGCTGGAACATTGCACCGCAATTTTATGGGATATACCGCCTCTAAAACCCAGGTGATGATTGGGCTAGGCATTTCTTCAATCAGTGATAGCTGGTACAGCTTTGCGCAGAATGTGAAAACCATTGAAGAATATTATGAATGCCTGGCACGCAATGAAATTCCGGTATTTAAAGGACATGTCTTAAATCAGGAAGATTTGATCATCCGGCAACATATTCTAAATTTGATGTGCAGCTTTAGCACCTCATGGGAAAATTCCGAGATGCTTTTCCCTGAAATTGATGAGGTTTTGGAACAGCTTGAGGAAATGGCACAGGATGGTTTGATTCAATTTTCAGACTCGTCAGTCACGATTCTGGAGAAAGGGAAACCATTTGTACGCAATATTTGTATGGCTTTTGATTTACGTTTAAAGCGACGCATACCGGAGAACCGGATTTTCTCGATGACGATTTAATCTTCCCCTAACCCCATTTTTAAGAAAGATAGGGAAAACCTCCCCGAGCAAGACTTAAGCATTGCTTTAAGTCGAAGCGCAAGAAAGGGAGGTTTGGAGTGGTTAAGTTAAAATAAGGTAGGACAGGGTTTTAAAAATATTAAAAATCATCTTTTTTATAAAGATGTGCCATGCGTTCGTGCTTGGTCTTGAGATATTGTTCATTAAAAGGGTTTAAACCCACAGTCAAAGGCACACGATCGATCACGTTAATTCCCTGGGCTTTTAAAGCCTCAATTTTAGAAGGGTTATTGGTCACCAAGCGTACTGCTTTCACCTGTAAATGATCCAGCATGATGCTACACATATCATACTGGCGTGCATCTGCGGGCAGGTTCAGCATTAAATTGGCATCTACGGTGTCATGTCCCTGATCTTGCAGAGCATAAGCGCGAATTTTATTGGTCAGGCCAATGCCACGACCTTCCTGACGCAAATACAGAATGACTCCGCGGCCCAATTCATTGATCAGTTTTAAAGTCGCTTGCAATTGCGGGCCACAGTCGCATTTGAGCGAAGCAAAGGCATCACCGGTTAAACATTCAGAATGCACACGCACCACTACAGGCTCATCTGATATTTCTTCAAGTCCTTTGGAAAGTGCGACATGTTCTTCGCCAGTCTCAGGGTCTTGAAATACAGTAATTTTAAATTCACCGTGAGCGGTAGGTAATCTTGACGTTGCGACAAATTCGATTGGCACAGCTGAACCCGTTAAATCCTGAAATTGGCTAAAGTATAGCGTAATGATTGAACATTGGTAGAATTGCAAAGTCGAAATTCTGCAATAGATTTTCTTTTTTGTAGAAAGCGAACGATAATAGTTGATAAATAGTAAGATTATTCAGGATAATCGTAGGCTGCAATTTTTTCACCCCGACGAGATCATTGTTTAATATTGCATCGCTAGAAGCGTAGCTGAATTGAAGCTGCTACAATTCAGCTATATGATCGGGTACTCCCCATTGACCTAGCTTTAGATTTGCCAGGCTTTAGAAGGCTTTGCCATAATATGCTGTATACAGAAATCCCAACTCAACGCCCTGTAACACCGTTGCTTGATGCGATCAATCATCCTGAGCAACTGCGTGCACTCGAGCAAAGCCAGCTAGAACAAGTGGCGGATGAGTTACGTCAATTCATTTTGTATGCTGCCGGGCAAAGTGGCGGACATTTTGGTGCCAATCTCGGTGTGATTGAACTCACCGTGGCTTTACATTATTGCTTTAATACACCGCATGACCGCCTGATCTGGGATGTAGGTCATCAGGCCTATCCGCATAAAGTGTTGACTGGTCGTCGTGAACAGCTCACCACGATTCGTGCCAAAGATGGTCTGGCTGCGTTTCCGGCTCGTGAAGAATCTGAATTTGATACCTTTGGGGTAGGGCATTCTTCGACGGCGATTTCTGCTGGCCTAGGTATGGCGCTGGCACGTCGTTATCAGAACAAGCCGTGTGAAGTGGTATCGATTATTGGCGATGGCGCCATGACGGCAGGTATGGCTTTTGAAGCTTTGAATGATGCCGTGGCACACAGTGCTGATCTGATGGTGGTGCTGAACGACAATGATATGTCGATTTCTTGCAGTACCGGTGGTTTTGCCAAACATCTGGCTGCCATTTGGGAGCGCGGTGAGTTCGTTAATGTTACCGAGCAGGGTGAGGCATATGTACAGCCACATCCAGAATGGTTGTATAACTCGCGTTTGCACAGTGCAGCAACCGACGCTGCAGATAACTTATTCCAAGCCATCGGCTTTGACTATTTTGGCCCGTACGATGGTCATGATGTCAAACAGCTGGTGCATGTCTTTAATGCGCTGAAAAAGCGTAAAGGCCCACGCCTGATTCATGTCTATACTAAAAAAGGCAAAGGCTTTGCTCCGGCAGAATCCGATCAAATCAAATATCACGCGATTAGCAAAATCAACGCCGTTGCCGCCAGCAATACTGCACCGAAATATTCGGATGTATTTGGACAATGGCTTTGCGATGAAGCGGCACAAGATGCCCGTTTGCTCGCAATCACACCTGCGATGTGCGAAGGCTCAGGCATGGTCAAATTTGCCAAAGAATATCCAGAACGTTTCTTTGATGTCGCGATTGCCGAACAGCATGCGGTTACCTTGGCTGCCGGTATGGCTTGTGAAGGCTTGAAGCCGGTGGTTGCAATTTACTCGACTTTCCTGCAACGCGGTTATGATCAACTGGTACATGACGTGGCTTTGCAGAATCTGGATGTTACTTTCGGTATTGATCGTGCCGGTCTGGTTGGTGAAGATGGCCCGACGCATGCCGGTGCTTATGACTATGCCTATATGCGTACTATCCCGAATATCGTGATCATGGCGCCGAAAGACGAAAATGAATGCCGTCAAATGCTGCATACAGCGTATTTGTATCCAGGGCCGGCAGCGGTACGTTATCCGCGTGGCAATGGACTGGGCGTCGATATCCAGCAAAAGATGATCGAGATTCCGATCGGTCAGGCGGAAATTGTGGCCAGCTTTAATGGGCAGTATGATGAATATATTTCTGTACTGGCATTTGGTAGCCGGGTACAGGCTGCAGTCGACGCTGCTGAAGCATTTGCCGTGAAACATGAGATTGGCGTGCGTGTGGTTAACATGCGTTTTGTCAAACCACTGGATACTCAAATGCTCGATGATCTCGCTTTAAGCACCAGTCTGTTTGTCACGGTGGAAGAACATGCAGTGATGGGCGGTGCGGGTAGTGCCGTGAATGAATATCTGGCAGAAGCGCAGATTGTCAAACCGATACTGAATTTGGGTCTGGATGATACATTTATGGCACAAGCGACTCATGCACAGATGTTACAGCAGGCGGGGCTGGATGCGCAAGGTATTGAAAAATCAATCAATCAGGCTTGGTCCAACCTAGGGCAAAGCGTCTTGTCATAATATCTTAAAAATTTTAGACACATTTTTCCCAAAAAAGCCCTGATATTTGCTAAGATATCGGGGCTTTTATGCATTATTCTTTATCAGTGTCTTCAAATTTGTAGTGGGTGTTCAATGGAACCTATGGTGGTGATGGCTGCGCGTGCGGCTCAGTTAGTTGGTCAAGAGCTTTTAAAAGCGCATCAGAATCGTCATAAACTCGATCTACAAGTCGAAGAAAAAGGAATTGATGGTCCGGTAACGCGTGTAGATCGTTATTTGGAACAGTTGACCATCGATACCCTACGTAAAAGCTATAAAAATCACAGTTTCCTTGGTGAAGAGTTTGGCTATCAGGAAGGTAAAGGTCATGACGCCGATTGGTGTTGGGTGATCGATCCGCTAGATGGTACTTTAAACTTCATTAACGGTTTCCCGCATTTCTGTATCTCTATCGCAGTTCAGCACAAAGGCATTACTCAACACGGGGTGATTTATGACCCGGTGAAAGATGAGCTATTCTCTGCCAGTCGTGGTCGTGGTGCCATGATGAACCAGCGCCGTATTCGTGTGAATGTTAAAGACAGCCTGGAAAATACCTTTATGGCTGTTGGTCACGCTTATCGTGCCAAGCGTAATGGCGAAGTTGTGTCTTATGCCAAGAACCATTTTCAAACCCTGTTAAACGTAACTGAAGCTGGCGCGCAATATCGTCGTTCAGGTTCTGCAGCATTGGATTTAGCCTATGTTGCTGCAGGTCGTTTCGATGGTTATTTCGAACTTGGTTTAAAGCCTTGGGATATCGCAGCTGGCGAATTGATCGTGAAAGAAGCAGGCGGTACTGTAGTTGATGCACGTGGTGGTAGCGACTCTATGGAAAATGGTCAAGTTTTGGCTTGTTCAATGAAAATGCTTAAGCCTTTAATGCAAGCAGTTGTTCCTGCTTGGGGCGAAGCAGCAAAATAATCGGGTTTAGATGAATCAGATCTAATATTGAGAAAAGGCGTCCTTCGGGATGCCTTTTTTATGCATGGAAATTTAAGTCGCGAGAGACTGATGCAAGATTGTTTGTCTATGCTTGAATACTGGAAATATCAGGTGAATTGGCGTAAAGTGACTTTTTATACCGCCTGTTACATTTTTTATTATATTTTAAGTATCAGAAATATATAGATAAATTAAGAATAAGGGAAATTAGTTTTAAAACTTAATGACATTGTGGAATATTCTGCTATAATTCCGCCACGCACTTAATTTCTGTTCTTTACCTGAACACTATCTTCTAATCATTGTATGCGCGTGCTGTCCATAGAGAGGACATATCCTTCGCGCCCCAATCGCTTAAGCGATTCCTTCAGGTTTGCGGCCGTAATCATGCGTGCGTTATATCCACATCGTCGTTACTCGGATCGCTGCTGAATCCTAATATTTTCAGCATTATTTGCTGTGCCGCTTTTTGCCGATGTCCATAATTGTTATTTATTAAATGGAGCACCCACTTCAGGGTGAATACTCTCTATGAGCAAAACTTTTGCTGATTTTTCCCTCGACGAATCTCTAACACAGGCTCTCGACGCTTTAGGCTTTACTACTCCTACTCCTGTACAAGAACAAGCGATTCCAGCTGCGCTTGAAGGCAAAGACCTTCTTGTGTCAAGCCAAACAGGTTCTGGTAAAACTGCTGCATTCTTACTGCCTACGTTAAATGCGTTGGCAAACCAAGATACATTAGTACCGTTTAAAGACCGTATGAAAGCGGTTACTCAACCGAATATTTTGGTGATTTCACCGACTCGTGAATTGGCACAACAGGTATGTCAAGACGCAATCGCATTTGTACGTCACATGAAAGGTGTTCGTATTGCAGCAATCATGGGCGGTATGCCTTTTGGTAAACAAATTCAACAGTTGAAAGGCGCGCAAGTTGTTGTTGCAACTCCAGGTCGTCTACTTGACTTGGTGAATCGTCGTCAAATCAAATTGGATAAAGTTGACGCGTTAATCGTCGATGAAGCTGACCGTATGCTTGACCTGGGCTTCTCTGAAGACTTAGAAGCAATTGGTGAGTTGGCTGCAAACCGCAAACAAACTCTTATGTTCTCTGCGACTTTTGCACCACGTATCATTACACTTGCAGAACGCATGATGAATGATCCAATGCGTATTTCGATCGAAACTGGTCACTCTACAAATACTGATATTACTCAGACTTTGCATTGGACTGACGGTTTCGAGCACAAGAAAAAACTTCTTACTCACTGGTTGAACGAAGAAGACGTTGATCAAGCAGTTGTATTTGCGTCAACTCAAGAAGACACAGATATGTTGGCTGAAGAACTTGCTGAAGCAGGTCTATCAGTTGTAGCGCTTCACGGTGCTATGCCACAAACTGTTCGTAACCGTCGTTTACGCAGCATCCGTGAAGGTCGTGCGAAGATCTTGGTTGCAACTGACGTTGCAGCGCGTGGTCTTGATGTACCAACTATTTCACACGTCATCAACTTCGGTCTTCCAATGAAGAATGAAGACTATGTACACCGTATCGGTCGTACAGGTCGTGCGGGTCGTACTGGTAAAGCCATTACTTTGGCGACTTACCGTGAACGCGGTAAAATCCGTGCTTTAGAAGACTTCCTTGATGCGCGTCTAAACGTATCTGAAATTGAAGGTCTTGAGCCATCTCCACCTCCTGCACGTGGTAGCCGTGATGGCGCTGGTCGCGGTCGTGGCCGTGATGGTGGTCGTCGTGATGGCGGTCGTGGTGGTTTCGGTGGCGGTCGTCGTTTTGAAGGCGAAAGCAACTTCAAACGTCGTGAAGGCGGTGATGATCGTCCACGTCGTAGCTTCGATGACAAACCTCGTGGCGAACGTCCGGCATTTGGCGAAGATCGTCCACGTAGTGACTTCGGTGATCGTCCAGCTCCACGTCGTGAAGGCGGTTTTGGTGATCGTCCACAACGTTCGTTTGATGACCGTCCAAAGCGTGACTTCGGTGATCGTCCAGCTCCACGTCGTGAAGGCGGTTTTGGTGATCGTCCACAACGTTCGTTTGATGACCGTCCAAAGCGTGACTTCGGTGATCGTCCAGCTCCACGTCGTGAAGGTGGTTTTGGTGACCGTCCTCGCTCTAATGATGACAACCGTGGTAACCGTGTAGATTATAAACCAGCTCGTGAAGGCGGTTATGGTGATCGTCCAAAACGTGATTTTGGTGATCGTCCTGCTCCACGTCGTGAAGGTGGTTTCGGTGATCGTCCAGCGCGTTCATTCGGTGATGACCGTCCAAAGCGTGATTTCGGTGATCGTCCAGTACGTCGCAACTTTGATGACAAGCCACGTGGTGAACGTTCGTTCGGTGGTGAAGATCGTCCACGTCGTAAATTTAACGACTAATTCAGTCGCTAGATGAAGATAAAAAAACCGGTAGAAATACCGGTTTTTTTATGCATTGAGTTTTTTGCTTTTTAACGTAAAATGTCTACTAAATCATATTTTGTCAGGGTTATGATAATTATTAACATGAAAAGCTTAACTCTTCGATCTCAATTGATAGAGGTGTATATGCCATATATCGCATTGACTTTGATTTTATGTAATATTATCTATTATTTATACAGTCTTTTTAATTAATCAATGTACCTGGCTCAAGCTTAAGTGCATATTTTTATTACAAAAAATACGAAATAATCCATTGTTGTCATTTTTTATGATATTAAACCACCTTTTTCAACTGCTAACATTTTGAACTTCGTTCCTTTATAGTATGCATGCTGAAAAAATGCAGGAATAAACTCAGCTATGAAAAATCAAACAGCGCGAGATACTCAATCTCTGATTGAAGTCAAGAATCTGAGCTTCAAGCGGGGTGAGCGCGTGATTTATGACGACGTGAGTTTAAGTATTCGTCGTGGGCAGATTACCGCCATTATGGGACCATCCGGTACTGGTAAAACCACTTTATTAAGGTTGATTGGTGGGCAGCTGGTTCCTGAGCACGGTCAGGTTTTACTGGACGGCAAAGATATTGCCACGATGTCACGTTCCGAACTTTTTTCAGCACGTGCACGGATGGGTATGTTGTTTCAGAGCGGTGCTTTGTTTACCGATATGAGCGTGTATGAAAATGTCGCATTTCCGATTCGAGCACATACTAAATTGCCGGAACATCTGATTAAGGAAATCGTGGCACTGAAGCTGGAATCAGTCGGTTTACGTGGTGCAGAACAGATGATGCCGTTTGAACTATCCGGTGGTATGAACCGACGCGTGGCTTTGGCCCGTGCGATTGCGCTGGATCCTGAGCTGATCATGTACGATGAACCCTTTGCCGGACAAGATCCGATTGTGATGGGCGTTTTGACTCGTCTGATCCGTTCATTACGTGAAGCACTGGACTTAACCACAATTATTGTCTCGCATGATGTTGCAGAAACTTTATCAATTGCAGACTACATCTATGTGGTGGCAGAAGGCAAAATTCAGGGCGAGGGCACACCGGCAGAGCTGAAAGCGCATCCGTCTGCTTTTGTACAGCAATTTCTGACCGGTTCGGTAGAAGGTCCAGTGGATTATCAGTTTAGTCATCAAGCTTATTTAAGTGATGAGGTTCGTTCATGAATGCAATTGCCGCATTAGGTAGACGCGTTATTGAACGTGTACAGGGGATTGGGGTCGCGACCCTGATGCTGTTGCAGATTTTATTTTCCATACCGACCTGGCTTGGAGTAAAGCTGTTTATTTATCAGATGTATCGGGTTGGGGTATTGTCCCTGCTGATTATTGTGGTTTCTGGCCTGTTTATTGGTGCCGTGCTTGGTTTGCAGATGTTTAGCATCTTGTCGACCTTTGGTAGTGAGTCGATGCTAGGAACGGCGGTCGCGTTGACCTTGCTGCGTGAACTGGCACCTGTGGTCGCTGCTTTGCTATTTGCAGGACGTGCCGGTTCAGCCTTGACTGCGGAAATTGGCCTGATGAAAGCTACTGAACAATTGTCCAGTATGGAAATGATCGGTGTCGATCCATTGAAGCGGGTGATTTCGCCGCGTCTTTGGGCAGGGATTTTTAGCTTGCCAATGCTTTCCGTCATCTTTGCCGCAGTTGGCATTATGGGCGGTAAAATGGTCGGGGTAGATTTCCTGGGTGCCGATGAAGGCGCTTATTGGAGCGGCATGGAAAGCAGCGTGCAATTCTATAAAGATGTCTTGAATGGCACCATTATTAAAAGTTTTGTATTCGCATTAATTTGTACTTGGATTGCGGTGTACCAAGGCTATGCCTGTGTCCCGACATCGGAAGGTATTGCAACTTCTACAACGCGTACAGTCGTCTATTCTTCACTGTGCGTTTTAGGCTTTGACTTTGTGTTGACTGCGGTCATGTTCGGAGGTGTTTAATGAAATCACGTACTAGTGAGCTGGCCGTTGGTGTTTTTGTTATTTTGTTTGGTATTGCCTTATTTTTCCTAGCAATGCGTGTCAGTGGTCTGGTCGGACACAATATTTCCGACAGCTATAAAATGACAGCGACTTTTGAAAATGTAAATGGGATTAAGCCGCGTGCCAAAGTGGCATTGAGTGGTGTGAAAGTGGGGCAAGTGGATGACATTACCCTGGATCCAGTCACGCGTCTGGCGACCGTGCATATGACCCTGGATGGCTCATTGACCTCGTTTAATGCTGAACAGTTAAAGCAGGTTCAGCAGGAAGCACTGGAAGAGTTACGTTATAGTTCGGACTATACTGCGGCTGCACCTGCGCAACAAAAAGACATGGAAAAACAACTGTTAGATAACATGAACTCCATCACCAATATTGATGAAGATGCTTATATTATGGTAGCGACCAATGGGTTGTTGGGTGAAAAATACCTGAAAATTATTCCAGGTGGTGGTCTGAACTATTTGAAACGCGGTGATCAGATTGCCAATACCCAAGGCACCATGGAAATTGAAGATTTAGTGACGAAGTTCATTACTGGCGGTGCCGGTAAATCGTCGGATAGTCAAGAAACTGCCCCAGAACAGGCGACAGTTTCAGAATCGACTGATGCAGAACCTGCATTTGTTGAATAATAGATTGAGGAGATTTCAGTGAAGACTTTAGTAAAACAAACGCTTGCAGCAAGCATTCTTTCAACAATGGTTGCTGGTACAGTGTTTGCTGCACCATCTGAAGCACCACCTGCTTTTATTAAAAAAGTGGCAGATGGTTTGATTGAGCGCCTCAAAGCTGATAATGCAAAATTGCAGAACAATCCGGCGCTGGTCAAAGCGATTGTCCGCCAGAATTTGGATCCATACATTGATTCACAGTCTTTCACGCGTATTGTGATGGGGACTTATGCGACGAACCAGTATAGTACTGCTGCACAGCGCGCGCAGTTTGAAAAGAATTTCCGTGAAACGCTCATTGAAAATTATGGTTCTGCATTTTCCAAGTTTAGTAATCAGACCTATAGCGTGCGTCCATACAAGGCCAGCAACAGCAAAAACCCTGTTGTAACCATCGACTTTAATAATAAAGGCGAGAAAATTCCGGTAGCGTTTCAGCTGGTGGACAAAGGCTCACAATGGAAAATCCGCAACATCAACGTATCGGGTATCGATCTAGGTTTGCAATTCCGTAACCAGTTTGCTGCGACAGTAAAACGTAATGGCGGTAATATAGATAAAGCTATTGCTAACTTCAAACCGGATGCAGAAGCTGCAATCGACAAGAACAAGAAATAATCAGATAGGTGAGCCGTGATTGTATTCAAGGATCAGGAATTGCAGGTTTCAGGCAAAATTGACTATGCCAATGCGCAGGACTATTACCTAAATGGTCTGCGTGTGGTTCAATCCCAGACCAAATTTCCGCTTGTGGTCAACTTGGCTGGGCTTGAAAGTGGCAGTACTTTGGCTTTGGCGGTATTGGTGCGCTGGTTGCGCCAAACTCCTCAAGCGCAAGGACTACAGTTTAAAGCTGTTCCTGCTAAAATGATGAATATCATTCAGGCCTGTCATTTACAGGATGATTTACAGATCATTCAGTAAATAAAAAAGCACCGAAAGGTGCTTTTTTATTGCTTTTCAAATAAACATGAATCAGATGAGGAGCGTTTCTTGCACTTCGCTTTAAAAGCAGTGCTTTAAAGCTCGCTTAAATCCACTTCTTCCATCTAAAGTAAATCAATGGCCCGATCAAAAAGCCGATCAAAATAATACTGACCATAATGAAGCTCATGGAGCCTTGTGCAAAAGGCAGAACTTCGGTATTCATGCCATAAATACTGGCAATGAGCATCGGCGGTGCAAGCATACTTGGCAAGATCGAGAATCGACGAATCGTATCGTTCTGTTCCGTGTTAATGAATCCGGACGTGGTATCGAGCAGGAAGCGCACTTTCTGGAACAGGAAGGCATCATGCTCCACCAGCGAGCGGACATCTTCACTAAGTTCTCGGATATCCGCATCATAAATATGACTACCCAAGGCGCGTGGACGAGACAGGAAAGTTAGAACACGACGTAAATCGATCAGACAGAGCTGCGCTTTACCGAGCATATCTTCCAGTTGAGCTAGCCGGGTAATCATGTCATCCAGATCGAGAATCTGCTCACGATGGCGGTTATTCAACACTTCAGTTGAATATTTCTCTAAATCTTTATGTACATCTTCTAGAATGTCGGCCAGTTCATCTAGTTTGGCTTCGAGCAGACCCAATAAAATCCAGGTCGGATCTTTATAATCGATTTCATAATCATTGCGGCGCGCACGGGCACGGAAGGCACGAAAGGCCACCAGCTTTTCGCCACGCAAGGTAAACAGACGGTCCTTATGCAGAATGAATGCTACGGTTTGTACCGTCGCCAGCATGCTGGATTCATCTTCGTTTTCGTTCTCGACCTGATAGTTTTTATTTTTGGTTAAAAAATAGGTACTGATATGCAAAATGCCGTCATCATCACGGTAAAATCGGGCACTCGAGGAAATATCTTCCAGCGATTTTAAGGTCGGCAAGTTTTGCGCATAGGCATCTAGAATCCATTGCTGCTCTTCTTGTGAAGGTGCAATCAGATCAAGCCATACTAAATCTGGATGCAGGTCGAAATCACCGTTAATCGTGATATCTTCTAAGCTACCGCGCTCTGTGGCGTAAAAGGCTTCAAGCATGCTGTCTTTTCTCCCTGGCGCAGTATGTGAATTGGAATGGGTGTATTTTAGACAAGGAATTGAATAAAAACACTGATATTAAGCAGTTATTTTTGGAAAAAGCGCGCTTGCAGCGATTTCGTACAATATAGCGTCAATTGGAGAGTGAAATGATGAATTCTATTGCAATTTTTTGTGGTTCAGCACTGGGCTCGGATCCTCTCTATGCCCAGATTGCCGAAAAGGTTGGCCAAACCTTGGCAGCAAGGCATCAGACGCTGGTCTATGGCGGTGGTCGCTCCGGTTTAATGGGCATTGTTGCTGATAGTGCTTTGGCTGCTGGTGGCAAGGTGATTGGTGTAATTCCAAGACAGCTGGTCAATCGTGAACTGGCGCATCCGCATATTACCGAGCTATTTGTGGTCGATAATATGCATGAACGTAAAACCCGCATGTCGGAACTGGCCCAGGGATTTATTGCCATTCCGGGTGGTGCCGGAACCCTAGAGGAAATTTTTGAACAATGGACCTGGGCACAGTTGGGAATTCATAAAAAGCCTTGTGCTTTTTTAAATGTAGATGGTTTCTATGATGATTTACTCAAATTTATCTATATGACGACTGAGAAAGGTTTTACCAAAGCGCGCTTTAGCGATGCTTTAATTGTGAGTGATAATCTGGATGATATTTTGCGCCAGTTTGAAAGTTATCAGCCGCCTGAAGCGAAATGGGGTATGGTCGATCAGACCGATCTTGTAAAATAAGCTGTCCACAGCATGATTTGTAGAAAATAAATGAACGTGATTACGGTGGCTGCAGCCATTATTTTAAATGAAGCGCAGCAACTGCTGGTGGTTCGCAAAAAAGGGACATCCTGCTTTATGCAGGTTGGTGGCAAGCTGGAGCCAAATGAAGCACCAGAAGCAACGATGTTGCGTGAAATTCAGGAAGAAATTGGCACACAGGCGCAGATTCAGCAATTCATTGGGCGTTTTGAAACCCAGACGGCAAATGAACCTGATCATCAACTGGTGAGTTATGTCTATTGGGTAAGTCTGGATCAAGCACCAAAAATTGAAGCGGAAATTGCCGAAATGAAATGGGTCGATCTGGATGAAAAAGAGCTACGACTCGCACCCTTGACCACTGAAATTGTGATTCCTTGGGTGAAGTCGCAGTTACTCGCCCAAGCTTAAATTTTCAGATTTGAGCACCTGCCAGACAGGCTGCATAAACTTTTTGACAGCCCAGTTGTTCAAGTGTTTGGCTCAGTGCTCGAATCGAGCTGCCGGTCGTCACCACATCATCAATAATCAGCACCCGACGGTAACGCAGCTTGGAAATAGTACTGATCTGGAATTGTGATTGGATGTCTTCAATCCGCTCCAGCCGGCTTAGGCCCTTTTGCGAGTGTTGTTTCATTCGTCGAACAGGTTGCCAGATGGGTACATTCAACTGTTTTGCCACATGTTTGGCCAGCACTAGAGATTGATTATAACCGCGCTCAGCCAGACGCTCATTCGAGATCGGCATCGGTACTATCGCACTGACTTTAGGTAGGTCTAAACTTAACAGCACACCTGCCAGTAAATTTTGCAAATGCAGCTTCTGTTCATATTTAAACAGTTGAATCAGCCGGTCCATCGGGTAAGCATAGTCGCAGGCAATCTGGAACTGCATTTCCTGCCGTTGAATGGTTTGATGTGCCCAGGGTAATTGTCGCCAGCAATCTTCACAGACTGAATGAATGGACTGATGATCGGTCAGACAGAGCTGGCAGGGCTGTAAGCGGGTCAGCCAGGATTTTCCATGTTGCAGTAATTTAAACATAGGCATAGCGCGGTGCTTCCGGTAGCCAGCGTTGCAATAATGCTTCGGCCTGATCGGGATAATCCTTGAGCATCTGCTGAGCCACATAATGTGCCTGATTGAGCAGGTGATCATCACGTTCAAGTTTGGCCACACGGAAATTCATGTCCCCGGTCTGTTTGGTCCCGAGCAGCTCACCCGGGCCACGTAACTCCAGATCTTTCTCGGCAATCATAAAACCATCATTGGTTTCGCGCATGATTCTTAAACGTTCCTGACCATTTTGCGAAAGTGGATGCTTATACAGCAGGGCACAGAAGCTGGCTTTGGCGCCACGACCGACCCGGCCACGTAGCTGATGCAATTGAGATAGACCCAGACGCTCGGCATTTTCAATCACCATAATGGAGGCATTGGGTACATCGACGCCGACTTCGATCACGGTGGTGGCAATCAGGAGCTGTAATTCATTATTTTTAAACTGCTGCATTACCGCCTGTTTTTCATCGGCTTTCATCTTGCCATGTACCAGTCCGATATTCAGCGCAGGAAAGCGCTCGCGAATTTCGGCAAAGGTCGCTTCTGCGGCCTGAGCATCCAGGGTTTCGGACTGTTCTACCAGTGTACACACCCAATATGCCTGCTTACCTTCAGCACAGTTGCTGGCAATCCGTTGCAAGACTTCTTCGCGTCGATCTAATGGAATGGTCACGGTCTGAATCGGGGTACGGCCCGGCGGCAGCTCGTCAATCACCGAGGTATCCAGATCACCATAGGCAGACATGGCCAGTGTGCGGGGAATCGGAGTCGCAGTCATCACCAGTTGATGCGGAGACATACCATCTAGCCCTTTATTTCTGAGTGCAAGGCGCTGATCCACACCAAAGCGGTGCTGTTCATCAATAATCACCAGACCCAGTTTGGCAAACTCGACATTTTCCTGAAACAGGGCATGGGTACCGATCACCAGATGGGCGCTCCCGTCCCGAATCACCTGTTCTGCTGCGGCGCGGGCTTTGCCTTTCTGCTTGCCGGAAAGCCAGGCCACATTTAAGCCCAAAGGCTCAAACCAGCGTTTAAAGTTTAGATAATGCTGCTCGGCCAGAATCTCGGTCGGTGCCATCAAGGCCACTTGCCAGCCTTCCTCTAAGGCATGGCAGGCTGCGACACCGGCCACTAGGGTTTTACCTGCACCAACATCGCCTTGCACCAGACGCAACATTGGTTTATTGCTTTTTAAATCCTGCACGATTTCTCTGGATACACGTTTTTGCGCACCGGTCATTTCAAAAGCCAGACTGGCTAAGAGCTGTTTGGCATAGGTTTTACTGGGCGCAAATGAAGGCGCTTCGACTTGCTGAATAAAGGCCCGACGTGTCAATAAACTGATCTGATGCGCTACCAGTTCTTCAAAGATCAGGCGCTGCTGTGCAGGATGTGAGCCTTGTGCTAGTTGCAGCATATTGGCATTGACTGGCGGGTGATGGATATATTCCAGTGCCTGTTTCAGTGCATAACCATTGCTAAATTTTGCTGGCAGTAGTTCAGGCAGATGGTCGCTGTATTGAGCCAAGGCCTGCTGAATATAATCCCGTATTTTGGGTTGGGTCAGGCCTTCAGTCGCAGGGTAAATCGCCGTGAGCTGGGTTTGAGGTAAAGGTGTGTCCTCAGTAATGACTTGCAGTTCGGGATGATACATTTCCAGACCGCGCGCACCGACCCGCACTTCACCAAAAATTCTTAAACGGTTACCCAGTTTGCAGCGGTCAGTAATACCTTTATAGATATGATAAAAACGTAAAGTAACCTTGCCAAAATCATCATCCAGCAGCACAGCCATAGATTTGCGTTTACCGGGTGGAAAATCTACACCTTTAACGATCCCTTCCAGCAGATAACTGCGTCCCACGCTCAATTGATTCATGGGAATGATCGTGCTACGGTCTTCATAGTCACGTGGTAGATGAAAAAGCAAATCATCAGTATTGAAGATATTTAGTTTTTCGAGTAATGAAGCGGCGGCATTGCCAACGCCTTGTAACTGATGGACTGCAGCCATGTCCCCTCAACCAGATTTGTGATTCGGTGCTCAATGCATATTTTATTTACCGGTTATGGTAAAACATCCCGACGTGTGGCTAAACAACTATTTGAGCAAGGTCATCAAATTAGCACAATTAGCCAGAGTCCCAAAACAGATTCATTCGCAACTCATCTGATTCAGGATGTGCATAAACTGGATTTAACAGCAGTTACACCGATTGACTGGGTCTATGTATTACTTAGTCCAAAACAAAGTACGGTTGAAGGCTATCAGCAAACTTATCTGGATTCGGTTCAACCTATTGTCTCTGCCTTGAAACAGCATCCGGTGAAACGGATTGTGGTGGTGTCATCGACACGAGTGTATGGGCAAAATTCCGGTGAAATCGTAGATGACGAAACTGAAATTCACCCGAATGATGCTCAGAGCAAAATCTTGCAGCAGATGGAGCAGGCTTATTTCACTGCTTATCCTGAGAAATGTACCATCATTCGTCCAAGTGGGATTTATGGAGCATCGGTAGAACGCCTACAAAAAATGGCCGCCTCGATGTTGAGATATCCGAGTCTGCACTGGTCCAACCGGATTCACATTGAAGATTTATCACGTTTCTTATCACAGATGATTCACGTGGAACATCCTGAAAATTCTTATATTGTGACAAACAACGATCCAAAATTAATGCATGAAATATTGCAATGGTTCCAAAAGCAGATGGGGCTTCCTTTGCTTAAAGTAGAAAGTGAGCAGGTGACAGGTAAGAAGCTTTATGCGACCCGAATGCAAAAAATGGGATTTGAGTTAGAGCATCCAGATTGTTATGAGGATTATTTGGGGTTGATGAGGAAAAATAATCCCTCCTAGCCTCCCTTTTTAAAGGGAGGAATCCCCCTCCTTTTCAAAGGAGGGGTTAGGGGAGGATTTTATTTAAAAGACCTCTCCATATCCTCACTTGCACTTCGTTTTAAAAGCCGTGCTTTAAAACTCGCTCAGGAGAGGGAATACTCATATTTAAATAATGGCATTAGCTTTCCAATTTTCACTTCTTATAAATTCTAAAATAAAAAGAGAGGCCTTAGCCTCTCTTTTTATTTAATTTAAACTTACTTCTTTTTCCGCTTCGCGCGTTTCTTGGCTTGTTCAGCTGCAACCGCATCGAGCGCTTCTTTCAGTTCTTCATCCGTAAAGTCGGTGATGTGGTGCAGCATTTGTAGCTTCACTTCATCCAGTACCAAATCTGCATATTGAGCCACATTGGTTAGCTGCTCATCAAAGACAATCGCATTGTCTTCATTGGTACACAGATAACCTTTTTGGGTTAAGACTTTAATAAAGCTCTGGAATAGGGCTTTGTCGAAGAACTCAGGTGAGTTGAACTCATATAGCACAGACAGGCGCTGTCCCACCAGATAACTCAGCTCTTCGACCTGACGGGTCGAAATATTGCCAGAACCACGCTGGGTAATCAGGGCCAAAGTCATGTAATAACGTTCCAGACTTTGGGTCACTGGGGCAGCCAGAATTTCGAGCTGATGATGCGCTTCAGTATTTGGTGCAGGGGCAATCAGGTTTTCACCATCTTGTGTAATCAGTTTTGAGGTAATTAAGCTGTCAATATGTGCATTCACCTGATCCTGAATCTCGTCTTCATGCCATTTTAAAAACAGTTCAGCTTTGAGGAATGGGTACAGGGTACTGCTGATATTCACGACATCATGACGACGAATGGTACCGTTATGTTCAACTAGGGCTGCAATCAAAGATGGCAGCACAAAAGTGTGCACAATATTATTACGGAAATACGTCAGCAGAACTGCCTGATTATCTTCAATCGCAATAATATCTCCCAGTACATGCTTGACCCGCTTGATCAGTTTCAGCTTCATCGCATAGGCAATTATTTCTTTGCCTGACAGCGGCGTCACCTGCATGCGTTCATCATAAGGCAATGCTGCCAGCAAGGTGCGATAGGTATCCAGCTGTTTGATACAGATTTCTTCATCCAGCGTATGTTTTGGCGTAGCCAGTAAGATTAAAGATAATAATGATACCGGATTGATTACGACCGCACTGTTGATATTTTCCAGAATAGCTTGTGCCGAGCTATTCACAGCATCAGAAACTGCTTGGGGAATTGGATCATCATTCTTTTCGATCTTAATATTTTCTGCGCCATGCTGTTTCAGGATGTCATCTAGAAATACCGGGTTCCCGAAGTTCAGGTGCACCTTGCCAAAAATGCGTTCAATCTTGCGCAGGGTTTTCAAAATACCAAAAATAGACTCAGCTTCTTTTGGCTTGCCACTCATTTCACCGACATAAGTGCCACCTTCCATCAGGCGTTCATAGCCGATATAGGTCGGCAAAAATACGATCGGCTTAGATTTGCCACGTAAATGACCATGCACGGTCATTGCCAGCATCCCGGTTTTTGGCGGAAGCAAACGACCGGTACGTGAACGGCCCCCTTCAATAAAATATTCCAGCGGGGTATTACGTGACAGGACGCTATACAGATATTCTTTAAACACCGTGGTATAGAGCGCATTGCCGCGGAAAGTACGGCGAATAAAGAAAGCGCCACCACCGCGCAAAATCTGACCGACAAAAGGCATATTCAGGTTATCGCCCGCAGCGATATACGGCACCATCAAGCCACGACGATAGATCACATAAGACAATAACAAATAGTCGATGTGACTGCGGTGACATGGGGTATAGACAATTTCATAATCCTTGGCCAGTTCACGCACGGTACTGAAATTATGCACTTCCACACCATCATAAAGCTGGGTCCATAAGCGGGTCAGGGCCTTGTCGGCAAAACGTACGGTAGAATGAGAATAATCGGAAACGATTTCGTTCAGATAACCAATCGCACGACGTTCAGATTCCAGCATCGAGATTTTGCTACGAATACTGTCATTGCGAATCGCTGCCTGTACATCGGGTGACTTGATCAGACCATGCATCACATTACGGCGGTCGGACAGATCCGGCCCGAGAATGACTTCACGCTGACCATCCAGGTAATCATTTAAAGTGCTGACAATATAAGTTGCTGGCGCTGAATTTGGATGCGTCTCTTTGGCAAAGTTAATCAAGGTGCGTAAAGATTGCGGTTCATGAAACTCTAAATAAGACTGGCGACCATGCAGGCCGATATTGACCAGTTGTTTGACCCGGCTTGGCGTAGACCAAGTATCGGTAAATAAAAGCTTAAACCAGGAATCTTCTTTCTCAGGTTCACGTCCCCAAAGTACTGTTACCGGAACCAGTTCGACATCCAGCTCAGGGTGCTGCTCTAGAATTTCAATCAGGCGTAATAAGCGCGGCGGGAAAGCATGCGGTGGTGAGCTGAGCAAATTATTTTCATCATGATGCTGCAAAAACAGTACTGATGCTTTTTCTTTATTGTTACCCAGTTGCATTGGATCAAGTGCAGCCGGCAATTTTAAGCGGCGCGTTTCTGCATCGACAACCAGTGCATTACTACGAGAATGGTTCTGTAAAACGTAGCAGACCAGTTTCTGCGATTCTGCTGCAGTCTGATCAGATTCAGGGGCTGTCACTTCACTTGGTACTTCCCCAAGAACATGAGGGGTAACCACAAGATCAAGTAGTTTACTTGAAAGCTTGCGATACATTTGACCAAAGCCATTCTTGGACATAGCTGCTCCTAATTTTACTGACCAAAACCACAGGACTTCTGAGGGGATTTATTTTGCGGGTTTTTAAGATGAAACAATATATCTTTTTTTAACAACTTCAACAGAAGTGCTTCAATTTTAGCGTGAAAGCAGGTGCTTTTCCTAGTCACTTATGACATCAGTATGACAGAACAGTCATGCAAACTTTAGAGTTTCGTTCTGATTTTGTGGCAGAATATTCCAGATCAATTATTTAGATCCTTTTTTCCATTTTGGGATATCTCCAATATTAGATAGGTTGCTTATGAATGCCTTAACACAGGAACTGGTCGAGCTGCTCAGCTTAGAAAAGTTAGAAGAAAACATTTTCCGGGGAATCAGCCGGAATCTGGTGGGCAAGCGCGTGTTCGGTGGGCAGGTTTTAGGGCAGGCACTACGCGCCGCGTCTTATACCACAGACCGTCCAGCACATTCATTACATGCCTATTTTCTGTTTGGCGGGGATGTCAATGCACCGATTATTTATGAAGTGGATCGTATCCGTGACGGCAAGAGCTTTGTCAGCCGTCAGGTGCGCGCTATTCAGCATGGCCGTACCATTTTCATGTGTATGGTGTCTTTCGCGCATCAGGAAGAAGGGCTAAATTACCAGATTTCAGAGCCTGAATATCCACCGGCAGAAAGCCTGAAAAATGAAGCGGAACTGATCAAACAGATTATTGAGTTTATTCCGGAAAATGTCCGTGCATCTTTCACTCGTGATCGTCATGTGGAAATTCGTCCGGTCAATCCGCAAAATCCATTCCAGCCTCAACCTGAAGCACCGTCTTATGCGCACTATATCCGTACGCATGACCGTATTGCTGCAGAAGTCGATCAGATCTCCTTGCATCAGGCTATTGCTGCTTTCTATTCTGATTTTACCTTGATGACCACAGCGCTTCGTCCACATGGTCTGAGCTATATCTCGCCAAGTTTGCAATGTGCCAGTATTGACCATGCCATGTACTTCCATAAACCGTTCCGTGCGGATGAGTGGATGCTTTACGATATGGATGCCACCCAAAGCGCCAGTTCGCGTGGCCTGAATTTTGGCCGGATGTGGCAGAACGGTGAGCTGGTCTGCAGTACCTCTCAGGAAGGCTTGATCCGTTTACGTGAAATCGAAACACAGTAATTTTTCTTCCTGCTCAAAAAGTCGAATCCCTGATTCGGCTTTTTGTTTTTAAGCCGGATGAAAATGGCCATTTGATATCATGTCCTCACGCCGCGTTTATAAAATATTACTCGATTCTGTAGAATTCGCATGGCATAGTGCGGCTTAAGATCAATATTAAAAATGCATGAAAAGATGAGCTTAAATACGCAAATTTTAATTGCCGCCGTATTGGGGGTGCTGTTTGGATTTCTATTGACGATATTTCCGCAGACCTCATTTTTTGATATCAGCTTATATGGCATCGGCATCGTCAGCAGTATTTTTATTGGCTTGTTAAAAATGCTGTTAGTGCCGCTGATTTTTAGCTCGATCGTGGTCGGCGTATCCAATCTGCAGGCGGGTGGGCAGCTAAGCCGCACCTGGAAAATTACCCTGATGTGCTGTGTGACCACCACTACCTTGGCACTTATTTTAGGTCTGGCGTGTGCGCATCTGTTTGATGTCGGTAAGGGTGTGGATGTGCTGATGTTCCAGGATGCCATGGCACAACATCAAACACCGGATACGCTGACGCCTTCTTCTTTCTTTACCAACTTTATTCAAAATACCTTGATCAATCCCTTTAAAGCATTTTCGGATGGCAATGTCTTGGCGGTGGTAGTCTTTGCGCTATTTGTTGGTGTGGCACTGGTTGCGGGAGGAGATAAATTTCGTACCGTGCGCAAGCTGAGTCACCAGTTTTTCGAAATCATGATGTTGATGATTGGCTGGGTAATGAAACTGGCACCACTCGGTATTTTTGCCTTATTGGCCAAATTAATTGCCACTGAAGATGTTTCGGTTCTTAGTCGTCTGGCTGAATTCGCTGCGGTAGTCACCGGTACGACGATTTTTCATGGCATCGTGGTCTTACCTTTATTGCTATGGATTTTCGGCAAGATGGATCCGGTCACGTTCTTTAAAGGCACACGTGCTGCCTTGATTACTGCCTTTGCCACCAGTTCCAGTTCGGCCACCATGCCCCTGTCGATGAAATGCGCACAGGAAAATTTAGGGGTACGCCCACATACCGCAGGCTTTGTAATTCCACTTGGGACCCAGTTAAATATGGATGGTACGGCGCTGTATGAAGCAGCTGCAGCTCTGTTTATTGCCAATTTAATGGGGCTGGATCTGAGTCTGGGGCAGCAACTGGTGGTCTGCGCGACTGCGATGATTGCATCCTTAGGTGCACCGGGGATTCCGAGTGCCGGTATGGTGACTATGATTATGGTCTTGCAATCGGTAGGTTTGCCTGCCGAGGCAATTGCCATTCTGTTGCCGATCGACCGTTTACTGGATACCGTACGTACAGTGGTGAATGTTCAGGGAGATATGATGATCAGCGTGGTGGTGGACCGGCATACGCGTGAACCCGATCTTCAAGCTACAGATAGCTAAAACATTTAAAAAAATAAAAAAAAAGCAGGTATTTGACCTGCTTTTTTATTTGTACGTTGAGTTTTAATAAATCAAGAATGATCACAGATCATTTAGGTGATATGGTCTTAATCCGCTGAACGCTTATTCTGATTTAGCTCATCTGCCGCTTTAAGCTCGGATTGATCCTGCTCAAGTAATTCCAGCGGTTCTTCAGCTTCATTTAAATCATGTGTCGATACTTCGGCAACATGCTCCGAATCGGATTCACTAAGCTCGAGCTCTTCAAGCGGTTCATCAGATTCATTTAAATCATGCGCTGATGCTTCCGGAATACTGTCCAGATCATATTCAGAGGCTTGATCTAAGGTAAAGTTCAAACGGCCACCCATGACACTGGCCAGTTCTTCTAAACCTTGTTTGTTCATGGAGGAAAACAGTTGAATCGAGAAATCCAGCTTCATCTTTTTCAATGCCGCTTTGACTTCCTGCAAGGCTTTGGATGCAGGACCACGGTTTAGTTTATCTGACTTGGTTAACAAGACATGCACGAACAACTGGCGGGAATAAGCCCATTCCAGCATCATCACATCAAAGTGTTGCAGTGGATGGCGGATATCCATCAGCAATACCAGGCCTTGTAAGCTCTGGCGGTGAATCAGGTAATTTTCCAGTTCTTTTTGCCAGACCAGTTTCATTTTTTCAGGCACAGCCGCATAACCATAACCGGGTAAGTCGACCAAACGCTGATCCGGATTACCCAGGCTGAAAAAGTTGATCATCTGGGTACGGCCAGGTTTTTTCGATGCACGTGCCAACTGTTTCTGGTTGGTCAAAGCATTAATCGCACTGGACTTACCCGCATTTGAGCGGCCGGCAAAAGCAATTTCATAGCCAGTATCTTCTACACAAAGACTAAGTTTGGGTGCACTCATTAAAAATTCGGCTTTGCGTAGCCAGTTGAGTGCGCGCACAGAATATTCAGTAATGGCAGAATCAACTTTTTTCTCGTAGCTGATCTTTTGCTTAGGCGCATGGGCTGTCTTACTGTTTTTGGATTTTCCTCTGCTGTGGTGCATAACTCAACTTCAATAAATGATCTACAATGAAACATTATAAAGGAAGTCGCACAGGCAAGCGAACTTTGCCGCAAGAATAAGTCACAAGACCTGACCCGGAAGACTTTAAAGATTAATCAGGCCGATCGGAGAATTTGTACTGAAACGCGCATTTCGTGGCCTAATCACATCTTTAAGCACATATTGGTCCAGACTGCTATAAAACTGTTCCACCGCATCATCTAAAATACCTTTTAAACCACAGGTCGGACGTAATACGCAGGGTGGGCTATTGCATTCCACTACATTGCTGTCGCGTTGCAGGATCCGCACAATCTGTCCCAGCTGGAGGTTCAGGCTGGCCGGATTTAAACGTATGCCGCCACCTTTACCACGTGTGGTAATCAGCCACTCCTGTTTCGCCATAAAATGCACGATTTTCATGGCATGATTTTGTGAAACCTGTAATCGCTCGGCAAGTTCTGCAATGGTATAGGGGAGATCACGTGGCTGTGCGACATACATCATAATCCGAAGCGCATAGTCAGTGAATTTATTGAGTTGCATAACGTCAACAGCTAGAAAATGAAAGAATTGAATGTTAAAAGCTCCACGAATGGAGCTTTTAATCAGAATCTGATGCTAGTCTAAACCGTTTTTGCAATTAAAGCTTGAGCGGGGCAGACACTTCAACTACATCACCAACTTTGTAGTGGTCGATCAGTGTCTGTGCAACCGAGAATGCGGTTGGATTTTCTTCCGCTTTCACAGTAATTTGATATTGCTCGTTTTGAGCCTGATCAAAGCTAAACTGTTGTGGTTGACGAATGTGCTGTTCAGGCACCTGTACACGTACTGAAATATGTTCACCGGCTTCAGCACTTGCAATCGCTGCACCATCTTTAGCTTTAAGTGTAAAGATTTTACCTGCGTCGGTATCATTGACTGCTGCTACTTCAAATTCGCGCCAGCCCGCCCAGCCACCATTTTCAGAAGCTAGGGTGGCATATTTAGATTTTTCCACACCAATCAAAATATCTGCCAGTTGCATATACGCTTCTTTCCAGGCTGCAATCAGGTCTGAGTCCATGGGTACATCTAAAACTTCGCTGATCGAGTGCAACAGATTCTCACCGACAATCGCATATTGATCCGGTTGAATATCCAGGCTGACATGTTTAGTGGTAATGCGTTCGATGGCTTTGGCCAAAACGCCCGGATTGGTAATGTTTTCGGCATAGGCAAGTACTGCGGCAGCCAAGGCACGTGGTTGACGGCCAGTACTTTGATGATCCATGTTGAAGGTGTTTTTCAACTCTGGATGGTTTTTCAGCATGCGGTTATAGAAATACGTGGTAAGTGCTACGCCGTTTTCACGTAAAACAGGAACAGTCGCTTGTACAAGTTCAATATGTTGTGGAGTCATGAGAGCCGTCTACAGGTGTTTTTTAAAAGATGTATTTAAATTACATCTTTTAAAATGGCTTTACAATAGCGCATAGTCATAAAACCATAAAAAAATTACGGGATATAAAAATATCCCATAAAAAGTGTGATGATGATCGGAAAAGGAGGGGGATTATTTGCGGCCAAACAGCGAACCCAGTAAGCCGCGCACAATTTTCTGCCCAGTACTCCCGCCCAGGCTACGGGCAGCACTTTTGGCAAAGGTGCCGACAATATCCTGAGTCAGTTTTTCTCGTTGCTTGGCTGCGCGTTCAGCTTCTTTTTGCTGTTCTCGTGCCAGACGTTCCTGTTCTTTAATTTGCTGCTTGGCAAGAGCTTCTTGTTCCTTGCTTTGTTGTTTGGCAAATTCGGCGGCCTGAGCCTGTTGCTGGCGTTCTGCGACCTTGTTTTGCAGCATTTCGTGGGCGCTGTCCCGATCGACTGGCTGCTCATAAATACCGGCGACAATACTTTGCTGCATGAGAGCCTTGCGTTCTTCAAGCGAGATCGGTGTAAAGGATGAATGCGGCGGCATGACCCAGCCACGCTCTACAATTTGTGGAATGCCCTTTTCATCCAGGCAGCTAATTAGAGCCTCACCTACTGCTAACTCGGTAATCACCTGATCGACTTTAAATTCAGGATTGGCTCGGAAAGTCTCTGCTGCGGTTTTCACTGCTTTTTGATCTTTGGGAGTGAAAGCCCGCAAAGCATGTTGAACCCGATTGCCGAGCTGGCCTAAGACACTTTCAGGCAAGTCCAAAGGATTTTGCGTGACAAAATAAATCCCTACACCTTTCGAGCGAATTAGACGCACCACCTGCTCAATTTTTTCTTGCAGGGCAGGGCTGGCATTATCAAACAAGAGATGGGCTTCATCAAAGAAAAACACCAGTTTAGGTTTGTCCGGATCGCCGACTTCGGGAAGCTGTTCAAACAGCTCGGAGAGCATCCACAGTAGGAAAGTAGCATATAGCTTGGGTGTATTCATCAGCTTGTCGGCCGCCAATAGGTTGATATTGCCACGGCCCTGACTGTCCGTCTGCAAAAAGTCCATCAGATCCAGCGCTGGGTTGCCAAAAAACTGGTCACCACCTTGATCAGCCAGTGCCAACAAGTTGCGTTGAATCGCACCAAGACTGGCGGGAGATAAATTGCCATATTCAGCTTTAAAGTCAGCCGCATGCTCAGAGACATAACTCAGCATGGCTTTCAGATCTTTAAAGTCGATCAGCAATAAACCCTGATCATCAGCAATCCGAAATACTGCGGAAAGCACACCTTCCTGGGTGTCATTCAGATTCAGCATTTGCGCTAGCAGCAGTGGACCAATTTCAGAAATAGTAGTGCGAATCGGATGACCCTGTTCGCCAAATAAATCCCAAAACACCACCGGTGATGCTGTAAAAGGAATGGACTCGATATTGAGACTTTTAATCCGTTCATCAAATTTTGGGTTGCTTTCACCTGCTTTGGCCAGGCTGGACACATCGCCTTTAGCATCGGCGAGGAAAACAGGCACACCAATTCGAGAAAAGCTCTCCGCCAATACTTTTAAAGTCACAGTCTTTCCGGTACCAGTGGCACCTGCAATCAAGCCATGTCGATTGGCAAGTTGGGAATGCAGCACAATATCCTGCGTGGTATCCGTGGTTTTTTTAGCAATAACAATTGGTGTACCCATAGCTGTTCCTGTTATTTATTATTCATTTTTAAGTTTTTTCATTTGTTCTAGTGCATGCTGAATATCTTGAATCAAATCTTCCGGATGTTCCAGTCCAATACAGAAACGAACCAGCAAGCCGTCTTTTAAGTGTGAATGTTCCAGCACACGCATGTCTTTTAAGTTATATAGCATGACCAGACTGACAGGGCCACCCCAACTAAAGCCTAGCTTAAACAGTTTTAAACTATCACAGAAATTTCGGATATCTTGCATGGCGTATGTGCTGTCAAAGATTACGCTGACCAGGCCGGCACTATCACCTTGCTTGCAAATTTCTTTCCAGTACTGATGGCCTGCGCTGTCCGGATCAGCAGGATGCAGCACCTGTACAAACTCGGTTTGCTGTTTAAGCCATTCCAGTAAGGTCAGCGCACTGTTGGATTGATGTTGATATCGCAGTTGCATCGAAGCCAGACTGCGTTGTACCTGTGCCACATCATCACCAGAAACACTAATGCCCTGAATGGCATGTGCACGGAACAGTTTGTGATGCAAAACCTTATCTCGCGTAACCACTGAGCCCATCAGGATATCCCCCCCGCCGCTTGGATATTTGGTCAGTGCATGTACCGTCATATCTACACTTAAATGCTCTTCACCAAAATCAAAGGCATTAAAAGCCAGACCTGCGCCCCAGGTATTATCCAGTGCCGTCAGAATATGATGTGCCTGGGCTTTTTTCACCAAACCAACCAGATCCGGAAACTCTAAGGTGACTGAGCCAGCAGCCTCGAGCCAGATCAGTTTGGCTTTATCTGTAGGCTGAAATGTATCAAGCTCTATGGGGTTGTAGACTTTAACCGTAATTCCATAACGCTTTTCCAGATTGCGTAAATGCTCCATGTTTGGACCATAGATATTGTCAGCCACCCAAACTTCATCCTCCTGACTTAAAAAGCAAGAATTCACGAGATTAATCGCGGATAAACCACTCGGTGCGAGCAGGTGATACAAGCCACCTTCGAGCTGGGCGATGTTATCGCCCAGCGTAAAGGTTGTAGGCGTGCCATGCGTGCCATAACTATAGTCATAGTCATCGGTCCAATGGCGATTAAACAGGGCATCGGTATTGTTAAAGATAATGGTCGATGCACGATAGAGGGGAGGCTGAATGGTAGAAATCGCTTGAGGAGCCTTTCGTGGTGCATGAATCAGGCGAGTTTGAGAGTCTTGTTTCACGTGAATGCGCTCAAATGTAATCAAATATTACTCTAGCTTAAGAGAATCTGTGACTCACTGCCAGTTACGTTGTGAATTGTTTAAAAACAACAAGTCTTATAAAAAGTTGGCTTCATTTTTGCAAAACCTAAATCTATATAGCTAAAAAAAATAGGTTGAGGAGCATGAAATCGCATTTAAAAGTGCATTATTTTCAGCATATTGCTGGTGAAGGTTTTGGTAGTTGTTATGAATTTTTAAAGCAGCATCAGGCGCACATTACAGCGACTGAATTTTTTGCTTTACCCGTGGATCGGCCGCTGGAGATCGAGGCGCTGCCTGCTGTGGAAGAGGTGGATTTGCTGATCATTATGGGGGGAACCATGAGTGTGAATGATGAAGCAAATTTCCCTTGGTTAAAAATAGAAAAACGCTGGTTGCGTCGCTATCTTTCGCATGGCAAACCGGCAATTGGCCTGTGTCTGGGTGGGCAGTTGATTGCAAATGCTTTGGGTGCAGGTGTTAGTCGCAATCCAGAACAAGAATTGGGGTGGACCACGGTGCACAGAGTGGCGAATCTACCAGAGACGTGTTTTAGCCTGCCGGAGCAGTTCAATATTCTGCAATGGCACAATGAAACATTTGAATTGCCCAAAGGTGCAGTCCATCTGGCAGAAAATGAAGCCTGTCGTAATCAGATGTACCAGTTGGGCAGAAATGTATTGGGCTTCCAGTTTCATCCGGAAATCACGCCGGCAACCTTGGCATTGTTTTTGGAAAATGAAGAAGAGCTTGTGCAATTTTCAGGAAAATATGTGCAAAATTTATTTGAATTAAAAAAAACCACGAAGCAAAAATTTATTGAAGGAAATCAGATATTAAATCGTGCTATAGAATATGTTTTGGCAAAAACTGCCTAATATTTAAACAATAAACTATTGTTTTAAGTCATAAATTGAAAACTTGGATAAAACCATAAAAGAGATTTGCTTATGCATTAAACAATGGCTATAATAAGCGACCCTTCAATAGGAAGGGGGTTAACTGCGAATAAAGTAGTTAACTATCGTTACAGTCGTGGCATCGATCATGACCTTAGTGATATTTCACTGCTCTTGACACTTGCCCATATAAAGTGGGGTGAGGTGCGTCAAGAGTGATTCTTTATATATTTGGCTTGGAGTTTACTGGTATGTCTAACCAGAGAATTCGTATCCGTCTTAAGTCTTTTGATCATCGCCTGATTGATCAATCAGCTCAAGAAATCGTAGAAACCGCAAAACGTACTGGCGCACAAGTGTGTGGTCCAATTCCAATGCCAACACGCATTGAACGTTTTAACGTTTTAACATCACCACACGTAAACAAAGACGCGCGTGACCAGTACGAAATCCGTACTTACAAGCGTTTGATCGACATCGTTCAACCTACAGACAAAACTGTAGATGCATTGATGAAGTTAGATCTTGCAGCTGGTGTTGATGTTCAGATCGCATTGGGTTAAGGCTTTCGGGTTAATTAACACTCTAAGTTAATTAGGCCGCTTTTTTAGAGGTTTATGCACATGGCTATTGGTTTAGTCGGTCGCAAGTGCGGTATGACACGTATCTTTACAGATGCCGGTGTTTCTGTGCCTGTTACAGTGATTGAGGTTGATCCTAACCGCATCACTCAAATCAAAACGCTTGAAACTGATGGTTATCAAGCGATTCAAATCACTACTGGTGAACGTCGCGAATCTCGCGTAACTAACGCTCAGAAAGGCCACTTCGCGAAAGCGGGTGTTGCAGCTGGTCGTCTAGTTCAAGAATTCCGTGCTACAGAAGCTGATCTTGAAGGTCGTGAAGTTGGTGGTACGCTTACCGTTGAATTGTTCCAAGTTGGTCAAGTTGTTGACGTAACTGGTCAATCTAAAGGTAAAGGTTTCCAAGGTGGTGTTAAGCGTTGGAACTTCCGTACGCAAGATGCAACTCACGGTAACTCAGTTTCTCACCGTGTTTTAGGTTCTACTGGTCAAAACCAGACTCCTGGTCGCGTATTCAAAGGCAAAAAAATGGCTGGCCATTTAGGTGCTGAACGCGTAACTACACAGGGTCTTGAGATCGTTGCTATCGACACAGAACGTTCAGTTCTAGTTGTTAAAGGCGCGGTTCCTGGTGCTACTGGTGGCGACGTAATCGTTCGTCCTACGATCAAGGCCTGAGGGGAAATAACGTGAATTTAAATACTGTTTCCGGCTCTGCTGTTGAATTATCAGAAGTTGCGTTCGGTCGTGAATTTAATGAAGCTCTTGTTCACCAAGTGGTTACAGCTTATTTAGCTGGTGGCCGTCAAGGTTCAAAAGCTCAGAAATCACGTGCAGACGTTTCTGGCGGTGGTCGCAAGCCATTCCGTCAAAAAGGTACTGGCCGCGCTCGTGCTGGTTCTATTCGTAGCCCAATCTGGGTTGGCGGTGGTAAAACTTTTGCTGCTCGTCCACAAGACTGGTCTCAAAAAGTAAACCGTAAAATGTACCGCGGTGCTATGCAATGCATCCTAGCTGAACTTGTTCGTCAAGATCGCTTAGTTTTAGTTGAAGAGTTTGCTGTTGCAGCTCCAAAAACTAAAGAATTGCTTGCAAAACTTAACGACTTGAATGCGACTCGCGCATTGATCGTTACTGATGCTGTTGATGAGAACCTGTATCTTGCTGCGCGCAACATTCCACACGTTGATGTGGTTGATGCTGCTGCAATCGATCCGGTTAGCTTGATTGCGTTCGACAAAGTTGTTATGTCTGTAGCTGCTGCTAAGAAAATTGAGGTAGAACTCGCATGAACAACGAACGTATCTATCAAGTCCTGCAAGGACCTGTATTCTCAGAAAAAGCACAAGTTTTAGGTGAAACTGCTGGTGTTCAAGTGTTTAAAGTTGCATTAAATGCAAACAAGCTTGAAATCAAAAAAGCAGTGGAACAACTCTTTGGTGTGGAAGTTGTTAAAGTTAACACGACTATCACTAAAGGTAAGTCTAAACGCTTTGGTAAAACATTAGGACGTCGTTCTGATGTTAAAAAAGCATACGTCACCCTGAAAGCTGGCCAAGATGTTGAAATGGCTGACTTGGGCGATACCGCTGAAAGCACAGCGGAATAAGGACGAGAATTATGCCTATTCAAAAATGTAAGCCAACGTCTCCAGGACGTCGCTTTGTAGAGAAAGTGGTTCACGATCACCTTCACAAAGGCGCACCATACTCTCCGTTGGTTGAAGCTAAAAAACGTACTGGCGGCCGTAATAATAACGGTCACATCACGACTCGTCACGTTGGTGGCGGTCACAAGCAGCACTACCGTCTAGTTGATTTTAAACGTAACAAAGATGGTATTCCTGCAACTGTAGAGCGTATCGAATACGATCCTAACCGTACTGCACACATTGCACTTGTATTGTATGCTGATGGTGAGCGTCGTTATATCATCGCTCCTAAAGGCCTTCGCGCTGGCGATAAAGTACAGTCTGGTAACGATGCTCCAATTCGTCCAGGTAACTGCTTGCCGCTTCGCAACATGCCTATCGGTTCTACTCTTCACAACATCGAACTTAAAATCGGTAAAGGCGCGCAGTTAGCTCGTTCAGCTGGTACTTCAGTTCAGCTGTTGGGTCGTGACGGTTCTTACGCTATCGTTCGTCTGCGTTCAGGCGAGATGCGTAAAATTCACGTTGAATGCCGTGCTGTGTTAGGTGAAGTATCTAACTCAGAAAGCAACCTTCGTTCACTAGGTAAAGCTGGTGCATCACGCTGGCGTGGTGTTCGTCCTACCGTTCGTGGTATGGCGATGAACCCAGTTGACCATCCACATGGTGGTGGTGAAGGGCGTAACAAAGGTATTCAACCTGTAAGCCCATGGGGTCAAAAAGCTAAAGGGTACAAGACACGTACCAATAAGCGTACGACTAAGATGATTATTCGCGACCGTCGCGTTAAGTAACAAGTAAAGGAATCTGACAATGCCTCGTTCTCTGAAAAAAGGCCCATTCGTCGATGCGCACTTGTTCGCTAAGGTTGAAGCGGCTATCGCGGCTAATAACCGTAAGCCGATCAAAACTTGGTCGCGTCGTTCGATGATCCTCCCGGATTTTGTTGGTTTAACAATTTCTGTACACAATGGCCGTAACCACGTTCCTGTGATCGTTTCTGAGCACATGGTTGGTCACAAGCTTGGTGAATTTGCACCAACTCGTACCTATCGCGGTCACGGTGTTGACAAGAAATCTAAACGTTAATGGGTGCTATGATGGAAGTAACTGCTAAATTACGCGGTGCCGCTATCTCGGCACAAAAAGCTCGTTTGGTTGCAGATCTTATCCGCGGCAAATCTGTTGCGCACGCTCTTAACATCCTTAACTTCAGCAACAAAAAAGCTGCAGTTCTAGTTAAGAAAGCGTTGGAATCTGCGATTGCAAACGCTGAACACAATAACAGTTTAGATGTAGACGACCTTAAAGTTTCTACGATCTACGTTGATGAAGGCATGAGCCTGAAACGTATTATGCCACGTGCTAAAGGCCGTGCAGATCGTATTACTAAGCGTACTTGTCACATCACCGTTAAGGTAGGGGTTTGATATGGGTCAGAAGGTTCATCCAATCGGTATCCGCCTAGGTGTTGTGAAACGTCATAACGCTAACTGGTATGCGAATCCGAAACAATACGCTGAATACTTGCTTAAAGATCTTCAAGTTCGTGAGTTTTTGATCAAAAAACTTAAAAACGCGATGATCAGCAACATTCTTATCGAACGCCCTACGGGCGCTGCTAAAGTAACTATTAGCACTGCTCGTCCAGGTATCGTAATCGGTAAAAAAGGCGAAGATATTGAGAAACTACAACGCGAATTAACATCTATTATGGGTGTTCCTGCGCAAGTAAGTATTAATGAAATTGATCGTCCAGACTTAGACGCGCGTCTAGTTGCTGAAGCTATCGCTTCTCAATTAGAAAAACGTGTAATGTTCCGTCGTGCTATGAAGCGTGCGGTACAAAACACAATGCGTGCTGGTGCTAAAGGTATCAAAGTAGAAGTTTCAGGCCGTTTAGGTGGTGCTGAGATTGCTCGTACTGAGTGGTATCGTGAAGGTCGTGTACCTCTACATACGCTTCGTGCAGATATCGACTATGCGACTATGCGTGCTGAGACTACTTACGGTACGATCGGTGTTAAAGTTTGGATCTTCCGTGGTGAGATCTTGGGCGGCATGAAACAAGTCATGAACCCAGCTCCAGCAGAAGAGCGTCCAGCTAAACGCGGTCGTGGTCGTGGTGAAGGTCAAGAGCGTCGTGGTCGTCGCAATGATCGTTCTGCTGAAAAAGGAGAATAATCCATGTTGCAACCTAAGCGTACTAAATTCCGTAAAGTGCAGAAAGGCCGTAACACTGGTCTAGCACACCGCGGTAGCACAGTATCTTTCGGTACTATTGCACTTAAATCAGTTGAACGTGGTCAAATGACTGCGCGTCAAATTGAAGCAGCGCGTCGTACAATTAGCCGTCGTATTAAGCGTGGTGGTAAGATCTTTATCCGTGTATTCCCGGACAAGCCGATTACTTCTAAGCCTCTTGAAGTGCGTATGGGTAAAGGTAAAGGTTCTGTGGAATATTGGGTTTGCCAAATCAAACCAGGTAAAGTCTTGTACGAAATTGATGGTGTTAACGAAGAATTGGCTCGCGAAGCGTTTACGCTTGCAGCAGCTAAGCTTCCGTTTAAAACCGCTATCGTGACTCGGACGGTAATGTAATGAAAACTAAAGATCTACGTGAAAAGTCGGTAGAAGAGTTGACAGCTTTGCTTGATGAGCAACAGCTTAACCAATTCCGTCTTCGTATGGCGAAAGCAACTGGTCAATTGGGTAAATCGCATGAAGTTGCACTTACTCGTCAGACTATTGCTCGTATTAAGACCCTCCTTACCGAAAAACAGGGGAACGGACAATGAGTGATAAAACAGTCCGCACGTTAACTGGCAAAGTTGTAAGCGACAAGATGGATAAATCTATCGTTGTTCTTATTGAACGCCAAGTTCAACACCCGTTGTATGGCAAATTAATCCGCCGTTCAACAAAATTACATGCTCATGATGAGAACAACACAGCGAAAGCTGGTGATGTTGTAACCATTAAAGAAAGCCGCCCAATTTCTAAAACTAAGTCTTGGACTCTAGTTGAAGTTGTTGAAGCAGCTGCTGAGTAATTAACGTTCTTGTTGCATCATCGGTCAATTTCGAGTACTCTTTGAGCCTTTCGAAATTTCGACCGGTGTTGCTCGGTTTTGGAGTAGGGCAATGATTCAGACCGAAACTATGCTCGACGTAGCAGACAACAGTGGTGCACGCCGCGTACAATGTATTAAAGTACTTGGTGGCTCGCATCGTCGTTATGCTTCTGTTGGCGACATTATTAAAGTTACTGTAAAAGAAGCAATTCCACGCGCACGTGTTAAAAAAGGTGACGTGATGAATGCGGTTGTGGTTCGTACAAAATTCGGTATCCGTCGTGCAGACGGTTCAGTGATTCGTTTCGACGATAACGCTGCTGTTATTTTGAACAACAACAAAGCGCCGATTGCAACTCGTATTTTCGGACCAGTGACTCGTGAACTTCGTACTGAACAGTTCATGAAAATTATTTCATTGGCTCCTGAAGTTCTATAAGAGGCGATCATGGCTAAGATTAAAAAAGGCGATCAAGTAATTGTGATCGCAGGTAAAGAAAAAGGCAAACAGGGTACTGTTCTGTCTGTTTCTAATGACCGTGTTAAGGTTGAAGGCCTTAACTTGGTGAAGAAGCATCAGAAGCCAAACCGTGCTACAGGCGCTGAAGGTAGCGTTGTAACTCAGGAAGCTTCGCTTCATATTTCAAACGTGGCAGTTTTTAATGCTACAACCCAAAAGGCTGACCGTGTTGGTTACCAAGTGATTGATGGCGTGAAAACTCGCGTATTCAAATCAAATGGTGAATCAGTGGCGGTAGCGAAGTAATAGGTTGATATAGGCCATGGCCAGACTTAAAACACGTTACAACGACGAACTTAAAGCTCAATTACAAGAAGTATTGGGCGTTAAGAATGTGATGGAGATTCCTCGCATCACTAAAATCACGATCAACATGGGTGTTGGCGCAGCTGCTGCTGACAAAAAACTCCTTGATGGTGCTCTTTCAGATATGCAAGCTATCGCTGGTCAAAAACCAGTACTTACGTTAGCTCGTAAATCAATCGCTGGTTTTAAAATCCGTGATGGTTGGCCGATCGGTTGTAAAGTTACTTTACGCGGCGAACGTATGTACGAATTCTTGGACCGTTTGATCTCGATTGCGATTCCTCGTATCCGTGACTTCCGTGGTTTCTCTGCGAAATCATTCGACGGTCGTGGTAACTACTCAATGGGTCTTAAGGAACAAATCATGTTCCCTGAAATCGATTTTGACAAGATTGATCGTATTCGTGGTATGGATATTACCATTACTACGACTGCTCGCACCGATGACGAAGGCCGTGCGCTTATGCGTGCATTCGGCTTCCCGTTCAAATAAGAGGTCGATATGGCTAAGAAAGGTATGATTAATCGCGAATTGAAACGCGAAGCTACTGTTGCTAAATACGCTGCAAAACGTGCTGAATTAAAAGCTGTTATTGCAAACGTAAATGCATCAGACGAAGAACGTTTCGAAGCGATGATGAAATTACAAGCATTACCACGTAATGCATCTCCAGTACGTCTACGTAACCGTTGTGGTTTAACTGGTCGTCCTCATGGTTACTTCCGTAAGTTCGGTTTAAGCCGTAACAAATTACGTGAAACAGTAATGCAAGGTGATGTACCTGGCGTTGTTAAGGCAAGCTGGTAAGGAGCACTATAGATGAGTATGCAAGATACCGTTGCCGACATGCTAACACGTGTTCGTAACGCACAAATGGCAAAGAAACAAACTGTTTCTATGCCTAATTCTAAGTTGAAAGTAGCAATTGCTAACTTACTTCAACAAGAAGGTTATATTTCAAACGTAGAAGTTGCGGATGCTGAAGGCAAACCAACTCTTACTTTGACTTTAAAGTATTTCGAAGGCAAACCAGTTATCGAAACTGTGAAACGCGTAAGCCGTCCAGGTCTACGTCAGTATCGCGGTAAAGATGCACTTCCTAGCGTTAAGCAAGGTTTAGGTATTGCAATTGTTTCTACAAGCAAAGGCATCATGACTGATCGCGCTGCACGTGCTGCAGGCGTTGGTGGTGAAGTTATTGCTTTTGTTTCTTAATAGGTGATTCCTCATGTCTCGTGTGGCTAAAGCCCCAGTAACTGTACCTAACGGTGTAACAGTTACTCAGAACGGCCGGCAGGTCGAAGTGAAAGGCACTAAAGGTACATTGTCTTTCAACCTGCATGCGCTGGTCGAGCTTAAACAGGAAGACGGTATTCTAGCTATTGCTCCAGTACAAGAGTCGAAAGACGCTTGGATGCAAGCTGGTACTGCTCGCGCTGTGCTTAACAACCTTGTAAAAGGTGTTAGCGAAGGTTTCGAACGTAAGTTACAGCTTATCGGTGTTGGTTATAAAGCTGCGGTTAAAGGTGACGTTGTTCATCTTAACCTTGGTTTCTCTCACCCGATCGATTATGCACTTCCTGCAGGTGTAACTGCTGAAACTCCAACTGCAACTGAAATCATTCTTAAGTCTGCTGATAAAGCAGCTTTAGGACAGGTTGCTGCAGATATCCGTGGTTACCGTCCACCAGAGCCATATAAAGGCAAAGGTGTTCGTTATTCTGACGAAGTTGTACTTCGTAAAGAAGCTAAGAAGAAATAAGGCGCGAGGTTCTTATGAACGAAAAGAAACAATCCCGTTTGCGTCGTGCGAAAAGCACACGCTTGCACATCCGTGCATTGGGTGCGACTCGTTTGTGTGTAAACCGCACTCCGCGTCACATCTATGCTCAAGTTATCTCTGCAGATGGTGGCAAAGTATTAGCGCAAGCTTCTACTTTAGACGCTACTCTACGTGCGGGTACAACTGGTAACGTTGAAGCAGCTCAAAAAGTAGGTGCTTTAATCGCAGAACGCGCTAAAGCAGCTGGTGTTACTAAAGTTGCATTTGACCGTTCTGGTTTTAAATATCATGGTCGTATCAAAGCCTTGGCTGATGCTGCTCGTGAAAACGGCTTGGAGTTCTAATCATGGCTAAAGTTGAACAAAACGAAGGTCTTGTTGAAAAGCTGGTTGCCGTTGATCGTGTAGCCAAAGTTGTTAAGGGTGGTCGTATCTTCTCTTTCACAGCATTAACTGTTGTGGGTGATGGTAATGGTCGCGTAGGTTTTGGTCGTGGTAAAGCACGTGAAGTTCCAGCTGCTATCTCTAAAGCACTTGAAGCTGCTCGTCGCAATATGATTACTGTTGACCTTGTTGATGGTACGTTACAGCACCCAATTCATGCACGTCACGGCGCTAGCCGCGTATTCATGCAGCCTGCCTCTGAAGGTACAGGTGTAATTGCTGGTGGCGCTATGCGTGCAGTTCTAGAAGCTGTAGGCGTACGTAACGTGTTGACTAAATGCCGTGGTTCTACTAACGCTGCTAACGTAGTAAACGCAACTTTCAATGGTTTGCGTGATATGACTACTCCTGAAAAGGTTGCTGCGAAACGTGGTCTTTCAGTAGAACAAATTCAAGGGTAATCAATCATGAAAACGATTAAAGTTACCCAGACTAAATCTGCATCGCACCGCTTGAAAAATCACAAGCTTAGCCTGCAAGGTTTAGGTCTGCGTCGTATTGGTCATACTGTAGAAGTGTTAGACACACCTTCTAACCGTGGTATGATCAACCAAGTCTACTATATGGTTAGTGTAGAGGAATAAGCCATGACTCTGCGTTTAAATACAATTGCACCTGCAGAAGGTGCTAAACGTGACAACCTTCGTTTAGGCCGTGGTATCGGTTCTGGCGTTGGTAAGACCGGTGGCCGTGGTGTCAAAGGTCAAAACTCACGTAAGAGCGGTGGTACTCGTCCAGGTTTCGAAGGCGGTCAAACAGCACTTTATCGTCGTTTGCCTAAATTCGGCTTCACTAGCCAATTGGCTTTGAAAACTGCTGAAGTACGTTTATCTGAGCTTGCTAAAGTTGAAGGCGACATCGTGTCTCTCGAAACTTTAAAAGCTGCGAACGTTGTACGTAAAGACATGATCCGTGCTCGTATCGTACTTTCTGGTGAAATTACTCGTGCATTCACTGTTCAAGGTGTTGCATTGACTAAAGGCGCTAAAGCTGCTGTTGAAGCTGCTGGCGGCAAAGTCGAGGAGTAATCCCCAGTGTCTATGACTCCTAGTTCTTCAGGTCATGTCAACATGATGAAAGGCCAACCATTTCATGTGAAATACCGTGAAATTATTCGTCGAATGATGTTTCTCATTGGTGCGTTGTTGGTATTTCGACTAGGAGCGCATATTCCAGTACCAGGCATCAATAATGCTGCGTTAGAAAACTTGTTTAATGCAAACCAAGGTACCATCCTTGGTTTGTTTAACATGTTCTCTGGTGGGGCATTAGAACGAATGTCTATTCTTGCTCTCGGGATCATGCCATACATCTCTGCATCGATTATCGTGCAGTTAATGTCAACTGTGGTTCCTTCGCTGGAAGCTTTAAAGAAAGAAGGCGAGCAAGGCAAACGTAAAATTAATCAATATACACGACAAGGTACATTATTCTTAGCGCTGGTACAGGCGATAGGTATGTGTGCAGGCCTGATCAGTCAGGGGATTACCCTGAATACTGGTTTGGCTTTTTATGTTCCTGCAGTAACCTCACTGGTTGCGGGGACCATGTTCTTGATGTGGTTGGGTGAACAGATTACCGAGCGTGGGGTGGGGAATGGTATTTCCATGATCATCTTCGCGGGTATTGTTGCCGGATTGCCTAATCTGATTATGCAATCTTTCTCATCTGTAGATAATGGCCAAACCAGCCTGATTGGCTTGGTAATTTTTGGTTTGTTGTCTCTGGGTGTTTTGGCGGCGATCGTGTTTATCGAGAAAGCGCAGCGTCGTATTCCGGTAAACTATGCTCAAAAACAACAAGGTCGTCGTGTATTTACTGCACAGCAGACACATTTGCCATTAAAAATTAATATGGCGGGTGTGATTCCGGCAATTTTTGCCAGCTCATTGCTTTTGTTCCCTGCGAGCTTAGGTCAGTGGGTGGGTAGTGCAGATCCAAATGCTGGATTTATTAAGCGTAGCCTGCAAGATGTAGCATTGGTGTTGTCGCCTGGTCAGCCGTTGTATTTGGTGCTCTTTGGTGCGTTAATTATCTTTTTCTGTTACTTCTATACAGCACTGGTATTTAGTCCTAAAGAAGTGTCAGAGAACTTGAAACGCAGCGGAGCTTACGTGCCTGGTATACGTCCAGGTGAGCAAACTGCTCGTTACTTAGATCATATTCTCAATCGTTTGACGTTTATTGGCGCGATTTACATCGCAGTCATTTGTTTAATGCCGATGGTATTGCAAAGTTCATTTGGTATTCCATTCTATTTGGGTGGTACCTCTTTGCTGATTGTTGTGGTAGTAGTGATGGACTTTATGGCTCAGCTGCAATCACACCTTACTTCGCACCAATACGATAATCAAACGTTAATGAGAAAAACGACTGCTCATCCTAAGGGATAAGCGCACTTGAGGTTTCATCATGAAAGTACAAGCTTCTGTTAAGAAAATTTGTGGTAGCTGTAAAGTTATCCGTCGTAATGGGGTTATCCGCGTAATTTGTAGCGCAGAACCTCGTCATAAGCAGCGTCAAGGTTAATCTGATTAAGACCTGTTGATTTCTGTAGGCGAATTAGGTTATTATCCGCCCCTCAAGATTTTTGTGGGGCGGTTGATTATCTACTGCCTTTTTGGAGAAAATTGAATGGCTCGTATTGCCGGTGTAAACATTCCGGATAACAAGCACGCTGTTATCTCTCTAACGTATATCTTTGGTATTGGTCGCCATACTTCAAAAGCTATCTTAGCTGCTGCTGGTATTGCTCCAACTACTAAGATCCGTGAATTAGATGACGCTCAGCTTGATGCGATTCGTGCAGAAGTTGCTAAGGTTCCGACCGAAGGTGATTTACGTCGCGAAATTTCCATGAACATTAAACGTTTAATGGATTTAGGCTGCTACCGCGGTCTTCGTCATCGTCGCAGCTTGCCTGTCCGCGGTCAACGCACCAAAACTAACGCTCGTACCCGTAAAGGTCCGCGCAAACCTATTAAGAAATAAGATTTCTGGAAGCTAAAAGATGGCTAAAGATACTCGCGCACGCAAGAAGGTCACTCGTACCGTCTCTGAAGGTGTCGCACACATTCACGCTTCTTTTAATAACACCATTGTGACTATTACCGATCGTCAAGGTAATGCACTGGCTTGGGCCACTTCAGGTGGACAAGGCTTCCGTGGATCACGTAAATCAACTCCGTTCGCTGCTCAGGTAGCTGCTGAAGTTGCTGGTAAAGCTGCTTTAGACTACGGTTTGAAAAACTTGGACGTCCTTGTAAAAGGTCCTGGTCCTGGTCGTGAATCTGCGGTTCGTGCTTTAGGTGCAGTGGGTTATAAAATTAACAGCATTACCGATGTGACGCCAATCCCGCACAACGGTTGCCGTCCACCTAAAAAACGTCGCGTGTAAGGAGAAACATTCATGGCTCGTTATATTGGTCCAAAATGCAAACTCTCTCGTCGCGAAGGGACAGACCTGCAACTTAAATCAGGCGTTAAACCGTTTGATGTTAAGACAAAAAAACATGCGAAAGTTCCTGGCCAACACGGCGGGGCTCGTGGTGGTAAACAATCTGAGTACTCACTACAATTACGTGAAAAACAAAAAGTACGTCGCATGTACGGTGTTTTAGAGCGTCAATTTAGTAACTACTATAAAGAAGCTGCTCGTGTTAAAGGCGCAACTGGTGAAAACCTGTTGAAGCTACTTGAAAGCCGTCTTGATAACGTTGTTTATCGTATGGGTTTCGGTTCTACTCGCGCAGAAGCTCGTCAGTTAGTATCTCACCGTAGCATCACTTTGAATGGCCGTCGTGTTAACATTGCGTCTATCCAAGTTAAAGCGGGTGATGTGATCGCAGTTCACGAAGGCGCTAAGCAACAATTACGTATCAAAAACGCAATTGAATTAGCTACTCAACGTGGCATGCCTTCTTGGATGGAAATCGACCATTCTAAATTAGAAGGTACGTTCAAAGCTGCACCGGATCGTTCTGATTTACCTGCTGAAATCAACGAAAGCTTGATTGTAGAATTGTATTCTAAATAATCCTTGAGGAAGCAATATGACGCGTACTGCAAATGAGTTTCTAACTCCGCAAGCGATCAAGGTCGAAGCGGCAAGCGGGACCTCGGCAAAAGTTATTCTAGAACCATTAGAGCGTGGCTTTGGTCATACTCTTGGTAATGCTTTACGTCGCATCCTTCTTTCTTCTCTACCTGGCGCAGCTGTGGTAGAAGTTGAGATTGAAGGGGTCGAGCACGAGTACAGTACTTTGGAAGGCTTGCAGCAGGACATCGTCGAGCTCTTGCTGAACCTAAAAGGATTGTCGATTAAGCTGTTCGATCAAAATGAAGCTTATTTAACATTAGAGAAACAAGGTGCAGGCGACGTAACTGCGGCTGACCTTCGTTTACCTCATAATGTTGAAGTGGTTAACCCTGAACATTTGATCGGTACTTTAAGTGCCTCAGGCTCATTGAAAATGCGTCTGAAAGTGGCTCAAGGTCGTGGCTACGAGACTTCTGATTCACGCTTCCCTGAAGGCGAAACTCGCCCAGTGGGTCGCTTGCAGTTAGATGCGTCTTACAGCCCAATCAAACGTGTTTCATACACCGTGGAAAACGCGCGTGTAGAACAACGTACTGACCTTGATAAACTGATCATTGATCTTGAAACTAACGGTACTGTAGATCCTGAAGAAGCGATCCGCAAAGCTGCAACTATTTTGCAGCAACAAATTGCGATCTTCGTTGACCTTCAGAAAGATCAAGCACCTGTTGCTCAAGAGCCTCGTGAAGAAGTTGACCCAATCTTGCTTCGCCCAGTAGATGATCTAGAGCTAACTGTTCGTTCTGCTAACTGTTTGAAAGCAGAAAACATTTACTACATTGGTGATCTTGTACAGCGTACCGAAGTTGAGTTGCTTAAAACTCCTAACTTGGGTAAAAAATCGCTTACTGAGATCAAAGATGTTCTGGCTTCTAAAGGCTTACAACTCGGCATGCGTTTAGAGAACTGGCCACCGGCTAGTCTCCGTATGGACGATCGTTTCGCCTATCGTAGCCGTTAATTAAGTAGGACTATCACCATGCGTCATCGTAATAGTGGTGTGAAATTAGGCCGTACAAGCAGTCATCGTAAAGCGATGTTCCAAAACATGGCTAACTCTTTGTTCGAGCACGAGTTGATCAAAACAACTGTGCCTAAAGCAAAAGAGTTACGTCGTGTAGCTGAGCCTTTAATCACTTTAGCTAAAAACGATACAGTAGCAAACCGTCGTTTGGCGTTTGCTCGTACTCGTTCAGCAGCAACTGTTGGTAAATTATTTACCGTTCTTGGCCCTCGTTACAAAGAGCGTAACGGCGGTTATCTACGTGTTCTTAAAGCGGGCTTCCGTGCAGGTGATGCTGCACCGATGGCTTACGTTGAGCTAGTAGATCGCGAAGTTAACTAATTTCGTGAAGAATAACGTAAGTTGTTCGAAAAGGTCGGTTGAATAAACCGGCCTTTTTTAATGCCTGTATATTTTAATTTAAAGTGATTGAGTTCAACATAACTGATCTGGCCTGAAAAGATAAAAAAAATAGTGGCTTTTTAATGAACTTGACATTGTGTATTGTCAGTTTTGTGATTTAATAAAAACAGATAGCATCGCTTAGGTAAAAGAACAACATGGAAAAGCAGGTAGATATTTTAATTGTGGGTGCAGGGATCTCGGGGATTGGTCTGGCAGCACATCTTTCTAAACATTGTCCGCAACGCTCTTTTGAGATTATTGAACGCCGCGAAAGTATTGGTGGAACTTGGGATCTGTTTAAATATCCGGGAATCCGTTCTGATTCGGATATGTCGACTTTTGGTTTTAATTTCAAACCCTGGAAGAAAGAAAGCGTGCTTGCCGATGGCGCATCCATCAAAAATTATCTGGCTGAAGTGGTAGAAGAGTTTAAACTTCAGCCAAAAATCCATTTCCAGCATCGGGTTCTGAGTGCTAATTATGATTCTGCCACCTGCAAATGGTCAGTAGAGATTGTGGACGCACAGGGTAAGACGCAGATCTCGATCGCCAACTTTATACTGGGTTGTACCGGTTATTATAATTATGATCAGGGTTTTCAGCCGGAGTTTCCAAATCAAACTGCATTCAAAGGTGAGTTTATTCATCCGCAACATTGGCCGGAAAATTTAAACTATAAAGGCAAAAAGGTGGTCATTATTGGTAGTGGTGCGACCGCGATTACCTTGGTTCCTGCGATGGTCAAAGGTGGAGCAGGTCATGTGACCATGTTGCAGCGTTCACCGACTTATATTGCCTCTGTGCCTTCGGTCGATTTTATTTATTCAAAAATGCGTAAATATCTGCCTGAGGAGGTCGCCTATAAGCTGACACGTGCGCGTAATATCGGCATGCAGCGCGGGATTTACGCTTTGGCACAGAAACAGCCAAAATTATTAAAATCGCTTTTGCTTAAATCGGTGCAACTCCAGCTGAAAGGTAAAGTGGATATGAAGCACTTTACCCCGAATTATGAACCTTGGGATCAACGTCTTTGTGTGGTGCCGGATGGAGATCTGTTTAAAATTTTACGTGAAGGACAGGCATCGGTTGCAACGGATCAGATAGAAACCTTTACCGAAACGGGAATTCAGCTGAAATCAGGTCAACATCTGGATGCTGATATTATTGTTTCTGCCACCGGTCTGAATATTCAAATTCTTGGCGGGATTCAGGCGACGATGGATGGTCAGCCTATCGATACCTCTCAGCATATGCTGTATAGAGGTATCATGGTCAGTGACATACCGAATATGGCGCTGATTATTGGCTATATCAATGCCTCCTGGACGCTTAAAGTCGACATTGCAGCAGAATATATTTGCCGTCTGTTGAACTATATGGATCAGCAAGGTTATGCACAGGTAATTCCTCAGGGAGATCAGAGTGAATTGCTTCAGGATACCGTCATGGGCAGTCTCAGTTCGGGTTATATTGCCCGGGCTGCAGACGTCATGCCAAAGCAAGGCAAACAGGCTCCGTGGAAAGTCAGCAATAATTATCTGGCAGACCGTAAGGAGCTCAAACAAGCTTCGTTTGAAGATGGTGTACTGAAATTTAGAAAAAACAGTAATGCTTTAAAGCATAAACCGCGTCTGGTTTCTTAAAGTTATATCTTTGCATACAGAAAAAGGAGTCCTGAGAGACTCCTTTTTTATGCATCCATTTTAAAGTGAACGTGCGATGAGTTCTTTCATAATTTCATTGGTACCGGCATAAATCCGGTTGGCACGGTTGTCGATATAGGCACGGGCAATCGGATATTCCAGCATATAACCATAGCCGCCATGCAATTGCAGACATTCATCAACGACTTTGCTGTACATTTCTGAAATCTTGTATTTGGCCGCCGCAGCGGCATCTATGCCTAGTTCGTGCTTGAGTTGCAGCTGCATACAGCGATCCAGATAAGTGCGGCAGACATCGATCTCGGTACGTAGTTCTGCCAGTTTAAAACGGGTATTTTGAAAATGGCTGATGCTCTTGCCAAATGCCTGACGTTCCTTAGTATATTTCACTGTATGTGCGAAAGCAGCTTCAGCGCCTGCCTGACAGATAATTGCCACAATCAGGCGTTCCCAAGCCAGCTCTTTCATCAGCATCATAAAGCCCATGCCTTCCAGACCGAGCAGGTTTTCTTTCGGAACCCGAACATTGTCAAAGAACAGTTCACAGGTATCCTGTCCTTTCATGCCAATTTTATTCAGCGGCTTGCCTTTGCTAAATCCGGGACGGTCGGCTTCGACCATAATCAATGACAGATTGGCTGAACCTTTATCATTATTGCCAGTTTTACAAACCACGATGGCCATATCACAGAGATAGCCATTGGTAATAAAAATCTTGGAACCATTAATCAAATAGTCATCGCCATCCAGGATTGCCGATGTACGCACTGCTTGCAGGTCAGAGCCAGTTCCCGGTTCGGTCATGGCGATCGCGGTGACGACTTCTCCAGACGCCATTTTGGGTAGCCATTGCTGTTTTTGAGCTTCATTACCAAAGTTCAGCAGATAATTGGCAACAATATCCGAATGCAATGAAAATCCGGTCGCTGAATCTCCGGCATAGGCCTGTTCCTCAATCAAAATCATGCTATACAGCCGGTCTACGCCAGAGCCGCCATATTCCTCAGGCATGGTAGCGCAGAGCAATCCAAGCCCACCGGATTTATTCCATAGCTCTCGATCCACATGTTGCTGACTTTCATAACGCTCGGTATGTGGAATGACTTCTTTCTCATAAAATTTACGTACCGTCTCGCGAAAAGCATCATGTTCGGTATTAAAGAGTTGGCGCGGCAGCATCGGAGCAAGTGGGCGAATGGCTGCAGATTGCATCTTGTTATTCCTTATTTTGATCTGTTTGGTTTAACTTAGGCCATGCCAAGATCAGCAGCAATGAGCGGAATGTTCAAATGACTTAAATCTGCTGATGCTTTTGGTCATTTCTATGAAATCCCTCGAAATTCAGCCAGCGCTTCAGGTAAACTATTCGGGTTTATAACGAGTGGGGGAAATTCGATGACTGATGACATTAGCTTAGAAGAGCGCAAAGTGATTTATCGTGCGCGTCGTGGTCTAAAAGAACTGGATGTATATTTTGATCCCTACGTAAAAAACCATTACCTGAATGCCGAGCCTTTCGAAAAACAGATGTTTGCAGAGCTGGTTGAGCAGGAAGACCCGGATTTGCTGGACTGGTTTATGGAAGTGTCTGAGCCGCCGCGTCCTGAACTAAAAGATTTTATCAAGAAGCTTAAATTTTACGTTCATGGATAATCGTTGCTTCAAGCTGAAACGCAGTCTGTGTGCATTGGCGTTTCAGTTTTTTATTTTTGCACTGCTGATGTATCTATTGTATCAGTTATTACCGATTGCACTTTGGGCAGTGTGTGCTGTCATAGGCTTGGTGATTTATCAGCTGTTTTACCGCAAGACGCCACAGATTGAGCAGTTTGAATATCTGGATGGACGTGAATGGTTATTGACCACCAAAGCACGACCGACCCGTCGGGTATGTATTAGTTACGTGATTGATCATCAGGCGTATATTGTGGTGTATTTCCAGCATGCCAAGGCGCGACCTTTACTGATCTGGTGTGATCAATTGTCCTTCAAACAATGGAAATACTTAAAATTATTGACTAAATTAATTTAGTTGTAAGACAAGTGTATTTTAATAATTTGATTAAAATAATTATAAAACAAATATTTAGATCAACTTTCTATTTTTATTGTCAGACAAAAATTACGGTTAATGCATAACTTAGAGAAATTGTCTGACAATTTATTCCCTATGTTTTATTTTTAGCCTGTACATTTAACTCACCAACAGCAACTACGGGAGACCTTGATGGAATTTCCAGTGTGGATGTATTTGATCGTCGCGATTGTTTTAGCCTTGGTAGTAGGACGAATCGGGACGGTGCTGAAGGATAAGTTTTCATCTTAACCAAGCAGGGTTTTATCATTTTTCTGCTTGTACAGTTAATAAGTAGCATGTGCTGAACCGTCGCAATGCTACTTTTTTTTGCCCAAAATTTGGGATTCTCCTGAATACAGTCAATTGCAGCGTGGCTATTTAATGGCAAAGTGTCTCGTCTAAATTAGAGTAAATACTCTTTTATTCACAAAATGCTTCTGATATCTTTAGCAGAAAGATGGACATAATCACAATTATAGAGGACAGGAAAATGTCAGGCGTCCGTAAAATATGCCAAGGTATGGCGACCATTGCAATAACAACAACAGTTTTGACGGGGTGTTCTCAGGTCATTAAAACCGGTGCCAATGTTGCACTGGGTTTCACCGAAAACCATATTGTACCGCCGATTTTAGCGATGGATGATGCTGAAATGGTGTGTAATTCAGGGAATTCTTTAACGCCGGCCATTATGGCGACCAAAGAAATGGGGGCGGATCCAACACGGGTGGCCGTGCTGATGTATTCGGCTGCCGGTATTTGTGCCGAGCAAAAAGCGCTGGAAGCCGAGTTACGCTATTTACGTGCTTCAAAAACCAATCAGGTGGCAGAAGCTCAAGATGCCCGAATCGAGCAGAAGCGCTGGGCGGCACTGGCAGCACAGCGTCAATATACCGGTTATCAACTGTTCCAGAGCCGTTATGAAAAGAAATACCAAAAAGCCCTGGGTGAAGAATGCCCACGCATGAACAGTGATATCGAGCAAACGGTTTATCTGTTGGGTATGCTCAGTGGCTTGCAGGCCATGACCAATGATATTAACTCGGGTGGTGCAGTGCATGTACCGAAAGATATTGCTGCCGTGGTCGAGCGTGGCATGGTGTGTCTGGATAACGCGAAATTCTGGGGTGCGCCGAATGCCACCCGTGCGGTGATCTGGACTTTGTTGCCAGGCGCAGGGGAAGGCAAGCCTGACCCTTACCAAACATTAAAACAATCTACACAAATTGGTGAGCAAAAAGGTGTACGTTTATCTCATGCCTTGTATGCCGTAGCGGCTCAGGCCAGTGGCGATGATGCCAAAGTTCGGGATGCCTTGAAAACCTTTGCTCAGGCCCGTACGGAGGAAAAACCGGTAAATCCGCAATTCAAGCTGATTGACAGCATGGCCGCGATTATGGTCAGTGGCATATCAGATCGTTACTGGACAGAAAATACTGGTATACGTAGTGGCGATGATGGCATGCAACGTTTCTGGGATGAATCCGACAGTTCTTCCGAGCTCGATGATCTGTTCAGTGCGGATCTGTAATGCAGATACTATGCATGAAGCTTCAGGGATGAAGTCAAATTAGATGGTCAGGGAGGACAACAGGCCGATGCTAGATCAACATTTTCGACGAAAAATTATTTTTCTAGCGGCTTTTGTCTCTCTCTCTGCATGTCTGCAAATTTTTCAGGATCATTTTATCTACTGGCAAGAGAGTCTGCTGGGTGAATTCTGGCGACTCTGGACAGCGCACTGGGTACATGTGAGCTGGATTCATTACTTTCTAAACATTCTCGCCTTTATCTGTTTACCTTTCATTTTTCCACGCGCTACCGTCTGGCATTTCTGTGCCATTTTGCTGATCTTGCCACCGTTGATCAGTTTAAGCTTTTATTTTTTCTTACCCAATATTGAAGCCTATGCTGGCCTGTCGGGCGTGCTGCATGGTGCCTATGTCGCCGTAGCCTGTGTACATTTGCTGTATAAGCGGGAACGCGGCTTTGCGGCGCTGGTATTATTTTTGATTTTTGCCAAACTGGTCTGGGAAAACACCATTGGCAATGTCGGAACGGCGCAGCTGATCGGTAGTCCGGTTTTGGTTGAGGCACATTTACTTGGGGTGATTTGGGGCGTGATTCTGGCGCTGATCTATATTGTGAGCAATTATTTTCGGGATAATTAAAGTGCAGAGATAAATAATTTACTTGGCAGAAAATACAAAAAGAAAATATAAATTGTCATTTTTATTGTACCAATTTTCATGCAAAGTCAAAACATAGAATAAAGATCCTGACCTTTGAAAAGGAATTTTCTAGGCAGAAGGGAAGATCGGCGTCCTAGACCAAGCATCAGGCCGCTAAAATAAAAATAGGAATACACATGCAAAATGATGATCAAAACAGATCAGGATTAGGTCTGTTGCGTTATATATGGACAGAGTGGATCTCGACCTTCGTCGTGCTGGTTTTACTTTTGCTCACTTTGATTATTGGCACCGGGGAAATGATTCACGGCCAGTTGCTGCGTATGGGCGAGCGTATTTACGGCGATCCGGCAACCGCAATGCAATATTCATTTCTAAGGGCTGAACCGACGCGTCCACAATGTGAACGCAATATCAATGTTGATCAGCGTGTTCAGCAGCAGATGAAAGCCGATGCAGCCGATGAATATGCTGATTTCTTCGGGGTGCGTTCGGAAGCGGATGTCCGTGCTGCGGTGTTACAGGCACAGCAGGTCTGTGAAGAATCCTACCTGTTTTATGATAAAGCCATTCAACATGTGCAAGCTCATCCAAGTATTCGGGCTTATCGGACGTTTGAAACCTCTTTTTTTGGAATCTTCAAGTTTGGTACGGAAAACCGGGCTTTGCTTCTGGTCATCATGGTGGTCTTTGCTGCGATCAGTGCCACTCTAAAAACCCATCATATTGGCTTACGTAGCCCGAGCACGCGTATCGACTTTAAAGTTTATTCGGTCGCCATGCTGGTCGCTAATGCTTTCCTGGCATTTTCATCCTATAGCCAATATCAGTCCGTATTGAACTCGGGCGTGCCGATGGGGGAGATGAAGTACATCTACTGGTTGTGGATGATTCTGTTCAGCACACTCACCTTGATCAGCCTGTATCAGGTGATCAAACAGCCAAAACCAACGCGCGAAGGTGGCAGTTTTGGTCTGGCCTTTTTGAGTGTGCCGCTGTATGCCTATATGGCCATTACTACCGGAATAAATTTCACCTTTTTTATGGACTATCCAATGGGACAGGGGATTTACCTCGGTCAATTGGTAGAGTTTTCCAGTATTTTTCTGAACTTGGCCTTGTTTATCTGGGCCGGTATGTTGCTAAAACAGACCCGTGTCGTGGACATGTTCCTGAATATTCTGCGTCCATGGAATCTGGCCCCTGAAACCCTGACCTGGTTAATCTTGCTGGCAGCTGCATTACCGACCGCCTATACCGGAGCATCAGGGATTTTCGTAATTGCCGCAGGTGCGATTATTTATAAGGAAGTCTGGAATGCGGGCGGACGCCGTCAGTTTGCATTGGCCGCCACTGCAATGTCTGGTTCACTGGGCGTGGTTTTACGTCCTTGCTTGCTGATTGTCGTTGTGGCATCACTGAATAAAGAAGTGACCACCGACTTACTCTATCACTACGGGATTTATGTCTTCCTGCTCAGTTCGACTTTATTCCTGGTAATTTCCCTGTTCTTTGCAGAAAACAAATTCCGGATTGCTGCACCTATTGTGGCTGCTCCTCAATCCGGTCGCGCCTTCATTGCGATTATTCCATATATCGTGATTTTCATTCTGATCTGGTTATTCTATAAATATGCCTTGTCGACTGACCTGAATGAATTTACCGCACCAGTGATGATGCCAGTCATTCTGCTGATGATTGTCTTGTTCGACAAGTTGCGTCATGAACCTGCGCCGTTGCCGGCAGTGGGGCATTGGGATGAAACTTTGACCGCAACTTTAAACTCAAGATCGGCACCTGAACTGGCGACAGCCGGTGCCGCAGCCAATGCAGAATATCGTGAGGCTGAACATAGTGAACAACCAGGCAAAGAATTGGCTGTTGATCATACTGTGCAGCGTTCAAAAGCGACTGAAATTTTGCGTAATGTCGGTTTCTGGAAATCCATGCATATTTCTACCAGTGAAACCGTGGGACATATTGGTGCGCTGGTGATTCTGATGGCACTTTCGGTGAGTGTGGGTGGCTTGCTGGAACGTATTGAAATTATGGAAGCCTTCCCGACCGAAATCAGCAGTACCATTCTGGTGATTTCCCTGATTGTCGGCTTGATGATTTTTGTCGGGATGATCATGGATCCATTTGGCGCGGTGATTCTGATCTCGGCGACCGTGGCTCCAGTGGCCTATCAATACGGCATTCATCCAGTACATTTCTGGATGATTACCCTGATTGGTTTTGAGCTGGGTTATGTGACGCCACCGGTTGCGCTAAATCATCTGCTGGCCAGACAGTCGATTGGCGATGCCGAAGTGGCCGAGGCGGATGCAGAAGTACGACACTTGTCTTTCTACTACCGTTATGAACGCTGGATTTTGCCGATGATAGTATTGCTGCCTGCGATGCTGATCATTGCCTATGTGCCTTATATGTTTAAGCTGTTCGGCTGGTATCAATAAAAGATGTCTTGTCCTGAAATAGATTGACAGTATTCCACTTCAAACCGAGTTAAGCAATTAGCTCGGTTTTTGTTTGCTCATACATCTGATTCGGGGTGTTCATATTTAAACTTAAATGCGGTCTATAACAATTGTAAATCATGATAGATTCCGCAATTAAGTGATCTAACTCCTTCATGGTTTGACATCGCGTGGTTAAAAACTCCTGCTTTAATATTCCATTAATTCGCTCTGCTAATGCATTCTGATAACAGTCCTTGCCATCTGTCATGGAAGGACATATCCCATAATGGCGCAATGCCGATTGATATAGCTCAGAGCAATACTGAGAGCCTCTGTCTGAATGGTGAATCATCCTGGCTGCCCGATCTGTCACATGCTGCATCGCCATATGTAGTGCCTGCACAACATTCTCTGCACGCATATCATTCGATAACTTATAACCTTTAATCTGTCGGGTATAAGCATCTGTCACCAAGGATAAATAATGCACACCTTCAGCACTCTCAACATAGGTAATATCACTAACAAAGACTTCATTGGCTTGCACCGCTGAATAATCCTTTAATAAATTTGGATGCTTCTTCATCCAATGCTTGCTATCCGTAGTTTTTGTATAGCGACGCTTAGGGCGAATCAATAAGTTATTTTCTTTCAATATTTTAAATAACTGATCCCGTCCACACTTTAAACCACGTTGCAACAATTTGCCTTTAATAAGCCAATACAGCTTACGTGTTCCGATACTTGGCATGAGACAGCGATATTCCATAACCAACTCAAGTATTTGTTCAGTTGCTTGTGCAGTCATTTGAGCACGTTTTTCTGCTTGATAATAAGCTTGTCGGGTGATTCCCAACCACTGACAATAACGTGAAACGCTTAGTCTTCTTTGGCTTTGCCAATCTTTGAAACGTGCTCGGTATACTTTTTTCCAAGATCAGTCCCACATTCTTTATCAATGTGATAAATCACATCCTGAATAAATTCAGTTTTAAGCTTTTCTGCGGCTAACTGCTTTTCTAATTGGCGGATTCGTTGTTGGGGTGTCAATTGGCGTTTAGAAGAAGTCGGCATATTCGAAGTCCAGTCCTGTTGTCCGTGCTTGCGTAACCATACCAGCACAGTTGATCTTCCTTGAATACCATATTTTGCCTGAGCTTGCTTATAAGTAATTTGCCCTTTTTCTACTTCATGTACCACCATCATTTTAAAGGCAAAGCTATAGTCACGTTGTGTACGTTTAACTCGTTGTTCTCGTTTATGTTCCATAAAATAAGTCTCTTAAGGTGTAAACTTATTTCAGGACGGGACAAGAAAAGCAATAAAAAAGCACTTTCGGGTGCTTTTTTATTTATTTGATTTAAATTCGTTAATCAAATTTTGGATGAATTCAGGCGCTTTTGTAGGATCGGGCTACACAATAGAATCGCACAGAAAATCAGCCCCAGCCCAATCACGCTATAGAGGTCCGGAACTTCCTGCCAGAACAGAAAGCCCCACATGCCGGCAAAGAAAATCGCCACATAGTTGACCGGTCCAATCTGTCCTGCCGGAGCCAGCTTGTAGGCATTTGACATAAACAGTTGGCTGAAATTGGCCAGGATGCCGGCAGTAATCAGATAGCTGAGTTCTGTCAGGGTATAAGGTCGCCATAGCCAGAACATCGGAATCACTGAAATCAGGGTGCCAATAAAGCAGAAATAAAACACGATTTTTTCCGGAGAATCGGTTTTGGTCAGTGCCCGAACCGTGACAAAGGCCATCGCCGCCAGAAAGCTGGCACTCAAACCAATGACCGACATCAGGTTAATTAGACCCGAATCTGGTTTGGCGACACAGAGTACGCCGATGAAACCAATCAGAGCTGCGGCTAACATGCTTGTGGTGATTTTTTCCTTGAGAAATAGCCAGGCAATCAAAGGAATAAAAATCGGGGAAGAGTAGGTGAAGACCATGGCATTGGAGAGTTTTAAATGAGCAATGGCATAGAAAAAGCCGTACATGGCCGTCAGTCCGACCACTGCGCGCCAAGTGTGCATCCACAGCTTTTCAGTTTTGAAAAAAACAATGCCTTTATTGAAAATGAAGGGCAGGAAAATAAACAGCCCAACAAAATTGCGAAAGAAGACCACTGTGGCATTATCAACCGTTGCCGAGGCATAACGGATACAGACGCCCATAACTGAAAAGAGAAAAGCAGAGCAGGTCAGTAACAGAATGGCTTTAAGCAGATGCGGAGCGGCTGGGGCAGACATGGAAACAACTGAGCTAGAAGATCTGACGATATTCTAGCTGAAATGCTGTCGAGATTTACTGGCTTTGAGCAAGTTGTGCTTCAAGTAACTTGATCTGTTCCTCTTTCAGTTGGATCAACTGGTCGGCATCGCTATGCTGCGCATCCAGTGTGGCTTTTTGTTCATTGAGCTGAACTTGGATGTCATCTAGTTTAGCCACTTCTTCTTTGGCCAAACTGGCATTCTCCGGCACTGGTGAATCTAACAGCTGCTCTGATACCAGTGCTTTAGCTTCGATAGTTTCAGCTGCTTTGGCTGCCGCCGTATCTTCTTCAGTTTTCGCCGCAGGTTTTGCTGCCGGAACAGCCGCGATATCTTCCTGATGCATGCGTTCCGCTTCACCGGAAGAGGCATTCAACCACTGATATAGCAATACCAATGCAACGACAGTAACTAAAGCCCCCATAATCCCCATTAAAAGTTTGGGGTTATTTCTTTGTTCTACTGACATAGCTTGAACCTTGATTTTTATTTTACTGAACGAGGTTTAAACTGAATCACGCCAACTTCATCTGGAACAGCTGGTGTTTCTGGTGGGTCAACATGTGTGGGACGATTTTCTTCATAACCACATTCAATACATTCGATCCATTCATCTTCACCAGAGGTCAGCATGACGACGCGATCTAACGCCTGACATTTTGGACATTTTGCGCCTGCAATGAAACGACGTTTAATGGTCATCATACTCACCTTGTGATCAACTTAAAAAGCTAGTTTAAGCGTTTTTAGAGGGGTTCGTCCAACCTTGATGACGCAGCAATGCATCTATTTTTGGCTCGCGTCCGCGGAAATTGATAAATGCGTCAAGTGCTGTGTCTTTTCCGCCAACTGCGAGGATATTTTCCCGAAACTGCTTTCCGGTAGTGGTATTAAAAATACCTTCATCTTCAAAGCGGTCGAAGGCATCACTGGCCAAAACTTCGGCCCATTTATAGGAATAATATCCCGCTGCATAACCACCGGCAAAAATATGACTGAAGCTGTGCTGGAAACGGTTATAGTCGGTGGTCGGTAGAACCGCATATTTTTCACGGATCTCATTCAAAGTAGCCTGAACCTGTGCTGCATTTAAAGCCGGATTGGCTCGGTGAATACTCAGGTCAAACAGGGCAAATTCAAGCTGACGCAGGGTTTGCATGCCAGACTGGAAGAAACGTGCATCCAGCAGGGCTTTCAGCAGTTCAGCCGGCAAAGATTCTTGGGTTTCTATGTGCTCGCTGAGCAGATCCAGACTTTCCTGATCCCAAGCCCAGAATTCCATAAATTGGCTTGGCAGCTCGACCGCATCCCACGCCACGCCATGGGTACCTGCCACGGCAATATTGTCTACTTCTGTCAGCATATGATGCAGGCCATGACCAAATTCATGGAACAAGGTGATGACTTCATCATGGGTCAGCAGTGCAGGGCGATTGCCGACGGGTGGAGTAAAGTTACCGACCATATAACAAATCGGTTTTTGCAAGCCATCACTGGTCTGCATACGGGAACGGAAACCGCTCATCCATGCACCGCCACGTTTGCCTTGACGTGCATACAGATCAAAATAGAAACCGCCAATCACCTGACCCTGATCTTCTAGTTCAAAATAACGTGCATCTGGATGCCAGACAGGCGCTTCACGTTCAATGACTTGAATGCCATACAGACGATTCACAATACTGAACAGGCCTTGCAGGATTTTTGGTGCAGGGAAGTAAGGTTTAAGCACTTCCTGTGACAAATTAAATTGCTGCATTTTCAGCTTTTCAGAATAATAGCCACTGTCCCACGGTTGCAGATCACGGATGCCATCTTCAGCAGCAATCGCTTTCAGTTCTGCAATTTCTTTCTCTGCTGGCGCGCGGGCATGCTCTGCCAGATCACGCAAGAATTCGTCTACGGCCTCTACACTTGGTGCCATTTTGCTGGCTAAGGACAATTCCGCATAATTATTAAAGCCAAGCAGTTTTGCCATTTCCAGACGCAAACTGAGAATTTCTTCGATCAGTGCAGTATTGTCAAACTCGCTCTGTTCAGCCTGATCTGACGCACGCGTGGTATAAGCTTTATAGAGTTCTTCACGCAGAGGGCGATTTTCTGAATGGGTCATGATCGCCAGATAAGACGGGAAATCCAGCGTAGCCACCGGTTGATCCAGCTCACGTTGCTGACCATATTGTTTTAACAGCTCAATATTATTTGAAGATAGACCCGCTAACTCCTCTTCATTCAGCGGTCTGAAATAGGCCTGAGTCGCATCTAGCACATGGTTGGAGAAGTCGGAAGATAATTGGGACAGACGTGCCGAAATTTCCGCATAACGTTTTTTCGCTTCACCCTCTAACGCCACCCCAGATAATTTAAAGTCACGTAAGGCCAGTTTAATAGCGCTTTGCTGCGCTGCCGGCAGTTCACTATAAATCGACGCATCATAAATATGCTGATAGGTCTGATACAGCGCCGTATGTTGACCCAGTTGCGTATAATATTCGCTAAGACCCGGTAAAAGTGCTTGGTAGACATCACGGGTTTCGGCATTGTTCATCACGGCATTTAAATGTGACAAGATGCCCCAAGACTCACTCATATTGTTTTCAAGCGTGTCGACATGTTCCAGAGTAGTCAGCTGCTCCTGTACTGTAGTAGGCGTTTCGGTGAGGTCATTCAGGAACTTTTGCCCTTCAGCGATACAGCTTTCAATTTTTTGTTTTAGCTCAGCCAGCGTAATCTGATCAAATTGTGGAACAGGCAAAGTTGCCTTTTCTAAAGTCATGTCGGTCTGCCGATTTATTTCCTATGTTAAATCTAGATGTAGGGGTTGTAAGCTAGGAAATCAAGCTATCTATACTTTTTTCTCGATCTTTTGATTTAAGGTTGTTAATGATTTATTGATATTTTTTAATTGTTCTAATAATCCTCCATTGGACGCTGGAAGTGATTCTAATTCATTTATATCAATTGTAGAGATGTCAGTGATTTTTGTTTTCCAAAGATTCAAAGGGTGTTTATACAAATATGTAATAGTGAATGTTATAGGGGAATTATCTAATGAATCTTTTAAGCCCCCATATTGCCCCCAATCTTATATATAGCTCTGATTGGGTGGGAATACTTTGACTCCATTTTTAAAAATTCCAGTTTCAAAATATTGTTTTTCAGAATTTAATTTTTCAATTCCAAATGCTGCACGAGGGATCAGTCGATCACTAGATATTTTTACATTATGAGCGATGGACTTTCCAATATTTTTAACATGAAGTTGGATTACGGATTCTTTCCCATAATGAGGGGTAGCAAAAATAATAATTTGTGGTTGCTGATCGGACTTAAAAACTGCATAGGTTACGAGCAGAGCCATAAGAGAAATGATTAATGTTAGAATATTAATAACTTCCAATTTATAATTCCTTTTTATTTCTAGTTAGTATCTTGATTATGAATAAAAAAGAGCGCCGTAGCGCTCTTTTTAAACCATCAAAAATTATTCAGTCTTGGCTTTTGCATTCGACTTTTTCTTTTTGACCTTGGCCTTTTTCTTTACTTTATCTTTAACCTTTGCTTCAGACTTTCCTGCAGATGGTTTAGCAGACTTTTTACTGTAAGAGCTGGGTTTTCCTTTTCCTTTTTTGTGTCGTATGGGTTGTTCTCCATCGGCGCTCAAGTTGGATTTAGATTCACGTTCATTATTGCCAAACACTTCTTCTGTCGCTGCTGGACGTGATACTGGTTTTTTCTCACTCACGCGCGGTGCACGGGCACGAACTGCACGGCCGGCATGACTGAGTTGTTGCACCAGTTCAAAATCGATCTTACGTTCTTCCAGATTGACACCGGCAACCTTGATTTTGACTTCATCACCCAGACCAAAGACCTGACCACGGTTCTGGCCGATCAGATTCTGGCTGCTTTGATCAAAGACAAAGAAGTCATCACCTAGCTGGCTGACATGCACCATACCATCGACATACAGATCTTTTAACGTGACAAACAGGCCAAATTCTGCCGTTGCACTAATAATGCCGACAAATTCTTCGCCCAGATGCTGCTGCATATAATGACATTTCAACCAGGTCGTCACCGAGCGCGACGCTTCATCTGCACGACGTTCTGTGGCAGAGAAATGGTCACCAGCTTCATCTAAAGCACCGCCTGAAAGCGGAGATGGCTTGTTATTTAAATGTGCTTTGATTGCACGATGCAATAACAAATCCGGATAACGGCGAATTGGTGAAGTGAAATGTGTATAGGCTTCATAAGCCAGACCATAATGGCCTGCATTACTCGCACCATAGTAAGCCTGCATCATGGAGCGTAATAACACCGCATGAATACTTGGTGCATCAATCCGTTCTTTGGTCGCTTCAATCACCGCCTGATAATCTTTCTGAGTCGGCTGTTCCGGGAAATTCAAACCCAGCAGCTTGACGAAGTCACGGACTTTCTGGATACGTGAGAACTCTGGTGGCTCATGCACACGGTACAACATTGGCATTTCATTTTTCAATGCATATTCTGCGGCTGCCACGTTGGCCAGCAACATACATTCTTCAATCAGCTTATGCGCATCATTACGGCTACGCGGCAAAATTTCTTTAATTCCGCCCAGTTCGTCGAAGGTCATGTAAGTTTCGACGGTTTCAAATTCCATGGCATGGCGTTCAGCACGTAAACTTTTAAGAACTTGATAAAGCTGGAACAGGGTGTTGATCGACTTGCGAACTTCACGGTCTTCGGTAATGGCTTGACTGTCACCTTCCAGATACTGTGCGACCTGATCATAGGTCAAACGTGCCTTGGAATGCATAACAGATGGATAGAACTCAAAACCGGTAACACGGCCAGCACGTGACAGTTTTAAATCACAGACCATACATAGGCGGTCAACATTCGGATTTAACGAACACAGGCCATTCGACAATGCTTCAGGCAGCATCGGTAAAACAAAGTGCGGGAAGTAGACTGACGTCCCGCGTTCCTGCGCTTCATCATCCAGCGGTTTGCCTGGACGCACATAATGGCTGACATCGGCAATGGCTACGACTACACGATAACCACCGCCGGGACGTTTTTCGGCATAAACGGCATCATCAAAGTCACGTGCATCTTCACCGTCAATAGTAACTAAGGCTAAATCACGCAGATCCACACGACCTTCATGGTCTTTGGCCGTTGGTTCTTTAAAGCTCTCGGCTTCTTTAACAACTTCTTCCGGGAATTCATAAGGCAAACCATATTCTAAAATGGTTTGTGGAATGATGATTTCAGTATCGGCCTTGTCTGCCATGGACTGCACAATATGCCCAGTCGCGAATTCTTCACGGGTCGGATAGGTATCAATCGCCACACGAATCGAGTCACCCAGATTGACCTGGGCATGTTCGATCAGTTCTTTTTCAAGGGTGATTGGCTGATGTGCATTCGGGTTGGCTGGCTGGATAAAGTATTCACCATCATACTCTGACACTTTACCAATGATCTGTTTGACACGATGCTGCACAACTTCAGTAATATAGCCCCAGGCCTTACCTTTACGGTCTACCGAAGTCTGACGCACTTTAACGCGGTCACCATTAAAGACCAGACGCAGTTCACGCTCAGCCAATAATAGGTCATCCTGGCCGGAAATGTTGGCAGTTCCCATCCCTCGGGAATTGATATAAACCGTCGCTTCGGATTCAGGTTGCTCGACGGCAATCTGAAACTTGTAGCCGTCTTTCATCAGTTGCCCGTCACGCACCATCGCAATTAAACGATGGCTCAGGGCATCAATACTTTTTTGATCTGCAATTTCAAAATGTTCGACCAGGTCTGCATGGGACTGGGCATTGTTCTTTTCGATGGTTTCTAAAATGAGCGTGCGGCTAGGGATAGGGTTGTCATAACGTTCGGCTTCAGCTTTTGCTTCAGGATCGACCCAGTTTTTCATCATGTCTTTAAATTTATCTTAGGAGATAGGTTTAGCATAAAACATGTGTGCGCAGACTGCACGTAAATGATTGCAATAATCCATTTAAGTTTTCAATTTTCTGTTAATTTTCGATAACTGGAAATTTATGCAGTTTTTTTGCCATCAAAATGCGCGAAAAATCGAGGAATTGCTTAAAAAGTATTTAAACGAGCAAAAATATGCACTTTTTTTTGATGCTGCGCTTGCAGTGCCATGCCGAAATTTGTATTATGGCCGCACGTTACGGTGAGATGGGTGAGTGGCTGAAACCACGTCCCTGCTAAGGACGCATACGGGTAACTGTATCGAGGGTTCGAATCCCTCTCTCACCGCCACGCTTACTTATGTCGCGCGCTCATAGCTCAGCTGGATAGAGCACTTGGCTACGAACTAAGGGGTCGGGAGTTCGAATCTCTCTGAGCGCACCAAGTAAGTTAAGCAGAAAAAACGTATTGCCAACCGAGGCAGACAAGTTACGCGCTCATAGCTCAGCTGGATAGAGCACTTGGCTACGAACTAAGGGGTCGGGAGTTCGAATCTCTCTGAGCGCACCAACTTGAACAATTAACCGCACATGTTGCGGTTTTTTTGTGCCTAAAATTTACAGAAACACCAGACAACACATGCTAAAAATAAGTCTCAGGCGAGTGAATAAAAATAAAGGCAGTCGTGATGAGAAAAATCATTGTCCAGGAATTTTTGACCCTCGATGGCGTGATGCAGGGGCCCGGCGGCCCAGAAGAAGATATATCTGGTGGCTTTCAATATGGTGGCTGGGTGGCGCCGTATTTTAATGCGGAACCTGATCCGGCATTTGATGTCATTATGCAAAAATGGATGCAGCCCTCCGATATTCTTTTAGGGAAACATACTTTTCAGATTTTTGAATCTTACTGGCCCACACATACTGAAGACTGGCCGGGAATCAATGACGTCAATAAATATGTCCTTTCTACCAGTCTGGAGCATTCCGACTGGCAAAATACCCTTTTTCTGAAAAGCATTGATGAGATCATCAAGCTTAAAGCATCAGGAGAGGGGGATATTCGAGTTTATGGCAGTGCTGCAGTGGTACAGGCGCTTTTCAAATATGAGCTTGTGGATGAACTTTGTCTGCTGACTTTTCCAATTATACTGGGTGTTGGCAAACGCCTGTTTAGTCATGAATCAATACCCGCCGCTTTTCAATTGATAGATCATCTGGTCAGCTCAAATGGTATTGTGTTTACGCATTATCAAAGGGCAGGAGAAGTAAAGACGGGAACAATACGCGAGTGATAAAGCGCACAAGAGTGATGGTCGGTTTATATTTGAATTCTATTCTGGCTGGATACCTGGTTGAGAATACTTAAGGTTGACCCATTATTTGGTGCTGAAATTTTTTGGAAAATGAAGCTTCTTGGTTGAATTAATTAAGTGCTTTTAGCTCTAAATTTGCAGAAGTTTTCAGCAGAAAGTTGTGAATATTGCTGCATCGTTTAATTACTGTACGTTCGGTTGAGATTTTATTAAAAAACACTTAACAACACTGAAAAAACTCGTATAATGCACCCCATCAAGACGTCGCGCTCATAGCTCAGCTGGATAGAGCACTTGGCTACGAACTAAGGGGTCGGGAGTTCGAATCTCTCTGAGCGCACCAATCTTGATAAAAAATCTGAAAAAACCGCACATTGATGCGGTTTTTTTGTGTCTGGAATGTGTGTGAATTTTTCATATAAAAAACCAATAACTCTCTGCATCCTTCTTATCTTAATTTTTGCTGAACTTTCAGTGCATAAACGGTATTGCCACCTACCGCAGGTAAAACATCGTGATAGGGCATGCTGCGCATAGCTCTTAATAAGAATGGCGCCTGATCGTGAATCTTCATGCTGCTGGTAATTTGAAATAAGGTACCTTGTGACTGCGGTAATAAGCGCATGCCACCTTTCACAAACTTCAAGTCGCCGCCATTGGCATTGAACTGGTTTTGCAGGGAATCAAGCTGGTAAAAACGCATCTTGAAGTTAAATGGAATCTGAATCACCCCTAAACCCACCGAAACCTTATAGTTGGCATCCACACTTTGGGTATTGACTGGATTAAGTTCGACCTTCTTGATCTGCCGGGGGAAAAGTTGCTGGGTTGCTTCAGCAGCCAACCACGGCAGCAATTTTTCGACTGGATGCGCAAAATATTGATAGGTGCTGCTAAATCTTAAATTTTCTGAGGCTTTTCCTTCTTTAATCTGATAGTTCGGAAAAATGAAACTGACCGGTTGACCAGACTTTTGGCTGATCTGGGTAATTTTTTGTAGCTGTTGAGGGTTGAATCTAAGTTGCGGAATTGGAGTTGCTAGTGCCGCTGTATGATCGGTTTCAAAGCGCTGTTGTAGTGCTTCCAGTAGAAATGCATTGGTACTCGGCGGAATGCCGAGTTTGGCTTCAGGCAGCGCATTCAGGATTTTACTGAATAAAAAGCCTTTGGGCTGGTTCAGGTCGCCCCATTGGGTGACAGTCACCAGCGTTTTATGCGGACCCAGTGCAAACCATTCCAGTTTTCCCGCACCATAGGGAATCGGCGCATCAATAATTAAGGTGCTGATGCTGTTTTCGCCCAGATGATGCTGCATCACTACAGTTTCTTTAAAGTTTAACACCGGAATCGGGGTCGGGATATGAACCTGATATTTAATCTGCTGAATCGAACCCTGCTGCTCTAGCACTTTGGCTGACTTTAAAGTTGGAAACAGACCCACATAATTTGGATAATGGCGCAGCAATTTTTCAACTTGAGCTTCAGCCACAGGCAATACCACAGCTGCACTATAAAACTGTGTCTTGCTGGCTGCATTATTGTTTAAGGTGGGGAGCTGGGTTTTACTGGTTGGATGCGCATAAATCAGAATCCGCTCGCCGGTTAATTCTGCCAGTTGCTGGGCATTGCCCTGATAAGCACTCAGACTGCTCGGCAATTCGGCATTCCAAGGAATAATCTTGGCCAGTGCTGGGACAGAAACTGCCAAACAAACACCGATGAGCATGCATTGCTTTAATCCTTTCATTCAACATCCTGTTGCGTATTTTTTGTTTTAATTGCTGTTTATTTAAAACCAAATGCACGTATTTCCAAAGCAAAGTTATGTAATTGATGCGACAGGCCATAAGCGCTATGGATATTTTGGTATAGTATTGGGCAAGATTTTATTTTTGATGTGATGCTATGACTGAGTCAGCACCGACTTTATCGACCCGTTATTTTCTGACTTTAGAAGAATCTCAGGATGGTTTTGCCCTGGCGACGTTTGGTAAAAAGCAGATTTCACGTTTTCTGACGCCTCTGGTCAGTATCGGGATCATCATCTGGGGTTTCTCGATGGGTTTTGATGGCGTCGGACGTTATTACGTGGCTTTGGGCGCATTTTTTCTGCTCCTGCAAGGTATTATGCGTTACTGGTTCCTGCCGATGATGTTTAAACGTCAGTTTGTTAAATATCAGTTTGGTAAAAGCGAACAGGGTATTGATTTGTATCAGGACTATGCGGAAATTTTTAATAATGATCGTAGTAAGTCGGTGCCATATAGCGAAGTGCAGAATTTTGCTGTCGGTAAACTCACTTATATGCTGGAATTAAAAAACCGTACCGTGGTTATTGTGCCGAAGCGTGCATTTAAGGACGGCACTGAACAGAGTATGTTCGAGCATACATTTAAAAAATAATTCAGATATCTATAAAAGGAAAAGGGAAGTTTTGATCATGAGCACACGTCCATCCAAAATCGTTTGCGTGGGTCGCAGTTATGCCGATCATGCCAAAGAACTCGGCAATGCGATCCCTGATCGTCCGGTATTGTTTATCAAGCCACCGAGTGCCTTAAGTTCGCTCGAAGCAGGCATTGAATGGAATCCGGAATGGGGCAATTGTCATTATGAATGTGAACTCAGCTTGCGCATTGACCGGACTTTAAGCAAAGAAAGCGATCCTGTGAAATCACTTGAAGCTGTGGGTGCGGTGACTTTAGGTCTGGACTTAACTTTGCGTGATTTACAGGATGATCTCAAGAAAAAAGGCCAGCCTTGGGAACGTGCCAAAGCCTTTGATGGCTCTTGTCTGTTGTCGGACTGGGTGCCTGTCGCCGATGTAGTCACGGACTGGAAAGATGTGCATTACACACTGCAAGTCAATGATGAGCTACGTCAAAAAGGTGATACCGCTTTATTGATATTTGATATTGCGACCTTGCTGGCTGACATCAGTCAGGTCTTTACTTTGGAAGAAGGGGATGTGGTGATGACCGGTACACCGGCAGGCGTTGCGGCATTACATTCAGGCGATCAACTGAAAATGACCCTCAAAGGGCAGGCTCAAGATTATGTCTGGACGACTTTTGTGAAATAACCAGGATTTTGAATCAAAGGAGCCTATTGGCTCCTTTTTCATATGCATAATTTTAATCATTAACAGTATAACGTTTGCGAAACTGATCTGGGGTGCTTCCCATCCAGCGTTTAAACATGCTGATAAATGCTGATAAATGCTGAGGCATTGGCATAGCCCAGATCAAAGGCAATGCTCTCGACACTATGCGCTGCATTTAATAAAGACATGGCCTGCATCACTTTCAGGCGTTGCCGCCATTCATGCAGTGACATTCCCAGTTCTTTCTGGCTATATCGCGCTAACGTCCGCTCGGTTAAATTGACGCGTTCGGCCAGTTGCTGCAGCGAGCTCTGATCTGCCGGATGCTGATGTAAATAATCTAAAATCTGTTTCAGCAATGCATGTTCTGAATGCGGTAGATAACTGCTGACCAGTTGGGCTTGCTGGAGCTGATCAAGCAGCACCTGTAGCAGACGCTGATATTCAGCTGAATTCTCGAATCCCGGATGATCTTGCTGATGTAGTTGTTTCAGGTGGGTAAATAAAGCAGTGACCAAGGGGGCGCTGAGCAGGATGCCCGGTTGAGTGGGCAGTTGGCTACAAAGTGATTCATGCACATACAGAGTGCCATGAGAAACTGCGGTACGGTTCAGACCACGATGCTCTAAATTCGGTGGGAGCCAGATGCCGTGAGGTGAAGGCGTCACATAATTTATATGATTAATATTCACTTCCATCACGCCATGAAAAGCATAGACAAATTCTCCCCAGGCATGGCCATGTAGCGGATAAACAGATTGCGCAGGATCTTCCCTGAAACTGATCCACAGAGGTGCTTTAATCAGATCATGGGTCGGAAGTTGCTTGAGCGAAGCTGAATCTGCTTGGATTTTTTTATGCATCACCGAAATTGCCTGAATAACACCATCATTTGTCTGTTTTGAAGTATATCTTTTATTTCTGACACTTTTATAGTGTACCTTCCAAATGAGCAACAGGACCGTATGTGAGCCAGCGTCAGGCATTAGATGCCAAAGCATCTGCCATCATGTTTGTATTGTGTATGTTGTGGGGTTTACAACAGGTGGTACTGAAGTGGGCCGCGAATGATATTTCAGCCCTGATGCAAATTGCCTTGCGTTCAGCCTTGTCTGCGCTGATGGTTTATCCCCTGATTCAGCAGAGCGTGCGCCGTCAACTCTGGAATGCACGCTATTTACCTGCAGGATTACTAGTCGGTGTGTTGTTTGCAACCGAATTCTATCTGATTGGTGAGGCACTGCGTTATACCTCAGCCTCGCATACGATTGTTTTACTTTATACCGCGCCGATTTTTGTGGCTTTGGGTTTACACTGGAAATTGCCGGCAGAGCGTTTGTCTTCTGTGCAATGGGGCGGAATATTTCTTGCCTTTAGCGGAATTGTAGTCAGCTTTCTGTTACGTCCACAGACAGAATCAACTTTACAAACTGATGCCTTGTGGGGAGATTTTCTGGCTTTGCTTGGCGGCGTATTCTGGGCAGCCACCACAGTCAGTGTACGTCTGAGCCGGCTGGCTGAAGCACCTGCAACCCAGACTTTGTTCTATCAATTATTGATAGGTGGAATGCTGTTATTGCCTCTGGCTGTTCTGACTGGACAAGCAGCCATTCAATGGACGGTGTTGTCTATTTCCAGTCTGGTTTTTCATACCGTGCTGATTTCCTTTGCCAGTTATCTGATCTGGTTCTGGATGCTGAAGCATTATCTGGCATCGCGTCTAGGGGTATTTTCCTTTTTGACCCCTGTATTCGGCATGCTGTTCGGCGTACTGATTCTGGATGAACATATCGAAATCAATTTTATTATCGGCACCTGTATGGTCATGCTGGGTGTGATTCTAGTGAGTTTGCAGGGATGGCTGAAAAAACCGAATATCAATAAAAGCATTCAAGAGCAAGCATGAAAATCTGGTCTGTAAATTTAGCGACCTGGATTGGTCTGTCTTCTATTCTGATCTGGGCCAGTCTGGTCGCCGTAGTGAAACTGATTACTGAATCCACCAGTGCAGTGCAGGGGATTGCTTTAATTTATAGTTTTAGCAGTCTGGCGATTTTTGCGTTCACCGGCTTTCCAAAAATCATGCAAATGTCCAAGCGTTATCTGCTCGGTTGTGGCGCTTTATTTGTGGCTTATGAGATTCTATTTCTGGTTGCTGTGGCATGGTCGGATAATCGTGAACAGGTGATGCTGATTGCCATGATCAATTATCTGTGGCCACCCTTGATGATTGTTTTTTCGATTTTTGCCCGACAGTTGCAGGCTCGCCTCTGGGTGATTCCAGGCTTTCTGCTCGCTGTGATGGGACTGATGCTGGTGGTCAATCCAGAAATCACTAATCTGCCGAAGTTTATGCAGGCTTTAGCTGAAAATCCTTGGGCTTATGGCTTTGCCTTTCTCGGCGCTTTGTTATGGCCTTGCTACTGCGTTCTAACTAGGACCTATGGCCGCGGACAAAATGGTGTACCGATTTTCTTTTTGGTCGCTGTAATTAGCTTATGGTTCTTACATTTAGGATTAAACGAACCTTTTATCATGCCCACATTCAAGCTATGGTTGGGAATTGCAGTGGTGGGTAGTCTGATTGGCATCGCCTATAGTAACTGGAATCAGAGTATGCAGTTCGGCAATATCAAGGTGCTGATTTTAGCCACCTATTTTATGCCGATTCTTTCTTCGGTCATGTCAATGCTGATTCTGGATGTCAGACCCGAACTCAGTTTTTGGATCGGGACGGGTTTGGTGACTGCAGGCGCTATAGTCTGCTGGAAATCTACCGCTATCAGTTAAAAAAAATCCTCTCAAGCGAGAGGATTTTTTTATTTATGTCGGAACAGTTCGGACAATGGAAAATTGAGTTTTTCTTCCAGATATTGATCGGTTTCCTGTAATCTAGGTGAGAAATTTTGCATCCAGATGTCATCAGTCTGGGCATTGGTGAGATGGTCTTTGCGTGGCAGTGGATAGGGTAATTGCAGATAAAAATTCCAGAAGCTGACCTGATCCAGATCACGAACCAGCACATATTCATTTTCATCGGTACGTTTGATCAAATTCTGCTTTTCAAACATGGCGACATAGCTCGGCCAGCGTCCAATTTCATCCCGGCCTAAGACCTCAAGTGCTTGGGCTTCACTGATGCTTTCACCAGTTTTCTGCTTTTTATAAAATAATTCTAACAGATCCAGCAGCATGACGATGGGATGGCGTTTATTGTCCTGCCCAGATTCAAACGCCGTCAGGGCATAGCTGATTTCAACCCCTAGTAACACAATAATCCACGACAGATAAATCCAGAGCAGGAAAATCGGCACGGCGGCGAAGGCACCATAGACGATCTCATAGCTGGTAAAGTTTGACATGATATAGCCAAACAGATTTTTCAGCAGCTCAAACACCACGGCACTAAATAGACCGGCAATAAAGGCAGATTTAAGCGGTACACTGCGATTCGGGATGGTCCAGTTCAAAATGAAAAATCCGAGTACAGTCAAAGAAAAGGAAATCGCCCAGAGGACAAAAGCGCCATCAAGCTCATAACCGGCAAAGTTATTGCTGAGAATGCTCATGGATGCCACGGTCGAAGAAATCACAAATGCACTGCCGAGTAAAATCGGCCCGAGCGAAATGATGGTCCAGTAACGCATAAAGCCCATAATTCCGCCCCGCGTTTCAGTCACGCGCCAAATGCGGTTAAACACCGTTTCGATACTGCTGAGCATCAATACTGTCGTCACAAACAAGAACAGAATACCAATGATGGTGAGATTGCTGGATTTATCGGTAAAGGCATTCAGGGCCTTATCAAAGGCAATTGTAGTTTTGGGTAAAAAATTACTATAGATCAGTTGTTGCAATTGCTGCCGCGCAGGTTCCAGCGCTTTAATGGAAGAGATAATTACCAGAAAAACCGTCAGCATCGGCACCACCGCAAACAGGGTAGTGTAGGTCAGGGAACCTGCCTGTTCGCGACAGCGGTCTGCTTCAAAGCGTCGAAGTACAAATAAAACAAATTGAAACCAGTGTTTTTCATAGAAAGGTAATTTCTTTAAATACTTAACAATCATCTGCATCCAATCTCAATTTTTTTAATCATCATGAATTTTCACCATCAGCTTAACCAAAAAACTTGCAAAGTATCGTATAGTTTTATTTTTTTAAGTAATGACTAAGAACCATGATGCAACCTTATGTCCTTGTTTTATATTACAGCAAATATGGCTCAACCAAAGAAATGGCGCATTTAATTGCCAATGGAATTGAAGCGGCAGGCGTGGCAGTAAAAATCAGGACAGTTCCAAACATATCCAGCATGGTAAAAGTGGCTGAACCCAGTATTCCGGCAGAAGGGGATATCTACTGTACTTTGGAAGATCTGGCGCAGTGTGCCGGTTTGGCGCTTGGTTCACCGACCCGTTTTGGCAATATGGCCTCTGAAATGAAATATTTTTGGGATCAGACCACGAGTCTGTGGCTGAATGGAGCGCTACACGGTAAACCGGCTTGCGTGTTTACAGCATCAGGTTCCATGCATGGCGGGCAGGAAAGTACTTTGCTGACCATGCTGCCGCCGTTATTTCATCATGGCATGATGATCATGGGGCTCAGCAATGCAACACCTGCACTCTCGAATACCAAAACGGGTGGTACCCCTTATGGTGCTAGTCATGTCAGCGGACCACGGCATGATCAGGGCCTGAGTCAGGATGAAAAAATTCTGTGTGAAGTACAAGGCAAGCGTTTAGGTGAAGTGGTACTGAAACTCAATCAAGTCTGACAAGCTCTCGCAGGAAATGAAGGATGAACTTCATTTCCTGAATTTTATTAGGCTTCTTTTTGATCTTTTTGATCTTTTTGATCTTTTTGATCTTTTTGATCTTTTTGACTAAATCTGTATTTGCATTTCAGACATTGATAATCCTGAAACAGATTACGGTCGACAGAAACCCCGGCCTTTTTCCCCAGAAAATTACCGACTACACCGCCGGTAATCCCGACACTGATTGCACCGACAAAAGTGCCTACGGTTCCGCCGACAATTACACCTAAAGGTCCGGCTACTGTACCAATCGCAGCGCCAATGGATGCACCTGAAGCAGCGCCACCCACAGTCCCTGCAGTTGCACCCGCTGAACTCATGAGAATGCCGCCAATTTTCTTTAAATTCTGTTCATGATCGCGCTGTTCGATATCAGCTGAGCCACATTTAGGACATTGCATAGATTGTTCCATCAAGGATTGAGATGTGCTTGTTTTAGGTTTGTCGGGAATAGGATGTGTGCCCTGATCAGCACTTATTCATAACATACAACAACACACTAGATAAGTTTTGAATTCGCAAATCAGAAACATTGCATACTCACTTGATTCTAGTTGAGTTCACGCTAAAACATTGTATTTCAGCTGTAAATATATGCCTTCTTGGTTGATTAACGCAATTCTTAACCTGTCATTGAGGAAATGGCAAATCTCAAGATCATCAGAAATGTTCTTCTCTCATCAGTCTAAATATTGCGATCTTAGGTAGGCCATTTCTGGATTCGAAATGAAAAAGGAAGGGAAGTCGAAAAATATGTAAACGAGTTCTTATCAGGGCTATTAAAATTTTTCTGCCAAAATACATCTGAATATTGGCGTTTCGTTATAAGTCACCTTCATTGTAATTGATTAATTATATTTTAAATAAATCGTGACATTTATCCTTATTAAATAGAAGTTCTAATAAAATAAAAATTTACGACTTTTAAAATATAAAAAGTATAATAATTCTAATCTTTATTAGATAAATTTTTGATTATTGATAATATAAAAAATATATTATCTTAATCAAGTTTTTTGGATGAATTTTATATTCAAAAAAATTTATATAATGATTTCTTACAAATCACAAATAATAAACAAATATATATTAATTTAATAAAAACAATAATTTATATTTTTAAATAAAACAAAAAAATAAGTGAATAGGTATAAGTTTTACATTTTATAATTTTATGTGATTTAATATTTTTCAGATAAATTTAATCTTACTTAAATGAAAAATTAAATAAATATCTTAAGTCAGAGGATATTAAGATTATGAGAATATTAGTTATCAATCTGGGTTTATTAGGTTTATGTTTTCTGAGTAACGCTTATGCCACCTCTGATGAGTGGACTCAGCGTTGGAAATCATCCAGTGCCCGTTCCAATGAGAATCTAGTTCAAGCCAATCTGATCGAACTTAAGGAGTCAGACTATTATTCCGGATTAGGTAAAACCACCGTTCATAGCACCTCAACTACTTCCATCGGGACGGTAAATACCCCGACCAACAATATCAATGTAGAGGGTACAGACAACAGTATCGATATTACGAGTGAGTTGCTGAATGAAGCACCAGTCAATTCAAATACCAACCAAAATCCTCAGCGCTGTCTTAATTTAAGTAACAGACCAGGAGAATCACAATGTTGAATTTCTCCTCGACCAAAAGACATATATCTTTCGTGAGTGCCACTGTCCTTTTCAGCTCTTTTTTAACAGGCTGCACGGGTTTAGCGCCCTCAAACAAGAAGCCAGTTAGCCTGGTACAAGGCCCCCCAATTACCGATATTTTTACCCCTTTTGATATGGCTTTATCCTGCCTAAAAGGACAATTACGTAGTGATGTGAGTTTCTCCGTGGGGGCAATTCTGGATCAAACCGGTAAGGATGTAGTTACCAATGGTGGTAGCGGAAAAATGGTGACCCAAGGTGCGGGAGATATGGTGCAATCTGCCTTGTTTCAGGCGGGGGTAAGCTTAATGAACCGGCGTGATCCCCGGATTATCGAAAGCGAAGCCAAGTGGGGCATTCGTGATCCAAGACAAATCCAGGCTTCTGATTATTATGTGACAGGCAGTATTAACAGTCTGGATTTTATTCCGGGTGGTGGTTTTGACATGCAGATCGCTGGTGTCGGTCCGAATTATAGTCAAACCCGGATTATGATCGGTCTGGATTTATCTTTGACTGATACCCGCAGTAGTAAAGTGGTGGGTAATGTTTCTTTGCAAAAGCAGATTGCTGCACAGGATTATGGTCTTAGTGCAGGCAGGTTCGCGGGTCGTACACTGTTAAATATTCAAATTGGCAAGGGAGAACGAGAGGCGAGTAATTTTGCCTTACGCCAAATGTTGAACCTGGCCACTTTTGAATTACTCAGTCAGGTCGTGCCACCGGCAGTGTTTGCAAGTTGCCGTGCGGAAATTCCACCTGAATTTGGTCGCTTAGATCTCACTCGCAGTTCTGTTGCCTTGCATAAATATAAGAAAAATCAGCAACAAATCAGTACCGATTCCAGCAACCCTGTTCAGGAATCGGCCTCACGTCAGGCAGATTCATCCAATGAAAAAAACAAGTCGATCAATTCACCCAGCAAAGATACCAAGCCGCCTAAGCAGAAAGAATCTGAGGTGATTCAGAATCCTGAAGCCGAGCCTGAAATGAGCAAACAGGAACTGATTAAATATATTAGTAAGACTAAGCGCCCATCTCCGACAAGCAAAATAAATGACAAAAAAGATGTTCAAGAACAAGCCAACAAAGAACAAGCTGAGGAGAAGTCATCCAGTTTATGGGATGCCAATCCAGAGGTAGTGGAGAATTACTGGTCAAATATTCAACGTGATTAAAAGATTTGAAAATGGGCTCGCTCCCATTGTCAGAAGAAGTACTTAGCGAGAGGTACTTCAAAATAACAGTAGGAAGAACAATGATGAAAAACACGATCAAAACAGTCGCATTATCCGTCGCCTTTCTGTCTAGTGCGGGGATGGCATATGCTCAAGAAACCAATGTGGAAGTAGATACCGGTTTACAAGCTACTCTGGATTCTATTTCTCAGCAGGTTGAAAATGGTTCTGCGCTGAATCTGGCAGTGAATACAGGTGATGTTGATGCAAGCGTTGATTTAGAAGCACTTGCAGGAGCAGTAAGAGAAGTACCAGATGCGATTAGTTCAATTGAAGGGACAATTGAAACTACTGCAATTGGTGCAGCGAACACAGGTAGTATCACGATTGAGCAAGGCAGCTTCAATCAGGTGATATCAGACGTATCAGATGAAACATATGACTATGATTTCAGTCAAGTCACCAGTGCAACGAATAATTCTGAAACCTTAGAAGAGTTATCCGAGGTTGCGGATAGTTCAGATCTCTCGGAAGTTGTAAGTTCATCACTGTCTACCAACTATAGTGAGCAGATCAATGAAACTTTAAGCAATTATAGTGTCGCGAACATTGCCTATAATGCGGGTACCATTGATGCCTCTGTCAATGCGATTGCAGAAGGAACTCAAACTGCTATTAACAATAGCATCACAACTACCGCTATCGGTGCTGTAAATAGCGGCAGTATTACTGTGACGGTTAAATAAACTCTTGTTCAAGGTGAACAGAGGTCTAATTATTTGCAGATAGTTAGACCTCTTTATCTTATAATAAAATTGCTATAACTGGTTGTTTATTCATCGGATAGAAAAATTATTTATTTTATGACACGATCTATTTTAGAGGTTTAATCACTTCGAATTTAAAAGTAAGCCATTCATCTAGGATCAAGTCAGGAATCATGAATAACACATTAGATTGAACTAGAGTCGAGCTTTGAATATTTTTAATTTATTTCATCAGATAGACAAAATAAAAAAGAGCGCATAAGCGCTCTTTTAAAATTGATTGTCGAGCTTAGTCGCGAACAAATTCAACTGTGCCATTTGCCAAAGATTTTACGCGTGCCAGTGATTCCACACGGTAGCCTTTTTCAAGCAGCAGGTCACGACCTGGCTGGAATGATTTTTCAATCACAATGCCAATACCGACTACTTCTGCATTTGCCTGGTGGATCAGGTCTGCAAGACCTAAAGCCGCTTGACCATTAGCCAGAAAATCATCGATCACTAAAACCTTATCGGTTGAGCTGATGTGTTTATTTGAAATCGCGATTGTGCTTTCAGTCTGTTTGGTAAATGAAAAGACTTTAGAACGATATAAATCATCTTTCAGGGTGAGAGACTGGTATTTACGTGCAAAGATTACAGGTACGCCAAGCTCTAGGCCGGCCATTACGGCAGGTGCAATACCTGATGCTTCAATCGTAATAATTTTGGTAATACCAGCATCCTTAAACAGACGCGCAAATTCTTGACCAATCAGTTGCATCATGACTGGATCAATCTGATGGTTTAAGAAAGAGTCTACTTTCAAAACTTCTTCAGAGAGGACGATGCCTTCAGCCAAGATTTTCTGTTCTAGTGCATGCACGGGAGAATCCTCAAGAGCAGGTGCTTTTTCAAGCAAAAGCGTATTGTAAAAAGCACCCGGAAAAAATCAAGTGAAATTCGCCAAAAACTTAGTTGCTTGCACCTTTATAGTCAGTTAACAGTAAACCATAGGAGGTTTTCTTGTCGACATGCGAAACTTTGACTGGAAGATAGTCAAGTTTTGGTGCCAGCCAGAAAATGGTTTCACGACCTGGTTTGCTGTGTTTCATCACCACTTTAATGGTATTAAAGGATCCGTATTTGGTGCTTATAGTCTCTGAACCCTGTTTGATAAACTTACGGCCTTCAACTTCTTTAGCATCAGCGATATAGTAATTTGCTTTCAGGCCTGAATTTTTTAAGTCTTCACGGATCTGCAATTCCGCATTCAACTCATCCAGAACATCTGCTCTCCAGGCAAAAGAGCGTTTTTCATCGTCTTTCTTGGTACTGATGCTTTTGCTGGAAGGATTAAAATTAATACTCATGGTGTTGTTATGCACCAGCACTTTACTGCTGCGACTGAAACTGCTTGAGCCGATCTTGCCATTATTAAAAGTAAAGCGGCTGGTTTCGGTTGCAGAGGCAATACCTCCGGCTTTTGCAGCAAAGACATAAGTCCAGTTATTGCCTGATTTGCTTAAAGTCCGCGTTGCAGAACCCATATTCTTGCCATTATAGCTAAATTGATAACTGGCTTGGAAAGGAGTCATGGCAAAAGCCTGGCTAGAAATAACAGTGAACAGTATTGCGCTGCTCAGACCCGTGGTCATCACTAAAATTTTGAATACAGTCTTCGCCATCAGTTATTTTCCTATATTGATTCAATTGGCAAAACATATCACTTATTGCACCCTTTATTATTTGGGCAAAATATGGAAATTGAAGGGATATTTCTGCCAAAAATGTATATTTCATGTAGTTTTATGGAACTTTTGTTCAAAAACTACGTTTGACATGATTTAAGAAGGATTTTTCTGTTTGATGGGGGTGACCCGGTTGTCATCCATCTTGTCTTCATCCCAGTTCTCTTCCTGATCTTGGGAAAGTTTTCTAAACAGGGCGGCCAGATTGACATTACCAATCACCACCAGTTCGGCTTCACGAAGTACTGCGTGATTCACATGAACTTTGCCCAAGGTATCAATGACCGATCGGCTTTTACCTAACCAGCGATTTAAATCTAGATAAAGCAAGTCATCGATGACTTTAATTACGCCCAGTTTTTCCAGAATCATTCCCAAAGGATCTTTATTCAAGATACGTTGATAGAAGAACAAGCCGAAACGCACGCCCAGTTTATACAGCATATTTGGATATTTGGCTTCAATCAGCTGAGTATCACTAATTTGCTCGAACACGATCAACTGGGTGGTTTTATTCAATTCCATCTGTACCAGTTTCAAATCAACCGATAAAGTGACAATCAGGCCTTTATAATCCAGTGTTGCATACAAACGCAGCCAGTCTTCGTGTAAATCTGCATGTAAGTCTTTTAATGCATCGACATTGTCTGTGACAAAGCGCTGAAAGGTTGCATTCAGGAAGACTTGCGATAAGGGAAATTCACGCTCATCTTCAATAAATCCTTCCGCCCTCTGATACACTTGGCGGATTCGGTTGGAAATATTGGAAATTAGCGTTTGCATACTGAAGCGTCCTGGCAACTTTATTTTTGACTCGGGATGTATCTTGTCGAATTGTATGAAAAATACAAGCGTTCATGCTTGAAGTTTAGCAAAATAAATAGCACCATTTTTATAGTTTTAGTTATGTAACGTTGAAGATTTGATGGATTTGGCATTTTAAAAAGATAAATGACGAATCCGTTTATTTTTAATCTTTCAAATACTTTTTTGGGGAGCTGAACTCAGTATTGAGTTTGGGCGAATGTGAAAAAACGATGATACTCATGCCTCTGGTCAGAACTTGGTGGAAAGATCCAGTGTTTAGCAGTGCGGTGCTTGCCGCAGGCATTCTGCATTTGATCGTGCTGACCCTGGAATTTGGTATGCCGCAAGATCGGGATACCAGTACCAAAGAAATCGCAGTCAGTTTGCGCCAGACTGATGAAAAAATTGAGCATGCTGATTTTCTCGCCCAAACGGACCAGCAGGGTTCCGGCCAGTTTAGAGAAGCTCATCGCATGTCGAGTGATATGCCATCGCCGTTAATGGAACAACATGCAGGCGAAGAGCTGCAAGAAAGTCTGGATATGCTGCAACAGCAACAGGAACTCAGTTTTGAAGAAAAAGTCCTGATGACCACCTTGAGCTGGCAAAAGCAGGCGGAAGAAAATCAGCGAAAAAAAATGCAGGAGCAATTACAGAGCCAGTTTCAGGCCAAAGCGGCCATGGTCGCCAGTCTGGAAGCGCAATATTTACAGCGTCAGCAAAATTTCAGTCGTCAGCAAAAAATTAAGACTGTAGATGGTATTCAGTCCAAGCAGGATGTTTCTGCCGCCTATCTGGAAAAGTTTCGCGAGAAAGTGGAGTTCTATGGGAACCGTTATTATCCGGAAGCAGCCAAACAACAGAATCTGGCAGGGGAAGTGCGGCTGATGGTGATCCTCAATCAGAATGGCGGAATTCGTGCCATTCGACTGATTGACAGTTCAGGACATGCCATGTTGGATGAAGCAGCCAAAGCTTCCGTGCGTAAGGCAGCGCCATTTGGTGCTTTCGATAGTAAAATGAAAGAAATTTCCGAACTGCGGGTGATTCGTACCTGGCGTTTTGACCCGGCTGAAGCAGAGTTTGAGGTTCGTTAGACCATTTTACTCATTTGTAAACCCTCCCTCTAACTCCCTCCCAAAAGGAGGGAGGACTATCATTGAGTTATAGATATTAAAGCTTCCTCTCTTATGGGAGAGGGTTGGGGTGAGGGTAAACAATAAAAAAAGCGAGCCTTGGCCCGCTTTTTTTTTATGAAGAAATTTTAGTTCTGTTCCAGATAGGGATTTTCAAAACCTAGCTTGGCCAGAATCTCGATTTCAATACCTTCCATTTCTTCAGCATCTTCATCCGAGGTTTCATGGTCATAGCCCATTAGGTGTAAAGTGCCATGTACCAGCATATGGGTGAAATGCGTCAAGGGTACTTTTTGCTGTTCCAGCGCTTCCGCCAGTACCACAGGAATACAGATCACCAGATCACCAATGGGAAATGCATCCAGAAACTGCGCCATTTCATCTGGAAGTTCACTCGGGAAAGACAGGACATTGGTCGGTTTGTCTTTGCCGCGATATTCCAGATTCAGTTTATGACTTTCGTCATTGTCGACACAGGCAATTCCGATTTCGCAATCACTTTGAGTGCTGATATGACGTAAAGTGGTTTCTACAACTTTTTTAATATAGACACGTTTCAGTACCAGTTCAGGCGACTGAAAGTCCTGTTGTAAGGAAAGACTAAGTTTCAACACAAATCCTTAAGTTTAAAGCTTAATGCTGTGCATCTGCCGCAGCATCATTTTCAGCGATCAAGGCATCCTGACGTGCTTTACGTTCTGCACGTGCTTCAGCACTTAAACGCTGCTGTTCACTGTCCCAGCCTTCATAGGCTTCGACAATTTTCTGTACCAGCTGATGACGTACCACATCACGCGAATGAAAACGGGTGATATGAATTTCAGGAATTTTATCAATCACGCGCAAAGCATGTGACAGGCCGGATTGCTGACCTCGCGGTAAATCTACCTGAGTTACGTCGCCAGTAATCACCGCTCGTGAGCCAAAACCTAAACGGGTCAGGAACATTTTCATCTGTTCTGGGGTGGTGTTCTGCGCTTCATCCAGAATCACGAAAGAATGATTTAGGGTACGGCCACGCATATAAGCAAGCGGAGCCACTTCAATCACCTGACGTTCGATCAGCTTGGCCACTTTTTCAAAGCCAAGCATTTCATACAGCGCGTCATACAAGGGACGTAAATAAGGATCGATTTTCTGGGTTAAATCTCCCGGCAGGAAACCGAGTTTTTCACCGGCTTCAACCGCAGGACGAACCAGCAGAATGCGCTGGATTTCATTGCGCTCCAGCATGTCCACGGCAGCCGCAACGGCAAGATAGGTTTTACCTGTACCGGCAGGGCCAATACCAAAAGAAATATCACTTTGCAGAATGCGCTGTACATAGCGTTTCTGGTTGGCACCACGCGGGTTGATCCGGCCTTTACGGGTTTGCAGCCAGACATTGTCCAGCCCCGTATGTTCCTGATCATCCAGATCTTGCTGAAGTTCACGGTCAGTCTGGCTACCCTGAATCATCAGATGTAAAGTATCTGCACTAATCTGCTGACTATGTTCAGATTCTTCATGAAGACGTTGTAAGAGCATTTCGGCTCTCTCAACGGCATCGATTCCACCATCAATAATAAAACTTTCTCCGCGATGGGAGATTTTGACGTCTAAACGTTGTTCAATTTGCTTCAAATGGCCGTTATAGGCACCTAACATGGCTTGTATACGGTCCATCGAAATTCCAGGAAAAGCTACTGTACGTCGAATCGCTGCAGTCAAGAGTGTTCCTTATGAAGTGTGCGTTATATGCTCTACATTACGCCACGTCAGGCTCAAGATTCAAGAGCTCACCGTAAACTAAATTCAAAGTTTTAATTTCGGTAATTTCAATCTCGGCAAAGCGGCCTACCCAGGCAGGGTCACCAATAAAGTTAACATAACGGGTATTGTCCGCCGTACCAACCAGAATGTTCGGATCTTTATCAGAAACTTTTTCGATGAGTACACGCTGGATGGTCCCGAGCATGGCATCCGTCTTGTCAATGCTTGAACGCTTAATCCATTGCTGAACTTTGGCTAGACGTTCTTTTTTCACATCTTCAGAAATCGTATCTTCCAGTTCTGCTGCCGGTGTGCCCGGACGTTTTGAATAGATGAAACTATAAGAGTGATCAAAATCCAGATCTTTAATGAATTGATAAGTCTCTTCAAAGTTTTCATCAGTTTCACCCGGAAAACCAATGATAAAGTCTGAAGATAGGTGCATATCTGGGCGAACTGCACGTAACTTTTTAATCTTCTCGATATAGACATCAATGGTGTGGTTACGCTTCATAGCCTGAAGGACATCATTGGAACCGCTTTGTACCGGCAGATGCAGATGTGAAACCATTTGTGGTAGGTCGCGATAACACTGGATCAGGTCGTCATTAAATTCCAGTGGATGCGAGGTGGTATAACGAATCCGGCCAATACCCGGAATATCCGCAACCAAACGCAGCAAATCGGCAAAGGTACAGATATTGCCTTCAAAAGTTTCACCACGGTAGCCATTTACGTTCTGACCCAAAAGTGAAATTTCACGTACGCCTTTTTCTGCCAAACCCGCAATTTCTGCGAGGACATCATCCAGTGGACGGGACACTTCTTCACCACGCGTATAAGGCACCACACAGAAAGAACAGTATTTAGAACAGCCTTCCATAATCGAAACAAAGGCTTTATAGCCTTCAACACGCGGTTCAGGCAGGAAGTCGAATTTCTCGATGTCCGGGAAGGAAATATCCACCAGTTTGATTTTTTCTTTTTTCGGCTTTTCGATCTGCTCAAAATGCTGATCCAGCATTTGCGGCAAACGGTGCAGGGTTTGCGGGCCAAAGATCATGTCGACATAATTGGCACGTTTCTGGATGTTGTCGCCTTCCTGAGACGCTACACAACCACCGACACCAATAATCAGGTCAGGATTTTTATCCTTTAGTTTGCGCCAGCGGCCCAGCTCGGAGAATACTTTCTCCTGTGCCTTTTCACGGATCGAGCAGGTATTCATCAGCAGAATATCGGCATCTTTAGGATCAGTGGTCAGCACATAGCCATGAGAATCGCCTAACAGGTCTGCCATACGGTGACTGTCGTACTCATTCATCTGACACCCTTGTGTTTCGATGTACAGTTTTTTGACTGAAGCATCGCTAACTGGGGTGTGCGCTGGCTGGGTAACAGTGTTTTCTGAGGCAGCTGGGGCACCATTCGGAATGAAGGTTTGAACCGTCATGTAGGCTCCTACAAGGTAATACGTTGAAAGAGTGAACGAACAGCCTGATTGATGCATCAAACAGGTGAATAAAAATTCAATTCACGGACTGAAATCTTGGAAAGGCGCATATTTTAGCAGGAAAGTCGCTTAAACTTATAGCCCAAATTAACTGTGGAAAAATATTGATTTATGGGCAAAAATTGTCTGTAGATTAATATTGCTTAATCATAAGGTTACATAACTGAACAATAGAGTGGGTTATAATCTTCAAACTAGCTCTTATGATATGCAACATGGGCTAAGCACAAAATCGATGATAGAAGGCAAAGGGATGTTGAAACACACTAAAACTATGTATAAATACTATAAATTAATTACTTTAAGTGTGGCATGTATCTGTTCAGCGAGTACACAGGCAGCAGAAGAACAATTTAATGATGCCTTGCGTGCAGCCAATGCAGGTAATACTGAACTGTTACAGCAATATCGTCTGTCTATGCAGAATGATGCCTTGGGCTATTATCCGGAATACTGGATTTTAAACCAGAATCTTGCCATGCAGCCTGTCAGCCAGATTATCAGCTTTGCCCAGCGTTACCCTCAATCTGCTATGGCTGAAAAGCTGGCAGCAGACTATGTCGAAGAAAAAGTAAAAATGGCAGACTTTAGCACTGCCCAACCGGTATTGCCTTATGTGACCAATGCCGATCCTGCCGAAGCCTGTGCAGTGGCACAAGTGCGCGCCAAAGCTGGCGATGAACTGGTCTATGCCGAGTTTAAAGAAGTCTGGTTAACCACCAATAGCCAGCCTGATTCTTGTACTGGTCTAGGTCGGATGATGCTATCCAGTCCACTCATGACCTCAGAAGACCGTCAGCAGCGACTCTGGGGGCAACTTCGTGCCGGACAGTCAGGTCAGGCCATTGCGACAGCGCAAGGCATTGGTCTAAATCTGTCTCTGGCACAACTGAATTCGATTCAGGCCAATCCCACCAATTATTTGTGGTCTGCGCCTAAAAGTACTGCGGCAGAGCATGCCTATCTGATTTATGCGCTGGGACGTCTGGCCGATAGCGATTTGGACTCAGCTTTGTCTATCGTCAAGCGGACCGCGGAAGGTACACCAGTACAGGTACAACGCGCCTTATATCGTGCTGTCGGTTATATCGGTGGTACCACAGTCATGAAAAACAACTTCAACCGGGAAGTGTTAAATGCGCTAGATGCCAGCTATGGTCTGCCATTTAGCCCGGAAGAAGCCGAGATTTATGCGCGTCAGGCGATTCGTTTTAGTGCCTGGGAAAGCCTGGTCCGTGCGATTGATAGCATGAGTGTCAACCAGAAGCAGGAAGATCGCTGGCAATATTGGCTGGCGCGTGCCAGCGAACAACGTACTGATCGTGCTTCCAAACAGGCAGCAGAAAGTATTTATCGTAAGCTGGCGACCGGAGATGACTATCACAATCTTCTGGCACGCGACAAGCTGGGGCAGGTGACTGCGAGTACACCAAATCCAGCGCAGCCATCCAATCAGGCTATGCAGCGCTTGAATCAGGATATTCATTTCCGCCGTGCTTTCACCTTACGTAATATCAGCGCCCCGGAGAACTATATTAACCGGGAATGGAACTGGGCAGTGCGTCAGGCTTATCTAAAGAAGGATGATGACCTGTTGCTGGCCGCGGCAAAACGTGCCATGGATATGGGCTGGTATGATCGTGCCATTTATGCCGCTGACCGTACCGCGAACAAACATAATTATAACTATCGTTATCCAATGCCACATCAGAATTACGTGGTCAGCCATAGTCGAAATGCCGGTATAGATCCGGCCTGGGCCTATGGTTTGATGCGTCAAGAAAGTCGTTTCAATACCGTCGCACGTTCACATGTCGGGGCGGGTGGTCTAATGCAGATTATGCCGGATACGGCCAAGTTGGTGGCCCGTCAAATGGGTGAAGCTTATAACCCGGCGGCACTTACCGATATGAATACCAATATTCGCTATGGAACATTCTATTTATCTACGATTCAGCGTCAGCTTAGCGATAGTCCGGTGCTGGCAACAGCAGGCTATAATGCCGGTCCAAACCGTGCCCGCCGCTGGCAGCCGGAATTTCAGGGAATGGCCGCAGATCAATATACTGAAAGTATTCCTTTACTCGAAACCCGAGATTATGTGAAACATGTCATGACCAATGCCACGCATTACGGTATCTTGTTAGGACAGGGGGCACAGTCAGTGGGTAAACGCATGCAACTGATACCATTACGTAATACACAATAAAATTAAAATTATTGGGGGATGGTAATTTATTCATGAAAATAATGAAGGATCGTCGAGTCTGGGCTGGATCGGTTGCGCTTGTAGTATTGACCAGCAGTCAGGCAGCATTTGCTGCACCAACAGACTATGTCATGGATGTACAAATGGTCCCGGCCTTATGTAGCTTGTACCCGGAATATGCCAAGAAGCGAAAATGTCTGGAAGGTTATTCGCTGAATATCTCCGGCTTATATCCTCAGACTACATCACAAAATTGTACGACCAATAGCTCCGCGAAACTGTCACCACTGCAGTCCAAGGTAGTGGCCAGGATCATGCCGGATGACAATACCCGGACAATTTTATGGCGCAATATCGGTGGCTGCGTGCCGATGAATGCCAGTCAATATTTCCGGACGATTATCAATTATGCAGATCGTCTCAAAGTGCCTGCGGAACTGACGGAACAGGAAAATATCACGATTTCTGTCGATACATTGCGAGCCAAATTCCTGAAAATTAATCCGCAATTACCGGGCAATGCCTTGCGATTCAACTGCCAGCAGACTCAGTCAGCTAGCGTGCTTACCTCGATCAAGGTCTGTTATCGCCCCAATGGCAATTACAAATCCTGTCCTGCCAACATTATTAATACATGCCCAAAAACTGTCACAATAAAAGGAACATACTGAGCTTTTTTGCCGATTTAATTTATATTTCCTATCAGACTTTAGGTGAAATCCGTCCTCTTTTATATGCATCTGGCAAAGGATTGGAGTACAATCTTTCGCGTTTACGATTATTAGATTAAATACTAACTATTTAATCGCATTGAATATCCTCAATTGGAGATAATTAGATGAAGCAAGCAGTTCGTGTTGCCGTTACTGGCGCTGCAGGTCAAATTGGTTACAGCCTATTATTCCGTATCGCAAGCGGCGAAATGCTAGGTAAAGATCAACCAGTGATTTTGCAATTGCTCGAAGTTCCTTTTGAGAAAGCTCAACAAGCGCTTAAAGGCGTAATGATGGAGCTTCAAGATTGTGCATTCCCATTACTAGAAGACATGATCGGTACTGATGATCCTAAAGTTGCATTTAAAGATGCTGACTATGCGTTATTAGTTGGTTCACGTCCACGTGGTCCAGGTATGGAACGTGCTGACCTGCTTAAAGTGAACGGTGAAATCTTCATCGGTCAAGGTCAAGCATTGAACGAAGTTGCAAGCCGTGACGTTAAAGTTCTAGTTGTTGGTAACCCTGCAAACACGAATGCTTACATCGCAATGAAATCTGCTCCAGATCTTCCAGCGAAAAACTTCACTGCAATGTTACGTCTTGACCACAACCGTGCTGCATCTCAAATTACTGCTAAAACTGGTAAAGCGGTTAAAGACATCAAAAATCTTACAGTTTGGGGTAACCACTCTCCAACCATGTATGCCGACTACCGTTTTGCAACAATTAACGGCGAAAGCGTTAAAGACATGATCAACGACCAAGAATGGAATGCAAATACATTCCTTCCGACTGTTGGTAAACGTGGTGCTGCGATTATCGAAGCACGTGGTTTGTCTTCTGCTGCTTCTGCTGCTAACGCTGCAATCGACCATATGCGCGATTGGGCTCTTGGTACAAATGGCGAATGGGTAACTATGGGTATTCCTTCTGACGGTTCTTACGGTATTCCTGAAGGCGTAATGTTCGGTTTCCCTGTAACGACTGAAAACGGTGAATACAAAATCGTTCAAGGTCTAGAAATCGACGAATTCAGCCGTGAACGTATCAACGTTACGTTGAACGAACTTGAAGAAGAGCGCGCAGCAATTGCTGATATGCTTAAATAATTTGATCTTTTCAGATTAAGTTGAAGAAAAGCACTCCATTTGGGGTGCTTTTTTTATGTCACTCACTTTAATCAACAAAAAATAACAAGCTGTGAAGGAGAGACAACTGAGTTTTCGCTATGAGCGATCTAAGGTAGAGACAAGATTATAGATAAAAAAGATGGAGGTTCAGATGTTAGAACAACGCGCCACCTTCGAACTTTTCTTTGAACAATTGGGTCTGGATTCGAGTCCGGAAGCGATTGATGAGTTTATTAATACGCATCAAATCGGTATGGATGTGCCCCTGCATAAAGCTCCTTTTTGGAGTAAATCACAGCATGACTTTCTGATCAGTCACTGGAAGAAAGATGATGACTGGGCCATTTTTGTCGATGTGTTAAATGAACAATTACATATTGAGGCAGAGGGTTCAGGTTCCTGTGACATACCGAGCCATAAATCAACCTAAGAATTCGAATCTCAACACGCTCATAATTTAACATTACGATGGAGTCTATTTATGCTTACGGAACAACAGTTAACTTTAGAATTATTATTTGAACAATTGGGTTTGCCTTCTGATGAAGCCTCAATTAATCAGTTTACCCATACCCATCAATTGCCATCTGAAGTCGCATTGCCAGATGCCGAATTCTGGAGTGAGGGACAAAGTGCCTTCCTGCGTGAACATTGGCACCAAGATGATGAATGGATTGTCATTATTGACAAGTTAAATCAGCTTTTACATGTGGAAAGCGACAAACAAAGCGTTTAAATGCATTCATACAAAAAGAAACAACAAACCTAGTCAAAGGACTAGGTTTTTTTTGCCTTATCTTATAAGTTAGATCTATAAATAATTACAATTTATCTGATATAAGGAGGGCGCGATGCTCGCAAAGAACCAACCATCCTTAGAGCTCTTGTTTTCTCAGCTCGGTCTCGCCAATAGTCCTGCGGCTATTGAATTGTATGTACGCACCCATCAACTGCCAGCAGGGCTGTCCTTGCATGATGCGCCATTCTGGAATAAAGCCCAGCGTTCTTTATTAATCAGCCATTTGGTACAAGATGATGATTGGGCAATTTGGGTCGATGAACTGAATCAGCAACTGCACATGGACGCTTATAGACGTCAACCTGCTTGATCATTTTTCCTATATTTTTCTGATATTTAAAATAAGATGATATAGCTTGTATTAAAAAACGCCTCATTTGAGGCGTTTTTGTTCTTTGGCTTAATGCATTTTGCTTTTTAATATTTTGTTAAACCATTCGTGCTGACGATAATCATTAAATGCATGATGCTGCTGTAATAATTCCAGCTCAAATTCGGCAGTGGTGGTGTACTTACCTAACCAGTGGCGGGTCAGGGCCGGCTCATTTTTACTGGCACTGGCATAGGCCAGAAAGAAATAAATGTCCCCATGTTCATAACTGGCCATTGGCTTTAAAATTTGCTGAGTAATCAGGGCGAAATGGTGCTCTTTGGTCAATTCAAAAAACATCATATAAGCCTTGGCCAGATGCAAAGATAGGTTGATATACATGCGCAGCGGCATTTCTTCAAATTCTACCCGGCCTTGTTCCAGCAACACTACGGCTTCTTGCAGGAAATGTCGCTGTTCCTGACGCAGTTCACTTAAAGTCACCAGCTGTAAACGAAGATCAGCACGTTCAAGCGTTAATTCCGGCGTATTGCCTTTTAAATACAATTGGTCAGTTTCACCCAGACGTTGAATAATCTGTTTGGTCGTTAATCGCATCAACGCAATCCTCATTTCTCAATAATGGCTATATGAGGTTAAAAATTAAAATTTAAAGCGGCAGCGTGTCTTAGAGTAGTGAGGTATCACTTCTTAGCCAGGCGGTAATGGATAGGCGTTGCTGTTTAGAGATTAAAACTTCATGTAATAAATCGCTCTGGAACAGCGCCATTCGGTTCGGTTTTGGCTGGATAATATGCCACTGGCCATGTTTGTCCTGCAGGCGTAGTTCACCGCCCCAGTCCGTCTGCCATTGTCCATGTAAATAATACACACTGGAAATCATCCGGCCATTTTTATCTTGAGGATTGTCGCGGTGCAGGGTATAGAACTCACCCGCGTGATAGCAAGCGAAATGTGCTTCGACATCTTTGATGCCTAAATAAAACGCGCGGTTTAAAATTTGGGAAAATTGTTGAAGTGTTTGGATGTGTAGGTGGGAAATTTGAAATTCAGGTTGTAACCAAAGAATATGATCACTACGGATGTTGTTAACTACACCATTTTGAATGGCTGCATTACGAAATTCGTTTAAGTGGCTTAAGCATTCTTGGCTCACTGCATGTTGATATTCGCTAGAGTAAGCATCGTCAACAATACTAAAGCCATGTTGATCTAAATCATCTAAGATTTGATCAACATTCCAATCCCCTGGGATGATAACTGCTTCCATTTTTTCAATTCTCGATAGTGTGGTAAAAAAAGGTCCGCTATTTTAGTTCAATAATCGTTTCTGAACGAAATAGTTTTTCATGTTAAAATAGCAATTGATCTTAGGAATAATTGAAACATGAATTACCGTCACTCTTACCACGCAGGCAACTTTGCCGATGTCATGAAGCACGTTTTATTGCTTCAGTTGTTGACTCGACTGAATGCAAAAGACAAACCTTATCGCTATGTAGATACACATGGTGGTGCAGGTAAATATGATTTGTCGACTGCCGAAGCGCAAAAATCAGGTGAGTTTTTAAACGGTATTCATCGTCTTATTAAGCTGGATGATTCGATCAAGCGTAATGCACCTGAAGGCGTACAACAATATTTGAAAGTTGTCGAAAAAATGCGTGAAAACTTTGGTAAGGGTGCTTATCCCGGTTCACCTTGGTTTGCCCTGGAAGGCATGCGTGAAATTGATAAAGCGACCATTTTTGAAATGCAGCGTGATGTATTCCAGCAACTTCGTCATAATATTTTTGACAAGCGTGCCGGTTTGCATGAGCGTGATGCATACGAAGGTCTGTTGGCAGTCATTCCGCCAAAAGAAAAACGTGGTCTGGTGATGATCGATCCGCCATATGAACTGGAACGTAAAGATTTCCCGCAGTTGGTCGAACTGCTGGTTGCTGCGTATAAGAAATGGCCGACAGGTGTATTTGCCGTTTGGTATCCAATTAAAGACCGTGCCATGATTGAACGTTTTGAGAAGAAAATGTTTAAGACTGGTATCCGCCGTCAACTGGTTTGTGAAGTCTGTGTATGGCCGGATGATACCCCAGTAGGCCTGAACGGTTGTGGTTTGCTGGTGATTAACCCACCTTGGAAATTCTCTGAAGATGCTGATGAAGCACTACAGTGGTTATTCCCGCATCTTCGCATGAGTGAAAACGGTGGTCACGCTGCAGTTCGTTGGTTAGTGGGCGAATAATTTTTTCAAAGATCAGGTCATAGCTAGGATCGACAAGAATGACAAATATAAGCAAACCGGAACGTGACTCTTCAACTGAAGTGCCTTTCGATGGCATCACCTTTGAGGTAGAAGAAGAGGAGCATACCCAGGAAGGGCAAAAAGTTAAGCGTCGAGGCATCTATCTATGGCCGAACCTGATTACAACGGCAGCGTTGTTGTCAGGTTTCTACTCCATTATTGCCAGTATGAATGGTGATTTTCAGCAAGCTATTTATGCGATTTTTATTGCGGCATTACTGGATGGACTGGATGGACGTGTGGCACGTGCTATTGGTGCACAAAGTCCGTTCGGTGAACAATTTGACTCGCTTTCTGACATGCTGGCTTTTGGCGTAGCTCCCGCTATTTTGATGTATAGCTGGGGCTTGAGTGATTTGGGCCGTATTGGTCTGGCGGCTTGTTTTGTTTATACCGCATGTGCTGCGTTCCGTCTGGCACGCTTCAATGTACAGATTGGTGTGGTCGACAAACGTTATTTTATTGGTGTCGCAAGTCCTCTGGCTGCCATCATGATTGTGTCACTGGTCTGGGTCGGTCTGGATTTTCCAGAAATCTTTGATATTCGTGAACCTTCTCTTCAGGTCATTAATGCAGTGGTCATCATTGCGGTAGGCTTGTTGATGATTTCCAATATCAAATACTATTCATTTAAAACTGTAGAACGTAAACGGGTTCCATTTTTTGTCCTACCAATTGCCGTATTCGTCTTTGCAGCGATGACTTATAATATTCCTGTCGGCATTCTGGTCATTTCTATTCTCTATGCCTTGTCTGGTTTTGTAACCACCTTTATGGCAAAAAGATCGAGTACATTATAAAAATATAAGGAGTTTGAGATGCGGTTTCTTCAAGATTTTCTAGATCGTTCGAAACAGCTAAATCAGACTCCTGCTGTTTCGCGCTATCCCGCCTATCATGGTCCTACCTCAAAATATAAAATTATTCATCAAGGTTTGATGATCCCCGGGCTTCCGGCACCGCTCTATTATTTAAACTTTATGAGTATTATCGGGCAACCCAATGCACCCATGCTGTCAAACCCGAGCGCAATCGAAACCACAGCCTTAGATACCGCCACCGTGATTTGCAGTTCGAGTCCGCATATGGTGGGGCAATTACATCACTACTCGGTCAAGCAGGACTGTCATTTTAAATCGGGTCTGTTTCAGTTTCTGGATCGGGAGCAATTGAGCGGAAATTTCCCAAATTTTCGTTTGCTACGTTCTGACTCGGAGCTCAGTTTGGATTTAAATATTCAAACTATTCAACTGATTTCTCATTTTACCAAAATGCGGTTTTCCTTGGCAGATCACTGGTCTTTGCTATGTCATTGTCAGGGAACGGTGAACTATAAAGCACAGCAATATACGATTGATGGTCTGGGAAGCTTTGAATACGCGCGAAGTTTTAACTTTCCTTATCTGCCTTTGGCCTTCCTGACTTATCAAATTATTAATCTTAGTGAAAACCGGCAACTGTTGTTGGCGCAAATTCGGGGTGGTTTTAATCGTATTGTTCAGTCGCGGATCTATCTGCGTGATTTAAAAAACATGCGGACCCAAATGTTCGATCGCAAAGTTTATTTTAAAGTTCATCGTGTTTATCCGCGTGTCACGACACCTAATGGGCAGAGTATGTATTTGCCGCGCGAATTTGAATGGTGTTATGAAAATGCAGACGGTACTTGTATCTGGGTACAAGGGCAAAGTCGTGGAGATTTTAAATTTGGCCTGGCAGCGGGCTATGTAGGAAGTTTTAGTTATCAAGTGAAAATAAATGAAGAAACCGAAAGTGGGGAAGGGGGCTATTGTGAATACATAGATTGTCGGCCTTTACGCTTTCAGGAACAGAATAAAACAGAAAAAAGATTAAGTCATTTATCCAATTCAGTCCCTTTACTGCTCAAGAAATGAAGAAAAGTGCGATTTTTGTAGAATAAATAAACAGTCGTGATATTTTTGCTGAATTATTTAAAAATAGGGGTTGTATTGGGTTGGGAATGCTGTAGAATGCACATCCATCGGCGGTGATGAAGATTAAAACTTCTGATAAAACAGTGACTTAGTTAAGATTGATTGAGTTGGGTTTTAGAAAGAAAGTTTAAAAATAATCTGATTTACTGGTTGACTTTCTAGAGATAGAGAGTAATATAGCCGACCTAGCTTGCTGGTGACGAACCAACAAGAAGATCATTAAGAGATTATGAAGAACAACTTGTGTGGATTTTTACTGGTTGATTGATCGAAATTATTTTCATTGATTGATGGTAGAAATTACTCGAAGTTTATTTGAGAAATATTTGTCAGAAAATTGATGAGCCAAGATTGGCACCCTTTAAGGTGCTACATAGTATTAAACTGAAGAGTTTGATCATGGCTCAGATTGAACGCTGGCGGCAGGCTTAACACATGCAAGTCGAGCGGGGAAAAGTAGCTTGCTACTTAACCTAGCGGCGGACGGGTGAGTAATGCTTAGGAATCTGCCTATTAGTGGGGGACAACATCTCGAAAGGGATGCTAATACCGCATACGTCCTACGGGAGAAAGCAGGGGACCTTCGGGCCTTGCGCTAATAGATGAGCCTAAGTCGGATTAGCTAGTTGGTGGGGTAAAGGCCTACCAAGGCGACGATCTGTAGCGGGTCTGAGAGGATGATCCGCCACACTGGGACTGAGACACGGCCCAGACTCCTACGGGAGGCAGCAGTGGGGAATATTGGACAATGGGGGGAACCCTGATCCAGCCATGCCGCGTGTGTGAAGAAGGCCTTTTGGTTGTAAAGCACTTTAAGCGAGGAGGAGGCTACCGAGATTAATACTCTTGGATAGTGGACGTTACTCGCAGAATAAGCACCGGCTAACTCTGTGCCAGCAGCCGCGGTAATACAGAGGGTGCAAGCGTTAATCGGATTTACTGGGCGTAAAGCGCGCGTAGGTGGCCAATTAAGTCAAATGTGAAATCCCCGAGCTTAACTTGGGAATTGCATTCGATACTGGTTGGCTAGAGTATGGGAGAGGATGGTAGAATTCCAGGTGTAGCGGTGAAATGCGTAGAGATCTGGAGGAATACCGATGGCGAAGGCAGCCATCTGGCCTAATACTGACACTGAGGTGCGAAAGCATGGGGAGCAAACAGGATTAGATACCCTGGTAGTCCATGCCGTAAACGATGTCTACTAGCCGTTGGGGCCTTTGAGGCTTTAGTGGCGCAGCTAACGCGATAAGTAGACCGCCTGGGGAGTACGGTCGCAAGACTAAAACTCAAATGAATTGACGGGGGCCCGCACAAGCGGTGGAGCATGTGGTTTAATTCGATGCAACGCGAAGAACCTTACCTGGTCTTGACATAGTAAGAACTTTCCAGAGATGGATTGGTGCCTTCGGGAACTTACATACAGGTGCTGCATGGCTGTCGTCAGCTCGTGTCGTGAGATGTTGGGTTAAGTCCCGCAACGAGCGCAACCCTTTTCCTTATTTGCCAGCGGGTTAAGCCGGGAACTTTAAGGATACTGCCAGTGACAAACTGGAGGAAGGCGGGGACGACGTCAAGTCATCATGGCCCTTACGACCAGGGCTACACACGTGCTACAATGGTCGGTACAAAGGGTTGCTACCACGCGAGTGGATGCTAATCTCAAAAAGCCGATCGTAGTCCGGATTGGAGTCTGCAACTCGACTCCATGAAGTCGGAATCGCTAGTAATCGCGGATCAGAATGCCGCGGTGAATACGTTCCCGGGCCTTGTACACACCGCCCGTCACACCATGGGAGTTTGTTGCACCAGAAGTAGGTAGTCTAACCTTAGGGGGGACGCTTACCACGGTGTGGCAGATGACTGGGGTGAAGTCGTAACAAGGTAGCCGTAGGGGAACCTGCGGCTGGATCACCTCCTTAACGAAAGATTGACGATTGGTAAGAATCCACAACAAGTTGTTCTTCATACGATGTATCTGAGGGTCTGTAGCTCAGTTGGTTAGAGCACACGCTTGATAAGCGTGGGGTCACAAGTTCAAGTCTTGTCAGACCCACCAAATCTGACTAACGAAGCATGAAAGTGCTGAAGCAAACAGAACAGAACGATACATTGACTTATTGATAAGCTGGGGACTTAGCTTAGTTGGTAGAGCGCCTGCTTTGCACGCAGGAGGTCAGGAGTTCGACTCTCCTAGTCTCCACCAAATTTCAAGATCATAAAAGAGCACTGCTTTTACTTGAAATTTAAGCAAGAAGCTACGCTTCGCGCAGTATGTAAGCATACAGTGATGAAGTTGTTTAGTTCCTAAGCGATCAAGTGTTTAGATCCTAGAGATTAACAAGTACAAGCGTTATGATACGCGCACTTGATAATCTCTGTGATTTATCACAGTTTCCTGACCTGACGAAGGCTGGAAAAATCATTAACAGAATATATTTGAGTTGAAATAATTTGTTCAAACTCGTTTTAAACAACCTAGCAAGCAATTGTGAAAGTTGAATGAAATGAGTTCTAGCGAAATTAACTGAATCAAGCGTTTTGGTATATGAATCTAATTGAAGCTGTACAGTAGTTAAATCTACGAAACGCCAACTGTATGAGCGTGATGAGAGATCATCACAATCTGTTGCTTATCCCACTTGTAAGGATAAACGACTGTTTGGGGTTGTATAGTCAAGTAATTAAGTGCATGTGGTGGATGCCTTGGCAGTCAGAGGCGAAGAAAGACGTGATAGCCTGCGAAAAGCTCCGGGGAGGCGGCAAATATCCTGTGATCCGGAGATGTCTGAATGGGGAAACCCACTTACCATAAGGTAGGTATTGCAACATGAATACATAGTGTTGCAAGGCGAACGAGGGGAAGTGAAACATCTCAGTACCCTTAGGAAAAGAAATCAATTGAGATTCCCTCAGTAGCGGCGAGCGAAAGGGGAAGAGCCCATTAAGTCATATAAGTTCTAGTGGAACGCTCTGGGAAGTGCGACCGTAGACGGTGATAGTCCTGTACACGAAAGGGCTTATATGATGATGTCGAGTAGGGCGAGGCACGTGAAACCTTGTCTGAATATGGGGGGACCATCCTCCAAGGCTAAATACTCCTGACTGACCGATAGTGAACCAGTACCGTGAGGGAAAGGCGAAAAGAACCCCTGTGAGGGGAGTGAAATAGATCCTGAAACCGCATGCATACAAGCAGTGGGAGCCGGCTTAGTCCGGTGACTGCGTACCTTTTGTATAATGGGTCAGCGACTTATATTCAGTAGCGAGGTTAACCGAATAGGGGAGCCGTAGGGAAACCGAGTCTTAATAGGGCGTTTAGTTGCTGGGTATAGACCCGAAACCAGGTGATCTATCCATGAGCAGGTTGAAGGTTGGGTAACACTAACTGGAGGACCGAACCCACTGTCGTTGAAAAGCCAGGGGATGACTTGTGGATAGGGGTGAAAGGCTAATCAAACTTGGTGATAGCTGGTTCTCCCCGAAAGCTATTTAGGTAGCGCCTCGGACGAATACCATTGGGGGTAGAGCACTGTTTCGGCTAGGGGGTCATCCCGACTTACCAAACCGATGCAAACTCCGAATACCAATGAGTACTATCCGGGAGACAGACTGCGGGTGCTAACGTCCGTAGTCAAGAGGAAAACAATCCAGACCGCCAGCTAAGGCCCCAAAATTATAGTTAAGTGGGAAACGATGTGGGAAGGCATAGACAGCTAGGAGGTTGGCTTAGAAGCAGCCACCCTTTAAAGAAAGCGTAATAGCTCACTAGTCGAGTCGGCCTGCGCGGAAGATGTAACGGGGCTAAAACTATATGCCGAAGCTGCGGATGCATAATTTATTATGCGTGGTAGGGGAGCGTTCTGTAAGCCGATGAAGGTGGATTGAGAAGTCTGCTGGAGGTATCAGAAGTGCGAATGCTGACGTGAGTAACGACAATGCGAGTGAAAAACTCGCACGCTGAAAGACCAAGGGTTCCAGTCCAACGTTAATCGGGGCTGGGTGAGTCGACCCCTAAGGCGAGGCCGAGAGGCGTAGTCGATGGGAAATTGGTTAATATTCCAATACTTCTGTGTAATGCGATGAGAGGACGGAGAAGGTTAAGTCAGCCTGGCGTTGGTTGTCCAGGTGGAAGGTTGTAGGCATGTATCTTAGGCAAATCCGGGGTACTCTATGCTGAGAACTGATAGCAAGCTGTACTTGTACAGTGAAGTGGCTGATACCATGCTTCCAGGAAAAGTCTCTAAGCTTCAGTTACACAGGAATCGTACCCGAAACCGACACAGGTGGTCAGGTCGAGTAGACCAAAGCGCTTGAGAGAACTCTGCTGAAGGAACTAGGCAAAATGGTACCGTAACTTCGGGAGAAGGTACGCTGTTGTCTGTGATAGGACTTGCTCCTTGAGCGGCCGACAGCCTCAGAAACCAGGCCCCTGCAACTGTTTATTAAAAACATAGCACTCTGCAAACACGAAAGTGGACGTATAGGGTGTGATGCCTGCCCGGTGCTGGAAGGTTAATTGATGGGGTTAGCGTAAGCGAAGCTCTTGATCGAAGCCCCAGTAAACGGCGGCCGTAACTATAACGGTCCTAAGGTAGCGAAATTCCTTGTCGGGTAAGTTCCGACCTGCACGAATGGCATAATGATGGGGGCGCTGTCTCCAGCAGAGACTCAGTGAAATCGAATTCGCCGTGAAGATGCGGTGTACCCGCGGCTAGACGGAAAGACCCCGTGAACCTTTACTGCAGCTTGACATTGAACTTTGATCTTACTTGTGTAGGATAGGTGGGAGGCTTTGAAGTCGCGACGCTAGTTGCGATGGAGCCGTCCTTGAAATACCACCCTGGTAATATTGAGGTTCTAACTCTGTCCCGTTATCCGGGACGAGGACCATGTCTGGTGGGTAGTTTGACTGGGGCGGTCTCCTCCTAAAGAGTAACGGAGGAGTACGAAGGTGCGCTCAGCGTGGTCGGAAATCACGCGTAGAGTATAAAGGCAAAAGCGCGCTTAACTGCGAGACCCACAAGTCGAGCAGGTACGAAAGTAGGTCTTAGTGATCCGGTGGTTCTGTATGGAAGGGCCATCGCTCAACGGATAAAAGGTACTCTGGGGATAACAGGCTGATACCGCCCAAGAGTTCATATCGACGGCGGTGTTTGGCACCTCGATGTCGGCTCATCTCATCCTGGGGCTGAAGCAGGTCCCAAGGGTATGGCTGTTCGCCATTTAAAGAGGTACGCGAGCTGGGTTTAGAACGTCGTGAGACAGTTCGGTCCCTATCTACCGTGGGCGTTGGAAATTTGAGAGGATCTGCTCCTAGTACGAGAGGACCAGAGTGGACGAACCTCTGGTGTACCGGTTGTCACGCCAGTGGCATCGCCGGGTAGCTATGTTCGGAAGGGATAACCGCTGAAAGCATCTAAGCGGGAAGCCTACCTCAAGATAAGATTTCCCCGAGACTTTATGTCTCCTAAAGAGCCGTTGAAGACTACGACGTTGATAGGTTGGATGTGGAAGCATAGTGATATGTGAAGCTGACCAATACTAATTGCTCGTGAGGCTTGACTATACAACACCCAAACAGTTGTTGTACGAACTTCGAAAGAAGTGAGGATCAATTGATTCGATATTAAACAAAACAGCTTGATTTAGTTACGCTGAACGAACAAAATACCCAACTCAGATATACCTGTTAATGAACGATGTTCAAAGCACTGCTTTGAACAGAGTGCAAGATTTGAAGAAAGCTAAGGCAACCATAAGACCTCAGTAAGTAATCATACCAGTTGTGCTGGCGACCATAGCAAGAGTGAACCACCTGATCCCTTCCCGAACTCAGAAGTGAAACCTCTTAGCGCTGATGGTAGTGTGGGGTTACCCATGTGAGAGTAAGTCATCGCCAGCTCATTATTCCTAAACACCCCCGACCATAAGGCCGGGGGTGTTTTTTATGGGCGAGATAATTGTCTTGACTATTTAGCATTCATATAACGTTAACTTTATACAGTGTTCAATATGAAGCTAGAGCGATAATTAACCTTATCGAGTAAGGGGCGGATTGCTCAACTTTGTTCTTGCAATGCATCAAACTGACGTCGAGCATGTTTAAAGGCAGTTCTAAGGCCTTCTTCCAGCGTAGGATGATAAAAAGGTTTCTTTAGGATCTGGTGAATATCCTGGTCGGCATCAATCATCCAGGCCAGTAAATGGGCCAGATGTTCTGCTTGTGAACAGAGGAGTTCTGCACCCAGTAATTTACCTGATTTTTTATCAATATAAACTTCTATTCCACCTGAATTTTCTCCCAAAACTAGAGCACGTCCTTGGTTTTCATAAGAGATGAATCCCCGAATAAATTCGACTTGTTGATCTTCTAGTTGCTTAAAGCTTTTTCCGATAATCGCCATTTCAGGATGACAAAATACAATCGCCAATGGGGTTAAAGCAAAAATAGGTTTTACATCCGGATAATTCAAACAGTTATGAACAACCTGTTTGCCAGTATGCGCGGCTTCATGTTGAATGGGTGCATCAGGGGCGGCATCACCGACTATAAATATAGGTAGGTTTGCAAGTTGTTTGGTTTCTTTATCGATAGGAAGGTTTTTGATATCCTTGAATGTTGAATTGAGTTGATCTAAACCTAAATGATCTATATTGCTTTGCCGACCTGTGGCACCTAAAACATATTCAACGTCAATACTCTTAGTCTGATCATTTTCTGTAAAGTTAATCTTTATTTTATCAGCTTGGATCTCAAACTTATTTGGTAAGGTTTTAAATTTGATATTAAGTTCTTTACTGAATTGCTCTTGTGCTAGTTTTTGTAAGATCGGGCTAGTTAAAGCACCTACTTTTTGACTACGCGCAAACATTGTGGTTTGTACACCCAGTCTTTGCATGGCTTGAGCTAATTCAATTGCAATGATACCACTCCCGATCACTGCTAAAGACTTAGGTAATTGGGAAAACTCAAATATTTCATTTGAAGTGATGTATTTGTCTTTTAATTTTTGCTTTAGATTTTCATCAATATTGGGGCGTGAACCTACAGCGACAATAAAACTTTTGGCCCGATAGGATTGTCCATTGACTTCGATCGTTTGGAGATCAACAAATTTGGCTTTTCCGGAAATTTTATGTGAGCTGTCCCATTGATCGACACCTTTCAAGGTTGCACGAATAAAACGTTCTCTAAGGACATGCACGCGTTGCATAACCTCTGAAGGATCAATGACAGAATTATGTTTTAAAGCAAGTTCTTCAGCAGTTTGAATATCATGCATGCGATTTGCGGAAGAGATTAGCAATTTACTTGGCATACAACCTACACGGGCACAGGTCGTATCCCACGATCCATCATTGATAATTAAAATATTTTGGGTGTATTTGATAGCTTCGTTATAAGCACTGATCCCTGCAGTGCCTGCGCCGATGATGATGAGGTCATGCATAAAATGTTTACTCAGTTCTCAACAACTAACTATTTACCTTAATATTTACAATGTTTTCGATGTAAATTATGTAACTACATTGCTTATTTTTGCTAATTTGAGTAAATTTTGTATAAAAGCCAGAAGACTAACTTTATGGCAGCTTAAATATTATATCTAGTGGGAAAAATCATGAGTTTGTTTATAAATTTAAAAAAATTAGGGGTAAACACAACAGTTTTAGCGACATCAATTTCATTGGTCGCTTGTGGCGGTGGGGGAAGTGATGGTTACTACAATAATGGTTCTCCAAGTGGCAATACTGGGGAAGGGAATACAAGTGATAACAATCAATCAGAAACAGATACTTCAAAGGTAGCAAATAGTCTTAGTATTTCATTACAAGATATTGAAGGCAAACCTTTACAGATTGCTCAAGATAATAGTCAAGTCAAAATAGCAGTTAAAGTATTAAATATAGATAAAGGTGGAATCGCAGGTAAAGATGTACGTTTAAGTATTGGCGGAGAAGATTTGGGGGTAGAAAGTACTAACTCTAAAGTTTCTTCAGATGAAAATGGGGTTGCATTATTTACATTAAATATTCCTGCATTACAAACTGATACTGGAAAGGTTCAACTAACAGCAAAGGTTGAAGGAACTACAGTCTCAATTCCTTATACATTGAATATCAAAAAAACAAGTACAATTATCAGTGATTATAATCTTAATGTACCACAAGGTTTAGTGTTAAATTTGCCAAAAGGCTCTACTGACGTTGTAGTACAAGTAACGGATGCCAAAAGTGGTGCAAAAGTTGGTCAGACTGTTGAATTAACTTTACCTCCTGAAATGAATGGTAAATTTATAGTTGAAACAGGTTCATCAGTAACAACAGATACTCAAGGTAAAGCGACTTTTAAAATTAGTGCAAATCCGAATCTGACATCAGATGATATTGCAAATTTTGTTGAAAGTTCACAAAAACTAAGTTTTAAGTTAATTGATGAGTATCGTGCTGAAAAAAATGCAGTAACGTCTCTTACATTTAAAGATATTTCAAGTGTAGTAAATAAACTCGAAATTATTACACCAGAAGATTCTATTGCAGCCAAAGATGGCACAGCAAAAATTCTCGTATTTGCAAAAAATAGTGCAGGAAATGTTTTAAAAAATACCCAAGTCAAGTTAGCTGTAGATGCAATCGCGAAATATTATGGGGTCCAACTTGATAAAAATGAGGCTACAACAAATTCAGAAGGTTATGCTGAGTTCACTTTAAAGAGTAACTCGAATTATCCAATTGCTCTTTCACAAAGAGGAATTGAGCTTACTGCCACATACGAAAATAATCCGGATATTAATGGTAAAGCAACGGTACAGGTCGTAACTGCTGATAGTAGTGTAAATAATCAAGAGGCAATTCAGCGTTTAGAAATCGCATCTGCATATAAAGTGAATGCAGTTAATGATAGTGTCGAAATTAAAGTTAAAGCAATAAATTATAAAGGATTAGGGGCTTCTAAGGGTAATATCACTCTCAGCTTGAATGCAGGGGCAACATCTAATGGTGTTACTTTTGATGGTGCTGCAACTCGTGATGTAGATCCAAATGGCTTTGTAACTTTTAAGCTTAAGACAATTTCTCTGACACCAACACCTACACAAAAGGCAATTGATGCTTTAATTGATGCTGGTATTGAAGCAACTTTTACTGCAGATAATGGTGCAAGCAATAAGATTAATATTATTGTAGATAATAGACTTCCGTCATAAATCAAAAAACGTACAATTTATTTGATCTTAAATTAATCAGCAAAATTATTTAATTCAAGAGATAATCCTTGGATGAAATTCAAAGATATTCAAAAATTATCAAACGTTAAGTTTCGTAGGCTTACCGGTGTTAGTTGGGCTACATTTAACCTCATGTTGGCCGAGCTAAATAAGCATTTACCTCGTCATATTGGTAAAGGACGACCGCATAAATTACCGTTGGAAGATCGTTTGCTCTTATGTATAGAATATTGGAGAGAATATCGAACATTTTTCCATCTTGGTATGAGTTACGGTGTATCTGAAACGAGTGCAATTCGTATCACACGTGTTATTGAAGATACCTTAATCCGTTCTGGAAAATTCAACTTGCCAAAACAACTTCCTAATCGAGATGAAGTGGATTGGGAAGTTGTTGTGATTGATGCCACTGAAATATTAGTTCAACGTCCAAAAAAAACAGAAGAAATGGTATAGCGGTAAAAAAAAGCGACATACCTTTAAATTTCAGCTATCTATGCACTATATAACAGGTGAAATACTGAGTGTATGTGGAAGTCATGGAAGCATGCATGATTTTAAAATATTTAAAAAAAGCATGAGGAAATTAAAATTTAAGCCCTTTTTTATCGTTGATAAGGGTTATTTAGGGATAAAGAAATTGGGTTTTGGATGCCTCATGCCATCTAAAGCAAAGAAAACTGAAAAACTAGATTCTGAATTAAAAAAGTTAAATAAAGAGATTGGTCGTAGACGAATTCAAGTAGAGCATGTATTTGGAAGGATGAAATGTTTTAAGATTTTATCTTGTGTATATAGAAATCGTCGTAAAAGATTAAACCTGCGGTTTAATTTACTTGCTGGCATATACAATTTAGATTGGGTGAAAGATAAACAATTAAATTGATTGAAAAATGATTTATGAAGGAAGTCTAATGAAATTGTCTCTGAAAAAACAATTGATTATTTACAGATCGATCCAATATTAAATACCTTTGACTATAAAAAAGATCAAACTATTACAGTAAAAGTTAAAGCTCTTGATGAAAAAGGTAGTCCTTTAATCGGTGAAAAATTACAATTAAATAAGAATACACAATTTCAAAGCTTGGGTTTAAGCTTAAATGGTAATGCAGAAGCAGCAACACGTGATGATGGCTATGCAATATTTGAACTAGATTATAAGTATAATGGGTCTGAGCCTCAAAGAATTGCTGCTGAACAAGGTGTAAATATAGTTTTCTCTGCAGTTAGAGACAGTAAAAAAACTCAATCTATTAAACTTAACTTTGCTACACAAGCTAAGCCAGAACTGGACTATTTAACTGTTGATACTGACGGGATAAAATCTATTATCTTGGGTGTAGAAAAAATAGTAACAGTACGAGTGGCTGCAGTTGATAAAAATGGAGATGCCTTAGCAAATCAATTAGTAAACTTAAATGTGAAAGACAATATTTCACTAACTAAAGGTGTTTCTTATGCCTCACCAACCGAGGTGACAACAGATAGTAATGGCTTGGCTGTATTTAGCTTAAAAGTTAAAGCACAAAACCAAAGTGATTATGATGCCTTAATGAATGGTTTTGATATTGAAGTAACTCCTATCGGATCAGATACAAAAAAGATTAGTAGACATATTGAATTATCTGCATTTACAACTGATCCTGAAGCGAACAGTAAAGTCGCTCAATTAATGATTGATCCTATTACTAATGCATTTAGTTACGTTCAAAATCAAAATATTGTTATAAGAGCAAAAGCATTAGATGATAAAGGAAACCCACTCGTTAATGCACGTGTAAATATTGAATCATCCTTATCTAGTACAGATATGAAAGCTTTGCAATTAAGCCTTGTGAGTCAGGCTGAACAAGTTACAGATGCAGAAGGCTATGCGACATTTATATATAGTTATAAATATGATGGAACATCTACACAAGCTAATTTAGCGAAAGCAGGCGTAGAATTTACTATTCGTTCTGCTATTACTAATAAGGTAGATAATATTGCTATTAAATTTGCTACCTTACCAAAAGTGTTGGATTATTTTAATGTAAGTTTATCTCAATATGCCCTGGCTCTTGAGGGTGGGGAAAAAGTAATTAGTATCACAGTAGATGCTAAAGATATTAATGGGGATATTTTAGCTGGACAGCAGGTTTCAATTGGTTTAAATGATGCTGCATTACCAAATGGTATAAAGTTATTAACTCCAAGCTCACTTATTACTGATAATGCAGGTAAAGCTGTATTCCAAATAAGTATTGATCCAAAAACAGCTGAACAAATTGCAAATTTAGATGCAAATGATTTAACAATTGCAATTCTCGGTAAGCGCCCTGATGGTTCATCATATTCAGCAGTTCAAAAAGTTGAACTTTCGAAACCGGTTGAAGTATTACCAGACTTGGCTAACTTTCTGTTTACTACAATAGAAGATAAGCCATTAGATCCTATTTCTGTTCTCGGTGGTGAGACTCGCGTCAAAATTACAGCAGTTGATGAAAAGGGTAATCCTATTCCAAATACACCAATTGCAATTGCTTTATCTAGTCTCACTTCTAGTCGTGTGTCATTAAGCAATATACCAACTCAAACGAATAGTGAGGGTAAAGCTGAATTTACCGTGACCGTAGCCGAGGGAGAGTATGACCCTAGTTTGATCAAAAATGGCATTATCTTTGCTGTAGTAGGTACAAACTTAAATAATGGTGACCGTTTACAGCAAACAGGTGCAATTAATATTACTGCTCCTGCAAATGCGTTAAACCCACGTTTAACATCAGATGTAAAAACAGTGACAGCTGGGCAAACAGTTAAAGTGTATGCAGCTGTTAAAGATGAAATGGGCATTAATACTGCAGCTGGTACACCAATGCGATTGACTCTGAATCCAAAAGCTATTGCTGCAGGTGTTAAACTGAGTGCTGACGGAGTGGTAATACAAGGAAATGGTTCAGTGCCAATTGACTTAATTATTCCACAAGGTATTACATCTGCTGCTTTAGAATCTATTGTAGTAACAGGAACTATCCGTGATCCACGCGGTAATGAAATTCAGACGAAGCTAAATTTTGCTGTTCAAGATATTAGTAATCCTTATCACTTAACTATTGATAGTAGTCGTGTGTCATTAAGTTCAGCAGGTGATAGTGCATTTGTGACGGTTAAACTTCTTGATAAGAATCAAGGCGGTGTTGCGAATGAAAAAGTTAGCTTAGCTATTGCTGATCCGCGAAATGCGACTAGTATTAAAGGGGCTTCACAGCTCATTACTAATCAATTTGGTGAAGCTGTATTTGAAGTATCGATGAAATCACTACAAGGTACATTAGTATTACCAGTTCTACCAATCGAATTAACGGCAACCCATACCACTGCAACAGGTGCTTCAGTAAGTCTACCTGGCAGTATTCAAGTGCACTCACCAACAGTTTTAGCGCCAGAATTGGACTTAAAAATTAAAGTATCTAAAGATAAGTTAAATGTCCGTGGTGATTCTTTCGAAGTATCAGTATTGGTAGTAGACTTAGATGGTTCAAGTCAAGCTGGTAAAGCAGTTACATTAACAATTCCTCAATATAATCAAAATGGTGCATATATTCATGGCGCATCTACTATTGAAAGTGATGAGAATGGTTGGGCAAAATTTTCAATTGTAATTGATGAAAGTTTACGTAATCCAAGCTATGACTTCGTTGCTGCTGATTTACGTGTAGAAGCTGTAGTTAAAGATACGCAGAATACAGAGCGACGTGTACCGCATGTGATTGATGTGGTAAATTCCGAAGTGCCAGTAACGATTGGTTCTATTGCGGTTAATTTTAATCCAACAGAGCTTACATCAACGGGTAACGGGATTTATTATCAAAAAGAGGGTTCTGTTCAGCTGGTAGATGTTGATGGGAAGCCAGTGGCAAATCAGGATGTGGTTTTAGATATTCGTCCAACATCTTACGTCTTAGGTGAATGGAAATTTGAAATTCAGAAAGATCCATGGAAAATAGTTGAGCAACCTGGTGTCGATGTGGATGGCAATCCTATTACCTTAAAAGTTAAAGAGCTAGATGCGATTTATCCATTTACGAATCTAAAAGGCTGGATTAAACCAAGTGATTATTATTATCCATTAATTGGTGCAATACCTGCACAAGTTCAAGATAAAAACTCAGCAACGACATGTACGGTGGATCCAACAACATCAACTTGGACAGCTAATGGTCAAGCATTACGTGTGGTTCGTTTCTTAGGTGGTACAGCAAATAATAGTACGACTCACCCATATACCGCGACCTATCGTACAGATAGTACTGGTAGGTTTGACTTCATCATTGAATATCCAAAAGCAAATGCTCATTGGATCGCAGTAGAAGTAGGAGCGAAAACTACACTTGCACAAACACCAACTAGAGGCTATACAACATTAACATTGCCAAGTTTAAGTAGTGATTATGCTGCTGATGGAAGTTATGCACCTAACCGCGTAAGTCCATATACAACATGTGTCAACTAATAATCTAATCTGACGAAAAAACAGCGCTTCGGCGCTGTTTTTTTATGGGAACTAAAATTTAAAAAAACTAAATTGATGTTCCCACACTCACACCCACAGTCGGCTTTAGATTCATCGAGCTACAGCCTGTAAAAGCCAAACTACAACATAAAATAATCAATAACTTACTCATGAATCAATCCTTGAGATTTAGCCTGATTAAACAAGGCGGCTGAACGTGTGCCGCTTCGGCAAACCATCAAAATCGGTTTAGGCAGCTCATTATAATATCGAGCAAATTCTTCAATATTCGCCTGAGAAAGTTGGCCACTCATTACAGGCTGATAAATCACACTCACTTGAGATTTCTCTGCAATGGAGCGTAATTGACTCACCGTGACACTATTACCAGTTTCCTGATCAGGACGATTTACAATCACAGATTTGAAACCTTGCTGAATCAATTGCTGAAACTTGCTTGGTGTCATTTGCCCCGTAACACTCACCGTAGAGGTCAGCGCACGGCTAAGATCATTTGCAGCAAAAACAGGTGTAATACAGCTAAAATAGGTTGCCAGTACCACACCTTTCCAAAACGACTTAATCATCCAGCAGGTCCATCTGTTTTGCCAGTTGATATAAGTTATTCGAGCGGTTTCCAGTACGACAGAACATCAAGATCGGTTTTGGCAACTCATTATAATGATTGGCAAAAGTGCGTACATCAAGCTCAGTAATCTGACCGGCTACTACTGGCTGGAATACATAATCCAGACCGGCATTACGTGCAGCTTCCTCGATTTGTGCACTGGTTGGCTGCTCGGAACCACCTTCCATGTCCGGACGGTTGTTGATAATCGATTTAAAACCTTTCTCAACCACTTGAGTTACGTGTTCAGGACCAATTTGACCAGCAAAACCTACATTTTCGCTCATGACGCCACTCCATCATTTCATTTATATCGATATGCTTTATGATAGCATTAAGCTGAAAACATGCTGAACCTGTTCTGAAATTTTTATAAATGATGATAACCATAAGATAACGCAATGGAGCGCGTATGCAGGCTTATACAGTTGAACCACTGTATGTCAAAAGCGGTCAGGAAGTGATTGCTGCAGATTTTTATCGGCCTAAAAATATAGAAAAACCGGCCGTAATCCTGATGGCTCATGGTCTGGCTGCCTTACGTCAATTTAAACTGGTGCAATATGCCCAGCGTTTTGCCAGTGCCGGCTATGCGGTGGTTTTATTTGACTATCGCTATTGGGGCGGCAGCACTGGGCGTCCACGTGAACTGGTGTCGATCAATGCCCAGCTCGATGACTGGCGAACCATGATCAGACATATTCAGGAACGCAAATCGATTGACAGTAAACGGATCGTGCTCTGGGGTACGGCCTTAAGTGGTGGGCATGTATTGACACTTGCAGCAGAGCTGAAAAATATTCAGGCGGCGATGGTACAGGTGCCTTTTGTCGATGGGGCTGAAAGTGCCCAACTATATCCTTTACAGCAACTCCCCAAGGCGCTTAAAGTTTCCAGTCAGGATTATATGGGGGCCAAGGTTGGTATGGCACCAAAAACCTTACCTGTAGTTGATCCGCATGAGCTATGTTTTATGCCGACACAGGACAGTTATGAAGGTTATCTGTCGATTGTCAATCCGGATTATTACTGGAGTGGTCATATTCCTGCACGGGCATTCTTTAAACTGATGCGCTATCGGCCGATTCAGGAAGTAAGAAAGATTAACATTCCAGTCCTGTTTATTGCGGCAAAACAGGATAGTCTGATTCCCATTGAATCCAGTCGGGAAACTGCAACTAATATTGCACCATTTGTACAATATCATGAGTGGAATATGCGACATTTTGATATTTATCATGGCGAATGGTTTGAAAAAGCAGTTTCGACCCAATTAGAATTCTTACATCAACATATTGGAGTGCGCTAGATGATTATTGTATGTCCGGAATGTCTGGCCAAAAACCGTGTCCCTGAAGATAAACTCACTGCCAACCCTGCTTGTGGTCAATGTCATCAAGCCCTGATTCCACTGGTACCAATTGAGCTGAATGAGCAGAATTTCAGCCAGTTTGTCACGCATAGTGACTTGCCAATCCTGATTGATCTCTGGGCAGAATGGTGTGGTCCCTGTAAAATGATGGCACCGCATTTTGCGACTGTCGCCCAGCAATATCCAAATGTGGTTTTTGCAAAAATTGATACAGAAGCCAATCCTCGCTTAAGTTCGGCATTTAATGTTCGCAGTATTCCGACGCTGGTGTTGATGAATAAAAGCAACGAAATTGCTAGAATAAGCGGTGCATTACGGTCAAGCGAGCTGCAAAAATGGCTTGATCAGCAGTTAAATACCCAACCCTAATTCAAATGCCTGGAGTGAAAGTGTCAGATTCTCAAGTAAGACCAGAGGGGATTCTTTCCCTACAGACGATCGCAATGCCTGCAGATACCAACTGGAGTGGTGATGTCTTTGGTGGCTGGATCGTTTCACAAATGGACTTGGCAGGCGCGATTCACGCAGAGCGATTTTCAAAGGGACGTTGTGCCACGATTTCAATTAACCAGATGACGTTTCTGGTCCCGGTGAAAGTCGGGGACGTGATTAGTTGTTATACCAAAATTTTAAAAGTTGGCAAGACCTCTATCCAGATGGAAATCGAGGTTTGGGACAGTCATGATGATTCACGCCCACCAATTCGGGTAACTGAAGGGGTGTTTACTTTCGTTGCGGTAGATGTCAAAGGTAACAAACGTCTGATTCCAGAAGAAGCAAAACAGAAGCTTTTAGAATCCCAAACAGCACAATGATGACTTGAAATAAAAAATCCCAGATTAATGATCTGGGATTTTTTTTGTCTGTATTGATATCAGGTCTGCTTCAATTGCTTTTTGGCAATCCAGGCCCAGAGCATCTCGCATTGAATCGGTGCTTCACCTGATTCATCACTTACCATAACATGAACCAGTGTTTCACCTTTGTCTGAACTTTGCATAAGCCGTTGCTGTTCAGTAGTCAAGGTAGCAACTGCCGTCAGGGCACCTTTGGTCGGACGTTTAAAGTCTACTTTTAGACTCTTAATCAAAACCACTGCGCTATCCGGTACATTCATTGCGGTTACAAATCCTGTTGCTGTTTCTGCCAGCAGGGCCATTGCACATGCATGGATTTGTCCGATATGGTTCTGCATGGCTTTATGATTGGCCATACTTACTACCACTTTGGACGCACTCATTTCCTCATAACGAATCTTGGCAGAGCCGACCATCGGGACCACCCGGCCAAAAGTTTTACTTAACAAAGCAGTACGAATGCCTTGCGGTAATCGTGCAGTGGCTTTGACTAATCTGGCTAATCGGTTGTTCTTTGCCATAATTCCTTCTACAGACGTTGCTGTCTTAATCTTTAAAGTTATTGAACTGTAAAGGCAAACCAAATTGCTGTTCTTTCAAGAATGCCATTACTTGCTGCAATGTATCGCGTTTTTTATCAGTCACACGAATCTTGTCGCCCTGAATAGAAGATTGCGCCTTAATCCCACTTTCTTTAATGGCTTTATTAATTTTTTTTGCGGTATCAGAGTCAAGACCATCTTTGAGTTTGATCACCTGAATCACGTTTTTGCCAGAAGCCGTCATTTTTTGTGGATCAAGCGCCTGAATATCCACTTTGCGTTTAAAGAAATGACTTTCCAGCATGCTATAGACTTGTTCACACTGGAAATCGCTTTCAGTCGAGATTTTGATTTCCTTGTTTTTTTCATTCAGTTCAATAGAAACATCCTGACCACGGAAATCAAAACGGGTCGCGATTTCTTTTTGGGTGTTTTGAACTGCATGATTTACTTCAAAAATTTCTAATTCAGAAACAATATCGAAAGAAGGCATAGTTTAGACCTTTACAAAGGGAAAGAATATCTGAGATGCTAGGGATGTTTTCTTCATTTGCCAAGTGTTGTTTTACATCAAAGGAGTGCGCAATGATCCGTAAGCAAGAAATTACAACATTTGAGTTCCCAGAAAATGCAGTTATCTGGGATGTACGCGATTCAAGTGCTTTTGCTGAAGCACACGTGAAAGGGGCGGTGAATCAGCCTATTAACGATCTTTCAGCAGAGCACCTCACTCAGGTGTCAGCGGATCAACCCATTTACATCTTGTGTGGTGGGGGCAGTAAAGCTCCACGTGCTGCTGAAAAGTTAGAGGGTTTTGACAGCTCCCGTGAATATGTCATTCTGATGGGTGGTACTCGTGCTGCCCGTGATGCAGGCTTACCGCTTGAACAGAATGCATAAAGCTTTCTGTTAATAAAAAAAGCGCCGCAAGGCGCTTTTTTAATGGGTGAGATTTAATGCCTCCCAACCTCCCTTTTCTGTAAGCGTCCGCTGAACACACCTTATGAATTCATCCTATAAGCCTTAATTTAGTCCCCACTTAAAAACAAGTGGGGACTAAAATTTATGACTACAAATCACCAGACATCCATCGCATCTCTTGCGAAAAAACGAAGAACATACAGTGCTGAATTTAAACAGCAGATCGTTCAGGCTTGTAAAGCACCGGACGTTTCAATTGCTTCGGTCGCTTTGCAACATGGATTGAATACAAATCTTGTATCCAAATGGATTCGCTTAATTGATGGTAAGCCAGGGAATGATCGCTCACCACTACCGAATAAACCTGCATTTATTGCCTTATCTTGCTCTACACCATTAGATCCTACTCCTACTGACATGTTAACGGTTCAAATTACTTTACCCCACTCAAAAGCAGAAATTGGCTTGAAATGGCAAGTATCAGAAATATCTGCTTTAGCAGAATTACTCAAGGCACTTGCAACATGATCCGCATTGATGAAATCTGGCTTTCTACCCAACCTCTGGATATGCGAGCAGGGATGGATACTATCATGGCTCAGGTGGTGAGAGCCTTTGGCTACATCAAACCGCATTGTGCTTACCTGTTCTGTAATAAACGTGGCCATCGCATGAAAGTGCTGGTACATGATGGACTGGGCATCTGGCTGTGTGCCCGGCGGCTGGAACAGGGAAAATTCCACTGGGCGCAGGTTCACCAGGGTGAAAGCATGGCGATCAGTCCGGAACAGTTACATGCACTGATCCAGGGTTTACCTTGGCAGCGCATTGGACGACAGCAGGTGGTGACGATGCTCTAAACTAGGCTGGTCCATTCTGCTATTCTCCAAATGTTGTATTTCATTCTTCTCATGACCTCAGGCATACTGCGGTCATGAATACGCTGCCTGATTTAAGCCAACTGACCCATGAACAACTGCTGGAATTTACCAGACAGTTGGCAATGCAGCATCAGTCTCTGGCACAATCAAATCAAGAATTAGAAAAATCAAACCAACAATTAGATACCAAAGTTCAGCATCTTGAAGTATCCAATCAGCAATTAGATGCTCAAGTTCAACATCTTTCTATTCTCAACCAAAAATACGAGCATGAACTGGCGCTGTTTAAAAAGCACAAATTCGGCAGTAAAAACGAACATCTCACCGCAAAACAAATCCATCTCTGGGATGAAGCGGTCGAAGAAGATATTGCCGCTGTTGATCTAGAATTAGAACGATTAAATGCAGATAAAACCGATGCAGCGACACAGAAAGCCACAGTCAACAAACCTAAACGTCGACTGCTACCCGATCATCTACACACCATCCGTATTGAGCATGAACCTGCATCAACCCAATGCAGTTGTGGCTGCCAGTTACGTCGTATCGGCGAAGATATCAGTGAAAAACTGCATTTCAGACCGGCACAGTTCTACAAGGAACAGCATGTCCGTGGCAAATGGGTCTGTGATCAGTGCGACACTCTGACTCAGCAAGCGATGCCTGCCTATGTGATTGATAAAGGCATTGCTTCACCTGAATTGCTCAGCCATGTGTTGGTATCGAAGTATGCCGATCATTTGCCGCTGTACCGTCAGCGCCTGATCTATCAGCGGGCTGGCATTGATCTGTCCAGATCCACGTTATCTGACTGGATAGGTCGCTGCGGTGTAGAACTGGAGCCTCTGGCCAATGCCTTAAAAGAGGTGGTGCTGCAACAGCAGGTGCTGCATGCAGATGAAACACCAGTCACCATTATGCGGATGGGTGATGATGAGAAAAAACCGAAGAAAGGTTATGTCTGGGCCTATGCCACCACACAGTACAATCCAGTTCAAGCGGTGATCTATGACTTTCAGGATAGCCGTTCAGGTCAGCATGCAGAAGAGTTCCTGAATGGCTGGCAGGGCCATCTGGTCTGTGATGATTACAGTGGTTATAAAGCACGCTTTAAATCAGGCGATGTCATTGAGGTGGGCTGCATGGCGCATGCACGTCGTAAATTCCATGAGCTACATGTGACTGGGAAAAGTCAGATCGCTGAACAGGCATTACTGATGATTCAGAAACTGTATGCGATAGAAGCAGAACTCAGGAAAAAGACCGATAGTACAGCAGAACACCGCCGCGAATACCGACAACAGCACAGCCAACCAGTGATGCAACAACTATATGAATGGCTCAACCAACATCATCTGACAGTGCCATCGAGTTCTCCCACCGCCAAGGCCATCAATTACACTCTGAAGCGTTGGCCAGCTTTAAGCCGCTATCTGGATGATGGCAATCTACCTATTTGCAATAATTGGGTCGAGAATCAGATGCGTCCCTGGGCGTTGGGGCGCAAGAACTGGCTGTTTGCTGGCTCGCTGCGCAGCGGCCAACGAGCTGCCAATATCATGACTTTAATCCAGTCAGCAAAACTGAATGGCTTGGATCCGTATGCCTATTTAAGTAATGTGCTGAAAAGGTTGCCGACACATAAAGTGAGCCAAATAGAAGAATTGCTGCCGCACCGCTGGAAACCCGACCAAAATTAAAAAATAGCTATGGGGTTCAGCGCACGCTTACCCTTTTCTAAAGGGAGGAGCTACATCTATTCTATTTATTCATAAAAGTAGAGAAAAGTCCCCCCTTTTTTAAAGGGGGATTTAGGGGGATTCATTCAAAATAGTAATTAAATTTGTAGCTTAAAATACGGTTTCTTCATTTTCACTTTCTTTTGAAAACGGGTCACACTGAGTTTTTTTACTAAACTGGATGGCACCGGACAGGCTTCGCAGAGAATCTGGGCTACCAGAATTTCACTACAGAGCGGCGCAAACAGAAAACCTTTGGAGCCTAGACCGGCAAAGCTGTAAATTTCCTCATCCGCTTTCATCTTGCCGAGCAAGGGGAAATAATCCTGACTTTGCGCGCGTACCGAGGCACGACCTTGCCAGGTCTCGGTAGAAGCTAATGATTGTGCATATTCAGGAAAGACACTGTGGATCAGTTCGTAGTTGTGTACATGGTCTTCTGCCAGTACCTCTGCATCATCCCGACCTGGATAGAAAGAAGCGCCCAAGATCAGATGTTCTGCATCCAGTTGCATACAATAACCGCCATAGCTATAGGCAATATTTTCACTTAAAGGCTGGGCTTGATTATTCACCCAGCTGACCTGTCCGCGAATCGGTTTCAAAACCGGATAATCTGCAAAAAATTGTACTGTTTCTAGCGCAGTACAGACAATGACATGATCAAATTCACCTAGATTCTGTTCATTAGCAAATAGCTGAGGTTTTGTAACAGCTTCAATATGGCTAATTTTGGCCTGTTGATACTGAATATTCGGATGCTGCAAAATTTCATCACGCAATTGATGAGGTGAAACCGCACCAGCTGCTAACAGTTTTAAACTTCGAAATGCAGTTTGAATCTCTTGATCTTCTGTATCTTGTGCAGCAAGAATTTTTTTAGGATATTCGTCTGCCAATCCTAAAAGCTGTTCAGGATTTTTTAAGGCGAGTTGATTGACCTGAATTGGGCGGAAAGCCTTGAATTTTGCATAGTGCGTCAGAGCCTGTTGCCAGGCCAAGGTCATTAAATGCTCTGCACTTTGCTCAACCGGACAAAGTTTAGGATTGAGTAAGGCCAGTGGATTGCCAGAACCTCCGGAGAGTGGCGCTGACTGGTCGTAAATCGTAACCTGATGACCACGTTGAGCGAATGCCCAGGCCGCACTTAAACCCGCGATTCCAGCACCAATTACGGCAATCTGGCGAGGTCTGGTATTGGTCTCTGTCACTCGCTCAGTTTTTTTTTGAGTAATTTCTTGTATTAATGAACTCTCAGTCTCTTCAGCCGGATTCCAGATCGCTTTCAGCATTTCACGCTTATGCTTAAAACCACGTGGACGGGAAATTGAAATCCCATGATTTTTTAAGCCGCGTTTTAACACGCCAGCGACACTGAAAGAGGCGAAAGTTGTCCCAATCTCGGATAAACGTACAATATTATTTAAAACATTTTCTTCCCACATGTCCGGATTACAGGAAGGCGCAAAGCCATCCAGAAACCAGGCGTTTACCGGTGCAGTTTTTTCAATCATCGGGAAAACATCATGTGCATCACCCAGCCATAGATCCAGACTGAATCGTTTTTCAGGAAAACTGAGACGATGACAGCCGGAAATTGGCATCGGATATTGAGAGATGAGTTGATCGGCTAAAGGCTTGAGTTCTGGCCAGGCATTTAAGGCTCGAATCAGATCAGCTTTGGAAAGAGGAAATTTTTCAACTGAAATGGCATGCAGATGACTGTGATTATCCGGACGTACCTGTTGCCAGAGCTGCCACAGGGCCAGAATATTTAAACCAGTACCAAAACCCGTTTCACCCACACAGAAATATTCAAAAGGTTTTAAATCTGCCAGACGCGTACTGAGATCATTGCCATTTAAAAAGACATGCCGGGTTTCCAGCAAGCCATTGTCTTTGGAAAAATACACATCACCAAATTGCTTGGACACAGGCACATCAATGCCATCCACCAATTGCCAATCCAGATCGGCAGTTTGAATTGCGTGCGACAAAACGGGTACAACCTTAAAAATATCGGGAAGGACTATAGCTTACCATTGACGACGGCGTTTGGTATAAACATAGCTCGCGATCAGGAAGCCAAGCAATACACCGACAGCCAATGTTGCTGCACCGTAGAGGAACATCTGCGCACTGCGTTCACTTTGCAGCACCTGTACCTGCACCCCAAGATTATCATTCTTGAGCTGTAATTCTTGATTTTGCGATAGTGCTTCCAGATTGGCTTTTTCCAGTTGCTGCAAACGGGTGGCCTGATCTTTGACCAAAGCTTTCACCTTGGTATCTTGCTGGGCTTTGAGCTTGGCGATTTCTTCTGCAGTTAATGGCTTATTCTCGGCAGGTGGCACCGGCTGGGCAGAAGATGCTACGGCAGGAATAATGGCAGGTTTCGGCGTAGACTGGGTTTGGGCAGTCACCGCTGTCCCTTGAGGTTGTGCTGTCTGATTTTCCTGAGTCACAGGAGCAGGCGCAACTTCGACTGCCCATACTGGAGAAATCATAAAACATAGGCCAATGATACTGGCAGTAACAACACGCATGAACCTTATCCTTGAGGGAATGCTTTATTGAATGGTTTAACATCGATGTGTTCGTACACACCTTCTTTTAAGAAAGGTTCATCCTGTAGCCATGTATCCAGCGCTTCACGACTGTCAAAGTCGACAATAATGGTACTGCCATAAAAACCGGCCTGTGGATTGGCTGGATCCTTAGGCATGGCACCTGCAACAATCAGGCGGCCTTCAGCATTTAACTGTTCCAGACGTGCAAGATGTTGTGGACGAATCGCGAGGCGTTTTTCAACTGTACCTTCCCGATCGGTACAGCTAACGACGAATAATGGCATGATGACTCTCAATCGTTTGTAGTTGGACTTATTCAGCGGTCTTAAAGTATTTGCGCAATACAATAAACTGAATAATGATAAAGGAAAACATCACGATCATGTCACCGAATGCGGTAAATTCACCCCAATATTTTCCATCCATCCACAAATAGGCGAAAAAGGTATGCAGAAATGACATCAGTACGAACATGGCAACCCAAGCATAGTTCAGCTTGAACCAGCCTTTTTCGCTTAGATTGAATACCGGACCAAACAGGCGCTGAATCAGTGGTTTTTTATCCTTGCTAAACCAGGGCGATAACAAAAAGACCCCGGCAAAGACCAGATTCAGTAACACGGCTTTTAGACGGATATAAAAATCATCGCTGAGGATCAGGGTGATACCACCAAAAATCACCGTCATAAACAAGACAATCCATTGCTGCTTGTCCAGACGGAATTTTTGCATGACAAATAACGCACCATAGACGACCAGCATGGAAATAATCAGACCTGTGGTTGCAACAAGAATATTATTATTGTCGACACCCCCCGCAGAACCGATCAATTGCAGCAATTGATGGTCAGTGTCTTTTGGATCTACAGTTTTATATAAATAAAAGAAAATAATGAGTGGCACAAAGTCTAAAAGTGCTTTCATGTTAGAGTATCTAAATCTGATCAAATAAATGTCATAGTATAGAGATGCACGGCGTAGATTTACATACACATAGTAATATTTCTGATGGAACTTTCAGTCCTCAGCAATTAGTCGAAGCGGCTGTGGAAAAACTTGTCCATACTTTGGCCCTGACGGATCATGACACCATGGACGGTTTGGTATTAGCGGAAGAAGCTGCCAAAAATCATGAGATTAAGATCATTTCCGGGGTGGAAATATCCAGCCAATGGTCACGTCCTGCCACCAAGAAAAACTATGGCGTGCATATCGTCGCGCTAAATATGCAAAATCCTGAGCCTTTACAAAAAGCCCTCAATCAGCAAAAGAAAATCCGGGCTGAACGTTCTAAACAGATTTGTGATCTGCTGGTTCCTTTAATTGGGGAGGATATTTATATTGATGTGCTCGCCAAAGTAGACCATATCCCTGATCGGGTGACACGGACCCATATTGCCAAAACGCTAGTAGAAAAGGGGATTGTGACCCGTCCGCAACAGGCCTTTGATAAATATATCAAGGAAGGCAAAAAGGCCTATGTCAAATTTGACGGCTTGAATCTTGAAGACACGATTCAGGTGATTCATGAAAGTGGTGGCTTCGCCGTGCTGGCACATCCGACCAAATATGATTTATCTGCGACCAATATCCGTTATCTGATCGAGATCTTTGCCAAGTTCGGTGGAGATGCCGTCGAGCTGCCACCGGCGATTGAACCAAGTTCCACCCGGCAGATGGTGGATCGAATGATTGCTGAATATGATCTTAAAGTTTCGATTGGCAGTGATTTTCATGGCGATCACATGCCCTGGATTAAACTGGGCAATGTCCCGAGCCTTAAACCGGGTCAGGTCGGAATTTGGAAGAGTTTTGTTTAGTCATTCCTTTACCTCGATCTTTTTCATTTGAGAGAAGATTTTCCCTTCGCTACTAATAGCAAAGGGCGAGGAGAGAATTATAAATTATAGCAAATTATGATCTTGAGCCTGAATCGGTGGTGGCGTTGGTTTACCTAAAGTCCCTAACAGTTCAATTTCAATCGTACGTACCATCGAGTCTAGTGGCAAGTCATTACTCTGGGTACCAAAAGGCTCCTCAATTTCTGAACTTAGCGCATCCAGCCCCAAAAAAGTATAGGCCAAAATTCCAACCAGTAAAGGCGTAAACAGACCAAGCGTTGAACCTAAACTAAAAGGTAAAATAAAACAGAAAAAATAGACGGTACGATTGAGCAAGACCGAATAGGCAAAAGGCAAAGGCGTCGTCGCAATCCGGTCACAACCAGTCTGGACAATACTTAGTTCCGCCACATGATTATTCATCTGCATATAGATGATATCGGAGATTTCACCTTCTTTAAGCGCCTGCATTAACTCCCATTGAATCAGGCTTAAGGTATATTGCGGCGCATTGGCCTGCTGATAGAGTTGGGTCACCGCCTGCTGGCTCATGCCGCTGGTTTCAACCAGTTCAGTCGGATTGGCTGTTTGATGGCGTAGGCGATCGCGGAGTACATTGGCAAAGACAATCACATGCTGAATCACACGCTCACGGCGACCTTGAGACAGCATCCGGCAATCACGGTCAAAATGACGTGAATTGGCAATTAGAATTCCCCAAAGTTTGCGCGCTTCCCACCAGCGGTCATAACAGGCGGTATTTTTAAAACCAAGAAAAATAGACAGTACCACTCCAATCAGGGTAAATCCGACCAGGGGTAATTCTGGAAAATGAAAATAGCCAATATGTGACAAGCCACCGATGATGGCTGACATCAGCATCACTACGCCTAAAGGTGGCAAAACTTTAGGTAAAATCGTCCCCCGCCAGGAAAACAGCAGTTTAAAAACAGTCGGCTGGTCACGTACGATCATTTATTGGAATCATCACAATTTTTTTCATGATCTTGTGGAGTTGTGCCTGCTTTGTCAAGTGCTATTCAATACTGCATTTCCGGTTTGATGAGTTGCTGCTCAGCAAAGGAAAAGCTGCCTTCCAAGGCGATGATGCAATGGTCAATCAGATGGATATCCACTAGCTGGCAGGCCTGTTGAATCTGACGGGTTAACACTAGGTCAGCCTTGGAGGGAGAGGGCCGGCCCAGCGGATGATTATGTGCAATGACAATTGAGGTTGCCTGTTGGGTAATCGCATAACGTAGCAATTGATTAATGGAAATATCACATGCATTGATGGAGCCATAAAACAGTTTTTTAAAGGCAATTTTTCTTAAACTGGCATCCAGACACAGCACGGCAAACACTTCCTGAGTTTCACCGAGCAGTTCAAAACGTAAGTAATCTCTCAGCCGCTTGGAATTGGTAAGTTCCAGTGCATCCTGTTTCAGGTGCTCGGCTATGTAACGCCGTCCGAGTTCCTTGACGGCCATCAGTTGAGTATATTTACTGATGCCCATGCCATGAAACTGGCTGACTTCCTGTAAAGGTGCATCGAGCAACGCAGTCAAATGACCAAAATGCTGAATCAGCAAACGCGCCAGATCAACTGCCGAATGTTGCTGGGAACCGGAGCGTAGAAAAATAGCCAGTAGCTCGGCATCGGACAGACTTTCTGCGCCATATTGAATTAAGCGTTCTCGCGGCCGTTCTTGTTCCGGCCAATTTTTAATAGAAAATTGCATAGTTATTAGACTTATTTATTATGAATTATCAGTTTTCCCGCAAGCTGATCTCTTGGGAATGCGATTATTTAATGCTATTGTGAGCCCCACTGCAACAGCGAGGTAATCTGTTCGTGAGCTTTGATCTAAGTGTAATTCCTCATAAAAATATCATTTTGGCCGTCACTGGCGGTATTGCTGCCTATAAAAGTGCAATTCTGGTCCGCCGTCTAAAAGATGCCGGATTTGATGTGCGGGTCGTCATGACTCACGGTGCACAGGCTTTTATTACACCTTTAACCTTTCAAGCCTTATCGGGCAATCCCGTACATACCGAATTGCTGGATACTGAAGCAGAAGCCGGCATGGGCCATATCGAGCTGGCACGTTGGGCAGATCTGTTGCTGGTAGCGCCGGCCAGCTGTGATACCTTGGCAAAATTTGCCGCAGGTCTGGCTGATGATCTCTTAAGTACTTTATATCTGGCGACGAAAGCACCCGTCTGGGTGGCGCCTGCCATGAACCAGCAAATGTGGGCGGCGAAAGCAACGCAGCGCAATCTTGCGACACTGATCGAAGATGGTGTGCATGTGATCATGCCGGACGCGGGATCACAGGCTTGTGGTGATGTAGGTTTGGGCCGGATGCCTGAGCCGGAAGATTTAGCCCGACAGGTGACTGAATATTTTCACAAAGCTCAACGTGCGATTGCGGAAAAATTTGGCCTGCTTGCGGGTAAACAAGTCACGATTACCGCAGGCCCGACCCGCGAAGCGATTGATCCGGTGCGTTATATTTCCAATCACAGTACCGGGAAAATGGGCTTTGCACTGGCTGCAGCCTGTTATGCAGCCGGAGCCAATGTGACCCTGATTGCAGGGCCGGTCAGTCTGGACACTCCAAATGGCGTGAAACGTAAGAATGTTTCTTCTGCCGTGCAAATGCTGAATGAAAGCATGCAAATGCTGGAAAATGGTTGCGATATCTTTATTGCGACAGCTGCAGTAGCCGATTATCGTGTGGCAGAAGTAGCCGAGCATAAAATCAAGAAAGCTGGTGATGAACTGAATGTAGCCTTGGTGAAAAATCCGGATATTGTTGCCACAATTGCCCAGCAGGAAAAACGTCCATTTATGGTCGGCTTTGCGGCAGAAACCCGCAATATTGAAGAATATGCTGCCGGAAAGCTGGTCGCGAAAAAGCTGGATATGATTGCCTGCAATGATGTATCACGTGCAGATATCGGATTTGCTTCGGATGAAAATGCCATGATAGTATTCTTTGCCGAGCATTATCAGCTGGATAAACGCGATCTGGAAAAAGCCTCCAAGCAGGAAATTGCCCAGCAGTTGATCGAAGCTATTCATGATGCCCTGCATCGTGATCCATCCAGTGATGATGATTTTTAAAACGATCTGTATCGAAAAAACCCTGAATCCATCAGGGTTTTTTTATGGCTGATTTTTTATCATTAATTCAAAAAAACCATAGAAACCATAAATATTTAGTCTTAATCGAAGCGCTGTTTGTTTATTGTTTTTGCAAAAAAGCATAAAATGGGTCACAGAATAAGCAAAGATAAAAATACTGCGTATATCAGCTATAAGCAGGAAGTGGAAAGAAAAAAAGAGGGGGCGCTATGAAAAAAATCATGATGTTATGGATGGTCGCCTGTCTGGCTGGATGCAATTATTTTGTCTCGATGGATGAACTGGCCAGAAATATTCAAACGCAGATGCAACGTGAATTTAATTCCAATCGAGATTATCAACACTATCGTTTTACCGTGAAAAAAGTCAAAATTGTCCAGCGTCAGGGGAATGAGTTTCAGGCCATTTCTCATCTGAATTATCAGGGTGAGGAATATCCCATTCATGTAAAAGTCTTTAAGGTGGATGGGGGGTATAGTTGGTCGATTGAAGATGATGCCTTTGCTTTTATTGATGAAATTGAAATTGAAAAATATCGTCAGCAACTGGATCGAGAATTACAGCAACTGGCCTCAGCCTTGGATGATCTGGAACCTGTAGATGAACCAAACCAGAATGTCTCCGGCTCTCTGATCACACCACTGGCTGAACCCGTATTGCAAGATGTTTCTTATCAGGAAGAGCCGATTCCGGTCGGTAATATCACGGCGTATACGCAATAACTCATGCGCAATCGCTATAAAAAAGCACCGATGATCGGTGCTTTTTGTGTTTAGGATTCAACCTGTTGATGTTCACGTACATAATCTTCAGTACGCTGCATCGCTTCCTGAATATTAAAGAGAGCAGTTTCTACATCTTTCAAGGTTTTGGCATTGCCACCGCTTAAAGCCTGACGCCATTTGCGTGCACCCGGCAGGTTCTGGAACAGTCCCAAAATATGACGGGTAATAATCGACAACGGTGCATCTTCGGCCATGCGCTGGGCAATATAAGGCAGCATCTGTTGCATAATGTCAAAACGGTCTGGTGCATCCAGATTCCACAGTTGGCCCAGTTCAGCCAGTAAGTAAGGATTATGATAGGCTTCGCGGCCAATCATCACCCCATCCACATGTTTGAGATGTTCTAGGGTTTCGGCATAGGTTTTAATCCCGCCGTTGATCTCGATGAGCAGATCAGGACGATCCTGTTTTAAACGGTAGACATCTTCATAACGTAGGGGTGGCACGTCGCGGTTTTCTTTAGGTGATAGACCTTTTAATAAGGCAATCCGCGCATGCACGATAAAGTTATTGCAGCCGGTTTTGGCCACAGTATCGACAAAATGTAGCATCTCTTCATAGGAGTGCATATCATCAATCCCGATCCGGTGTTTTACAGTCACTGGAATATCCACCGCATGACGCATTTCAGCAATACATTCTGCGACTAAATCAGGCTCTGCCATCAGACAGGCACCAATTTTATTATTCTGTACCCGGTCACTTGGGCAACCTACATTTAAATTGACTTCGTTATAGCCCCAGTCCTGCGCCATCTTGGTACAAGTGGCGAGATCTTTTGGATTCGAGCCGCCGAGTTGCAACACGATTGGCTGTTCTTCCGTATTAAAGTCCAAATGACGTTTGGCATCACCGTAAATGATTGCACCTGTGGTGACCATTTCGGTGTACATAATCACATTCGGGTTAAACAGACGCGCAAAGAAGCGATAGTCTTTGGTGGTCCAATCCATCATCGGCGCAACACTGATTCGAGGATTCTGTGTGTTGCTTGGTTTTGATAAAATACTCATTGAAAATCAACCTATTGAATCAGTGTTGTGTTGAATTTATTTGCATCTATTTCATCTTTTTTTGCTCTTTTTAAAATTTGATTTACGTCATAAATACGCCATAATAAGTAAAAATATCATAAGGCGTAAAAATGGGTACAATCACGCAGCGTAAGTTAGTCAATGGATCAATACGCTATCGTGCTGAAATTCGAATCAATCGAAAAGATTTACCAATATATAAAGAAAGTAAAACATTTGGATCGAAGAAAGTTGCAGCAATTTGGTTAGCAAAAAGGGAAGCTGAAATAGAAGAAAATCCTGAAATTTTGTTTGGTCAAGAAGATGTAATAGATCTAACTCTTTCTAACGCTATTTCGAAATATTTGGCGGAAGTGGGAGCTGAGTATGGACGAACTAAAACATATTCACTCAAACTTATTCAGAAGTTTCCAATCGCGCGGCATGTTATCACAAAAATTAAATCGACTCATATTGCGGAACACGTAGCTCTACGCAAAAAAGGCATTGAAGATCTAAGACTCGCTCCTGTTGCATCTAGTACACTCCAGCATGAGCTTTTACATATTAGAGGGGTGCTATCTCATGCAGCGGTAATGTGGGATATAGATATTGATCTAAATTCTTTCGATAAGGCAACAGCACAATTAAGAAAGACACGCCAAATTTCATCAAGTCAAAAAAGAGATAGGCTTCCAACGAATGAAGAGTTGGCGGCATTGACGAAGTATTTTGTCAATAAATGGAATAATCCTGCTTACAGTTATCCAATGCATTTGATTATTTGGTTTGCAATTTACTCATGTAGACGTGAGGCGGAAATAACTCGAATGGAATTAAGTGATTTTGACATTCATAACAACTCATGGAAAATACGTGATTTGAAAAACCCAACAGGCTCTAAAGGGAATCATAAGGAGTTTAATGTATTACCTCAGTGTAAAAAAATTATTGAGCTTTTATCGGAGCAGGAAGTTAGAGCTAGAATGTTGAAAAGAGGCTATGGCGATGAATATCTGATACCTCTTAGTCCAAAAACAATAGGTGGTGAATTTAGAAAAGCTTGTAAGTTGCTTGGAATAGATGATTTAAAATTCCATGATTTGAGACATGAAGGGTGTACCCGTTTAGCTGAGCAAGGTTTCACTATCCCCCAGATACAGCAAATTAGTTTGCACGATTCATGGGGGAGTTTGGAAAGGTATGTATCAGTTAAACGAAGAAAACAGACCCTTAATTTTGAGAATTCGTTAGAGCTGACTTCGTAAAAATTTCATACTCTTTAGCTTGTTCGTTGTAACGTTTGTCTAAAACAAAAGCTAAGTCAAAAATATCAACTAAGTATGGTGATTTTTGACTTTCATCTATCTTGTAGCAAATAAATGGAAATTCCTTTTTTCTCGCTTTTTCTAATATTTTTGCTTTACTTAGATGGGGGTAATACATGGCTGCCACTTGTTCAAGAGTGGGAGTCATGGTTTTAAATTGCATGAATAAATAATCTGATAAATTCATTTGTACTTTGTTCATTTGGTTACTCTTTTAAAAGTTAATTCTTGAATCTTTAGTCATACAACTAAGGTATAGCTAACAAAATTCACTGAAATAATTGTAAATGAGATGAAATGGGTAATAATTCTGAAATAAGGGGAACTTTTTTAAGAATACACACTTATGCCAAAACTTAACGATTTTCAAAACAGCACAGTCAGACTATTAGATTATTTATATTTTCATGATGTGGCAGCCATGCAGAGCTTCTCAGAAGAGAAGTCAAGTATATATAGTCAGTTATTAGCAGCTATTGATTTATTGGCTTATCGAAGGTCTGAAGGCGCGTTGATAGGGGAACATTACAAACATTTGTTATTAATAGGAGTAGATTTTGAGTTAACTTTTGGAAAGGGTGAATTAATTAAAGATGATATCTATTTTAAAATGCAAGAAAAATATCGTGCCTACCTAATTCAACAAATAGAGTTATTGGGTTTTCAAATAGAACATTATAAGCAAGATTTAAATGAAGTATTAATCCAAATTCCAATCCAGTCAATTACTAGTGCTGCTGCATTTAAAATTGTAAGTCAAGTTCTATATTTTGAGTACGATAATATAACTATAGGGGTACTTAGTAAATTTCTAGATTTTAATTTTTTAACATTAGCTAAATATCAAAAAAAGAATAAAGTCATCAATGAGAGTTTTTTAAATAAACTTTTCTATAGGGCGATGTTATTTCTAGAGTTTGACGTTTTTAAAAATAACTTAATTGCAGAGTATTATTCCGAAGATCAAATTGTTAACTTAAATGATTTGGAAGATTATGAAAAAGTAGCAGCTGCCATTAAGGCTAGGGGGAAGGCCAAGTCATTAAAGGGGATTGAATATGATGGATTTTATAAGCTAAAGACTAAGAATGATCTGAAGAAGTTTCTAATAAATATTGAAGAGCGATTAGGACATAATCCTATTTTCTCAGATAGTTCGGCTAATTGGATTGCCTTAATCGGTGCATGGCATTTGATACTTAAGAAAGGTAATAATCTCGATAAACCATTGTTCAAAGAGTCCCCTCAATATGTTGTGGACTCGGATATCTCATGTGCCAAGCTCGCAAGAAAAAAATTAGCTGAATTTGGTTTCTCTGTGTCTGAAAAAACTATATTTGACTGCTATGATCGTGTCTATGAAATTTACAGGCTTATACGTATAACTATAGAGTGCTTGGTGGAAGAAAAAATGTATGGAATGAACGAAAGAGTTTTTATTCATGATTTTTACTATAATCCGAATTCTAATGCATTCTTCAAGAAGCAGTTACAAGCAGCTAAGGCTAAACTTTAAAATATTAGAGCATGCTTATTTATACAGGTTGAATGAACAAACACTGTTTGAGAGCGCTATTCAGTCCAGTTGTGAACGAATTAAATTTGTTTAATCCCGATCCCATTGAACGGCAGCTTGCTCATGTGTCACAGAACAGAATTCGCTCGGCATATAACCGAGCGCAATATTAACCAAGGGGGTCAGTTTTTAAATGCCGTTAGGGGGTCATTTTTACACTACCGATAACAATGCTATTTATCGAATTAGAAATCTTTAAAAATAGGCTATTGGCATCAAATGCAAAAATGTCGCAGCTGGTAGATTTGAATAATTTAAGTGACCATGAAAAAGTCATTGCAGTTATTAAGTCTAACGCCAAGTTGGAAGCTTTGGAAAAGTAGATTATCAGCGTATCTATACTATTGATCGGCTCTGTTGCATAAATATGTAAGCATCTGATTTAAATAAATTTAATTTTGGATCAAAAAATAATCAAAACTTTTTAAATCATATAGTTATGAAATCTTTGTGCAACAAAGCCGGTCTGCACGCACAAACCCAATCTTAGTTATACAATGGACTAGATTGGGTGTGACTGGTGGAGAGATTATTTTTACAAATATAGGTTTTCTCCATCGACTGAACAGCATTCTTTGGCATAGGTTTCATTGATGAGTCTTTCGATCATTTGCTCTTCTGACACACCATTCTTGAAAGCTAATGTAAGCAACGCTTCTCTAGCTCTTTTAGTTAATGCGTAATAGTGAGGTTTTTTCACCTTTTTCTCCTCACGGTGCTTTTTTTGATACCACGCGTTAGATAATTTTTTTCTTAAAGCATAGTGAATATTTTCATCTTCATAATAGATAATATCAAATATTGAGTTAATTAAAGTCTCATACTCAGATACATGGGATGCATCTCTTCTGTATCTTCTAAATTCTGAGTTTTCATTAATATACTTTTTAGCCCATACAAGAAAATCAGAGCATGGTGATTTAAAGTGATTGTTGAATTTTGTGTATATTTTGTCAAATCGATAATATATATTTTCAATTGATCTAGAATCTTCATAATAAATAGGGATTGTATAAGCCAGATAAAGAAGCTGGAAGTATAGGTTTTTTATATCTAAAATTAAGCGATCTCCTTCTTTTTCATGCAAGACTTTGCATGCAAATTGTAAGAATCTTTGATTATCTTTAATTTTATTAAAGTCAAAAGAATGTATTTTGATTCTAGATTGAAAATCCTTTAAATCACGTAAAAAATAATAGATATTATCATCACTACTATTATTCATTTCATCAATTATAAATTTACTTATGTTCCTGAGTTTATCTAGGCTGTTCAGTTTTGCGATGTCTTTTTCTATAGCATCGTTGCTCTCCCGTATTCTGCGATAGTTATCAATATTTGGGCGATGATAGACATATAGTGCCCAGATAAGATCTTCATCTCGAAGTTGTGTCAGGAATGATTTAAGATTGTCTAGTTCAGAATTGCGCATTTTGTATCCTGTTTTTAAAAAGCTTACGTCATACTTTAGGTAATAAAAACAATACTTTCTACTAAGTTTTTCACTCTATTTCCCCTTGTTTTGCACTATATTTTTAAAAGCTTTCTACTAAGGGATAAGGGGGGTATAAATAAACAATGTTTAGGCAATATAAGTTTTTAATTTAATTTTTTTATAACTAAAATTAGGTACTAAAACGATATAGTCTAAAATTCATTTTATTCCTTAATTCTAGCTTTTTTGAGACTAGAGCCTGCATGAATTTAAGCGTAGAGCAGGGAGGAAAAGTTTTTCATGTGGAGAATGGGTACTGTACTACAGGAGGAATTTGGACTCCCTAACTCTTTGGTTATTAATCTAATCGTTTATTAGGTAACACTTTATTGTGAAGTAAACGTATATATATACTGAATTCCCTATCTCTTATGTAACTATCACACACATAGGTTTAAACATGAGAGTTTCAATTAATCAGGAAAAACTTACACTTGAGATTGAGAAATTTTTAAAACGTTTAAAAAGAGAACGAACAAAATGGTATGGATTCTATTCGCAGCTTACTAATCTGTTATTAGGCTTTAATGATATTTATGATCCCGATGATGAATACACAGGTTATCTTAAATTCTTTGTAATTCTGAGATATGACTTGCAGAGAATAGACTCTGATTATTTTGATCTTATGGATGAGCTAAAGATAATTGGGTATAGAGAGATGAGAGCGTGGTTTTTAGATTTATCTGAGGATTTTGAAAAAGATTATAAGATGATCGAAAAACAGAAAGATGAAAATAAAATTGAAGTGCAGGAATATTGTGAGTCAATAATTGGTAAATATAGCCGAATATTAGTTGCTCGGGTGGACTTGGGTTATTTACAAGAACATTCTAGTCGCATCAGAGTTGAAGATATTTATAATGATTTGGATATACTGCTTAACCGTATCCAAAATAAAGATGGCATATTTAAACATGTGGTCGGGTATATATGGGGAGTGGAGCAAGGCGGTAAAAGTAAAGGTTTTCATTGCCATTTAGCAATCATTTATGATACTGCCTTTCGTGATGGAAGCGCAGCATATTGGGGGAATAAAATTATCGCGCTTTGGAGTGAGATTACTCGAGATTATGGTCAAGGCTATAATTGTTGGAACCGCGAACGCGTAAAGGAGCTTCGAGGTAGAGATGAGCTAGGGATCGGTTTGATTTATCGTCGCGATTCAACCCAAGTGACAAATTTCATTGAGGCAATGCAATACATTGCTGATCATCACAAACGTACTCTTCAATACTTACGTGTTAAGCCAGAAGGACGAAGAGTATTTGGTAAAGGTCAGTTAAGAGTGCAGTATGATAGACGCTAAATGAAAATAATCTCAGATATACATTATCTAGATGAAAACGAGGTTTTAAATACTTTGCAAGGCTTACCAATCGGTGAGCCTTTGTCATTTCTGGAGATGTATATTATGAGTTTAAATTGTCCTTATTGTTTTTCCGATCAGGTTATTCAAGTGGTTAATCAGCAGGTGAATGGTTCTGATTCTACAGGTCTAGCAGCGTCCGCATCGTTCGCAACCATCGGTGCAACCATTTCAAAGGGTTTACCTTTACCTGTATCACCACTGCTTGGCGGGCTTGCAGGTGCGGTCATTGGTGGTCTATTTAGCAGCATGTTTGATGAGCCGAAAAAGCCGATCACCCTGACCTATTACCATTGCAATCAATGTCAGCAGAATTTTCGTTGAATCGTCATAGGAGATAAGAACGATGGCACATCAAATCGAACAAATCGCCTATGTTGGCGAAACTCCTTGGCATGGTCTGGGTAATCAGCTGAGTCCGAATCAACCACTGGAAGTCTGGGCACAGCAAGCGGGGATGGACTGGCGGATCGAATCCTCGAACGTCAGCTATATGGCACAGAATGAACGTGGTCAGAGCATTATCATGCCTTTTGAAGAGCAGCGTGTATTGTATCGCTCAGATACCCATGCGCCTTTATCTGTGGTCAGTCAGCGTTATCAGGAAGTTCAACCCAAAGAGATTCTGGAGTTCTACCGGGATCTGACTGAGCAATCAGGTTTTGAGTTAGAAACCGCAGGGGTTTTGAAAGGTGGGAAGAAGTTCTGGGCTTTGGCACGTACCGGACAAAGCACCGCGTTAAAGTCCAAAGATGTCAGTAATGGTTATATTCTGCTGGCTACTGCGTGTGACGGCACTTTGGCAACGACAGCACAGTTCACCGGTATCCGAGTGGTCTGTAACAACACTTTGGCGATTGCCTTACGTGGGCAGAGCAGTAGTGCAGGTGTAGTGAAGGTTCCACATAGCACCAAGTTTGATGCAGAGAAAGTGAAACAGCAATTGGGTATTTCAGTGCGTGCATGGGATGAACACATGTATGAGATGAAACAGCTCACACAGCGTAAGGTGAGTCAGCAAGAAGCTAAGGCTTACTTTGATGCCGTGTTCAACAACAGCACCATGTCAATTTCCGATCCTGAAGAAAACATCATTCAGTTCTATCGTAATGTCGCACAGCAAGTTCAGGAGAAAAAGCCTGAACCCAATGGTCGTGCCATGAATAAAGCTTTGGACATGTTCAATGGGCAAGGACGTGGTGCTGACCTGTCATCCGCCAAAGACACTGCTTATGGTTTACTGTGTTCGATCACGGAATTTGTGGATCATGAACGACGTGCCATGAGTACCGATCATCGTCTTGATTCAGCTTGGTTCGGTGCAGGTGCTGGTCTTAAACAAAGAGGATTGGAACAGGCTTTATCTTTGATAGCCTAAGCTCATGTAATCCATCCAACCTTAACCCCGCAAGTCTCAACAATCGCTGAGTACAGCACACACGTAACTCTCTCTATTTACTACTCACAATCAATAATCTGAATCAGCATGCATATCGCCATACCCGACCTCGTGTCGGGTATGGCTTTTTTATGCGCTTCTTTTTTACAAAAACTGAAATTTATAAGGATAGTACCATGAATCAAATCGCACCGATTTCAAATCAGACTGTACAGGCAGGTGTTCAAACTGCATTAAATCCATTAACTACACCTAAACGAGCTAGTTCTGCAAAACGCTTAGTCAACACCAAAGATATGGCGTATCAAGATTGGCTTGAAGTTCGTAAACAAGGCATTGGCAGCAGTGATGCAGCAACAGCATGTGGCTTAAATCCCTACATGTCCATGTTAGAGCTTTGGCTGATCAAAACAGGTCGTCAGACTCAATCCATTGAAGATGAAAGTTCAGGTATAGCACCTCTGTATTGGGGCAAACAGCTGGAACCTTTGGTGGCTGAGTATTACAGCATGCACACCAATAACAAAGTTCGTCGAGTCAATGCTGTATTACAGCACCCTGATCCTGATAAGCATTTCATGTTAGCAAACTTGGATTACTCTGTTGTTGGAAGCGACGAAGTTCAGATTCTTGAATGCAAAACAGCAGGTGAGCATGGAGCAAAATTGTGGCGTGATGGTGTGCCTTTATATGTGCTTTGTCAGGTACAACATCAACTGGCGGTGACTGGTAAACAGGCAGCGCATGTTTGTGTCTTGATCTGTGGGCATGAAACCAAGATCTTCAAAGTGACACGGTCTGAATCCGTGATTGAACATATTGTTCAAGCAGAACGATTATTTTGGGAATGTGTTGAAAATGACGTTCCACCAGCAGTGGATGCCAGTGAATCGGCAGCCAAAGCTTTACAGCAGCTCTATCCTGAACATACCCCGCTCAGTTGTGTTGATCTAACGGAGGTCGAACTTGCCAATGAACTGTTTGATCAACTGATAAAGGAAAAACAGCAGATTGAACAACACCAAAGCCAGTTTGATCTACTCAAACACCGTGTTCAGGCACTGATGCAGGAACATGAACGTGCCGTATTTCAGCAAGGTTCAGTGACATGGAAAAAGAGCAAGGACAGTATTAGCCTAGATACCAAGTCCTTACTTCAGCACCAACCTGAACTCATCCAACAATACCCATTGCAGAAAGCAGGCAGTCGTCGTTTCAACATTTATCACGATTAGCTCAAAGCTTAGAGTTAATCACTCAGCAAGAAAAAACCTGAAATCCCGTGCAGTCCTGCATGGGATTTTTATACCGATTTCATTTTTAGCAAACAGTGCAACACATCTAAACATCAACATCTATACGAGAGGAATTTCAACATGATTAAAGGTCTAGCAATCACACCACCCATCTTGGGCCGGATCAGTATTGGTCGTGTAGTCGAAAAGAATGGCAAGCGTCTGCCTGAGAAAGACGATCAGTTCACCATTACCAGTCAAATACAAGGCAAGGATGGTTGGGTCAAACACCCCTTGGATGAGCAATTGCGTAGTCAAGCACCGAATCAAAAGCTGCGTAGCATTCCTGTGCGTATGATCTTCAATGATCCTGAATTGAACTTACGTGCCGAGTACAGCTTGTTTGACCGACAGACAGGTCGCCCGATTTGTGTGGGGAATGGTCAGACCTGTCAACGTATGACATCACAAGGTGTAGAGCAACATCCTTGCCCATCCCCCGACTTATGCCCACTTGGACAAGGCGGGCACTGTAAGCCTTATGGACGCCTGCATGTCAATTTAGATGAATCGGATGAGTTTGGCACCTTCATCTTTAGAACTACGGGCTTTAATAGTATTCGGACTTTGGCTGCACGGTTGAACTATTACCATGCGGCCTCAAATGGCTTGTTGTCATGTCTACCCTTGCAATTGATATTGCGGGGCAAGAGTACGACACAGAGTTATCGTCAGCCAGTGTATTACGTGGATTTAACTTTAAGGGAAGGGATTAGCTTGAATGAAGCCATTATTCAGGCAAAGCAAATTGATGAGCAGAGTAAGCAGGCTGGGTTTTATCAGGAGGCTTTAGACTTTACTGCAAGGAAGGGTTTTGCGAATGGAAGGATGGAGGTCGATATAGAGGAAGGCTTGGAGGTAGTTAAGGAGTTTGATATAGATGAACTTATTGAATCTGAACCCCTGCAAACTAGAACCAAAAAGGAATCTAAATCAGGGCCTAAGTTCCATCAGGGAGAGGGTGTTGTACAAGAGATTCAGAAAAGCTTGCAGCAGAATGTACGGGTTGTAAATTAAAAAAACTTAAAGAGAACAGCGAGTTCTCTTTAATTTATTTATTTTTTTGCTTGTATTAAAAAATAAATAAGATGATTGAACCTAATACCAAACGATACCAAGCAAAAACTTTTAAAGTATGTTTTTCTACAAATTTAACCATGGCTTTTACCACAAGCAAAGCTGCGATGAATGCGGTTACAAAGCCTACGGAAATATTCAATAAATTTTCTGAAGTTAAAACATCAACGTTGCGAAATATGTCATAAGTAGCGGCACCAAGCATTGTTGGTATGGCAAGGAAAAAAGAAAATTCAGTAGCTGCTTTACGTGATAAACCCGCCAACATCCCCCCAATAATGGTTGCACCAGACCGTGAAGTCCCCGGAATCATCGCAAGACATTGAACCAAACCAATAACAATGGCCTGTTTGAATCCAATATTGGTTGCCTCAATGGTTTGGACTTTAAAATTTTTAGCTTCTACAGCAAAAATTAACAGTGCACCAATAATCAGTGCAGATGCAACAACCGAAGGACTGAATAAAACTTGTTTAATAAAATCAACAGCTATAACTCCGATCACTACTGCAGGAATAAATGCAATGAAGACATTTATCGCAAAACGTCTCGCATGGTAATCACCTGATATAAAACCATGTAGTAGATTAATAATTTTTTTACGGTAGAGCCAACAAACGGCTAAGATTGCGCCCAGTTGAATGACAACTTCAAAGACACGGCCTGAGTCTGAATGAAAATCAATTAAATGGCCAAATAAAATTAAATGACCAGTACTGGAAATGGGTAAAAACTCCGTTAAACCTTCTATAAAACCTAAAAATAAGGCTTTAAGTACTGAAATTATATCCATAAATAAAGTGAGTCACAGAATAATAATAACCATCACTTTTAAGATATTTTTCTGCATTTATAAATTCACTGAGCCAAATTTTTACGCTTTCTTTACGCGGCATCCAAAGTTATGGATAGAGACTTTACGGTTTTATTTTTCATACTAGATAGTGGAATATCCCAATGCTTAGGATGAAAAACATGAGTGCGGTCATTCACGCGCATCAGCAGGTACAGCATCAAAAAAATTGCGTTGTACAAAACAATCAAAATATATCTTATTTCAACTTCTTTAAGCAGATTTCAGCTCTGAAACATAGGAGTGAAATGCCATGTTAGAGTTTGCTTTGCTTTTAGCCATCGTCTTTGTTCTGGCTTATCCCTTGGGTAAATACCTCGCAGCAATTATGCACAACCGCGATATGAAAATTGATCCTCTATTCAATTGGATTGAAAAGCCCATTTACGCGGTTTTAGGAATCAATCCCAAACGGGGGATGAATGTCAAAACCTATTCATTCAATTTTGTCATGAGCTGTGCAGTGATCGGTTTGGTGACTTGGACTCTATTTATGGTTCAAGCCAGCCTGCCGTTGAACCCAAACCATGCACCGAATATGTCATGGGATTTGGCGCTGCATACCATGATTTCGTTTCTGACCAATACCAACCAGCAGCACTATTCAGGACAGGCGCAACTGTCATATTTATCGCAAATGGTCGGCATTGTCGGCTTGCAGATCATCACGCCGATGATGGGCCTGGCGATGGTGGTGGCTACAGTTCGAGCACTGTTCTACAAACAATCCAATGCACTTTCTGAAACCGATCAACAGACCAGCTTTAAGCATAAAGTGCAACAAATTAATGTCGGCAACTATTGGGCCGATGTGATTCGTCCGACGTTCCGCTTTCTGATTCCTTTATGCATGGTTTGGTCATTATTGCTCACTAGCCAAGGCGTACCATCGACTTTTCAAGGCGGCCCAGAAGTTCAAGTCATCGACCAAAGCAGCGAATTAACAACGCAAAAAATACCTTTAGGCCCTGTTGCGCCCATGGTAGCAATTAAGCAATTGGGCAGTAATGGTGGTGGCTGGTATGGTCCGAACAGCAGTGTACCTTTGGAAAATCCGACACCATTGTCAAACTTTCTGGAAATGCTTGCGATTTTACTGATCCCTGTTTCGGTGATTTTTATGCTGGGCTTTTTCACCAAACGCGCCAAATTCGCAGGCTTGGTCTTTGCTTCAATGCTGCTGATGTCGATCATTTCTGCGACTAGCGCTATCTGGTCAGAAAGCCTTTCATCGACTTCGACATTGCTTTCCGCCATGGAAGGTAAAGAAGTGCGTTTTGGCGAGGCATCATCTGCTTTGTGGTCAGCGGTCACCACCCAAGTCAATAACGGCTCAGTGGATATGATGCATGATTCATCTGCACCGCTCACAGGTATGGTGCAATTGTCCAATATGCTGATCAATGCCATTTGGGGCGGGATTGGCTGTGGTTTACAGCAATTCATTATTTATCTGTTTTTAGCAGTCTTTATTGCAGGCTTAATGACCGGCCGCACCCCAGAATTGTTTGGCCGCAAAATTGAAGTCGGTGAAATCAAGCTGCTCGCTGTTGTGATTTTGATCCAACCCATCGTCATTCTTGGTTTAACCGCAATAACTGTATTTTTTCCTGAATTGACGGGCAACAGTAATCCGCAATACCATGGCATTTCTCAAGTGCTATACGAATATGTGTCTGCATTTGCCAACAATGGCTCAGGCTTTGAAGGGCTATCAGACAATACCGTGTGGTGGAATGTCACATGCGGTATTGCTTTATTGCTCGGCCGTTTCCCGACATTAATTATTCCTTTAATCATCGCTACACGTTTAGCTGCTAAACGCCAAGCACCTGAAAGCAGCGGCAGTTTAAAAGTCGAAACGCCAACATTCGCACTGACTTTAATTGCCATTGTGGTGATGTTGACCTTATTGCAATTTATGCCAGCCCTGGTCTTGGGGCCAATTGCTGATCATCTGTTATTGGTTCAAGGTTAAGGGTGAGTACAATGAATCATTCAAAACACACTGTTCAAACACAGCAAAACACCATAGCTTCAACCTTATTTCAAGCTGAAGCATGGAAAAATGCCTTTATTAAACTGCTGCCGCAGCATGTGATTAAAAATCCGGTGATGGCCATCGTTTGGCTTGGGACGCTGATTACACTGGTTAGTACAATTCTAGGTCAATCTAGTTTGGTTTTTGGCTTATTGGTGACGTTGATTTTATTTGTGACGGTTCTCTTTGCCAATTATGCCGAAGCGGTTGCTGAAGCCAAAGGCCGCGGACAGGCGTCATCCCTGCGTCAAGCGCGTCAGAATTTGACGGCGCGCCGGATCCATTCTAAAGATGATATGGATGGGGTGCAGATTTCAGCGGCTGAATTGAACATGCATGACTTGATTGAAGTGCGTGCAGGGGAATTGATTCCCGCAGATGGTGAAATAATTCAGGGCTTTGCTACGATCAATGAAGCTGCAGTAACAGGTGAATCTGCGCCGGTACTCCGTGAAGCGGGCACAGATAAATCTGGGGTGATTGGCGGAACCAAAGTCTTAACCGACCGGATCATCGTGCAAGTGACCGCAGAGGCGGGAAATAGCTTTCTCGACCGAATGATTGCTTTAGTCGAAGGCTCAAACCGTCAAAAAACACCGAATGAAATTGCCTTAGGTATTTTACTGACCGTGATGACTGTGACTTTTATCATCGTCGTGGTCAGCCTGCCGTTGATTGGACATTTCCTGCATATTGAAATCAGCCCGATTTTATTGGTGGCGCTATTGGTCTGCTTGATTCCAACCACCATCGGCGGCTTATTGCCAGCTATTGGAATTGCAGGGATGAACAGAGCGCTCAAAGCCAATGTGATTGCCAAATCAGGCAAGGCGGTTGAAGTTGCAGGCGATATAGATGTTTTACTACTCGATAAAACCGGAACTATTACTTACGGTGACCGTCAGGCGACTGCTTTTTATCCCTTAACAGGAGTGACGGAGTCTGAACTTCGCCAAGCGGCGGTACTGACTTCTTTGGCCGATCCAACGCCAGAAGGTAAATCGGTGGTTGCTTTGGCCAAAGAGCAAGGTGAAAGAGTGGCCGAGCCTGAACAGGCTGAATTTATCGCTTTTAATGCGTCCACACGCATTTCAGGCCTTAACTTGGCGGATGGTCATCAAGTGCGTAAAGGCGCTATGGATGCCATTCTTAAATTCGCTTCGCAAAACCTTGAAAATCATGCCGAACTGAAAGCGCGCGTAGAACAAATAGCTTCAAAAGGGGCAACGCCGCTGGTCGTGGCTAAAGACCAGAATTTGTTGGGTGTCATTGAACTATCAGACGTGATTAAGCAAGGCATTAAAGAAAAATTTGCGCGCTTACGTGAAATGGGCATTAAAACTGTGATGGTGACCGGAGATAATCCGCTCACAGCAGCGGCCATCGCAGCAGAGGCTGGTGTGGATGATTATATCGCTGAAGCGAAACCAGAAGATAAACTCACATGCATTCGAACCGAGCAAAACAAAGGACATTTGGTAGCGATGGTCGGTGACGGTACTAATGATGCACCGGCGTTGGCCCAAGCAGATATTGGCTTAGCCATGAACTCGGGAACGCAAGCAGCCAAAGAAGCAGGCAATATGGTGGATTTAGATTCTGATCCAACCAAATTGCTATCTGTGGTTGAAATAGGCAAACAGCAACTGATTACTCGCGGTGCATTAACCACCTTTTCCTTGGCGAATGATGTATCAAAGTATTTTGCAATTTTGCCGGCATTATTCGTCGCGGCAATTCCGCAAATGCATGTGTTAAATGTCATGCAACTAGGCAGTTCTGAAAGTGCCATCCTGTCTGCGCTGATCTTTAATGCGATCATTATTCCTCTGCTGATTCCAATTGCACTGCGCGGTGTGAAATTCAAACCTTCGACATCTACCCAATTATTGCGCCGCAACATGCTGATTTATGGTGTGGGCGGGGTGCTGCTACCGTTTATTGCCATTAAAGCGATTGATCTGCTGATCAGTCCAATCTTGGCCCTATAAATTTTTTGAGGATGACAAAGTGAATATGCAAAATCATCAATTGGCAGACTCATCATGGGGTGAGAAACTGCGCGCTTCGTTTGGAATGACCATCATTGCTCTAGGCTTATGCGGCTTTGTATATAGTGCTGCTGCAACCAGCTTAGGACAAATGCTCTTTCCAAAACAAGCCAACGGCAGCTTGATTGTCGAAAATAATCAAGTGATCGGTTCACGCTTAGTGGCACAGCCTTTTGCCCAAGTTCAATATTTCCATCCGCGTCCATCTGCCGCAAATTATGATCCTATGGCGATGGCCGGAAGCAACATGGCGAGAACCAATCCTGAACTGCAGAAAGCCATAGAGGAACGGCTGAATCGAATCGCAGCGAAGGAACAGATTGAAAAATCTAAAATTCCTGCGGATCTGGTCACCGCTTCAGGCAGCGGCATCGACCCTGAAATTAGCGTGCAATCAGCCATGATTCAAGTGAAGCGGATTGCCCATGCACGGCATATGCCTGAACAGAATATCGAAAAACTGATTCAGTCGCATACGGTTCAGCCGATTTTTGGGATTTTAGGGCAGGCACGTGTCAATGTGCTTGAATTGAATTTGGCTTTGGATCGGGGCGGGAAGTGATATGAATGGCTTGATGATTAAAATATAGTGATTGAAAGCTATTGAATAATCTGAATTAAGTTATATACGATTGTTGGGCGAGGGGATGTTCTATACCTCCGCCCAACGGTGGCATCCATATTGCCCAGCAATAGCCAAGCTGACTTTAGACGCATTTAAATGAATTTAAAAACATCTTTTAAAGCAATAAATAAAGATTACTTCTATGACTGATCCACGAACCAATAAAGCCGATGTTTTGCTGCAACATACACAGCGTTATCAGTCTGGGCGGCTGACGATTTTTTTAGGCGCAGCTCCGGGCGTGGGAAAGACCTTTGCCATGCTGGTTCGTGCGCATGAACTGGCGCTGCAGGGTATTAATATCGTCATTGGCTATGTAGAAACGCATGGCCGTAGAGAAACTGAAAATTTAATTTCTGGTTTAGATATAATTCCGCGCAAGGCTATTGAATATCAAGGGCAGCATCTGGAGGAAATGAATCTAGATGCCGTTTTGGATAAAAAGCCCAGTATTGTTTTGGTGGATGAATTTGCCCACACTAATATGCCCGGCAGCCGTCATGAAAAACGCTGGCAAGACATCAATGAATTATTAGATGCTGGTATCGATGTTTTTACCACCATGAACATTCAGCATTTGGAAAGTTTGAATGATGTGGTATATCAAATCACTGGGATTCGTGTCACTGAAACCGTGCCAGACCGGGTGTTCGAACGGATTAGAGATATCCGCTTAATTGATTTGCCTGTGAATGAGCTGTTGGAGCGCTTAAACCAAGGGAAGGTTTATGTGCCTGAGCAGGCGGAACAGGCCTTACAGCGATTTTTCAACAGCTCCAACTTAACGGCACTGCGTGAACTGGCAATGCAAACCGTTGCCAATTATGTTGATAATGATGTACGCGAAAATTTCGCCATTCAAGGGCTTGCTCAAATCCCCTTAAAAAATCATGTCTTAATTATGATTGATGGCAAAGGGCATTCTGAAGCTTTAGTTCGGACTGGATGCCGTATTGCCGAGCATCGTGCGGCAAAATGGACAGTTGTTGCTTTTTCTCATGATACGCAAATCATGAATAAACAGGAAAACTCGCAAAGCCGTGAAATTGAACGGGCTTTAAACTTAACGCGTCAAATGGGTGGAATGACAGAAGTCCTTCACGGCCAGCAACATGCTAAAACTTTATTTGATTATGTGATGGACCGCGGCATTTCAACCTTGGTTTTAGCACAAGCGGCTCCGCAAAAGTTTTCGCTGAATTTAAGGCTCAATTTGATTGATCAATTACTGCAATACCGGCCCAGTTTTGAACTCAGTATTGTGCCGATTATTGCAGAGAATAAGCATCTGTCCTTTTTCACTCAAAGGGCATTCTTGTCGCTGAGAGAAATACAGTACGTACTAGCCACCACGGTCATCAGCATTGTGATTGCAAGCTTAGGGGAAAAGTATTTAGGGATTGAAGATCTTTCGGTGATTTTTATCACCGCTGTGGTTTTTGTGGCATCAAAAACACGGATGCTGGCTGCAGCTTTTTCAGCCATCCTATTCTTTCTAGCTTATAATTTTTTCTTTATTTCCCCGCAATTTACATTTCAGATTTCTGCACATCAGGGGATTGTCACCGTGATTGCATTTTTGGGCGCGGCTTTAATTTCGAGCCGATTAGCGTCACGTTTGAAAGAGCAGGTGACTGCACTCAAAACGGCGAACAGTTATAACAGCATTATGCAGGATTTAGGGCAGAAGCTGTCCACAGCATTAGATTTGGCACAAATCAAGGAGATTGCTGAACATAGCCTGAGTAAAAATCTCAATGCAGATGTCTGGCTGTATTTCCCAGATACTGCAGCAACTCAAGCATCATCCACTATCATGAGTAATAAAGAAAAAATTTCAGCCGATTGGACATTCAAAAACCATCAACCGTCCGGTCGCTTTACCCAAACCTTGACGGAAAATGAGTGGTGGTTTTTGCCCTTATTGGCTTCCAAGCAATGCTTAGGCGTGGTGGGGTTGAAACTTAAAGATGTGCAAGCAGTAATCAATACGGAGCAAAAACAGCTCGCTGAACTCATGGTAGAGTATCTTGCGCAGGCGATTTTCCGCACCCAGCTGACCAAGGCTTTGGAAATAGCCAATGTGAATTCTGAAACGGAAAAATTGCGCTCGGCATTATTATCATCCGTATCGCACGATTTACGCTCGCCTTTGGCGTCGATGATTGGAGCAGCGGATACTTTGAGCACTTACCGCCATTCCATGAATGAAAATGATCAGGACAGCTTGCTGGAAGCGATTCATTTAGAGGGGGAACGTTTAGACCGCTATATTCAAAACCTACTGGATATGACCCGTTTAGGCCATGAAGGCTTAAGCTTGAAGCGGGACTGGATTGGAGTTGATGAACTGATCGGTTCAGCAGTGCGTCGTTTAAACCGTTATATGCCAGATGCATTGGTTGAAGTGCATGCGCCTCAAGAATCTTTGAGTTTATTTGTACATGCCGCCTTGATTGAACAGGCCATTTTTAATGTGCTGGAAAATGCCGCAAAATTTTCACCAGAGAATAAAGCTGTGATGATTGAGGTGCAGCAGGTGAATGAAAATGAGATCGAAATTGCCATAACTGATAAGGGGCAGGGTATCCCGGAAGGTGAGCGGGAACGCATTTTTGACATGTTTTATACCATGCAGCGCGGTGACCGCGGGCAATATGGTACAGGCTTGGGCTTGACGATTGTGAAAGCGATTGTGGGTGCGCATATGGGGAAAATCATGGCATCATCAGGCAAGAACAATCAAGGAACATGTATCCGCATACAGCTTCCTATTCAGCAAATTACTTAAAGCATCTAGCAGCTTTTAGGTGGGAAAATGCCAGAACAGAATGAATCAGCCAGCTCCATGACCAATGTCTTGATTATTGATGATGAAAATCAGATTCGAAAATTCTTGGATATAGCACTCAGAGCGCAAGGCTATAAAACCCTTTTGGCTGAAAATGGCCAAAAGGGTTTGGAACTCCTAGCTTTGCAAGGCGCAGATTTAGTGATCCTCGATTTGGGTTTGCCAGATTTGGATGGTTATGAGGTTTTGTCTGAGCTTCGCACATGGTCGCACGTTCCAGTGATAGTGCTGTCTGTGCGGGCAAATGAAGAAGAAAAAGTGAAGCTTCTGGATGCTGGCGCAAATGATTATGTGACCAAGCCGTTTAGTGTTCAGGAGCTGATGGCGCGCATTCGTGTACTGCTTAGGCAGCATCAGCATAGTACTGTTGATACGGCAATTTTTGATGATGGCGTATTAAAAATCGATTTTTCCAAACGGCAGGTTTTTTTAAATCAACAATTGCTCTCCTTAACACGCAAAGAATATCAGCTGCTGAATTTATTGGCGAAAAATAAAGGCCAATTGATTACCCAGCCGCAAATACTGAAAGAGCTGTGGGGGCCAACGCACCAAGAAGATACGCATTATTTAAGGATTCTGGTTGCTAAATTAAGAGTGAAGTTAAATGATAATGCTGTGCAGCCTAAATATATTATTACTGAACCGGGAGTGGGTTTGCGATTTTTGAAGATTTATTAATATTAAATATGCCATTTATTTTACATGAGTAATTAGACCTCTTTCATAAATCATTTTTTGCTCAGTTCCAAGTTGTAGATTCCAGCGATTAAATTGAATCTCAAATCAAGCCTTTACCTCTATTTCGATAACGCTCAGCAAGGATTTTGAAGGTTTTCAGGTTGTCAAATACATGCTCAATTCCGATTCTTCTTTTATTGATTTCTTGATTATAGATTTTCAATTCAGGATACAATTTACAGTGTCTTTTGGCTTTTAATGGCAACAGGCTATTCGGATACAACACATAAATCCCCTGATAGCCTTTATCTGCAAGGATAAAAGCCCCAAAAGGAATCTGGCTTAAATTGCGTTTGAACAACTCGAAATCATGCACTGCACCGCGACTGGTACATAAACTCAGAATTTGCTGAGTTTTGTAGTGAATCATGGCCTGTACTTTAAAGGTATGGGTCTTTTTCTTGCAGCTATAGCTTTTCTTCTGTTTTTTTAGGCCTTTGGATTGGAATTTCCGTGGCATCCACGATCACAACATTCCAGTCGATGCCTTTGCCCTCGGGTAAATCTTTGGGTAAATTAAACAGATTGGACCGAATCAGGCAGTCTTCAACATGACGGACAATTCTTGAGGCTGTGGGCTCTGAAACCCCGTAACTCGTCGCAACGTGAAATAAGGTTCGGTATTCCCGCCAATAGCTCAGACAGAGCAGAACCTGATCCTCCAGGCTTAACTTGGGCGGTCTGCCTTTGGCAGAGACATGCTTCTGCAATTGCTCAACCATCAAATAGAAAGTTGACCATGAGATGCCTGTGTATCGCTTGAACTGAGGATCAGAAAGCTTGTTTGAATCGATGTATTTCATCCGCAGATTATGCACGAATGCTAAGAAATCCGGAGTGCAAATATTAACCAAAAAGAAGATCGTTTTTTGATTTATGAAAAAGATCTATTGTTATTTTTATGTTTTAACTTATTTTAAATTAGCTTTTTCGTGGTTTTAATAGTTTAAAAAATAATCATATTAGTTGGGTGCTTTTTTACGGTTTATTTACGTTACATTCGGTAGAACTTGTTTTATTTTGATCATTGTTAATATTTAACAGGACAAAATAATGAGTAATTTACTCATGGCTAGACATAATATAGCTGACGAAGAAGCGGTCCCTGAATCCATGCCATCTGCGCGTCAATGCTGCGATATTGAAGATATTCTATTTTCAGAAGAAATCGAAAACTATCTGCAGCGCTATCCCAATACCCGTCATGTTGAGATTTGCCTGCACGATCTGAATGGTCATGTCCGCGGCAAGCGCATAGATATTGTCGGTCTAAAAAATATTGCACAAGGCTGTTATTTCCCAATGTCTATTTATGCCATGAGTCTTGATGGAGAAGTGATTGAAGAATCGGGTTTAGGAAAATCGATCGGTGAGCCGGATTATTTATGTAAACCTATATTGGGAAGCCTGCAGCCCTGCGCTTTAAATCCAGAGTCCAATGCACAGTTATTCCTAACCATGAAAGATGACAATCATCAAGATTGCGAAGTTGAACCGCGCAATATTTTAAAAAAAAGTTTAAGAGCGCTGCATGATCAAAACTTTTATCCTTGCATGGCCGCAGAATTGGAGTTTTATTTATTTGACAGCAATGAAAAATCTGGCTCCAATCAGATTTATTTAAATCAATGTTTTGATGTGAATGTGCAAGATAAATATCAAGACGTTCTGGATGAAATTGAACGGATTGCCCTTTTGCAGGGGATTCAGATTACAGGCTTAGTCTCGGAATCATCTTCCGGGCAATACGAAATTAATATTCAGCATAGCGGTGATATTTTGAAGCTATGCGATCAGATCATGATGCTAAAGCGCACCATTAAGCAAGTCGCTGTAGAACATGGGTTACATGCAAGCTTTTTGGCTAAGCCTGATCTGAATAAAGCGGGCAGCGGCATGCACTTTCACATGAGTTTGTTAAATCAAGACCAGCAGAATATTTTCAGCATGAAGCAGAATCCTTTACCGTCACGGCAATTATTAAAGGCGATCAGCGGGCTGATAGTCTTGCTGCCGCCGTCCATGGCCGTGCTTGCCCCGAATGTAAACTCATTCCGCCGGTTTAAAGCTGGAAACCATGTGCCCTTAGAAGCTAATTGGGGCGTGAATAACCGCAATGTGGCCATTCGCATACCATGTTCGGACAATGAAAATCAACGCTTGGAATATCGTGTTGCAGGTGCGGATTGCAATCCTTATTTAACTGCAGCCCTGATTTTGATCGGCACACTGCATGGGTTGACACAGAATCTGGAAATTCCACAGCAAGCCACTCAGATAAAAAATAAACATCAGCCGCACTTTTTAAGTACGAATCAGCTGGATGCTTTAACATTTTTTCACCGGAATACTGTTTTGCAAAAATATCTCGGCAAAAGATTTATGGAATTATGGTGTGCAGTTAAACGTGCTGAGCATCAGTATATGTACAGCCAAATTACTTTGATCGAACAACATTGGGATATTTAACTGCTTAAAAATGTATAACACGATAAATAATGAAGATGATGCTAGAAATCAGAAGCTCAATGAAGAATTATATTTGAAGTATAGTTTACAGGAAATTGATTCTGACATTTTAGTAAAGAAATACCAGTATGCGTCAAAAAGTATGAAAAAAATAATTCATACTATTTTTAAAGAAAGAGGTTTTAATCGAAGTGAGATAGATCATATATTGAAATTACTCAAGTAAAATAATTATGCCAATAGTATTGCTGATACTATTGGCATTTAACTTTTAAAAAGATTTAGTCAGGGTGAATACTGCTTCAGTTTTTACCCCTTTTTTATTTTGACTTGTAAAGTCTTTGGTTTTTAAATTACTACCAAACGCTGCTAATTCTGCATTTATTCCCATTGGGTTATAGCGGTAAGTTGCACCAATTTTCCAATCAAAAAAATGGTCTTTTGCTTCAGAACCATAAATGTCCTGATTTGCTTTGGAATAACCTAAGCTAACATTTGTGCCAAAATTAGTTTGAGCAATCGGTGTAGCATATAAGACATTAAAATACCAATTTGAGATATCTTTACCTATACTGTCACTGGCAGCTTTGCCGCCATAGTTATAGGTATAGCTTATGCTTGGTGTAAAGCTATCGTTCTGATGCAGCAACGCATTAAAGATCATTTTGAAATAGTATTCATTATAATTTAAATCGCTGTTGCCGATGTAATTGTAGCGCAGCATGCCAAGATCAACTGCAGGATGGATTGAACCTAGCGCGATTGGCGCTGTATAGCCGATCTGGGGATCCAGTTCTAAATTTACTTCGTCATCAAAATCAACATTCGATGCAAATGCAGCAAGATAAAATCCTGAAGCATGGCTTAAAACAAAGTTTCCCTGCAAGGCCGGATCATTCTGGGTTTGCGTTTGGCCGCGCCAGCGGTAGTCGCTGGCCAATGATACATTACCTGAAAAGCTTAAAGCGGGAGAGCTTTCATCTCCAGTAGCAAAAGCATAACTTGAATAGAGCGGTATAAGGCTAAAAAGTAGATGGTATAATTTTTTCATAACACTTTAAATTAGTAGTCATTGAAGTAATGTATGTTATGGTTTAATTTATTGATATATAATAAAATTATCGTAAATTTTGCGTAAAATAAGTATAAAATTTAAGATGAATATTTTTTAAAGTAATAAAAATCAGTATTCATATTGTCTAAAAGACGTTTGCATATGAACTTTAATAAGCTAGATGAATTTGACCCCTTTATTTTTAGAACCACAGGCTTTAACAGTATTCGGACTTTGGCTGCGCGACTGAGTTATTACCATGCAGCGTCTAATGGTTTGTTATCTTGCCTCCCATTGCAGTTGATATTGCGTGGTAAGAGTACGACACAGAGCTATCGTCAGCCAGTCTATTACGTGGATCTGACTTTAAGAGAAGGGATTAGCTTGAATGAAGCGATTATGCAGGCGAAGCAAATGGATGAGCAGAGTAAGCAGGCAGGGTTTTATCAGGAGGCTTTGGACTTTACTGCAAGGAAGGGTTTTGCCAATGCACGGTTTGAAACGGATATAGAGGAAGAGTTAGAGGTGCTGGAGGAATACTACCCTGAACAAGAACAAAACCGTACGGTAGAGCAACAAGCTTCGCATGAAGGGTTTGTGCAGGATATTCAGCAGGGGTTGCAGCAATCAGTCAGACCCGTCAACTAATCGGTTGGTTGGAAAAGAGCAGCTTTCTAGGTTGCCCTTTTTTACGACAGTATTAGTCGTGGGAGTCGTCAAAGTACTATTTTAGCTATAGTTATCCCGTTAAAATAACAAGACTTAATTAATCTCTATTTTTTTTGTTAAGTGCATGACTTTTAATAGGTCGTAGATATGCTAACTTAGCAACATTGTTTAACATTAAGTATAAAACCAAAGCGGTTGATCTTGGATTGAGGAAATAAAATGCATTCATTGGAACAAAAATTTCTAAATGACTTAGATGACAAGCTTTGGAAAGCCGCCGATAAATTACGCAGCAGTCTAGATGCAGCCAACTATAAGCATATTGTTCTCGGGCTGATTTTCTTAAAGTACGTTTCAGATGCTTTTGATGAACGGCAATCTGAACTCAAAGAATTGTTTGCACAAAAAGACGACCACAACATCTATTACATGCCGCGTGATCAGTACGACAGCGAAGAAGAATACCAACAGGCTATTGCTGATGAACTAGAAATACTGGATTACTACCAAGAAAAAAACGTATTTTGGGTGCCAAAAGCAGCACGTTGGTTAAGTATCCGTAATGCAGCAGCACAAGCGATTGGCTCTAGCATCTGGCAGGATGAACAAGGGCAAGATGTCAAACTACGCTCTGTATCCTGGCTGATTGACAATGCCTTTGATGAAATTGAAAAAGCCAATCCAAAGCTTAAGGGTATTCTGAATCGTATTGGACAGTATCAGCTGGACAATGACAAGCTGCTTGATCTGATCAACACCTTCTCTGACACCAGTTTTACCAAGCCTGAATATAATGGCGAGAAACTCAGTCTGCACAGTAAAGATATTCTCGGGCATGTCTACGAATACTTTTTAGGACAGTTTGCTTTGGCTGAAGGCAAGCAAGGTGGGCAGTACTACACGCCTAAAAGCATTGTAACTTTAATCGTTGAAATGTTGCAGCCTTATAAAGGGCGAGTGTATGACCCTGCAATGGGTTCAGGTGGATTCTTCGTATCCAGTGAAAAGTTCATTGAACAGCATGCTCAGGAAAAGCATTACAAAGCCTCCGAACAGAAAAAGCATATTTCTATTTATGGTCAGGAGAGCAATCCGACCACATGGAAACTGGCAGCTATGAACATGGCGATTCGCGGGATTGATTTTAATTTCGGTAAGAAAAACGCTGACAGCTTTCTAGATGATCAGCATCCAGACTTACGCGCCGACTTTGTCATGGCCAACCCACCTTTTAATATCAAGGATTGGTGGCATGCTTCGCTAGAAAGTGATGTACGTTGGAAATACGGTACACCGCCACAAGGTAATGCCAACTTTGCTTGGATGCAGCACATGCTACATCATCTGTCACCAACAGGCAGCATGGCACTTTTACTTGCCAATGGTTCGATGAGTTCCAATACCAACAATGAAGGCGAGATTCGTAAAAACTTGATCGAAGCTGATCTGGTGGAATGTATTGTCGCGTTACCGGGACAACTGTTTACCAACACGCAAATTCCAGCTTGTATTTGGTTCTTGACCAAAGATAAAAAGAACGGCTTATCCTTGGATAAAAAGAAAGCCAACCGTGAAGGCAAGACGCTGTTTATCGATGCTCGTAATTTGGGCTATATGAAAGATCGCGTACTGCGTGACTTTACCGATGCCGATATTGCCAAAATCACCCAGACCTTGCACGCATGGCAGCAGGGCGAGAACTTTGAGGGTGAAAAGTATCAAGATGAGAAAGGGTTCTGTTTCTCTGCTGAGCTCAAAGATATACAAAAGCACGACTACGTACTGACTCCGGGGCGTTATGTGGGTGCAGTCGAGCAGGAAGATGATGGCGAGCCATTCGCTGAGAAAATGCTGCGTTTGACCGCTCAGCTCAAAGAACAATTTGCTGAAAGTGCTGTCTTGGAAAGTGAGATTAAAAAGAATCTAAAGGGCTTGGGTTATGAGTTCTGATCATCCTTTATTGCAAGAAATTCAGAAGGGTGAAAGTCAAAACCTTGAATTTAAAGAGCAGTTACCGAAAGGGCAACAGGTCGCAAAGACCCTGATTGCTTTTGCCAATACTAGTGGTGGTAAATTGGTAGTGGGTGTAAGTGATGATCGCCAACTCGTAGGTATTCAAGATGATATTTTTGAGCTACAAGACCAGATCACATCGATGATCAATGAGCTGTGTGCGCCTAATATTCTGCCTTACATTTATATCGAGAATATCCAAGGCATTGAGTTGCTGGTGATTGAAGTCAGCCGTGGTTCATTATTGCCTTATTATCTCAAGCCGCAAGGCAAGGCACAGGGGACGTATATTCGTTTAGGTGCAAGCAATCGTGTGGCATCGCCTGAATACATTCAGCAGCTTGAATTGCAACGTCTGAACCAGACTTTTGATGAGCAGCCGAATCCGCAATACAGTTTAGATAACATCGATTTACAGCCTTTACAGCAAGCCTTTGCTGAGGTGGGTAAAGAATTGTCTTTGCAGAAAATGCGTAATCTCAAATTGATCATTCAGCAGAATGGACAGGATTACCCAAGTCATGGGCTGCTCATTTTGTTGGGGCTTTATGAGCAGGTTGAGATTAAATGTAGCCGCTTTAAAGGCACGACCATGACAGTATTTTTGGATAAAAAAGAATACCGTGGAGACTTATTTAGTCAGTTGAAGCAAACAGAGCAATTCATCAAAAATCATTTGCATCTACGCGCAGAAATTTTAGGCTTGCAGCGTACAGAAAGTTATGAAATCCCCATTCCTGCAATTCGTGAAGCCTTGGTGAATGCAGTGCTGCACCGTGATTATAGTAATGCAGGGCGTGATATTAAGGTTGGCATTTATGATGACATCCTGAATATTGTATCGCCGGGTGGTTTGCCCAATGGTCTGACTGAAGAGGATTTGGCACAAGGTCGTTCAGAGATCCGTAACCGTGTCTTGGCCCGTGTGTTTAAAGAGCTGGGTTATATCGAGCAGTGGGGCAGTGGTATTGCGCGGATCAAAGATCTTTGTTTGCAGGCAGGCAATGTCGAACCTCAACTGAAAGCCCAAGGAGATTTTGTCGATTGGGAGTTTTACCGTCCTTCGACTGAGCAAGCAGGTGGCTCAATCGGTGGCTCAATAGGTGGCTCAATTCAAGAAAGTATACTGACAGATCGGCAAAAAGAAATTTTAGTTTTAATTCAACAGAACCCGAAAGTTTCCTATCGTGCTATGGCAGAGCAGCTTGGTATTAATGAGTCAGCAGTGAAAAAGCATTTGAATAACTTAAAAGATATTGGTTGGCTTGAGCGTATGGGTGGAACTCGTGGCTCTTGGGTGATTAAGAAAGAATTTGGGGGTGATGTGTGAGTTTTGAATTAACAACTTTGGGAGAATATATTTCAGTACAAGGTGGTTATGCTTATAAGAGCCAACAATTTATTCAAAGCTCTACATATCCCGTATTAAAAATAAAAAATATTCGAACAGGTTATATAGATTTTAATGACTGTGCTTATATTGATAAAAAGGTAGCGGATGAAACTGAACGCTATATTGTCAATGAGGGTGATATATTAATATCTCTGACGGGTTCTGGACCAAATGCACCACAATCACTTGTGGGTAGGGTTGCTCGGTTTTGGGATAAAGGAAAAAGAGCTTGGATAAACCAACGAGTTGGAAGGGTTGTTCTAAAAAAAAATAAAACTGTTCATAAAGATTTTATTTTTTATTTTTTGGGTACTAAGGAATCCCAAAATTACTTAGTTGCTAATTCTAGTGGTAGTGCGAATCAAGCTAATATAAATAGTGCAACTATTGAAGCACTTCCATTTCCTCAAATAGATTATTTAACTAGCGAAAAGATTTCTCAAGTTTTAAGAACTTTCGATGAAAAAATTTATCTTAACAGCCAAATCAACCAAACTCTAGAATCCATCGCCCAAGCTATATTTAAAAGTTGGTTTATCGACTTTGATCCTGTCCGTGCCAAAATTGCAGCTAAGCAGGAAGGCAAAGACACTGAACTTGCTGCCATGTGTGCCATTAGCGGTAAAAGTGAAGTTGAGATTCAGCAAATATCTGATGATGATTTTATTGAATTACAGGCGACTGCTGCACTGTTTCCTGATGAGTTGGTAGAGAGTGAGTTAGGGGAAGTTCCGAAGGGGTGGGATAAATATTCGCTATCAAAAATGATCACACTAATTGGTGGGGGAACGCCTAAAAGATCTGAGCCAAATTATTGGAATGGTGATATTTTCTGGTTCTCTGTAAAAGATGTTCCAAATGAAGGTGAAGTTTTTGTTATTACTACACAAGAAAAAATTTCAGAACTTGGTTTAAATAAAAGTTCAACGAAATTACTCCCTGTAGGAACTACAATTATAACTGCTAGAGGCACTGTAGGAAAAATAGCATTGGTTGGTTATGAAATGGCTATGAACCAATCTTGTTATGGTGTTCAAGGAATAAATGGTGTAAGGCAATTTATGACCTACTATTTGATAAAAAATGCAGTAGAGGTTTTAAAGAAAAATACTCATGGTGCTGTATTTGATACCATTACTCAATCAACATTTGATACTGTTACTTCTATTAAACCAAGCATAGAAATGATGGACTTGTTTGAGTCTAAAGTTGAAAAAATTATGGGGCATATAAAAAATAATTTATATGAAAATAATAGCTTAATAGCTTTAAGGGATACATTATTACCCAAATTATTGTCGGGTGAGTTAGATGTGTCAGGTGTGCAGGACGAGGTGGCTTGAGCGTGAGTATTTTTAATATTTATTGTGATGAAAGCTGTCATCTCGAAAATGATGGTTTTGCTGCAATGGTACTTGGTGCAATATGGTGCCCAGATTCACATCATAAGTATTTAGCAAGAAAAGTTAAGCAACTCAAAAAAGAATTTGAGATTTCTGCAAATAATGAAATTAAATGGACGAAAGTTTCTAAAAGCAAACTCCCATTTTATAAAGCACTCGTAGATTTATTTTTTGATGAACCTCTTCTTTATTTTAGAGGCGTTGTGATTCCAGATAAAAGTAAATTAAATCATGCAAACTTTATGCAGAGTCACGATGATTTTTATTATAAGCAATGGTACTTACTGCTGAATCGTTTAATTGCACCAAATCATAATTACAAAATCTATTTAGATATCAAAGATACTAAGGGACAAGAGAAAGTAACAAAGTTGCGTGAGGTTTTATGCAATGCGAATTATGATTTCGATCGCACTATTATCCATTCAATAGATTTGGTGCAATCACATGATGTTTTGTTGCTACAGCTAGCAGACTTGTTTATAGGTGCCTTATCGTATTTGCATAGAGGGCTAAATACGAGTGAAGCGAAGCTTGAACTCATTCATTATTTACAAAATCGTTCACAGTTGAGCTTGCAGATAAGCACATTGCTTAAAGCGGAAAAGTTTAATTTGTTTATATGGAGTCCTCAATATTGAATACTCCTCCTGAACTGATTGCTTTTGCGGGATTTGATAGCTGGAATGACTATGAAAATGAAATCTATGCTGTTTATTTAGAAACAGTCGTCAATGCCAACTTATTGTTTTTAAATACACCCGTAAAAGTCAGATTTCGTCCGACAACAAAAGATAAAGCTTTTGGCTTTTGGCATTTGATTTCTGAAGCTGCAGATCAAAATAATAAAAATGAAGAGGACAGACTTCCAGATCTAAAGCGTTGTGAGAGAATTCGGTGGGTGGCTTGGTGTATAACGAATGCACATCAAGCAGGTTTTCTATATTGGGAAAATCAGCGCGGTAGAGAAACACATGTTGTTATTTGGGCGGAACATCTGGATTTTGTTGTTATTTTAGCTAAGCGTAAAACAGATTTAGATGAAAAATATTATTTATTGAAAACAGCGTATTGCCTAAGAGAGCATACAAAACGGAAACTTAGAAAAGAATATGAAAGTTTTCATACCCCTAAAAAAGGCTAAAGCCCCGATATATTGCTATATAAGGACTTCGTATACTCCTTCTACACTAGGTAGATGAGCTAGGCACATTATAAGTAAACTGATATAGGGTCGCAATAGCAGTTACAAAAGATAATGTCTATATAAATAGTAATTAGAGACCAGAATTTAAAGTTTAAATGAATAGGGGGAATCCATGAACGAAACGCAACTCGAAAATCTCTGCCTCGACTGGTTCACCGAAAATGGCTGGGAAGTCATTCATGGTATTGATATTGCCCCTGAGAGCAGTAACCCTTTACGCAAAGACTATAAACAAGTCTTAATTGAATCAGACTTACATGCTGCATTTGAACGATTAAATCCACATCTTCCCATAAATTGTTTTGAACAAGTCTTACAAAAGCTGAATCAACCTGAAAGTTTAGATATTGTCACCAATAATCGCGCTTTCCATCGTATGTTGTTGGAAGGTGTACCTGTCACGTATAAGAAGCAAGATGATTGGGTACATGACCATGCCTTCTTAGTGGACTTTAATCATGTGCATCAAAACCGTTTTGTTGCGGTCAATCAATTTACGATTCTAGGCACTAAACAACCTCGACGCCCTGACATCATCTGTTTTATCAATGGTATTCCGTTTGCCGTGTTGGAGCTAAAAAGCCCAACCGATGAAAATGCAGATATCTGGGATGCCTTTAACCAGTTGCAAACTTACAAAGAAGAAATCTCCGATCTGTTTGTCTTTAATGAAGCTTTGGTAGTCAGTGATGGTGTAACAGCACGTGTCGGTTCACTGACGGCGAATCAGGAACGCTTTTTACCGTGGCGTACGATCAAGAATGAAGATGATAAACCCGCTTTAGAATGGGAGTTAGAGACAGTTATTCGAGGCTTCTTTGATCGAGAATTGTTCCTAGATTACATTCGATTCTTTGTGTTGTTTGAAACAGATGGCGAAAAGACCATTAAGAAAATTGCAGGCTATCATCAATTCCATGCGGTTAGAGAAGCCGTACAAGCGACCATTGCGGCATCCAATCCAAGTGGAGATAAGAAAGCAGGCGTTGTTTGGCATACCCAAGGCTCGGGTAAAAGTATCTCTATGTGTTGCTATGCAGGTAAACTTTTACAGCAGCCTGCCATGCACAACCCAACCTTGTTGATCGTGACTGACCGTAATGACTTAGATGGACAGCTTTTTGAAACCTTTAGCAATGCTCAAGATTTATTAAAACAAACGCCAGTACAAGCAAATAACCGCGATGAGCTGAGAAGGTTTTTAGCTGAGCGTGAGTCTGGTGGCATCATCTTTACCACAGTACAAAAGTTCGCATTGCTAGATGGTGAGAGTGAGCATCCAATGCTGAATGGACGCCACAATATTGTCGTGATGTCAGATGAAGCACATCGTAGCCAATATGGTTTGAAAGCAAAACTAGGTAATGATGGCACATACAAGTTCGGCTATGCCAAGCACATGCGCGATGCTTTAAAGAATGCTGCTTTTATTGGCTTTACTGGAACCCCTATTTCGAGTGAGGATAAAGATACCCGAGCGGTCTTTGGCGACTATGTTTCCATATATGACATTCAGGATGCCGTCGATGATGGTGCAACCGTCCCAATCTACTACGAGTCACGCTTGGCAAAGCTAGATATTAATCAGGCTGAAATCGAAGAGCTGTCTGATCAAGTGGATGAGGTGGTGGAAGATGAAGAAGATGTTGGTAACCGAGAAAAGACCAAGAGTGAGTGGAGCCGACTAGAAAAGCTGGTAGGAGCTACACCACGCTTGAAACAGATTGCTGCGGATTTAGTCGCACACTTTGACGCTCGTACTGAAGCGACGGCGGGTAAAGGTATGATTGTGACCATGAGCCGCGAAATCTGTGTGCATTTGTACAATGAAATTATTGCTCTACGCCCAGATTGGCATGACCCTGATCCTGAAAAAGGCAAAATCAAAATTGTGATGACAGGTTCAGCTTCAGATAGACCATTGCTACAACCACACATTTATAACAAGCAAGTCAAAAAACGCCTTGAAAAACGATTCAAGGATGTAAACGATCCTTTGCAGTTAGTGATCGTGCGCGATATGTGGCTCACAGGTTTTGATGCGCCTTGTACGCACACCATGTATATCGATAAGCCAATGAAAGGCCATAACCTCATGCAGGCAATTGCACGCGTGAACCGGGTATTTAAAGATAAGCAGGGTGGTCTTGTTGTCGATTATATCGGCATTGCCAATGAATTGAAGCAGGCTTTAAAAACTTATACTGATGCCAAAGGGAAGGGTGAGCCGACTTTACGTGCAGAAGAAGCCTATGCGGTTCTTGCTGAAAAGATGGATGCGATACGGGGAATGTTTGCTAAAACCAATGAACAGGTAGGCATGGATTTAAGTGCTTACGAAACTCAGGCACACCGACTGATTATCCCCGCAGCTAACTATGTGCTGAGCTTGAAGGATGGTAAAAAGCGTTTTCTTGATTTAGTCCTGGCAATCAATAAAGCCTTCTCTTTATGCAGCACCTTGGATGAGGCGAAGAACCTGCACAAAGAAATTGCCTTTTACTCAGCCATTAAAGCAGTCATTAGCAAGCATACCTCTGTAGATCGTAAACTGTCGCAAGCGGAAAAGGACAGTACGCTAAAACAGATTCTGGATAATGCTGTCATTGCAGATGGGGTAACAGATGTTTTTGCAATGTGTGGTTTAGATAAACCAAACATTGGCTTGCTTTCAGATGAGTTCTTAGAAGATGTACGGCAGATGCCATATCGTAATTTGGCAGTTGAACTTCTAGAAAAGTTGTTGAATGACGGCATTAAAGCAAAGACGCGAAACAATGTGGTACAGGAAAAACGCTTCTCTGACCGTTTGCAGGAAACCTTGAGGAAATACAATAACCGAGCGATTGAAACTTCTCAGGTCATTGAAGAACTCATTCAAATGGCAAAAGAATTTCAGGCAGAGATGCAGCGTGAAGCATCACTTGGGTTAAATCCAGATGAAATCGCTTTCTACGATGCCTTGGCGAATAATGAAAGTGCTGTCAGAGAGCTTGGAGACGATACGCTGAAACAGATCGCACGAGAGATTACAGAGAAGCTACGGAAATCAACGACGGTCGATTGGCAGGTTCGGGATAGTGTGCGTGCTCAGCTGAAAATATTAGTACGTCGTACTTTGCAGCGTTGGAAGTATCCACCTGATAAAGCAGCTGAAGCGATTGAGTTAGTGATGAAGCAGGCTGAGCAGTTGTCGAATGCTTGGACGAGTGGATAAGTCAAATTCAATCAATATTAGACTTGTAAATGATCCAAAACTCCATACATATTTTTTAAATGAATTATAAGGATAAAATATTTTTTATCCTTATAATTCATTGTCTTTAGTGAGGAAATAATACTAAAATAGCAATTTGATTAAATGAAATATAACACTTTTTTGTAAAATCGAAATTTTAATGAAAATTAAAATATTAAATTAAGGGGTAGCACCAGAATGAAAGGTACATTATTAGATTTTAGTATTCAAACAAATGAAGGGATTATTACTGGTCAAGATAATAATCGATATAAGTTTACAGGTGCTGAGTGGAAAGAAAATGTTTCCCCAAGCCGCGGACAGCAAGTCGATTTTGAAGTCAGTGAGTCTGGTCAGGCTGTTGGTATTTATCTTGAGTATCCAGCTCAAGCTCTAGCAAAAAAACAAATTTCTGCATCAACAGGCACAGCTGTAGAATTAAAAGATGAAGCAAATTATAACCTTCTCGACTGGTCAATGAAATGTATGCGGAAGTATGTCGATTTTTCTGGGCGTGCAAGACGTAAAGAGTATTGGTATTTCTACCTATTCCAGATTATTGTCGGATTCGGTCTAGGGATAATTGCTGCCATACTTGACTTAAGTGATGATGGGTTGAATGGTATTATGGCTTTGATGTATTTAGTCTTTTTACTACCGAACTTATCTGTTCTTGCACGCCGACTGCATGACGTGAATCGTTCTGGATGGTGGATGCTTATTTCATTGACAATTATTGGACTTATTCCTCTATTTATTTGGTTGGTTTCAGAAACAAAGCAAGAATCAAACCAATGGGGACAACCTGCAAAATAATTGAGCTAAGGGCTTTCTGCTAGTTTGTGGGAAGCCTTATTTTCTGTTCAAATTATGCTGCATCAAGTGAATGCTATACAATAAATTATGATTATCACCTTGGCACGTAATTGAGATAAGCATTGCTTTTTAAGTATTCGTAGACTTTGAGGATGCTGTGTTTTAATCTCAAGCATATTTTATTAACTTTTTTAGCTTTGACTGCCTGTTAAATTATCAGAATAAATAATAATGACTGGATATTTTACACCAAATTTACGCCACTAAAATTCAAAAATACTATAAATAATTGTTTTTAAAGGGTAAAATTTATCATGATGTCCAATCCATCATCGGCGCAACACTGATTCGTGGTTGAAGTTTATTTTCAATGGTGGTCAGATCAGTCATTCAAAATCACGCCTTAACGAAATGGAAGAAAGAAGAAGCAATTCATGCGATCACTCAGCTATTGGTTTTTGGCTTAAACTGGATCGGCTGACGTCGCAAAAAGAGGGCGTAATACTAGCATAAAATCAGAAAAACCACCCGGCGAACTTGAGCTAGCCCGGTAAATCCAGGGAATGAAACAAGAAATAAAATTGGAATTCCCAGTCAGGTTGGAATGGTATATTTTGATAGGAGAAAGATGAAGATAAAAACGCTAGAAATAAGGAGAATAATCATGTTGTTATTGGAGGAAATTTATAAAAGCCATAAAGCACAAAATTCGGCACATTTTAATTTAAGAATTCATCGGGGCTTAGGCTGGTTTAAAAAATCGCTAGATCTGGATCAGGATCTGGATTTTAAGTTTATCAGCCTGTGGATCAGCTTTCAGGCGATTTATGCAGATGAGAGTGATCTAGTTCAAGATCAAAGCAAGCTGCAGCAGTTTCTGGAAACACTCTGCCAAAAGGATCTGGATCAGAAAATTAATCATATTCTTTGGGAAAAATACAGCCAGCCGATCTGCTCACTCTTGGCCAATCCCTATGTGGAACAAAGCTTTTGGGATTATCGTCATCAGAAAATTAGCCTGGAAAGCTGTCAGGTTGACTTGGAAACACAGAAACAGAATATAGAGAATGCTTTAAAAGAACGAAATTCTGTTGAAATTTTAGCTGGAATATTTCAGCGTTTATCTACCTTGCACCATCAGATAATGCAGGGTGGCGCCACGTATCACAGCTCGCTGAATTATAAATCATTAGAGGAAAGCTGCCGGATTCTGGCAGCCTTATTGCCGGTTTTTATCTGTATTTTATTGGAAAATTCACAAACTCTTGATCTGAATAAGCCTTATTATCCGGCGGCGCAAGTCAGCTAGATAGAGGTAAAATACTTATGCGGTTGTCTTAGCCTGATGCCATTGATCCAGCAGGGCGAATAGGGTGGCACACAGAGCTAGCCCGAGTCCTGCCAGACAGGTCATGCTCCAGCCACCGTGATGCCAGGCATAAACCCCTAAGGCTGAACCACATGCACCACCAATAAAATACAAGGTCATATACAGTGAATTGACCCGTGATTTGGCATCCGGGCGCAGGCGGAAAATCACGTTCTGGTTACAGCTGTGCGTAATTGCGAGCCCGAGATTTATCAGTCCATAACCGAGAATATAACTGAGCAAGGATACCGCACCAAAGTATAAAAACAGCCAGCTCCCCATCAGGATAGAACAGCCGATCCAGCTCAGTATTTTGATATGGCCACGATCGGCCCATTTACCAATGAACTGCGTAGAAAGTGCGCCAAATACACCGACCAGCGTGACCAGTCCGACCATGACATCAGAAAGCTGAAAAGGTTCCTGTGTCAACAGCAGAGCGATGGTGGAGAACAACATACTCATGGCAGCAAAAGCACACGCACCTGTAAGTGAACGCAAAACCAGTCGTGGTTCCTGCTTGAGTAATATGCCCATAGATTTAAAAATCGCTGTATAGCTGATTCTCAGACGTGGCAGGCTCGGTAGTTTTCCTCTCAAATAAAAACTTAAGGCCAGCATACTTATGCCACTGACGATATAAATCATTTTCCAGTGAAACAGGTCGGAAAATAATCCGGCAATACTGGTTGAGAGCAGAATGCCCACCAGTAATCCGCTCATCAGGAAGCCCACCACTTCTCCGGTTTTTTCCGGTTTGACCGCCATGGTGGCCAAGGGAATCAGAATCTGTGCAGCCACGGAAAACAGTCCGGCAATGATAGTGCCGACCCAGAGCATCGGCAGATTCACAGCACTGGCACAAATAAATAAACCTGCTGCCGCACCCAGCATGAGAAAGGGGATCAGTTTGGTTTTATTTAGCATGTCCCCTAAAGGCACAATAAACAGCAGGCCCAAGGCATAAGAGATTTGAGCAAAGGTGACGGTGAGCGCTACTTGTGATTCAGGCACCTGATAATACTGCTGAATCGATGAAATCAGCGGCTGGCAATAATAGTTAGCGCCGGCACATAAGCCGCATGCAATCGCCATCAGCCATAATAAGGGCTTATTTTGACTAATATCGAGGGGCGTGTGCATAGGGCTAACCTTGTATTCAGACCGGAAGAACTTAAATGAGGAATGAGAATAATGTTCAAATTGAGGGCACTATAGGCCAGAAGTTCTTGCTTTAAAAGTAGAGAAATATTGCCAGCATTGAAAATTGTTAGAACTCAGGCAGCTTAATGAAAGAAGTGCAATTTCAAATAGAAAGTATGAGTGAATATTTACAGAATTTTTTATCTTTTAATGATGGGGTTGCTTCATTAAAGCGCAGCTTAAAGTAAAAACAATAAAAAAGAGCACTGAGGTCAAAAAAAGTGGAATATTTACTCTATTTTATTGCGCAAATTTGGTGCGAAAATGAGATTTTCCATTTTGAATCAAGTTCAGTACATTAATATAATAAATAGTCATCCAGCTTTTTTTCTACCCTTTATCTGACTGTTTGAGACCTGAGTCTTATAAGATTTTAGCGATTACTTTTTGTCAGATCTATTAATTGTGTCTGATGAAGATCTGCTCAAATCAAATTCTATCATTTCATAAAATACGATTTTAACGTCTAAAAACAGTGCTCTTGCTTGAGTGCTAAATCTGTCAAAAAAGTCAAAACTAAAAAAACGGCGCAGCTAAAGTGCCGCTATCTATAGGGACTAGAGAAATTGAAAGTCTGCTTCTAAATCAGGAAATACAGCAATCATTGTCAGAATCATCAATGTAACAAAATAAATCAGAAATCTGCGCTTATTTACACCAGTAAAATCTGGATATTTCATTCAGCGGAATGAATATCGTTTATAAAAGCATCGAATATGAATAGCCGTTGAATTAAATAAATGTGCTATTGCAGCATCATTTTTATGAATCATCAGTTCAAAATATAGGTATTTATTAAATAAATAGTAGGTGGTAATTTCAAACAGTTTGATTAGAATCCAAAAATTCAACAAGAACACATCCTGAGGGGAAGCATCGTTTAGGCGATGTTTACTTAAGAAAAATTAGCTTGAGGAACGCTCATGCAGATCGGAATTCCAGCCGAAACTGTTGTCGGTGAAAATCGCGTCGCTGCGACGCCAGAGACAGTAAAGAAATTGATCAGCGCAGGACATAGCGTGATTATCGAACGTGGTGCAGGGGTTAAAGCTGCCTATATCGATAGTGCCTATGAACAAGTTGGTGCCAAAATTACGGATGATGCCTATACTGGCAGTCAGTTGATTTTAAAAGTTCGTGCACCGAAAGGTGATGAAATTCAAAAACTCAACCCGAATACCACTATCGTGGCAATGTTTGATCCTTACCGTAATACTGAGCTTGACCAATTCGCGGCACAAAACGTGTCTGCATTTGCATTGGAACTTTTGCCACGAACCTTGTCTCGTGCGCAGAACATGGATGTCTTGTCTTCTCAAGCCAACCTTGCAGGTTACAAGTCGGTGCTTTTGGCTGCGGCTGAATACCAGCGCATGTTCCCGATGCTGATGACTGCTGCGGGTACGGTTAAACCGGCTCGTGTGGTGATCATGGGTGTCGGCGTAGCAGGTCTGCAAGCGATTGCAACAGCAAAACGTTTAGGTGCCATCGTTGAAGCCACGGACTTGCGTCCAACTGCAAAAGATCAGGTTGAATCTCTGGGCGGTAAATGGTTAGACGTACCGATGTCTGCTGAAGAGCAGCAAAAAGCTGCAGATGCTGCCAAAAATGGTTATGGCTGGATGCCGGGTGAAGAATACATCCGCGATCAGGCTGCAATTGTTGATAAAGCGGTATCAAATGCTGACATCGTGATTACCACAGCGCTTTTACCGGGCCGTGATGCACCGCGTTTAATCCGTGCTGGAACAGTTGCGAAAATGAAACCGGGTTCAGTGATTCTGGACATGGCAGTAGAATCTGGCGGCAACGTCGAAGGTTCAAAATGTGGCGAAACAGTCCATACCGACAACGGCGTCAAAATTCTCGGTATTCCAAATATTCCGTCGACTGTATCAACTGAAGCCTCTGCTTTATACGCTCGTAACGTATTTAACTTCGTTGAAACACTATTTGATGCAGATAAGAATTTTGTCCTGAATCAAGAAGAAGAAATTCAAAAAGCCCTACTTGTCACTCATGGCGGCCAAGTGCTGCTGAAACGTGGTTAAGGAGAAGACTCATGGTTGAAACAATTACGATTTTTGTCCTTGCCATTTTCGTAGGTTACTACGTGGTGTGGGGTGTAACACCAGCATTGCATACGCCGTTGATGGCAGTGACCAATGCCTTGTCATCGATCATTATTGTCGGTGCAATGATTCAAACCGTTGGCCTGCCGGTGATCGGCGTTGAAGGTAGTGTGGATTTCCAGACCATTAACGTGGTGAGCGTGCTTGGTGCAATTGCGGTATTCCTGGCCAGTATTAATATTTTCGGTGGCTTTGCCGTGACTGCACGTATGCTGGAAATGTTTAAACCTAAGCAAAAGAAAAAAGAGGGTTAATCCATGGAAATGATTCGAGAATATGCGGATTGGTTCTACCTGATTGGTGCCGTTCTTTTTATCCTGACGCTACGTGGTTTATCAGGTCCTAAAACTGCGATTGCCGGTAACCGTTACGGAATGATCGCGATGGCCATTGCGGTCGTGACTACCTTCTTTGTGGCTGAGAATCCGGTTGTCTGGATGATTATTGGTGCAATGGTGCTGGGTGCAATTGTGGGTATCGCCCGTGCACGCACAGTTCCAATGACCCAGATGCCTGAAACTGTGGCGCTAATGCACTCATTGGTGGGTCTGGCTGCGGTCTTGATTGCTGTCGCTGCTATTATTCACAACAACAAACTGATCGAACTTGGTCCAGACTTATTGGCTGCCAATGGTGTCAATTTCCATGAAATGAGCCGTATTCATTTATTTGAACTGTTTGTGGGTTGTTTCGTAGGTGCGATTACTTTTACAGCATCAGTCTTTGCTTACGGCAAACTGGCTGCAAAGAAATGGGCGAAAACCATTTCAGGTGTGTGGGTGAAACCAGTTCAGGCAATCATCTTTATTGCAATGTTAGGTTTTGGGGTTCACTTCTTCCTGACTGGCAATATGACATCGTTCTGGGCGATGACAGGTCTTGCGCTGGCATTTGGCTGGGTATGGATTGCACCAGTCGGTGGTGGTGATATGCCAGTGGTGGTATCGCTACTCAACTCATTTTCGGGTTGGGCAGCAGCTGGTATTGGTTTTACCTTAGAAAACAACATGTTGATCGTTGCAGGCTCACTGGTGGGTTCTTCAGGTGCTATTCTGTCTTACATCATGTGTAAAGCGATGAACCGCTCAATCATCAACGTTTTGTTTGGCGGTGCGATGGGCGGTGCAGCTGCGCCGACAGCAGGAGCAGGTGAACAGGTCCAACGTAATCACCGTTCTGGCTCGGCAGATGATGCAGGCTTCCTGATGTCAAATGCAGACAGCGTGGTGATTGTACCGGGTTATGGTATGGCGCAAGGCCGTGCACAAAATGCGGTAAAAGAATTGGCTAACTTGCTAAAAGAGCAGGGCGTAACGGTTCGTTTTGCGATTCATCCTGTAGCAGGTCGTATGCCAGGTCATATGAACGTACTACTTGCTGAAGCGGACGTACCGTATGAAGACATCCTGGAAATGGATGAGATCAACTCGGACTTCCCGGCAACAGATGTGGTGCTAGTGATTGGTGCGAACGACGTTGTGAACCCTGCGGCGAAAGATGATCCAACATCGCCAATTTATGGTATGCCAATTCTGGAAGCCCATAAGGCACGTACGATTATGGTGATCAAGCGTTCTATGGCAACCGGTTATGCGGGTCTCGACAATGACTTGTTCTATAATGACAAGACCATGATGATCTTTGGTGATGCCAAGAAAGTGGTGGAAGATATGACTAAAGCCATTAATGGTACGGGTCACTAATCATCTAAATTATTAGAATCCTCCTAAGTCCCCCTTTTAATAAAGGGGGACTTTTTATTTTATATCTTGGGAAAAGGATGATTGAGTGATCATCGAACGTCTATGTTGATGATGAATTGATCCTAAAATACCAATCAAATCGGTGCATAAGACAAGATGGAAATTAAAAAATAGCGAACAGATTGAGTTGTATTAATGCTTATAAAGTTAGATGAACAGGCAATAAAAAAGCGACCTACACAGGTCGCTTTTTTGAATATTCGGTTTTTACGCTACAGAGTCAGTATCTGTAGGATTGCGCCATAAGCTTTCTAGGTCATAGAATTTACGCGCTGTTGGAAGCATACAATGAACCACCACATAACCAAGGTCGATGAGGATCCATTCAGCATCACGTTCGCCTTCAATACCAAGAGGGCGGAAGCCAGCTTTTCGTGCTTCTTCAGCAACGTTATTGGCCAATGATTTGATGTGACGTGTCGATGTACCGCTTGCAATGACCATAGCATCAGCCACATTACTGATACCGCTGACATCAAGCTCAACAATTTCTTTTGCTTTTACATCTTCAAGTGCAGCATGTACGACTTTTAAGCAGTCCTGTACAGCTTGAGAATTTGAATTCATAGTAAGATCGTGAGAATTAGAAGCGCTGGGCGATGGTTCTAAATTCATGGGGAGTGTAATTTCCTAACAATTATGCATGGTCTAATATAGCGGTTTTAGTCCTGAATTTCAAATGAAGCCGCAGTCCACTCAGTCATGCTCCGGAAAGAACTCAGCTTTCCAGTCAAAGGAATCGTTGGAATGTCCGCTAGGTTTATACTCGGCAGCGACATAACCTTGATATTGACTATGTTTTAACCACTGAAATATATCATGATATTGAATTGAACCCGTATTGGGTTGATGCCGTCCCGGACAATCCGCAAATTGGATATGACCAATCGAGGCAATATTTTCTTGCAAAGTTTCTAAGACATCTTCGCCCATCATTGCCATGTGGTAACAGTCGTACTGCATTTTTAAGGCCGGATGATGTACCGCTTCCAGCATTTCCTGGGCTTGGGCAACATTTTGAATCAAAAAACGTGGCATATCGGTGCCATTGATCATTTCGAAGACCGGTTCAATTTGATGCTCAAGCAGCATTGAACAGGCCATTTTTAGGTTACTCGCCAGCGTATTCAGGCAGGGTAGCAGATCACAATCCAGAGGCTGTTTTCCTGCTAGAATATTGACCCGCGGTACATTCAACGCCGTGGCATACTGGATGGCCTGCTCAACAGCATGACGAAACTCGATTTCCTGTCCTGGAATGCCGGCTAGACCATGACCGCCCTGCATTAAATCGCCCGCTGGCACATTAATCAGGCACAAGTTCAGCTGATGCGTGCTGAGCTGGTTTTGAATCTGGCCAATTGTGAGTTCATAAGGAAACTGGATTTCCACATGATTAAAGCCCTGTGCACGAGCCAGCGCGAAGCGTTCAATCAGCGGCACTTCGGTAAAAATCATCGACAGGTTGACGGCAAGTTTAATCATGTCTTTCTCTTCAATATTCAAGGCCGCATCAATCAAGCGTTATGAATGTTTTAGTTGCTGGATTACAGTAGCCAGATCTGCTTCGGCAAAGCCTTGGGCTTGATGAGCATGTAACTGCGTTAAAGCTTGAGTCGCCACCGGAACATCCAGGTCAAAGCTTTGTGCCAGTTGCACGGCATTATTCAGATCCTTGGATAAGGTCTGTACTTTCCATTGCACCGGTTCAAAAGTTTGCGTGGCCATACGCGGTGCCAGAATCTGAAAAGGCTTGGAGTCGGCAAAACCACCCGCTAGCGCTGGTGCCAGTAAGCGTGTATCTACCCCGGCAAGTCCAGCCAAGGCGACCGCTTCTGCGATCAAGGTGCTATTGGCAGCCACAATCAGCTGGTTACAGATTTTGGTCGCCTGACCGGTACCCGTATCACCCATACGGGTCACGCGCTGTGAAAGTACTGCATAGATCGGATTAAGATTTTCAATCGTCGCGGCATCACCACCGGCAAAAATCACCAGACTGCCTTGTTCGGCTCCAACTGTACCGCCTGAAACCGGAGAATCAATCCAGGTCACTTTCTTGGCCTGTGCTTGCGCGGCAAGTGTTTGAGTTTGTTGTACCGAAAGACTGGAAAAATCCACAATCACTTGCTCCGCAACCAAATACGGTTCGATCTGAGCAAAGATCGATTGCACTGCATGATCATCTGCCAGGCAGGTAAGAATCACCGGATAGTCGGCAATCTGGTCTAAAGATAGCGCAGTTGCCCCTAGATCCAGCAAGGGCTCACAGGCTGCTGGTGTGCGATTCCAGACCGCTACCTGAAAACCTGCCTGAAGCAGACGTGTGGCCATACGAGTGCCCATCAGCCCCATCCCTAAGAAGGCAATTTTAGTATCAAGATTCAACTGCATGCTTTGGTTTATTCCTTTCCTGGATTCAGACTTGGTTTATTTGTACTGGCGTGGCACAAACTGAATATCTGGGTTTTTGTCTTTTTTACGAGCCAATTGACTATTTTTACCCAGTAATAATTTCAGCTGCCAGATTTTTTCCATACGCAGGGATTTATTTGGATGATGCTGCATGGCATCTAGTACAAATTTAGAGGCCATCAGCGCATCTGGAGAGCGTTGCAGCATTTCTTCAGCCAAGGCTTGTGCTCTAGCTAAAGGTTGTTGATCGACATGGGTGATCAGACCGATTTCTTTGGCATATTCACCATCAAAAATCCGGGCAGTTAAGGTCAGTTCTTTGGCCAGATCAATCCCAATCAGGCCTTTCAGTGAACGGCTGAGTCCCATGTCTGGCACCAGTCCCCAACGAGTTTCCATAATTGACATTTTGGTGTCAGGATGGGCAATGCGGATATCTGCGGCCAGAGCAAGCTGCATCCCGGCACCAAAACAGAAGCCCTCCATTGCGGCAATCACCGGAACTGGTAATTCTTGCCAGACCAGAAATGCTTTTTGAAATAAGCTTTGACCAGGACGAATCAGTTCCCATGCGGCATAAGCACGATTTTTAGGATTATTTAAATCTGCCAGATCAATACCGGCACTAAAGACCTGGGCCTCGCCAGTTAAAATCACACAACGGATGCTTTTATCTTTTTTGATTTTCTGTGCAGTCGCGACCAGTTCGCGTAGCAGGGCAAAGCTCATGGCATTGCGTTTATCCGGACGATTCAGTGTAACAGTGGCAATGCCGTTATTTTTTTCCAAGCGCACGAGTGACATGGCATTCTTCCTTATTTTTCCTGGCTTGAGCATAGCATGCAGCCTTTGGCCTTGCATGACAGCTCAGTCACACTTGAGTAAGTTAAGAACTGAGCAGCTTCAGAGGTTTAATTTAAATGTTGCTTCAAAATTTGCTGGGCAGCCTGTTCTACCTGTTCGATTACAGCTTTGAGTTCATCAAAATATTTCAACACGTCTTGAACAAAGCTTTCATCGGCCTTGCGGCGTTCTTTGCGCAGGGTTGAAACGAACTGTTCAAAGCCACCGGTGACTTTCTGCAAAGTCGGTGCACCGACATAGCGGGTCGCGCCATATAAACGATGCAGCACATGTTCCAGTTGTGGAAAATCTTCCAGTTCAATCAGTTGCTGCATTTCATCGAGTTCATCTGCAAAGCTGTCCACCAGCATGCGTAACAGGTCTACCGCCAGATCTTCTTTATTGGCTGCCAGTTGCAGGCTTTGCTGCCAGTCCAGAATATTTGGATCCAGTGCATCAATCACATTGGCGCGTTCCAGTACCGGAATCCGTTTAAAATGCTCGGTAGTCCAGTGCGTCAAAATTTGGATAATCTGCTCGATCTGGATCGGCTTGGTGACATAATCATCCATGCCGTTTTGCAGCAGTTTATGTTTTTCATCAGAAAGCGCATGTGCCGTCAGTGCAATAATCGGCAGACGGCTATGATTTTCAAAAGTTGATTCCAGCGAGCGAATAGCACGGGTGGTATCGATCCCCGACATGACTGGCATCTGAATGTCCATAAAGACCAGATCAAATGCCGGCTGTTCCTGTTCATAACGGCGCTGAATAATATCGATCGCTTCCTGCCCGCTGAGGGCTTTGGTTGTGGTGACATTGAGTTCGCCCAGTAAGGCTTCCAGAACAATCAGGTTCGGCAAATGATCATCCACGGCCAGAATATGCAGGCCTTGACCATTAAATTCTTCATGCTGTTCCTGATCGAAGACCGGCTGATTGCCGAGTAATTGAATCAGCGCGCTGCGGCTGAGTGGCTGATGCAGGGCACGGGCACGATGGTCGTTGAGCATGCTTGGATCCAGCTGCATCTGATAACCATAGACAGCCAGATGACCCTGATAACGTGAACGGATTTCGCGTAACAAGACCTCACTGTCACCACTATGATCGACGATCAGCCAGGTATTTTCGCTATTCTGTAAATGATTCAGACGGCTAAACAGATCCAGAATTGATGCACATTCAATATGTTTAACCTGATAATTTTCCAGATAATGCCGCAGCACATTCGCAGTTGCCGGATGTGCAAGATAAGACACCACGGTCAATTCGCTAAAATCTGGATGCTCAATCACGGTATCTTCATCGACCAGGAACTGGGCAGTAAACCAGAAAGTAGAGCCTTTTTCGGTTGGAGCACGTTCCTGATTGTCTTCAAAACCAATCTGGCCATGCATCAGGCTGACCAGCTGTTTGGAAATTGCCAGACCAAGACCGGTACCGCCAAACTGACGGGTCACCGAGGTATCACCCTGCGAGAAGGACTCAAACAGCTTTTTACGGTCGGTACCACTCAGGCCAATGCCGCTATCCTGTACACTAAAATGCAGCACACACTGATCCATTCCATCATGTTCCATGCGTGCCCGGACAATGATTTCTCCATCCGGAGTGAATTTGATCGCATTGGAAATCAGGTTGGTCAGAATCTGTTTAAATCGTAGCGCATCACCAATAATGTGTTTTGGCACACCATCTGCATAATAGAAGGCCATATCAATATGTTTTTGTGCTGCCAGAGGTGACAACATGTCCATCACATCAAAAATCGCTTCTTCCAGATCAAAAGGTGCCGTTTCCAGTTCCAGTTTGCCGGCATCAATTTTGGAAAAATCCAGAACATCATTGATCAGTGCTAGCAAATGCGCCGAAGACTTACGAATGGTCTGCAAATACAGGCTCTGCTCGTTGCTGAGATTGCCCTGACGTAACAACAGATGAATAAAACCATCAATACTGTTCAGCGGGGTGCGCAATTCATGGGAAATATTGGCCAGAAACACCGACTTGGCCTGGTTGGCCGAGATCGCCTGGTCGCGTGCCTGACGATAGGTAATATTCTGGACTTCTAAAGTGTCGAGGGTGCGGCGTAAATCGTCTTCGGTCTGTTCGGTATGTTCACGCAGTTCCAGAAAGCTGAAATGCAAACGTTTCACCACATTGGCGATATCACGTTGCAATAAACGCAGCTCGCCGGTGCTGTTAATCACCATATGCTGGCCGAGGGTATCGGCATTCAGGCGTTGCAATTGCATGCGAATCTCATACATTGGGGCGATCCAGCGCCGTGAGTAGAAATTCAAGCAAAGTAATAACAATAATAAGGTCAGTAATCCGGTCGCAATCAGTACGATCAGTACTCGGTAACGGGCAATTGCTAGCGGCTGGTTATCCAGTTCGATCGCCAGCCAGCCGGTAGAAAAAGTGTTTTCATTCACTTTAATGGCATAGATATGATTATCTTGATGCAGAATCGGACCAACAAAATTGCCGCTTTTCTCAAATTCTGGCCAAGGCGCCTGTTCCTGAAAACCAATGCCCAAACGGTTCTTGCCATTTTCATCCAGAACTGCTGCCCGAACCAGATGCTTTTCATTCAGCATGTTCTGCATGGCGTTGTGAGCCTGGTCATATTGCCATGGATACAGATTCAAGATATCCAGTGCATATTCTGAGGTGCCTTGAAAACGGGTGAGAATCGCAATGGCCATCTGCTTCTGCTGGGCACGTGCGGCATTCGAGGTCTCAGTCAACACCAGCATGGCACCGACACAGGCCAAAATGGTAATCGGCACAAAAATCAGCGCAATCAGCTGTCCATAGGCATGATTTAAGTGTAGGCGTTTAAACAGCTTTTTGTTGATCGTTGACATGATTTAAGCAGTATTTTCTTTATGCCTGGCATATTAGCATGCTTTAAATCGACAGTTAAAATTTAAGCATAATTTTTATAAAGCTTCGGATTAGCAGTTAAAAATACAAGAGATTTCAGTTAATTTTGCTCAGGTACAGCAAGACTAAGACGCACGAAATTTCAATCTGTAAAAGTGCCAGACTGAAATAGTATTTTCATCTTCATTAGCGAGCTGCTTCATCTGGCTAAATCATCGTGAAATGTAGTTTATGGCTTGATAGTGTGTGAGTTTTAGTGAGTTTTCTGAAAAAGCCTTGCTAAATGGGTGCAGGGAAAAGCATTTTTTCATACAATAGCCGCACCTCGATATAGGTGCAAATAATGAGTAATACCATCCCTGATTTTCAAGCAGATGAATTTTTGTTAGACCATTATGTAGGCAAAACGCCGCTGGTGCGTTTACAGCGTCTGGCAAGTCACACTCAAGCTACAGTACTCGCGAAACTCGAAGGCAATAACCCAGCAGGTTCGGTCAAAGACCGTCCGGCCTATAATATGATCATGCAGGCCGAGAAGCGTGGGCAGATCAAACCGGGTGACACCCTGATTGAGGCAACGAGCGGAAATACGGGGATTGCATTGGCGATGGTCGCAGCAATGCGTGGCTATAAAATGAAGCTGATCATGCCGAACAATATGAGTCAGGAACGTAAGGACGCGATGCTTGCGTATGGTGCCGAGCTAATTGAAGTAACCAAAGAGCAGGGCATGGAAGGTGCACGTGATCTTGCTGCTCAAATGCAGAATGATGGTGTGGGTCTGGTGCTGAATCAGTTCGGAAATCCGGACAATGTCGAAGCGCATTACCTGACCACGGGTCCAGAAATCTGGCAGCAAACCGGTGGCAAAATTACCCATTTTGTCAGTTCTATGGGTACCACCGGCACCATCATGGGTGTGTCGAAATACCTGAAAGAAATGAATCCTGATATTCAGATCGTCGGTTTACAGCCATCTGATGGTTCAAGCATTGCCGGAATCCGTCGCTGGCCAGAAGAATATCTGCCAACCATTTTCGACCGCAGCCGAGTCGATCGCATTATTGATATTCCACAAATCGAAGCTGAAAAAACCATGCGTAAGCTGGCACAGAAAGAAGGCATTAGTGCCGGAACCTCTTCTGGTGGGGCAGTGTGGGCCTCGATTAAACTGGCGGAAGAACATCCGGATGCAGTGATTGTGTGTATTATCTGTGACCGTGGTGACCGTTACTTGTCTACAGGGTTATTCTCTGTACAAGATCCTGAATAATTATTTGAGCACTGTTTTATGCGCCTGCCTGTTTTAACTTTCGATATTGAAACCCAAACCGATCTCAAATCAGGCGCGCATCTGTTTGGTCTGGACCTGCCCGAAGCAGATCTGGATCAGGCCTTGACCAAATTACGCCGTCAGGATTCAGGCTCTGATTTTCAGCGTTTACCGCTGCATGAAATTGTCTGTATTTCCGGTTTATGGATGGACGAACAGGGCATGAAGCTGTTTTCCTTTAGCCGGGAACAGCATTCCGAAGCAGAAATTTTGAAAAAATTCTTGTCCATTTTTGACAAGCGCCATCCAACCCTGGTCAGCTGGAACGGCTCACAGTTTGATTTACCAGTGATTTTATACCGTGCCATGTATCATGGACTCTCTGCACCGAGTCTGTTCGATCAGGGCGAAATTGATACGCAAAAGCGTTATAATAACTACCAGAATCGTTACCATCATCGTCATGTTGACCTGATGGATGTGATGGCCATGTTTCATGCCCGTCATTTCCAGAAGCTGGACGATGTTGCACATTTGCTGGGCTATCCAGGCAAGCGCGGTGACGGAGCCTATCGGGTTCCAGAATATGTCCGCAATCAGCAATGGACCGAACTAACGTCTTATTGTGAAGGTGATGTCCTGAATACCTGGCTGGTGTATATCCGCTGGTTGCTGTTAAAAGGCCAGTTGTTGCTGCCGGATTATCAGCATTTGCTGCAAAGCACGATTCAATATTTGCATACTCAACCGCAACATGCGGACTTTTTATCAGTCTGGCGTGAGACTTCGCAACGAACTGAATTTACCCAATTTGATTTTCCCATCTCCACACCCTAGGTTTTCATGAAACATCGAGCAAAAGCACGTCCTATCCAGCAACCCGAGTACATTTTTCAGGTTGAGTCACTATCGCATGAGGGACGTGGCATCGCTCATTATGGTTCACATCCAGATCATCCGCAGCATAAACATGGCAAGAAAGTCTTTATCCGTTATGCCTTGCCGGGTGAAACCGTGCGTGCCCGTATTACCCGAGAAGTGAAAAAACTTGAAGAAGCCGACAGCCTTGAATTGTTGAGCGACGCTTCTGAAATTCGCGTGAAGCCGGTGTGTTCACATTTTGGCGTTTGTGGTGGCTGTAATATGCAGCATATTGCTGCGGATGCGCAGATTGAACTGAAACAGAATGTGCTGAAATCGCATCTTCAGCATTTTGCTGGAATCCAGCCTGATCAATGGCTACCGCCTTTACGTTCACAACGTGAAGATTATCGCCGTAAAGCCCGGATTGGGGTGCGTTATCTACCTTCCAAGGATCAGCTGGTGGTGGGTTTTCGTGAAAATCAGTCCAACAAACTGACACCGATTGATCGCTGTATGATCTTGGATCGCGAGTTTGGCTCGGTTACACGTCTTAAACAATTGCTGCAAGGTCTCAATGGTAAGGCCGACATCGGTCATATAGAATTGGCTATGGGGGATCAGGACATTGCGCTGCTGGTGCGTGAAACTGCAAAATTATCTGCCGATGATGTCAACCAATTGCGCGAATTTACGTTACAGAAAGGCTGGCAACTGTATCTGCAGCCTGCCGGCAAAGAAACGCTCTCGCGGATAGATGCTCCAGAAGCATCTGCACGCTTACACTATGGTCTTGATGACTTTGATGTGAAATTCGGCTTTAATCCTCTGGACTTTACCCAGGTAAATTCAAGCATCAATCCGCAAATGGTACGATTGGCATGTGATTTGCTTCAGCTACAACAAGGTGAACGGGTTCTGGATCTGTTTTGTGGATTAGGAAACTTTTCTTTGCCGCTGGCGCGCTGTGTTGGTGCATCGGGTCAGGTGATTGCGGTTGAAGGAAGTGATGAAATGGTTCGACGTGGTGCGGAAAATGCCAAAAACAATGGTATTGCACAAATAGCGTTCTATTCACAAGATTTAACCAAAGATTTCTCGCACCATACTTGGGCAAATCAAGGTTTTGATGCATTATTAATCGACCCGCCACGTGCCGGGGCAGAAGAAGTGATGCATTATCTCCCTCAGTTTGGAGCTAAAAGAATCGTTTATGTGTCATGCAATCCTGCGACACTCGCCAGAGATGCAGGACTCTTGGTACAACAGGGCTATCGTCTCACCCAAGCGGGCGTGATGGATATGTTTACACATACTGGACATGTTGAATCAATCGCATTGTTCGAAAAAGAAAATCAAATAAACGATTAAAGAAATGATGTTTTTAAAAGTAGGAGACGGGTATGGTCACAGTACGTGAGCAACTCCCTGGACGACTCAATGAGTTGTCACAGGAGACGACTGTAGAACATGCCGAACAAGCACACCAGGATCTGACTGAATGGTTGGATCGGGTTCGTGGCATATTAGATGGCGCACCTTTAACGCAGCTCGAAGAAGTCGCCCACTTAACATTAGAAAGAGAGCTGCAAAGTACGGTTCAGCACCGCTCCAATACCTTTTATACTGGTATTGAGATGGCGGATATTCTGGCGCATCTGCATGTCGATGAAGATACTTTGTCCGCAGCCATGCTGTATCGTGCTGTTCGTGAAGGCGTCATGCCACTCAGTGAAGTATTGGAACAGTTCGGCGAACAGGTGCATAGCCTGGTCAAAGGTACGCTTGCCATGGGTAAGCTGTCTGAGCTGATCGAAAAAAATAAACGCCTGGAAGATCATTTCAATAATAACCAGCGTGAACATCTGTCTGGCATTTACAAAATGCTGATCTCGGTCACCGAAGATGTACGGGTTGTTCTGGTCAAGCTGGCCGAACGTACCTATGCCTTGCGTGAACTGGCCAATTCCTCGCGTGAGCGTCAGGAACGGGTGGCCCGAGAAATTCTGACCATTTACTCGCCACTGGCACACCGCTTGGGCATTGCCCAGCTGAAATGGGAGCTGGAAGATCTGGCGTTCCGTTATCTTGCGCCGGAACGTTATAAAGAAATTGCTTCCTTACTGAATGAAAAGCGTCTGGAGCGTGAACAGTATATTCAGTTTGTGATTGATAAATTACGCAATGAATTGGCCGAACATGGTATCGAAGCTGAAATTAATGGCCGGGTGAAACACATTTATTCGATTTATCGAAAAATGAAAAGCAAGAACCTGAGCTTTGACCAACTCTATGATATTCGTGCTTTACGGGTACTGGTGAAAAGTGTACCGGAGTGTTACCACACTTTAGGTATTGTGCATCAGATCTGGCGCCATATTCCGCATCAGTTTGATGACTATATTACCAATCCGAAAGCCAATGGTTATCGTTCTTTACATACTGCAGTGATTGCCGAGAACAAGTCACTTGAAGTGCAGATTCGTACTCATGCAATGCATGACGAAGCTGAACTTGGGGTGTGTTCACACTTTAATTATAAAGAAGGCGCGAAAACTACAGATCGCTCTTTTAACCATCGTCTGCATTCCTTACGTGCGGTACTTGAGCATTATCAAGAACGCAATGAAAGCAGTGCACATAAAGAATCTGAAGATGAAATCGAGAATTTTGAGCATATTCAAGATTTTGAAGGCTTCGAAAAGATCTATGTGTTTAGCCGTGATGGTGATATCAAAGAGCTACCACGTGATTCAAGCGTGCTAGACTTTGCGTATCATGTGCATACCGAAGTCGGGAACAAGTGCTATGCTGCACGGGTGAATCAGCGCTATGTGCCGCTGACCTATACCCTGAAAACCGGTGAACAGGTCGAGATTCTGACCAAAAAAGACCGGGAACCGAACAGGGACTGGCTGGTTAATTCGCTGGGTTATATCAAGACAGCCCGGGCACGAGACAAGTTGCGTCACTGGTTCCGTCAGCAGGATCGTAGCAAGAACCTGGAAGTCGGCCGTGAAGTACTGAACAAAGAATTGTCACGTCTGGCAATTCACCCGAAATCGATTGATCTGAGTGATTATTGCAACCACTTCAATGTTAAAACCGGTGATGATATTCTGGTCAATCTGGTCAATGGTGATATCAGCCTGCATGCCCTGATTAATCAGGTGAATCGTCACATGCATCTGGATCAGGACGAACCTGAACTGGTGCTAAAACCTGCCCTGAACCCGCGTGCCAGTCATACACTGTCAGCGCACGGGATTCTGATCGATGGTTTGGATAACGTGGAACTACATGTCGCGCAATGTTGCCAACCGGTGCATGGTGAATCGATTGCTGGCTATATCACTCTGAATCGTGGTGTGAGCATTCATAAAGTCGCTTGTCCGGACTATGTGCGCATGATTACCCAAGAGCCTGAACGTGCGGTAGAAGCCGACTGGGAAATGCAGCCGACTCGTGGTCAAAGTGTGCAGATTGTGGTGGAAGCTTATGATCGACGCGGTTTGCTCAAAGATCTGACGCAAGTAATTTTCTCGGATCAGATCAATATCCGTCAGGTGAATACCATTTCGGAAGCGGATGGTATTGCCAATATGAAGCTGTTGATTGAAGTCAAAGGTCTGGCACAACTTTCCAAGCTTTTGGCTCGTCTAGAGCAGCAGCCGGGAATTATCAGCGCACGCCGTCTGGTACAGGGTACTTAATTTCCCTTATGTAAGTTTAAAAAGCCTGCAATTCAATTGCGGGCTTTTTTATTGTAAGGTATTTGAATCACATGCATAAAAAATAGACCAGCAAACCAAGATGAGCGCCACCGAAATATTTGAACGTAGACGAAATAATCTGGCCAAGGTGATTGATCTGCTGATCGAGACGCAGCAATTTAAAACCGGCAAAGAGATCTGTGAGCATTTCGGCTTGTCTGCATCGTATATCGCTCAATTGCTGAATAGCAAACGCCAGATCGGCGAGAAAGCAGCAAGGGAGCTGGAACAACAACTGGGTCTAGATGTGCTCATTCTAGATCAGTCGGCTGAGCCAAAAGTTGAATTAGCTCCAATTCCAGAGCAAGGCGTATTATTTCAGATGCAGGTGGTGCAACAGCAGGCATTTGCACTTATTCCTATAGATTCTGCATTTTCATTCAATCAGGATATTTTTCATCTGCAAGCACAGCATTATGCAATTCAGGTAGCAGGGCCGTATTATTTTCCCAGCTTAAAACCGGGCTGGTGGCTGATCTGTGACAAACAGGTCGAGTTATCCACTGCAGGCATACTCTGTGTGTATCTGGTTAATGGCCTGCAGCTCATTTTGCAGTTGGTGAGCGAAGCTCAAGATCATTATGAATTCCAAAGCCTGGATGAACATCGACAGGTGATTTTCCAAAAAACCGATATTGAGAAAATCCATCCAGTCATTGCGATTATTCCCACTGCCATATATTCAAACGGCAGAAATAATTCAGCCCATCATAAGACGGGCTGAACGATGAACATGAAACAGAACAGATTATGGAATCTGGTTCTCGTCTTCAAATTCTGGCTTCACCTGAACAATAAAGTCCTGACGGTTCAGACCACGCCACAAGGCAAAGGCTGTACCGATATAAATTGAAGAATAGGTACCAACAAAAACACCGACAAACATCGCGATCGAGAACCATTTCAGGCCATCACCGCCCATAACCATCATCGCAACCACAACCAGTAATAAAGTCATGGAAGTATGAATGGTACGACGCAAGGTTTCAGTCAGGGCAATGTTGATAATCTCGACCGGTTCTGCACCACGAATCTTACGGAAGTTCTCACGGATACGGTCAGAGACCACGATATTATCGTTCAGTGAGAAACCGATGATTGCAAGGAGTGCCGCAAGTACAGTGAGGTCAAATGGCCACTGCATCATCGCAAAAATCCCGAGGGTGACGATAATGTCATGGAATAGTGACAACACGGCACCCATGGCCAGCTTGAACTCAAAGCGGATAGTGACATAGACCAGCATCAGCAGGAGTGCCAATGCCACAGCACCACCAGAACGGACATAGAGCTCGTTACCGACCTGTCCACCGACGACATCGACCTTGGGTACTTCTGCCGCATTATTTGGCAGTTGAACCGCTGCTGTAACAGCCTTGGTCAAGTCTTCAGCTTCGATATCTTCCTGAACCGGCATACGCACCATCAGGTCACGTTCAGAACCTAAAGTCTGAACCACAGCATCATTAAAGCCTGCCTGGTTCAATGCCTTGGAGACATCTTCAGGTTTGACCGGATTGGTATAGTTTAATTCGGCTGCCACACCACCGGTAAAGTCTAAACCGAGGTTCAGGCCTTTGGTGGCAATAAAGAAGATACTCGCAACGGTTAAGAGGATTGAAAACAATGCCGCAGGCATCGCAATCTTCATAAACGGAATAATGCGTTCGTCTTCCGGGCGACCGTACTGTTTTTGATTCAGTTGAGTATTTTCAGTCATCATTGATCTCCTTAAATGCTCAACTTTTTCAAGTTACGTTTTTTGCCATAAATGATCTGTACGATTGCACGTGTTACTGTAATGGCAGTAAACATCGAGCAGACAATACCAATCATTAAGGTCACGGCAAAGCCTTTGATCGGACCTGTACCAATCGCGAACAGAATGAATGCTACCAGGAAGGTGGTCAAGTTCGAGTCAAAAATGGTGTTATAGGCCCGGTCATAACCGGCCACAATCGCCTGTTTTGGCGAAGCTCCCCATTTCATTTCTTCCCGTATTCGCTCACAGATCAGTACGTTGGCATCGACCGCCATACCAATGGTAATCACAATACCGGCAATACCCGGCAGGGTCAGGGAAGCACCAATCCACGACATGACTGTCAGAATCATTGCCAGGTTAAATATCAGGGCAAAGTTGGCAATCAGGCCAAACACGCGGAAGAACACCACCATCCAGATGGCAACCAGGAGGAAACCGATCTGAGTTGAAAGCACCCCTTTGTCGATATTCTCTTGACCCAGACTTGGACCAATCACACGTTCTTCAACAAAGTACATTGGCGCAGCCAACGCACCTGCACGAAGCATTAATGCAAGTTCAGCCGCTTCCTGTGGCGAGTCCAGACCGGTAATACGGAACTGAGAGCCCAATACCGCCTGAATGGTCGCAGCATTAATCACGACAGCTTCAGTATATGGCGTACGGACTTCAGTTTGAGTGCCAGTTGCCGGGTCTTCCACATAGTTAATGCGCTGTTTGTTTTCGATGAACAGCACTGCCATACGTTTACCAACCGCATTACGGGTCGCATCCGACATCAGCTTGCCGCCTGCGCTGTCCAGCGTAATGTTCACTTCTGCACCGCCAGTGTCCTGGCTAAAACCACTGGATGCATTTTGAACACGTTCACCAGTTAAAATACGGTTACGGTTCAGAAGGAGCTGACGACCACTGTCCAGTGATTCATAGGCAAAGACTTCTGTGCCCGGTGGTAATGCACCTGTAGCCTGACCGGTATATGGATCGATGTATTGATCATTCAGGTCAGATACCAGACGGAACTCGAGGTTCGCGGTACGGCCAAGGACACGTTTCGCTTCAGCTGTATCCTGCACACCCGGAAGCTCAACCACAATACGGTTACTGCCTTGGGTTTGAACCAGTGCTTCAGCCACACCTAACTCGTTAATACGGTTACGTAAGGTGGTCAAGTTCTGGTTGACTGCATAAGATTCAATTTCTTGCTTACGCACATCGGTATAGTTCAGACGTAAGGTCGAACCGGTACTGGTTGCAACAGCCTGCTGGGTAAACTCATTGCCGTTACGGCGCAAGAAGTCCATCACTGCAGCACGATCATCATTGTTGGCAAACTGCATCACAATGGTGTTGTTGCTTAAAGTCAGGCTATTAAATTTCAGGTTGTTATCACGTAACTGACGACGGAGATCCGTCGCAGAGGTTTCCATACGCTGGGCAATGGCCTTGTCCATATCCACTTCAAGCAAGAAGTGAACACCACCACGTAAATCCAGACCAAGCTTCATTGGCTTGGCACCAATTTTTTGCAGCCATTCTGGGGTGGTTGGGGCGAGGTTAAGTGCAACCACGTACTCATCACCTAAACCACGACGTAAAGCTTCTTTGGCTTTAAGTTGCGCTTCACTTGAATCTACACGTAATAGGGCCGCATTGTTGCTAAAGCTATTGTCATGAGTGGCAATATTTTCAGTTTTTAAAATTTGCTCTGCTTTTTGTACGATGCTTGCATCAATTTGAGTACCGGCTTTGGCACCCGAAATCTGTACAGCAGGTTCATCTGGATACAAACTTGGCAGGGCATATAAAGTACTGATCACCAGAACAACCAGGATCAGTACATATTTCCATGCTGGGTAACGCATTCGTTTTCTTCTTAAAATGAAAAAGTCGTGCGAGGGCACGACTATTTTTGATTAAAGGTTATTTAAAGTGCCTTCAGGTAGGACTGAGATCACACTTGCACGTTGAACTTTGACTTCTACACCACGGCTCAATTCAACCACTGCGAAGTCACCTTCAATCTTGGTGATTTTGCCCATTAATCCGCCTGCAAATACCACTTCACTGCCAACGCCAAGGCTGTCGACCAAAGCACGGTGTTCTTTGGCACGTTTAGATTGAGGACGCCAGATCAAGAAATAGAAGATTGCAATAAAAACAGCAATCATCAAAAGGTTCGCCATCATGCTTGGTTGTTGTGCAGCTTCACCTGCAGCGTGAGCAGTCGAAATAAAAAGGCTCATTACATTTTCCTAAAATAAAAAACTGGTGATCAACTCGATAATAAATTGACATATTCTTGCAATTTACATTGTCTTTTTCCTCAGCGCAAATGCTGATGGATTAATCTTGCGGACAAGGTGGCACTTCCAGGCCACGGCGGGCATAAAAGTCATGAACAAATTCGTCAAATGTACCGTTGTCTAATGCATCACGCATCGCTTCAGTCAAACGCAGGTAATAGCGCAGATTATGAATCGTACCGAGCATAGAGCCGAGCATTTCCCCACATTTCTCAAGATGGAATAAATAGGCACGGGTGAAATTCTGGCAGGTATAGCAGTCGCAATGCGGATCGAGTGGGCTTTGGTCATGACGGTATTTACTGTTACGGATTCGCACCAAGCCGTCTGTCACAAAATAGTGACCGTTACGTGCATTTCGGGTTGGCATTACGCAGTCAAACATATCGACACCACGACGCACCGCTTCCACAATATCTTCAGGCTTGCCGACACCCATCAAATAACGCGGTTTGTCTGCAGGCATTTTCTCTGGAAGATAATCCAGAACCTTGATCATTTCTTCTTTTGGTTCGCCCACGGACAGGCCGCCAATCGCATAACCATCAAAGTCGATTTCAAGCAGGCCTTTTAAAGATTCATCACGTAAATCTTCATACATGCCGCCTTGAATAATGCCGAACAGCGCATTACGGTTTTTCAGCACGTCATGATGCTGGGTTTTACAGCGTTTGGCCCAGCGTAGAGAAAGTTGTAAAGATTTTTGCGCTTCTTCATGCGTCGCAGGGTACGGGGTACATTCATCAAAAATCATTACAATGTCAGAGTTCAGCGTGTGCTGAATATCCATTGAAATTTCAGGAGATAAAAATACTTTTGAACCATCAATCGGCGAGCGGAAGGTCACACCTTCTTCTTTGATTTTACGCATTGCGCCCAGACTGAAGACTTGGAAGCCGCCTGAATCGGTCAAAATGGGACTATTCCATTTCATAAATCCGTGCAGGCCGCCATGTTCACGAATTACATCCAGTCCTGGACGTAGATACAAATGGAAAGTATTGCCCAGAATGACTTGAGATTTGATCTCTTTAATGTCGCGTGGCAACAGGCCCTTGACCGTACCATACGTACCCACAGGCATGAACATCGGGGTTTCCACCACACCATGTTCAAGCGTTAAACGACCACGACGGGCACGGCCCGACTGACCTAATTTTTCAAACTTCATAGGAGTTCCACATCAAGGCGAAAAAACAGTTCGCTGATTGTTATAGCTAAAGGGCGCTATTTTCCTTGATTCTTACACTAAACGCCAGCATTGTAGAGCATTCGCTCTGTAATTTTATTTATCGCTGAAGCTAGAGAACATCCGGAGATATTGGCGGATGGGCAGAAAACTGCTGCAAGCGCTGCTGGATATCTTCCCGGCTAAGGGCGCAGCTGCCATCCGGCTCAGAGGCCATTGCAGCGATATGCTGGATCAGTTTCTGGATATAAATATTGCTATCGACAAAGTAGGATTCCAAGGTCAGCAAATAGGCATCTTGTGCCACTTGCAAATAGTCATAAGGCTCCATCACCAGCATCTGCTCTAGATCAATCAAGATATCTTTGTCGTTTTGCGAGAGTTTCAAGCGTTTCTGTATGGCAGGTAAATGAGTAGTTTGTCTGGATGCCAGAAATTCCTGTAAATGAATATGCTCAGGATTAAGTGTCTGTGCAGATTGGCATTCAAATTCGACTTGGGTGGGCAGGCTCATGAAAAAAAGGATGCCATCCAGATCCAGACCATAAGCCTCAGAAAGACGATGTTTGGTCTGTTTAAAACTCTCCAGCAATAAATCCAGATGCGTCGCGTGCAGCTGTTTTTGCTGTGCCAATACCGGATGGCCAAAGCTGTGCTGGGTTTTAAAATAATCGGCCAGCAAGGTTTTAAAGGGAATGAGTCCAGAGTGGGGCAAAGCGTGGGCCCGATAACGCCACTTCCGGACATTCCAGCGATCCTGTTCCGCCAGATATTGCTGTGGATTTTCCGGATCTTTAAAAATACTGCGTTCAGTCGAGATGGCCAGATCATCCAGCAGTAAAAATTCGTCAAAGACCAGACTACAGGCATAGATTTGATCATCCTGATAATGGTCGTATAACCGATAAAATTCCTCGACCAGCGTCTGTTGCAAGTGCTCTAAATAATCCAGCATAATTTTTATTCTTTATATTATAAGTTTTAGATAGGTACAGCCGCATCCTTGGCTATTTTTATAATAAGTTAATGCGCCAAGGATGCAAAATTTTATCAGATCTTGCTGTTCACTCAGTGAAAGTTCGGACGGTAATCAAAATTCTGTGTCACGCTTTGATCACGGAATGGACGTACCACTTTTTTTCTGAGTAACATATTATTAATGATGTTGTGCGGAAAAATCTGGATCTGGTTGTTAAACAGCTCGACATTGCGATTATAAATGGTAATCGCCGCACCGACATTTTCATTCTGTTCTTCAATTTCAGCCATCATTTTCAGATAGATGTCATTGGCTTTCAGTTCCGGGTAATTTTCAATCACCACATTCAGGCTGTGCATCAACTGTTTATTCAGGCTTTCAATGCGTTGTAACTGCCCAATATCGGCATCCTTGATATTCAGGTTCATGATGTTCTGACGCAGTTCGGTGACTTTTTCTAGCGTACCTTTTTCGAAACTCGAGTATTGTTCAACCAGTGGTTGCAGCCCATCCAGAATTTTCAGTTTTTGCCGTTCATAACTGGCGACATCCGACCAGGCGCGAATCGTGGCGTTGTGATGACGGACAATACTGTTGCGGATCATGATAATCGTGACAATCAGCGCCACAATGATCAAACATAAAATCAAAAATCCCATCCGAGATCTCCCCAAGCTATATCTATATTTTAAAAATGATGCGAAAAATTTATTTTAAAAACTGCAGCAGATCATGTTGTAAGTTTTCGAGCTGTTTTAATTTAAACGTTCTCAGGTGGCCGCGCAATGTGGAAATATCGCTAATATTCTGCTGCTTGCTCGATACCTGAAATAAATCATGGGGCCCTAGATAGCACAGCATCTTATTTTCTGGATGAAACAGTAAATCACCCTGACGCTGTTCAAAAAAATCGGCCAGTCGCAGCACAAAACCCGGACTGAGTAATTTGGCAGTTTGCAGCGGATCACTGCCATAAAAGCTTAATCTCTGGTTGGTGCGAATATCGCTGCTGTGCCAGGGATAGCTATAAGGATAATAAAATTTCTTTCTGGAAGTCGTAACGGCCAGTCCCTGAATCTGGATATCAAACACAAATACGCCCCACAGGTCTTTATGGACCTGCATCAGTTTGACTGGCTGACCTTCCTTATTTCGGGCCTGTACTTCATCAATATAGTGGTATTGGAACAGTAGCACCTGATGTTGCTGGCCATTTTCATCTTCCCAGACCGTGCTGGCATAACGCTGAATCTCATTACTCAACGAACCTTGATTGAATACTGGAAATAATTGTTTTAAATGCCGGATAAAGTACAGGGGATTGAGTGGCATGGAAATATGCTGCGGCTGTTGTTGAAAAGCAAGCTGATATTTCTTGGCCAGTGCCTGTTCTTCCAGAAAAGCAATGACTTCCTCTAAGGGTTGCTGCTGTTCATAGCAAATATAGGCCCAGAAGATACAGAGACAGCCGAGAAAAACACTGCTCTGAATCCAGATATTTCCCGGCGCAATAAAAATGCTGCCAATCAGAAAAAGCCCAATTCCGGCAAGCGCAAGCGGCAGGTTATTTTCAAACTTGAGCGTAATCGGGCCATTCCAGGGATGCAGCCCATCCAGCAATTGCTGATGCGTTTTGGCCTGTTGACCCAGATCCCAAAGCCGAGCGATATTTTGAAACACCACTGCATTTTTCTTGCGGCGAATATGAATGGACTGTTGTACAGACTCGATCGGCATAGGCAATGGTTCTCGCTTATTTCGCCTGATCAATCAGCATGGCATCGCCATAACTGAAGAAGCGATACTGGCTGTCTACTGCATGCTTATAAGCATTGAGAATATTGTCACGATTGGACAAGGCAGACACAAGCATTAACAGGGTCGATTCTGGTAAATGGAAGTTAGTGATCAAACGATCGACCACTTTAAACTGATAACCCGGATAGATGAAAATCTGGGTATCACCTGTCCAGGCTGCCAGTTCACCGTTATGTGCTTGTGCTGCACTTTCGACTGCACGGGTGGCAGTCGTGCCTACAGAAATGACTTTATTACCGCGGGCTTTAGTCTGACGAATCATCTCGACCGCAGTTTCAGGGACGTCGCACCATTCGCTGTGCATGATGTGATTTTGAATATCATCGGTACGCACTGGCAGGAAAGTACCTGCACCAACATGTAGGGTCACAAAAGTTTTTTGAATCCCTTTGGCTTCCAATTTTGCCAGCAGATCGGCATCAAAATGCAGGCTGGCAGTAGGTGCTGCAACGCTGGCCAGTTTGGTCGGGTCATTAAACACGGTTTGATAACGTTCAGTATCAATCTCTTCCGCTTCACGGTTGAAATAAGGCGGAATCGGCAAGGCGCCGTATTGATCCAGCACATCGAGAATTGGTTGTGAAAATTCTACAATAAACAGATTTTCATGACGGCCTTGTACGATCACTTTCACTGCATCCGGGCCAATAAAAAGCTCTGCACCGGCTTTCGGAGTATTACTGGCCTTGATATGGCAATAGGCAATAAAGCGATCTTGCATACGCTCAACCAGCACTTCTACCGCACCGCCTGAAGCACGTTTACCTTTTAAACGGGCCTTCATGACTTTGGTGTCATTCAATATCAACAAGTCGCCGTCTTCAAGTAAATCCAGAATGTCAGTAAATTGATGGTCATGATATTGACCTTGGGTATCGAGGTGCAGCAGGCGAGAGGCACTGCGGGTTTCCAGTGGATAGCGAGCAATTAGCTCATCGGGGAGATCAAAATTAAAATCAGAAAGTTGCATGATGATTTACGCTAAAAAAACTGCGGCTAGTATAAACTTTTTTCTTTTTTATAGCGGGAATTGCTCGATTTTAAAACGAAAAAATGCCATTTGTTTTAAAAATAAACAAATGTAAATATTCTGCGTTGACAGTGCCGAGAAATCGCGTATTATACCTTTCATCCACTCCCGAGGTGGTGAAATTGGTAGACGCGGCGGACTCAAAATCCGCTGTCAGAGATGACGTGTCGGTTCGAGTCCGACCCTCGGGACCAAAATTCTAAAAAACCCCAAGCACATTCAGTCTTGGGGTTTTTTATTGTCTGTATATTTAAAAGTATTTATTTTCATCATTTCTTAAAATGGTTTTTGACTGAATTTGAGTGGTTTTGTCAGTAAGATGATGATTTATATCTATAGCGAAAAATAGATTAATTGAATAACTTTGATACATCAATCAGAAATAAAAAAACCGGCGCCTAGACGCCGGTTTTGTTATTTTACATTACTGATCAAGTCAGTTTTGCAAAAGCTTAGATCGTAGCAAGTGCTGCATTCAAAGTAGCACTTGGACGCATCACTGCATTTACTTTTTCTTGATCAACAGCGTAGTAACCACCGATGTCTACTGATTTTCCTTGAACTTCTGCAAGCTCAGCAACGATTTTCTCTTCATTTTCAGCTAAAGTTTTTGCAAGAGGTGCAAACTTCGCTTTCAATTCAGCATTTTCGTCTTGAGCAGCAAGTTCTTCAGCCCAGAATTTCGCCAGGTAGAAATGGCTGCCACGGTTATCAAGCTCACCTGTACGACGAGAAGGTGATTTGTCGTTATCCAGTAATTTACCAGTTGCACGGTCTAAAGTTTTGGCAAGTAACTTGATGTTGTCATTGCCTTCTTTAATACCCATTTCTTCTAAAGATACCGCCAACGCCATGAATTCACCGAGTGAATCCCAACGTAAGTGGTTCTCTTCAACTAACTGCTGTACATGTTTAGGAGCAGAACCGCCTGCACCTGTTTCGTACATGCCGCCACCCGCCATTAACGGCACGATAGACAACATTTTCGCAGATGTACCCAATTCCATGATTGGGAACAAGTCAGTCAGGTAGTCACGCAGGATGTTACCTGTTACCGAAATAGTATCTAGACCGCGTGCAACACGTTCAAGCGTATAACGCATTGCACGTACTTGTGACATGATCTGGATATCAAGACCAGTGGTGTCATGATCTTTCAGGTATTTTTCAACTTTCTTGATCAGTTCGTTTTCGTGTGGACGGTACGGGTCAAGCCAGAAGATTGCTGGCATGCCAGAGTTACGTGCACGAGTAACTGCAAGTTTCACCCAGTCACGAATCGGTGCGTCTTTCACCTGACACATACGCCAGATATCGCCTTCTTCCACGTTTTGTGACATCAACACTTCGCCTGTTTCTAGGTCAGTGATGTTCGCAACACCTGCTTCAGGAATTTCGAAAGTCTTGTCGTGTGAACCGTATTCTTCCGCTTTTTGCGCCATCAAACCAACGTTAGGTACAGTACCCATGGTTTTTGGATCGAAGTTGCCATTCCATTTACAGAAATTGATCATTTCCTGGTAAATACGTGCGAAAGTTGATTCAGGCATGACTGCTTTACAGTCGTAAGGCTTGCCGTCAGCGCCCCACATTTTACCGCCACCACGAATCATTGCAGGCATAGAAGCATCTACAATCACGTCGTTTGGTGAATGGAAGTTAGTGATGCCTTTTGCAGAATCAACCATCGCTAAAGCTGGACGGTGTTCTTGACAAGCATGTAAATCAGCAATGATTTCTTCACGTACAGAGGTTGGTAAAGTTTCAAGCTTTTCGTAAAGACCCGCCATACCGTTATTGACATTAATGCCAAGCTCATCAAAAAGCTTGCCATGTTTTTCGAATGCTTCTTTGTAGTAGATTCTTACACAGTGACCAAATACGATTGGGTGAGACACCTTCATCATGGTTGCTTTAACGTGTAAAGAGAACAGGATGCCTGCTTCACGACAGTCTTCAAGTTCTTTCTCGTAGAAGTCGCAAAGTGCTTTCTTGCTCATGAACATTGAATCGATGATTTCGCCGTCCAGAAGCGCAACTTTTGGCTTAAGAACAATCGCTTCACCAGACTTGGTGATCAATTCCATTTTTACATTCCGTGCGCGGTCTAAAGTCATCGACTTTTCGCCGTGGTAGAAGTCACCTTCGTCCATGTGTGAAACGTGAGTTTGCGACCACTGTTTCCACTCGCTCATAGAGTGCGGGTGTTTTTTCACGTAGTTTTTAACGGCAGCAGGTGCACGACGGTCTGAGTTACCTTCACGTAGAACAGGGTTTACTGCTGAACCAAGACATTTGCTATAACGTGCCTTGATTGCTTTTTCTTCTTCAGTGGTCGGGTTTTCAGGATAGTCAGGGATTGCATAGCCTTTAGACTGAAGTTCCTTGATACACGCTGTTAGCTGGCCAACAGAAGCACTGATATTTGGGAGTTTGATAATGTTCGTGTCTGGATCTTGTGTAAGACGACCTAGCTCAGCTAGAGTGTCAGGCACCTTTTGCTCTTCGCTTAGGTAATCTGTAAATTCGGAGAGCACGCGCACAGCTACAGAGATGTCACTTTTGACGATCTCAACGCCAGCTGGCTTAGTAAAGGTCTCAATGATCGGCAGCAGAGAATAAGTCGCCAGTAATGGCGCCTCGTCGGTCAGTGTGTAAATGATAGTTGACTTTCCACCAGCCATATATAGCCCCTTGCGTTGGATTGAGTTTCTGAGGACCGAACTTTTGGCCCAGCCTCTTTGAACCGATTTGCTTAAATAAAAACATTGAGAGTATCGTCTTTCAGCGCATTTCAGTCAACGAAATATGCCTTTAGATTGAAATTTGGGCGAAAATTTGTACAGATTTGTGCGGTTTAGCCGTGTTTGTATTTTGTACAAAAAAATAATCCTCTATCGCTGTAAATCCTGATGAAAATGATCGGAAATGATTCGCTAGCCAATTGTATTCACTGAAAATGGTTTTTTGATCCTGACACAGGCTTAAACTGATCCTCGATATGGAGATGGATACCGAGTGACTGGATGCTGTTTTGCGCAAATTCAGTCAGGCTGATGATGCAAATTTGTCCTTGGCAGATGGCTACATCATCATGGAATAGCTTTGCGCTATACTGGCAAGCATCAATGAAATGATCTTAAAGATTGACGCTAACAAGGAAATGTAATGCCTAGCTTGTTTATTGTGATGCTCGGTGGTCGTCATGCGCGTGCCAATACAGAAGTTCATGATGTGGTTTTGGCAATAGGAGAGAGTCTGGAAGATACCTATCCGCAATTGAAAAATGCCTGGTTTGCGGAACAGAAAGGTCTGCATATTGATGCCTGGGCGCAAATCAACGGGCTAGAGTTTGAAGGCAAGTCCTATGCGCTGCAATTTACTGATGCACAGCCACAGCAATCCGATGAAAAACTTTGGCTGATTAATCTGGGTGGTTATGATCCACGTGAGTTTGGAGAGTTGCATCGTTATGTGCTGGTGGTTGCACAGAATGCCATGGTCGCTAAACAGCGCGGCAAAGCTTACTTCGCCCGGCACTGGCAAAAACAGCATACTGACCGTGTGCTGGATGTAGATGACTGTATTGCCATTGATCAGGTTTATGGTCGCTACGTAGAACTGTTAGAGGGTAGTTTCAGTGGCAATCGTTGGGAAAATACTTATCTCACGATTTAAAGCAGTTTGCGATTGAATTAAACCTAGGGCTAGCTGAATGATTCGACGAGTGACTTAAAAAAATCTTTATCAAAATTTAATAATCGGCATAATACTGCCAAGGAAAAACAGTTTTGACTGAGATGGAATGTCTTAAATGGATTTAATTCAGGCAAATGGACAACCACGTTATGGACGTTTCAAGGAGCTTCCAAAAAGTATTGACTATCAGGCATATCAATACAAAAATCCTTATGGTCATGTGCTGTCAGGCTGGCGTAAGCATCTAAAATATAAAAAATTCAAATTCTGTAGTATTCAGCACGAGCATTATACGATTGGACTGGCAATTGCCGATATCGCATGGGCAGGACATGGTTTTGTCTATGTCTATAACCATATGAGCAATGAAGTGCTGGAATGGAATGCGATTAATTTCCTGTCCCGTAACACTGTGCTGGACGAGCAGCCACTGTTTAATCATAGTTATTTCCATAAGTCACCTTTTCAGATCGATATCCAGCATGCCAACGGCGTGCGTTATATCAACGTCAGCAAATACGGCGAAATTAAACTCAGTGCCCGGATTTTCTGTGCCGGAACCGATCCACTGAGTATGTGCAGTCCGACCGGCATCAATGGCTGGACCTATACTCAGAAACTGACCACTTTGGGCTGTGAAGGCTTTTTCATTAACAAGCAGGGTGAAACCATTCAGTTTAATGAACGCAGCTTTGCTTCTCTGGATGATACCTGTGGCTTTTTGCGCCCGGAAACGGCCTGGTTCTGGTTGTCCTGTAATTTCTGGGATGTGAACCATAATCGGATTGGGCTTAATCTGGCTTCGGGCGTGAATGAAAGTTTTGGCAACGAGAACTGTCTGTGGATCAATGGCAAGATTTATCCGTTGGCCGATGTGCTGTTCCAGCAGGAATCGGAAAACCAATGGACGATTCAGTCGCTGGATGAAAAATTGAATCTGATGGTGAGTACAGGCTGGCGCCGTTATGAAAATCTGAACCTGCGTCTGGTCGGAAGTCAGTTTAGTCAGTGGCAAGCCAAGGTTTCCGGAACGATCCAGCAGGATGATCAGGAAATTATTTTACTGAATGAATATGCCTTGCTTGAGCAGCATTATGCCAAATGGTAAAAGTGCAGGACATAAGACCTAATTTAAAAGCCTTCAATTTTTGAAGGCTTTTAAATTAGGTCTTAATCTTTTGCGGCCTGCCAGAAGGCTTCACCGGCCTGAATCGGGTCATTGGTTTCGGCTAAGGTTTTTACCCAGACATCATATTGCGCAATAACCGGATGCTGACTAGGATGGAAGTCTTTTTTAAACCAGTCCCGATATTGTGGGCCCATGCGGGTCAAGGTGCCGTTACGGCCAAACAACCAGGGCAGTCCTTTCAGGTTCATTTGCAGACGCTCTAAGACACTGAAGCCATCATGTTTCAGCATGACATTGGCGCGATAGGCGGTATAACTAAACATCAAAAATGTCGTACTGAGCAGGGTCATTTTGCGCATCCATTCAGGTGTTTTTGCGACCTCTTTCATCACGTCAAAAGCCACATCACGATGTTCCATTTCTTCAATCGCATGCCAGGCAAACATGGCACGTACATAAGGATGGCCGTCTTTTAAGGTGGATTTCTGACCGTAAAAAGTTTCAGCCATCAGCGCGGTCAAGTGTTCTGCCGCTGCCGTAGTTGCAATATTGAACTGTGCTGAACGATGTTTGAGGTCATAGGCGAACATATTATTTAAACGTTCGATAAAATCATCGACGGGCATGCCTTGTTCACGCATCAGCTGGTTCATCTTTTCATGGGCAATGCCGTGCTGTGCTTCCTGACGAATAAAATCTGCCACACGTTTTTGCAGCTCCGGGTCTGTGATCTGATCGCGGAACAGGCGCACACTCTGAATAAAATAACGCTCGCCATCTGGAAAGGTCAGGCTCAAGGCATCGAACATGCGGGTCAGAAAGGGGTCACCGCCAAACCAGTAGCGCGGGATTTCATCCAGTTTAAAATCAAGCTGGGTCCGGACCACGGGCTTTATTGAAGATTTTAATACTGCATTCATCTTATGAATTCTTTTTTGTGACGATGCTGACAGTATGTCGGGGAATGCCGCAATTGTTTTGACAATGCTTGCCAATTTTTATACATTTTATGCCAAATGAAAATAAAACTGCTCAGACTAAAGCAGGCATCGAGAAGCGCGCATGCAAGAAATTAAAATATCCAATGGTTATATTCAGCTTTGGGCGACTTATCTACGCAGTCTGAAAATTGAGCCTTTGGAAGCTGATTTTCTGCAAGATGTACATGAAGCGCTTGCGACCCTGATTGATCAGCCTTTTGCCACGCAAGTGCCGCTGGAATTATTAAATCAGCTTCTGTTAAGAACTCGGCAATATTTAAACTGTCCGCAGCTGATTTTCGAGATCGTGCAGGTCATTCGTCCAGAACATTTTGGTGTGCTCGGTTATATGGCTTCGCGAAGCAGCAGCGTTGCGGAAATGATCCGCCATATTATGCGTTTTCAACGACTGGTAATTGATGGCAGTGAGTTTGTACCTTTGCAATTGAAGCAGCGTGAACACAGTCTTGAATTATTTTGGGCCTATCTGGATAAAAAATATAATCTGTTAAATGAGCTGACCATGGCCGCGATGGTGCAGTTGGGGCGTGTCATTTTGCAGGATCATCAACTGTTACTGCACTGTGTACGTTTTGCCCATGCGCCCGACAGGGGGCAAATGCATTATCAAAAGTTTTTTGCCAGTGAGGTGAGATTTTCTCAGGACTATTATGGCATAGAGCTGGATTTGCAAGGACTGGCACATGGGTCTGAGCAGGCTGATCCAATGCTGTTGCAGCTACTGGTTCATCAGGCAGAACAGGCGATTGCAGCCAAGCCGCCCCTTGAAAATCATTTGCAACAGGCGCAGCAAATGATTGCCGAACAGCTGCGGACCCAGCATCAGGCCATTAAAGTTGAACAGCTTGCCCGGCAGTTGTTGATGTCGACACGTAGTTTGCAACGCTTATTCAGTACACAGGGCACTTCATTTAAAAAACTGCTGGAACAGCAGCGGATTAAACGTTGCGAGCTGTTGTTGCAGCAGGGATTAGGTCTGACCGAGATTGCCGAGCAGCTGGATTATTCTGATCAGTCTGCTTTGGCACGGGCCTATAAGGCAGCCACCGGACAGACCTTGTTAGAGCGAAAAAGGCAGTTACACAAAGCACGAAGCTGAAAAAAGCGACCGGTATCGGTCGCTTTTTTATTTTCGCAGGATGATGGATTAAGTGCTTGCTTTCACCTGAGGGAATCTAAACGCGATCGCAGCAATCGCAAAAATGGCCAGAATCCAGCAATAGTACACACCACCAATCAGTTCAACCGGCGAGATTTTTGCAATGGAACAGGCCAGTAGTAACTGTGCGCCATAAGGAATTAAACCCTGTACCACGCAAGAGAAAATATCCATCAGTGCCGCAGAACGCTTGGGATCCACCCCGTATTCTTTGGCGACTTCACGCGCCATATCACCAGATAGAATAATCGCCACGGTATTATTGGCCACAAAGATATTCGAAAACACCACCAGAAAACTAATCCCGATTTCGCCGGCACGTTGCTTCCCAACTTTAAATAGACGGGTCAAGCTATAAATGCGCTCGATCAGCCAGCGTAAACCGCCTTCTCGTTGCATGATCGCCGAGAGGCCACCCAGGAACATCGACAATAACGCCACTTCAAACATGCCGACAAAGCCATCATAAATTGAAGTATTCAGTTTGAGCAGATCAAATTCAGCTGTGGCAAACAGGCCAAACAAGCCGGAAAGTAGTACGCCAATGGTCAGTACAGCCAGAACGTGTAAACGGCTAAAGGCTAAAATAAATACGGCGATATAAGGTAAAACCAGAAGCCAGTTAAAATCCTTGTATTCCACTGCATTGCTACTACTGGTACTCAACACGTAAATCAAAATAGTGACGATTGAGGCTGGAACCGCAATCCAGACATTGACCCTGAACTTGTCACGCAGTTGTACGCGTTGGCTGGTGGTCGCCGCAATGGTGGTGTCTGAGATCATGGACAGGTTATCACCAAACATGGCACCACCGACCACTGCACCAATCGCATAAATCACATCAATATCGGTAACCTGGGTGAAACCAAAAGCGATTGGCGCACAGGCCGCAATGGTGCCCATGGAGGTACCCATCGCCGTGGCAATAAAGGCCGAGATCACAAATAACATCGGCAGAATAAATGTGGGTGGAATCACTGACAAGCCCATCTGCACGGTGGCGTCGACGCTGCCAATGGCGCTACTGACGCTGGCAAAGGCGCCGGCCAGCATAAACACCATAAACATCAGAATTAAGTTCGGATGACTGGCACCTCTAAGGAATTCCTCAATGCCCTGGTTGAGTTTGCCGCGATACACTAATGCAGCCAAGATAATCGCAGGCAGGGCAGCTACAGGCGCTTTCACCTGATAGAACGCGAACTCGGTTCCGATCAGGGAATGATAGATCCCGCTACCCAAAAATATGGTTAAAAATACAATAAGCGGCAGCAGTGCAATGGCGCGTGCCTGCACTGTAGCCTCAGAATCAGTCTGCATAGGAGATAAAAAAGTAAGAGAATAGGACTAGTATAAAGCAGGTTTTGCTATTTCAGAAAACTTTAAATGAATGCGCTAACATCTACATTTTTATTAATTTTTATATGATAAAAATAAGTTTATCTAAATATTCAAGATTTTAGGTAATAGCAAAATTAGGCATCTTTGATCATTGTGAAAAAAATCAAAATAATCGTAAATAGACCCTTCCGAATTGTTTTGAAATCTTCGCACAGGAAATGAAGTACTCGAGGTCGGTATCGCAGACTGTTCATTGGACAAAAAATAGCGTTACAATGCGATGTCTTGTATTTCTACATAGTCAATGCCTCAAGTTTGAAACACGTTAAGGAAAATACCACCCTATGTCACGTTTAGCCACACGATTTGGACAACTTAAATCTCAACAGCGTAAAGCTTTAGTTTCTTATGTCATGGCGGGTGATCCGCATCCAGAAGTCACAGTGCCTTTGCTGCATGAGATGGTGGAGGCGGGTGTCGACGTGATTGAGCTGGGACTTCCTTTCTCGGATCCGATGGCCGATGGGCCGGTGATTGCGCTAGCTGCTGAACGTGCTCTGGCTGGTGGAACCAATACCCTGGATGCACTGCACATGGTGAAAGAGTTTCGCTTGAAAGACCGCGAAACACCAGTGGTGCTGATGGGTTATCTGAATCCGGTTGAAGTAATTGGCTATGAAAAGTTTGTGGCTTATGCCTATGAATGTGGAGTAGACGGTGTGTTGCTGGTGGACTTGCCACCAGAAGAAGCACAAAGTCTGGGTGAAGTACTGGAAAAATATGACATGGATCAGATTTTCCTGCTGGCACCAACTTCAACCGATGCACGTATTCAACATGTAGCAAAACAGGCCAGCGGCTTTATTTACTATGTGTCACTGAAAGGCGTGACCGGTGCAGCAACTTTAGATGTTTCTGAAGCCGCTGCACGCATTCAAAAGATTAAAGCTGTGACTGATGTTCCTGTAGGCGTAGGTTTCGGTATCAGTGATGCTGCATCTGCGAAAGCGATGGGTGTTGCTGCCGATGCAGTTATTGTGGGTAGTGCGTTTGTAAAGCAGTTTGCAACGCTCGCACCAGAACAAGCCGTTATTGCGACGGTGAATAAAGTCAAGGAGCTTCGAGCAGCGCTCGATGAGTTAGTATGAGTCAACAACTGAAATCAGGCAAAATTCTGAGCCCATCGACCCCATGGACGGAGCGTACTGTTCCAGGCATTCATGTACCCGATGAGCAAACGATCTACAAAGCGACATTTACCGAGCCTACGGTCGAGTGTCCTGAATGTCATGCTTTGGTGACCCGTACCGCGATGTCATTTAATGCCTATGTTTGTCCGCAGTGTGATGAGCATTTACGCATGAAAGCCCGTGATCGCCTGAACTGGTTCTTTGACCAGGTACAGACTGAACTGGGTCAGGAGTTTAAGGCTAAAGATCCATTAAAGTTTGTCGATAGCAAAGCTTATCCAGAGCGTATGGCAGAAGCACAAAAGAAAACCGGCGAAACCGAAGCGTTGGTCGTGATTCAGGGTCTGCTCAAAGACGTCCCAATGATTGCCTGTGCATTTGAATTCGATTTCATGGGCGGTTCTATGGGCACAGTGGTCGGTGACCGTTTTGTTCAGGCGGCAGAGCGTGCGATTGAAGCCCGTCAGCCCTTGATCTGCTTTGCTGCTTCAGGCGGTGCACGTATGCAGGAAGGCATGTTATCCTTGATGCAAATGGCACGTACTTCGGCTGCTATCCAGCGTTTAAAAGAAGCAGGCCTGCCTTATGTGGTGGTATTGACGCATCCGGTATACGGTGGTGTCACTGCATCATTGGCGATGCTGGGTGATGTACATCTGGCTGAACCGAAGGCGATGATTGGCTTTGCCGGTAAACGAGTGATCGAACAAACTGTCCGTGAAAAACTGGAAGAACCGTTCCAGCGCGCGGAATATTTGCTTGATCATGGGGTAATCGATCAGATTGTTCACCGTCACGCATTACGTGATACAGTTTACCGTATTGTTACGAAATTGATGAACCTGCATTGAACACAGCACCGCTAGCAACAGATTCTTTAAGTACATGGCTCGATTATTGGAGCCATGTTCACGTTACGGGTATTGATTTAGGTCTGGAACGGGTTATTCCGGTGGCTGAAAAGCTCGGTGTGACACGTCCGGCGGCCAAAGTGCTGACGGTGGCAGGAACCAATGGTAAGGGTTCGACCACCACCACGCTGGCCGCGATCCTGAATGCGCAAGGCTTCAAGGTCGGGCTATATCAATCCCCCCACGTGTACCGTTTCAATGAGCGTGTTAAATTGCGCGGCATTGAAGTGGAAGATCAGTTGCTGATTGATGCTTTTGTTCAGGTCGATCAGGCTCGTCGCGAATGCGGTTTGAGCCTGTCTTTCTTTGAAGCCACCACACTGGCTGCTTTTGTGATTTTTAAAGATCAAGGCTGTGATGTCTGGGTACTGGAAGTGGGTTTAGGCGGCCGTCTGGATGTGGTCAATGTGGTCAATCCAGATGTGGCGGTAATTACCAATATTGGTCTGGATCATACCGACTGGCTTGGTGACACCATTGAGAAAATTGCTTTTGAAAAGGCCGGAATTATTCGCCCGGATATTCCCGTGGTATTTGGTGGACAGCAACAGATCCCGCAAGCCATTCTAAATAAAGCCCAAGAATGTAAAGCACCCTTGTATGCAATCAACCGGGATTATTTTTATGAAGCCTTTGAAGATGGCCAAAGCTGGGCTTTTGCTTCATCAGGTACGACCTTAAAACTCCCTACAGGTTCACTGGCATTAGATAATATTTCTACCGCCGTGGCCGCCATTCTGCTGAGCGAATTAAACGTCAGCCAGCAGGCAATTGCACAAGGCATTCAAACGGCAAAATTGCCGGGACGTTTTGAAATCCGTCAAATCCAGAATAAAACCGTGATTTTTGATGCAGGACATAACCCGCATGGGGTCGAATTTCTACTGAAACAATTACGAGATTATTTAAATTACAATCAAAAATATAATGAAGTCATTTGTGTATTTTCAATGCTGGCAGATAAAGATATAAATTCTGTCGTCAAGTTATTGAAAGACACGGTGCAATTGTGGAAAATTGCACCATTATCCGTTCCACGTGCGGCAGACGTCACAGTTTTGGCTGATGCTTTAAACGGTGAGGCGGTAGAACAATTTGACAATGTAAAATTAGCTTTTAAATCAGCACTGGATCAAACAGATAATAATCAGCTGATTTTGGTATGTGGATCATTTCATACCTTAGAAGCGGTATGGGAGTATTTGGAAGAATGTCAATGAATAACAAACAGCGCTGGATGGGCGGTGTTGTTTTACTCGGTGGTGGTGTTTTATTGGCAGCATTACTCCTGAAAGGCCAGGATGAAATCAATCAGGACCGTCAGCAAAATCCGGCACAGGCTGCGGAAGTTGAAAATAAAGAGACAGGCAATCATTCGCTCGGTTCTTTGACGGTCGATGTGGAAACAGAAAAGCGTTTACTTGAACAGCAACGTCGTGACCGGGAAAAATCGGTTGCAGAACAGGAGGCGCGTGCGGCCGAATTTTTAGCGATGCAACAGCAGGCTGAAGCAGATGCTGCGCGTAAAGCAGCTGAAGAATATGCTGCCCTGAATGCACACCGCCTGGGACAGCAAAGTTCCGATAATATTCCACCAGAACTGGTGGAAGATGAACAGGCCAAGCAGAAACGTCTGGCTGAAGAAAAAGTGGTGCAAGAAAAAAAGTTAGCCCAGCAGCAGCTGGTACAACAAAAAGCCAATAGTTCTACTGACGCAGCCAAGAAAGAAGCAGAGCGTAAAGCTGCTGAAAGTAAAGCCGCTGAAGAAAAACGCAAGTTAGAGCAACAGCAAAAAGCCGAAGCAGAACGTAAGGCGGCTGAAGCAAAACGTAAAACCGAGGAAGAGCGTAAAGCGGCTGAAAAGAAAGAAGCTGAACGTAAAGCTGCCGAGGAAAAACGTAAAGCTGACGAAAAACGTAAAGCTGAAGAAGCCAAGAAAAAGGCTACAGCCGAAGAAGCCAAGAAGAAAGCAGAAGCTGAGCAGGCGCGTAAGTTACTGGAAGGTGAAGAGGACAAGCAATGGATGGTACAGGTGGCACTGGCAGCGAATGAAGCCAATGCGGATGCTGTAGCAGCCAAACTGCGTGCCAAAGGTTATAAGGTCACCAAAAGCTCAACGTCTAAAGGTGTACGCATCATGGTGGGGCCGTCCAAAGACCGTGAGACTGCAGATGCACTTCGTAAGAAAATTGCGTCTGATGCCAGCCTGAATATGAAATCAGCTTGGGTGAATGACTGGGTGCCGCTGGATAAGCGTTAATTCTTTGTATTAATCAAAGTTTCTGTAGATGGATTCTTGAGTTGCTCGCGAATCCATTTTACATTTTCAGGCGTGAATAACTTTTCGATATTGCTCCAAATGGCATGAAAGCCATAACCGCCATGTTTCATTTCCTGTAGCGCCTGCTCAATCGGCCAATGTTCAAAAATAATTCGGTACATGGCGACACTTGCACCAGTGCGGTCTGAACCGTGATAACAATGCAGGAGCACCTTTTGGTGATTTTGTTGTGCTTGCTGAATCAGTAGCATAATTTTCAATAAATCTTCCCGATCAATTGCCCAGGTATGTATGGGTACATGATGTAGCTGAAAGTTTTCATTGCTCAAAACAAAGCTGTCTTGATCCCGTGAACGTAAATTAATAACTACATCGATTTGATGCTTTTTTAATAAAGGAATGAGTTCAGTTGAAGGCTGCTCACTACGATAGACAAAATTGCTGATTTGATGAAAATTATGATTCTGATGAATGGGCTGTCCCCAATGCTGAGGACGTTGAGGTTCAGGCAGGGCCGGCGTGGTCATACAACCTGTCAGGAGGCAGCTCATCAGGATTGGAAATATGCAGATTTTCATACAGAGCATAGATGTTGTTTTTGTTATTTCAAGTTTAAAGTGGATATGGAATTTTGAATATAAAAAAGCCTATCCGAAGACAGGCTGTATCAACAAATCGAATCCGTGGCACGTCAATGTCGTATTCGATAAAACATAAAATCTGGAAAAATAGAGTTTCTCTTATTCTTTACTACGAGCTCCATCTTATCCTGTGCTACGCGCTTCGCTTGTCTTGCGCAAAATTAAAAAGGAGTCCTTTTAATTTGTTGCTCGAAGCATAGCTTCTCACCTTCTTGCGGAATATATTCCTCAGGGCAGAGCAGTGCTCTGCTTATCCTTGCTCAGGATGGGGCGTTAAGCGCAGGTAAGGCGTGACCGCTGTATAACCTTTTGGAAAACGTTGCTTGATTTCTTCCTCATCTTTCAGTGAAGGGATAATCACAACATCATCACCATGCTGCCAGTTCGCAGGCGTTGCTACTTTATGGCTATCGGTGAGTTGCAGGGAGTCCACCACACGCAAGATTTCATGGAAATTACGGCCGGTCGATGCAGGATAAGTAATAATCAAACGGACTTTTTTATTGGGATCAATGACCACTAAAGAACGAACCGTTAGAGTTTCACTGGCATTTGGATGAATAAAGTCATATAGCTCGGAAACTTTACGATCCTGATCGGCAATGATCGGGAAATTCACCGTGGCGTTCTGGGTTTCATTAATATCTTTAATCCAGCCATGATGTGACTCCACATTATCGACCGACAAGGCAATCGCTTTAACACCACGTTTTGCAAACTCATCTTTAAGTTTTGCGGTATAGCCAAGTTCAGTCGTACATACCGGTGTATAGTCGGCAGGGTGTGAAAATAAAATGCCCCAGCTATCACCCAGAAAGTCATAAAAATTAATCAGGCCTTCACTGGATTGCTGTTCAAAATTCGGTGCGGTATCGCCTAAACGTAAACTCATCTTTTTAGCCTCAATTGGTCTTTTAATGTCGAGATACGATTTAATATGAACCAATTTTTTTATGATTAAAAATAGTGTTTTTTGCTTTCTTTATGAGTAAATTGCATAAGTGAGATATCCATCTATCCAGAAGCGCAAAAATCAGTCACTTAATTGACTATGTTGCACAGGGAAAATTTGCTACATTACTTTGCCTTAGATCTTAGGGCTAGAACTAAGGATCAGATTTTTTTAGCGGTTTTACAGCAAAACCCTTGTAGTTCAAATTTCTAGCACCATAATAACGACTAAGAACATATTCATTTGACAAGCAAGATTTAGAGAGTCTATTCATGTTGGCAAGTCTGATCGGAGGAATCTTCGGTACCAAAAATGAGCGCGAACTCAAACGCATGCGTAAAATCGTAGACAAGATTAATGTGCTCGAGCCGACGATATCTACCCTTAACGATGCAGACTTATCTGCAAAAACTGAAGAATTCAAACAACGATATAATAAGGGTGAAACCCTCGATAAATTACTGCCTGAAGCATTTGCAGTCTGTCGTGAAGCCGCGAAGCGGGTGATGGGCATGCGTCATTATGACGTGCAGCTGATCGGTGGTATTACCTTGCACGAAGGCAAAATCGCAGAAATGCGTACCGGTGAAGGTAAAACCCTGATGGGTACTTTGGCCTGTTATCTGAATGCCATCAGTGGTCAGGGCGTGCATGTCATTACCGTGAACGATTACCTGGCGCAACGTGATGCCGAGTTGAACCGTCCATTATTCGAATTTTTAGGTCTAAGCATCGGCATTATTTATTCCATGCAAAATCCGATGGAAAAAGCTGAAGCTTATCGTGCCGATATTACTTACGGTACCAATAACGAATTTGGCTTTGACTACCTGCGTGACAACATGGTGTTCTCGCTAGCAGAGAAAAAGCAGCGTGGTTTGACCTATGCGATTATCGATGAGGTCGATTCGATCCTGATTGATGAAGCACGTACCCCGTTGATTATTTCCGGTCAAAGTGAAGATTCTTCACAGCTTTATGCAGCCATCAATAATATTCCACCAAAATTACAGGCACAGAAAGAAGAGAAAGTGCCGGATGGCGGTCACTTCTGGATTGATGAAAAACAGCGTTCAGTTGAAATTACTGAAGTAGGTTTTGAAACCATTGAAAGTGAACTGATTGAAATGGGCTTGTTGGCAGAAGGCGAGAGCTTGTATTCAGCGTCGAACCTGAACCTGTTGCATCATGTCACTGCAGCGATCCGTGCGCATTATCTCTATCAACGCAATGTGCAATACATCATCAATGACGGTGAAGTGATTATTGTCGATGAAAATACCGGTCGTACCATGCCGGGACGTCGTTGGTCTGAAGGTTTGCATCAAGCCGTAGAAGCCAAAGAGGGTCTGGAAATCCAGCCGGAAAACCAGACTCTAGCGACTACAACCTTCCAGAACTATTTCCGTCTGTATAAAAAACTGTCCGGTATGACCGGTACTGCTGATACTGAAGCAGCGGAAATGAAGGAAATTTATGGTCTGGACGTGGTGCTGATTCCGACTCACCGTCCAATGATTCGTCAAGACCATAACGATTTAATTTACTTAAATCGTGAAGGAAAATATAACGCGATTATTCAAGAAATTCAGCGTGTGCATGAAGCGGGTGTTGCGCCAATTCTGATCGGTACAGCAACCATTGAAGCCTCTGAGATTCTGTCGGATAAGCTAAAAGCGGCAGGTATCACGCATGAAGTATTGAATGCCAAACAGCATGAACGTGAAGCGGATATTATCGCGCAAGCCGGTGCGCCGCGTGCAGTGACCATTGCTACTAACATGGCGGGTCGTGGTACCGACATTTTGTTGGGTGGTAACTGGAAAGCCTTGCTGGCCAAAATTGAAAACCCGACAGCTGAAGATGAAGCGCGTCTGAAAGCAGAATGGGATGTTAGTCACCAATCTGTTCTAGATTCGGGCGGTTTGCATATTATCGGTTCTGAACGTCATGAATCACGCCGTATCGATAACCAGCTGCGTGGTCGTTCTGGTCGTCAGGGTGACCCGGGTGTATCACGCTTCTATCTGTCACTTGAAGATGACTTGATGCGTATTTTCGCCGGAGATCGCGTGGTTGGCATGATGCGTGCCATGGGCTTGCAGGAAGATGAAGCAATTGAGCACAAAATGGTGTCTCGCTCGATTGAAAATGCGCAGCGTAAAGTGGAAGCACGTAACTTCGATATTCGTAAGAACTTGCTGAAATACGATGACGTGAATAACGAACAGCGTAAGATTATTTATAGTCAGCGTGATGACATTCTGGCAGAAAATTCACTGCAGGATTATATTGAAGAAATGATCCGTGAAGTGATGCAGGGTGTGATCGCCAACTATATTCCACCTGAATCGATTCATGACCAGTGGGATATTGAAGGCCTGGAACTGGCGCTGCGTGAAGATCTTTCGATGGATCTTCCTATTGGACAATGGCTGGAACAGGACCGTCGTCTGGATGAAGAAGCCTTGGTGGTCCGCATTACCGACGAAGTGCTGAACCGCTACCGTTCACGTCGTGAACAAATGGGCGAGGAATCTGCAGCATCGCTTGAACGCCACTTTATGCTGAATTCTCTGGACCGTCATTGGAAAGAGCATCTGGCGGCTATGGATTACTTGCGTCAAGGTATTCATTTACGTGGTTATGCGCAGAAGAATCCAGAGCAGGAATATAAAAAAGAAGCTTATAACCTGTTTGTAAACATGCTCGGTACGATCAAGTCAGATGTCGTGACAGATCTGTCGCGCATCCACGTACCGACACCTGAAGAGCTGGCGGAAATGGAAGCACAGCAGCAGGCACAGGCTGAGGCAATGCGTTTGCAGTTATCTCATGAAGAGTTTGACGGTTTGCTGGCAGGCGAACATGAAAACACTACTGAACAAAATGCTCAGGCAAATTCGGTGGCGCCAGTCTTTGAAGCACCGGCAAGTCGTAATGCGCCTTGTCCATGTGGTTCAGGCCTGAAATATAAACAATGTCATGGCAAGATCTAAACGCTATTAAAAATCAGAGCCCCATGGCTCTGATTTTTTTATGTATGAAGATTTTTCAGAAATTGAATACTGTTTGCAGTCTTAGGAATTAAATGCTATTTAATGGCTCATTCAACACCTCAAAGTGGAATAACCTGAATGAAAAAAGTATTAAAAACGCTCATAATTGCCGCTTTGGCAACGCCTGCCTTAAGTTTTGCACAAACTGCAGCGACCACAACAATTGATAAAGTTCAGCAAGCGGTGGGTACGACTACTGCTCAAGTACAACGTACCGATGCACAAGTGACTGTGGCAAGCCCACGTACCGGCATCCGTTATACCTTTGCCAATCAGAATCGTCCGATTGTGTTGCAGACCGCTGCGATTGCAGCTGCTAATGCGGCAAATGCAGACCGTATTGTTGCTACTAATCCTGCACTTTCTAGTGCAAGTCAACAACAAGCGAAACAGGCTTTACTAAGCGAATCTGGACAACTTGCACAAAATTAAAAATATCTTAATTTTAAAAACGTAGAAACCAGTCTTGATGACTGGTTTTTTATTGTGAAAACCCATAACAAATCTCAGGCTGGCTCAGGCTTTGGCTCGATTTTTTGTTGCAGATCAACTAAGCTGTATTTTTCTAAAACTTCAATATTGGACTTTAAAATGGCAGTTGGTGACGTATCTATGCCACAGATGCATGTGGTGAAAGGGGTTAAAATTGGTTCGGCTGAAGCCTATGTGCGCTATCAGAACCGACGTGACCTGGTGATATTTGAACTGGCTGCAGGCTCCAATGTTGCTGGGGTGTTTACCCAGAATGCCTTTTGTGCAGCACCTGTGCATGTATCCAAAGCACATTTGCAAGCGGGAAATCCACGTTACCTGGTAATCAATACCGGCAATGCCAATGCAGGAACAGGTCCTATAGGCATGGCAAATGCAGAAGCCACCTGTGCCAAGTTAGCTGAACTTGCAGGCGTACAGGCTGCTGAAGTGTTGCCATTCTCGACTGGTGTGATTGGTGAGCAGCTTCCAATGGAGCGTTTGCTTACAGGTTTACAGCCTGCGCTGGATTCATTGCGTGATGATGCCTGGGGCGATGCAGCGACTGGAATCATGACCACAGATACCACTCCGAAAGGAGCGTCAGAACAGTTCGAGCTGGATGGTGTGACTTATACCATGACCGGTATTTCCAAAGGTGCAGGCATGATTCGCCCGAATATGGCGACCATGCTGGGCTATGTTGCGACGGATGCACCGATCAGCCGTGAACTGGTTCAACAGTTATTAACTGAAACAGTCAATGTATCGTTTAACCGTATTACAATTGATGGCGATACCTCAACTAATGACTCGTGTATTTTTATTGCCACAGGTCAGGCCGGTGGTGCTGAAATCACTTCGACTGAAGATCCACGTTATGCAGTGGTGCTAGACGTATTGACACGTACCATGAAACGCCTTGCGCAACTGATTGTACGTGATGGTGAAGGTGCGACTAAATTCATTACCGTGACTGTAGAAGGTGGTGGCAATACTCAAGAGTGCTGCGATATTGCCTATAGCATTGCGCATTCACCGCTGGTCAAAACCGCAATCTTTGCTTCTGATCCAAACTGGGGGCGTATTCTGGCAGCGATTGGTTATGCCGGTGTACCGAATTTAGACGTTGCAAAAATTCAGGTTTGGTTAGATGATGTACAAATCTGTAAAGATGGTGGTGCGGCAGCAGACTATACTGAAGCAGCCGGTGCACGTGTGATGGCCCAGGCTGAAATGACGATTCGTGTTGATCTTGGACGAGGTCAGGCAAAAGATACGGTTTATACCTGTGACCTGTCGTATGACTACGTAAAAATCAATGCAGATTATCGCTCATAATTCAGATCGTTTCTAAAGCCTCCGTTGTGGGGCTTTTTTTATATCTTGTAGTTTTTAATGACTGGTCAAAAATAGCACTTCGCCAGAGCTGACCGGGATGTAGGGTGAAAGGTTCATTGAATAGTGAACCATGAGGGTAGAGTAAGAGTTGTTATGAATGATGCGACCAAATTAATAGCCAATGAAGCTAAATCGATTGTGCAGGCGCATTTAGATCGTTTAGGTGTTCCACAAGAACATCAAATGAGCCAGCAGGAAAAATTGGACAAATTTGCACAGATCAAGGCAGAGCTGGAAAAACAGGATGCTGTTTTGGTGGCGCATTATTATTGTGATCCTGAAGTGCAAGAACTGGCTGAACTGACGGGGGGCTGTGTTTCCGATTCACTGGAAATGGCGCGTTTTGGTCGCGATCATCCAGCTTCAACGCTTGTGGTAGCTGGTGTGAAATTTATGGGCGAAACCTCTAAAATTCTTTCACCCAATAAAACCGTGCTGATGCCAACTTTGGAAGCGACCTGTTCACTGGACTTAGGTTGTCCTGTCGATGAGTTTACCGCTTTTTGCGATGCGCACCCGGATCATACCGTAGTGGTTTATGCCAACACGTCAGCGGCCGTGAAAGCCCGAGCCGATTGGGTCGTCACTTCAAGTTGTGCAGTGGAAATTATCGAACATCTGGACAGTCTGGGCGAAAAAATCATCTGGGCACCAGATCAGCATCTGGGTCGTTATATCCAGAAAAAAACCGGTGCAGAGATGTTGCTCTGGGATGGCGCCTGTATCGTGCATGAAGAATTCCGTTCACGCGGTATTGCCAATATGAAAGCGCTCTATCCAGATGCGGCAGTTCTGGTACATCCCGAATCACCGATGTCTGTGGTCGAGATTGCCGATGCGGTGGGTAGTACCTCACAATTAATTAAAGCAGCACAAACTTTGCCAAATCAGCGTTTAATCGTAGCTACTGATCGCGGTATTTTTTATAAAATGCAGCAGGCAGTGCCGGATAAAATTCTGATTGAAGCACCAACCGCAGGAGAGGGGGCAACTTGTCGTTCTTGTGCGCATTGTCCTTGGATGGCCATGAACGAGCTGGATGGTATCTTGCATGTGTTACAGCATAAAGATCAGGAAGTGCATGTCGATCCGGTACTTGCTGAACGAGCTAAACTGCCTCTAGATCGCATGCTGAACTTTAGTGCCGGACTAAAACGTTAAAATTTGTATAAAAAATGTCTGAAGCGATTGATAAATAAACGCTTGAAGCGTTTTTTCGGTTTTTTTTAAATATAGGTGTTGACGTCTCCGGGCGTCGCGCCTAGAATGCACACCGTACCGAACGATGTTCGATACGAAAGCTGAGATGAATCGGAGCATAGCACAGCCTGGTAGTGCACCTGGTTTGGGACCAGGGGGTCGTAGGTTCGAATCCTACTGCTCCGACCAATTCTTCAAGGCAAATGATGTTTGCATCAGTAACGCGCTTGTAGCTCAGTTGGATAGAGCATCCGCCTTCTAAGCGGATGGTCACAGGTTCGAATCCTGTCAGGCGCGCCATTTGGTCGCTTGATGTTAAGAATCAAAATGATGGTGGATGTAGCTCAGTTGGTAGAGCCCTGGATTGTGATTCCAGTTGTCGCGGGTTCGAATCCCGTCATTCACCCCAACTTTTAAAGTTGAAATCGGAGCATAGCACAGCCTGGTAGTGCACCTGGTTTGGGACCAGGGGGTCGTAGGTTCGAATCCTACTGCTCCGACCATCTCCTTCAAGATGGTCGAGATAAAAGATACCGCGTTAAGCGGTTTTTTTATGCCTGAAATCCAATGTGAATAAAAAATATACAATTGTTATCGGTGGCTATCATGATGAATGCTCGAATCCCTATTAAATTATTTTTCATCTAATAAAACTGTGCATTGAAGATTGCTTTCTTCTCGCATTGCTTCACTCTTAATTTTAATCATTCAACAATTTAACCAGAGTTTATCTATAGAGTGATTATCTTGTTGAATGGAATTTTAATGGATGGATGAGGATTATATTTTTAAAATGGGTAAGGGATTCCATAGTAAATCTATTTTATTAACTCATCTGTTGTGTTTGATCTGAAATAAAGACAATAAAAAATTTTTAGATAGATATAGCAATTAAATTAACTAGAAATACCCATTGATAAGTAAATAAACTACTTTAAAACATCAATAATTGAATAAATTTTGAGTGAAAAATAGAAAAACCTGTATTTTTTGTAGAATAAATAAACAGTCGTGATGATTTTTCTGAATTATTTAAAAATAGGGGTTGTATTAGGTCGGGAATGCTGTAGAATGCACATCCATCGGCGGTGATGAAGATTAAAACTTCTGATAAAACAGTGACTTAGTTGAGATTGATTGAGTTGGGTTTTATTTGATAATTTTGAAAAATAGTTTTCATTACTGGTTGACTTTCTAGAGATAGAGAGTAATATAGCCGACCTAGCTTGCTGGTGACGAATTAGCAAGAAGATCATTAAGAGATTATGAAGAACAACTTGTGTGGATTTTTACTGGTTGATTGATCGAAATTATTTTCATTGATTGATGGTAGAAATTACTCGAAGTTTATTTGAGAAATATTTGTCAGAAAATTGATGAGCCAAGATTGGTGCCCTTTAAGGCACTACATAGTATTAAACTGAAGAGTTTGATCATGGCTCAGATTGAACGCTGGCGGCAGGCTTAACACATGCAAGTCGAGCGGGGAAAGGTAGCTTGCTACCTGACCTAGCGGCGGACGGGTGAGTAATGCTTAGGAATCTGCCTATTAGTGGGGGACAACATCTCGAAAGGGATGCTAATACCGCATACGTCCTACGGGAGAAAGCAGGGGACCTTCGGGCCTTGCGCTAATAGATGAGCCTAAGTCGGATTAGCTAGTTGGTGGGGTAAAGGCCTACCAAGGCGACGATCTGTAGCGGGTCTGAGAGGATGATCCGCCACACTGGGACTGAGACACGGCCCAGACTCCTACGGGAGGCAGCAGTGGGGAATATTGGACAATGGGGGGAACCCTGATCCAGCCATGCCGCGTGTGTGAAGAAGGCCTTTTGGTTGTAAAGCACTTTAAGCGAGGAGGAGGCTACCGAGATTAATACTCTTGGATAGTGGACGTTACTCGCAGAATAAGCACCGGCTAACTCTGTGCCAGCAGCCGCGGTAATACAGAGGGTGCAAGCGTTAATCGGATTTACTGGGCGTAAAGCGCGCGTAGGTGGCCAATTAAGTCAAATGTGAAATCCCCGAGCTTAACTTGGGAATTGCATTCGATACTGGTTGGCTAGAGTATGGGAGAGGATGGTAGAATTCCAGGTGTAGCGGTGAAATGCGTAGAGATCTGGAGGAATACCGATGGCGAAGGCAGCCATCTGGCCTAATACTGACACTGAGGTGCGAAAGCATGGGGAGCAAACAGGATTAGATACCCTGGTAGTCCATGCCGTAAACGATGTCTACTAGCCGTTGGGGCCTTTGAGGCTTTAGTGGCGCAGCTAACGCGATAAGTAGACCGCCTGGGGAGTACGGTCGCAAGACTAAAACTCAAATGAATTGACGGGGGCCCGCACAAGCGGTGGAGCATGTGGTTTAATTCGATGCAACGCGAAGAACCTTACCTGGTCTTGACATAGTAAGAACTTTCCAGAGATGGATTGGTGCCTTCGGGAACTTACATACAGGTGCTGCATGGCTGTCGTCAGCTCGTGTCGTGAGATGTTGGGTTAAGTCCCGCAACGAGCGCAACCCTTTTCCTTATTTGCCAGCGGGTTAAGCCGGGAACTTTAAGGATACTGCCAGTGACAAACTGGAGGAAGGCGGGGACGACGTCAAGTCATCATGGCCCTTACGACCAGGGCTACACACGTGCTACAATGGTCGGTACAAAGGGTTGCTACCACGCGAGTGGATGCTAATCTCAAAAAGCCGATCGTAGTCCGGATTGGAGTCTGCAACTCGACTCCATGAAGTCGGAATCGCTAGTAATCGCGGATCAGAATGCCGCGGTGAATACGTTCCCGGGCCTTGTACACACCGCCCGTCACACCATGGGAGTTTGTTGCACCAGAAGTAGGTAGTCTAACCGCAAGGAGGACGCTTACCACGGTGTGGCAGATGACTGGGGTGAAGTCGTAACAAGGTAGCCGTAGGGGAACCTGCGGCTGGATCACCTCCTTAACGAAAGATTGACGATTGGTAAGAATTCACAACAAGTTGTTCTTCATACGATGTATCTGAGGGTCTGTAGCTCAGTTGGTTAGAGCACACGCTTGATAAGCGTGGGGTCACAAGTTCAAGTCTTGTCAGACCCACCAAATCTGACTAACAAAGCATGTAAGTGCTGAAGCAAACAGAACAGAACGATACATTGACTTATTGATAAGCTGGGGACTTAGCTTAGTTGGTAGAGCGCCTGCTTTGCACGCAGGAGGTCAGGAGTTCGACTCTCCTAGTCTCCACCATACATTCCTACGGAATGTATAAAGACAAAAGCTAATAAATAGACAATCAGTTGATTGTTAGTTTAGTCCTTAAGCGATCAAGTGATGAGATCCTAGAGATTAACAAGTACAAGCGTTATGATACGCGGACTTGATAATCTCTGTGATTTATCACAGTTTCCTGACCTGACGAAGGCTGGAAAAATCATTAACAGAATATATTTGAGTTGAAATAATTTGTTCAAACTCGTTTTTAAGATCAACACTAACAGTGATTTATTACTGTGATGTGAAGATTAAGGAAATGAGTTCTAGCGAAATTAACTGAATCAAGCGTTTTGGTATATGAATCTAATTGAAGCTGTACTGTAGTTAAATCTACGAAACGCCAACTGTATGAGAGTGTTGAAAGACACGATCTGTTGCTTATCCCACTTGTAAGGATAAACGACTGTTTGGGGTTGTATAGTCAAGTAATTAAGTGCATGTGGTGGATGCCTTGGCAGTCAGAGGCGATGAAAGACGTGATAGCCTGCGAAAAGCTCCGGGGAGGCGGCAAATATCCTGTGATCCGGAGATGTCTGAATGGGGAAACCCACTTACCATAAGGTAGGTATTGCAACATGAATACATAGTGTTGCAAGGCGAACGAGGGGAAGTGAAACATCTCAGTACCCTTAGGAAAAGAAATCAATTGAGATTCCCTCAGTAGCGGCGAGCGAAAGGGGAAGAGCCCATTAAGTCATATAAGTTCTAGTGGAACGCTCTGGGAAGTGCGACCGTAGACGGTGATAGTCCTGTACACGAAAGGGCTTATATGATGATGTCGAGTAGGGCGAGGCACGTGAAACCTTGTCTGAATATGGGGGGACCATCCTCCAAGGCTAAATACTCCTGACTGACCGATAGTGAACCAGTACCGTGAGGGAAAGGCGAAAAGAACCCCTGTGAGGGGAGTGAAATAGATCCTGAAACCGCATGCATACAAGCAGTGGGAGCCGGCTTAGTCCGGTGACTGCGTACCTTTTGTATAATGGGTCAGCGACTTATATTCAGTAGCGAGGTTAACCGCATAGGGGAGCCGTAGGGAAACCGAGTCTTAATAGGGCGTTTAGTTGCTGGGTATAGACCCGAAACCAGGTGATCTATCCATGAGCAGGTTGAAGGTTGGGTAACACTAACTGGAGGACCGAACCCACTGTCGTTGAAAAGCCAGGGGATGACTTGTGGATAGGGGTGAAAGGCTAATCAAACTTGGTGATAGCTGGTTCTCCCCGAAAGCTATTTAGGTAGCGCCTCGGACGAATACCATTGGGGGTAGAGCACTGTTTCGGCTAGGGGGTCATCCCGACTTACCAAACCGATGCAAACTCCGAATACCAATGAGTACTATCCGGGAGACAGACTGCGGGTGCTAACGTCCGTAGTCAAGAGGAAAACAATCCAGACCGCCAGCTAAGGCCCCAAAATTATAGTTAAGTGGGAAACGATGTGGGAAGGCATAGACAGCTAGGAGGTTGGCTTAGAAGCAGCCACCCTTTAAAGAAAGCGTAATAGCTCACTAGTCGAGTCGGCCTGCGCGGAAGATGTAACGGGGCTAAAACTATATGCCGAAGCTGCGGATGCATAATTTATTATGCGTGGTAGGGGAGCGTTCTGTAAGCCGATGAAGGTGGATTGAGAAGTCTGCTGGAGGTATCAGAAGTGCGAATGCTGACGTGAGTAACGACAATGCGAGTGAAAAACTCGCACGCTGAAAGACCAAGGGTTCCAGTCCAACGTTAATCGGGGCTGGGTGAGTCGACCCCTAAGGCGAGGCCGAGAGGCGTAGTCGATGGGAAATTGGTTAATATTCCAATACTTCTGTGTAATGCGATGAGAGGACGGAGAAGGTTAAGTCAGCCTGGCGTTGGTTGTCCAGGTGGAAGGTTGTAGGCATGTATCTTAGGCAAATCCGGGGTACTCTATGCTGAGAACTGATAGCAAGCTGTACTTGTACAGTGAAGTGGCTGATACCATGCTTCCAGGAAAAGTCTCTAAGCTTCAGTTACACAGGAATCGTACCCGAAACCGACACAGGTGGTCAGGTCGAGTAGACCAAAGCGCTTGAGAGAACTCTGCTGAAGGAACTAGGCAAAATGGTACCGTAACTTCGGGAGAAGGTACGCTGTTGTCTGTGATAGGACTTGCTCCTTGAGCGGCCGACAGCCTCAGAAACCAGGCCCCTGCAACTGTTTATTAAAAACATAGCACTCTGCAAACACGAAAGTGGACGTATAGGGTGTGATGCCTGCCCGGTGCTGGAAGGTTAATTGATGGGGTTAGCGTAAGCGAAGCTCTTGATCGAAGCCCCAGTAAACGGCGGCCGTAACTATAACGGTCCTAAGGTAGCGAAATTCCTTGTCGGGTAAGTTCCGACCTGCACGAATGGCATAATGATGGGGGCGCTGTCTCCAGCAGAGACTCAGTGAAATCGAATTCGCCGTGAAGATGCGGTGTACCCGCGGCTAGACGGAAAGACCCCGTGAACCTTTACTGCAGCTTGACATTGAACTTTGATCTTACTTGTGTAGGATAGGTGGGAGGCTTTGAAACCGAGACGCTAGTTTCGGTGGAGCCGTCCTTGAAATACCACCCTGGTAATATTGAGGTTCTAACTCTGTCCCGTTATCCGGGACGAGGACCATGTCTGGTGGGTAGTTTGACTGGGGCGGTCTCCTCCTAAAGAGTAACGGAGGAGTACGAAGGTGCGCTCAGCGTGGTCGGAAATCACGCGTAGAGTATAAAGGCAAAAGCGCGCTTAACTGCGAGACCCACAAGTCGAGCAGGTACGAAAGTAGGTCTTAGTGATCCGGTGGTTCTGTATGGAAGGGCCATCGCTCAACGGATAAAAGGTACTCTGGGGATAACAGGCTGATACCGCCCAAGAGTTCATATCGACGGCGGTGTTTGGCACCTCGATGTCGGCTCATCTCATCCTGGGGCTGAAGCAGGTCCCAAGGGTATGGCTGTTCGCCATTTAAAGAGGTACGCGAGCTGGGTTTAGAACGTCGTGAGACAGTTCGGTCCCTATCTACCGTGGGCGTTGGAAATTTGAGAGGATCTGCTCCTAGTACGAGAGGACCAGAGTGGACGAACCTCTGGTGTACCGGTTGTCACGCCAGTGGCATCGCCGGGTAGCTATGTTCGGAAGGGATAACCGCTGAAAGCATCTAAGCGGGAAGCCTACCTCAAGATAAGATTTCCCCGAGACTTTATGTCTCCTAAAGAGCCGTTGAAGACTACGACGTTGATAGGTTGGATGTGGAAGCATAGTGATATGTGAAGCTGACCAATACTAATTGCTCGTGAGGCTTGACTATACAACACCCAAACAGTTGTTGTACGAACTTCGAAAGAAGTGAGGATCAATTGATTCGATATTAAACAAAGTGACTTGATTTAGTGAACGCTTAAGATGAACGAAGAATAAGCAAACGCGAAAGCGTTTGCCTGAGTGCAAGGCATAAAGCTACGCTTTATGTTACACTCACAACTCAGATATACCTGTTAATGAATTCTATTTGGTACGAAGTAAGGCATACACTGCACAGCAGTTAAGTAAGACCCGAACAAGTCCATAACAGTTGTGCTGGCGACAATAGCAAGAGTGAACCACCTGATCCCTTCCCGAACTCAGAAGTGAAACCTCTTAGCGCTGATGGTAGTGTGGGGTTACCCATGTGAGAGTAAGTCATCGCCAGCTCATTATTCGAAAATCCCCCTCGGCCAAAGCAGAGGGGGATTTTTTTGTGCGTGGAATTTTAGATAAGATATTTAACATATCTATATCTCAAAGTTGATCAGATTCTTCTGAGACAGAGAATTCCTGTTAATTTGTTTGACCTATTGGGATCTCTGTAAAACTAGCGCTATAAGAGTTTACAAGCTGATCTTATAAACCTTACAAAATAAAAAACCAGCGAATCGCTGGTTTTTTTATTGCAGACTATTTTAGCCAAACACGCGCATTACGGCTGCGATTAATACCCAAAGAATGACAATCGCCACGATGGGTTCAACAATCTTTGCCCATGTTGGGGTATTGATAACAATGACTTCTTCGACATCTTGATGCTGCTGATTCTGGCTTACCATTTGATTAAACTCCTTCATTGATGCTTCCAATGATAGCTCTTCTTGCACAATTGGTTTAGAGCCTTTGAGTTCTGTTAGCTTGTTTGTTGTCCAAACCCAATCATCTGCTTGACCAGATAAATGTTCAATTTGCCCGGTCAGTAATTCCTGAATGCTATGGATATTATGGTTGCCGGTATCATGCAGTTGTTTTAATTCAATAAGCTGTAAATGAAAAATTTCTGAAGTGCTGTGCTCAAGCTGGGCTCGATCCAGAGTAGATTGATTTTCCGGACTGGTAGCGAGATGACGCACGATTTCCAGGATATATAATTCATCAGGATGATTGATTTCATTATAAATTTTTTGTGGGTTATGACGCCATTCAGTAATAAGTTTTCCTAAAGTTAAGGCATTGATTTCTGATATATATTTTCGTCTTTCTTCTTTTGTATATTCTTTTAGAAGCTCAGGCTTTTGAGTCTCTATCTGTTCAACAAAATATTGTACTAAATCAAAAGCCATTCACTTGCTCCATTATTTTTAATCTAATAGTCTTAAAGTCGGTTTTTTCTTTGGTTGTTCAGTTTGTTCTTCAGTGCTTGATTTTAAAGCATCTTCATCATTTTGTGTATGCTCATATTCACCTGGATCAAAGAATAAACCTTGACCATTTTCACGTGCATAAATACCGAGTACTGCTGCCATAGGAACATAAATATCACGAGAAACGCCACCAAAGCGAGCCGAGAAGCTAATGGCATCATTGCTCATATGCAGCGCATGTACGGCATGTGGCACAATATTCAGGACAATCTGTCCGTCTTTAATAAACTGCTCAGGAACCATGGTATTTGGGCGTGTGGCATCCACCAGCAGGTAAGGCGTCATATTGTTATCGCAAACCCACTCATAGATTGCACGTGCCATATAGGGACGGGTAGGGCTAAGGTTGAATTCTTGTTCGGACATGAGGTTTCTCTACGGGTGCTTGAGTTGCGCTGAATAACGGTTCTTTTCCTGTAATGTCATGGATTTTACAAAGGCAGGACGACTGAAAATTCGTTGGCAATATAAATAAAACGGACGGCATTGCTGCTGTGGTAATTCTACGCCCATCTGTTTCAGACGGATAAAAATTGGTGCCAGCATACAATCCAGGATACTAAATTGTTCAGACATAAAATAGGGAAAATGCTGGAATAGTGGCATCAGTGAAATCAGAATATCCTGTAACTGCTTTTGTGCCTGAGTTCTGGCTTTCTTATCCAGCGTATCAGGATGGCATAACATGAGATCAGCCAGCTTTAACCAGTCATTTTCAAAGCGCCAGATGTATTGTCGTTGCTCTGCGCGTGGCATCGGAGCATCGGCATACAGTTTATTCTGGCGATAACGATCATCTACATATTCTGAGATAATTGAAGTATTAAATAATTTGAGTTCATTTTCGATCAGCATCGGCAATTGATTATAAGGATTGAGACTGGCCAGATCCTCATCATCGGCATCCACCAAAATCAGGTTATATTTAATCTGTTTTTCGGTAAGCACATAGCGAATCCAATGGGAACGAAAGTCATCGGCATGACTATAGAGAGTGATTCCTTGAAGAGGCGCGCTTTCGACTGACATAAATCCTGATGAGCTTCTAATGAATAGACTAGGATACTAAAATTCAACCTAAAAAGCACCAAGCATCAAAGATCAATCGGCTTGAGCCGAGGTAGATTAGAAGAAAAACAACTGGAGGAAAATAAGATGCTGATCAAGCTTCCTGTCATTTTGCTGTTTATCTGTATTGGGATCGCAAATTATTATTTGATGAAGTCATTCTGGTGTCATGAAGGGGTATGGGGTAAGGATGTACATGAGCAATAACGAGAAAATAGCTCTAAATGAGCAACTAACCGCCATAAAAAAACCCTGGAAAATCCAGGGTTTTTTGTCCGATTCGGTAAACGAATTAACGTTTAGAGAACTGAGGACGTTTACGAGCTTTACGTAAACCAAGTTTCTTACGTTCAACTTCACGAGCATCACGAGTAACGAAACCAGCTTGACGAAGAGCAGGTTTTAAAGTTTCGTCAGAAGCGATCAATGCACGAGTAATACCGTGACGGATAGCGCCTGCTTGACCACCAATACCACCACCAGCAACAGTGATATAAAGGTCATATTTCTCAGTAGCTTCAAGAAGCTCAAGTGGTTGGTTAACAACCATACGAGCAGTTTCACGACCGAAATACTGTTCAAGAGTACGGTTGTTAATTACGAGTTTACCAGTACCAGCTGATAGGAAAACACGTGCAGTTGCGGTCTTACGGCGACCTGTACCATAATTAGTAGCCATGTGCTGTTATCCCTTAGATGTCCAAAACTTGTGGCTGTTGAGCAGCGTGTGGATGCTCAGTACCTGCATACACTTTCATTTTCTTGATCATTGCATAACCAAGAGGACCTTTAGGTAACATACCTTTAACAGCTTTTTCTAGAACTGCTTCTGGTTTGTGAGCGATTAACTTTTCAAAGTTAGTCTCACGGATACCACCAGGGAAACCAGTGTGGCGATAGTATTTCTTATCTTGTGACTTTTTACCAGTCACAGTGATTTCTTCAGCATTGATAACAACGATGTAGTCGCCAGTGTCAACGTGAGGAGTATAAGAAGTTTTATGCTTACCGCGTAAACGACGAGCGATTTCAGTCGCAAGGCGACCTAAAGTTTTGCCAGAAGCATCAACAACGTACCAGTCGTGTTGAACTTCAGCTGGCTTAGCGCTGAGAGTTTTCATTAAACCACTACCTATTATAGTTGGTTTGGACTATGGAATCTGTCCAAACTAAAGGAGACGCGATTCTAAACGAATACGTGAAGAATCACAAATGAAAATTAAAATTTCAAGCGCTGTATTTTATCTAATCTCCCTGGTGAAAGAAAGACCTAAGCCTTTATATGCTACAAAAACTGCAACTATATTTGTAACCATAGTTTCAATGGTATCAAAATATTGATTTATAAGTACTCTTTGCAATGATTACTACAGCGTAGGCGTGATCGGGTTATAATATTTCTCAGCTTTGCCAAATTGAGAAGATGATGCTGCCTTTATATGTCACCAGTGGGGAACCTGCCGGAATTGGTCCTGATATTTGCCTGAGTCTTGCAGATCGTGTTGATGAGCGCCCAATTGTGGTATTGGCGGATATTCATATGCTCAAGCAACGTGCTCAGGTACTCAAATTATCGGTTGAGCTGATTGAATATCAAGGACAGGAGTCATCTTCAGGCATCGGTCAGCTATTTGTAGAGCATGTTCCCGTGCAGCAAGACGTCGTATTGGGTGAGCTGAATCCGAACAATGCGGCTTATGTACTGGAGCAACTGCGTCGATCCGCAGACTATGCCATGTCAGGAAAAAGTGTCGGCGTCGCGACTGCGCCTGTACAAAAGTCCGTGATAAATGAAGCGGGCATTTCTTTTAGTGGTCATACCGAGTATTACCAGGAATTTGCTGGTGTTCCACGTGTAGTCATGATGCTGGCCACCAAAACTTTACGCGTGGCCTTGGCCACTACCCATCTTCCGCTTCGTGCCGTGGCAGATGCGATTACGCCTGAACGCTTGCATCAGGTGATTGATATTCTGATTCACGACCTGAAATCCAAATTCAAGATTGAACAGCCGAATATACTGGTTTGCGGTTTAAATCCGCATGCCGGGGAGGGCGGTTATTTGGGGATGGAAGAAATTGAAGTGATCAATCCGGTACTCGAAAGCTATCGTGCCCAAGGTATCAACATGAGTTTAAGCCTACCTGCTGATACTTTATTTACTCCAGAAAACCTAAAAGATGCTGATGCTGTTCTGGCGATGTATCACGATCAGGGCTTACCTGTGTTAAAATCACAGGGCTTTGGTGAAGCCATTAATATTACCCTCGGCTTACCGTTTATTCGAACTTCTGTTGATCATGGCACAGCACTCTCCCTTGCGGGGACGGGACTTGCGAAAAGTTCCAGCCTGCACGTTGCTGTCGATTTAGCCCTCGATCTGGCGCGCCACTGATTATTGTTCATCACTCATGTTGGAAATGTTTTTATGTATCAAATTAATGCCTTAAACCCAAAAGATGAAGGGCATCAGGCTCGAAAAAGATTTGGTCAAAACTTTTTACATGACCAGCGTGTCATTGCCAAAATTGTACGCTCAGTCAATCCGCGTCCAGGTCAGAACATTCTGGAAATTGGCCCGGGTCTGGCCGCTTTGACTTCACCTTTAATTGGTGAATGTGATGCCTTAACCGTACTTGAGCTGGATCGTGATCTGGCTGCTGGCCTGCCGGGTCGTGTGCCGCATCCTGAGCGTTTAACCATTATTGAAGCCGATGCATTGAGATATGATTATTCTCAATTGTTTCAGGAAGATCGTCCATTACGTGTGGTCGGTAACTTGCCCTATAATATTTCAACGCCACTGTTATTCCATCTCTTGGAATTTGGTGACAAAGTGCAAGACATGCATTTCATGCTGCAAAAAGAAGTAGTGGACCGCATTACCGCATCACCCAATACCAAAGAATATGGCCGTCTGTCGGTGATGATTCAATATTTCTGTAAACCGACTTTCTTGTTCGAAGTGCCACCTGGATCTTTTAATCCACCACCAAAAGTGACCTCAGCAGTATTCCGTTTGGAGCCTTATAAAGTTAAACCGATTGTGGCGAAGAATGAAAAAGCGCTAGCACGTCTGGTATCGCATGTATTTACCCAGCGTCGTAAAACTCTGCGTAACAGTCTGAAAGGTATGCTGGTCGAAGAAGGTTTTGAAAAAGCGGGTGTTGATCCGATGGCACGTCCAGAAACCCTGACCCTTGAACAGTTTGTTGCACTTTCAGATCAAATGGTGGCTTAAATTACGATGAACCGCACTGCTCGATATAATTATGTGATTGGGGATGTTCAAGGCTGTTTTGAAGCCTTGAAAGCTTTACTCAAGGAAATCCAGTTTGATGCAGAACAAGATTTTATCTGGTTTGCTGGAGATTTGGTTGCACGTGGTGAAAACTCAATCGCTGCATTGCGGTTTATCAAAAAGCTGGCTGAACAAGGTGCGGCTGCGACGGTCTTGGGAAATCATGATTTGACTTTGCTGGCTTATGCCCGTGGTATCAAGCCAGTAAAAGAAAAAGACAATGTCCGTGATGTGATTGATGCGATCGACAGTGATGACCTGATTGACTGGCTGCGCAAACAGCCAATGTGTCTATTTCCAAATGAGCAGACTATTCTGACGCATGCTGGAATTCCGAATATCTGGAGTGCAGAAAAAACTGCTCAATTGGCACAAGAAGTTGAAGCGATCATTGCTCATGATGACTTTGATGTGCTGGATGATTTCCTGAAAGCAATGTTTGGGAAAGAACCAGCACTCTGGTCGGATCAACTACAAGGCCATGAACGTATTCGCTGTATCGTGAATTACTTGACCCGGATGCGTTTAACTGACGCTGAGGGACGTCTGGAATACAGCTTTAAAGATGCGCTGGATGATCCGATGCCGGAAGGATTTAAACCTTGGTTTGAGTTTGAATCACAGGCCGCACAAACTCATCAGATCCTGTTTGGTCACTGGGCCGCCTTGAACGGTAAAACCATTTCGAACAAGATTCAGAATGTAGATGGCGGTTGTGTCTGGGGTAATCAACTCATGGCATTCCGCCTAGAAGATCAGCAGATGTTTGCAGTGGATAATCCGGTGATGTAAGTAAAGCTATTAAAAAAGCCACGTGATTACGTGGCTTTTTTAGTTTTAAAATTTAGTCTGCTCGAATCCAGGTCTGGTTACGACCTAGAACTGAAACGCCCATACTGGCACGTAAGGTTAAACGTTTACCGGTATTGTTTAAACGCATTTTTGCATCATAAATTTTACCTGCCAATGGATCAATCACTTTACCTTTTTCATAATTTTTGGTGCCTTCAACCAGTTTTAGGCCTTTTAAAATGGTCATGCCTAAAATAGGCTGATTGGTATAAGGTGCAGGGCAGTTATTGCATTTTTCACGTGGATTATAGTCTGGGCGAGGCGTGATTTTTACAATTTTGCCTGAATAGGTATTATTTGCTTCTTTGCTAATGACGATAATCGCTTTAGCCGCCCCCGTTTTATCATCAATTTGTTGCCAGGTCCCGGTAATATCGTTTGCCCACAAATTCGTCATACATCCTGCTGTAAGCGCGGCAAGTAATATTTTTTTAAACATAGAGAGTCATTCCAAAGAATTTTTATCATCGCCCGCTCATGTTAGAAATCTTACTAAAATAGTCAACACTTATCTGAATACTATAGAGTTGATACACTAAAAAAAGCTGCCAATTTGGCAGCTTTTTTGAATAATGAGAATCAGGTATTAATCTTGGCGAATCCAGGTCTGGCTACGGCCTAAAGCGGACACACCCACATAACCACGCAAGGTTAAACGTTTACCATTGGCATTTAGACGCACTCGAGCGTCATAAACTTTACCTGCCAATGGATCAATCACTTTACCTTTTTCATAATTGTTGGTGCCTTCCACATGTTTTAAGCCAGTCAATACATCCATGCCCATGATCGGTTGATTGGTATAAGGCGCGGGACATTTATTGCAGGTCTTTTGTGGAGTATAGCCTGGACGTGGAGTCACTTTGATAATTTTTCCAGCAAAAGTCCCATTATCATTTTGACGAATTTCAATAATTGCTTTTGGTGAGCCGGTTTTATCATCAATTTGCTGCCAGATGCCAGTCAGATCCTGTGCATAAGCAGTCCCAGTCATCAGTGCAGCGATGAACATTAATCCTAATTTAGTTTGTTTCATTATATTTATGCCTTTTTTATAGATGAATAAAATATCCCCAACACAAAAGTGCTGTTTTTATTAATCCTGGCGAATCCAGGTTTGTGTGCGACCAATCGCAGAGATCCCGATATATCCACGTAAAGTCAGTCTTTTCCCATTGGCAGAAATCCGCCCTTTTAAATCATAAATTTTGCCGGTGAGTGGATCGAGTACCCGGCCATGTGCATAGTTATTTTTGGTGGTGGGTTTCAGTCCTTTAATAACGTCTAATCCCAAAATCGGTTTATCGGTATAAGGTGGTGGGCATTTGACACATTTTTCCCGTGGTGTATAACCTGGGCGAGGTGTGACTTTAGTAATCGTTCCGGTATAGGAGCCATCAGCCTGCGTTTTCATTTCAATCAATGCTTTAGGTGAGCCGGTTTTATCATCAATCTGTTGCCAAAGACCAGATAACTCCTGAGCAAAGGCCATAGAGCCTGTGAATAAAGAAGCTGAAAAAACAGTTAAAATTGCGATTTTATACATGCGATATCCTTATCCTTATTTTTTTATGAACATTCACCTAATTCCATGTGGTGAATATTGACGCAAACTACGTTAATACACTTTCATAATATATATTGCATGAAAAAAGCATATGTTTAATATTCATACAACTTAATGCATTAAAATGCAAGCTTCTATCTACTAAAGCATAACCCCGTCACATTTTATTTAATAAAGCAGGAATTAATCCTGCTTAATCCAGGTTTGACTACGGCCTAGTGCTGAAACGCCGATATAGCCGCGTAGGATCAGACGTTTCCCATTAGCACTTAATTTTGCCTTGGTGTTATAAAGATTCCCTGATAATGGATCAAGCAGCTTGCCTTGAGCAAAACTGTTATTGCCGACGTGCTTTAAGCCAGTGAGCACATCCAGACCGAGAATAGGTTTATTGGTATAAGGTGCAGGACAGGACACACAGTTTTCTTTCGGGGTATATCCAGGACGCGGGGTAATTTTTGTGATCTTGGCAGCATAGACGCCGGAAGCCGTCTCACGAATTTCGAGGAATGCTTTAGGCGAACCAGTTTTGTCGTCAATATTTCTCCATGTGCCTGAAAGGTCAGAGGCAAAGGCCAAATGGCTGAAAGAGGCTAAAAGTAAAGTTGAAAAAAATTGAACCTTATTCATATATCTGTTCCTAGGTTGGATTAGAGTTCTTACTCTATAGTAAGAACGATTACCACATAAAACAAATGATTAATTTGATTCACTAGTCACATTTTTTGCAAATAAAGTATAAACGTAGGCAACCAGACCGCGGTAAAGACTGCATTGACGGCCATACCAAATGCGGCATAACGTCCTGCAATACTGCCACGCTGCCAGGCCTGAGCTGTACCAATGGCATGTGCGGCTAGTCCTAAAGCCAGTCCGGAGGCACGTTCATCATTGATATGTCTCAGAATAAATGGAGAAAAAGCTGCACCAATCACACCAGAAAGAATCACGATCAGAATGACCATGCTGATGGGTGCATCCAGCAGGGTGGCAATATTAATCGCAATTGGAGTGGTCACTGCGCGGGTAGCAAACGCCATAATATCTGCAGAGGACATATGCAGCAGATAAGCTAGTCCCATCGGTAAGGCGACAGCACTGATACTGGCAAAAACCAAAATGCCGATAATGGCTTTGAGCGGCAAGTCATCGTAGCGCATCGCGGCCAGAGGGATAGCCAGGGCGACGGTCACATAGCCGAGTAAATGGTTGAAGAGAGGATTAACTTCATCCATGTAATTTTCATAGGGAATGCCGAGCGCAAATAAAATCGCCAGTACAAAGAACATGCTGAACACGATGACGGGAATTTGCGGAATGAACCGGTTACAGGGTTTGGCAATCAGATAGGCGATGAGGGTAACCGCAAAGCCATACAAAATAGATAACATGCGGAACTCCTATAACCAGCGCTTGGCCATTTTGGCGTAAATCCATAAAGGAATCAGGGTGCTGAAAAACATGATCAACAGAAAGGCCGGAATTTTCTGGCCCATATGTACCAGCATCATTAAGGCACCTGCACTGACAGGCAGGAAAGCAAAGGCGCTTTCCTTCATCAGTTTGTTATTGGTATCCACGAGGCGAGCGGGGAGTTTGCCAAAATAGCGCCAGGTAAACAGCGCAATTAAAAGGCTTAATAATCCGACCAGATTACCTAATTCAGGATGATTCAGTTGGGTCATTAACCAGACTGAAGCTTCCCGAAAGACAATAATTAGTAAAAGGGTGCCGATCCATGCCGGCCAATCTATTCGTTTTATCCAGTTCATTGCTATGATCATTAATATTAATAAGTTTACTTATCAAGTTTTACTCGATCTTTGACTGGATTTCAAACGCTTCCAGTGGACGTTGAAATTGCTGCGCCTGTTTGCCCAGGATTTCATCTAAAGGTAAATGCGCCTGTTTAATCAACTGTTCCAGTTTCTGTGGGGCAATTCGAATATGCAGATGCAACTGGCCTTCATCATCATAATGTTCAGACTGAATCACATTCAGACCATAGAGCTGGTTACGCAGCTTGCCGTAGGCAGGTTTCAGGATTAAATCGAAGGACTGTAGTTGCCCCATCAAGGACTCATGTACCGCTTTACGCAGCAGGTCGATACCTTCGCCACTATGTGCCGAGACATAGACCCGTTCCGGTTCGCCCGGGCGTCGATAAATAATTTTGGCTTCTTCACCGCTACAGTCAATTTTATTGTAGACCTGAAGGATGGGAACATCGGCCCCAATTTCTTTCAGCACTTTGTCAACGGCTTCAATCTGTTCTAGCATCTCTGGGCTACTTGAATCAATCACATGCAGTAACAGTGTGGCTTCAACGGTTTCTTCCAGCGTTGCCTTAAAGGATTCTACCAGTGAATGGGAAAGATTACGGACAAAACCTACCGTATCGGCCAGTACCAGATTGCCGATTCCATCCCATTCCAGACGCCGTAAGGTTGGGTCCAAAGTGGCAAACAGCTGATCGGCTGCATAGACATCGCTGTTGGCGAGTAAATTAAACAGGGTAGACTTACCAGCATTGGTATAACCCACCAAAGATACCGTCGGCACAGCCGCTTTTTGACGGGCAACACGGCCTTGCATCCGGGTCTGGCGGACTTTATCAATACGTGCCTTGAGCTGTCCCATACGGATACGCAGCAAACGGCGGTCAGTTTCCAGCAGGGTTTCACCCGGACCACGTAAACCGATCCCGCCTTTCTGGCTGTCGAGATTGCCACGACTACGAATTAAACGTGAAGATAAATGTTGTAACTGTGCCAGTTCGACTTGCAGCTTACCTTCATAGGTACGGGCACGCTGGGCAAAAATATCCAGAATCAGTTCAGTACGATCGACCACGCGGCATTTGATCACCTGTTCCAGATTTCGGGCTTGGGCCGGGGTCAGGGCATGGTCAAAAATGACCAAATTGGCCTCCAGTTCTTCAACACGTTCAGCAATTTCTTCTGCCTTGCCGGAGCCGATAAAAAATTTGGCGTCAGGTTTGATCCGCTGAGCATGAATATGTTCCAGAATTTCAGCATCTGCAGACTGTGCCAGCAAACGAAACTCTTCAGCATCAAGGTCATCCAGCATTTGTACGCTGACACTCACCAGAATGACGCGCTCTTTCCCTCGATGTTGTTGTAAATATTCCACTCAGGCCCATCTCCACTTGAAAACTTTAGTGTAGTTGAAAAAAGGCTGTGCAGATACTGAATTAGCGCGGCTTTGGTTTAAAGTGCGCTGATAAACAGTTGTACAAGTGTTACCAGTACCACGGCATAGATAACGGTGCCGCCCAAAATATATTTGAGCACTTGTAAAGGTTGAGGTGTGTCGTTCGCGGGCTGGGTTTGATCTGGCATGCCTACGATCCTTTTCAATCTAATATTTCGATAGCTTTATTTTGAATGATTTTTTAATCCAATTAAAATTGAAGATATAGATGTTATTGGCCGATTTTTATTATCAATGCAAGTTGCGAATGAACAGTATAGAATGAGTTTAATTCATGGATATTCCCTGTATCTCGCTTAGGATTTAATGACGTTTTTATGAACTCGACTGTACAAAACCAGACTCCAGATATCGAAGGCTTGGCCAAGTTTTTCCTGTATAGCCGGAAAATCACAGCTTCATTGGCTACCATTAGTGAAGGGTTTTACTTGGTTTTTCGTCATGGCTTATATAAAAATCCGAATAACCCGACCAATACGCGCTATGTGCAACATTTTTGCCGTCAGTTATGCAAAGTATTCAATATCGAAGTGCAGGTGCATGGCGAGATTCCACGTGAACCCGCCTTATGGGTCAGTAATCATGTGTCTTGGCTGGATATTGCCGTTCTGGGTTCCGGAGCGCGCGTATTTTTTCTGGCGAAAGCAGAAATCGAGAACTGGCCGATTCTAGGCAAATTGGCCAAGGGTGGGGGTACCTTATTTATTAAACGGGGTTCAGGAGATTCCGTCAGGATCCGTGAACAAATTACCGATTTTCTCAAACAGAATATTCCGGTGCTGTTCTTTCCTGAAGCGACGACTTCTGATGGACGAGCCATCAAAAAAGTGCATGGCCGGATTTTAGGCGCCGCGATTGAAGCGCAGCGTCCTGTACAAATCTGTCTGATTTGTTATGTGAATCAGCAGGGCGAACTGGATATGGTTGCGCCGTTTGTCAATGACATCAGTTTTGCTGCCCATGTCAAAAAAGTACTGGAAATGCCGCAAGTCATTGCACATTTAGTGGCTTTACCTGCAATTGCCACGGAAGGGCATACGGTTGAAAGCCTTACCCGTGTGGTCCAGGAAAAAATGCAGACTGGCCTAGTTGAACTTCAGTCACGGGTATTAAAAAAGCCTCAATAAGATAATCCGAGTTAGTTTGTAAATTGATCGACTTTAATTTTTTTATACATGAGATCTCTTGCGAAAGTAAAAAATTGTTTATACTAGCCCCATGAAATATGAAAATTTAACTAGATTTAATGATGGGGAATTTAAACGACTCGTTGGAGTTCCTCGTCCATTATTCTTAAAAATGGTATCGGTGTTACAACACGCTGAACTTGCCAAGAAAAAATCTGGAAGACCTCATTCGTTGTGTTTAGAGGATCAATTGTTGTTAACTTTAAATTACTTACGCTGTTATAGAACTCAAATTGAGTTATCCGCTGACTATAACCTAGCTGAAAGCAATGTGAATCGTACTATTCAAAAAGTTGAAAATGCTCTGATTCAATCACGGATTTTCGCATTGCCTAAAAGGAATCAAAAGTTTAGTGAGGGGGATTATGTGATCGTTGATGTCACTGAGTCACAGATTGAGCATCCCAAAAAAACAAAGAAAATTCTATAGTGGTAAAAAGAAGAAACATACGCTAAAAACACAGGTCATTTTTAACCCAAGACTAAAGAAAATTGTAAGTATACAGGTCGAAAGTGGCAGAAAACATGATCTGACGATTGCGCGTAAGTATTTGAAGGAGATGATTATTTATCCTTGTATCATGGCAGATTTAGCCTATAAAGGATTTCATCAGATTAAGAGTAAGTTACTCATTCCAATCAAGAAACCTAAGAATTTATCATTACCCAAAATAGCAAAAAAGATCAACCAAGAAATCAGTCGGCGTAGGACAGCCATTGAACATATCAACGGCAAACTTAAACATTTTCGGATATTAACAGAACGCTATAGAAATAGACGGAAACGATTTGGTCTAAGAATGAATTTAATTGCTGGAATGGTGAATTGGATGCTCTTAAATTAACTTTCGCAAGAGATCTATGGATTATAGAGGATACGTGGAAACGTCACCCGCAACTGTCTGAGGCAGGACGATATTAAAAAATGATTGTTTTTGCGATGAATCTGATCGTTGATCATAGTGGACGAGTTTTGCGGGTGACAAATGGTTTTGGCTACTTTTGCCGAAACAAAAGTAGCATATAGACTATAATCGTTTAATTTAAAATGAAAAGATGCTGTTGTTCACTGAAAATAATTAAGGAGTTTTTTCTAAACTCGTTAATTGACGCCATTATTCCATAAGAAACTTTTTAGGATTGCTGTTCAAAGAATCAAACTTACATAAAGCCTTCAATAGGCAGCCACGACACCAGTTTAAGTCCAGCTTTCTGATACCATTTCATTTTTGGTTCTTTGGTAAACGTTTGAACGTCACCATTGGCTTTCTTGATTTTCCAGTTAATGTTCTGATTCGCATCCAGCACCAGTTTATACGCATATTTGCTTAAATTTTTGTCCATGGTGTCGTGTACTGCACGTGCCAAAGACGGACTGTTCAGCAACACGCCAATTTCAGTATTCAAATAGGCTGAACGCGGATCAAAGTTAAAAGAACCAATAAACACCTGTTTTTGATCCAGTGCCATCAGTTTGGCATGCAGGCTGGAACGGCTCAGTCCTTTCAGGCTGACTTTAGCTTTTTTCGAAATTTCCTCAGTATTGGCATTAAGGTGATTAGCTTCTGGCGCTGCCAAGAACTCATACAGCTGCACCCCATTTTCCAATAGATCCTGACGATATTTGGCATAAAAGGCATGCACCACGGCAACGTCGTTGGCCTTAAAAGAGTTGGTCAGGACGCGAACCTTGATATTCTCATTCGCCAGTTTCTTTAAACGGTCTGCACCAATTTTTTCCGGAACAAAATAGGCAGAGACAATATCGACACTTTGTTCAGGTTTTTCCAGACGCTGTAATAACTGGAAATTGAGATGTTCTTCGGTTTTGGCTTTGGCCTTGATTTTGCTCGGTGGATCTTTGACTACTTCGGCTTCAACCCAATCCAGCTGAATGTTTTGTTCCAGCCATTGGTCAAAGGCTCTGGAACGATTAGCCAGATCCAGATAATTTTGAGTCGCTGGATCCTGACTATGGGTTTCTAGCTGTAGTTTTAAGCTTGGAAAACGTAAGCCATGATGCCGTGGATTCACCACCTCTTGTACCGGATAGGCATAATCATCATTCCAGTATTCATCGAAGGAATGAATGATTTCATCCGATGCTGCACCGACCAGCATCACATCGACATCAGAGAACTGATAGCTTTCACTGACATTATAATACTGGTTACTCATATTGCGCCCGCCAATCAAGGCAATCTGGTTATCGGCAATAAAGCTTTTATTGTGCATGCGGCGGTTAATGCGCTTTAAATCCAGCACCATGTCCATGGCGCGGTATTTACGAAAGCGATAGGGATTATACAGTTTGACATCGATATTTTGATGCTGGTTTAAGGCCAGATAAATCCCTTCCATTTTCTTGGCATTATTGTCATCCATCAACAGGCGCACTTTTACGCCACGATCTGCTGCCTGAATAATCGCATGCAGGGCGAGGGCACCGATTCGGTCGTTATCCCAGATGTAATATTGCAGATCCAGACTGCGTTCCGCTTTATTAATCAGCTGAATCCGAGCAGCCAGTGCTTCAAGCGGATCATACAGCACGCGATAACCAGTCAACCCGATGTTCTGATCACGTAAAGGTTCAACAATTTGTGCCAGGCTGGTTTGCGATGTATCCGTTTCAAATGCCATCTGGCTTGGCTGTTCGGTTTGCTTGGGTAAGGTACTACACGCAGGCAGACCCAGAACCAGGCTACAGCTCAGTAAAATGCCAGCTTTATAGCGATGAGTGCGGATAAAACCTGAGGATTGAAGGTGAACTTGATCGCGGGGAGCAGTGGCCATATAAGTCGAAGAATGAAAAATTAGAATTGAGTATAATTGCCAGCTATGAAAAGATAAATATAAAGCCAGTAATCTGCTGCTCGACTGAATAAGGCCAATTTATGTGGGATTCGAATTCCGTACTGTTTTATTTTTACTTGGGAATGGCGATTTTAGCCATCTGGGCTGTGGCTCAGGCATGGTCGAGCCAATCACGTACCGAAACCATTCATCCCTTTAAAGCTTTTGGTCATTTGCTGGCGTTTTATCTTGCCTATTTATTAATCCCTTTGGTTTTCTTCAGTATTTATGCTGGATGGACAGGTTATTATTCACTGCATGAAGCCATTTTTGTATTTTTACTCAGTGGGGTTTTGACTTATGCACGCTTTATCGAGCCGCATCTAATTCAAGTGAAAACGACAAAATATCAGATCAATGCAGATAAACGTTTAAAGCAGCCGGTGAAAATCGCCCTGATTGCAGATTTGCATATCGGTCTGTTTTCGGGCCATGAGCGGCAGTTGCGACAAATTGTACACAAATTAAATCATATTCAACCTGATTTGGTGGTGGTTGCTGGCGACTGGACTTACGAGCCAAAAAATAAACTGGCACAGGAACTGGCGGTTTTAAAAGAGATTCACGCTCCGGTCTATTCGGTCAATGGCAATCATGACGAACAATATCCCGGACCGCCGATTCGCGAACTGTTGCACTATGCACTGCAAGTCAATCAGGTCATGGATATCGAAGGTCAAATTGTCGAATTTGATGAATTCCGACTTTTGGGCGTGGGTGATCTCTGGGCTGGAAAAGCCGATATGCGCAGTTTGCCAGACTTGCCTCAGGACAAGCCTTGGGTCATTCTTTCGCATAACCCGGATACGGTCGATATGATTCCCAAACTGCCGACGCGCCCTCTGATGCTGTCCGGGCATACTCATGGCGGACAGGTAGAGCTGCCTTGGCTAACTAATTACGTCATGAAAAAGGTTTCAATTTTGGGACATAAAAAGGGCATGTACCGTCATGAACATGCAGATGTGTTCGTCACTGTCGGTACCGGCTTGGTCGGTGTGCCTTTCCGTTTCCGGGTGCCGCCTACCATTGATATTATTGAACTGATTTAAATTCAGTCGGCGTTCTGTACCGTGTTAACTGATGATCCAGACCAGAATCAGCAACACCACCGCGATGGCCGCCATCATCCAGATTTTCTTTTCGATTTTTCGGGTTGGCACATTTTCACGTAATTGTTGTGCAGTAATTTCAGCTTCTGTGGATGTGCTTAAACTAGGATGGGTGGGGATTTCCAGTGGCGGTGTCACCAGGTCGATATCACCGGCGTCATCACTAAAGCGTGGACCGGTACTTTCATGCTTCATGACCACGTCATGTTCCCGCACAATTTCATCAATCACTTGCAGTGCCTGAGCTTCATCCAAGGGCGTATTCTCGGTGATATAGCGAACAGCTTCTAATTTTTTATCATCTTCCAGCAAAATAATGATATTGACCAACTGCTCCTGCGATAGGTATTCAATAAGATCCTGCATGGCCTTGCCTCATTTTTTGAATTCAGTTCATTTGATTGTTGAGCAAATTTAACAAGATAAGTAGCCAAGTTTTGTTGTGAAATCATAAAAAAGCCAGCATCGAGTGCTGGCTTTTGAATTGATCTAAAACCTTAGATCTGATTATTTACATCATCATTCTTGGTTTCACGAATCAGTAAAAACGCGACAAGCGACAGGATAGATGCTGCGGTCAGGTAATAACCGACTGCAGACAAACCATAGGCCGTTGCCAGCTTGGTTGCGATTAGCGGTGCAAATGATGCACCGAAGATACCTGCCAAGTTAAAGGTTAATGCAGAACCCGTATAACGTACTGAAGTCGGGAAAATTTCAGACAATACAGTACCGATTGGCCCATAAGTTAAGCCCATGATCGCCAGACCAATACACAAGAACAGGAACACCACCAAGGTGCTGCCAGATTCAAGCATATCTGCAAAGAAGATACCGAAGATCGCAGAAATGACACATACCGCAATGGAAGTAGTCTTACGGCCAAATTTCTCTGCCAATACTGCTGAAAGCGGGATGAATGCAGCAAAACACAGGGTTGCAACTAACTGCAATTGCAGGAATTCTTCACGGGAATAACCGAGTTGTTTGGTTCCCCATTGCAATGCAAATACCGTAGTAAGGTAGAACACAACAAATGTACAGATTGCAGCAATCGTACCCAGAACTAGCATACGAGAGTGCTTTTTGAACACTTGAACAAAAGGAACATTTACTTCTTTTTGTTTATCCAGCACTTTCTGGAAAGCAGGCGTTTCATGCAGTTTTAAACGGATCCATAAACCGACAATTACCAACAAGGCACTTGAGATAAACGGAATACGCCAGCCCCAAGCCATAAAGTCAGCTTCAGACATGAAAGCGCCAAGCGTCAGGAAAGAACCTGTTGCCAGAATAAAGCCGATCGGAGCACCCAGTTGCGGGAACATGCCATACCAGGCACGTTTGCCTTCCGGGGCATTTTCAGTTGCAAGAAGTACCGCACCTGACCATTCACCACCCAGACCCAAGCCCTGACCTAAACGGCACAGTGCAAGTAACAGTGGCGCAGCAATTCCGATTTGCGCATAAGTTGGCAATAGACCAATCGCAACGGTTGAAATCCCCATAGTCAGCAAAGCTGCAACCAAGGTGGCTTTTCGTCCGATCCGGTCACCTAAATGACCAAATAATGCTGCACCAATCGGACGGGCAATAAATGCAATGGCAAAAGTCGCAAGAGACTGAATGGTTGCGGTCATCGGATCTGTACTGGTAGGGAAAAACAGATACGGAAAAATAATGACAGCAGCGGTGGCATAAATATAAAAATCGAAGAATTCGATTGTAGTGCCTACCAAGCTTGCTGTTAAAACGCGAAATTTTGAATTTTGTGCTGGCTGAGCAGCAGAATTAGACGACGCCATGGAAAACCTTACACTTACTAAAAATAAAAAAACTTAGTTTTAAAAGCGTAATCTTTTTAAAAAAGGCGTAATTTTTTAAAAAAACAACTGCAATCTTCTCGCTTCAACTCGCTCAGGGTCACTGAAATGAAAAAGGAGATGATTAAATCACGTAAAGATAGATAGACAGAAAATGTGATCCTGCGCCTATCAATACAAATATGTGCCAGATAGCGTGGGTATATCTTACTCTTTTTAAAGCGTAAAACAATGCACCCACGGTATAAGCGAGTCCACCAATGATGAGAAAGGTTAAAGATTGAACACTTAAATATTGCTGCATATCATCAATCACCAGCAGCGCCAGCCAGCCCATGGCCAGATAAGCCGCTAAAGAAAGTTTCTGGAAACGATGAATGAAAACGAACTTGAAAAGTGTACCAAGAAGGGCAATCACCCACAGTGCAATCAATAAATACTGGGCTTTGGCGGTCGGAATGGCAATCGATAGGAAAGGGGTATAAGTTCCGGCGATTAAATAATAAATCGCAGTATGATCGATTTTTTTATAAAAATAACGGCGGTCTGCTGCAGTGGCCATGTGGTAAAGCATGGAAGCAGAAAATAACAGAATCATGCTCAGTGCATAAACCCAAAGACCAATCCATTGTCCAGTACTCAGGTAAGACCCTTTAATAATCAAAAGAATACCGGCAATAATGGACAGCCCGGCACCTACACCATGACTAATATAGTTAATCCGTTCCTCATTTTGATCATAATCTGGAACCAGTGGAGCATTCTGCATGATTGTCATTCTTTTTCAAATATACACTTGTATAGTAATTCAATTTTGCTTTTAGGTTAAGAAGATTTAAACTTGATGCGCAATTCATTTCAGGTTTTATCTATGTCAACGTTGGCAACTCTCTCAGATCAGGAACAGCAATTCTTGGATACCTTTCAGCAAGCTGTTGAAAGGAATCAATTCGATCGCCTGATCTTAAGCCAGTATAAAGGTGAACTGCAGGATTTAGAGAAAATGACCTTGCGAGTCATTACATTAAATGAACAGCGCGTATTGAGCTGTCTATATCGTTACAAGACGCAGGATGTCACGAAAAATTATCCTTTAGATGAAGCATTATTCCAGGTTACTTCACTACTGGCGTGTTGCAAACAGGCCAATCTGATGACAGTAGATGAAGAATTACAGCTGAAAAAAAACAAGAAAAAAGCTATGTTAACGCGTAGCAAACATAAAGCCACGATGAATCAGGTGAAGCCTGCTGAACAAGGCCATGACCGGATTAAACAACGTTATGTCGATCAGGACAGCATCTTTCTCCAATATCTCGGTATTACCGATCAAAAAGCGCAAATCATTCCGAGCATGGCGCGTAAATGGAAGCAGATTAATAAGTTTGTAGAAATCTTCTCAGGTGCATTGGCACAGATTAAGCCACAGGCTTAAGGCCTGCGCGTGGTGGATTTTGGTTCGGGTAAGGGCTATCTGACTTGTGCTTTATATGACTATATGCAAAAACATGGTCAAACGCCGTATGTCACCGGGGTAGAGCTTAATCCGAAAATGGTTGAATTCTGCCAGAATGTCGCGCAGCAATCCGGTTTTGATCAGCTGGACTTTTTCCAAGGGGATGTCCGTACTTATACACCGGAACGTCTGGATGTGATGATTGCTTTGCATGCCTGTGATGTAGCAACAGATTTTGCGATTCATAGCGGAATTCGCCTAAATGCACAGATGATCATGTGTGCACCATGTTGTCATAAGGAATTACGTCCACAGTTACAAGCACCGAAAGTCCTCAGCCCGATGTTACAGTTTGGCATTCATGCCGGACAGCAGGCAGAAATGCTGACCGATACCATACGTGCTTTACTGCTCAAAGCTTATGGTTATGAAACCAAAGTTTTTGAATTTGTGGCGCTGGAACATACCAGTAAAAATAAAATGATTCTGGCGACAAAACGCAAAGACTATCAACAACCTGATCAGGCGGTTCTGGCACAAATCCAGGCCTTGAAAGAGATGTATGGTATCCAGAAACATTCACTGGAATTGTTGCTTAATGATCAATGGGATCAGCAGGGAATCGGATCTAAATGCTAAATAGCCCAGAACTTAAAATAATTTCCGGGAGCTGGAAGGATTTGGCAGCGCATGCCAAAGTGATTCGTGAAGTCGTGTTTATTCAAGAACAGCATATTGCAGCTGAAGATGAGTGGGATGCTGAGGATGCGGTTGCTGTACATTTCATTGTTTTTCAGCAGGATCAGGCGATTGCTACAGCACGCTTATTGTCAAATAACAGTATCGGTCGGGTTGCAGTCCTAACCACAGCACGCGGTTTAGGTGTTGGTCAGCGCTTGATGCAGGCCGTGATTGACTATGCGCGTGCAGAGCAGCGTAAGTTGGTAAAGCTGTCTTCGCAAGTGCACGCCATTGGCTTCTATCAAGCGCTGGGATTTGAAGCTCAAGGCGAGGAATATCTGGATTGTGGAATTCCGCATATTGATATGTATTTAAAGCTTTAATTTTCAGCCATTCAAATACGAAAAAGCGAGGCATTGACCTCGCTTTTTTATGCATAGACTGAATCTGGATCAGTGGCCATGTGCTGCATTTGAGCTGTGCTCGGCATTATCCATATTGGCATGTTCTTCAGCTGACATATTGTGTTCAGCGGCTGTCGTACCTGGATGAGCAGTATTGGCAGCTTCACGTGCTTCACGATCTGCTTGCGCTTTGGCAATGGCTTCTGGAGACATCGTCGGTGCATTTTTAAAAGCGTGTTGCTGGGTAGTTTGTTTATTTTGCTGGCTTGGCATGTAATCCGGTTCATTACTTATCGCGAGCCAAAAAATAAGCATGAATAATCCACCTAAAATACAGAAGATGATAAGTGCTTTCCAGCCCCAAGGAGATTTTTCAGGTGAACTGTGATCAGTCATAGGTCTTACCCACGTGGATATCAAACTTATGTAACTTTATAACATAAATTGATCAAAAAGCAGATCGAAATCTGTCATCAGATGAGTCTATCCAGTGCATTAAGCAAATCCAGAAGATAAAAAAGAGGAAACACGTTCCTCTTTTATTTAAGTGCCTAAGTTATTGAATCGGCTGGGCGTGTGCTGCGCGATCTTTGAGGAGTTGTGGGGCTTTGAAGCGTTCGCCATATTTATTTTCAAGTACTTTGGCACGGGTCACGGCTTTGGCTAAACCATACTGATTCAGGAATTGCACAGCACCGCCCGTCCAGGCGGCAAAGCCAATACCAAAAATAGAACCGACATTGGCATCGACCACAGATTCCAGGACACCTTCTTCCAGACAGCGCACGGTATCTAATGCCTGTACAAACAGGAAGCGGTCAATTATTTCCTGTTCAGAAATATCGTTGTCTTTTTTCCAGTGGCTGAGACCAGACCAGAGCTGCTTTTTGGCATCGGCCGGATAATCATAAAAACCTGCGCCTGCAGCCTTACCTTTACGGTTAAATTCGTGAATCATGCTGTGAATCACGTCATCAGCGGGTGATTTAGTGATGGTCTGACCTTGTGCTTCTAAAGCTTTGTATCTTTCATTGGCCACATGTTCAGACAGGGTCAAGGACACTTCATCCTGAATCGCCAACGGACCCACCGGCATACCGGCTTTGAGTGCAGCCATTTCAATTCGCGCCGGATGTACACCTTCTGCCAGCAGGCGTAAACCTTCCTGCACAAAGGTACCAAACACGCGGCTGGTAAAGAATCCCCGGCTGTCATTCACCACAATCGGTAATTTGCCAATTTGCTGCACGAAATCGAAAGCTTTGGCCAGCGTTTCTGCCGAGGTATTTTTACCTTTGATAATTTCCACCAGCTGCATTTTATCGACCGGACTGAAGAAATGCAGGCCGATGAAGTTCTGATCATTTTTTGAAGCCTGGGCTAACTCTGTAATCGGCAGGGTCGAGGTATTCGATGCCATCACGCCGTTGCTGGCAAGATATTGCTCTACCTCTTGCGTGACTTGAGCCTTGAGCGCGGGATTTTCAAATACGGCTTCAATGATTAGGTCGCAACCGGCTAGATCTGCATTAGATGCAGTTGTTTGAATCAGGCTTAAAAACTGATCTCGTTTCTCGGCTGATAAACGCCCTTGAGCGACTTTTTTATCCAGCAGTTTCTGGCTATAGGCTTTGCCTTTTTCAGCCGCTTCTAATGAAATATCTTTCAGGACCACTGGAATGCCTGTGCTGGCAGTCGCATAGGCAATCCCAGCACCCATCATGCCCGCACCTAGAATACCGACTTTAGTGGCTTTCCACCTTTCAATACCTTGAGGGCGACTGGCACCGGACTTGATTGCATTCAGACCATGCCAGAAAGTGCCAATCATATTTTTAGAAATTTGACTGGTCGCCAAATAAGTAAAGTAACGCGATTCAATGGTCAGGGCAGTATCGACATCGACCTGTGCACCTTCTACCGCAGCCGACATGATCGCTTCAGGCGCAGGATAACAGCCTTTGGTTTTATCGCGCAGCATCGCCGGAGCAATTGCCAGCATCTGGGCAACTGCTGGTGTCGAAGGGCTACCACCCGGAATTTTATAGCCTTTTACATCGAATGGCTGCTGAGATTTTGGATTGGCTTTGATCCAGGCAATGGCCTTTTTCAACAGTTCATCGGTACTGTCTGCGACCTCATGAATCAGCCCTAAAGATCTGGCTTTATCGACTCCAAACTGTTTGCCTTCCATCAATAAAGGAAGGGCATTTTGCAGACCGAGCAGGCGGACGCTACGGACGATCCCACCGCCCCCTGGTAATAAACCCAGTGTAACTTCAGGCAGGCCAAATTTGCTTTTAGGGTCATTCAGGGCAATACGATGATGGGCACACAGGGCAATTTCCCAGCCACCGCCAAGCGCCGTACCATTCAGTGCAGCAACGACAGGAATACCGCGAGTTTCGATATAGCGTAGTTTGGCTTTCATCTCTTCAATCATATTGAAGAATTCAGTTGCATGTTCAGGAGTGGCTTGAATCAGTTCATCCAGATCGCCGCCAGCAAAGAAAGTTTTTTTCGCTGAACGGAAAATAATCCCGGCAATATCTTTATCTGCTTGTAACTGGGTAACGACTTCATCCAGTGCCGTGCGAAAGTCGGCATTCATGGTATTGGCAGACTGGTTTGGAGAATCAAACGTTAAAATAACAATATTATCTTCATTTTTTTGATATTGAATTGCGCTCATTATTTTTCTCCTTATACCAGTTCAATAATGGTTGCGATGCCCATACCACCACCCACGCAAAGTGTGGCTAATCCACGTTTTTTCCCCTGGCGTTCCAGCTCATCCAGCAAAGTGCCTAAAATCATGGCTCCAGTCGCACCGAGTGGATGTCCCATGGCAATTGCACCGCCGTTGACATTCACCTTAGCAGAATCAACCTTCATCTCATTGATAAAGCGCATCACCACTGCAGCAAAGGCTTCATTAACTTCAAACAGGTCAATATCATCAATGGTTAAACCCGCCTTAGCCAAGGCCTTACGAGCAGCCGGGGCAGGGCCAGTCAGCATAATGGTTGGATCTGCACCGACCAGTGCAGTGGCCAGCACTTTGGCACGTGGCTTCAGACCTTGTTCTTTTACTGCTTGTTCCGATGCGATCAAAACCACCGCTGCACCATCGACAATGCCTGAAGAATTCCCGGCATGATGCACATGATTAACAGCACCGACTTCAGGATATTTTTGCAGGGCAATTGCATCAAAGCCCATTTGCCCCATAGTGGCGAAACTTGGATTGAGTTTGCTCAGGCCTTCTGCTGTTGTTGTCGGTTTGATGAATTCATCTTTGTCCAGAATCACTACACCGGCTCTGTCTTTTACCGGGATAACAGAAGCGTTGAAATAACCATTGGCTTGAGCAGCCGCTGCTTTCTTTTGTGATTGTTCGGCAAACTGATCTACATCTGCACGGCTATAACCGTCAATCGTGGCAATTAAATCTGCACCGATACCTTGCGGAATAAAGTCACAGGCCATATTGGTCTCAGGGTCAAGCGCCCAAGGGCCGCCATCAGAACCCATCGCTACGCGGGACATGGATTCGACGCCGCCTGCAACGACCAGATCTTCCCAGCCAGAACGGACTTTTTGTGCGGCCAGATTGACAGCTTCGAGTCCGGAAGCGCAGAAACGGTTGATTTGCACGCCAGCGACATCATTGTCCCAACCCGCAGCAATGGCAGCGGTCTTGGCAATATCGGCCCCCTGATCACCAATCGGGGTGACACAACCCAGCACAATATCATCGACTTTTGAGGTGTCCAGTCCGTGACGGTCTTTCAGTTCATTGAGTAAACCAGTCAGTAATGAAATGGGTTTTACTTGATGTAAAGATCCATCTTTTTTGCCTTTTCCGCGTGGCGTACGAATGGCGTCAATAATATATGCCTCGCTCATAGCATGTTCCTTTTATTGATTTAATGAAAATTATTCTAATGATTCGAGTGTAATCCTTAATTTTTGAAGTGCAATGACGAGAACGGGTCAGATCAATTGAGCGATTTAGCCAATTGTAATTATAAAAAAGCCTAAGCTAATGCTTAGGCGGAGAGAACTGATTTTAATTTTTAAATGTTATTTCGCAACATCATTTGATTAATGATAGCCATGCAATTGACGATACAGACCCGGGGTTACACCGGTCCATTTCTTGAAGGCGCGGTGGAAAGTACTAGTTTCACTGAAACCGACTTGTTGTGCAACATCTTCAAGGGTTAGATCCGGATTAAGTAATAAGTGAATTGCAGCATCACGGCGTAAGGCATCTTTTACGCCTTGATAGCTTTTGCCTTCGGCTGCCAGACGGCGGCGCAAGGTTTGTGGTGATAGATATAACATCGACGCGACATCGTTTAATGTCGGCATTTCTTCCCCAATCTGGCTCTTCAGCACATCACGAATCCGTGAAGTCAGCGAGTTGGTGTTTTTGAATTTCACTAGCAATTGTGCCGGCGCAGCTTTCAAAAACTCTTCTAAGGTTTCTTCATTCTGACGAATTGGCAGGTCCAGATAGTCCGCAGCAAAAGTAATTTCGGTACGTGGCATGTCGAACTGCATCACCGGCGCAAAGAACAGGGCATCATATTCATCGGCATGGGCTGGACGTGGATAGCTAAAATGCACGCGTTCCAGTGGCAGGCGACGTTCAATGAGCCAAGACGCCAAGCCATGCCAGATCATCAACATGCTTTCAGTAATAAAATGATCCGGATCCATTGCATTTGGAATGAGTGGAACAAGACGAGCTTCGTGTTTGTCACGCTCCAGGGTCACCGACCATTCATCACCAAAGAGTTTGTAGAACTGGGAAGAAAGTTCTAGTGCATCACCGAGGGTTTTGGCATGAATGATGAGCTGGCACATGATCGCAAAAGTACCCAACCGGCGTTGCTGTTTGTCAAAGCCGACATGCTCGTCCTGGGTCACCATCCACAGCATTTTAATAAAGCGGGTATATTGTTCAGGCGAAATACGCGCTTTGGGCTGATGCAGCAGTTCTGCTTCAATCCCGACGTGAGACAATAAAGTATCGACATCCATGCCCAAGCGCTTAACGCCAGATAAGGCAGCATTGACGAAGTGGATACTGATCGTATCACGACTCATGTTTAATCCTTCAGTCTCTTTAATGTTCACTAATAATTGACCTAAATGACGAAAAATAATAAAGCAATGGCAATTTACAAGAATACCTTTGCCATTTTCTTACATATTAGATTGCCGAAACTATCAAGGTAAATGGCTGAACATGACATTGTTTTTGTGCATTTATGTGCCTATTATGCTGAAAAAAGCAATATAAGTAGAGCAAATACTCCAATGTCATATGTATTAAAAGGATTGAAAATCCTCGACTTTTCTACACTTTTACCCGGCCCATTTGCCACATTATATCTTGCTGATTTAGGTGCAGAAGTTGTGCATATTGAATCACCGACCCGACCGGACCTGTTGCGATTAATGCCACCCTTTGCCAATGGACAAGCCACTTCACAAAGTTATTTGAATCGAAACAAGCAATCGGTTGCACTGGATTTGAAAGATCCTGTGAATATCGAACTGGTTAAATCCAAGATTGCAGATTATGACATTGTGATTGAGCAATTTCGCCCCGGTGTAATGCAACGTCTAGGCTTAGATTATCAAACCTTAAGCGAAATTAATCCAAAATTGATTTACTGTTCCATTACCGGTTATGGCCAAACTGGCACATATAAAGATAAGGCAGGGCACGACATTAATTATCTGGCTTTATCTGGAATTGTCGGACACAGTGGTCGGATTGAAAATGGCCCACCTGCCTTGGGAATTCAGGTCGCCGATGTTGCAGGTGGTTCCATGCATGCCGTGATTGCGATTCTGGCTGCGGTGATTGAACGCCAACAAAGTGGCAAAGGGCAGTATATTGATATTTCCATGACCGATTGCGTGGTGACGATGAATAATTTGGCGGCTTCTGCCAGTCTGGCTGGCAATCAGCATCAACGGCCTGAATCAGGGTATCTGAATGGCGGTACTTTTTACGACTATTATGAAACCCAGGATGGGCGTTATTTGTCGATTGGCAGTCTGGAACCACAATTTATGCAGGGGCTGGCACAGGCTTTAGAGCTGCCGATTCTTTTGGAAAAAGGTGCTTCTTATGCCGCTGAAGATCATGCTGCGGTGAAACAGGCGATTCAGAATAAAATCAAGACCAAGTCATTGGCTGCATGGCAAACGCTGTTTGCCGCGCTAGACGTCTGTGTCGAACCGGTACTCAAACTTGAAGAAGCTTTACATTCTGATCTGGCCCAGCAGCGGGGATGGGTTGTACAGGTGCCACTCAAATCCAATAGTCAGCAAACCGAAGCACAACTGGCTTGCCCGATTAAATTTTCACGTTCCACGATACGTTATGAATTTGTAGGACAGCAATTGGGAGAGAGTCAAAATTGGTAGAATTTTTAAAGTGTTAATAAAGTAGATAATGAAAGTAGAGATAAATCTTTCTATATGAAAATAAGTAATAATGATTGAAGAATTTAATCATTATTACTTTAAATTTAATCGAATGCTGTAAATACTGAGATCCGTGAAACTTTGACAGGCTTATCAATAAAACCGCTATGAAATATGTATAAAAAGCATTTTATTGATAGGTTCAATCTCGCTATCCTTGCCGGCGATATAATAGAAACTACTAGCTGTACGCCATGTATTTATATACTGATTTCGATCAGCAACTGATTAATGAACGTGTTGCACAGTTCCGTGACCAAACGGAACGTTATTTAGCCGGTAAACTCACTGAAGATGAGTATCGTCCGCTTCGTCTGCAAAATGGTCTGTACGTACAGCGTTATGCGCCAATGTTACGTATTGCCGTGCCATATGGTTTGATGAACTCAAAACAACTTCGTAAAGTGGCTGATTTGGCAAAAGAATATGACCGTGGCTACGCGCATATTTCGACCCGTCAAAACATCCAGTTTAACTGGCCGGCGCTGGAAAATGTGCCGGATATGCTGGCTGAACTGGCGACTGTGCAAATGCACGCGATTCAGACCTCAGGTAACTGTATCCGTAATACCACGACGGATCAGTATGCAGGTGTGGTTGCAGGTGAAATTGCCGATCCGCGTCCGACTTGTGAATTGATCCGTCAATGGTCAACCTTCCATCCGGAATTTGCCTTCTTGCCACGTAAGTTCAAGATTGCAGTTTCTGCGCTGGAAGAAACTGACCGTGCAGCTACTGCATTCCACGATATCGGTGTGTATATCGTGCGTAATGAAGCAGGCGAAATGGGCTATAAAATCAAAGTCGGTGGTGGTCTCGGCCGTACGCCAGTGATTGGTAGCTTTATCCGTGAGTTCTTGCCACGTGAAGACCTGATTGCTTATCTGGAAGCAGTGCTTCGTGTGTATAACTTGCATGGCCGTCGCGACAACAAATATAAAGCGCGTATCAAGATTCTGGTAAAAGCCTTAACACCAGCAGTATTTGCCGAGAAAGTTGAAGCTGAATTTGAGCATACGGTTAAAACACTGAAAATCGATGCAGACACCTTGGCAAAAATGGATGAGAACTTCACGCCATTCGATTACCAAGATTATGCAGATGAAGATTTCACTGAATTGTTCGCGCAATATCCGAAATTCAAACAGTGGTTCAACATTAATACCAATGCACATAAAGTGAAAGGTTATCGTATTGTGACGATTTCACTGAAACGTGCCGGAATTGCACCGGGTGATGTCAGCACCGAAGAAATGAACCTGATTGCAGATCTTGCAGATCAGTACACTTTCGGTGAGCTGCGTACCACGCATGAACAAAACATCTCACTGGTGGATGTACCGCAAAAAGATTTGTTCGCTGTATGGCAAACTCTTGACCAAAATAACCTGGCACGTGCGCATATCGGTTTCTTGACCGACATCATCTGCTGCCCAGGCGGTGACTTCTGTTCATTGGCCAATGCGAAATCCATTCCAATTTCTGAAGCGATTTCACGCCGTTTTGATGACCTGGATACGATTTACAATTTAGGCAAACTGGATCTAAATATTTCAGGTTGTATGAATGCCTGTGGTCATCACCACGTTGGTAATATTGGTATCTTGGGTGTAGACAAGAAAGGCGCTGAGTTCTACCAGATCACTTTAGGCGGTAATGCCGATCATGATGCTTCGATTGGTGACATTCTTGGGCCATCATTTGCAGCCGAAGTCGTGCCGGATATCGTAGAAGAAATTCTGAATACTTATCTTGACCTGCGTCAGGATGGTGAAGAGTTTATCGATACTTATCGCCGTGTCGGCATTCAACCATTTAAGGAGCGTGCATATGCTTAATACCGCACTTCAAGTGCTCTCTAAAGATGGCACGATTGCAGACAATACCTATCAATTGATTGGTGAAGATGGTGTTTTGCCGCAGGGTGATGTGGTTCTGACTGTGGACCAGTTAGATCGGATTGGCAATGTTTCAGGTAAAAAAGCATTGTACTTAACTGTAGATGCTTCTCCTGAAAATCATGAATTTCCATTAGATCAGCTTGATGCAATCTTCATTGAGTTTGCCGGTTTTAATGATGGCCGTGGTTATTCATTTGCAGCACTTCTTCGCCGTCAGGGTTTCCAAGGTGAACTACGAGCCACTGGTGACGTGTTCAAAGATGTGCTGAATTACATGAAGCGTTCTGGTTTCGATACTTTCGTAATTAAAGAAGGTAAAGATATTCAGGAAGCCGCTGCCGGTTTGAATGATTTCAAAAATCCGTATCAGGCATCGACTGCGGTTGCACAGGCACATTATCAAACAGGAGCATAATTTAAATTATGCTCCTGTCAAAAAGCCGGATTGATTCCGGCTTTTTTATATCTTGATTAAAATTCTCAACTTTCTTCAAGTTGACAGTTGATCATCCAGTGAATTCCAAACTGATCGCTAAAGGCAGCATAAAGTGCGCCCCAAAAGGTTTTTTCTAGCGGCATCTCAATTTGACCATTCACCGATAAAGCATTAAAAAGTCGTTGTGCTTCAGCTTGTTCGCTTGCGTCTAAGTTAATTGAAATATAGTGGTTATTACCTTGCGTGAACACGGTATTGGTTTGCGCGCAAAATTGATCATTCGTATCGGATGCCATCAGTTCGGTAAACTCATTGATGGGAAGTGAGATATGTAGAATTTTATTTTTATCCGCTTCAGACAGTGTGACACCTTCTTCGGGTGGCATTTCACCATAACGACTTAGGCTTGAAAATTCGCCGCCAAAAACGGATTTATAAAAGTTAAAGGCCGCTTCAGCCTGACCTTGGAAATTGAGGTAATGATTCAGTTGCATGGGAGAGCTCCCTTTTTATTTTGTTTGTTTTAATCTACGCCACTTTGCGGTATTGCGTGTGAGCAAACTTTATCAAAATGTAAGAATAAAAAATCCCTGCATGTGAAGGGATTTAAAATCCCCCTCCTTTGATAAAGGAGGGGTTAGGGGAGGATTATTTTTCAATTATAGCAATGCATCAATCTATCTCTTGCGCAGTAATACTGCTTACCTTTAGTAAAGGGAGACTTCTTTTAAAGTAATTCAATCGCCACAGCTGTCGCTTCACCACCACCAATACACAGGGCTGCAATCCCTTTTTTTCCACCGGTACGTTTTAGTGCATGAATCAAAGTCAGGATAATACGTGAACCGGTTGAACCCACAGGATGACCGAGTGCACATGCACCACCATTGATGTTGACTTTTTCAGGGTCTAGCTTGAATTCATCCATTGGACACATGGTGACCATGGCAAAGGCTTCATTGATTTCCCAAAGGTCGACATCAGAAGCGGTCCATCCGGTTTTATCCAGTACTTTCTGGATTGCACCGACTGGAGCAATGGTAAACTCAGATGGATGTTGAGAATTCGATGCATACGCCACAATTTTGGCTAAAGGATTTAAACCTTTTGCTGCTGCATTGTCAGCCGAGGTAATTACTAAAGCTGATGCGCCATCTGAAATCGAGCTGGCATTAGCCGCCGTAATCGTACCGTCTTTAGCAAACGCTGGACGTAAAGTTGGAATTTTATCGATGTTGGCATTAAATGGTTGCTCATCTTTATCAACAACCACATCGCCTTTGCGGGTTTTAACTGTTACAGGCACGATTTCATCAGCAAAGTAGCCTTCATTGACCGCAGTTTGCGCACGCTTTAATGAGCGAATTGCAAAATCATCCATCTGCTCACGGCTATAACCTTTGGTATTTGCCATATCTTGGGCAAATGAACCCATCAAGCGACCTGTTTCAGCATCTTCCAAGCCATCCAGAAACATATGGTCCTTGATTTCACCGTGACCCATGCGGAAACCGCCACGTGCTTTTGGCAATACATAAGGAGCATTAGTCATGGATTCCATACCACCGGCAACCACGATATCAGCAGAACCTGCTTTAATCATGTCAGCAGCCTGCATGACGGCTTTCATGCCTGAACCACATAATTTATTAATGGTCACAGCACCAGTAGAATCTGGAAGACCAGCTTGACGCATCGCTTGACGTGCAGGCCCTTGCTTTAAACCTGCCGGGAGTACACAACCCATAATGACTTCTTCAATATCCGCTGGTTGCAGACCCGCACGGGAAATTGCCTCTTTAATGGTGACCGCACCGAGTTCGGGCGCAGTTACACTTGCAAGACTACCCTGAAAGCCACCCATGGCTGTACGTGCACCATTGACAATTACGATGTCAGTCATTGTTTTCTCTCCGTATGAGTTTTAATCAATTTTTCAGACTTAAGCAGTATATTGAAAAAAACTCAGGATTGAAGCGTTAATCGCAGCGAAGCATAAACTGGATAGTTCTGTTAGCAAGACGAGAGACTTTCGATCCGGATATGGCCCATTTTGCTGAGTACAATACGCTGTTGGCTAGAAAGATGGGTAGAACAATAATAGAAACTACCATTTGAACCAATCGGCAAGGCAGTGTGCGCTTGATAAGTGACACTCGGTAAACTCAAAGTTCCTCGCCAACTCAGGTTGCCGTATTTGAGGTTAAGTACATCAATATGTAAAATTTGTTCGTCTACATCCACTTGCCTATTTTTATTTTTATCGATAAAAACCAGCATGTTTTTGTTCCATTGATTGGCTTGGCAACTGAGAGAATCTTGGCTCGGGCAAATCACAATATTTTGATGAAACACTGCAGCCTGGCTGCGTGCATAGCGATTAATTTGAGATAATTTGATCGGAATATTTTTGGCTTCCTGTTTGGATCGATATTCATGGAAGTACGGTAGGGCGATACTGGCGACAATTGCAATTAATGCAATACAGATAATTAACTCAACAATAGTGAACGCTCTTGTTATTTTTTTATACATAGAGTTACCTGATTTATATATTATTTTTATGATAAAGATGTTATTAATTATACGTTTTTTATGCTTTATTGAGCGTGTAAATCAGTACTTACTTAAGTTTCAAGAAAGCTGTTAAAAATAATTGGCAATCACAATAGGTCATTCAGAATAAAAAATTGAGTAAAAAATTACTGAATTACAACGGAAATTGTAAGTAATTTTGTCAATAATTTACTTGATTAGATTAATCAAGCACTTGGAAAAATAAAAAAGTGTTTGTATGATGCCATGTGAATAGCTTAAGAATAATACTGGGGTAATAAAAAGCCTATCTCAGGATGGCCTATTACGGGCTTGAGCTTGAACAACAATTGTTATCTCTGGAGGATAAATCCATGAAAATGAGTCGTATTGCTTTAGCTATGCTTGTAGCTGCACCTTTTGCTGCTGCCAATGCAGGCGTAACTGTTACTCCGTTGATGTTAGGTTATACTTTCCAAGACACTCAGCACAACAATGGCGGTGACGATGGAGAGTTAACCACCTTTGGTCAAATGGAAGATGATTTATTTGTAGGTGCGGCGATTGGTGTTGAATTAACGCCATGGCTAGGTTTTGAAGCTGAATATAGCCAGGTTAAAGGCGATATGACTGATCTACCTGGTGCTGAATACAAAGGTCAGAATATTGCGGGTAACTTCTATGCAACTTCTGATGTATTCACTGGTAACTATGACAGCAAAGTGAAGCCATACATGCTTTTGGGTGCGGGTCACTACAAATATGAATTTGATGGCGCTACAGATGCTGCTATTGGTCGTGCAGGTCGTGGTCTTGAAGAAGAAGGTACTTTAGGTAACGCTGGTGTTGGTGCATTCTGGCACATCAACGATGCATTAGCGCTACGTACCGAAGCTCGTGGTACTTACCACTTTGACGAAAAATTCTGGAACTATACAGCACTTGCTGGTCTTAACGTAGTTCTAGGCGGACGTTTGAAGCCAGCTGCTCCTGTTGTAGAAGTTGCTCCAGTTGAGCCTGTAACTCCGGTTGCTCCAGCTCCACAAGAGTTGACTGAAGACCTGAACATGGAACTTCGTGTGTTCTTTGATACCAACAAATCAAATATCAAAGATCAATACAAACCAGAAATCGCAAAAGTTGCTGAGAAGTTAGTTGAATATCCAAATGCTACTGCTCGCATCGAAGGTCACACAGACAACACTGGTCCACGTGCATTAAACGAACGTTTATCTCTAGCTCGTGCTAACTCTGTTAAATCTTCACTTGTGAACGAATACAACGTAGATGCATCTCGTTTGTCTACTCAAGGTTTCGCTTGGGATCAACCGATTGCTGACAACAACACTAAAGAAGGTCGTGCTATGAACCGTCGTGTATTCGCGACGATTACTGGTAGCCGTACTGTTTTAGCTGAACAACCAGCTCAATAATTCGTTATTGAATACTGATTAAAAAAGGCGACTCTCTGGAGTCGCTTTTTTTATGTCTGCATTTTGACTACACTTAGCCTGTTAAGATGTCGTTGAGTAAAAATATGAGTGTTGAAATTCCTGAAGACTTGCAAAATCTGGAAGCCAATGGCGGAATTTTTGCAATATGGATGATTTTTCATCATTATGGCATTGATTTGAATATTTCTGACTTAACTCAGCTCTGTCAGCATGATCTTGAAATGGGAAGCTCTAGCATCGCACTTGCGGTTGCCTTAAAAACACTGGGTTTGGATGTCGATTTTTATACTGAACATGATGCAGATAAACAGCCAATTGAAGTCGATTTCTATCAACAAGCCCATCGCTTAAATATTCCTGTTACAGAACAGCCATTGTCTTATACAGAAATTCAGGAAAATGTAGAGGCAGGACGTTTCGTGATTGTATTTTACGATACCCTAGAAGGTGTGGGTAATCATTCATTAGTTTATGCAATCGATGAAAATGAAATCAGCTTCTTTGATAGCTTTGAGACAATGCCGGCGCATGTGTTTGAGCAGCAACGTCGGGTAGGCGGAATTTGCCAGCAAGTGATTGTGATTGATGATCGCAATTTCGTGATGCGTCATAGTTAATTCAAGAAATAAAAAAATCAGCCCGTAAGCTGATTTTTTAATGAATAATTTTTTATTTTTAATGAATAATTTTTTATTCCTGATCAAGTTTCATGGGCTGTACATCCATCTCTTGATAAGATACTAGTTTAGTTTTTTTCTTCCATTTGTAGCCGAACCAAATGGCTAGGAATAGCGGAATACTGATATAGGTCGATAACACACCCATCCATTGACCAGACAAAACATCCTGATAGTTCTGTCCAAGGACGACAATCGCACAGAGGATAAACGCAAACCAAGGGGCGAAAGGAAAGAATTTAGCGCGATAAGCCAGATCTTCCAGTTTATATCCTTGTGCCAGATACCCTTTACGGAAACGGTAATGGGAAATGGCAATCCCGAGCCAGACGATAAAGCCACACATCCCCGACATATTCAGCAGCCAGTTAAAGACTTCCTGTTCACCAAAGAAAGTAGTCAGGAAGCACAGAGCTGCGATCGCCGTAGTGGCATAGAGTGCATTCATCGGCACACCACGCGGATCCAGACGTGCAAACATTTTAGGTGCACTACCTTTACGTGCCATATCAAACAGCATACGAGTAGACGAATACATGCCCGAGTTACCTGCAGACAAAATAGCGGTCAAGATCACCGCATTCATAATACTGGCGGCAAAGGCAAAACCGGCTTTTTCATACAATAAGGTAAATGGCGAAAGCGCAATATTATCTGTTGCAGCGGCCTGTAATAAACGTGGATCATTATAGGCAATCAAGGTGCCGATAATGAAAATACACACAATATAAAACAACAGGATACGCCAGAAAATCTGTTTGATGGCCACCGGGATGGTTTTCTTTGGATCTTTCGATTCACCTGCCGCCACACCGACCATTTCGGTACCCTGGAAGGAGAATCCGGCAATCATCGCCACGCCAATTAATGCCTGGAAACCACCGACAAAGGGTGCATCACCAATGCTCCAGTTAACAAATGCTTCCGCACCCGGGGTGAGCATGATCTTCACGATCATCCAGATTCCGATGATGATAAAGGCAATGATCGCGAGAACTTTCACCAGAGAAAAGAAAAATTCAGATTCGCCAAAGCCTTTTACCGTCAGGGCATTAATCCCGAAAATAATGGCAAGGAAAATGGCGCTCCAGTACACGCCCGGTATATCGGGAAACCAGAATTTCATAATGAACTGAACGGCAACCAGCTCAAAAGCTACGGTAATGGCCCAGTTGTACCAGTAGTTCCAACCTAAAGCGAAACCAAAACCACCTTCGACATATTTGGTGCCGTAAGTGAAAAATGCACCTGAGGTCGGATTGTGCGTGGCAAGTTCACCCAAGCTGGTCATCAGGAAATAAATCATGATCCCAATCAGTACATATGCAAGTAGTGCACCACCTGGTCCAGCATTGGCAATGGTCGCCCCTGAGGCCAGGAATAGACCTGTACCAATTGATCCGCCAATCGCGATCATATTCAGATGACGAGCACCCAGCTTACGCTGCAGCTGCATCGTGTTTTGCGTTTCGCTCATCATGATTCCTTAACATTTTTTTGAGTGCTGGCGAAGAGCACTTTAAAGCCTTGTTGATCCGCTTTTACTGTGCAGCGACCAAAGTTTTGTTCAATCAGGGTCGGGTAGTTCAAGAAACGGTTGGCCACAATCCAAAGCTCACCGCCCGATTTTAAATGACGACGCGAGGTTTTACATAAGGTTTCACTTGCCGTGTAATCGGTTTCGATTCCCATATGAAAAGGTGGATTACTGACAATGGCATGCAGGAATAACGGTGCATCCTCAATGCCTGTAACCGCTTTGATTTCAATCTGTTCAGGAATGAGCTGGTTTTCTTCAAATGTCATTTGGGTAGAAGCCAGTGCAAAGGCATCAACATCCATGGCAAAAATCCGGTTTTTCGGATTCAACTTTGCCAGATATGCGCTAATCACACCTGCACCACAACCAAAGTCAGCGATTTTACCTGAAGTGATTTGTGACAAATAAGGTAATAGCGTGGCAGTTCCTACATCCAAACGGTTTTGACTAAAGACGCCTGGAAGTGCACAAATAATTAAGTCGCCATTTGGTGTCGAAACGGTATAACGCTGCGCCCAGTCTGCAAGTGCTTTTTTCTCGACCGTATGCTCTAGAACCAATTGCCAAAGCTGGCAATGACGTGCGCTGTCAAGTTTGAGAGTTTTACCAAAAGGCTGCAACTGTTTGGCTGCGCGTTCTATCCCGCCTTTCTTTTCACCGACCAGAAAAATACTGCTGCCCGGTTTAAGCTGCGCTGCCACATTATGCAATAAATAATTCAACAGTTCTTTAGACTTGGGTACAAAAATAACTGCCTGATCAAACTCAGCTTCAGGCATCTCTGCACCAAAATGCACATCTGCTTGTTGTGACTGGAAATATTGAAAATCATTAAAATTCCATGTCCAGACAGCGGGATTGATAGAGGCATCGAATTCAGCGAGCAGATCATCTGTTGGTGCATTAATCAGTAAGATGCGACCCGACAAAAAATCATATTGTCTTAATAAAACTTCGCTTTTAGGATCCATAGGTATCTCTCCAATATAAAGAACACTGCCTAAGTCTGACCTAGACAGTGTTCTTTGGACATGAAATTACTTCTTTGTTTCAGGAAGTACTACATTCAGAATAAGGGCAGCGATACCACCAGTAGCAACGCCTGAGCTAAAGATATTACGGAATAACTCAGGAAGATGCTCAAGAATTTGTGGAACTTGTGCAACACCTAAACCCAGCGCCAGTGAAATCGCAATGATCAGCAGGGCACGACGGTCCAAATGAACACCAGACAGGATGTTAATACCAGAGGCTGCGACTGCCCCAAACATCACCATCACTGCACCACCCAGTACCGCTTGTGGAACGGCCTGAATAATACCAGCAACTGCAGGCAGCAAACCAAGAATAACCAGCAAAGCAGCAATCCAGATGCCGACATAACGGCTCGCTACACCTGTTAGCTGAATCACACCATTGTTCTGTGCAAATACTGAACTCGGGAAGGTGTTAAAAATACCGGCAAGGAATGAATTCGCGCCATTCACCAGTACACCACCTTTAATGCGCTGCATCCATTTTGGACCATCAACTGGCTGGTTGGAAAGCTTTGAAGTCGCAGTGATATCACCAATCGCTTCTAAAGACGTCACCAGATAAATGAATGCCATTGGAATAAACAGGCTCCAGGAGAAGCTTAAACCGAAATGCATTGGGGTTGGAATCTGTACCAACGGTGCATCTTTTAGACCAGAGAAATCCAGATGCCCCATAAAGCCCGCCAGAACATAACCACAGATTAGGGCGATCAAAATGGCAGAACTTTTTACCCAGGTAATCCGGATACGGTTCAGAATAATAATCAACGCCAAGACGGTACAAGACATGATCAGGTTGTCAGCATTGGCAAAAGTTTTATCGCTCATGGCCTGATAACCACCGCCCATACTGATTAAACCTTCTTTAATTAAGGTCAAACCAATCAGCAGCACGACAATTCCGGTCACCAGCGGTGTAATCAGTTTTTTGATCCAAGGCAGAATTTGTGACACGCCCATTTCAATAAATGCACCTGCAATCACCACACCAAAAATAGAAGCCATTACTGCTTCTACAGGTGTACCTGCAGCCACCATGGCTGAACCAATACCAATAATTGGACCGATAAAGTTAAAGCTGGTTCCTTGGACAATCAGCAGACCGGCACCAAAAGGTCCGACTTTTTTAGACTGTAAAAAAGTTGCGATGCCCGAGATCACCAAGGACATGGACAAAATCATGTTGGTGTCTTCTTTGGAAACACCGAGCGCTAAACAAATCAGCAGGCCAGGAGTCACAATCGGGACAATAATCGCTAATAAATGCTGGAATGCAGCTAAAAAAGCAATCAGTGGTTTTGGTCGATCTTCCAGACCATATACCAGGTCGAGTTGATCTTTAGAAGGAGGAGATTGATTAAAATCAGACATGTGTCAATGCAAATTAAGTCTGGGTGGCGCTATTCTAATCGAGTTACACGTCTTTACAAAATCAAAAAAGCCCCAACTGGGCAAAAAAAGTTGAGGAGTGTGGTTACAGTGACTATAAAAGTTTTGTATTTTTCTGTATAATTTGCCCTCAAATTACATACGCATTGAATTTACATGTCAGATATTAAAACTCTCCGTAACATCGCCATTATTGCGCACGTCGATCATGGTAAAACCACTCTTGTAGACAAACTTTTGCAACAATCAGGTGCTCTCGGTGATCGCGCGGGTGAGATCGAGCGTGTCATGGATTCTGGCGCTATTGAAAGCGAACGTGGTATTACCATTCTTGCAAAAAACACTGCAATCAAATGGTTAGATGAACGTACCAATACTGAATACCGCATTAACATCGTGGACACCCCGGGACACGCCGACTTCGGTGGTGAAGTTGAACGTGTAATGTCGATGGTTGACTGCGTACTTCTTCTTGTAGACTCACAAGAAGGCCCGATGCCACAAACTCGTTTCGTAACGCAAAAAGCGTTCGCACGTGGTTTGAAACCAATTGTGATTATTAACAAAGTGGACAAGCCAAGCGCGCGTCCAGACTGGGTAATTGACCAAGTATTCGATTTGTTCGACAACTTAGGTGCTTCTGACGAACAGTTAGACTTCCCAGTTGTTTATGCTTCAGGCCTTCGTGGTGTGGCTGGTCCTTCTCCAGAAGAACTTGCTGAAGATATGACTCCGTTGTTCCAAACGATCGTAGACATCGTTGAACCACCAGCGGTTGACGTTGATGGTCCATTCCAAATGCAAGTATCTTCACTTGACTATAACAGCTTCGTAGGCGTTATCGGTATTGGTCGCATCCAGCGTGGTTCAGTGAAATTAAACACACAAGTAACTGTAATCGATAAAGATGGCAAAACACGTAACGGCCGTATCTTAAAAATCATGGGTTATCATGGTCTAGATCGCGTTGACGTTGAAGAAGCTTCTGCAGGCGATATCGTTTGTGTAACGGGTATCGATGCACTCAACATTTCTGACACCATCTGTGATCCGAAAAATGTTGAAGCTTTACCTCCATTGTCTGTAGATGAACCTACAGTATCGATGACATTCCAGGTAAACAACTCACCGTTTGCTGGTAAAGAAGGTAAGTTCGTAACTTCACGTAATATCCGTGAACGTCTAGACCGCGAATTGATTCACAACGTAGCATTACGTGTTGAAGATACTGATAGTCCAGACCGTTTCAAAGTATCTGGTCGTGGTGAACTTCACCTTTCAGTTCTGATTGAAAACATGCGTCGTGAAGGTTTCGAAATGGGCGTATCTCGTCCACAAGTAATCATTAAAGAAATTGATGGTGAAAAACAAGAGCCATACGAAAACGTTACTTTTGACGTTGAAGAACAGCACCAAGGCGCTGTAATGGAACAAATGGGTCATCGTAAAGGCGAAATGACCAATATGGAAGTTGACGGTAAAGGCCGTATCCGTATTGAGGCAACTGTTCCTTCACGCGGTCTGATTGGTTTCCGTTCTGAATTCCTGACCATGACTTCTGGTACAGGGATCATGACGTCTAGCTTCTCGCACTACGGTCCAATGAAGCAAGGTACTGTTGCGAAACGTCAAAACGGTGTACTGATTTCTATGGTTCAAGGTACTTGCCTGGGCTATGCACTGTTCACACTTCAAGACCGTGGTCGTCTATTCGCGAAACCACAGTTAGAAGTTTATGAAGGTATGATCATCGGTATTAACTCTCGTTCAGACGACATGACAGTTAACCCGACTAAAGCAAAACAGTTAACGAACGTACGTGCTTCTGGTACTGACGATGCGTTAACGCTGGTTCCTGCGATTGAATATACGCTTGAGCAAGCGCTTGAGTTTATTGAAGATGATGAACTAGTAGAAGTAACACCTAAGTCAATCCGTATCCGTAAGCGTTTCTTGACTGAAAACGAACGTAAACGTAACCGTTCAGGTAAATAATCGCTAGATTATTTCGGGTTTTCAAAAACCGTAATCTTTTCGAAGATTACGGTTTTTTTATATTTACGTTATGCTTAAATCATAATTTACTAAAACGCATTAAACTAAGTCAAAATTAAAAGTATTTATTCAGGTATAATTTGACCCAAAACTTGAAAATAACATATGGGAGCAGTTATGAGCATTATTCAAGAATTTAAAGAGTTTGCGATCAAAGGCAACATGATGGATCTGGCGATTGGTGTCATTATCGGTGGTGCTTTTAGCAAGATCATCGATTCATTGGTGAAAGACATCATTATGCCTCTAATTACCGTGATCACCGGTGGTGGCGTCGATTTTACGCAAAAATTCTTTATCTTGGGAAGAAACCCAGACAATTTACAATCTCTGGATGCTTTGACTAAGGCGGGTGTGAATGTACTGACTTACGGTAACTTTTTAACGATTTTAATTAATTTCTTAATCTTGGCTTGGGTCGTATTTTTATTGGTGAAGTTCATGAACCGTTTACGTAAACAAGAAGGCCCAGTCGAGGAAACTCCGACTACCCCAGCCGATATTGAATTACTGCGTGAAATTCGTGATGAATTGAAAAAGCGTCCACAAGCATAATTCAGTGTATCAAAATTTTCTCTCTCCTTTTAGGAGAGGGTTAGGGGGAGGTGAAACTATTTCTTTAAGAATAAAATAACCTCCATCCCCTTGCGGAATATTGCTTAAAAATCCATCCGAAACTTAATTTCGACCAAATGAAAACCAAACTGGCTTTTAACCGGGCCATGTAATACACGTTCAGCGGCAGTAAATACCAGTTTATCAATCACTGGAACCAGTTGGCCTTTCTTCACTTCACCTAGCTCACCGCCACGTTTGGCAGAATTACAGGTTGAATACTGTTTTGCGATTTTATTAAAGTCGGCACCACTTAAAATCTTCTTTTTAAGCTGCTCAGCGGTTTCTTTATCTTTAACCAGAATATGACGCACAATGGCTGTTTTCATGACTTTTTCCCTCGTACAGTTGACACTTTTTTGACAGGGAGATGGATCTTTTTCAAAGGTTGGCATTCAGGACAAAAAACTGAAGCCCGTTGCCCCAATTTAATATTTTCAAGCGTGGTCTCGCAGTTCACACACATTTCACCGGCACGGCCATAAGCTAGCAGGGTTTGCTGAAAATAGCCATTTTCGCCCATGGCATTGGTGTAGTCTCTTAAGGTTGAACCACCCAGATCAATTGCCTGTTTCAAAATGCGCTTAATTTCCAGCACTAACTTTTCAATCTGCATCAAGCTTAAAGTCGAGGCCGGTTGCGCCGGATGAATCCCCAGATTAAACAGACTTTCAGTCGCATAAATATTGCCTACGCCCACCACCACATGGTTATCCATAATTGCAACTTTGGTGCCAACATTTTTATTCTTCAATTTTTCAAATAAATACTTGGCATTAAAGTTCTCGCTTAAGGGCTCTGGCCCCAGCGTATCGATCAATTTGCTTTGTGATTGTGCATCCAGCCAAAGAATGCAGCCAAAACGGCGAGGATCATGATAACGCAGTTCGATATCTTCAAACTGAATGATTAGATGGTCATGTTTGCGTAATTCTTCATTGCTCTCGCATAGACGGAAACTCCCCGACATGCCTAAATGCCAGAGCATGGTGTCGTGTTCAAACTCCGCCAGAATATATTTAGAACGGCGAGTGAGCTTCAGTAATTTTTGCCCCACCAGCTTTTCTATATTCTCCGGAATAGGCCAGCGCAAACTTGACTGACGTACTTCAACACGTTTTACGCGTTGCTCTAATAAAGGCAATAAACTGGTTTTGGTGGTTTCAACTTCTGGTAATTCAGGCATAACACATCAGTGGCGAGGGAGATGCAGCTAATATTGGGTGAATTGGCTGGGATTGCAAGCGTTAATCTGGGTGAAATCGCTGGAAAATGACTGGGTATTTCATATTTATTTAAGCTGTAATTGCTTAAAGAATAAACTGGGTTTCTATGTTTTTATAGCGAATTTTCTTAGAAGTAAATCGAATGGAAATTATCAATACATTATAAGCTGATGAAAAATATATAAATAATTTAAGATTTTTTAAATAAAAATTATATTTTTATGTTTAAGACATAACTAAAAGTTTAATGAGTAATAAAAAAAATGCTGGGAATTTGTATGAAAAGTTATGTAAATTCATGCACCTAATAGCAATTTAAAAACCTTGCTTGTTTTTCTCTCCGAATGTTTAGGTTTTACATGAAATATTTAGGTCTAGCTCTATTGCCTTTAATGGCTGCCATGACAACCGCTCAAGCGGAATCTGCATTTGATCCACAAGGTCAATATTTACTGGGTGACTGGAATGGTCAACGTACAGAACTGGCCCAACAGGGAATTAAATTTGAAGCCAATCTGTTAACCGATACCGCCTATCTTGCTGATGGTGGTCGTAATGAGGGCGCAGATCCATTAACTTCTGCCCAATTATGGCTAGGTACTCAACTGGACATGGAAAAGCTGGCAGGATGGAATGGCGTCACCGTACGTGCCGTGATGAGTGCACGTCAGGGTCAAAGTACCTCTGTCCGTGACTTGCAGGATCCTAGTGCACCGCAACTGGCCAATGTACAAGGTACTTTCGGACGTGGTAATCAGGATAGCCGTCTGAGCGAGCTGTCTATTGAAAAGAATTATAAAGAGCAGGGACTCAGTATTAAGGCGGGTCGTCTTGGTCTGGGCATGGACTTTAATGTCATGGCTTGTGATTTTGCCAGTACTGCATTTTGTGCAGCGCAAATGGGAAAATGGCAGGGCAATATCTGGATGAATACGCCTGTAGCACAATGGGGTGCGCGCGTGAAGCAGCAACTCAATCCTGAACTTGCAGTACAAGTCGGTGTGTATGAGTTTAATCCAGATAATGGTAATGGCGCTAAAGAAGGTCAGGGCTGGAGTCTGGATACCGACCATGCCGATGGCGTGACGATTCCGGCAGAAGTAATCTGGACGCCGAAATCATTGGTGAATGGCTTGCCGGGCAGCTACCGTGTCGGCGGGATGTACAATACTGCCGATGATGTTGCCAACCAAAAGGATATTGCCAATCCTACTGATGCCAAAAACCGTACCTTTGCCGGCTGGTTAGCTGTAGAGCAACAGTTAACGTCTACAGGTCAGGGCCGTCAGGGTTTGCATTCATTTGCCAACTTTACCTGGCATGACCGCGATACCAATAAAGTGGATAATTCACAACAAATCGGTGTGAAATATATCGGTCTTGCGGACAGTCAACCGAACGACATTTTAGGTCTGGCGGTCAACCGTGTGCATGTGAATGATCGCTTTGCTGATTCACGGCCAGCTTTCAATGCTGATGCAGAATACAATATTGAACTGAACTATAGCTATAACACAACAAAGTGGCTGATGCTGCGTCCAAACCTGCAATATGTCATTAATCCAGGTTCAAGCAACAATGTGGATGATGCACTGGTACTCGGTTTGACTACACGAATCATCTTCTAAAGTTTGATCGTTCACGTTATAACTAAACAGGCTCTTGGGAGCCTGTTTTTATTTCTAGAGTGAAACTGTGCAATAAAAAGAGGAAATACAGCGTGGCATTACTATTTCAACCTATTCAATTTGGATCACTGCAACTTCAAAATAAAATCGTAATTGCGCCGATGTGTCAGTACTCTGCAACAGAGCAGGGGGAAATTACCTATTGGCACGAGCAGCAATGGGCTAACTATGCCTTATCGGGTGCAGGTTTATGTATCGTCGAAGCGACTGCGGTACAGCCAGAAGGCCGGATCAGTTATGCCGATCTGGGGTTATGGAATGACGAACAGGCAAAGCAGATCAAGACTTTACTAGAAAAAGTCAAATCCATCTCCCCGATGCCTTTTGCCATTCAGCTCGCACATGCCGGACGTAAAGCTTCCACAGATAAACCATGGGCAGGTAAAGGTCAGTTTAAGCCGAATGAAGCACATGGCTGGCAAACTGTTTCTGCCAGTGATATTCCTTTTCAGGCCGATGAACATCCACCTAAGGCATTAAGCCAGTTGGAAATTGAGCAGGTCATTGCTGACTTTGCAGAAAGTGCCAAACGTGCAGTTGAGGCTGGTTTTGACCTGATTGAGCTGCATGCAGCGCATGGTTATTTACTGCATCAGTTCATGTCACCACTTTCCAATAAACGTGATGATCAGTATGGCGGTTCACTGGAGAACCGGATGCGCCTGACTCTGGAAGTATTACAAGCCATGAAGGCGGCGGTTCCAGACGGTTATCCGATTGGAGTGCGTATTTCGGCCAGCGACTGGATGGATCAGCCAGATAGCTGGACCATTCACTCTTCAATTGAATTGTCCAAAGCACTGGAAGCTGCGGGTGCTGCCTATATTCATATTTCTAGTGCCGGTTTACATGCCAAACAGAACATTGATGTGAAGCCGAATTATCAGGTGCCTTTTGCAGATGCGATCAAGAAAGTCGTGAATATTCACGTGATTGCCGTCGGTTTGATTACTGAAGCTAAGCAGGCAGAAGATATTTTACAAAAGGGCCAAGCCGACGCTATCGCACTGGCTCGTGCCATTCTTTATGATCCCCATTGGCCTTGGCATGCAGCGGCAGCACTTGAGGAAAAAATCAAGATTTCACCGCAATATCTGCGCTCTGCACCCCATGGTTTGAATCACCTGTTTGAGCCTTTTTAACACTGCTTTAGTCTCAGAAATTCTTATAATGGAATATCACTGGCAAGAGGATACTGCATTATGATTTTTGCGGTCATTGTGCCCATATTTTTATTGTTGGCGCTGGGTTATCTGACTGTAAAGAGTCAAGTGTTAAACAAAGAACAGGTGGGGACGGTCGGTGCCTTTGTGATTAAAGTAGCCTTGCCCTTGCTGTTCTTTCAGTCCCTTGCCTCCAAAGACCTGCATGAAATCTGGTATTTTGAATACTTTGCCGTGTATAGCAGCGTGACCTTACTGCTCTATGGTAGCGGTTTCTGGATCATGCGCCGTCATTTTCAGAATACGCATTCGCAAAGTGCAGTCTTGTCGCTGGGTGCTGCAATGTCAAATACCGGGCTGATTGGTACAGCTGTGCTTAGCTTATTGATCGGACAACAGGCGATGACCTATACCTCTCTGGTGGTCATCATTGAAAGCGTGTTGCTGATTCCGCTGGTGCTGGTCATGGCTGCGCTGGGCACACAACATCAGGCGAACCTTGGCGCCATTTTGAAAAGTGTGCTACTGACCTTGCTAAAGAATCCCTTATTTATGGGAGTGATGCTGGGCATGGCCTGTGCAGTTTTCCAGATTAAAATTCCAGTCTATCTCGATCAGGTCTTTGCCTTGATTGGTCAGACGGCCTCACCATTGGCCTTGTTTGCCATTGGAGGTGGGATCGTGGGAATGAGTCTGAAATATGTCAACCTGCAAAGTTTCTATCTGGTATTTTCCAGCAATATCATGATGCCGTTATTGATGTATCTGGGACTGAGCCAGTTAACTGATTTAAGTCAGGAAATGGTCCATGCTGGTACGCTAATTGCAGCTTTGCCGATGCCGACGATTTTTGGCATGCTGGGACAGGCGTATGGTTTGAATGATCGAACCTTAACGCCATTGTTGATGAGTACTATTGTCGGTTTTATCGTGACCAGTGGCTTAATTGCCTTGTGGTGGGGATAATCTTTTAGCAGATGGATGCTCTGCTACTAAAAAAAGCCCCAAATTGCATGGGGCTTTTTATATTTTAATTTTGTGGAATTAACTTAACTTTTCTTCGCATGCGCTTTTTTCTGCTCAGCCAGCATTTTGTCTACCGCTGCCAAAGACTCTTTGGCCTGCGGAACATTTTGCTGCGCCAATGCAGCAAAGATTTTCTTAGCTTCTGGCAGATTTTGCGGAACAATACTGCCATTGGCAAACATATTACCTACTGCCATCAGCGCCGGAATATAACCTTTTTTGGCGAGTTCCTGAATGCTGCTTAGGCCTTGCTGAATCGGTTTTTCATCTTTGTTTTTGAAACCGCTGCTGATGTCATATAAGGCTTTGGCATGAATGGCCTGCATATTGCCTTTGCTGATCAGCGGTTGCAGCTTTTGTAGTCCGGCTTTATTTGACGCTGTCGTATTTTCAGAAAATAGCAGTATGGCCAGATCAATGCTGGCATCATCAAATTTGGCTGCTGAAGCGCGTTCCAGATGCTGTTTGGCTTTGGCCAAATCCTGTTTGAGGCCGAGTGTGCCGGCTGCATAGTTTTTACCCAGTACATAATTGGCCACCGGATAGCCTTTGCTGGCTGCCTGCTCGTAAAGCTGAATGGCTTTTTTCTCGTCCTTGGTTGTACCTTGGCCGGTTTGGGTCAAATAGCCTAAGTTATATAAAGCTTGGGCATTTCCCTGACTGGCCAATTGATTCAAAGCGTCATAGGCACCTTTAAAATTATTGGCTTTGACCATGGCCTCAACTTTTTGGAATTGGGGATCGACTTGATCTTTTACGGTATTTGCCAGAGCGAATTGCGCAGAAAGGGCAAGAACTGTAGCGAGTACTAATTTTTTCATGGTTCCTATAACCTTATTATTGCTGGCACCTTATTCCTTGGTGCCGTTTTAATCATTTTCACTTACATCATAAAAGGATTTTGTGCTTTGTAAATATACAATTTGTCACTAAATACAAATCATCGAAGCACAATATACCGATTAAATCGATGCATGATTTGCACAGGTTTCTGATCAATCCTGCAGATATCAAAAGGATTACTTTGCTTCAGCCGACTTCTCTGATTAAATCTCGGTTTGAATCAGACTCCCAGGATTTAACCATGTTTGTCAAAACCATTAAACGTCACTATGACAGAATCAATGCTGATGAATCGATTGCCGATGAAGACAAGATTGATGCGCTGCTGATGAAACTTGGTGCAGAGTTTTTGATGAGTCAGGAAGACCGAGTATATGTCTTTCAAAAAGGTGAACTCACGGCAAAGTTTGATGCCAAACATGCGCGGGCCTATCATTTTAAAGATTATGTGGTAAAAGACATGAACAAGCTGTTTCATGGCTTCTAAAATAAAAAAGCCAAGAATTTTATCTTGGCTTTTTTATGAGTTATGCAGTGATTATTGCGGACGCGTTACATCACCGCTCAAAGCTTCAGGAAGCTCCAGAACTTCGAGACCTAGCTCAGCCAATGCTTCAGGTTTTGCCACGACTAGCGCTTTATAACCATTTTCAATCGCGATGCTATTGACGATTTCAACATCATTATTCAGTTTGGTCGCAACATCAGGCGCGGCACCTGTGCCTTGAACCAGATGTAACCAGTGTTTTGGCTTGGCTTTAAACCATAAACGCGCAATCACTTCCTGACCCAGATAGCAACCCTTGTCGTAGTGAATGCCTTCGCGTTGATGCAAACGTAATTCTTGTGGTTGAAACAGGGTTGCAGTGGCAGCCTGAATCCAGGCCTGACCTGATTCAATGGCTTGCTGTTCCCACATCGTCACATCGGTTTCAGTCGCCACAAAGTCAGTATGAATGCCATTGATGACTGGATAAACTGGACCGACCAGTTCCAGTTTCATTTTTGAAAAGGCACCAAATTTTTTAATATGATTGGTCAGTTCCGTAGCCTGATCTTCAGTGCTGACGATTTCAAAACTTTCCGGACTGATTTTTTTAAGCCACAAGCCAAATTGAATGCGTCCTTTCAGACTGCAGATCGCAGTATAGCGTGTCTGGTTTTCCGCCAAAGTTTCAGTATTCAAAGTCACCTGACCTTGAAGGAATTTTTGTGCATCTACACCATTCAGACTAAACAATGTAAAAGCAGGAGACGCTGCCATAATAAGCCCCGGTTTGAATACTATAAATCAATGCAGTTATTGTGCAGCAAGCATCAAATAGAGGCAAACAAAAAAGCCAACAATCGAAATCATTGGCTTTTAGTGAGCGGATCTTTAGTGGTGATGGCTAGCCGGTAATGGTGAATCACAAGGGAATTTGCCTCCACAGACTCGTACGGTTTCCATCATGCCCTGATCTTCATGGTCAAGGATATGACAATGTTGTACGAAGTCACCTTCAAATTTCTTGTAATGGCTGCGGACAATATAGGTATAGTTTTGTTTTACAAAAAGTGTGTCCTTAAACTGTCCTTTCATGCCACGGTATTGCACATCATCCAGAACTGGATTTACCGGATCTTCTGGGGCTACTGCCTCACTGACATCCTTACCTTGAGGATTCAAAATTTTAACAATCTGGAACGGGTTAACATGAATATGGAACGGATGACCACCAAAACCAGCGCTGGTCAGTTCCCATTCATCAGTCTGTCCAACTTGTAACTGACGGACATATTCGCCATCTACTGAACCATCTCCATCAAAGAAATCTCCAAAACTCAGTGTATCTCCATCTTTTTTATGTCGGAAGCCAAATTTAAATATGCCAGTTCTAGGGTCGGGGCCGAGCGAAAAAGCACTATATTGTTTTGGTCGGGCAGCAACTATTTTATCAATTTCCGGCGTCATCAGTGATGGATGATCACTAAACGCAGAAAGATTAAGCTGAGATAACTGGGTCTGGATGTCTTTGCTTAAACCAATTTTTTGTGCCCGATCTTTCAGGAACTGTGCAGCAGTCTGAGCTTTGGTCTTGGCTGCTTTGACATTGACCCATCCAAGCAGTTGGGCATTGAGGCGGTGATTTGGAGCAATTTGAGGACCTACATTGGGTAATGGCGCGTTAATTTCATCATCGATATTCAATTTGGTGTCAAAAAGGCAGTATCTATTGGTGGTCGGAAAGGCAACCATTGCATCATGACGATAACCAGGATGGAACATGGACAGGGTTCTGGTCTGTACATGATTCATGGTTAAGCCATCTTGCGCGATGGTATGCACATTCAGGCTATTCAGCTTCTCAAATTCAGCTTTCTTGTCTGCCTCCTGATAGGCTGAACAGGCTTTAATGGTTTGCTCTGCAGTAAACTTACTGGAGTCAGGAATTTCCTTAATGATTAAACCAATAGTATCGCGTACACCGCCATGAATCATGCGCCAGCGGTTAAATACATTCTGTTCAACCTTCATTTCTCCCACAATTTTACCGTTGATAGACGTGTAGTAATTCTGGTTGGTCCAGAAGCCGCCAATAGACAGGTCATTATAATTTTCTAGCATGCCTACACCTTCACCTTCACAGTTATTGGGAACAGCAAATGTGACATTAGGATCGGGATTGCTACAGCGATATTGGATTTGCTGGAACAACAGGATGTTTTCGTTGGGGTAACTGTTTTTTTCTTTCCATAGAATATCCATATCTCCAGTTGAAGTGACTTTGCCATTTTTGACTTTTGGTGTTCTTGAGCCTTCAATAATCAATGGGCCTGCCATGCCATTCGACACCTGAAGAGCAGTTGAGCCATGCAGATGGGCATGATACCAGTAAGTCCCTGCAGGATGATTCGGTTCCATTTTGAACTCATAATCAAATTTTTCCTGAGGTTTGAATTTCAGGAAAACATTATCACTATTGCCTTGAGGACTGACCCAGAAGCCATGGGTATGCAGGTTGGTGGTATTAAAGCAGTGTGGTTCATTTACATTCTCGACATGAGTTGGACAGGTTGTTTCTGACTCGGGTGGAAGCTGGTTATTCAGGTTAAGCGCCATGGTTTCACCCTGTTTGACCCGAATCTGTGGCCCGACCAATTGATCCTCAACATATTCACCAGTTTTTTTCTTATCAAATAAACTGGGTTTGGTTAAATAGCCTCTCAGCAGCACCTGATCCCATAAGCCGTTTCTGGGGTTATAGAGCTTGTTAGTCTTATAGGCCACGATCAGCTCATATTTGCCTTTGGCACTTTTCGGTAACAGGGGTGGGTTGCTAATCAAGCTGTCTGATGTTGTCGGAACGGGATGTAATGGCTTGGGTGGAGGTGTGGGGTGTGAGGGATGAGAGGGTTGGGACGGGTTAGGGGGATTTGACGGCGGCGATGGATTTTTTGTTCCATCCCAACCGCGAGCTAAGAGCGTCAAAATGGCGGCTATAGCTCCGAATATTGCGATTTTCAACATTTCAGTTCTGCCTGTTATGGTTATTGTTTTAATGTGAGGATTACGAATAATGTGATATGCGTCACACTGAGCTTCTGATAGTTTTGGAAAATCTGCTATCCCAAATTAGGGGATTGAAATTTTGCTAAATGCGGCGGCAGGACAGGCCTAGGAAAACCAGGGAGACTATATTTTTTTATCTTTAGAAAAATGCAAATAAAATTAATTATTTATTAATGATATTAGTGGTTTATATTAATAATAAAATAAAAATTTAGAGAAATATTTTGCAACATAAGACTAAAGAATGAGGCGAATTATTCAGATTTTTTTAGCAAAAGACCGCTTTAAAGCAAAAATTCTAAAGTCTATGTAACAAATTCTTGCGAAAATACCGATTTTTATAATTAAGTATTTGAAAAATATAAAATTTGGGAAATGCTATTTGTGCAGCGTACAATGCTGCTATTACAAAAGTAACTCATCAATATCTATTGATGAATAAAAATAGAGATAAACGAGGGCAGGCAAGCTTATGAACAACAACTACCGTAAACCGCTGCAATCCACCCAGCTGGAATATTATGACGTGCGACAGGCCGTAGAAGATATTCAGCCAGGCGCATATGCCAAACTTCCTTATACTTCCAAAGTCCTGGCAGAGCAGTTGGTGCGTCGTTGTGATCCTGCCATTCTGGAACAGTCTTTACGCCAGCTGATTGAGCGTAAACAGGAACATGATTTTCCCTGGTATCCGGCACGTGTAGTGTGTCATGACATCTTGGGGCAAACGGCACTGGTCGACCTTGCCGGTTTACGTGATGCGATTGCAGAACAGGGCGGTGACCCGTCTAAAGTCAATCCGGTAGTTCCAACTCAATTGATTGTCGACCATTCACTGGCGGTTGAGTTTGGTGGTTTTGATCCGGATGCCTTTGAGAAAAACCGTGCCATTGAAGACCGTCGTAACGAAGACCGTTTCCATTTTATTGAATGGACTAAAACCGCGTTTGAAAATGTTGATGTAATTCCTGCGGGCAATGGCATCATGCACCAGATCAATCTGGAGAAAATGTCTCCGGTGATTCAAAACCGTGATGGTCTGGCATTCCCGGACACCTGTGTCGGTACAGATTCACATACGCCACATACAGATGCTTTAGGTGTGATTTCAATTGGTGTGGGCGGTCTTGAAGCTGAAAATGTGATGCTTGGTCGTGCGTCTTGGATGCGTCTGCCTGATATCATTGGTGTGGAATTGGTAGGTCAGCGCAAGCCGGGTATTACCGCAACGGATATCGTCTTGGCATTAACTGAATTCCTGCGTAAAGAGCGTGTGGTTGGCGCATATTTAGAATTCTTTGGTGAAGGTGCTGACAGCATGTCGGTGGGTGATCGCGCCACGATTTCCAACATGACGCCTGAGTATGGCGCAACGGCTGCGATGTTCTATATCGACCAGAACACCATTGATTATCTGACCTTGACCGGTCGTGAGCCTGAGCAAGTCAAACTGGTCGAAACTTATGCCAAAGAGATCGGGCTTTGGGCATCGGATATGACCCAAGCGGAATATCCACGTGTGCTGCATTTCGATTTATCGACTGTGACACGTAATATCGCTGGCCCATCGAATCCGCATGCACGTGTATCAACCTCTGACCTGAAAGAAAAAGGTATTGCCGGTAATCTAGATGCTGCTCGCGCACAAGAAGCAGAAGGCTTAATGCCAGATGGCGCGGTGATTATCGCGGCGATTACCTCTTGTACCAATACCTCAAACCCACGTAATACGGTGGCAGCCGGTTTGCTGGCGCGTAAGGCCAATGAATTGGGCTTGGTCCGTAAGCCTTGGGTAAAATCTTCTTTTGCACCGGGTTCTAAAGCGGCTGCTTTATATTTGGAAGAAGCAGGCGTACTTAAAGATTTAGAAAAATTGGGCTTTGGTATCGTGGCCTATGCATGCACGACCTGTAATGGGATGTCGGGTGCACTCGATCCAAAAATTCAGCAAGAAATTATCGACCGTGACCTGTATGCAACAGCGGTGCTTTCGGGCAACCGTAACTTCGATGGACGTATCCATCCTTATGCGAAGCAGGCATTCTTGGCTTCACCGCCTTTAGTGGTGGCTTATGCGATTGCCGGTACGATTCGTTTTGACATCGAAAAAGATGCTTTAGGAAACGATAAAGACGGCAATCCGATTTATCTGAAAGATATCTGGCCATCGGATGAAGAAATTGATGCGCTGGTGAAAGTTGCTGTAAAACCAGAACAATTCAAAAAAATCTATATTCCGATGTTCGACTTGGGTGTGAATGAAAAAGCAACAAGTCCGCTGTATGACTGGCGTCCACAAAGTACCTATATCCGTCGTCCGCCGTATTGGGAAGGGGCTTTGGCTGCACCGCGTACATTATCGAATATGCGTCCGCTGGCGATCTTGGGCGATAACATCACCACCGACCATTTGTCACCATCGAATGCCATTGTGCTTGACAGTGCTTCAGGTGAATACCTGAAAAAAATGGGCGTGCCTGAGGAAGACTTTAACTCTTATGCAACGCATCGCGGTGATCACCTCACGACGCAACGTGCGACTTTTGCCAACCCGAAACTGTTTAATGAGATGGTAGTGCGTTCAGACGGCACGATCAAGCAGGGTTCGAAAGCGCGTGTGGAACCTGAAGGCGAAGTAATGCGGATGTGGGAAGCGATTGAAATCTACATGAACCGTAAACAGCCGTTGATTATTATTGCTGGTAAGGATTATGGTCAGGGTTCGAGTCGTGACTGGGCAGCGAAAGGTGTACGTCTGGCAGGTGTAGAAGCAATTGTCGCTGAAGGTTTTGAGCGTATTCATCGTACCAATCTGGTCGGTATGGGCGTGTTGCCGCTTGAGTTTAAGCCGGGTACAGATCGTAAGACTTTAGGTCTTGATGGTACAGAGCTGTATAGCGTGATTGGTAATATTGCGCCACGTTCGACTTTAACTTTAGTGATTGAGCGTTCAACCGATGATGGTAAGAACCAGATTATTGAAGTTCCAGTCACTTGTCGTCTGGATACTGAAGAAGAAGTACATGTGTATGAAGCGGGTGGGGTATTACAGCGCTTTGCACAGGATTTCTTGGAAGGAAATGTGGCTTAATCTTTTTTTTTTAATCACCCCTAGCCCCTCTTTGAAAAAGAGGGGAACTCCCTACTTTTTTAAGGAGGGTTGGAGTGGATTAAAGTTGTTGATATTGTTTAAAAAAGACCCTACTGTGAAGTGGGGTTTTTATTTAGAGCATTAATGTCTTTATCAAGAAAATACAAACAGGTACTTTTCTTTTTAAACTTAAGCAATTGAGCTTCCTCAATGATTTGATGTGGTTCTAGGATTTTAGACCACGCCTATAAGTGATAATCTACTCCCCAATAAGCATGGGAAATGCTTGTTTTTGGAGTCAACCATGACACGAAGAAAACGTCGTAATCATTCAGCAGAGTTTAAAGTTAAAGTTGCTCTCGCAGCAATTAAAGGCGACCACACACTCGCTGAACTTTCTACTCAATTCGATTTACATCAAAACCAAATCATCGATTGGAAAAATCAACTGCTTGAGCAATCAGTCAATATTTTTTCACGACCAACAGCACAACAAGAACCAGAGATTGACCTCAAAGCTCTACATGCCAAGATAGGACATCAGGCATTGCAAATTGATTTTTTAGAAGGTGCGCTCAGAAAAATAGGGCAGCTGAGCGGCAAAAAATGATCGATAAGACCCATCAACTTTCGGTACGACAACAATCGCAATTGATTCAAATCAATCGCAGTACGTTGTATTACAAGCCCAAAGAGATTTCATCAACTGATTTGAGTTTGATGCGTCTAATCGATGAAATTCATCTCGACTACCCATTTATGGGCAGTCGAATGATACGAGATATGCTACAGCGTCAAGGACATCAAATAGGTCGGCGTAAAGTCCGACGTTTAATGCGCTTGATGGGAATACATGCCTTGTATCCAAAACCCAATACCAGTAAGCCTAATCTTGCACACCGTATTTTCCCATATCTGTTGAAAAACATGGTCATCGATCACTCTAATCAAGTCTGGTGTACAGATATCACGTACATTCCTATGGCTAAAGGCTTTGTCTATCTGTGTGCAATTATAGATTGGCATAGTCGTAAAGTACTGGCTCATCGAGTATCGATCAGTATGGAAACAGACTTTTGCATAGATGCGTTGCAAGAAGCAATTGTGAAATATGGTTGTCCAGAGGTGTTTAATACAGACCAAGGCAGTCAATTCACAAGCGAGGCATTTTTGAATGAGTTAAAATTGCGAAATATCCGTATCAGTATGGATGGGAAAGGACGATGGATGGATAATGTGATGATTGAGCGTTTATGGCGCAGCGTGAAGCATGAGGAAGTCTATTTGAAGGCTTACGATACGGTTAAACAAGCGAAACAATCAATTGCTGAATATTTGGATTTTTATAACATGATACGTCCTCATTCAAGTTTGAATAAGGCAACACCGGATGAATTTTATGATCAACATTTACTAAAAGTAATGGCAGCATAATTTAAATATTTAGAGCGGATTTATCACTTATAAAACTGAATTGAGTGGTCTAATTAACGGAACCACATTAGATTAAAGACGTCTATAACTTTAAGGGAATATAAAATTTCATATGGCTATGGTGATAATTTTGTATTAACGCACTGCGCTATACTTGGCCTTATGCATCACTTATCTCAATGTTATTAAACTAGTTAACTTGAAAAAAATAATAAATTATCACTTAATTAATAAGTTACTAAATAATAATTAGAAATACTACTTTGCCCAAACGACACTATCATTTACAAAAATGGACAATAGACATTCATTACCAGAGGGTTATACTAGTCAGACCATTTCTAAAACCATGGAGAACAAAGATGGTTACTGCTGGCGAAAAACCCGGAACAGGCTTCTATTTTTGTGTTCAATGCGGACACCGCACCTACTTAGAAATTGGTACTGATCGTTTACCACCGTGTACCAAATGCCAAGGCAATCAATTTAACAATAAGAATGCCTAAGCAAAACAACTCAAACAGTTACCCTCTGTTTTGAATGAAAGCCCTATTACTCGATAGGGCTTTTTGCTATTTAAACATCCCTATTTATAGTTTAAGATTGATTGAAAAATAATCAATAAAACCCCATCTAAAACTCTAGATTCAAAGTATTTAGGGCAGCTCAATTGCAACATTATCTTGATCTTAATCACGACTCAGGTGTTGCCAATTACGAGATTGGTAACGAGTTTATTCGCGTTCAATTCAAAAAAACCTCGAAAGTTTATACCTATAGCTATAGCAGTGCCAGTTATCAGCATGTCGAAAACATGAAACAGCTCGCTCAATATGGGGATGGGCTAAATGCCTATATCAATCATCATACCCGACAGCTTTTTGTACGTTAAAACTGGTCTGCTTCTTGCTTCAGTGAAAGTCCTAGAAGGCAAATATTTTCTAAAGGATAAATATCTGCCTAGAAATAGTGCAAGTGCATATATTAAAAAGAGGGCTATCACCTATGGATATTCAACAGCACGCGCCAGAATCAGGAAAATTAGATAAAAAAGCCCATTTCTATTCTGCATGGCCGCTGATCCTGATTCTTTTTGGGGGCGCGATTGGCTCGTTTTACGCTGTGATCGCTTATCTGCTTAATCTGAAAATTTATAGTTCTGAACTGACCAGGCTCAACAAGGTCTTGGCCAATCTTCTGTGCGGGATGTCAGCGATCAGTGCCTGGTGGTTTAGTGCGCAATGGATTCAGGGAACATTCTTTCAATAAAATAGTAATTATTTCCTGAATATAAATTGCAATAAAGTCTCATTTTGGCGAATAAAAAAGCGTAAAAAATAAGAAATGGAATTTATTTCTCTATATTGGGGTTAATAGTGAAATAAATTTTCAGATTTAATCGAAATTAAAAAAACATAGGAAATTAATCCCGTCCATCTTTGCCTAATATAGCTTTCAAGGGTGTGATGGGATCGGAAAGAGTAGCATGCTGTGAGCGGCGCAAAACGCGAGTGCAGTACGAACCCAAAAGGTCTCGATCCGGCTTAGGACGCTATAGACCAAAAGTTTATAGGCTATAAGATCAGGTCTTACAAAGAATGATAGTTGAAGTAAACCATTGCGAGTTTTCCCAACACCCTAAAAAATTCTCTAGTAATATACGCAGAATAAAAAATTAAAATAAATATAAATCATAAATTTAAGAAAAATATCTAGCTGCGCAAGATACAAATAAGCCCTTCATTTCTCAACATGATCTGTTATTTTAAAACATCAGCTGCCCCTTAGGGGAATCCTCATGAATCTCGATATCTGGTGTCGCTTTTTACTGTTTTGCACACTGATCAATTATGTCATTCTCATGATCTGGTTCGTGGTCTTTGTCTTTGCCCGAAACTGGATGAAACAGGTGCATGGAAAATGGTTTCAGCTGTCAGATACCAGTTTCGATGTGATTCATTATTCAGGGATGGCGCTCTATAAAATTGGGATTCTGCTGTTTAACCTGACGCCGTTAATTGCAATCTATCTGATAAATCAAGGTTAAGTACGATGTTGTGATTGAATCTTCGAGTGATAAAAATAAGATTGAATTAGTATCATTTTATCGCTACTTGATAGCGTGGCAGGATCAATAAGAACGAAAAAAGATTTCAAAGGAGTTGAAGGATGAATCAATTCAAACCGGCCCTGATTTTAGGCGCCTTGATCGGCTTGGGAATGATTATTACAGGATGGATTCTGGGCAATAGCGCGCTGAAAATTAAACAGTATGAACGTATAGTTTCGGTCAAAGGCTTGTCGGAACGCGAAGTCAAAGCCGATGTGGCGGTATGGCCAATCCGCTTTAATGCCGGCAGTCAGGATTTGGCCGAATTGTACGATACCATGCAAACCAATACCCAGGAAATTCAGACCTTCTTAAAAAATGAAGGATTTAGCACGGAAGAAATTACCAGTGCTTCACCGAGTATCACCGATAAATACGCCCAGCAATATGGCGGGGATGCCAATGTCGCGCTACGTTACACCGCCAGCCAGACCATTACAGTCTATACCCATAAAATAGATGCAGTGCGTGCGGCACAAAGTCGTCTGGTGGCTTTGGGTCGAAAAGGCATTGCCTTTGCCGGAGATGATTCTGGACAAAGAACGGAATATTTATTTACCAAGCTGAATGACATCAAGCCGGCGATGATTGAACAGGCCACCGAAAATGCGCGCAGTGTAGCCGAAAAATTTGCGGCAGATTCAAAAAGCAGTCTGGGCAAAATCAAGTCCGCCAATCAGGGGCTGTTTAGTATTGAAGATCGCGACAGCAATACCCCGTATTTGAAGAAAGTGCGTGTAGTCTCGACGGTCGATTATTATCTGGCAGATTAAGCTGAGCTGGTCAAGCACGGTAATTGACAGCCTAGAAGCCGCTTGTTATTTTGCGCGCATTGTTCCAGATGCTGTACCCTTAAAATGCCCATCAATAACGACTTTGTCTATTGTCCACCGCAAGAACCGCTGCATATTGTTTATGAAGACGATGATCTGGTGGTGATTGAAAAGCCGGCCGGATTATTGTCAGTTCCAGGGCGTTTACCTGAGCATCATGACAGTGCCTATTTACGTGTGCTGGATAAATATCCGCAGGCCAAAATTACCCATCGTCTGGATATGGCCACTTCAGGTATTTTGATGTTTGCCAAACACCGCGATGCAGAAGTGGCGGTGAGTAAAATGTTTCAGGCACGCACGGTACTTAAAAATTATGTCGCGCTGGTACAAGGCAAACTCGAAGGTGAGGGCAGCGTCGAAGTGCCTTTGATTACCGACTGGGAAAACCGTCCGCGTCAGATGGTGCATTTTGAACTGGGCAAGGCTGCCAAAACCCTGTATCAGGCATTAGAATATCTACCTCAGCAAGACATTAGTCGGGTGTTACTGACCCCCATTACCGGCCGTTCCCACCAGCTTCGCGTCCATATGCTGCATATTGGTCATCCCATTACTGGCGACAAAATTTATCATCCTGAACCCCAGCGCAGTCCTTTAAATCGTATGGCCTTGCATGCCAGTTATCTGGCTTTTACCCAGCCTTTGAGTGGTGTCCCGGTCGAAATTAAGGCAGCCATACCGTTCTAATTTGATTCTGCTTAATAGTTAGATTCAACCGGACACATGCTTTTTAAGCTCATAAATATAATGAGGTTCAAGCCCTTAAACTGGGCAACCCGAATAAAAAGTGTGAGAATTTATTTCGATAGTAGCTTGGAGATGAGTAGCTTTACAAGCATGTTCAAATGAAATTTTCTACTGATCCATTGCCTGATCGGTTGTCACTACCGCACATAAATTTTTAATGTTCGGTTTATCTCTTGATGATGAGCCTAGAGAATTTTTATTCTTTTATCTCCCACTATAGGCCTGATGCCTTTATTTTTATGGTTTTTTAATTTTCCTTTCATTATTTTTAAACTTTCAAATTATATCCTTTGATATAAAAAATATCGTAAGTTGTTTCAGAATAGATTTGATTTGAGCCGGAAAGCAGTCTGTCCTACATGACTTTCACATAAAAATTTTGTAGAAAAATAAAATGAATGAATGACTTAGTGGTGATCAATGGCTTTGCTTATCTGGCTGAAGTGATGCAAAATCAATCATTACTTTATAATAAATTTTTAATTTGATGGTTTAGGGCGCTGCCCGGGGTTAAAGGAAAGAACGATGCTCAGTATGGCTCTCTTCGTTCTCGCGAGTATTTCAATATGTGCATTGCTATGGAGCTTGAAGGTACAGGCTTCATTACGCAGCAATATTTAGTTTTTACAGGAAAATCTGGATCATTCCCGCAGCAAATTGGCAGATTATGAAACTCAAGTTGATGAATTGAATTATGAAATCACCCAACTGCGGGTACAGAATGGCAGTTTAAACATTGCGCTGAATAAATATAAAAAATATCAGGATATCTGGGATATCGAGCAATATATTATTAACCGGACTTTGCAGGCCGAAAACTTTGTTGAAGCGACCAAGCTGGATGCTTCGATCATGATCGATGATCTCAAAGCCTATATCGCAAGAGTAAAAGATTATCTTGCCCAGTTTCAGGCGCAGGCCGTGGCCGAGGTTGAGCAGGAGGCCCGACAAAGTTTGCACGGTTATTATGAACAGGCCAAACAACAGCATCGCTTGCAAGAGGTATTGAGTGCTTTAGAGCATAAAATACAGGCCCAGCGCTTCGGCTTGCAGCTTCCCGCAACACAGGTTTTAGAGCAGCTGATTGAGGGTTATAGCGAAACGGATGCGGTTCGGCATTTACGCAATGTCCGTGACAGAATTCAACAGGCCATAGAAACACAGCAGGTGGCGAGCTGTAATTATGTCGACGACAATCGCCGTCGAAGTACTATTGAAATCCTTAGTCTGGCTTTCAACTGTAAGGCAGATTTATATCTCTCTCAATTAAGCACAGAAAATCTAGGCGAGATGCTGCAAGCCTTAAAGGATGATTATGTCTTGCTGAATTATACCGGGCAGGCACTGAGTCAGGCGATGATTCGGGAATCCTATCTTGATCTGCGTCTAGAGGAACTCAAGTTTGCTGCGCTGCTTTTGCAACTGAAACAAGACCATCTGCATCCACACATCGCGTAGATCATGACATTCATAGGTCTAGAAGATTTTTACCAGAGTATTCTGAATGCTATAAGTTGGTTTAAATCCTGATATTTTTCAGGATTTTTGGCCTTGAGGAATCTCGAATATATTGATCCCCTTACTTATTTTTATATTTATAAAAATCATATGTTTATTTATGGTTAAAAGATAATATTTTTTGTCTGTATCTCGATAATTGTACAAAAATCAGCTAATCTTAAATGCAGAATAAAACAGCATCATAATAAGGATACTTCTATGTCACGTGATTACAATCAATTCCCTGACGATGAAAATGGCAATGTACTGTGGCAAATGCATCAGGATGGCGACGACTTGCAAGAAGCGCACGAAATTGAATTTTCGATTGCCTTTGCGGATGAAGCGCAGGCAGATCGCTGTGCCTTGCATCTATTAAAAGAAGAGCAAAAAATCAGCCTGTTTCAGGACGAAGAAAGCGATACCCTGGAATGGATTATCACGATTTATGTGTATATGGAGCCTGCCTACGAAGATATCGTGGATCTGGAACAATGGTTCAGCAAAATCGCTGCACAATTTCAGGGCGAATATGATGGCTGGGGCTGCATGGCCTATGTCTATGATGATGAGCTGGATGACGAAGAGAGCAGCCTGCGTAGTAGCTGATCATGCTTGTATTTAAAGCATTTAAAATAAGAGACCCGGTGCTGCCGGGTTTTTTTATTGCTCTATTTAATTGCTACACGAAGATTTGAGCTTGAGTATAGATACATACTCATTATATATAGCCAGCTCAAAACTGGATAAAATAACTCAAATGAGTACTTAACTCAGGCTGATGATTTAGTCACAATAAATGTAGGGAATATCCCGCAATAAAAAAATAATAAGAACAAAGGACAAGAAAAAATGAGTTACACCTTAAAAATGCATCGTGTGTTCAGTGCACCACCGGAGCGGGTGTATCGTGCCTTTGTGCATCCGGATGCACTGGCCAAATGGCTGGCACCACATGGCTTTATTGCCAAAGTAGAACATGCGGAAGTCAAACCCGGCGGCAGCTATAAAACCACCTTTACCAATTTTTCTACCGGGACCCAGCATCATTTTCATGGCATTTATCATGAGGTCATTCCCAATCAGCTGCTGCGCTATACCGATCAGTTCTCTACCCCGGAATTGCAGGGTGAAATAGAGGTGACGATCATCTTTGAAAAAGTGTCAATCGGTACCGGTTTGCATATTATTCAGGTGGGTTATCCGGATGTGGTGCCGCCAGCGGTGTGTCATTTGAGCTGGCAGGAATCACTGCAACTCCTATCTTTGCTGGTTAATCCCCAGATTGCAGACAATTAATTCCTTCGATCTCCTGTGTAGGTTTCATCCCAATGTCCTATCCATGAGTGCTCCAGACAAAGATGCTATACTGTGCGCTTATTTGTTTCATTTATTTTATTTTTCTCTTTTTTTCGAGGTTCTTATGGATCTGCCAAACTGTCCAAACTGTCCAAAATGTCAATCTGAATATACTTATGCAGATGGCGATCTACTGATCTGTCCTGAATGCGAACACGAGTGGAAAGAAGGTGAAGTCACTGAAGAACAAGTGATCATTAAGGATGCCAACGGCAATGTGCTGGCGGACGGTGATAGCGTAACGGTGATTAAAGACCTGAAAATCAAAGGTTCATCTTCAGTGGTGAAAGTGGGCACCAAGGTAAAAAATATCCGTTTGCTGCCTGATGCTGCCGATGGGCATGATATTGATTGTAAAATCGAGGGAATCGGCCCGATGAAACTGAAATCAGAATATGTAAAGAAAGCTTAAATTTAGCCCTAGACTAAAATTCTGACGAGAGAATAATACGGTTGATGTATCGTATTATTCTCATTATTACTGAAATTCTGGGCTGATTATTTTCCTGCCGCTCTGATCCTCACGTTTTCGATTTGAGACCACTTTAATACCGCACCTGCATCTGGAATATTCTGACAATCTGCAACATATCGAGATCAAACCTTTATTGGTCGCGATCCATCAGGCACTTTTTAACACCGGCCATGTCACTGATCCCAATGATTTAAAAAGTCGTGCGATTATGCAGCGGGATTATGTGATTGGACTGAATGCTGTTACAGATCAGGCCTATGTGCATGCCAAAGTTTCACTGTTGAGTGGGCGCAGTGTCGAAGTTCGTCAGGCGATTTCCGAATTGGTGCTCGACGTGATGCAGCAATATATTGCGCCACAACCTGAATTAAAAATACAGCTTTGTGTCGAAATCATTGAAATGCCAAAGCAGACTTATCGTAAAGCTGTTATCTGAATGATGGCTTTTATTTGCTGAGATGATATGATCAAATGCCTTGAAACCTTATCAATGCCATACGAAATTTATAAACAGATCGACTTGGTCTGTAACAGCTCGCTATTTTATTCAGATCTAAAATTATTTCTATTTTTAAATGACGCTTTATGTCATTTACAGGCATGCGATAAAAGTTCTAAAGTAACTTTTAATCGCTGCTGATTTTTGAATCATCCAATCTAGAAACAGCATATTCATCCTGATTGAAATAAAAATAATTTAAAAAATAATCTTCAGGTGAGCTGTATCCAATCCGGCAGTGTGAAGAGCAAAGCGAGAATAACGCTTTAGCATAGGCATAATAATAAGAACAAAAAGATCAGAAATCCGGTGAGTTGATTGAATCCCAGATTTCAGGTCTGACTTGTCCGGTTGAAGGAAATTTTATGCAGGTTTTTGGGGATGAAAAATTGGCTCAGGAAGTCATGGCATTTCTTCAGGAGTGGGATAATGCCGTAGCCAGACTTGAAATTCAGGATATTGTTCAATTATGCCGACCCGATATCCGTCTGGTCGATGTCAGTATGGAAGTGAAAGGTGTAGAAGCCTATCAGGCACTCTGGCAGCAATATCGGGCATTTATACCGGAAGGCATACGCATCGAACGCCAAGACCTTAATATTCATGTCACTTCTGATCTGGCTGTAGTCGATGGTTATGTACGGGTGAGTTATGCGGTGATTGAACCGATTTTCCAGCTGGGCTGGTGTCGGGTCAGCATGTGCCTGAGCAAGCAGCAGGGCAAATGGCAATTGCTGCATCAACATACTTCAGTCCCTGTGCAACTCGAAACCCGGAAAATGCGCCGGATCAAAAGCGTGAGTTAATCTATTTACCTGAAAAGATTTAAGTGAAATATCTTTGCAAATGATTACAGGAATACCTTTGTAACAAAAATATAGAAAGTCCTAAATTATGTTGAAGGAATAATATTTTAGGACTTTTCAGGTGGATAACAACAAGAACAGTCAAGTAAAACCACGACAGGCCAACCTGCAACAACAGACTGAAGTATTGATGCCGGATCAGTCCGAGCGGCAACGCACCCAACATGCACTCAGAATGATGGCAGGCTTTGTAATTGCTGCTGTAGTCATGACGGCATTGTATTTTGGCCGTGATATTTTTATTCCGCTGGCTTTGGCCATTCTGCTGGCATTTTTACTTTCTCCTCTGGTTTCCCGTTTGAAGCGTTGGGGCTGTCCCCAATGGGCGGTGATTGGCCTGGTCATGTGCTTGACCTTGTCCTTTCTGGGTGGCACTGCAACTTATCTGGGGGTACAACTCGGCAAGCTGAGTCAGGAACTGCCGCAATATCAGGACACTATCCAGCAAAAACTGAAAATGCTCGAAAACTACCGTCAAGGACCGAGCATGTGGGACGGTGCGATCCAGACCTTTGACACAGTCGAAGATTCGATAGACACCCCAGAACAGGAAACAGAAGACCCAAATGTGCAGAATGTCAAAGTGGTCGGTTTGGAACCAACGAGTGAAGAGGCTGCGCTGGACTGGTTGAATAAAATCCTGAATCCACTGGCGATTATCGGGATTGTGTTCCTGTTTATGGTATTGATTTTATTCAATGGCAAAGACCTGCATGACCGCTTTCTGAAACTCTTGGGCGGTAATCTGAATATCGGCACCGATGCGCTGGATGATGCCGGCAAAAGTATCGGAACCTATTTGCGCATGCAGCTGCTGGTCAATGTCACTTATGGCATTCCCATGGCGATTGGGCTGTTATTGATTGGTGTGCCGGCAGCGATTATGTGGGGGCTGGTTGCGGTGGTTATGCGTTTTGTACCCTATGTTGGCCCGATCGTTTCAGCTATTTTCCCGATTACGCTGGCTTTCGCCGTTGATCCGGGCTGGGACATGGTGCTCTGGACTGTGGCCTTGATACTGGTGCTGGAACTCATCAGCAATAACGTGATTGAACCGTGGCTCTATGGGGAAAGTACCGGTCTGTCTACTTTGGCAATTATTCTGGCTGCTACGTTCTGGACCACCCTCTGGGGACCGGTAGGGCTGATCTTGTCGACGCCTTTGACTGCCTGCCTGCTGGTTTTGTCCAATTATGTACCGGCACTGGGTTTTGTCAAAACCTTACTTGGCAGTACGCCAGTATTGTCACCCTCCGAACGCTTTTACCAACGACTGGTGGCTGATGAAGTCAATGATGCAATGCAGGTAGCCAATGATTACATCTGTGCACAATTACCGAAAAAGCCCAGTGAAGAGGAGGTGGCCCGTCGGGTACAAATGTTCTATGGCGAAGTGGCCATTCCAGCCATTCGGATTTATTCTCAAGGACATGATACCGATGTCACTGCCGAACACCGGTTGCGTCTTTATCAGGGCTTGCAGTTCTTTAATCATGCGTTTCAAAAAGCCTATCCGAGTAAGATGAGTGCCGAGCAGCCCGAAGTCTATTGCGTTGGTGCACGTTGGGAAATTGACACCCAGATTTCTGCCATGTTGGCACACGCGCTGAATCTCAAAAATATTGCTGCCCGAAATGATCCGGATGTATTGATTCAATCGAGTGAATCAGGAAAGGGTATTGTACTGCCAGCTTCGATCAAGATTTTATGTGTGTCGATTTTTCATCATGCGCCTGCGGCACAGATTCGGCTGCTGAAATATAGACTGGCGCAGCAATATCCTGAGCTGAAAATCATTTTTGCGACTTGGGGCGTGATGCAGCTGAAGCTTCTGGATGAACTGCAACAACGTTTTGAGCTGGAGGCATTGGTCAATAATGTCGATGATCTGATTCTGACTATCGAAACTTATACCTTGAATGAAGGCGAAAGCTGGTTTGAGAATCTGGAGATCAAGAATGAAAAAGAACGGCAGCAGGCTTTAAATGAATTGGGGTTATTGGATCATCGTCATCAGACCCTTTATAAACAATATATTGAAGAAGCCCGTCAAGCCTTTGACGTTGATTACGCACAAATTTCCTGGCTGAATCAGCATGAAATGTATATTCCAATCAGTCCTTTTACTCAGGAGCCTGTTGCAACCCGACAAATGTGCAAGGATTCAGTCTGCACCCATTTGCTCTATCAGAATGAGCCTTTGGTGATAGAAGACTTGCAGCGTGACCCGCGCTTTCCACATCTGTCAGAATTAAGACAGCATCATATCCGTTTCTATGCTGGTGTGCCTTTAAAAGATAAAAATGGAATTGCGGTTGGGAGTCTATGTCTGCTGGATAAACAACCGAGACAGATGCAGGCCGAAGATATGATTCTGCTTAAGGCTTTGGCGCAGGATTTAATGGCGACCCTGAGCAATGAGCGCAAGAAAAAAGATAAACAGAAGCAGATTGAGCAGATGCAGCCTGCTACCTCGGCAAGCGTTTTAAATAAGGACTAAATGATGAAACAAAAATGGATTTACAGCATCAAAATCATGAGTATCACATTTGGTCTAGCCAGTATCAGTTCATGGAGTCTGGCTGCTATTCAGGGACTGCATTTTTTACATAAAGACTGGGAAATTTCCTGTGATAATACCGGCACCTGCCGCGCTGCCGGTTATCAATCGGATCAAGATATTGATCAGCCGGTTTCGGTGCTACTAGAGCGTGCTGCGGGTGCAAACAGTAGTATCAAAGCCCAAGTCCAGATTTTACCCTTAGCTGCTGCCACACCTACACGACAGCTTCAGCTACAAATTGCCAGCACACCTTATGGTGTGATTGGTCTGAATCGGGAGGGAATAGGGCACCTCAGTACTGATCAAACGCGAGCCTTGCTAAAAGCTGTACAGGGAACAGCTCCGGTTGTATTTAAGAATACGCAATCACGCTGGAACCTGTCGACTTCCGGTGCCAGTGCCGTTTTACTCAAGATGGATGAATTTCAGCGTCGACTTTCTACGCCCTCAGCCTTGATCAGGCCGGGGAAAAAATCCAATCAGGCGGTGCTCAAAGCTGCAGCGATACCGAAAATTCAGATACCAAAATATCAGTCAGGCAAAGTCACTCAAGCAAAACTGAATACGGCAACAAGTCAGCAGATGATTCGAAAACTGCAAGCCACCACCAAGGAAGATCAATGTGATTTGCTGTTTAGCCAGCGTTTTCTGGATGATGATGTTATGACCATTTATCCCATTAATGCCCAGAATCAACTGATTCAGATTCCATGCTGGCGTGGGGCTTATAATATGGGTAGTGGCTTCTGGCTGATGGATCGAAACAAGCAATTTAAACAGTTGGTGACGACCTCGGGAGAAACATTTAACCAAGGCCAGATATTTTCCGGGCATAAAGTGCGTGGTTTGGGCGATTGTCTGAGTCAGAACGAATGGGCCTGGAATGGCAAGAAATTTGTCAAAAGCTTCAGTGGTCTGACCGTACAATGCAAAGGCTTCGCCGGTGGTGCTTGGAATTTACCGACCTATGTAAGCAAAATCATTTATCAGGCCAAATAGTATTGTTTATAAAATATCAGTGATAAAAAAGCCTGAATGACTCAGGCTTTTTTAGTTTTGATTTTAAGAAGTGTGATCTTAAAAACGCTTTGGAATTCTCTGGCCATTTGGAACAGGAATTTCAGCATTTTTTAATACCCCAAATAACCAGGTTTCAGCATGCTGTACCGCAGTTTTCAACTGATCACCCATGGCCAGACGTCCGGCAATGAAACTGGCCAGTGAACAGCCTGAACCATGATATTCACCTGGCAGACGTGGACAGCGAGTTTCGTTGACCAGCTCACCTGCGATATATAGGCTGTTCTGAATGTAATCTGGCGTATCTTCATGGCCACCTTTGACCAAAACTGCCTGTGCACCCATTTCAAATAATTTTTGAGTGGCCAGTTTGAGGTCTTGCTCACCCGTCAGGGCGCGTAGTTCAACCGTATTTGGCGTTAAAATGGTGGCCAATGGAATCAGCTGGGTAAATGCTTTGACCAGCGTTTCCTGATTACCCAGCGAGCCGCCACTATTGGCGACCAAAACCGGATCCAGCACATACAGATAATCTGGATGTACAGTCAGAAACTCGGCCAGAGCCACGATATTGTCTGTGGTGCCTAACATGCCAGATTTTACGCAACGAATGGGCAGGTCATTGACCACCGCATTGGCCTGTGCCAATAGCAATTCTCTGGAAGTGGCTTCGAAACCAAAAACCTGCTGTGAATTTTGAATAGTGAGGGCTGTGCAGGCAATTGCCGCATGTGCACCACTTTGACCAATAGCTTCAATATCTGCTTGAAGGCCGGCTCCACCTGAAGGGTCTAAACCGGAAAAGCAAAGTACGGTAGGGCGCAAAATGATGTCCTTCATTCACTAAAATTGCATTAGTATAGGCAAATTTGAATGAACTCTCGATATTAATTTATATCGGTGCTGATGAGAGGGGATAGGCGGTGATTAAGAATATTTTAATTGATCTGGATGGGACATTAACCGATCCGAAAGTGGGGATTACGACGTCTGCACGCTATGGTCTGGAAAAAATTGGTCATCCGATTAGTGACGAGATCAATATCGACTGGATTATTGGTCCGCCCTTAAAAGCCTCGCTTGCCAAAATTTTAAATGTTGAGGCCGATCATGTTCTGGCTGAACAGGCCTTGATGGGTTATCGGGAGCGCTTTGCAGTCAAGGGTCTCTATGAAAATCATGTTTTTGAGGGTGTAGCAGAAACGCTGGCAGAACTGAAACGCCGTGGTTATCGCTTGTTTGTCGCTACAGCAAAACCGACAGTGTATGCCAAACAGATTCTGGAACATTTTGATCTGGCCCAGTATTTTACCGACATTCATGGCAGTGAGCTGAATGGTGACCGAACCAATAAAGCCGAGCTGATTCAGTATATTTTAGCGCAACAAAAATTACAGGCCGATCAATGCATGATGGTCGGTGATCGCGAGCATGACATTTTTGGTGCCCGTCAAAATGGTATTGATACTATTGCGGTAAATTATGGTTATGGTAGTCAGGAAGAGTTAGCACTGGCACAGCCTAAATATCAAATAGACCGCTTTAATCAGTTGCTAGATTATTTTAAATAAACCCTAATTTTTGCTTATTTTATTTGAGCTGATTTTTAGAGATATTTTGTCTATAAGCTGCTACATCTATACAGATCAACTCTCTTATTAGATTGTTATCTCAATAAAAATCCCGCAGCGTGCGGGATTTTTGCTCTTACAAGAACATTTAAAGCGTCAAAAACCAGGTCGATGCCAACACCACCATAATGATAATCACCAGTAAAATATTGATGATCGTCATTCGATGTTGGGGTGGAACTCTGGCTTTGGTCAGTGCATTTCCTGCATGGTCAAACAGGATGACATTTTGCACGCTACTTTCATAACCGAGTTCGAGTAACGCGCGCTTTTCAACTTCGGTTAAACCGTCTTCAGGCAGATCCATAATTTGCAGCAGTGCTATAGAGCTAAATAGTTTCTTCATCATTGACGATGGTAACAGCCGTTTCAGCGTCACCGCGGCTGCATCAAAGTCGGCAATAATACTCCGCGGATGGGCATAAGGCACATCGGGTAGCAGAGTATGCGTAATCGTGCCATCTATATTCATCAGCTGCATTTTATCTTTATAGATTTGCACCCATACAGCATCTGGAAATTTCACTAATTGATCTTGCAGCATGGAGAAAGTCTGATTTTGCTGATATTTAGTCATTAAATAATCGATAAACAAATCCCGCATCAAGACGGGATTTGTAAGGTTCGGTTATTTGGCAGGAGCACCATATTCATTGTTTTGTTGCTTGGTTTCAGTTGCCCACCACCAGATCAGTACCAGTATACCAATCACGGTAAGCGTCAGTAATTGCCACCAACCAGAGCGTCCTACATCATGCAAGCGACGCGCGCCAACGGCCAGACTTGGGACTAGAAGTGCCAGATTAAGCAGGCTATTCACCAGCGGTTTAGTGCCTAAAACTGTATCAATTACCTCAGCAACAATGCCTAAAATTACACAAAACAGCATAAAGAACCAAAATTCTTTACGGCGTGCGCGGCCGGAAAAGTTTGCATAGTTGGTCAGACATTTTACAAACCAGTCAATGCTGCTGTAGTTTTCCTCGGCTTGATCCAGATTGGAATATTTGCCGAGCTGACTGGAAATTTTTTCTCCCAGATAAATAGAACTGCCTAAGGCCAGATAAATCTCAGAGGCTTCACCTGTAGTATTGACGATAAAATCGACCCGATCACCGCGTGAAGGTGGACGCTCACTACGCCAGTCCGCGCCATTAAAGCTATAGCGCTGATTATCATCCCCCGAGATAAAACCGGTATTGTGTTGAATAGAAAAATCAAGGATTGAACCTTTCATGCTTGTTCTCGTCTATTAAGCTAGATTATTGTTTTAAAGCGACGCAATTTCTTATCAGAATAACTTTAGCATAATCTAATTTTTAAAAGTTTATGGTGAAATGACAATAATTTTTTCATGTTTTTAAAAGCCTTATCGCAATAGTGATTCAGTATTCAATCAACAAAAAATGTAGCGTTGCATGATTTGAAATGAAGAAAATTAAATAGTAATGGAGCTGATTTATCTCTGAATCTTTTATAAGAAATTAAAGCTAAATCTATCTGATGAATATCAAATTTTTCTTTGGAACTATGGTTTGATGTTGTTAAATTTAATATGATGATAAACAGATACTTATAAATTTTAAATTTACAAAAAGCATATAATAATACTAATAAATATAACATTTTATTCATACTTTTTATCTATTAGTAACGATTTTTTAAAATCAACAGGCGTATAATAAAAAACTTCATATTGTGATGAAGGTATCACATTCAATGTATCTCTCCCCATTATCGAAGGCCGTTTACCTTTGCTGTGCCTCTTTCATCTTAACCACGACCACTGTGCATGCTGAAGCTGCTTTCAGTTCGGAAAGCCCGTGGATGCTCGGTGACTGGAACGGGCAACGTACAGCGCTCCAAAACCAGGGCTATGATTTCAGTTTTGGTTATACCGGTGAAATGGCAACCTTGATCGATGCGCAAAGATCTTCAAACCATAGAACTGAATATGCGGACCAGTTTGTTTTTGGGGCACATCTGGATCTGGCAAAAATTGCAGGTTGGCAAGACACTGAAGCACAAATAACAGTGACCCAGCGTAACGGTCAGTCACTGTCTCAAAGCGCTGCTGCTTTAAACGGTCATTTGAGTTCAGTACAAGAGGTCTGGGGCCGTGGTCAAACCTGGCGTCTGACTGATTTATGGATCAAGAAAAAATTCCTGGAACAAAAACTGGATGTGAAAGTCGGGCGCTTCGGTGAAGGTGAAGACTTCAACAGTTTTGACTGCGATTTTCAGAATCTGGCCCTATGCGGTTCACAAGTCGGGAACTGGGTCGGTGATCAGTGGTACAACTGGCCGGTAAGCCAATGGGCTGCACGGGTCAAATACAATATTAACCCTGAATTTTATGCCCAAGTCGGTGCTTATGAGTACAACCCTGAGAATCTGGAACGTGGTAAAGGGTTTAATCTGAGTACGGATGGTTCTAAAGGGGCAATGCTTCCTGCAGAAGTGGTTTGGACGCCTAAACTGGGTGAACAGAAACTACCGGGTGAATATCGTGCCGGTTATTACTACAGTACAGCGGATGCTGAAGTCATTTCCAATCCAGATCAAACAGATCACCACCACGGTGGCTGGATCGTTGCCAAGCAACAATTGACTGCACATGACGGAGATACTTCGCGTGGTTTGACCGGCTTTATAAATGCGACAGTGCATGACTCCAAAACCAATACCGTCAGCGATATGCAAAATATTGGACTGGTTTATAAGGGTGCAATGGATTCACGCCCTCAAGATGAAATCGCATTTGGTATTGCACGCATCAACATGAATGACGATGTCAGTACTGACCATCATCAAGAAATCGATGCAGAAATTTATTATGGCTTACATGCCACCAACTGGCTCACTATTCGCCCGAATGTGCAATATGTGCGTCACGTCGGTGCGGACAAAGACGGTGAAAATGTATGGGTGGGCGGAATCAAGTTTAATACGTCATTTTAAAACATAGTTTTTAGTTGCAAATACACTATTGAATCTCTAGGTACTTTGTTGCAGTAATGGGCAATGCCTGCTTAAGACATTGATGTATTTATAACTCAGAATTTAACAATAAGGGTGCTCATGCCTGTCATGTGCATGGACTTTCAAAAAAACTTTTATAGGTGTTCAATATGAATACTTCATCATCAGGTTCGGTACTGAAAACGATTTTAGCGGTCATTGCCGCTGTTTTCGGTATAGGACTGCTGATTGGAGGGATTTATCTTGCAGTGCTGGGTGGGTCTTGGTACTACATCATTGCAGGTATTCTCTTTATTGCGACCGCAGTTCTCTTGTATAAACGAAAAAGTGCTGCACTTCTGGTTTATGCCGTATTCGTTTTGGCGACAGTGGTGTGGGGGCTGTGGGAAGTCGGTTCAGATTTCTTTGCACTCGCGCCGCGTTTAGATATTTTAGGGTTGTTTGGTCTGGCCCTGCTGATTCCGGCAGTAACACGCGGTTTTGATCAAAGTAAAGGTGCGAAAATTGCCCTGGGTGGTTCACTGGCTATTACCATCGCTGTCATGATTTATGCTGTATTTAATGACCCGCAAGAAATTCGCGGTGAATTAAAATCCCAGCAGCCTGCAACCCACCAGCCAATTCCCGGTGTGGCAGATGAAGACTGGCCGGCTTATGGCCGTACCCAGTCCGGTTTGCGTTATTCACCCTTAAAGCAGATTAATACTGAAAATGTCAAAGATTTGCAGGTGGCTTGGGAATATCACACGGGCGAATTCAAGACTGAAAATGACTCGGGTGAAACCACCAATCAGGTTACCCCAATCAAGGTGGGTGACAACATGTACATCTGTACCACTCACCAGAAATTGACTGCGCTTGATCCGGCAACTGGTAAGGCGAAATGGACCTATGATCCGAAATTAAAAGCTGATCATACCTATCAGCATTTAACCTGCCGTGGTGTATCTTATTATGATGTCAACAATACGGTAGGTTTTGAAAGCAGTCTCGCTGCGAAGAAAACCACATCGGCTGAATGTCCACAAAAAGTGATTTTACCGGTCAATGATGGGCGTCTGGTTGCGGTCAATGCGACCACCGGTAAAGTCTGCTCTGACTTTGGTAAAAATGGCGAAGTCGATCTGCAAAAAGATATGCCATTCCCATATCCGGGCGGTTATATTCCAACCTCACCGCCTGTAGTAACCGGCACCACCATTATTATTGCGGGTTCAACTACCGACAACTATTCAACTGAAGAACCATCGGGTGTGATCCGTGGTTATGACGTGAATACCGGTGAACTGCTTTGGGTATTTGACACAGGCGCTGAAGATCCGAATTTGATTCCTGCACCGGGTCAAAAATTTGTACATAATTCACCTAATGCATGGGCACCTTTGGCCTATGATGCAGAGCTGGATATCGTCTACGTACCAACGGGTGTCGGTACACCGGATATTTATGGTGGTCACCGGACTGAGCTGGACGAGCGTTATGCCAACTCGATGCTGGCCTTGAATGCGACGACCGGCAAACTGGTATGGAACTTCCAGACTACCCATCACGATTTGTGGGATATGGACGTACCTTCACAGCCGACATTGACCGAGATCAAAGATAAAAACGGGAATATGATTCCGGCTATTTATGTCTTGACCAAAACCGGGAATGCTTTTGTGCTGGATCGTCGTAATGGTAAAGCCATTGTACCGATTACCGAGAAACCGGTACCGCAATCTGTGAAGCGTGGACCTCAAACCAAAGGCGAGTTCTATTCTAAAACTCAACCGTTCTCTGATTTTAATCTGGCGCCACAAGAGAAATTGACCGATAAACAGATGTGGGGTGCGACCATGTTCGACCAGTTGGTCTGCCGTGTTGCGTTCCACAAATTGAATTACGATGGCATTTATACCCCACCTTCTGAAAATGGGACGCTGGTCTTCCCGGGTAACCTGGGTGTGTTTGAATGGGGCGGTATGTCGGTGAATCCGGACCGTCAAATTGCACTGACCAACCCGATTGGCCTGCCATTTGTATCAAAACTGATTCCTCAAGATCCGAACCGTCCTAAGACGGCTAAAGGTGCAGGCACAGAAGCCGGCGTTCAACCGATGTATGGCGTGCCTTATGGCGTTGAAATCAGTGCGTTCCTGTCTCCGTTTGGGCTGCCGTGTAAACAGCCATCATGGGGCTTTGTTGCAGGTGTGGACTTAAATACTCATGAAGTGGCCTGGAAACGCCGTATCGGTACCATTCGTGACAGTATGCCAGGCATTCCATTGCCGCCATTCAAAATGGGTGTGCCGATGCTGGGTGGACCTATTTCAACTGCGGGCAACGTGATGTTTGTGGGCGGAACTCAAGATAACTATATCCGTGCCATTAACGTGAACAACGGTGATGAATTGTGGAAAGGGCGTCTACCTGCGGGTGGTCAGGCTACACCAATGACTTATGAAGCGAATGGCAAGCAGTATGTGGTCATTATGGCGGGTGGTCATGGTTCCTTTGGGACTAAAATGGGCGACTCTCTGGTGGCTTATGCCTTGCCAGACAATAAATAGTTAAATTTTTAAATCAGTATGAAGGAGCCTGATTCGTCAGGCTTTTTTATTATGTATTGTTGAATGCCTACATCCAGTTTTAAGGACACAGAGAAATGATGTTGATTTGTTGCTGAAAGCTCAATTTCATTCAGATCGCATTAAAATAATATGCTTTGTATCTGGCTGATTTTAAGCGCAATTCAGATAAAGGATTAATCAAGTCTGAATTTACCGAACACAGAATTTTAAGCTCAAAGTCTTTCTATCCATTGAACGAACTATATGTCATCGAATCAGCGCATTTATTGGATATCGATGCTTAAAACAAAATGAATTGAATCATGAGATGTACGCCATCTTGATAAGGTATTTGCCGCATTAAACCACTTTCAAATAAGGCCTGTTATTTATGTATCAAAGCCCGAAATTTCCATTTGTGAAATCGACCTTGTCCTGCCTGATTGCTTGCGCAGGTCAGAATATTTATGCAGAAAATGACACACAAGAAGTCCAAAGGTTAGACACGATTATCATTCAAGCGACCCGTACCGATCGGGAGCGATTGACCACACCGGCATCAGTGTATTATCTGAATCAAGAACAAGATAACAGCATGAATGTGAACCTGTCGGAAACATTAAAAGGCGTTCCAGGATTACAGTTAAATAATCGTGAAAACTATGCCCAGGACCTGCAAATTTCGATGCGAGGCTTTGGCGCTCGCTCCAGTTTTGGTGTGCGTGGTGTGCGTTTATATGTGGATGGAATCCCTGCAACGATGCCGGATGGGCAGGGGCAAACCTCGAATATTGATTTGAACAGTCTGGATCATATTGAGGTTTTGGGTGGTGCGTTTTCCTCGTTGTATGGCAACTCTTCGGGGGGAACGATTTTAACCACCACAACGGAAGGGCAAGGCGCTGACTCAATTGAACTGGGGCATTCTGCAGGGAGTCAGAACAAAGGGCAGACCAAGCTGGTTTTGCAAGGCGGTTCAGAGAATGCTTCAGAGCCAAGCTATATCATCAGCTCCTCTTATTTTGATACCAATGGTTACCGTGATCACAGCAGTGCACATAAAGTTCTGAATAATGCCAAGCTGACCTGGGATCTGGAAGATGGTTCTAAAATCAACTGGATGAATAACTATGTCAAAATTGCAGCGGATGATCCGGGTGGTTTAACCCGAGACCAGTGGAAGGCCAATCCCCGACAGGTAGCGACCAACGTCCTTCTTTATAATGCACGTAAAGAAATTGAGCAGCTGCAAACAGGTTTGACCTGGAATAAACCGATCAATGATCAGCATGAACTGTATGGTATGGCCTACTGGGGACAGCGCGCAGTCACGCAATATCAGTCGATTCCTCGTACAGCACAAGGTGGAGTTAATCATGCGGGTGGCGTGATTGATTTTGACCGTAATTTTTATGGGACAGATTTACGCTGGACGGGTAAAGATATTCTGCCAGATATCCAACTGATTGCTGGTCTCGCTTTTGATGCCATGACTGAAGACCGTAAAGGCTATCAAAACTTTTTAGGTGATCGCTTGGGGGTTAAAGGTGAACTACGTCGAGATGAAGATAATACCCTGTGGAATTTAGATCCGTATTTGCAAGCTTCTTATCACTTTGCTCCCGATTGGACCTTGGATGCCGGCCTGCGCTATAGCAATGTGCATTTCAAGTCTAAAGACAAGTTTCTGGCGAATGGCAATAATTCAGGTAAAACCGATTATCAGAAATTATTGCCCTCCATGGCTTTAAGCTGGCAGATTTTACCTGAGCTGATGACTTATGTCAGTTATGCACAAGGCTTTGAAACGCCGACCTTTACCGAAATGTCCTATCCTGCAAATACTGCAGAAAACCGCAGCTTCAGTTTAAAAGCAGCAGAAAGTGAAACCTATGAGATGGGATTGAAATCTGCCAATACATTAGGTGATTTTACTGTTGCAGTTTTCCATACGACGACTCAGGATGACATTGTTTCTGCAGGTAATGACAATGGTCGCTCTACTTTCCGTAATGCAGATCAAACTTTAAGAGAAGGTATTGAACTCTCCTGGAATAAAAGTTTATGGCGTGATCTCACTGCTCAAGCCAGCTATAGCTATATAGATGCAACTTTTGATGCTGATATTCCTGAAATTTTAAATCAGAATGGCAATATTGCAGTGTCGAGAGTTGAATCAGGAAACTATATTCCCGGTATTGCCAAAAATCAGGCATTTTTAAGTCTGGGCTGGAAACCTGAAAATGGTTTGAGTGCAGGTTTGGATGTACGTTATTCAGATCGAATTTATGTCAATGATACCAATACTGAATATGCACCCAGCTATACTGTTGCTGGTGCCAATGTTGGCTATAAATGGAATATGAAAGACTGGTCTGTCAAAACTTTTGCACGTGTCGATAATCTTTTTGATAAAGACTATTCAGGTTCAGTGATTGTCAATGAAAGCAATAGCCGTTTCTTTGAGCCGGCAGAAGGGCGGAACTGGAGCGCTGGTCTGAGTGTAACAAAAGAGTTTTAATTGTTATGTGATGTAAAAAAACCGCCAGTATTGGCGGTTTTTTTATGACAAACTATAAGTCATAAATGACAACTTATGTGTCGCGTGACGGCGTTAAATGACAGATAATGTGAGATTTATTTAACTAAATAAATCAATTATTTATTAGTTTTTTTGACATTCAATCTTAACGAGGTTTTGACACATAAGTTAAGATTTTCTGAGAATCTCTGACACATAAGTTAAGATTTTTTTTGATTACTTTTATAGCCATAACCGGCTTCGAGTAATTTATCAACGTCCTCCCGTAAGAATAGTCTGACCGAATAAAATTTATTGCCATGAAATTTAGGCTTAATTAATCCCTGAGTTACTAGATTAGTCATATGCGTGCGATGCATACCTAAATAGTCATTAGCCTCTGAAGCTGTAAAATACTCTTGGTGAATCTTCATGGCTTTATCAAACTCAGTTTTGGAGAAGGACCGCCAATATCCAATATGTCGAAGTTTTAAATGACCTGTCATAATCCAATTTTTTTCAAGTTGGTCATATGAGCAATCTAATCCATTGAGTACCACCTCTATATCAACATACGTAGGGTCATTCTTTTGTTGAATTAATTTGTCGATACTTCTTCTTGGGATACGATACGGGCGTATCTCTAAATTTTCTACTTTAAGCCATTTATGTTGAATAAGTTGAGCTGTTTGTAATGAGGAAATACCTAGAAGTTGAGATGCTTCATTTAGGCTTACATAAGCATCACATTTACTCTTATCTACAGTTCCAACTTTTTTACGCCCTGAATTATTTTTATAAGTAACTATATTTTCAATCATTGACTTATCTAAATGCTGAATATCTTTTCTTGCATAATATGCCGGATAAAGTTTGTTTATATATATAGGTTCAATTTTTAAACTTGAAAGCTTGGCTCTCAGTGTGAGATGCGAAACGTCCAAGTAGTCAGCAAGTGGACTTAGAAAAATATATTTTTTATGAAAATCATTAACAAATTTTTTGGAAAGACAAGACTGTGTATAACGATGGACATATTTTTTTGTGGCTGGAATATCTGGTATTTTAAGAAATAAACGTGCATTATGATTGTTAATATTTAGTATTTCCATAATTTCTGGAATAGAAAAATAATCATTAGATTCATCGGCTTGTGGTGGTGGACGATGATATGTATAGGTGCCATTGATATTTTTCTTTTCATTGATTAGCCATTCCTCAAGTATAGAAGCAAGAAAATTAGTTCTATCACTTACATTGAGTTTATCGTGATATAAAACTCCCGCCTTCAGTCTTTTATGAAATGCTGCAAAACTAACCCCAAGTATATGAGTAGCTTCTCTCTTATTAAATTTCCGTTGAATACATTTTGAGGAAGGAGAGTTATAATCTCTAAAATAACTTAGGATTTCATCGAGAATAGGTTTAAATCTAGATTTATTTTCTAAAAAGGGAAGAAGTTGAATTCTTGGATGAGCATAATCTAGGTTGCTTTTGATTTCATTTATAAGGCTAGAAATAAATTTATCCTCATTATGAAAATATTCATGGGATAAATTTAAAATATAAGATCGGTTTTTAAATATTTCTAAGTTAGAAAAGTACTCGCATAAAGCTATCCAGATATCAAAAAAATTTTCATTAAAAGTTTTATCAGTCCCTTGAAAGCTATCTAAGAACCATGTATTAATCTGGATATCTTCTAGTGTAGATTGCTGCTTTTGGCTCTTACGTAAATTAAAAGTACAAGTTGAACATTCAAATAATGATTTTCGGCTAGTCTCTAATGGATTATCGCATTCAGGGCATTTTTCTATCAAATCAATATGGTGATCTAGACAAACTGTTAAGGGGGTTAATAACCAATTTTTCTTCCAATAACCCTTATCTTCTAAACAGGATGAGCAAAATTTATGGAGGCCAATATTAAGTAATTTACGATGAATTACTTGAGTTTTTGTCCAGAAGAAATTTTGAAATGTTGGAGGGGTCTTTTTTATTACCAGATCTAGTAAGTCATCTGAAAGTCCCAACTGTTCAATAACTTCCTTAAACTTATCTTCATTGGTAAATAATGCCTCGTAAGATTTTTTATATATGGAAATACCTGCGCTGTTTAGCATTTGTTCAGGAAATTCATAGCCATTTATATATGAAGCTCTAAGGAGAAAGCTTGCTAAAAATTCATCAGAAAATGGGATTGGAGTATGAGAAAGAGATAATTTTTTCATGATATTAAATTAAGATTTCAGTAATTTGAGAGGGATTAAGTAAAAAAAGATCTTTGTTAGTCATGGGTTTATATAAGATACTTTTTAATGCATAAGCTGTATGAAAGTCATTCATTGAAACAACCGTACGATTATCGCTTAGTGCATTCAGACAGCTTTGATGTATCAGCTGCATGACATAGGCTTGGAAGCCACTAGTGGCTAAAAATATGCGCTTAGATAAATCTTTTGAGAAAATTTCGGGATCAAAGCTAAGATTGAAGTTCTTTGCTATGTATAGAGAGGTCTGTTTCAAAAAGGGCATAAGTGTCCCAGATTGATCATATTTATTTAAGGTCAAAGGATTGAGTTGTAAGACACAAGAAAATCTGCGTGCTAGTTGACTGTCAATAAAAAGATTATCTTGAATAGTAGGTAACCCGACCAAACATATAGATATTTTAGTTTCATCAGCTAATGTTTTAATCCAGTTGGCTACATTTTCAGATGTTTTATTCTTTTGGGCACTCGAGCTATAAATATGATGAAATAATGTGGTTCCGTTAATTAGACCACTCAATTCAGTTTTATAAGTGATAAATCCGCTCTAAATATTTAAATTATGCTGCCATTACTTTTAGTAAATGTTGATCATAAAATTCATCCGGTGTTGCCTTATTCAAACTTGAATGAGGACGTATCATGTTATAAAAATCCAAATATTCAGCAATTGATTGTTTCGCTTGTTTAACCGTATCGTAAGCCTTCAAATAGACTTCCTCATGCTTCACGCTGCGCCATAAACGCTCAATCATCACATTATCCATCCATCGTCCTTTCCCATCCATACTGATACGGATATTTCGCAATTTTAACTCATTCAAAAATGCCTCGCTTGTGAATTGACTGCCTTGGTCTGTATTAAACACCTCTGGACAACCATATTTCACAATTGCTTCTTGCAACGCATCTATGCAAAAGTCTGTTTCCATACTGATCGATACTCGATGAGCCAGTACTTTACGACTATGCCAATCTATAATTGCACACAGATAGACAAAGCCTTTAGCCATAGGAATGTACGTGATATCTGTACACCAGACTTGATTAGAGTGATCGATGACCATGTTTTTCAACAGATATGGGAAAATACGGTGTGCAAGATTAGGCTTACTGGTATTGGGTTTTGGATACAAGGCATGTATTCCCATCAAGCGCATTAAACGTCGGACTTTACGCCGACCTATTTGATGTCCTTGACGCTGTAGCATATCTCGTATCATTCGACTGCCCATAAATGGGTAGTCGAGATGAATTTCATCGATTAGACGCATCAAACTCAAATCAGTTGATGAAATCTCTTTGGGCTTGTAATACAACGTACTGCGATTGATTTGAATCAATTGCGATTGTTGTCGTACCGAAAGTTGATGGGTCTTATCGATCATTTTTTGCCGCTCAGCTGCCCTATTTTTCTGAGCGCACCTTCTAAAAAATCAATTTGCAATGCCTGATGTCCTATCTTGGCATGTAGAGCTTTGAGGTCAATCTCTGGTTCTTGTTGTGCTGTTGGTCGTGAAAAAATATTGACTGATTGCTCAAGCAGTTGATTTTTCCAATCGATGATTTGGTTTTGATGTAAATCGAATTGAGTAGAAAGTTCAGCGAGTGTGTGGTCGCCTTTAATTGCTGCGAGAGCAACTTTAACTTTAAACTCTGCTGAATGATTACGACGTTTTCTTCGTGTCATGGTTGACTCCAAAAACAAGCATTTCCCATGCTTATTGGGGAGTAGATTATCACTTATAGGCGTGGTCTAAAATCCTAGAACCACATCAAAATTCATCCAGCATGATAAGTTGTGTCTTACATTCTTTTAAGAGAATGCGTAATCGATAGTTTAATTGCTCACTTGTACCTCTATGATCTGTACATCCTAGCTCTTCAAGCATTCGAATGGCTAGGCTCTTAATAGTGATTGGTGAAGGAACAGGAAAGTAAAAAGCCGGTACTATTAACTTCTCAAAGTTATCCTCTATACATTTATAAGGCTTATGTCTGCTTTTAATAAGCTTACATATAGTAGATTTACCTACACCCCCTGCACCAAGTAACAAGGAGCCAATAGGTCGATTTTCCATGTAACTCATTTGCATGCACTCATCAATAGACGTTAAAGCTTTTGAGAAGTCTGAATGATGACAAATGAAGTTCCGTAACTTAGAGAGAGTTTCAATGTTTTTATTACTATTCATCAAAATTTACCTCCTCATAGAAAAAATCAGTTAAATCTGGAGGTAAATTGTCAAATGTAAGGGAAGGGGTTGTTTTTGAGTTGCACTGTGTTTTGATAGCTTTATCTTTCTCACTTAATGTTACTAAATTTAAGTGTCTTTCAAAGCTCGTAATCATTGAGGGCAGATCATTCTTAACCTGTCTAAAACGTTTATTTCTTCGATTAAGCTTTTGTATTTTTTCTAGAAAATTTAAACGAGCAAGATATAAAATTTCTTCATTTTTAATCTCATCAGGGTTACATTTATACTTCTCTCGCAATATTTCCTTAGCTTCTAACCATTCAGCTAAAGTTAAATCTTTAGTAGCCTCAGGATATATTGAATCTGCTTGAATCAGATTATCTTTATCAAATGGGTCTTGTATATAAATAGAGCTTAAATCTAGTGGATTAACATAAATCGTGACTTTATCTTTGAAATGATAATTTAATGTGGCGAGAGCCTGAGATTTATATCTTAGACCTTTTAAGTTTATTTGTCCTTTGTTGATTCTATATCGGAACACAGTCCGACATTTTCTTTCAATTTCTAATTCAGGAATGGTTAAAACAGGAAATATTTTAGACGCTTCTTGCCACATTTTTTCTGGTCTTTGATTTGTCCTTGAATGAATTCGTTTATGATATATGTTCTCAATCCATTCATTCACTAAATCTCTTAATATATCTAGTGTATAACAGGCATTTCCTACAGAGTCATAATCTCCTCTATGGACTGGTGATGAGTATGTAGTACCCTTAAGTTTATGAATAATGCTCATATTTAATGATCTAAAAAAACTTTCAATATGAGCTTTATTATTGGGAGAGTATGGCTGTGATTCTGACTTAGTAATATTAAAATTATTACAAAAATTAGCTAAAGCATTATTATTAAACTCGCAACCATTGTCTGGGATTATTACTGTTGGAAGTCCTCCTGTTTTGTCGAGATGAGGTCTCATCAACATATTTTTAAGTGTAAGTAATGTTTTTGTTGCTGAGGGAGGTAGCATACATAAGTGCCAACCTACTATAGCTCTTGTATAGATATCTATCGCAATGCAAAGTTCTGGTCTACCAAGTACATTCCCATTTTTATCTAATATGATGCAATCAATCTCATGGGTATCCATTTGAACTATTGCGAGTAAACCAGGCGATACTAAGCTCTGACCTGATGCTTTAAATTTTTTACTTGCTTCTTTTGCTCCATTTTTATTCTTAAATACAATATAGGGATCAAGTCTCTCAAAACGCCGAGCTATAGTTCGTTCAGACGGTATTGTAGCATTTAGGTTAAGTGATAATATTCGATCTTTAATAATTACATGAGCATCACTTGGACTAAAATTTTCTCTTTCTTTAATGAAATCAGAAATAACTTCATTAATAATTTCCTCAATTTCAATCGGGAATCTTAAACTTCTGTTTCCACCAGCTCCTTGATAAAAACCATGAAATGAATCTGAGTTATCTCGATATATCTTTATGTACCGTGCCAAAGTGCTTGCAGATATTTTTCTAAGATTAGGATTTTCTTTGGTTATATTTATAATTGCAATTTTCAAATACTTGGTCGAACATGGAATTTTGTTTGAAAAAACGTAGTTAAGATACTTGAAAATTTCCTCAATTGTCAGAGCTTTATTTTTGTGAAATTGTGGAATGCTTAAATTAGTTAACTTTATATCTCCATTTAAGATTTTATTAATTAAATCATATTCATTAAGAAAGTACATATTTCCACTAGTGGAGTTAGAGTAGCGGATAGTTTCATTTTCTATATAGCATATTTCATAAAGTTCATCACGATATTTAAATCGATCACCAATTTTTAATTGAAAATTATTTTTCATAATTAAACTCCTAAAGCTTTTTTATAAAAAATAAAATAATCAGCAATCATTAAATCTAAATTATTAGCATTCAGTAATTTATATAAATCCATTTTATTTTTGAAGTTTCTATTTCTAATGAGGGTGTCTGCTTTTTCTAAATCAATTTTATTTATTTTTTTATAATTTGCTCTTTGATAGCTGATACTTAATAAAAGACAGTCTTGTTTTGAAATAAGATTATTACGATCAAAAGTTCTAAATTTAATCGAGTAACTATTTAAAATACTTTCTGCTAAATTAAATCTTGCAATGTTTTTTTCTGAAAGTGTATTTAAATTAGGTTTAATTTCATGAACTTCATATCCATTCAGTGTTTTTATAATGAAGTCGGGAATAATAAAGTGTCGATCATTAATAAAGATCTGAACTGCTTGTGTTCTGTATTGAAGTACATCTTCATTGCGCTCCAAAGCTATTGCATGGGCTAGTTCTAAATTACTTTCGAGGCATATTAACCCTTGATTTTTAACACTTGGAAAGAGTGATACACGACTACCTATACGTGATTTTACTCTACGTTCACCAATGAATTTTGATGATACATGAGTCTGTTTTTGAAAAGCTTCTTCAAATTTTCTTAGTAAATTTTGATTAAGTTGTTTAGTTTTTTGCTCTAGATAACTTGATTGCATAGTAGTTCTGACATTTTTTAGGATGAGATAAAGCTTTGAGCAATTTGATTTTATTGCTCAAGACTTGACGGAACATTGCAATCAAGAGATACTAAAAACACGACTAGTTAGCTTTCTCTTGATTGCAAACGGGTAGAGCGGATTCTATGAATCCGCTTTATTTTTTCTTAAGTCATTTTTCTCTCTCCTTCGAAATTAATCCCAAAGCGATTGCAATTCTTTTACTTTCACCACGCTTTGGTATGCGATTTGTATTTAGAATTCTGTAAACTAAATCCCTAGAAAAATTATGTTTTAAGCTCCAGTCGGAAATACTGATTCCCGCTTGCTCAAAATCATCTTTAATTTGCTGATTTGTTTTCATGATAGTAGTAAAAATAATTAGAACTTAATCTAAAAATATAGGTTTTTTCTAGTTTTGCAAGGTTTTATTATAATGGATTAATTTATTTATTATTAATTAATAAAACATTAATAAAATATTATATTAATTTAGTAAATAAATGAATCGATATCATTAATGATTTTGGAAATAATATTTTTATGATTTTCTAATCTTGATATTTTTTTGCTTCTATCTCTTATATAATTTTTAAAGCAATAATTAATTTCTGGTAATTGTTTGGATAGTTCATTAGTTTCTTGAATTTCCAAGGTTTTTTCTAGCTGCTCTTGTTTAAGTAAACTTAATTTTTTAGTTAATACTTTAACTGCTTTTTCTTTACAGTGAGTAATTCTAAAATCAGTTAATTTATCAGTTTCTGAATAAAATTGATTTCCTTCATCGTCATATTCTTTTCTTAAGTAGCCAAATTTCAATAATTGTTTAATTAAAGAATATGTTTGCCATTTTAGTGAATCAGGAGCACCTTCAAAGCGTATCCAAAGATCTTTAGGTTTGAACAAGAATAAGAAAATGCCATTCTCAATAACTACAAGAAACTGCTCTTTTAGAGGGTGCTTAATTTCAATCATTTAAAGGTAATACGTAAAAATAAAGGGGATTATAATCCGTTTTTCTGTCTTATTTAAGGTTTTATTTTTAAATATAAAATTTTAAAATCTAATGCTTATGAGGATTATAAGCCGTGGATACTTAGTCCTCAAAAATGAATAGTTCTATTCTTTATAGGAATAGAACTTATGAACGATTTAGCACAGAAAATTGGACATGCTATTCGGAATTGTCGAATTGAGCAGAAAATTACTCAAGAAAAATTAGCATTACTTTGCAATATCGATCGTAGTTATGTGGGACGTATTGAGCGAGGAGAAGTAAATATCACGGTACTAAAGCTCTATGAGATTGCACAAATACTTAAAGTTGCACCACATGATTTGCTGCCTAAAGACTAATGAGGCTTCTAGCTATTTCTTGATTTACTATTATTTTTATAATTATCTATCTTGAAGATGGATAGTATGCGTTCAAAGATAGACTACTATTAGGTAATAAAATCATTATCACGTTTTTTAATTTTGTAAGTCCCTCGGCCAGCAAACCTTTTCGCAAGATCTGGATTGCGTTCGGATAACTTTTTGACCAATACAGGTTCGCTATTGGGAGCTTTACTCCATAAGATATCATTCTTTACATAGAGTACTGTTCTAGTACGTGTAACTTCAATAAAGCGGTTCTGAAGCACAAGAGCGGCAGCTTTAGCTATTTCACGTTCGTTCTCTGGGTTTTCAATTGTCATATCTAAAACCTTAAATCGATTAAATTGGGTTAATAGTGTTATTCATATCCTTTGGGAGGGTTACCGTCACCCATTTAATTATAAAAATAATTGGGTAAGCGGATTAAATGGTTGATCTTACCTTTGCATGAGAGTGAGGCAAACCGGCATCTCATCGGATTATCTGGTTGGCACTCCAACCTACTGCTGATGCATGCTTCCCTCGCTAATCCCAGCAAGAACCCCACACGCCTTAACTTCCCGGTCATCGTTGCAACGCGCTCTTAGTGAAACGAGTTGTTTCTCAAGCGCCTGTAGAGCGGTTATCTGCGAGCGCACATGAGAGATGTGATCATCGAGCAAGGCATTGACAGCGGTACAGGACTGATGAGGGTCGTCCTGATAGCGCTTTAGTTCGTGAATTTCTGCCAGTGACAGATCCAGGATGCGGCAGCGACGAATAAAGGCCAGCCGCTCAACGTGTTTCTCGGTATAGACACGGTAACCGTTCTCCTGCCGACCAGGCGGCGGCAACAAGCCCTGCCGTTCGTAGAAGCGGATCGTCTGTGTATCTACCCCTACTGACTATGCCAACTGACCAATACGCATCGGGTTCCTCCGCAACGGATTCTCTACGCTATTGACATTATAGCTACTATATAGTTTTAAATGAAAACCCGATCACATTCAAGTGGAGTCATATCATGAGTAAAAACTGCGGAGGCCCCTGTGGCGACCATGCAAGGCCTGCGGCGGATACCGATATGCAGGCCTCCTCCGATGCGTCGGGGGAATGGGTCAGTGTTTATGCCGTGCCGAAGATGGACTGTCCATCAGAAGAGCGCATGATTCGCCTGGCCCTGAACGGCGTTGAGGGGATTCGGGCACTGTCCTTCGACTTGTCGAACCGCCGGTTGAAGGTCGTGCATGACGGTGAGGTCGAGCCCGTCACCTCGAAACTGAAGACCTTGGGGCTAGGCGCCTCGCTTCAGGAAACCGTCGCTGCAAATCCGGAGACCATCAAGGCCGCCGAGTTTTCGGCAGCTTCTGCTAAGCAAGAATCCGGGACCCTGCGCTGGTTGCTCGGCATCAATGCACTTCTGTTCGTGGTGGAAATGACTGCCGGTCTGATCGCCCGGTCCACCGGCCTGATTGGAGAATCCCTGGACAATTTTGCCGATGCGGCGGTGTACGGGCTTGCCCTTTATGCGGTTGGACATAGCGTGAAAATGCAGGTACGTGCCGCGCATCTTGCTGGTGTACTGCAACTGATCTTGGCTGTGGGCGTACTCATAGAGGTGGTGAGACGCTTTGTATTCGGTAGTGAGCCTGAATCGCTGGTGATGATGGCTATCGCATTCGTCGCATTGATTGCCAATACCAGTTGTCTGCTGCTCATATCCAAACATCGGGAGGGCGGGGCGCACATGAAGGCAAGCTGGATATTCTCGGCCAACGACGTGGTGATCAACCTGGGGGTCATCACCGCCGGCGCTCTGGTCGCGTGGACCGGGTCCAATTATCCGGATCTGATTATCGGCACCATCGCGGGGGTAATTGTACTTAACGGTGCTAGACGCATTCTGGCGCTCAAGGATTAAGCAATGTCCATTTTTGGCAAACATCTGTCACCGTACGCTCTGTTGTCCATATCGGGCCTGCTGGCAGCGTCTGATCAGGCCGTAAAATGGCTGGTGCAACAATCAATGGCATATGGCGAGTCTATTTCAGTGACCTCATTCTTTAACTGGGTACACGTATGGAATACCGGTGCCGCATTCAGTCTTTTTGCGAATGGTGGAGGCTGGCAGCGCTACTTTTTTATCGGAATCGCGGTAGTGGTCTCGATTTTTCTGATCAAGCTGATCCTTGAAAATCGTCATAAAGGAGAAGCCATCGCTTACAGTCTTATCCTCGGTGGCGCCATGGGCAACCTGATTGACCGGGTCTTTCGCGGCTATGTTGTGGATTCCTTTGATTTCTATTGGCGAGACTGGCATTGGCCGGCCTTCAACCTGGCTGATATTGCAATTGTCCTCGGTGCCTTACTTTTAGTTTCCAGCAGCTTGTTGGGTAAAAAAGCAAACACCAATGCTGAGTCGGATGGATCTGACTGACACCTACGCCTATACAACACCATGACCGAACTTCCCGACAACATCCTTCACCTGCCGCAATACCAAGTACTGGGCTGCAAATCAACCGACGACGAAATGCACTTCCAGGTGGACGTGCCCAATCCCATCGCCTGCGAGGAATGCGGCGTGCAGGGTGAGTTCGTACGGTTCGGCAAGCGTGACGTTCCCTATCGTGATCTGCCCATCCACGGCAAGCGGGTCACTCTCTGGGTGGTCCGCCGCCGATACACCTGCCGGGCCTGCAAGACAACATTCAGGCCCCAGCTACCGGAGATGGTGGACGGATTCCGTATGACACTGCGGCTGCATGAGTACGTGGAGAAGGAATCCTTCAACCACCCCTACACCTTTGTGGCGGCACAGACCGGCCTGGACGAGAAGACGGTGCGCGACATCTTCAACGCCCGCGCCGAGTTGCTGGGGCGCTGGCACCGCTTCGAGACGCCCCGCATCCTGGGCATTGACGAGCTATACCTGAACAAGCGCTACCGCTGCATTCTGACCAACATTGAGGAGCGAACCCTGCTCGACCTGCTGGCCACCCGCCGCCAGGACGTGGTGACCAACTACCTGATGAAGCTGAAAGACCGGCAGAAGGTCGAGATCGTCAGCATGGACATGTGGAACCCCCTACCGGGCAGCGGTCAAGGCTGTGCTGCCCCAGGCCCGTATCGTGGTCGATAAGTTCCATGTGGTGCGCATGGCCAACGATGCCCTAGAGAGAGTGCGCAAGGACCTCAGAAAGGAGCTGAAACCGTCCCAGAGCCGGACTCTCAAGGGAGACCGGAAAATCCTGCTGAAACGCGCTCACGAAGTCTCAGACCGGGAGCGCCTCATCATGGAGACCTGGACAGGCGCGTTCCCGCAACTGCTGGCCGCCTACGAGCACAAGGAGCGCTTCTACGGCATCTGGGACGCCACCACACGGCTCCAGGCAGAAGCCGCCCTGGACGAGTGGATAGCCACCATCCCGAAGGGCCAAAAGGAAGTCTGGAGCGATCTGGTCAGGGCAGTGGGAAACTGGCGCGAAGAGACCATGACCTACTTCGAGACGGACATGCCCGTCACCAACGCTTACACGGAGTCCATCAACCGACTGGCCAAGGACAAGAACCGTGAAGGGCGCGGTTACTCCTTCGAGGTGATGCGGGCACGAATGCTCTACACCACGAAGCACAAGAAGAAGGCACCGACTGCGAAGGTCTCTCCTTTCTACAAGAAAACCATCGGTTACGGACTGCCGGACTTCGCAGAGGAACTCAACTACGGAGTCGATCTATCAACCATCTCAGGGTGGTATCAGATTGATGGGGTGAAGGTGCCCCATCAACCATTAAATCCGTATACCCCATTTTTTGACATATTAGATTTTTGATGTGGGGAAATATTACATTTGAGACTATTTAAAAATTTTATACATCTATAAAAACTATTGATGGCTACAAGCTGATCATTTTATTTAATGAGAATTATTATTATCTTTTTGTATCTTTACTGAGCAATATTCCTTGTTAAACAAAATAAATTCAATGATTTAGTGTTGTTTTTCTAGGTTCTTTTATGGAATTGAAATAGTAAATGATAATAATTATCATTAGTTCTATCTTAACTACAAACTCCCTTGTACTTAAGATGTGTTTCAGGCCTAAAACATTTCGAAAAACAAATTAACTCTTTTGAAAGAGGATATCGACAGATGCATTCACTTGCTAATCGGTTGGCGTTACAACATTTCGTCAATGCATATACGCAAGAAACTGGCAAAGGTCACTTGCTTCATAAAAGTCAGCAATCTCTTCAACTACAGACGTTTAGCCAAGGTTTGACGCTGTTATCAATACCGATTACCTCTATTCAAGCACGTTGCTTTTTCCCTTTATCTTATGTGAGCTGTGTGGGGCGACATCGCTTAGCAGATCTTCCGCAAATTATCATCGATGAAAAAATTAAGGTATTTAGTCCTGTAGCAATTGTTGGGTTGTTGCTAGAAGAACTTGTTCAAGAAGCCGCTGTTCATCTAGATGCTGCTTCATTAGTTGAAAAATGGATTCAAAGTCGAGATGCGCTACAACAGTTTTTACAAAATCGTGAATATGAATTTGATGATTTAGTAAAAGCAGGGCAAAGCTTTATTGAAACAGAGCAAGCTTTGATTTTAGGGCATAGTATGCATCCCGCGCCAAAAAGTAGGACAGGCTTTGTTCATGAAGATTGGTTAAACTTTTCTCCTGAAAATAAAGGTAAGACTCAACTTCATTATTGGCTAGTGCACCAAGATTATATTGCAGAAGGTAGTGCGACTGATGAACCTATTTCAGCGCAATTAAAAACTGCGTTACAGTGGTATTTATCTGAAAGTGATCTCAATTTATTAAAGACACATGCGGAATATAAGTTACTTCCTTTACATCCATGGCAAGCGCGTTATTTACAGGGCAAAGCTTGGTTTGAACGATTAAAGCAAACAGGGCAACTGATTGATTTGGGCTTGCGTGGTTGGCAATTCTCTCCAACCACTTCCATACGCACATTAGCGAGCTTCAATGCACCTTGGATGATGAAGCCGTCACTTTCAGTGATGATTACCAATTCTATTCGAGTGAATTTGGCCAAAGAATGTCATCGTGGTGAATTGACACATCGTCTGTGGCATAGTGAGTTTGGGCAAAATATTCTTAAACAGTGTCCAAGTCTAAAAGCAGTCAATGATCCAGCTTGGATCGCTTTAAAAATCGATGATGAAGTGATCAATGAAAGTATTTGTATTTTCCGAGATCAACCATTCCATCCACAACAACAAGTCACTTGTATCGCATCTTTGTGCCAAGATCATCCGATCAAGCCTTTAAATCGTTTTAATGCCTTATTTGCAAAAATTGCGAAAGCCCATCCTGATGCTGAAGTTTCAGAGATTGCTTCAGATTGGTTTAATCGGTTCCTCGAAGTCAGTTTGCAGCCTTTGATGTATCTATACCATCGTTATGGTATGGCATTTGAGTCACATCAACAAAATGTATTATTAGAACTCGAAAACCATTTTCCTAAAACTTTATGGTTACGTGATAACCAAGGTTTTTATTATATTGAAGAATTTGCCACTGAAATTCTGCAAGCACTTCCTGAACTGAAAGAAAAAGCCTTTGCGGTAGGTCCGAAAGCTTTTGTTGATGAACGTTTTAGTTATTATTTCTTTGGCAATACTTTGTTCGGGATTATTAATGCCATCGGTGCAACAGGCTATATCACTGAAGATGAATTGTTAGCGCATCTAACTGGATTTTTAGAAGAGCAATTACAGCAATATCCTGAGAGTACCTTAATACAAGGACTACTGTTCAATTCAACGCTGCCTTATAAAGGCAACTTGCTGACACGTTTGCATGAATTAGACGAGTTGATCGCACCTGTAGAAAATCAATCTGTTTACGTGCAACTGCCAAATCCACTGCGTATTTCACAGAAGGATGTCAGTTATGCTTGATTTTATTGGAATTGGTCTAGGACCTTTTAATTTAAGTCTTGCTAGTTTGCTACAAAACAAAAGCTCACTCGATTACGTATTTTTTGAGCAAAAGGCGCAATTTGATTGGCATGCAGGTATGCAACTACCTAATACGGTATTACAAGTGCCATTTATGGCAGATTTAGTCTCGATGGTTGATCCAACCAGTCCATTTAGTTTTTTGAATTATCTGCGTCATCAGCAACGTTTGTATAAGTTTTACTTTTTAGAGCAGCCACATATTCCACGTTGTGAATACAACCACTATTGCCAATGGGTTGCAGAACAACTTGATTGTATCGAATACCAGTCGCAGGTTCTAAAGATTGAACCTCAAACGATAGGTTTTAAAGTAGTCGTTGAATCAAACGGTGTTCAGCAAAGTTATTTATGCCGTCATTTAGTGATTGGAAGTGGTAATGTGCCATATTTGCCTGAATGTTTGGCAAAGATTCAGAAAGTCCGTCCACAACAATGTCTGCATTCAGCACAGTATATGACGCATGCCGATACAGATTTACATGGCGATGTGGTCGTACTTGGTTCTGGACAATCTGCAGCTGAAGTGTTTATCGACTTATTTGATGAACAGCAAGATACTGTTAATCATCAGTTTGATTTGCATTGGTTTACTCGTTCTCAAGGTTTCTTCCCGATGGAGTATGCGCCATTAGGTTTGGAACATTTTAGTCCAGATTATGCACAGCATTTTTATGATTTGACTGCGCAGCAAAAGGAACAGCAGTTAAAGCAACAAGCCTTGTTATACAAGGGAATTAGTGCAAAAACCATTCGGGAAATTTATCAAAGACTTTATCACCGCAGTATTGCAGGTCAAAGCTTACAGACACATTTACATAGTCAATGTGATTTGAAAGATGCAGAAGCATTGGATACACAAAAAATCCGACTGCATTTCCAGCATCGTGCTACAGCTCAGTCTTTTCATCTCGACTGTGATTTTCTTGTAGCCGCGACGGGTTATTTCACGCCTGATTTTGGTTTTATGCAGTTGCTCAAGCCATACATCGAGTTTGATCATAAACAGCGTTGGCAGATTACAGACGACTATCGTGTTGTACATCGGCTGAATGGTCATATTTTTGTTCAAAATCAGGAAATGCATAGTCATGGTGTCGGCACACCTGATTTAGGTCTTGGTGCTTATCGTGCAGCAAAGATCATTAATCAATTGCTTGCTGAGCCTCTTTATGAATTAGGCAATCAAGCGCAGACATTCCAACACTTTAATCTCTCTCAAAATCCAAAAATTTGTATGGCAGATGACAAAGCACAATCAAACGAGTGCCTTTGCGAAAATTCTCCCAATAAAAACCATTCAATTTTCAAGAAAACAGAACAGAACGTGATGACGGCGCATCCTAATCGTCGTGGTGCAAACACACGTACACAAACTGCTTCTGTACATTCAACATATGAGAAACTGATATGAACTTTGCAACTTTAAAAATTAATCAGCAGCAATGGCGTGCCGCAGGACAACGTCTTATTGAAATGGCGATTGCAGAGTTTCTATACGAAGAAATTATTGAAGTTAAAGCATTGTCAGCAGGGCGTTATCGTTTAGATTTAGGCAATCGTCAGTATGAGTTTCAAGGAAATCAATATCTACTCGGACACTGGAATATTCAGGAAGCTTCGGTACGTGATGTGACTCATAGTCAGGAAAATGATCAACCTGCTTGGAACTTACATGAGTTTATTGTCGCAATGTCTGACAGTTCTAATGTTAAGCCATTTACCAAAGCGTATTTGATCAAAGAAATGAATAATACTTGGCTGGCAGAAGCACATTTGTTCAATGAAACACGTTTGCCAAGTATAGCGGTTTTGACAGAGCCACATTACAAAGTTGAAGGCATGCTACGTGGTCATCCTTGGCTCATCATGAGTAAAGGGCGTATGGGTTTTGGTTATGATGATTATTTAAGCGCTGCACCAGAGCTTTCACCTGAAGTTAAAGTGTTGTGGTTAGCCGTACATCGTGATTTAGCAGAGTATCGAAGTACTGAAGATTGGAGTGCCTGCGGTTTATATCAACATGAATTTGATGCCAATGAACTACAGCAGTTCATCAATATTCTCCAAGAAAAAAACCTAGATCCACAAAATTACTTTTTGATTCCCGTACATGCTTGGCAATGGCATCAATGGCTTGTCCCGACTTATGCCAATGAGATTGTGGATCAGAAAATTATTGAGTTAAATATCAGCCAAGATAGCTATGTGCCGATGCAATCAATCCGCACATTATGCAATACGTCAAACCTACAACGCCATTACATTAAGTTGCCTGTCAGTATTTTTAATACCGCTGTTTATCGTGGATTACCCTCAAAGCGTAATCTAGCAGCTCCAGCAGTGACCGCATGGTTAAAAAGAATTCATCAACAAGATCAAGACTTACAAAATACAGGTGTGATTTTCTTAGGTGAAGTTGCGACTTTAACTATCCATCAGCCGTGTTTTGACCGCATTGACGGTGCACCGTATCAATTTAAAGAGCTGTTCGGTTGTTTATGGCGTGAAAGTGTTGATCGTTATGTTGATCCATCTCATCAAGTGTTATCTCAAGCAGCATTGTTACACCGTGATATTTCAGGTCAATCGATCCTGAGCGTGTTGATCCAAGCATCAGGTTTAAGTCCTTTGGATTGGTTAGCACAATTTGCTCAAGTAAGCATGAGTCCATTATTACTTTGCTTATATCGTTATGGTTTAGCATTTTCACCACACGGTGAGAACACAATGTTGGTACATGAAAATGGTGTGCCGAAAGCCATGGTATTAAAAGATTTCATTGATGACATCAATTTAGTGGATGAGGATTTTCCTGAGTTAGCTCAGTTACCATCTGAAGCAGATTTATTACTCCGTCATGAAGCGACTGATCTAAGCCATTTTATTTTCACAGGTCTGTTCATGGTGCATTACCGCTATATCTGTAATGTGTTCTTGCAAGACTATCCTGAATATTCTGAGCTTGATTTCTGGCAGACCATTTCCAACACGATTGTTGAATTTAACCAAAAACACCCAGAACTGGCTGAGCGCGCTGACAAATTTGCCATGTTACGTCCTAACTACACCAAAATTTGCCTAAACCGTGTGCGTTTATTTACCACAAGTTATAACGATGAAGCAGAGCGTCCTGTTCCTGTCTTTCTTGATCCCATTGCAAATCCAGTTAGCCCAGAAACATTGAAAACATGGGCACAACAACCTCGCCAAGCGAAAGTGGGCTAATTTTATTCGTCATTTTATAGGTTCGATATGAAAACAATCTCTCAGCAATTACCAGATTATTTTGAATACTTTGAAGATGGTACACAGTACTACTTACGACAAGTGAAATATCCGCAGGATATTCCTTTATTGCACAAATGGATGCATGAACCACATGTGATTCCACAGTGGCAGCTAAATAAATCGGAACTGGAGTTACAAGTTTACTTCGACAAAATGCTTGCAGATGACCATCACCGTTTATTGATCGTCGGAATTGATGGCAAAGATGTGGGCTATACCGAAATTTATGAGGGTAAACGAGATCGTTTAGGCCGTTATTACGATGGTGATGACAATGATCTCGGTTGGCATTTGCTATTTGGTGACAAATCAGTGTTTGGTAAAGGTTTTTTACGCCCAACTATTCGTTTACTCAGCTTCTATATTTTTGAGCACTCTAAAGCGAAAAAAATTGTGGGTGAGCCAGATCATACCGTTAAACCTTATGCAGCTGTGGTGGCAGAGCTTTGCTATGAAAGTCAACGTTTAATACCGATGCCTGAAAAAACTGCAATGTTGTATTACTGCTTTAGAGAAACTTTTTATCACAAGTTTGGGGAATATTACCAAACATCACAACAACAGCTAGCAGATCGGCCAGCCAAACTCCTGAGTGTTACATGAGCTTATATATCAATGAAATGCATATTTTAGACATGCGCTTTGCGGCGAATGTCTCTGTTGCAGAATTTGAACAATGGTTAGCACGGATTCAGCACTATTTCGAACATAAGCAAAATTTCGTGTTGATCATGCAAACCGATGTAAATACTGAATTTCCTGAAGAATATAGAGCAATCCAAGGCAAATGGTATAAGCAATATAAACAAGATTTTTACCAATATTGCTTGGGTTTTGCTCGTATTGCTCAAGATGAAGAAGATCGTATTCGATTGGATACACCAGCTCTGCACAAAGCTTGGCATGTTCCATATTTTGTGAGCGTAGATAAAGCTGAAGCCACACAATGGGCTTTGCAGAGGTATTTATGAATCAAAATTCATTAAATATTCAGAAAGTCTCAGCCTTGAGCCTGAGTGTCGTGGTGGTTTTATATCTCGCGCATGCCTTACCACTATATTTTTATAACGTCGCATTACCTGCGATTCTGCGCCATCAAGGTGTAGATTTACGATGGATTGGCATGTTGTCGCTACTTTATATTCCTTGGGCATTCAAATTCTTTTGGGCGCCTTTAATTGATCGTTTCTACTTAAAAAAACTAGGAAAGCGTAAGACTTGGTTGCTATTTACACAAATTGCACTGGTGCTAGGTGTTGTTGCTTTGGCATTAACACAGTTTGATTATGGCCTCGGTGTATTTGTCATTGTTGGTTTATGGATTTCAACTTTTGCAGCAACTCAAGATATTGCCATTGATGGCTATACCGTCGAAACCTTTTCAGAGTCTGAATATCGCTTAGGAAGCATGGCACAAAGCATCGGCGTTGCGCTCGGTAGTATGGTGGGTGGAGCAGCAACTTTATGGCTTTACCAGCTTTATGGCTGGCAAACTGCATTGATTTCCTTAGCCGCTATGACGGCACTGACCATGTTGGCTATTTTCCAAATTAAAGAAAAATCAAGTACAGAGAAAATCTCAAAACAGCCGCCAAGTTTGATCCGTGCATTTAAACGTCCAGAAATGTTATGGGCTTTAGCTTTGATCGTGTGTTATCGCTTCGTTGAAGCACCTGCAATGGCAATGCTGAATCCGATGCTAATTGATCAAAAGTGGTCTTTGGCAGAGATTGGAGTGTTGATGTCTGTGATCGGTGCGGGTATTGGATTATTAGCCGCTGTTTCAGCTGCATTTTTATTAAAAAAAATAGCCGCAACACAATTACTGATCTGGGCAGGCTGGGCACGTACTTTGATTTATGCCTTGTTGGGTGCAGCTGTTCTACTCAGTTGGTTTGATCAATGGCACAGATTACTTGGTGTATTTGTAGTTGTCATTCTTGCAATTCGTTATATCGCGATGACGGCGTTATATGCACATTTCATGCAGACCAGCTCTAAAGATCAAGCAGGAACGGATTTTACGATTTTGGTCTGTTTTGAATTATTGGTTTATTTCATTGGTGGTGCGATGTCAGGTTTCTTAGCTAAAGCGTTTGGCTATGGAAATTTTTATTTAATTCTCGCCGCTGCATCCATTTTAAGCGTTTTACTCAGTCAAGTTTTGATTTCTAAAGCAAAACAATCGAAACAACTTATCTAGGGGCTAATTATGAAAGTTCATACACTTTCGACAACACTAACACTTCTAAGCTTGGCAGTAAGTGCCCAGCTTTATGCTCAAACAACTGAGATCGATACCACGATTCAAAATAATGTTGCAGCAGAAGTCCAAAAACCAACACAACTTGCGCCAATTGTTGTAACAGCAACTCGTTCAGCACAAAGTATCGCTGAAATTGCAGGGACTGTTTACAGTATTAGCCAAGAAGATATTGCCAAACAAGCTGCTGCTGGGAAAAGTACCGCCGATATTTTAGGTTTGTTAGTTCCATCTTTAACTCCAAGTTCAGGTACGACCAGTAACTATGGTATGACCATGCGTGGTCGTACTGTGCAATATATGATTGATGGTGTTCCTCAAACAGGATCACGTGATAGTTCACGTCAGCTAAATAGTATTAGCCCAGACATGATTGAACGAGTTGAAGTTGTATCTGGTGCAAGCAGTATCTATGGTGCTGGTGCTACTGGGGGGATTATCAACATTATCACCAAAAGAGGTTCGGGTGATGGTGTAAACTTTGAAACCAAACTCGGTGTGACTTCTGGTGATAATTTTAAAAGTGATGCTTTAGCTTATGAAGCGTTTCAGTCTGCATCATTTAATCAAGGTGATTGGAGTGGTTTTTTAGGAGCAAGCTATACCAAACGTGGTGAAATCCAAGACAGTCATGGTAATCGCATTGGACCAGAAATTGCACAAACGGATCGCCAAGATACAGAAACGGTTGATGTGAGTGGTCGTTTGAGCTGGCAGTTTGCAGACAAACAAAAACTAAGTGTTGGTGCGCAATACTATAATGATGAGCAGGATAGTGAATATGGTGCGGACTATGGTCATCTTTCTGGTTATAATGTTGCGAACCTGTTATTTCCAACAGCAGTTTCACCAAGTTTAAAGTCTGTAAAAGGTTTACAATTAGACACTCAACCTAGAACAAAGCGTTATGTAATTAATACGCAATATGAAAACCAAGATATATTGGGACAGAAGTTGAATGCTGAAGCTTTTTATCGTAATGAAAAAGGACGTTGGTTTCCAACTGTCTCTCCTCTGGGGCATGGAACTTTAAATTTTGGACTAGCACAACTTTATCCAAATTATGCTGATCCACGTTCACCTGATTTTTTGAAAGCTGTCCGTTTAGGATATGCTGTTTTACAGTCGGAATCAGAAATTGATGTATGGGGTTTACGTACAGCATTACAAAAAGATTTTGAAATTTCGAATCGTAAGTTGGGTTTAACTTATGGTTTAGATTATGAAAATGAAAATGATAAAGCTTCTGCTCGTCGATTTAATTTTGATCAGTTTTATGCAAGTAATGGTCTGAATTTTGAGCCTGATAAAACATATCAATTTGGACCAGACACAGAAATTAAAAAATTAGGTGTATTTTTACAAGGTAATTATGAAATATCAGAGCGTTTAAATGTCCAAGCTGGTATTCGCCATGAAAGGATAGATAGTAAAGTTTCTGATTCAACGCCATATCGTGAGTCTATTCCTGCTGATATTTTAACAAATGATCTAAATTATCCTTATGATGCTAAAACTTTAGTAGGTGGTAAAGTTAAACATAATGCGACATTATTTAACTTAGGTACCGTATATCATTTGAACGATACTCAACAAGTTTTTGCAAATTTCTCACAGGGTTTTAGTATTCCCGATGTACAGCGTATGCTTCGAGATGTACCAGCTAATTTTGCTGTGAATAGTAATAATATTGATCCGATCAAGGTCAATAACTATGAATTAGGTTGGCGTTTACAAGGTGATAGTGGTCTAAATACAAGTGTAACTGCTTTTTATAATACTTCAGATAAAGTCGTACGTTTTAATAGTGCTCCTGCTTATAACATAGACATTGTTGATACGGATGAACGTATTTATGGTGCTGAAGCAAATGTTAATTACCCACTAACTGATAGTATGTCATTAGGGGGAACGATTGCATATACAAGAGGGCAATTTAAAAACTCTGACGGAAAATGGCAAGAATTAGATGGCACACGGATTGCTCCATTAAAGGGAATGATATATTCGGATTGGCAATTTAATGATGGTTTCGGTCTTAGAGTTCAGGCTTTAGCTGTGGGTGGGACTGATAAAGCACGTGAAGATATGCGTGCTTACAAAGCAATCGATGAAAAAAATCGTAAAGATCTGAAACTACCAAGTGAAATTAAAGGTTATGCTGTCATGGATGTAATTGCCAATGCTAAAGCCGGTTCAGGTACATTAGGTTTTGGTGTATATAACGTTTGGAATACTGAATACAAGACAGTATTTAGTCAAGTTGCACAATCTGTATACGGTGCTATGTCTAGCTTACCAGCTCAAGGTCGTACATACGGTCTAAGCTATACACTTAAATACTAATCCAATCATAAAGGCATCTGATTAAGATGCCTTTTCTTTTGATGAATACTACCTATGCAACAAAATTTTAAATTATTGGCTTGGGCAACTCTAGCCAACGGTACTTGTTTTTCAATGATTTTACCTTTACTTGCCCCATTAATTCGTGAGCTTGGCTTAACAGAAGTACAGGGCGGAGTAATTGTTTCAGCGGGTGCAATTTGTATGGCGATTGCATCTATTCTGATTGCCAGAGGGGAAAAAATACAGACTCCTTATCAATTAATGAATTATGGTTTCTGGGGCATGACCATTACTTGGGCTATATTTACAGCGATTCTTTATTGGGGAATACAACAAACATTACCCGTAATGATAGTTTTTGCTTTGTTGGTGATTAGTCGAGCAAGTACTGGTGGTTTTATGGCTATGCCACAAATAGGTCTACAAAGTTATGTCATGCAACATGTCACAGAGGAACAACAACGCAGTCAAAAAATGGCAATGTATGGTGCGATGAATAGTTTAGGTATGATCGTCGGCCCATTTCTAACTTCAGTGTTATTGTTCGGTGGAATTTTATTGCCAATGTGGATTGCAGTTATTTTATTGGTGATTTTTAGTTTGATTATCACAATGTATTTTAAACATGATGAGGGTAAACAAAACACAATATTGGATCAAAAACAGCCTGTAAAAATAGAGCATTCATTTTCATTAAAACCAGCTATTCCTTGGCTTATTTTAGGATTTACTACCTATATGGCTATCGTGACGCTCAATATGACGGCAGGTTTTTATATTCAAGACCATTTTCATTTAAGCTCACAACAAAGTGCGATTTATTTTTCCCAATGTATGCTCATTGTTGGTTTTAGCTTAGTGATTACTCAGATCCTGATTGTAAAAGTACTTCATTTAAAACTGAAAGCTTTGGTATTGGTGGGTACGTTTAGCATGGTTATTGGACTCATCCTATCTTTAAGTGCAATCCATATTTGGATGTTTCAAATAAGTTATTTATTTTATGGGGTCGGAGTGGCAAGCCTTTTGCCTGCATTTACCACAGGGGCGGCTCAATCTGTTACGCAAGCTGCTCAAGTCAAAATGGCAAGTATTTGTACAGCTACTCAAGCGATTGGTCTCATTGTGGCGCCTTTACTGAGCACTTTTCTATATCAGTTCGGCATTCACTTACCTTTTTATTTACTCTTAATATTGATGGTCACAGTGGCGGTCTACTTGTTGATCATATCCTATTCAAATCAGAATACGATGATAAGCAATAAGGTTAACTCCTAAATCAAATATGCTTGAAAGACAGAGAATATTAAATTTTTATGATTGCAGTCTCGTAATCAATTCTTAGATGATTATTTTTAGTTGGACGTTTGATCTAGGCGTATGGATATTCATTCTGCAGTTTATTCACATTTTCTATCCAAGGGGACTTCCTAAGACAAAAAACATAAAACCTATTTATAAAAAATGTCAATCACAATACCTTTCATAATGCAAATTTTTTGACCAATACTATTATAGGTATTCGATAAATATTTTAAATGTATGGTTAAAATTTAATCATTTTTATTTCATTTATTTACAACTTGGATTATCACAAATTTTATTCGGTATGCTAAAGATCGTGATAACAATCAAGGAGTAATAATGCTGATTTTTCATGATTATCCTGTCCATGGGGCGATCTTTGATATGGATGGCACAATGTTTGATACTGAGCGATTACGCTTTCAAACATTAAAACAAGCCTCTCAAGAACTCATTGGACAGGAATTCTCTGATGATTATTTGATGCAATGTCTAGGATTAAGTGCAAAAACAGCAGAACAACTCGCACAAAAAATTTATGGAACAGAAGTTCCTTATCAGACAATTCGTAAACGTGCAGACGAATTAGAGCTTGAGTTTGTACGAAATCAGGGGGTACCGATTAAAAAAGGATTGGTACAAGTGCTAGAACGACTGAGAAAGTCTGGACTTAGAATGGCTGTTGCAACATCAAGTCGCAGAGCGATCGCTGAAGAGTATTTGATTAATGCAAATGTGAACCGTACCGGGTTTGTCGGAGAGTCAATATTCTGAGAGACTACCCCGATGACAAAATTAAAATATACCCCTGAAATCAGAGAAAAAGCGGTTCAATTACTAATTGAATCTGAAAAAGATTATCCTTCTACTTGGGCTGCAATCACAGCAATTGCGCCTAAGATTGGTTATACTCCTGAAACACTTCGTGCCTGGCATCAAAAGCATTTAGATCAGCAAAATCCTATTAAAGTACAACAGATATCTGATCAAGAAAAAATGAAGCAAATGGAACGTGAAATTAAAGAATTAAAGCGTGCCAATGAAATTCTACGTAAAGCAGCCGCTTTTTTCGCCCAGGCGGAGCTCGACCGCCCACACAAATAATGGTGGATTTCATCCATAACAATAAAGATCGATATGGTGTTGATGCGATTTGTAGGATTTTACCGATCGCAGCTTCAACCTATTACCGAACTTTAGATCTCGCGGACAATCCAGAACATCGAGCGAAACGAGATCTACATGATGAGCATCATGCTGAACAAATTAAACGAATTTGGAAAGAAAGTTCAGGTCGATATGGTGTGCGTAAGGTCTGGCAACAATTGAAACGTGAAGGCTATATTATTGCACGTTGTACAGTTGCTCGATTGATGCAGAAGCTAGGTATACAAGGTGTTTGGCGTGGTAAGAATAAACAAACCACCCGTAGCCAAGATGATCAAAAAAGAGCAGATGATTTAGTGAAACGTAATTTTAATGCTGATCATCCTGACCAACTGTGGGTGAGTGACTTTACGTATATTCAAACTCATTCAGGCTGGGTCTATACCGCCTTTATTATTGATGTGTTCTCACGAGCAATTGTTGGATGGAAAGTATCGACACGGATGAATACAGATATGGTGCTCGATGCATTAGAGCAAGCCTTGCACGATCGAGGCATGCCAAAGAATGTGATTCATCATTCCGATAGAGGTGTTCAATATCTTTCTATTCGCTATACCAATCGTTTAGAAGCAGCAAATTTACGAGCATCAGTCGGTACAACTGGTGATTCATACGATAATGCTCTGGCTGAAACGGTGAATGGCTTATACAAAACAGAGGTGATTGAATATTTAAAAGCAGATTGGCAAGGTTTAGCAGATGTACAACTTGCGACACTAAACTGGGTAGATTGGTTCAATAAAAAGCGTGTACACAGTGCACTGGGTTATGTATCGCCTTTTGAGTTTGAAGCAATGTACTATGATAAGATTAACCCGTTAGGTCAGGTGGCCTAACTTAAATAAAAAAGTCTCCGACAAACCCGGTACGGTTCACTTTGCATGTTGGCTGCGTTTGCTTGAGAACAAGCAATCTATTACTGAAGAACTACTTTTAAAAGATTTTTATGCTTGGTCGGAAGAGAAGAAAGGGTTTGGTAAAAATGAAGTGTTGAATGGGTTTAAGTGGATGAAGCAAAATTTAGTTGTACCATTGTAAAATGTTTAAAATTTAATAAGAGATATAAAGTTAAATTTTTAACAGTCAAATTTGAAACATCTTTTTTTGTAATTTAACTATATAGTTATTAAAAATGGCTACTTAATAGAGGTAATTAATGGCTACCAATGGACATGAATATTGCGTTCAAAATGCTTTTAATCGGTCACATGCTGGCAGATATATATATGTTGTAGCCATGGGTATTTCTTGGGTAGTAATCTATATTTTTTTAAAATTTAATGGTGAACTCTCCCCATTAGAAAACATTGTAATTTCAAGTTTAAGTACGGGTATATTATTTTTAGCTTGTTACTTTTTATTTGATAAATGGGTGTGGAAATGGAACTTGTTATTTCATTTTTTAAAATACCCTGATATTTCTGGTGAATGGGAGTGTATTGGTAAAACATCCTATCAAGAACTTGATAATGAGTTAGTGAAATCAAACAACTCAGAATGGCAAGGTAAAGTAACTATAATTCAAACTTGGGATAAGCTAAGAATTAGAATGGAAACTAAATACTCTACTTCTGAGAGTATTTCAGCAGCCATTATTTATGATGAAATTGATTCATATAAGGTTTTATATAGTTATAAAAATGAGCCTAAAGACTTAGATCATAAAGAACTACGAACCCATTTAGGTTTTGTAGAACTTCAACTCAACAAGAACTCAAAAAGTGCTTCCGCCAAATACTATAATGTAAGTGGTAGAAGAACTTTTGGCTCAATGGAATGGAAGAAATTAAATTGATAATGGAAAAAAATTTAGTGATTCTTTAGATGAAAAGCCCAAATCCTGACATAAATCACTTACTAAATTATCTAATGCAATACTCAGTGTGGTGAGAGAAGTTAATTTGTCAGCGGAATCAAAAATTTTTCTAGTCCCATCAGGAGTGTCTAAAGATTTTGCATAATTTGGATTGTGATATAAATAATCCAAAAACCTTTGGGTTTCTAAAACAATCCCAAGAGAATGATTTTTGCTATTTTTTAAATTATCCCTATTAGCATGGTACATAACAGACGCTAGGTCATAGCTGCTTAGTGTAATCTTTGAGCCTTCGTCAATTAAATCAGCTTTGATAGTTTTACATAGCCGAATGGATTTTCTTAATGAACCTTCTGTTAAATACTGGCAAATTAATTTAATCCAATAAATATGGGAAAATGGTAAATTTAGAAATGTTGTAGGGATCTTTTTATCTAAAACGTTTATTCCTCTTAAATATTCAGACCCTTTGTTCTTATATTCATTCGTTTCGACCCAATGAGATGGGACTACATCTACATCTCTTGGTAATGACCCTCCTGTAAGGCTTATGCATTTTCCACCAGTATTATCAATTTTAACAGCGGGATATGCTTGCTTTAGCTCATGAAAACTAGAATTTCTTAATTGTTGTAGAATTTTTATATCTTCATTTCTTAATAAAGTTGTACAGTCTTCTGAGCGATAGTGATTTTTATGTATAACTAATAGATCAACATCACTGACTCCCTTAATATGGATATCTAAAGGTACAGAACCTTGCAATTTATATTCTGTAGCTAATCCATGGTTTGTCAGTCGAGTTTTAAGTTGGTTTTCAATTCTTTTTGCAGTTTCAATACCAATTTCAGTATACCTTTGGTCCACTGCTTGCATAGCTCCAATTGAATAGCGTATAGATGGTTTAGTTGAAATATTTTCCCAAAGTTCACGTTTATTCTGAAGTGAAGTAAATTCAGAATAAGAAGTGACTCCAGTTCCTATGCTATCGAATAGGTTATAACTAAGATCTTTAGCTTTTCTCCTTTTCTCTAATCTTTTTAATCTATCATCAAAATTAATTTTAGCCATGAAAAATACCCAATTTAATCTTAAATATAAATTGGGTACATTAAAAATATTTCAATGAATTTAAATTAAAATATTTGTTAGTTTACTTATTTTGATATTTCCATATTTATGAGAAATAGATTTACCAGATTAATGTATGTAATCAAGAGCAAGTAATTAGATTAAGAACATAATTTAAAAAAAATAGAGCCATTAGGCTCTATTTTTTTATTTAGTGAGTTGTTAAATAAATTTGTAACAATCTCGAAATATGTGTCAAAAATCTCACATTATCTGTCATTCAGCGGACGGTAAAAAACCTTACCAGCTTAACGCACCACCAGTTTGGTAATCCGTTACGCGTGTCTCGAAGAAATTCTTCTCTTTACGCAAGTCCATCATTTCTGACATCCACTGGAACGGGTTGTTCACACCAGCGAACTGTTCAGGCAAGCCTAACTGCGCCAGACGACGGTTAGCAATGAACTTCAGGTATTCTTCCATCATGCCAGCATTCATGCCGAGTACACCGCGTGGCATGGTGTCACGTGCGTATTCGATTTCCAGCATCGTACCTTCAAGAATCATCTGGATGATTTCTTCCTGGAATTCAGTCGTCCATAGCCCCGGATTTTCGATCTTGATCTGGTTGATCATATCGATACCGAAGTTCAGGTGCATTGACTCATCACGCAGGATGTACTGGAACTGCTCAGCAACACCATTCATCTTGTTACGACGGCCCATAGACAGAATCTGGCTGAAACCACAGTAGAAGAAGATACCTTCAAGTACACAATAGAACGCGATCAGGTTGCGAAGCAGGATTTGGTCGTTTTCAGGGGTACCAGTTTTGAAAGTAGGATCACTTAAAGATTGAGTATATTTCAGGCCCCACGCTGCCTTACGTGCCACTGACGGTACTTCACGGTACATGTTGAAGACTTCGCCTTCATCCATACCTAGCGACTCGATACAGTATTGGTAAGCGTGCGTATGAATTGCTTCTTCAAACGCTTGACGCAAGATGTACTGACGGCATTCAGGGTTGGTAATATGACGGTAAATCGCCAGTACCAGGTTGTTTGCAACCAGTGAATCGGCAGTCGAGAAGAAACCAAGTGAACGCATCACGATGGTACGTTCATCTTCAGTCAAGCCATTTTCAGACTTCCACAGCGCGATGTCGTGGTTCATGTTGACTTCTTGCGGCATCCAGTGGTTTGCACATCCGTCCAGATACTTCTGCCAAGCCCATTCGTATTTGAACGGTACAAGCTGGTTCAAGTCAGCACGACAGTTGATCATTGCCTTGTCATCAACTTGTACACGTTGCGCACCCATTTCAAGCTCTTCCAGACCTGGAGCAACATCAAGTTGCTCTAGGGAAGCAGATGCTCTTGCCAGCGAATCGGTTGGATTTGATCCTCGGTTTTGAGTGGCTCTAAGGGGTTGTGCAGCTGCCACATCCGGCGATGCGTTGCCTGCATCAGATACCATCTGTGAATTAGTCGCTTTTTGCGGCTCGACGGGCGCAGGCTGCTGTTCAGGTGCAGCCGGTTTTTGCGAATCATCTTCGAAATCGTCCCAACTTAGGATAGACATATCAATTCTCTCAAATTATACGCTTCACTTATGTACATTGGACTATCTGGTGTTTAAAGAAACAACGAACATTTGTTAAGCGAGGCGATTTAGTTTTTAATAAATTTGGAATGTATTGTAGTTTTGATCGCGAAAATTTAATAGGTAATAAGATTTTTTTTGATGAAAAAACGACTATGGTTCTTCTATTCTTTTGTTTTTTAAGTAGAATTTCTTTATTGGTTTTTCCGTTGAAAAAAATAATAAAATCAATCGGTTATAGTTTTTTAAAAACAGAACAACCCCGATTAAATCGAGGTTGTTTTTTAAGAGATAAATTAGCCTTTTATGTTTCTTGGATCATTTCCTGGGGAAATTGTGTCTTTTTGACGAATCAATTGATTAGTACCTTTGATTGTCAATTCTCCTCCGCCAGAGTTTTTTAACATAGTTCTAGCTGAGTTTATTGCATCACGTTGTGTTGAGTGAATGGATGAAGCGGTAGAATTACCATTTGCTTTATTTACCCATTCATTTCCACGTTGATATACCATACGGTCATTTGATTTGCTCATGAGAATACTCCTAAATTTGAGCTTTCAACAAAGGCTAATTTGACGATTGCTTTAAACTAGTTCAGAATATTCCCTAGCTTTTTGGTAAAAAAGTTATCGCCCTAAAGACAGCCTAATGATCTTTAGGGAAAAGGGGAGCATCGTTGACGCGGTGTTCCCTTTTTTCATTTTCGGCAATCAGCTAATCTGCTGACATAATCAAAAGAAGTAATTCGTCTAAAGAAAACTACTTATTTTGTTTACGCTGCTGGCAAACTTTGAGCCAGAAATAAGCAATTGGTAAATAAAAGGTAATGCCAAAGGAAATCAGCAATGCCGCAAGTCCTAACATGTAGTTGTGAGTCATATGGGGCATTGAGGTTTCCTTTGTTTGTTATTTTAATCTCCCTAAATCCCTCTTTTAAAAAGAGGGACTTTCACATGTCAGATGACTGAGCTGTGATTCCCCTCCTTTTAGGAGGGGTTAGGGGAGGTCAAGCGAAGCTTATTGACAAGCTTCACAATCAGGGTTGTCAATCGAACATGCCATTGGCACTGGCGCCGCTTGAGCAAAACCTTCTTCCTCTGCAGGAGCTTCAGGTTTTTGCGCTTCAACGACAGGAGCTGCTGCTACAACAGGCGCCGCAACAGTTGCAGGTTTAACTGCGTTCAATGCGCCAGTGTTAATGGTTGATTTCTCAGCAGAAGTCGCACCCAATGCACGAAGGTAATAAGTCGTCTTAAGACCACGTAACCAGGCCATCTTGTAAGTGATGTCCAGTTTTTTGCCGTTTGCACCAGCGATGTAAAGGTTAAGAGACTGCGCTTGGTCGATCCATTTTTGACGACGTGAAGCAGCATCCACGATCCAGCGAGTTTCAACTTCAAACGCAGTCGCGAAGATGGCTTTAAGCTCTTCAGGAATACGGGAAATCTTCTGAACAGAACCTTCGAAGTGTTTCAGGTCATTGACCATCACAGCATCCCAAAGACCACGTTCTTTCAACGCACGTACCAGGTACGGATTGATCACTGTGAATTCACCAGACAGGTTTGATTTCACATACAAGTTCTGGAAGGTTGGCTCAATGGATTGAGACACGCCACAGATGTTCGAAATCGTAGCTGTTGGTGCAATCGCCATCACGTTCGAGTTACGCATACCGTCTTTTTGAACTTTGGCACGTAAAGTATCCCAGTCCAGACGTTGAGTGCGGTCGACTTCGAACATGCGTTCTGGACGAGTTTTCGCAACCAGATCAAGCGAGTCGATTGGTAGGATACCTTGATCCCACAATGAACCTTTGAATGTTTCGTATGTACCACGTTCAACAGCCAAATCGCTAGATGTTGAAATCGCGTAGTACGAAATCACTTCCATCGATTCATCAGCAAACTCAACCGCAGCATCAGAACCATAAGCAAGGTTCATCTCATACAGTGCATCCTGGAAGCCCATGATACCCATACCGACTGGACGGTGTTTCAGGTTCGAGTTACGCGCTTGCGGAACAGCGTAGTAGTTGATGTCAATCACGTTGTCGAGCATACGAACGGCAGTTTTTACTGTGCGAGCAAGCTTTTCGCGATCTAGTACACCGCCTTGAACGTGTTGTACCAGGTTGATTGAACCCAGGTTACAAACTGCGATTTCTTCTTTGCTGGTGTTCAAAGTAATTTCTGTACATAAGTTAGAAGAGTGAACTACACCAACGTGTTGTTGTGGTGAACGCAGGTTACATACATCTTTGAATGTGATCCACGGGTGACCTGTTTCAAACAGCATAGACAGCATTTTGCGCCACAAATCTTTTGCACGGATTTTTTTGTGCAACATGTTTGTTTCTTTGGCAATCGCTTCGTAATGTGCATAACGCTCAGCGAATTCAGCACCAGTCAAATCATGCAGATCAGGCGTTTCAGAAGGGGTGAACAGTGTCCATTCCGCATCTTCGAATACACGTTGCATGAACAGGTCAGGAACCCAGTTCGCAGTGTTCATGTCGTGGGTACGACGACGGTCATCACCGGTGTTCTTACGCAGTTCCAAGAATTCTTCGATGTCTAGGTGCCAGGTTTCTAAGTATGCACAAACTGCACCTTTACGCTTACCACCTTGGTTAACCGCAACAGCCGTATCGTTCGCTACTTTCAAGAACGGAACTACACCTTGAGATTTACCGTTAGTCCCTTTGATGTATGAGTTCAAGGCACGGACTGGCGTCCAGTCATTACCCAAACCGCCTGCCCATTTAGACAGCATTGCGTTATCACGCATCGCGCCATAAATGTCATACAGGTCATCATCAATGGTTGTTAAGTAGCAGCTAGACAACTGTGGACGTAGCGTACCTGAGTTAAACAGGGTAGGCGTCGATGCCATGTAGTCGAAGCTAGACAATAAGTTATAGAACTCAATCGCGCGGTCTTCACGGTTTTCTTCATTGAGCGACAAGCCCATAGAAACACGCATAAAGAACAATTGCGGTAATTCGAAACGTACGCCATCTGAATGAATGAAGTAACGGTCAAATAAGGTTTGCAGACCTAAGTAGGTAAACTGGTTCGAGCGTTCTGGTTGAATCGCCGCTGCCAATTTCGCAAGGTCAAAGTTCAGCAATTCTGGAGAAAGCAGCTCAAGCTCGATCCCTTTCTTCAGGAAAGTCTCAAGTGCATCGCCTTCATTGGTCTCTGTAGACAGACCCAGGAATTTCAAACCAGTTGCAACCAGGTCATCACGTAACAAACGTGCAGTCACATACGTATAGTTAGGTTCTTGCTCGATACGGGTACGGGTCGCCATCATCATCGTGGTCGAGATGTCAGACTCTTTTACGCCGTTGTACAAGTTTTTCACAGTCTCATCGACAATCGCTTGTACATCAATGCCTTCAAGGCCTTCTGCTGCTTTAGTAACATGCGCAGTTAAAGCACTTAAATCCAGTGGCTTAAGTTTGCCTTCAGCATCAGTAATTTGCAGGGTGGGGTGATGATGAGCACCTAACTGTTTACGTGCTTCAGAACGTTGTTCACGGTAAATGACATAAGAGCGTGCAACTTTCTGTTCGCCCGTACGCATTAGCGCAAGTTCAACTTGGTCTTGAATTTCTTCAATATGAATCGTTCCGCCAGAAGGTAAACGACGTTTAAAGGTATTTAATACCATTTCCGTCAGTTGCTCGATACGATCATGGATCCGGCTCGAGTCAGCGCTTTGTTGGCCTTCAACCGCCAAAAACGCTTTACCAATTGCGACAGAAATTTTTTCTGCATCAAAAGCGGCAACATCACCGGTGCGTTTAATCACCTGAAGTTGACCAGGAGTTGAAGTGATTACGCTCATTTAGCATAGCTCCATTGTCATCTATTTTTATGTTTATGGACCGTTTGAACTGGGCAAATTCTATGCCACAGTATTTGAGGAATAAACACAAGACCTAGTGGTTTTAAAATTAATTGAACACAAGATACGGGAAAATTTAGGGTAGATCAATATTGACATTTAGCTAAATATTTTTCTTAAGTTGTGCTTTAATCATTGCAAAAATATCGCTATTTTTATTGATTTTTGTATAAGCCTTATCAGGCAAGGCATAGCATAACAAAGTCCAAAGAAACTGCTTATAGATAACACTGTGGATAACTAAAAACTGCTGAATCAAGCAGTCATATTTTGTCCATGTGAGAGTTGTGTAAATCGAAAATCAGATCTAAGCCACTGTTTCAAGCATAATTGTCCAAAAAGTGCCCGATAAAATATTACAAAATGCTATTTTGATGTATCAGTTTGGTGAACGCTATCTTGTTTACAATGTAAACGTGTGTATATTGCAAGCATATTAAAAACGTATCTATTGGATTTCAAAAGGATACGCCTATAGCGTAGATCCACCAAATAAGGGGCAATACATGAGCCAAGAAGAAAAGTTACCCAAAATTTTAATTGTTGAAGATGACGAGCGTCTTGCTCGTTTAACGCAAGAATACCTCATTCGTAACGGACTTGAGGTTGGGGTAGAGCCGGATGGCAACCGTGCTATTCGTCGTATTATTGCTGAGCAACCAGACATGGTGGTTCTAGATGTCATGTTGCCAGGTGCTGATGGTTTGACCATCTGTCGTGAAGTTCGTCCACATTATCATCAACCGATTTTAATGCTGACTGCACGTACTGAAGATATGGATCAGGTCTTAGGTCTGGAAATGGGTGCGGACGACTATGTCGCTAAACCGGTTCAGCCACGTGTCCTATTGGCTCGTATTCGTGCTTTATTACGCCGTACTGACAAAGTGCCTGAAGATGAAGTGGCTCAGCGCATCGAATTTGATGACCTGGTGATCGACAATGGTGGTCGTTCAGTGACCTTAAATGGTGAGCTGGTTGACTTTACCAGTGCAGAATATGACCTGTTGTGGCTGCTGGCTTCAAATGCGGGCCGCATCCTGTCACGTGAAGATATCTTTGAGCGTCTACGCGGCATTGAATATGACGGCCAAGACCGTTCAATTGATGTGCGTATTTCTCGTATCCGTCCAAAAATCGGTGACGATCCAGAAAATCCGAAGCGTATTAAAACAGTACGTAGTAAGGGTTATCTTTTTGTTAAAGAGACCAATGGTCTTTAAGCAAATGTGGTTTGTTGCTTGAACAAGCAGGATAAATTATAGGTGTTTAAACACAGTATATTTTTGCGTATATACGCAGGACTCGTCATCCTTGTCGTCTTGGTGGCGGTGTTCGGCTATCTGTTGGTACAGATTATCAACTATCAGCGTGCGCAAGAATATCGCGAATCCCTGACTGATGGTATGGCATATATCATCAGTGAAGGGGTTGCACGCCAGCCAAATCTCCAGCAAAAAATGGATTGGGTTTCTGATGCCTCCGATTTGCTGGAATTGCCCATTCACTATGTAGAAGCCAGCAAGGTCGACATTACCCGTGCTGAAGGACGCCGTATTGCCGAACGTAAGGCTGTGGTGCGTTGGGACGCCGAATCGGGTATTGCCTATATTGTGGTGGGGCTGCGCGATGACCCGGGTCATTACCTTTATATTAAGGCCGACAGCATTACTGAGCGCCAGATGAAGGCCTTACCAGTCTTTATCCTGGATTATCTGGTCTTCTATCCAGGTCAGGAAAAAGAATACCTGGCTCGTATTCAGGATTATTTTTCTTATCCGGTTTCCATCGAAAACGTCCAGAATCTACCTTTAGATTCCGAGCAGATCGGGCGCTTGCGTCTTGATCACAGTATTATCCTGTATCGGGATAGTGCCTCAATCCGTGGCATCACCATTTCAATTATTTCGCCAATTCCAGGTTCGACCTCACAAGTCTTGGTGATGGGACCGGTGCCATTGTTTAACTGGATGCCATTCCAGTTAGCGACTGGTATTACCTTATTGAGCCTGTTTGTGCTGAGTCTGGGGGTGTATGGTTTGCTGGTGCCAATGCAGCGCAAGTTGCGTGAAGTCAGCTATGCCTTAAACAAAATGAAAACCGGTAATATGTCATTGCGTCTTCCTGTAGAAGGAAGTGACGAAATGGCAACGCTGGCCTCTAGCTTTAACAATATGTCTGATCATATTCAGCGCCTGATTGAAGCCCAACGTGAATTGATGCGTGCGGTGTCGCATGAACTTCGTACACCAGTGGCGCGGATTCGTTTTGGTGTGGAAATGATGGTAGATGAAGATGATTACGATTATCGTCTGCAACAGGTCGAACAGATTGATAAAGATATTGAGGCGCTGAATACCCTGATTGACGAGATCATGACCTATGCCAAGCTAGAACAGGGCATGCCTTCGATCGAGTTTGAAAAGGTCAATCTGTTTGAAGTGCTGAATCAGGTAGCTCTGGAAACTGAAGCATTAAAAACCCAGAAAATCATTGAGCTACATTCAATGCCTGATGTGGTGGTTGAGGCAGAGCGTCGCTACCTGCATCGTGTAATTCAGAATCTGGTCGGCAATGCTGTACGTTATTGCGATAATAAAATCTTGATTAGCGGCGGTCTGGATCAGGATGGTCAAGCCTATGTTTGCGTTGAAGATGACGGGCCGGGGATTCCGGAAATAGATCGTGCCCGCATTTTTGAAGCCTTTGCCCGACTGGATGATAGCCGTACCCGTGCTTCGGGTGGTTATGGTTTAGGTTTGTCGATTGTCAGCCGGATTGCGTACTGGTTTGGTGGTACGATTCAGGTGGATCAAAGTCCGACGCTGGGTGGCGCGCGTTTTACCATGACCTGGCCGGCACAGCGTTATGTCAAGAAGAGTAAGCGCAAGATGCTAGAAAAAAAGCCTGAGGAAGCGAGTGATCATTTAGCTTGATATTGTATAAATGATTTTAGTCATAAAAAACGATGCATCGGCATCGTTTTTTATTAGGAGCGATTTTTATTCCTGAATGGTCGCATCAGGTTCAATGAGTGATTTACCCTCTTTTAAGCTTTGTAGCGCTTCAGAGTTAAAGTCGATCACCAGTTTGGTATTTTTCGCATCGACGTTATAACGCTGAATCAGTTTTTGGTCGCCTGATAATGTTTCGACTTTATATTCGTCAGCGATATTCATAATGCCATCCAGATTGATGCTGGAAGAAGCATGGTCCTCTTGAAAAAGTGCATGGATGTCACGTAAGTCAAAAGCTGCCTGGCTTATGTTGGGATTTTTCTGGATGTAATTTTCTATATGGCGAACCAGTAATTGAGCAAATAAAAAATAATTAGGTCGATGGGAAAAGCGTAGAGACATGCAAGGACTCCTTATTGTTACTTTATTAATGTCATGATGTGGTTTAGAAATAGAAATAACATATTCTGAATCAGTCCGTTGAGCATGTTGCAAAAAGACACAATTGCCAATCCAAGATTACCAAGTAGCTGCAGGGGGTAAAGCAACCGTTAAATATAAAAAATCACATTAAATATCAAGTTAAATCAATTGGTTTGAAAGAAAAAATAGTTGTTAAAATAAGTTTTTATCCGATTTAACTTGGATTCAATAGTGAAAAAGACTATATCTAAATGGGTGGGCGAGAAAAGCAGCTCATCGATCAGCCTATTTTCTGGCAGCGCTATTTATAGAAAAATTAATAGATAATTAAAATTTAATTTGGGAAAACGATTAAAACGAATTCTGAATGATTAAAGTCAAATTAAATGCTGAAATGTCTAAAAAATCATCCCAAAGACTAAGGCTTATAAACTAGCAAGTGAAATCCAAAATCAGGTACAATTGGCGGGATTAATTTTGTGTTTGGTGTATTTGAAGGCCAATACATACATTCTTTGTTAACAAATAGGCCTGCCAGGAGTTATCCCCGCATGAGTGCTATTACTCCATACGAATGGGCAATTATTGCCTTCGTGATCGGCGTTACATTTTTATGCGTCTTTATGCTGACTGTCCCATTACTCCTCGGGGGTAAATCATGGGGCCGTGCCAAGCAGGAGCAGTTTGAGTCAGGTGTAGTTAGCGCAGGTGGAGCTCGTATCCGCTTGTCTGCAAAGTTCTATTTAGTTGCAATTTTCTTTGTGGTGTTTGATTTAGAAGCACTTTATCTATATGCATGGGCAGTTTCTGTTCGTGAGGTAGGTTGGATTGGTTTTGCAACTGCAGCTATCTTTATCATAGTTTTACTTGTTGGTTTGATTTACGAATTATCGACAGGCGCACTCAATTGGGCACCTTCAGACAGACGTAAGGCAGCAGGAATTAAAGCTAAGATTGGTTCGCCAAATATGGATCTTGCAGAAATTACGCGCTTCAACTCGATTGAAGAATTGGTGATGGATCCAACGGGTCAAATCCCGGCTCAATCATCTGGTTTTGTGAAAAAGTCACAAACTCAATTATCTGATAAGGAGTAAGACGGGATGAAATATACATTAACCCGTGCGAATCCGAATGCTGACCAATATCCACTTCAGGAACGTATTGTTGTAGAAGATCCGTTGCTAGAAGAAGAAGTGAATAAAAATGTATTCATGACTCGCTTAGAGGATGTGGTACATACAGCAGTCAACTGGGGTCGTAAAAACTCAGTTTGGCCATTTAACTTTGGTACATCTTGCTGCTACGTAGAATATGCAACGACCTTGACCGGCGTGCATGACTTGTCACGTTTTGGTGCCGAGGTTATCCGTGCTTCACCGCGTCAGGCGGACTTAATGATTGTAGCGGGTACTTGCTTCGTAAAAATGGCGCCAGTAATTCAGCGTCTGTACGAACAGATGCTTGAACCAAAATGGGTCATTTCAATGGGTGCATGTGCCAACTCAGGTGGTATGTACGATATTTATTCAGTCGTACAAGGTGTGGATAAAATCATCCCGGTCGATGTGTATATTCCAGGTTGCCCACCACGTCCTGAAGCTTTGATTCAGGCATTGATGCTGTTGCAAGACCAGATTCAACTAGAGCGTCGTCCGCTTTCTGCGGTGATCGGTGATGATCTTAAGCCAGTGTATAAGCCAAAGATGATGCCGGAACGTGACCGTAAGAAAGACCAGCGTGTTGCTGTGAAAAATCTGCGCTCAATGGATGAAATTAAATAATTTAAACGACAGGTTGTTTTGTTGTGCACCCGCTATGGGTGTAATTATCGTTTAGATTGACTGAATTTGTATTAAATAGGAAGCCAAGCCAATGGCTGAAACTGACATTGCTATGCCAGAATCAACGCCTGTTGATTCACGCCCAGCATTTGCCATCATTGAAGAACTCAAAACCAAATTTGGTGAGAACTTCTTTGTGCAAACGACTTTCGAGGATTTCCCGACAGTCTGGGTTGAGCGCGCACGTGTACAAGAAGTTTTAATGTTCTTGCGTACAGTGTCACGTCCTTACGTGATGTTGTTCGACTTGTCAGCGGTAGATGAGCGTCTGCGTACGCACCGCGACGGTTTACCTGCGTCTGACTTCACCGTGTTCTATCACTTGTTGTCGCTCGAGCGTAATACTGACATTCGTATTAAAGTTGCCTTAGCAGAAAGCGATTTGAATCTTCCGACGGCAACCAATATTTGGCCAAATGCCAACTGGTACGAACGTGAAGCTTACGATATGTTCGGGATCAATTTCGAAGGGCATCCAATGCTCCGTCGTATCTTGTTGCCAACCTATTGGGAAGGTCATCCGCTACGTAAAGAATATTCTGCACGTGCGACTGAATATACGCCGTATTTGCAAGATAAAGCCAAACAGGACTACGAACAGGAACATCTTCGCTTCGTCCCTGAAGATTGGGGTATGAAGCGCGGCAATGCCGATGAAGACTTCATGTTCCTGAACTTGGGTCCGAACCATCCATCTGCGCACGGTGCGTTCCGTGTGATCTTGCAGCTGGACGGTGAAGAAGTGAAAGACTGTGTACCTGATATCGGTTATCACCACCGTGGTGTGGAAAAGATGGCTGAACGTCAAACCTGGCATTCATTCATTCCGTATACAGACCGTGTTGACTACCTCGGTGGTTGTGCGCAAAACATGCCTTACGTGCTTGGCGTAGAGCAAATGGCCGGTATTACTGTACCTGACCGTGCGCAATGTATCCGCGTGATGATGTCTGAACTGTTCCGTATCAATAACCACTTGCTGTTTATCGGTACTGCAATTCAAGATGCCGGCGGTATGACGCCAGTCTTCTACATGTTTGCTGACCGTCAGAAAATCTATGACGCGATTGAAGCGATCACCGGTTATCGTATGCATCCGGCATGGTTCCGTATCGGTGGTACCGCACATGACCTTCCAAACAACTGGCAGCACCTGATCCGTGAAATTTTGGACTGGATGCCGAAACGTTTGAAGGAATATCATACTGCAGCGCTGAAAAACTCAGTATTTGTGGGTCGTACCCGTAATGTTGCGCAATACGATGCAAAATCTGCATTGGCTTGGGGTGTAACAGGTACAGGTCTACGCGCTACAGGTATCGACTTTGACGTACGTAAATACCGCCCATATAGCGGTTATGAAAATTATGACTTCGAAGTGCCGGTTGAGTACGAAGGCGATGCCTATGCACGTGTCATCGTTCACTACCGTGAAATCGAAGAATCACTGAAAATTATCAAACAATGTTTAGATAATATGCCGTCTGGTGCGTACAAAGCAGACCATCCACTGGCTGTTCCACCACCAAAAGACAAGACATTACAAGATATTGAAACCTTGATTACGCACTTCCTGAGCGTATCTTGGGGTCCTGTAATGCCGGCGGGTGAAGCATCTGTGATGGCGGAAGTGGTGAAAGGCGCGTCGAACTACTACTTGACTTCAGACAAGTCAACCATGAGTTACCGTACCCGTATCCGTACACCAACCTTCACGCATTTACAGCAAATGCCTTCTGTGATTAACGGCAGCCTTATGTCTGACTTAATCATTTATTTAGCGACCATTGACGTCGTAATGGCTGACGTGGATCGCTAAGGGGTAATCGCATTATGATGATTTTGACTGATAAAAAGCCACGTGTGAATGTTGAAGGGATTTTGACTGCGGACGAAATTCACGATATCGAACATCACATGGGGCACTACCCATACCCACGTGCAGCGTGTCTAGATGCGCTGAAGTGTGTACAACGCCGTAATGGCTGGGTAGATGATGCGCAAATGAATGCCATCGCACAAATGCTGAGCATGAGCGTTGCAGACCTTGAAGGTGTGGCAACGTTCTATAACCGTATTTACCGTCAGCCGGTCGGTCGTCACGTAATTCTGTTATGTGATTCGATTGCGTGTTTCTTGATGGGTGCGGAAACTTTGGCAGAAGCATTCCAGCGCGAATTAGGCATTCAGTTTGGTCAAACGACTGCAGATGGTCGTTTCACTTTGCTGCCAATTTGCTGTCTGGGCAACTGTGACAAAGGTCCAACCTTAATGATTGATGAAGACACGCACGGTCTGGTTGAAGTGACTTCGGTGAAACAGCTGTTGGAGAAGTATGTATGAATACTGAACCAAAACCAATTTATGGCGACGGTAACCCGGAAACGCATCCATTAACATGGCGTTTAAGCAAACAAGCCAACGTACGTAATGCAGATGATTACGAAGCGCTGGAAGGTTATGCAGGCTTTAAAAAAGCACTGACCATGTCGCCTAAAGATGTATTGGAAGTGGTTAAGGCAGCGACTGTTAAAGGTCGTGGTGGTGCAGGCTTCCCGGCAGGCATCAAATGGTCACTCATGGCGCCAAACGACAACTCAGGTCCACGTTACCTGATTTGTAATGCCGATGAGATGGAACCAGGTACCTTTAAAGACCGTTTGTTGATGGAAGATCTTCCGCATCAATTGATCGAAGGGATGCTGATTGCGGGTTATACGCTTGAAGCAACACATGGTTATATCTTTATCCGTGGCGAGTACATCGAAGCTGCTCAGTACTTAAATGAAGCACTTGAGCAAGTTCGTGCCAAAGGTTACTTAGGGGATAATATCCTTGGTACAGGCTGGAACTTCGAGTTACACGTGCATACTGGTGCGGGTCGTTATATCTGCGGTGAAGAAACTGCATTGATTAACTCGCTAGAAGGTCGCCGTGCCAACCCGCGTACTAAACCGCCATTCCCGCAAGTTGCAGGTGCTTGGGGTCGTCCTACGATTGTCAACAACGTAGAGACCTACAACAACTTACCAGCCATCATGCTGCGTGGTCCTGAATGGTATATCAACTTGTCTGCGGGTAAGTCGAAAGATCCAGGCACCAAGATTTATGGTGCATCAGGTAAAGTGAAATTCCCGGGTCTATGGGAGCTTCCATTTGGTACGACAGCACGTGAAGTGATTGAAGACCATGCTGGTGGTATGCGTGACGGCTTAAAACTGAAAGCATGGTTACCGGGTGGTGCATCGACTGACTTCCTGGCTGCCGAGCATATTGATCTTCCTATGGATGCGGAAAGCATCATGAAAGCAGGTTCGCGTTTAGGAACTTGCTTATTGATGGTGGTAGATGAAACCCAATGTATGGTTTCAGCGACACGTAACCTCGAAGAATTCTTTGCACGCGAATCATGTGGTTTCTGTACGCCTTGCCGTGATGGCTTACCTTGGGCTGTGAAAGCGCTGAAAGCACTGGAAGATGGCACAGGTAAGAAAGAAGATATCGATCACTTACAAGAACTGACTCGTAAGCTTTGGATTGGTAAAACTTTCTGTGCCCACGCACCGGGTGCAATGGAGCCGCTTATGGGCGCACTCAAATATTTCCGTGGCGAATTTGAAGCGAAGGTTGTGAATGCCGCCGCTCAAACCAGCAACGTAGAACAAGCTTAAGGAATTCGACTATGGCTACAATTCATGTCGATGGCAAATCGTATGAAGTCAACGGCTCGGAAAACTTGCTACAAGCATGTTTGAGTCTTGGCATTGATATCCCATACTTTTGTTGGCATCCATCCTTAGGTTCTGTCGGCTCTTGCCGTCAATGTGCCGTGACCCAGTACGCGAATCCAGAAGATACGCGTGGCCGTTTGGTCATGTCATGTATGACGCCTGCATCTGACAATACCTACATCTCGATTGAAGACAAAGAAGCCAAAGATTTCCGTGCTTCGATTGTTGAATTCTTGATGACCAACCACCCGCACGACTGTCCAGTCTGTGAAGAAGGTGGTCACTGTCATTTACAAGATATGACTGTAATGACGCAGCATGACCGTCGTCGCTACCGTTTCACCAAACGTACCCATTACAACCAGGAGCTTGGCTCATTCATTTCCCACGAAATGAACCGTTGTATCGCGTGTTACCGTTGTGTGCGTTATTACAAAGACTACGCAGGTGGTACGGACTTCGGCGTGTATGCCAACGCATCACGTGTATACTTCGGTCGTCCGGAATCAGGCACTTTAGAGTCTGAATTCTCGGGTAACCTGACTGAAGTATGTCCAACAGGTGTATTCACCGACAAAACTCATTCGGCTCGCTACAACCGTAAATGGGACATGCAGTATGCGCCAAGCGTATGCCAAGGCTGTTCTTCAGGTTGTAATATCTCTCCGGGTGAACGTTATGGCGAACTTCGCCGCGTAGAAAACCGTTATAACGGTGAAGTCAACCAGTACTTCTTATGCGACAAAGGCCGTTTCGGTACAGGTTATGTGAACCGTGAAGACCGTCCGCGTCAACCACAATTCCGTCAAGGTGCAACTGTTGAAACTGTTTCAGTGGATGCAGCACTAGACACGGTCATTGCAAATATCCAGGGCAAAAAAGTATTGGGTATTGGTTCATCGCGTGCATCACTTGAGTCGAACTTCGCACTTCGTGAGTTGGTGGGTCAAGAGAACTTCTCAACAGGTCTATCTCAAAAAGAACAGAATCTGGTTGAGTTGGCAGCTTCTATCATGCAAACCGAGGGTGTTTACAACCCGAACATGCGTGAAATTGAAAGCTACGATGCTGTGTTAATTTTGGGTGAAGACCTCACACAAACTGCGCCACGTATGGCTTTATCTGTTCGCCAGGCTGCGAAAAATAAAGGCAAAGAGATGGCGGCAGAGCGCCGTACGCAAGAATGGTTAGCTGAGCCGGTACAACGTATTGCCCAAGATGCAAAATCTGCGATTTACATCCTGGCTGCAACACAAACCCGTTTGTCTGATGTTGCTGAAGGCGAAGTGGTTGCTTCTCCAAACGACATCGCGCGTTTAGGTTTTGCGGTTGCTGCAGCAGTTGCTGGTGAAACGATTCTTGGTTTAGATGACGATGCCAAAGCATTTGCACAAACCATTGCGGACACTTTAAAAGCTGCGAAGAAACCACTGATTATCTCGGGTACAAGCTTGCAAGATCCTGCCATTATGGAAGCTGCTGCACAAGTTGCACAGAATCTGGGTAATGCAGGTCTGACTTTGACGGTTCCTGAAGTGAACTCGATGGGTATAGCAATCTTTGGTGGTCAAAGCCTAGAGCAAGCATTTGCACAAGATTACGATACTGTAATTGTGGTTGAAAACGACCTTTACCGTCGTCTTCCTGCTGCACAGGTCGATGCTGCACTTGCAGGTAAAGATGTGATCGTACTGGATCACTCTGAAACTGAAACAGTGAAAAAAGCCGATATCGTGCTTTCTGCCGCTTCGTTTGCGGAAGGTGATGGTACGGTTGTATCGCAAGAAGGCCGTGCACAACGTTTCTACCAGGTGTATGACCCAAGCTACTACAATCCTGAATTGGCGATCAAGGAATCTTGGCGCTGGTTACACGCTTTGGAAACGGGCGTAAAAGGCAAAGCGATTTCTTGGACTTTACTGGATGACGTAATCGAGTCAGTGGCGAAAAATGTCCCTGCGCTTGAAGGCATTCTGGATGTTGCACCTGATGCGGGCTTCCGTGTTCATGGCTTGAAAGTAGCACGTGAACCACGTCGTTACTCAGGTCGTACTTCGATGCGTGCGCCATTGTCTGTCCATGAGCCAAAACAGCCTACAGATCAAGACTCTGCATTAACGTTCTCTATGGAAGGTTATGTGGGCAATGAAACTCCATCTCCACTGGTTCCATTTGCATGGTCTGCTGGCTGGAACTCGCCACAAGCCTGGAACAAGTTCCAGGAAACTGTAGGGGGTTCATTGAAAGGTGGTGATTCAGGCGTTCGTTTATTCGACCGTTTGGCAAAACGTCCAGCACGTACCTTCGTGGCACCGGCACCTGTCTTGGTCAATGCTGAAAGCTTCCGTTTAGTACCGATGCACCATATCTTTGGTTCAGGTGAATTCACGGTAAAAACACCAGCGATGGAAACACGTATTCCTGAGGCGGTATTTGCAGTGGGTGAGCAGGATGCAGCGCGCCTGAATGTTCAAGATGGTCAGACAATCACGGTGAAAGCAGGTGAGACGTCAATCGTTCTTCCAGTTCAAGTGATTGAATATTTACCGACAGGTTATATTGGCTACCCAATCGGTCTGGCACCGACGGTATCTCTTGCAGAGCCTGTTTCAGTCGCGGTAGGAGTGTAATTCATGGAACAAGAATTAATCCGTCAAACGCCGTTGTGGGCTGAAAACTGGCCAATTGCCTATTCAGTCATTCAAGCGATTGTGATCTTGCTGGTTGTAGTACTGATCGCTGCGTTGATGTCTTTTATTGAACGTCGTTTACTCGGCTTGTGGCAAGACCGTTATGGTCCGAACCGTGTTGGTCCGGGCGGTATGTTCCAGATTGTTGCCGACATGCTGAAAATCATGTTCAAGGAAGACTGGACACCTAAGTTTGCTGACAAATTGACGTTCCGTATGGCGCCAGCAGTTGCGATGGCAACTGCGGTGCTGTCGTTCATGGTTATTCCTGTATCACCTTATTTAGGTGTAGCAGACATGAACATCGGCCTGTTGTTCTTTATGGCAATGGCGGGTATTGCAGTTTATGCAGTCCTGTTCGGTGGCTGGTCATCAAACAACAAATATGCCTTACTGGGCGGTTTACGTTCTGCGGCTCAGACCATTTCTTATGAAGTGTTCTTGGGTATCTCGTTGATGGGTGTGGTGGCAATTGCCGGCTCATTCAACATGCGTGAAATCGTTGAAGCGCAAAAAGATGTTTGGTTTGTAATTCCCCAGTTCCTGGGTTTCTTGATCTTCGTGGTTGCGGGTGTTGCGGTAACGCATCGTCATCCATTTGACCAACCAGAAGCAGAACAGGAACTGGCAGAAGGTTACCATGTTGAATACGGCGGTATGAAGTGGGGGATGTTCTTCGTTGCGGAATACGTCAACGTGGTACTGATCTCTGCATTGATCGTGACGTTATTCTTCGGTGGCTGGCTTGCGCCATTCAACCTTGATATTCCGTTCCTTCCAGCAGCATTCTGGTTCATTATCAAAACAGCATTCTTTGTAATGATGTTTGTACTGGCGCGTGGTTCATTAATGCGTCCACGTTATGACCAGGTGATGAACTTTGGTTGGAAAATTTGCTTGCCATTGGCGTTGGTTAACCTTTTGGTAACTGGTGCTGTGATTCTGATGAATCAGGCCTAAGACAGCAGGGAGAACAAAATGTTTAAATTTCTAGCTGGATTCGGGTCAATCGTTCGTTCGTTGTGGATGGTGTTCAGCCACGCAACACGTAAACGTGACACCATTTTATATCCGGAAGTGCCGGCCGAAGAAATCGTGCCACCACGCTTCCGTGGTCGTATCGTATTGACGCGCGACCCTGATGGCGAAGAACGCTGTGTGGCATGTAACCTGTGTGCGGTTGCCTGTCCGGTAGGCTGTATTTCACTACAAAAAGCAGAACGTGAAGATGGTCGCTGGTATCCGGAATTTTTCCGTATCAACTTCTCGCGTTGTATTTTCTGCGGTATGTGTGAAGAAGCGTGTCCAACCACTGCGATTCAGATGACCCCGGACTTCGAGCTTGGCGAATATGTTCGTCAGGACTTGGTCTATGAAAAAGAACACCTGCTGATTTCTGGTCCTGGTAAATATCCTGACTATAACTTCTACCGTGTAACCGGTATGGCAGTTGCAGGCAAGGACAAAGGTCAAGCACAGCGTGAAAGTGCACCTGTTGATGTACGGAGTCTATTACCATGATGTGGCCATTTTATTTAATGGCCCTCGTGGCCATTGTCTCTACGGTTCGCGTGGTCACTAACGCGAATCCGGTACATGCTTTATTAAGCCTGATCGTGTCATTGCTTGCAGTCGCAGGCATGTTCCTGATCGTCGGTGCGCCATTCGCTGGTGCGCTGGAAGTGATCGTTTATGCGGGCGCGATCATGGTGTTGTTCGTGTTCGTGGTAATGATGCTGAACCTAGGTGAGCAGACCGTTGAACAAGAACGAAAATGGTTGACTTCATCGGCTTGGGCTTATCCGGCGTTGATGAGCTTCCTGATCGGTTTGGTGCTGGTATGGGTATTAAACTCTGATTACACACAAGCTTCACTGGTAATGGGTACAGAAATGGTGGGCCCGAAAGCAGTGGGTCAAGCACTCTTTACGCAATACTTGTTGTTGGTTGAAGTTGCCGCGATGTTATTGCTTGCTGCCTTGGTAGCTGCATTCCATTTGGGTAAACGTGAACCAGATGCAGAAGAGGAAAAAGAATAATGGGCAACATCCCTTTAGAGCATGGTTTGATCGTTGCATCTATTCTCTTTGCACTGGGTTTTTACGGTGTAATGGTGCGACGCAACCTACTATTTATTTTAATGAGCCTTGAAATCATGATGAACGCTGCTGCTTTAGCGTTCGTCCTGGCGGGCAGTGCATGGGCACAGCCAGATGGTCAGATCATGTTTATCCTGATCCTGACGCTTGCTGCGGCAGAGGCTTGTATTGGTCTTGCGATCGTCCTTCAGTTCTATCATCGCTTCCATCACCTGGATGTGGATGCTGCTAGTGAGATGCGCGGATGAGTTATTTATATCTAACAATTTTATTTCCGCTCATTGGTTTTGTCCTGTTAGCGGCGGGGCGCAACAAGCTCCCGGAATCTGTTGCAGCCATTATTGGTGTCGGTGCAGTCGGTTTATCTGCACTGTTCGCACTGATTGCAGGGATGGACTTTGTGAATAATGGTTCAACTGCAGTTGTGCAACATCTTTGGACCTGGTTCAGTGTTGGCGGTTTTGCTCCGGGCATCAGCTTACAGCTGGATGGCTTGTCTTTATTGATGCTGGGCATGGTGACAGGTGTGGGTTTCTTGATTCACATCTTTGCATCATGGTACATGCGCGGTGAAGAAGACTTCGCACGTTTCTTCTCTTACTTCAACCTGTTCGTTGCGAGCATGTTGTTGCTGGTATTGGGCGATAACCTGGCCTTATTGTTCCTGGGCTGGGAAGGCGTAGGTCTGTGTTCATACCTGCTGATCGGTTATTACTACCAGAACCCTGCAAACGGTCTGGCGGCAATCAAGGCATTTACCGTGACCCGTATCGGTGACGTATTCTTGCTGATTGCCATGTTCCTGATCTTCCAGCAATTCGGTACCTTGAACATTCAGTACATCGTTGAAAATGCAGCGACTGTAATGACCCAAAGTTCATCTTTGACTATCTGGACAGCATTGTTATTGTTCTTGGGTGCGGCGGGTAAATCTGCACAGATCCCGTTACAAACATGGTTAGCCGATGCGATGGCAGGTCCAACACCTGTTTCTGCATTGATCCATGCTGCAACGATGGTAACAGCGGGTGTTTACCTGTGCTGCCGTCTATTCGCAGTCTTTGAACTTGCACCAGAAGTGATGGTATTTATTTCGATCACAGGTGCGGTGACCTTGCTTGTGGCTGGTTTTGCTGCACTGGTTCAAACCGACATCAAACGTATTCTGGCATACTCAACCATGAGTCAGCTCGGTTATATGTTTATGGCGGTAGGTGCTGAAGCATACCAGGCAGGTCTGTTCCATATGCTGACTCACGCATTCTTCAAGGCATTATTGTTCTTGTCGTCTGGTGCGGTGATTCTGGCTTACCATCACGAACAAAACATCTTCAAGATGGGCGGTCTGTTCTACAAGAACAAATTCCTGTTTGCATGTTTCGCGATTGGTGGCGGTGCATTGGCAGCGATTCCATTCCTGACGATTGGTTTCTTCTCAAAAGATGCGATTCTTGCTGCAGTCTGGACGCAAAGTCATATTGCTGGTTTGCCAGTATATAACACACTGTACTGGGTCGGTGTTGCAGGTGCATTCTTAACCTCTATTTATACATTCCGTTTAATTTGGGTTGTATTCTTTGGCAAAGAAAACACACCTTATCATGAAATCCAAGGTGCAACTTACTGGGCGCCACTGGCAATTCTTGCTGTACTTTCAACAGGTCTGGCGATCGTCCTGAAAGCACCGGTAATGAGCATTCTGGATGCAGCCCAAATTCCAGCCTTCATTATTCCTGAAGCGCTTGAAGCAGGTGCACATGGTGCTGAATACATCGCAATCGCTGTTGCTTTAACAGGTCTTGCAGTCGGTGTCGTGCTGTTCGCTTTTGCTTACAATGCAGTCAAACGTTTTGCAGCCACTTCTGTAGGTGCTGGCCTGGTCAACATCTGCCGTAACGCATTAGGTTTCGATACGCTGTATGACCTCATTTTCGTGAAGCCATATTTAATGTTCGCGAAGATCTTTGGTCGTGATCCAATTGATGGCCTATGGCTGGTACTTCCTGCACTTGTTAAAGGTGGTCACAGCTTTACAAGTTCACGTCAAACCGGTTCACTGCGTGAATATGCATCTAGTATGGGGCTCGGTGTCGTTGTCCTACTGATGATCTTGATCGTGATTCAGGTCGTGGGGAAATAAAATGGAAGCTCCAAACAATATTATTTTGCCGGCTCTGATCCTCATTCCGTTCATTGCAGGTTTCATATGCTGGTTGGTCGATAAACTCGACCAACACTTGCCGCGTTATATCGCGCTGATCGGTATGCTGGTGACCTTGGTCTTGACCATAGTCCTTTGGCAGACTGGTACTTACAACTATGAATTAGGCGGTGCTACACCTTCGTGGGCTGCCGAATTCAAATTGCCTTGGATTCAAACCCTGGGCATTAACATTCACTTAGCAGTGGATGGTTTATCACTTCTTATGGTTGGCTTGACTGCACTCCTGGGTGTATTGGCAGTAGGCTGTTCATGGGGCGAGATTCAAAAGAACGTTGGTTTCTTCCACTTGAACCTTTTATGGTCTTTAGGTGGTGTCATCGGTGTGTTTCTGGCGATTGACTTATTCCTGTTCTTCTTCTTCTGGGAGATGATGCTGGTGCCGATCTACTTCCTGATTGCCCTTTGGGGTCATAAAGGGGCAGAGGGCAAGTCACGTGTTTATGCAGCTAACAAGTTCTTCATTTACACGCAGGTTGCCGGTTTGGTGATGCTGATTGGTATCCTTGGTCTGGTGACTGTGGGCTATACCATGACTGGCGAAATCCGTTTCGACTACAACTATCTATTAGGTGTGGCGAATACGCTTGACGCTCAGGCGCCAGCGGTGGCTTATGCATTCATGATCTGTTTATTCATCGGTTTTGCGGTAAAACTTCCAGTTTTCCCATTACACGGCTGGTTACCAGATGCGCATGCGCAAGCACCAACAGCGGGTTCTGTCGATCTTGCAGGTATCTTGATTAAGACTGCGGCGTACGGTTTATTACGTTTCGTGATTCCGTTCTTCCCGGCAGCGTCTGCACAGTTTGCAGACTTCGCAATCATTCTTGGTTTAATCGGTATTTTCTACGGTGCTTGGTGTGCTTTCCAGCAAACCGACATGAAACGCCTGTTGGCTTATACCTCTATTTCACACATGGGCTTCGTTTTACTTGCGATCTACGCAGGTAACATCCTGACCTTCCAAGGTCTGATGATCATGATGTTGGCACATGGTATTTCATCTGCTGCACTGTTCATTATGTGTGGTCAGGTATATGAGCGTGTGCATACGCGTGATATGCGTTTGATGGGTGGTATGCGTGGTCAATTCCCGTATCTTGCATTCTTCCTGATGTTCTTCGTTGCGGCGTTGGTTGGTATTCCAGGTCTAGGTAACTTCATTGGTGAGTTCCTGATCCTGATGGGTGCTTATGCGAAATTCCCGGCGTTTACCATTCTTGCGGCAATCAGCTTGGTATTTGCGGGTTTGTACGGTTTGATCCTGATTCACAAAGCCCTGTTTGGTGTACCAAATGAAGCACAACAGCAGCACTATACAAATCCATTAAAAGATCTAAATGCACGTGAAATCGCATTATTGTTGATCTGTGCGTTTGGTCTACTTTGGCTTGGTCTATATCCACAAAGCTTCCTTGACGTTTCTAACTCAAGCATGGCGTGGTTAGCGAATAGCTACATTCCAGTTCAAGAAGTGGTTGAAGTTGCTGATCAAGTAACGACTCAACTTGAAAATGTGGAGATCCAATAAGCCATGAACTTCACAATGTCTTTTTCTGAGCTTATGCCTCTAGCGCCTGTGATGGTCGTGTCGTTAACTGCGATCGTCGTGATGTTGCTGACCGCAATCAAGCGTAACCATAACCTAGTGGCTACCACAACGGTGATTGGTTTAAACCTTGCTGCGTTCTATATCATTTTCGTTTTGTTGGCGGGCGTATTTGCACCTGCCAACGTGATGAATCTGTTCATCGTAGATCCATTTACGATGCTGTACCAGTTTGTGATCCTGGTTGCTGCACTTGCATGTGCAACGCTATCTCACGCGTATATCGAAACCTATAAAGATAACCGTGAAGAGCTGTATATCCTGATCCTGACATCCGTTGCGGGTGCCATGCTAATGGTAGCTAGCTCACACTATGCATCATTCTTTATCAGCCTTGAGTTGATGTCGATTCCTGTATACGGCTTGTTGGCATATACACATCAACGTTCTCAATCGCTTGAAGCGGGTGTGAAATATCTGGTGCTTTCAGCAACTGCATCTGCAATGCTGCTCATGGGTATGGCATATATTTATGCATATACAGGTACTTTAAGTTTCGTTGCGGAACCAGGCAAACTGTTTACTGTATTCAGTCAACCGGCTGTCGTGATTGGTCTGGCATTAATTGTATTTGCGGTCGCATTTAAATTATCGCTTGCACCATTCCATAAATGGACACCAGACGTATACGCTGGTGCACCAGCGCCAATCGCGACTTTCCTTGCGACTGTTGCGAAAGTAGCCATGATTGGTCTGTTTGTGCGTTATGCGTTGTCTTCAGGTTTAATTCTGGCAGACAGCTTTGTAACAATCATTTCGATTATTGCGGTTCTGTCTATCCTTGCTGGTAACTTGCTGGCGGTTCGCCAGGTGAACTTGAAACGTATCTTGGCATACTCTTCAATTGCACACTTTGGTTATTTGCTGGTTGCCATCGTAAGTTCACGTAATACGGATTTCTTACAAGTTCAAGGTTTTGCAACTTTTGAAAGTGTAAACGTTTATGTGATTACCTATGTATTAACGACGATCGGTGCGTTCGGTGTTGTTACGCTAATGTCTAGTCCGTATAACAATACGGATGAAGCGGGTAGTCTGGCTGAATACCGTGGTTTGTTCTGGCGCCGTCCAGTATTAACTGCTGTATTAACCGTAATGATGCTGTCTCTTGCAGGTATTCCTTTAACTGCCGGCTTTATCGGTAAGTTCCTGGTAATTAAAACTGCGGTTGCAGGCGAAGCCTGGTTCCTGACTGCGATGGTTATCTTGGGTTCTGGTATCGGTTTGTACTACTACCTACGTGTGATGGTTGTGCTTTACATGACACCACCTGAAACACCACGTCTAGATGCGGTGAATCATTGGGGTCAAAAAGTCGGTGGTATCATGGTACTTCTTGCTGCGCTTGCGGTACTTGTGATCGGTGTCTACCCAGATCCGGTGATTGCAGTGTCTAAATATGCATTCTTTGCCATGTCACCTGAATTGCAACAGTTCATTTTCACTTTGGTTCAAAGTGGTTTTAACTAATATCTGCAAAGATTGACGTTATTACAAAAAAGCCTCCATGATTGGGGGCTTTTTTATTTATACAAATCAATAAAAGCCTTTATAATAGCGGAAATTTATCTTTAACCTTTTAGGTGTTCTCCCGTGGCAATCCATGAAATCCGTCATCCACTCATTCGACATAAGCTTGGTTTACTCCGTCGTGCAGATATCAGTACCAAGAATTTCCGTGAGTTAGCTCAAGAAGTGACCATGCTTCTAACTTATGAAGCAACTAAAGACCTGCCAATGGTTGAACATGACATTGATGGCTGGAATGGTGCTGTTACAGTTGACCGTATTGCGGGTAAAAAAATCACGGTTGTGCCAATTCTACGTGCCGGTATTGGTATGCTCGACGGTTTCTTGAACCTGATTCCAAGTGCAAAAGTATCAGTACTTGGTTTAGAGCGTGATGAAGAAACTCTGGAAGCACGTACCTATTATAAAAAACTGGTTCCAGACGTACAAAACCGTATCGCGATGATCATTGATCCAATGTTGGCGACTGGTTCTTCTTTAGTGGCTGCCATTGATGTACTGAAAGCCAGCGGCTGTAAAGATATTCGTGTGATGGTTCTGGTTGCTGCACCAGAAGGCATTAAGCGTGTAGAAGCTACGCATCCGGATGTGGTGATTTTTACTGCTTCTATCGATAATGGCTTAAATGAAAATGGTTATATCGTTCCAGGTCTTGGCGATGCTGGCGATAAAATCTTTGGTTCAGTTCAAAAAGACTAATTTTTGAATATGATGAAAAAAGGGGCTACTACAGCCTCTTTTTTATATAATGTAGACAGGGCATTTTCAGGATAGGACAATAGCATGAAAGATGAATTGTATCAGGGCAAAATCAAACAGTATGACCCTGCCAAAGGTTTCGGTTTTATTGGCTGCGCTGAGGGAGATGTATTCTTCCATATTTCAGACTTCCCTGCGGCAGAAGGCGAGCCAAAACGTAATGAACGCGTAAAATTTAATGTTGTTGAAAATGGCGATAAGTACAAAGCGATTAAGATTGAACGTGTCGAAGACAACTCAAAGAAAGCTAAAAAAACCAAAGTGGCAACACACAATAAATCAATTACATCGGCATTGTTAAATAACTTCCGTGGTTAATGGATTATTCTCATACTTAATCTTTTTTAATCACATTTAAAAAGAGGCTTTCGAGCCTCTTTTTTTATAGCACCACCGCTTACATATTTAAAGAGACAGATAACACATAAAAAATCCACCGAACAGCAACAATGCTGAACATTTCCTTGGGCTTAGAATATAAATTAAATGAAGTCTATAGAGAAAAGTGTCATGTTTAGGGATGGAAAAATTAAAACTTACGATTCCGAACGTGGTATGGGTACTTTGGAGTTGATAGGAGAAGCTCAAGATTTAAGTTTCGAGTTACAGGATTTACCTTCGCCTGAAATTGAACCACAAATTGGAGAGCGGCTTAAATTTAGAATCATTCCCCAACAAGGCAGCATGAAATTAGACAACATGGTACGTCTGGATATTAAAGTGCAGGATGAATTTGTGCCAGAAGTCGTCGCCTTGCAATCCTTGGCACCCACAGTCGGTGTTCCTGTACGTAATTCACTTTTCTTTAGTCCGACCCTATGGCTGGCATTGGCATCAGCTGTTGGTTTTATGATTTTTGGCGAAGTATAAATAAAAACAGAAATTTTATTTTTTTACTTTTAACTAGGGATCTATTCTTCCGCCATAAGATGCACTTCTAGTTTTTATGTTTCTACTTTAGAGAATTTTACAAAAGATTTTCAGTCTCTTTTTGATTACAATCATAAAAAATATTAAAGATAAGAGCGAATTATGTTTCAAGAGGGGAAAATCAAAACTTATAACGAAGATCGTGGTTTTGGTTTTATTCAGATCGAAGGGCAATCCAAAGATTTATTTTTCCATGTCAAAGACTTTCCCAATAAAAATATTCCGCCAAAAATGGGGGAAAAATTAAAGTTTTTGATTGTGGAAGATAATGGAAAGTTTAAGGCAAACCATATTATTCGCTTGGATATTAAGCAAGAAGTTCCTGTTACACAAAACAATGATCTACATGGAGATAGTGAAACCAGAGCTTCTCTACGTTATGAAAAGAAAAAATCATCAACTACATCAAAAATAATCACAATATCAGGACTGGTGATTATGGTGATTCTTGCTGTTCTTGTTTATAACAAATACCAAAGCTACCAAGTTCAAAAACAGCAAAAGCTGGAAGGACTGATGGTAGAGCAGCAACGAATTGTCGCTGAACAGCGAGCAGCGCAAGGTGATCTACCTATGCAAGGATTATCTGAGCAGGGCAGGAAGAACCTGGAAAATCGTGGTGCTGAGTTAAGAAGCCAAAGTAACCCAGTTAATTCGAAAACTTCAGAAACGACTTCGCCATCTGTATCTCAATTTAAATGCGATGGTCGAGAACACTGTAGTCAGATGGGTTCTTATGAGGAAGCATTATTTTTCATTCGTAACTGTCCAAATACTAAAATGGATGGTGACGGCGATGGGATACCATGTGAAAGTCAGTTTTGATGAATCCTAAAAAAAGCACCTGAAGGTGCTTCTAATATTTTAGCTTTCACAAAAATTCATAAAGGCTCTCAGACCTGGACCCTGATATTTCTGGCGATGTACCAGCATGAACAGCGGACGAGTCAGCGACCAGAATGGTGTATCCAGAATTACCAGTTGACCTTTTTCACGTAAAGGCTCAATCGCAAGTTTAGAAATGCAGGACATACCAATTCCGCCCGCTACAATTTTTAAAATCGCTTCATTATGACCGAGTGTTAGACGGATATTGGCATCTGGTACATCTTTCAAGATGGCATTGTCAAACACCTCACGGGTACCTGAACCTTCTTCACGCAAAATCCATTCTACAGATTTGAAATCTTCAGCGGTTAGTTCACGGTTCAATTGCGCAAGAGGGTGGTCTGGCGCACAGCACACAGCCAGCTCATCATCACGCCAATGGATACATTGGAGCTGTGGCAAATGACATGAACCTTCAATTAAGGCAAGATCCAGCTGGAACTGATTCACCGCTTCAATCATTTGACGGGTATTACCGACTTGAAGCTGTAAATGTGCTTGCGGCTTGATTTTCAAGAAATCGGCCATTAGGTCAGGAATCAGGTAATCTGAAATCGTCAGGGTTGCACCTAAACGTAAATCGATACTTTGAAGCTCACCTTTAGCGACTTGTTCAAAAGATTCACAACGACCTAAAATTTCCAGGGCTTGAGGGAGAAGAAAGCGCCCCAGGTCATTCAGCTGTAAACGTTTGCCTAGACGGTCAAATAGTGGAGCACCCAGACCATCTTCCAGATCTGCTAAAGCCATACTAGCCGCACTTTGTGTAAGCTTGACGGCATCGCTAGCCTTCGTTACGGTACCCTCTTGTGCCACTGCTACAAAAACAGCCAATTGGCGTAAAGTCATGCGCATGAGTAGAGCCTTAACATTTAAAAAATATTAATAAATTATGTTGCCATGCTACCATGAGCACAGTCTTTCATGCCACGTTGAAATCATGTCAATTGAAAAATTTACCCGAGAAAAAGTTTTATCTGTACACCGTTGGACCAATACATTATTTAGTTTTACGATGACACGCCCGGCACATTTTAAGTTTACCGCAGGGCAGTTTGCGCGTATTGGTTTGCAAGTGGGGGATGAACTGGTGGTTCGTGCCTATTCGGTAGTGTCCTCTCCTTTTGATGAAACTCTGGAGTTTTTCTCGATTGTCGTTCCAGAAGGTAAATTTACCTCCAATTTACAGCACCTCAAAGTCGGGGATGAGCTGCATCTGGAAAAAATTCCTTATGGTTATCTGACTCTGGCACGTTATCAATTGCCTTTGCCTAAAGATCTATGGTTACTGGGTACCGGTACGGGGCTGGCACCGTTTATTTGCATGTTGCAAGACTTTGAAACCTGGAGCAAATACGAAAAAATTAATCTGGTTTATAGTGTACGCACCCGGGCAGAACTCGCTTATGTAGACCGGATTCAGGAAATCGCTGAAACCTTTGGCGAAGGACATACTGGTTTTAAATTTATCCCGATTATTACCCGTGAACCCGATGCACCTTTACACGACCGTTTACCGATTTTGATTGCCAATGGTGAGCTGGAAAAGGCAGCAGGTATCGCGTTTAATCCGGAAACGACGCATGTCATGCTTTGTGGTAACCCGGATATGGTCGATGATACCAAAGAAGCCTTAAAAGCTCGTGGCCTGACCATGAACCGTCGTGGTGAAGGAAATATTGCGGTCGAGAATTACTGGTAAGGTTGAAGGATTTATGAGCAAAACCCCCTGCTTGAAGGCAATGCGGTTCCTTTAACAGGAGCGGCATTGTGATCTAAGGGATAACGGTTTTTTAACATTTTGACTCTCCGAAGCCTTGTAGGCCTCTCTAAAACAAACTACCTATCCCTGTCTAAGTTCCGACAGCCCAGCCGGATAATGCTCTTGTCCCCAGTGCTGATCGGTCTGGTGAAATAGCCACTCCACAGAATCTGCACCAAGATGTTTACGTGTATTGGTTAGACTAATGCGCGTCAGCAAGTCATAAGAGGCTAACCACTGAGTGCAAATATTGAGTCTTCTTGCTGCTTCATGGATGAGGACATCACGGAAAATCGCCATTCCAAGAACCAGCCAAAGTACCTGATCCGCAGGCAAGCACCGCCTGCGAATAGTCGCGGGACTGCTCAACCTGAGTGTGGACTTGACCCACTCAACGGGGATATTGTGAATAAAAGTACTCAGATTCGAGAGCTTAAACAGATTGTTAAGATCTAAAATATCCTGCTGAAATACCATAAAAAAATCCGATGCCAAACCTGACATCGGATTCTCTAATGAATTCCAAAATGATTCAAATGCTTAAGTAAACAGCATTGCCCATTGCGGAGGTTTTTTCGATTCAAGCTTAATGCACAAACATATCCATTGATTCACGGATTTCCTGAATGGCGGTTTCGACATCGGGACTGAGCCAGGTCGGTTCAAAAAATCCGGCATAGTGCTCAATACGGTCTGCAGGCACCACCAGGCGCACTGGACAGTCTTCTTCCAGTAAACGCCATGGAATAATCGGCACTTCATTATCCAGCCATGCTGTCACATCTCGAATATCGATAATCATCGCATTCACACAGTCCGGAAAAGGCATCACGGAAAATTCTTCGGTACGACGACGGAAATATTCCAGATCCTGCCAGCGAAGCAGGAAGCTTGGCTTGCTAAATTCAATAATTCCAATCAGATGCTGATCACGGCTGTAGTGCAGCGTACATTGATGTGTGACGTCAGTATCAAGATCAAGCGATACACTTTGTTGACGATACGCCATATAACTCGGGTGTATAAATGAGAAGGTGGATAATTATAACGCATTTCATCGCTGAAAGGCAGCGTCTCAACTGTCTTCACTAAAGCCTGCGGAACCGGTATGGCTTATGCATATCTTCACGGAACAACGATAAAAACAACGAGGTTGCTATGTCAGAGTCAAAAAGTGTGATTGATACCAGTGTGACTGAAACAGCAGTACAAGAAGATTATTTTGCCTTGCGCCAGCTCAAGAAAGGCGCCGTAGGTTGGCTGCTTCTCGTCGGTCTGGGGGTCGCGTATGTGATTTCCGGTGACTTCGCTGGCTGGAATTTTGGTTTGGCACAGGGGGGGTGGGGAGGCATGTTTATTGCGACCATTGTGGTGGCATTCATGTATCTGTGTATGTGTCTGGCCATGTCCGAAATGTCGACCATGCTGCCGACTGCAGGTGGGGGTTACAGTTTTGCTCGTACTGCTTTTGGTCCCTTTGGCGGCTATCTGACCGGGAGTGCCATCCTGATTGAATATGCCATTGCTCCGGCAGCAATTGCCTGTTTCATTGGTGCCTATTGCGAAGCCTTGTTTGGTATTGGCGGCTGGATCATTTATCTGGTGAGCTATCTGGTTTTTATGGGCTTGCATCTGAAAGGTGCAGGTGAAGCACTCAAGATCATGTTTGTGATTACCGCAATTGCTGCGGTTGCCTTGATGGTGTTTATCTTTGGCATGTTGCCTCATTTTAATAGTGCAAACCTGTTTGATATTGCGGTCAGTACGGAAGCGGCGGGTGCAAGCAGTTTCCTGCCATTGGGCTATCTGGGCATCTAGGCAGCAGTGCCTTATGCGATCTGGTTTTTTCTGGCAGTTGAAGGTGTCCCGCTGGCAGCAGAGGAGGCCAAAGAGCCAGCTAAATCCTTGCCGCGTGGCCTGATTGGTTCCATGCTGATTCTGGCATTCTTTGCGCTAAGTATTTTGTTACTCGGTCCTGGCGCAGCAGGTGCAGATACGCTGAAAAATTCCGGTGCACCGCTGGTGGATGCCTTGGTGGCGGTCTATGGTGCCAATACCTGGATGGCAAGTTTCGTGAATTTTGTCGGTCTCGCTGGTCTGATTGCCAGTTTCTTCTCGATTATCTATGCCTATTCCCGTCAAATTTTTGCGCTCTCACGTGCCGGTTATTTACCGAAAAAATTGTCCTTAACCAACAGCAATCATGCACCTTATTTGGCCATCATTATTCCGGGGATTATTGGCTTCCTGCTGTCCCTTTCAGGTGAAGGTGATCTGCTGATTCTGATGGCGGTCTTTGGTGCCACCATTTCCTATGTTTTGATGATGATGTCTTATATCAAACTGAAATTGTCCCGGCCGAATCTGGTACGTCCTTATCAGGCACCGGGCGGTATTGTGACTGCGTCCATTGCGCTGGTACTTGCTGCGATTGCCGTGGTGGCAGGCTTTCTGGTCGATCCAAAAGTCTGGTTAATGGCAGCTGCCATTTACGTTGCACTGATTCTCTATTTTCTGCTGTATAGCCGCCATCATCTGGTGGCCGGGACACCGGAAGAAGAATTTGCCCGTATCGAGGCAGCAGAAAAGGAATTGAAATAAATTATCTAGCAGGGAGAACTTGCTTATGTTGTATCAGATTAATGTGGCCAGTCAGCATTATGTCTTTGAGGATTTAAAAACCCTGTTGGCTAAGGCTACGCCTGAACGTTCTGGCGATCAGCTGGCAGGGATTGTGGCCACTGATGCAACCGAGCGTGTTGCTGCACAAATGTGTCTGGCAGAAGTACCATTACAGCAGTTTTTGCAAGAAGCTGTGGTTCCTTATGAAGAGGATGAAATCACCCGCCTGATTATGGATGAACATGATGCTGATGTCTTTTATCCGATCTCGCATTTTACTGTGGGGGATTTTCGTAACTGGCTGCTCAGTGCAGATGCCACCATAGAAAAGATTACGGCCTTAAAAATGGGCCTGATTCCAGAAATGGTCGCAGCGGTTAGTAAAATCATGCGCAATCAGGATCTGATTCTGGTGGCAAAAAAATGCCGAGTAGTGACTCGGTTCAGAAATACCATCGGGCTGGCAGGGCATCTTTCTACCCGCTTGCAGCCGAACCACCCGACTGATGATCTGATAGGCATTTCAGCTTCGATTCTGGATGGACTAATGTATGGCAATGGTGATGCCGTGATCGGGATTAATCCGGCCACAGATAATCTGCAGAATTTGACTGAGCTGCTCAAACTGCTCGATCATGTCATTCAGGAATATGAGATTCCGACTCAATCTTGTGTTTTGACCCATATTACTTCTGGCATTCAGCTGGCAAATAAAAATGTTCCGATTGATCTGATGTTCCAGTCCATTGCGGGAACCTAAACAGCCAATACTGGTTTCGGTATCAATCTGGCGCTGCTGCAGGAAGGCTATGAAGCTGCCTTAAGCCTGCAACGCGGCACAGTGGGCCAAAATGTCATGTATTTTGAAACCGGACAGGGCAGTGCCTTATCCAGCAATGGCCATCATGGCGTGGATCAACAGACCCTGGAAGCGCGTGCCTACGCCGTGGCGCGTAAGTTTAATCCCTTGCTGGTCAATACTGTAGTCGGCTTTATCGGGCCAGAATATCTGTATAACGGCAAGCAGATTATCCGGGCCGGGCTGGAAGATCATTTCTGTGGCAAGCTGCTCGGTGTGCCAATGGGCTGTGATATTTGCTACACCAATCATGCCGATGCCGATCAAGATGATATGGATGCACTGCTGACCTTGCTTGCCAATGCCGGATTGAATTTTATCATGGGTATTCCCGGTTCAGATGACGTGATGTTGAACTATCAGACGACCTCCTTTCATGATGCGCTCTACATCCGGCAATTACTGGGATTAAAACCGGCACCCGAATTTGACTACTGGCTGGAGCATCAGGGAATTTTGGCGCAACAGTCTAATCAGCTGCACTGGCCAACAGAGTTGCCGAAGCAATTTTCACGTCTAATCCTGTCTTGAGGAAGTACTATGAAACTGATTGCCGATGTGAAATTTGAGTCCCAATTACAGGATAATCTCTGGCAGAAATTAAAAGCCTTTACTGATGCACGGATTGCCTTAGGTCGAACTGGGGGCAGCTTGCCGACTCGACCAAGTCTGGAATTTCAGTTGGCACATGCGCAAGCTAAAGATGCGGTACTGAAGCCACTTGATGTTGAATTCTTAAAATCTGGCTTAGCTAAAACGGGACTGCCTATTCTGGAAATTGAAAGCCAGGCGGTAGAGAAAGATCTTTATCTTAAACGTCCCGATCTTGGGCGTGTGCTTTCAGAACAGTCCAAAACGATATTGCAGCAATACCGGGCCGAACATCAGCAACATTGGGATGTAGCCATTGTGCTGGGAGATGGACTATCAGCACGTGCCATTGAGGAAAATAGCCTGCATTTTATTTCGGCCTTGCTAGAGGCATGCAAAGAACAAGGCTGGCAGATTGCCCCCTTAGTGATTGCCCGTGGCAGTCGTGTGGCACTGGGTGATGAATTGGCAGAAATTTTACAGGCGAAAATGCTGGTCATGCTAATTGGCGAACGGCCGGGTTTGAGCTCACCTGATAGTATGGGAATTTATTACACTTATAATGCTTTTAAAGGGTGTCATGATGCCTTGCGCAACTGTATTTCCAATGTCCGTTCTGCGGGCTTGGCCTATCCACTAGCTATCCAGCGACTGGTCGCATTGATGCGTAAATCCTGTGAGTTACAGCTTTCAGGGGTGCAGTTGAAAGATGAACACGAAACCCCAGTCGATATGCAACATAGCCCAGCCAAACGGCTATTTTAAAGTAGCATCTAGCAGAGAATTCTGATGGATTAGTGACTTACATCCCGTCACCATCTCACTATGTTTTGTCACAGAAGCCCTATTCACAGCTTGTTATTCTAAAAATCTACTTATGAATAACAAAGAGTGAGGATGGTTATGGTCGATGATTTCAATAAAAAACCACCTTTAAATCATCAGGCAGACGTGACGCAGAAAAAGCGTATCCCTGTTTATATCTTGATTTTGGTCGGTATTTTCTTACTCGCACTACTGTTCTATATGTTTGCTGACATGAATCCAGATGCGAATGATGCTCCTGCAGGACATCCAAATCCGAATGTACAGCCTGCTACCCCAAATAATTCAACTCCAGTCGGTGAGCCTACACAAGGCACCGCCACCATGAATGATGGAACGGAAGCTACAGCAACCGTGGGTGATGGCACAGAAGCAACAGCAACTGCGACTGATGGACAGGCGACTCAATAACTGAAAATACCTGAAAAGCTCTAGTGAACCACTGGGGCTTTTTTGCAATGGATGGTGATGTTTTAAGGTAGTGCCATCTACCTGGCTTGAGCCTGAAAACATCAAATCTAATATGAATCCGGAAAAAGAAGGGGCTGATTGTTTCAGGGAGATGCCCCCGATTTCAGATAAATAGCTTAATAACAAAGAGGGTAGAACAACATGAATGATTATATGAGAAGCCCGCGTGGTGGCTTCGATGCCATGTACTATTGGGATCAGTTCCATCCCATTCTTAGTGCAATTGCCATATTAGTAATTGGCTGGATCATTGCGTTACTGGTCTCGGCAGGCGTTAAAAAGCTCTTGCAAAAACTGGGCACCAATACACATTTAAATACGGCGACAGGTCATCACTCCAATGTGGAGAGCATTATCGCCCGCGTCGTGTTCTGGATTATTCTGATTATTGCCGTGATTGGTGCGCTGAACGTGCTCAATCTTACCAGTGTCAGCGGTCCATTCAGTAATATGATCCAGCAGTTCCTGTTATTTATCCCGCAGTTACTAGGTGCAATTGCAGTCGGATTCATAGGTTGGATTGTGGCCAATCTGGTGAAGATAGGGCTACAAAAACTGCTAGACCGAACGCAACTGGATGAAAAACTCAGTGCTGAAGTCGGTGTCAGTCCGATTAGTAAAAACATCAGTGAAATTGCTTACTGGTTAATTTTATTACTGTTCTTGCCAATCGTGCTGTCTATTCTGGGTCTCAACGGTCTGCTGTTACCAGTTCAGAATATGCTGACCGATGTTGTTAGTTACTTACCAAACATCTTCATTGCTGCAGTCATCATTTTTGTCGGTTATATCCTGGCGAAAATTGTGCGCGGTATTGTTGAAGGACTATTAAACAGTCTGAACGTACAGCAACATGCTGAAAAAGTAGGCATCTTCAAAAACTCGAATGTTTCTCAGGTGATTGGTTCATTTATCTTCGCCGTGGTGATCATTACGGCACTGATCATTGCATTTGAAGCATTGGGTATCGAGGCCATTTCTCAGCCTGCTACAGCCATGCTATATGAAATCATGAATGCCATTCCGAATATTATCGCTGCTGCGTTGATTCTGATTCTGGCGTATGTGGTCTCTAAACTGGTAGCACGTCTGGTAGTTGAAGTAGTTGCCGGTACAGGTGTTGATGAAATTCCTGCCAAACTGGATATCCAGCGTTTTTTAGGCACGACTAAACTTTCCAGTGTAGTCGGTTTCCTGATCGTTTTATTCACCATGCTATTTGCGGTATCTGAAGCAGCGAACCGTCTGGGCTTTGAACAGATCAGTGGTCTTATTGCAATGTTCATCTACTTCGGTGCCAATATCCTGCTCGGTGCGGTGATTCTGGTAATCGGTTTCTGGCTGGCAAATATTGTTGCGAATATCGTACAACGTGGTGAATATAACAGCTCACGCTGGTTAGCCAATCTGGTTCGTGTTCTGATCATGGGACTCGTTGTGGCAATGGGTCTGCGTGCCATGGGTATTGCCGATTCAATTGTTAACTTGGCATTTGGTCTAACTTTGGGTGCTGTAGCAGTGGCATTTGCCTTGGCATTTGGTTTGGGTGGTCGTCAACCTGCGGAGCGTGTACTCACAGATTTGATTGATAAAGCCAAACGAGAAGCCAAAGACCCTAACCCAGTCAAAGAAAAAGCTGAGAACAGCATATTTTCTGGATTAGGTAGCAAGACCACAGGTACAAGTGCAGCCGACATGTCAGGTACTACAGGTGCGGCGATGGGTATGAGTTCTACAGATAGCTCAATGAGCCAGTCCTCTGGTGGTTCGCAAACTGCTACGGGTATTAGCGATTCCTCAATCACAACTCCAGGAGCAGGCATCGTGCCAAATCAGGATTCAGACAAGAGTACGCCTATGAGTACGGATTTATCCCATACTACCCCGGCAATCCTTACCACTGCACCACAGGATGATGAGTCATTAGGTATTGATCCTGTCAATCCGGATGCGGATCAGGCCGTACCAGATTCAGTAAAAGTCGATCCGACTCATCCACCAGCCAATAATCCATTTGGTTCAACCGGAGAAAAAGAGCCAGATGTCGATATTGACCGTTCAACTCAGAAAAAAGATGACCTGAAATAACCTGTTATCTTTAAGCAAAATCGACCACGCTCATGTGGTCGATTTTGTTCAGTCATAAGGAAAAATGAATGAATACCAAGAAACCTAACAAAGTTCTGGCTCCTTTAGTCATTGCAGGAATTACGATTGGCTTTTTTACCGCTGCCTATCGATTTATTTTTGTGAAGAGCACACAGGACGAGCAGTCTGAGCGAGAGCTAGATAAGAAAATACCAGAGACAGACGAATTTAACTGAGAAGTCAATCCTGCTCAGTCACTAGTAATAGAATTTATTTTTTAAAAAATATAGAATATTCAAGTGAATACTAAAATGATTTTGGTATTTTTCTTGCATTAAAAATATAAAGAAAAGGAGATCAACAATATGTGGAAAGTATTGCAACATAAATTCATGGCATCTTCAGCAGATAACGTACCGCTATGTCTGCGAGAAGCGCAGAAAATGCAGCTGACGATTGACCGTTTAACAAATACGGCCAATCTCAACCTGTTTAAAACAGATTATCTGGAATGAGTTAAGTAGCAATCCAGATCATCTATTGATTAAATATATTCCGATGCGGCATGCGCAGATGACCATGCCCATTGGAAATTATAGCCGCCCAAATGTCCGGTAACATCCAGCACTTCACCAATAAAATACAAGCCTTTCTGCTTTTTACTTTCCATGGTTTTTGAGGATACTTCCGTGGTGTCTACACCACCCAAAGTCACCTCCGCTGTACGGTAGCCTTCAGTTCCTGAAGGTTTCACTTCAAAGCCATGCAGACGTGCCGCAATCTGTTCCAGCTTGTCATCACTGATATTGCCAATGGCAGTTTCAGCGCTTTCAGTCCAGATTATACTTTGTAATTCAGCCACCACACTTTTCGGTAAATATTCATTGAGTAGTGTACGTAACAAGACTTTGGGCTGGCTTTGTTTTTTGGATTTGAAGAAATCCAACAGATCAACACTTGGAAGAAAATCTACCTTAAAGCTCTGCCCGACATTCCAGTAGTTGGAAAGTTGCAGGGAACTTGGCCCACTTAAACCGCGATGGGTAAATAGTAGCGCTTCGGTAAAGCTATTAAGCTCATTCGAGAGTGTTGCTTCTACGGCATTGCCGCTTAAGCGCGTGGTGACTTCTTTAAATCCGTCAGAGAAGGTAAATGGAACCAGTCCGGCACGGGTTGGATAGACGTGATGTCCAAACTGTTTTGCAATCTCATAGCCAATGCCTGAACCGCCAAGCGTAGGAATCGATAAACCACCGGATGCCACGACGACAGATTCAACTTCAAAGTATCCCAGTGAGGTTGCCACCTGAAAACCTTGATCATCGACTGGATTGACTGCTTTCACTTCGCAGCTGGTTTTGATATCGACCAGACCGGTTTTGTCACATTCCGCCAGCAGCATCGACAAGATATCTTTTGCACCATTTAAGGTAAACAGCTGTCCATGTTTGCGCTCTTCATAGGCAATACCGTATTCACATACCAAGCCGATAAAGTCCCAGTTGGTATAACGCGTTAAAGCTGAAATCACAAAATGTGGATTGTGTGAAATGTAATTGCTCGGTTCGACTTCCAGATTGGTGAAATTACATTTACCACCGCCAGACATCAGGATTTTTTTGCCAACCTTATTGGCTTTTTCCACTACCACGACTTTACGCCCACGTTGCGCAGCCATATACGCCGTCATTAAACCTGAGGCACCGGCACCTATGACTAGAACATCGTATTGCTTGGAAGACATCACACACTCAAGGGAGAAGAAAAGGGAAGCATTATAGACAATTTTATTTCAGCTTTCTCTATTCCAGAAAAATCAGTTCCGTGATTGCAGATTCACAGTGGATTTTAAACATAAAATATTTGAAAGCTGTCTAAAACTCATGCATAGTTTTTGTACAAACTAAAAACATAATAACAAGGAAAAGCGAATGGCAAGCGCGGAAGATTTAAAACAATATAATCTCATTACTTATATTCTTTATATTTTAGGATTTTTTCTTGGTCTGACCCCATTTATTGCGATTGTGATGAATTATATCAAGCGTGATGAAATGCGCGGTACCTGGCTGGAAAGTCATGTCGACTGGCAAATTAAAACCTTCTGGATCAGTTTGCTGGGCTATATCGTCGGTGGCTTATTGACTGTGATCTTGATTGGTTTCCTGATTGTATTTCTGGTCTTTATCTGGCATATCTACCGCTTGGTCAAAGGGTTAATTGCCTTAAATAATAATCAACCGATTGAAGCTTAGGTTGCTGTAAAACCAAAGGGAATATGACGGCCTTGCAGACCACCAGTATGAATCACCAACAGTTTTGATCCAGCCGGAAAATAATTTTTCTCGATTAGATCAAAAATCCCCATCAGCATTTTAGCCGTGTAGATCTGCTCCAGTGGAATTGCAAATTCCGCTTCAAAATCCCGGATAAACTGCATCAAGGCTGCACTGGTTTTGGCATAGCCACCACAGCAATAATCATCGAGAATATTCCAGTTGGTTTTTTTCGTCAGCTGGGCGACTTCATCTTTTAAAAATGAACCTTTCAGTGCAGAAAATCCTAAAACCTGTTGATGCCCATGACTGGCTTCGATCAATCCACTGATGGTGCCACCGGTGCCTACTGCACAACAAATCACATCAAATTGCGCATCGCCATCTTTTAATATTTCCTGACAACCTTGAATCGCCAAAGCATTGGTTCCACCTTCAGGAATAATATAATGTTCAGGAAATTGTTGAGCGAGTTCGGCCAAATACTCAGGCTGTTGCTTGCGTCGATATTCATCACGACTGACAAAGTGCAGTTGCATCCCGAATTGCTGGGCGGTGGCTAATGTTGGATTCAATGGGTGATCAGCCAGTTCTTCACCTCGAATCATACCAACACTCTGAAAACCAAACTGCTGTGCGGCAAATGCAGTAGCGGCAATATGATTGGAATAAGCACCTCCAAAACTCAGAATATGCTGATAATCCTGTCTTTTGGCTTCAAGAAAATTGTATTTCAGTTTAAAAAACTTGTTGCCCGAAATTTGCGGATGCACCAGATCCAGACGACGTATTGTTAAAGTAATATCGTGAAAATTAATCTGTTGATCTGGAATATTTTGAGCAATTTTTTCAAACATAGACATTAAGATAGTAGGTTATTAAAACATTATAGCGGAAGTGCTAAAAATCAGAGCTTTTCAATAAGCCATTATTCGCTGAGAGCTATGGAGTTGGTTGTAGATTGTCACAAATATTCTGCTGATAATCTAAATAACAATGCTAATCTAAACAGAGGAAACCCTGAGGAGGGTAGAATAATGAAAATATTATCCTATGCTGTGTGGGTCGGCATGCTGCTCAGTCTGTCGGGCTGTGATGATGCGATGAATAAACCTAAAACAGAAACCCGCACCATGATTATTGGTGGCGTACCTGTACATGAGCAGGATTATCAACTGCTAGACAAGCATTTGAGTGCTCAGGATCAGTTGAAACCTTAAGTAATTGCTATAGTTGAAATTCATGACAAATCCAGAAATTTTTACAGCAAATTGTCAGGTTTTTGCTTAAAATAGCCCTTCAATTTTTAAGTCAGGTTATCTCGTGGAATCATTCTGGATTTTAGGTTCGATTGCTTTTGCCCTGATGTTAGGCGCAATGAGTCCCGGGCCAACTTCTATTTATGTGGCAAAAAATTCAATTGCCATTTCACGTAAACATGGTTTATTTACTGCATTGGGTACTGGTCTCGGTGCAGCGATTTTTGGTCTGCTGGCGGTTCTCGGTTTGCAGGCATTTTTACTGGCTGTACCCTCAGCGTACCTGGCCTTAAAAATTTGTGGTGGTTTATATTTACTTTGGCTGGCGTTTAAAATCATTAAACATGCCAAAGATCCGATCGAAGCGGATACAACCATTAGCAAACAGATGTCTTTACGCCGTGCTTTTACCACTGGTTTAATCACACAGTTGTCCAATCCCAAAATTGCGATTGTGCTGGCCAGTATTTTTACCGCGTTATTGCCCAAAGAAATTCCAACGTATTTTTATTTTGTTTTGCCTGTCTTATGTTTCTTTATTGATGCAGGCTGGTGTTCACTAGTCGCAGTTGCATTATCTGCGGAAAAGCCACGTCGTGTTTATTTGAAGTTTAAGGCTTTGTTTGACCGCGCAGCAGGCGCAGTTATGACGGTACTTGGCTTAAAATTAATTTTTGGTATGAAGTAATTACTTCATCTAGATGCTCTGCTTATAAATAAAAAAAGCCCCTAGTCGTAGAGGCTTTTTTTATGTCTATTAAAAAGTATTTTCTTCCGAATTAGCAGAAATACGATGAATCGACAAGTCTGCACCATTGAACTCTTCTTCCTCAGTCAGGCGAATACCCATCAAAACCTTAAGCAGGCCATACACTAAAAAACCACCCGCCAAAGCAATGACAATCGCCAACACTGTACCTAGGAATTGTGAAATTAAAGACACTCCTCCCATTCCTCCAAGCCATTGCTGACCGAAAATACCCACAGCTAATCCGCCAAAAGCACCACAGACGCCATGTAAAGGCCAGACTCCCAATACATCATCTACTCTGAGTTTATTTTGGGTATAGGTAAAAAGTTTCACAAAAATAATGCCAGCGCTGATCCCGATAAAAAAAGCACCCAAAGGATGAACCACATCTGATCCGGCACAAATTGCCACCAGACTTGCTAAGGGACCATTATGCAGGAAGCCCGGGTCATCTTTCCCCGCAACTTTAGCTGCTATTGTTCCACCGACCATGGCCATCAAAGAGTTAATAGCGACCAGTCCAGAAATGGCATCCAGCCGCTGCGCGCTCATGACATTGAAGCCGAACCATCCCACAATCAGAATCCATGAACCCAAAGCCAAAAAAGGAATTGATGAAGGAGGATGCGCGGTGATCCGGCCATCATTTTTGTAACGGCCATGACGCGCACCAAGTAGGATTATTGCGGCAAGTGCCATCCAGCCGCCCATTGCATGAACGACAACTGAGCCGGCAAAATCATGAAAACTTGCACCAAATGCATGGGTCAGCCAATCCTGAAAACCAAGGTTGCCATTCCAGATCATACCCTCAAAAAACAGATAGATCAGCGCAACCAGAAATAATGTCGCTAAAGCCTGTGAACGCATTTTGGCACGCTCTGCAATCCCTCCAGAGATAATCGCTGGAATTGCTGCAGCAAAAGTCAACAGGAAAAAACAGCGCATCAGATTGTAGCCATGATCGGCAGACAAGGTTGCAGCATCATGGAAAAAGTGCTGACCGTAGGCAATATAGTAGCCCACTAAAAAATAGGCGATGGCGGAGATGGCAAAGTCGGTTAGAATTTTACTTAGGGCATTGACCTGGTTTTTATGTCGAACTGTTCCAAGCTCTAAAAAAGCAAATCCAGCATGCATGGCAAGCACTAGAACTGCACCGAGAAGAAGAAATAATAAGTCTATATTTTGCATGGTGCGTTCCAATTTAGTGCGCGGGATCACAAAAGAAAATCAGTATATAGAGGCAAATTGATTGTAGAAGAGGGCTAAGCAAGGGAAATTTTGATGAAGAATTTCTTGAAATTGATAAGACTCGATATAAAGCACGTTACTATTTTTTTGCACCAAACTAAGACATGGCGAGAGTTCATAAAATTCAGATTTATATTATATTTTTAGGTGTTTATATTTATCGTAAGAAAAACGGTGCTAAAAAAGCATGCTAAAGGTGCACGTAAAAAGTAAAAGATTTTTAAGAAAAAATTTAAAAATAAACGAAACTATTGCTTTTAAATTTCAAAGCGTCATTCAAGTTTTAAATTTACCAAGTCATAGGGAATCTGGCTGAAGGATATTTAAAATAAATGAAACCCTAAAAAATTAGGGTTTCATGCTTAGATAAAATTATTGAAGTATTCAATTAATCTTTAAAATGTACCGGAATCCATTGATAGCTTTTATTGTCTTTAGAATAAATATGTCCAATCCCCGGAAATGGCAAATGTGGTGCTGCTACCGTCTGACCATTTTTCGCATATTCAGCAAAATATTTTAAGCGGGTTTCGATCGCCTTTTTCGGATCGACATCAAAGTCAACGCCGGTCTGTGGGCGATCAAACTGCAGCGTATGTGAATGCACAATATCTCCAATAAACACCATCTGCTGACCTTGTGATTTTAAGCTAAAACCAAAATGCCCCGGTGTATGTCCAGCCGAACTGATGACATCGAAAGCATGGATTTTATCGCCAGTTTTAAAGGTTTTGAGCTGATTCTTGACCTGATAGGGGGCAATGGCTTTCTTGATTTTATCGACTGTGCCCAAAAAACCTGCCTGCTTGGCTTTTGGTAATTTGTCTGCTGTTTTAGAATTCATCCAGAAATCCAGTTCAGTTTGAGACACATAAATATTGGCATTGGGAAAATTGGCCACGCCATTATTGCTGATGCCGCATACATGGTCAGGATGCAAATGCGTGAGCAGGATGGCATTGACCTGTTCAGGTTTATGCCCTGAAGCCTGTAAATTGGAATACACTGAACCTAGGTGTGGACCATTACAGCTTGAAGTTCCGCTATCGACCAGAACCAGTTCTTTGGCTGTATTGACCAGAAAGGCATTCACGGATGTCTGGATGCCTTTGGCCTGATCGACGTAGTATTTTTTCAAGATCTGATCGGCTTGGGCTGCTGGAATATCTTTAAATAAGGCTTTGGACAGATAATTGGTGCCATCTAGCAGGGCAGTAATCTGGTAATCTCCGAAGTTATACTGATAATACCCCGGAACCTGTTTTTGTTGTTGGGTGCTAGAAACGGTTTGTGCATGTGTTTGAGAGATACCCGTCATTGAACCTAAAGCAAGCAGTGACATGACGAGAGAAGATGTGAAGTATTTCATGGCTATTCTTATGTAATTAAAGTCAATTCTATGTATTAGCACGGATGCCAGCAAAAAAGAATATGAATATATTTACCATTTTTTTAAATAGCAATGCCGATTTGGCATCTGTACTAAAAAATCAGTCTGAATCTGTATATTGATTTTTTGAAAGTAAAGAATTTATTTTTGATGAAAATATTATTATAAATAAAATGCTTAGATACATTTCACTTTTTATGAAAAGCTCGTTAACATGGGGTATTACGAACAAGCTTTGGGTGTCGCGATGAGTTTTTGGAAAAGAAAAAACAATGCCAGCTTTGTATTTTTCATTATTACCTTATATTCACTACTGGGCTTTGGACTGGGCTATGTGATTTGGGAATTTGTGTTGCAAGGCTAAGTGACCCAGCAATAAAAAAGCCTCTAGAGATAGAGGCTTTTTTATATTTATAACTTATTTAGCACATTCAGGCTGAGAACGGTCAATCACTTGAGTGCCTTCTACACGATAGCCAATCTGGCCAATAATAAATGCTTGATTAAGCTGAGTAATTACCACATCAGAAAGTGCAACAGCACAACGGTCTTTTTCAATTGCGCGATCTACTGCTGTTTTGAAGTTAGGAATACCAAGTGGGAATAAAATCACAGGAACTTTATCTTCACCTTTAATACGTTCACCTTTCACAAACTGGTTTGAGTTTAGGTTGTAGTTTTTAGTAGATGCAACTGTCATGTCAGCCATACGTACCGAACAACCTGTAAATGCAATTGTAGACATCGCTAGAACTGAAACTAATAATTTTTTCATGCTTACCCCGAATAATTATAAAAGAATAAAAAAGCGCATTGATTTTATATTGAAAATATTAAAAATCAAGAAAGTAAATTTAACTGATGATATAAAAAAGCCCCTACATACGTAGAGGCTTTTCTTTTCTCAAAACCTAAACTTAAGACACTTTATCACCCGGTTTAGCACCAGATTCAGGTGAAATCACCCAAACACCGTCGCCATTACCCGCAGCTAGCACCATACCGTTAGAGATCCCAAAACGCATTTTACGTGGCGCAAGGTTTGCCACCATCACCACCAGTTTACCTTTTAAGTCTTCAGGTTGGTAAAACTCACGAATACCACTGAACACATTACGTGGCTCAGCTTCACCAACGTTTAAAGTGAGTTGAAGCAGTTTGTCAGAACCTTCAACCGTAGCCGCTTCCAAAACTTCAGCCACACGCAGGTCAACTTTCATAAAATCATCAATATTAATGATTTCAGCTTCACCGACTTTAGGTTCAGCTTTCTTTTCAATCTTCTTCTCTTTTTTCTTCTCAGCTTTTGCTGGTTCAGCAGCAGGAGCAGCTAAAGAATCTTTAGATGCATCCACCATGGCAGCAACAGCTTTTGGATCTACACGTTGCATCAACGGTTGGAACAATGCAATTTCATGACCCACTAGAATGGTTTCGCGAGAAGCAAAATCGAAGCTTTCAAGTTGCAAGAAATCTTGAACCTGTTGAGCCAAAGTTGGCAATACAGGAGCTAAGTAAACTGCCAATTGGCGGAATAAATTAATACCTACAGAACATACATCATGGACCTGTTGTTCCTGACCATCTTGCTTCGCAAGTGCCCAAGGCTTTTTCTCGTCGATGTACTGGTTGGCTTTGTCTGCAAGCGCCATGATTTCACGAATCGCCGCCGAGAATTCACGTGCTTCATAAGCCTGAGCAATTGAACTCCCAGCATCAATAAAGCTTTGTACCAATTCAGGTTCAGCGCATATCGTGCTTAACTTGTTATCAAATTTGGTGTTGATGAATTTCGCACAACGGCTGGCAATATTCACGACTTTACCGACCAAATCTGAATTTACTTTCTGAACGAAATCATCAAGGTTCAGGTCAGAATCTTCAACTTTGTCAGAAAGTTTCGATGCGAAATAGTAGCGTAAATATTCAGGATTTAAATGCTCTAAATAGGTTTCAGCTTTAATAAAGGTGCCGCGAGATTTTGACATCTTTTGGCCATTTACAGTCAAGAAACCATTCACAAATAAACCTGATGGCGTACGGTAGTTTGCACCTTCAAGCATTGCCGGCCAGAACAGGGCGTGGAAATACACGATGTCTTTACCAATGAAGTGATACACCTCATTTTCAGAATCTTTTTTCCAGTAGTCGTCAAAATTCAATTCAGGGCGTTTGGCTTTGATGTAGTTTTCAAAGCTCGACATATAACCAATCGGTGCATCGACCCAAACATAGAAATATTTGTTTGGCGCATCTGGAATTTCAAAACCGAAGTATGGCGCATCACGTGAGATGTCCCAGTCGTTCAAGCCATTTTCAAACCATTCGTCCAGCTTGTTGGCAATCGATACCGGCAAGCGACCTTCATCACGAGTCCATTTTTGCAGGTATTCACCAAAATTTGGCAATTTAAAGAAGTAATGATCAGATGATTTTTCGACTGGAGTTGCGCCACTTAAAGTGGAATGCGGATTCAACAATTCTGTCGCATTATAAGTTGCACCGCAGACTTCACATGAGTCGCCGTACTGATCTTCCGCTTTACATTTCGGACAGGTGCCTTTAATGAAACGGTCTGACAGAAACATGCCTTTTTCAGGATCAAAAAGCTGGGTCACCGGGCGAACTGCAATATTGCCAGCATCACGGTTTTTCACATAGATTTCAGATGCACGGGCACGGTTGGTATCGCTATGTGTAGAATCATAATGATCGAAATGCACACCGAAACCGTCAAAGTCACGAATGTGTTCTTTTTGCACATTGGCAATTTGCGCTTCAGGTGAAATGCCATTCGCTTCGGCACGTAGCATGATCGCGGTTCCGTGAGCATCATCCGCACAGACATAAGTCACATCATGACCCATCGCACGCATGGCACGTACCCAAATATCTGCTTGGATATAGCCAAGTAAGTGACCCATATGAATCGGGCCATTGGCGTAAGGAAGGGCATTGGTGACTAAAATTTTACGCACGGATTCACTCTCTCATTCGTATTCATTATGCAATGGGCCATAATTTTACATGATGCCGAGGGGATTACAAAGAAATGCTTTGCTGAAACCCTGCGAATAGATGGACTTGGACAGCCCGAATACAAAAGCCTGCATCATCTTTAGCATATAGCTTTTCAATACAGATTTGACTCAGCTCATGCTACATCCTGCAAACAATAGCAACAACTTGTACAGGCTTTGTTGCAGTTTGCTTACTTCGCCCGATTCGCGTGATGCTTTGTGCTAAAAAAATGGCTGATTGTTTATATGATATGCCTAAGGAGGGTACCTCATGACTCAGCAGAACCAAAACAATACGTCGAAGCAAAATCAAGATAAAGAACAACATGCACGCGAATTGAATGATCAGCTTGCAAAAGAGCAAAAGCAAAACGAGCTGGATAAACAGCATAATCAGGAACATAAGAACGGGCAAAGTGCCCAGACCCATGCTGATCAGAAGTCTGATACCCAGCATAACGGTAAAGAGGAAAATGCTGAGCAATCAGCGCAAAAAGACAGTTCTCAAGAGAATCAGTCTGATAAAAAAACTGAAAGCTTTAAGATGGATGACTTAAAAGCCAAAGCGATAGCGATTGGTGAAGAGCTATTGCAAAAAGGTGAAAAGCTTCTGAATGAGCTGAAACATGGCAAATCTGACAACCAGCAAAATGCTGAGCAAGGTTCGGATGATGCGAAAAAAGCCAAAGCGGATCATACTTCTCAAGATAAGTCATCTAACAAGTCAGATAAACAAAATGCTAAAGATGGTCAGACCGATCAGCAGGCAGGTATGGCAAATTTAAAAGATGAAGCCATGCATAAGTTTGAAGATACCAGACAGAAAATCACAGACTTATTCAGCGAAGCCTCGGTTAAGTTCGCTGAGCTGAAACAGATGGCAACTGATACGATGAATAAAATGAAAGATAATCAATCGAAGGAAGGTGATTCTGATCAGCAGCAAGATGCCAAAGATACAGATTCAGAAAGCAACTCTCAGTCTAAAAAGGATGAATCGAAACAAGATCAGGATAAAAATACCAAGGATCAACAGGACAAATCTGAAAACAATAAAAATCATAAATAGTCTGTGATCGTTAAGCCACTTTAATCACAGAAGGTTAAAGTGGCTTAACACGCTCGAGATAAATAAAAAAAATTTATTACATCAAAATAGTCCATCTCTCTTTTCTTTCATTATTTCTATTCACCAAGATTCCATAAAATATTTCACAAAACCGAGTAAAATGGTTGGAAATTGAAGATATCTGTTTCATCTTCTCCAATACAGTGCTTAACCTTCGCCTAAAACCCCGTTAAACTAAGCGATTCAGATGTCGATCTACATTTTTGGAGTAACCTATGTCTTGGCTTTCTTCGCTTAAATCGGTTTTTTCGCCTTCCAAGGAGGTGAACGAAGAAGCTGTGCAAAACGTACTGCAAAACTATATCTTGCCAAATTCCAGCAATGCCTTGAAAGATCGTATTACGCAGGTCAATGTACAGGGTGAGATTCTGCAAATCACTTTGAATACCTATCCAGAAGAAAAAGCGCAGCTGCAACAGATTCATGATGAACTGGCGGAAGCTTTGCAAAAATGTGGTATTCAAGAACTGAATATGCATGTGATTCAGCAGAAAACTGGACATAAGAAAGAAGGGGGTTGCGGGCATAACCATGCTGAAGGTGAAAACTGTTCAAGCGAGCCTAAAGCGGAAGCAAAACCCAATCTTCCCCCTGTGGTTGATGCGTCGGCACAGCCTGCAAAAACAGAAGAAGCTGATCCAAATAATCCACCTATTCAAAAAGCTGCGCCGCAACAGCGTGATGTTCCAAAACACCCAAGGATTCAAAATGTGATTCTGGTGTCATCTGGTAAAGGTGGCGTAGGTAAATCGACCACGACTGTAAATCTGGCTTTGGCTCTACAGAAATTAGGCCTGCGCGTAGGCGTACTAGATGCCGATATTTACGGCCCAAGTATTCCGACTATGCTCGGCAATGCCGGCAAAACGCCAATGATCGAAGCAGAGCAGTTTGTCCCTATCGAAGCCTATGGGATGGCGGTATTATCAATTGGCCATTTAACTGGAGATCACAATACTCCAGTCGCCTGGCGTGGTCCAAAAGCCACGGGTGCATTAATGCAGTTATTCAATCAGACCCTATGGCCAGACCTTGATGTGCTGATGATTGATATGCCACCTGGCACAGGTGATATCCAGTTAACTCTCGCGCAGCGTATTCCGGTAACGGGCGCAGTAATTGTGACAACGCCACAAAACGTGGCCTTGCTGGATGCGACCAAAGGCATTGAATTGTTTAACCGCGTGCAGATTCCGATCATGGGCGTGATTGAAAACATGTCGACCCATATCTGCTCAAATTGTGGTTTTGAGGAACAGATTTTTGGTACAGGCGGTGGCGATAAACTGTCTGAGCAATATCAAGTCCCATTATTGGGTCGTTTACCTTTGGATGCTAAAATTCGTGAAAATGCCGATGCTGGAACGCCGTCAGTGATCGCGGGAGATGCTGCTGCAGAAAGCTATATGCTGATTGCAGAGAAAATTGCAGCGCAGTTACCTAAAGCAGAGAAAGACCATAGTCGAATTTTTTAATTCTACAGACAATTCAGATATTTAAGCCTTAGCTAAAAGCTAGGGCTTCTTATTTCTTATTTTTAAAATTAGCTCGATTTAAATGATCGAAATTGACTGAAATGACTATCGGGTGTTTATCCTGAAAGCTTATATAAACATTTGAATTAATTAAAATAAATAAATTTAAATTTTAGATCATATGTTCTCTTACAATTATTTTTTTGCAGCACTGACCGAATTCTTCTATGCTACTCGGATTAGAGCGAGGTCAAACTATGATTTCATGGTTTTTTATTGGTTTAGTGGCAACCATTCTTTTAACACCAGGCCCAACCAATACCTTATTGGCATCTTCAGGCATTCAAGTCGGATTTAAAAAAACATTTCGTTTAATTCCTGCGGAAGCCTTTGGTTATCTGATTGCCATTAGCTTATGGGGCATTCTGATCGGAAAAATTTCCGTTCATCTTCCGCTTTTACCGACCATTCTCAAACTTTTTAGTGCTGGCTATATTCTATTTCTCGCTGTGAAATTATGGCGGACTGCAGAAATAAGCGAAAATCTTGAAAATGTCTCGATTCGCGCACGAGAATTATTTTTGGCAACCTTGCTTAATCCTAAAGCACTTTTATTTGCCTCAGCGATCTTTCCTGTCATTGTCTGGAAAAGCGGCCAACATTATGTGACTCATATGCTGGTTTTCTTGCTTCTGTTGATCCCGATTGCATTCTTCTGGACTTTTCTGGGTTCAATCCTGGCCAGAAAAAACAGTCGCTGGCTCAATCAGAAAAACCTGCAGAAAACGGCTTCGCTGGTATTAATGAGCTTTTCTATTCCTTTAAGCTATTCTGCACTTTTAAGTTTATAAGCTGATCTCAATCAGCAATTTTTTGGCAACTTTAGCTCTAAGCCTTTCACTTATTTTCATTAGTGTCAATTTCAGTTAAAGTACGTCGCAATAACTTGTTCTTAAGATTTTTGGATTATATCAATGGCAATTAAGTCTGATCGTTGGATTCGCGAAATGAGCGAAAAACACGGCATGATTGAACCGTATGCAGAAAACCAGGTACGTTTGGATGAAAATGGTCAAAAGCTGATTTCGTATGGCGTATCCAGCTATGGTTATGACGTGCGTTGTGCACGTGAATTTAAAGTATTCACCAATGTGCATTCTGCAATTGTCGATCCGAAGAACTTTGATGAACGCAGCTTTATTGATATCGAGTCGGATGTCTGTATCATTCCGCCTAACTCGTTTGCTTTGGCGCGTACTATCGAATATTTCCGCATTCCACGTAATGTCTTGACCGTATGCTTGGGCAAGTCTACTTATGCGCGTTGTGGCATCATTGTTAACGTGACTCCGCTTGAGCCAGAGTGGGAAGGACACGTCACTTTAGAGTTTTCAAATACTACCAATCTTCCTGCGCGTATTTATGCAGGTGAAGGTGTAGCGCAGATGCTGTTTTTTGAATCTGATGAAGTCTGTGAAACCTCATATAAAGATCGTGGTGGTAAATATCAAGGTCAGACAGGCGTTACTTTGCCGAAGACCTAATTGTTTTAAAATATTGAATGACGGGACTTTATGTCCCGTTTATTTTTTTGAGATTTTCATTCATCGGAAACTGCTATTTTTCGCCTAATTGGCTTTGGCATCTGTATCAAAAATCAGCATAATGGATTCCGCATAGCCATAAAAAAGATGTAATGCATCATAAAAATTAAAGTTTGGCGGCTGGGAAGCTGAAGTATAAAGGTGCGGAGCATCGGATAAAAAGGAAAGAGTGAGATGACTCAGATAAAAGACATATTTAAATTTCGCAAAAGTTATTTAGCGATGACAATCGGTTTCAGCCTGTTGCCTTCTGCACATGCGATGCAGGAATTATCAGATTCTTCTCTTTCTAACACCACAGGTGAAGGTGTTGCGCTTGTTCTTGACGACTTCAAAATGGTGTTTCAAGGTCCTAAAGATCTTTCTGCTGGTTCCAGTTATGCCAGAGGCATTGAAAATCCCGGACAAGCAGATACAGGATTTATTCGTATTATTCCAACAGGAGAGAACTATAATCAGTTAGGTGAGCGTGCCTATAATAAAGTATATGATCGGGTTTATGCTAGTAATTATTTAAATGGTATTAGTGCCAATGCTAACCTGTATGTAAATACCTATACATCTAAATATATTCAATATAAAACAGATAATTACACATCAGTTTATAATGGTTTTAATACTACGGCTTTTAAAACGAGTGTTCGTACTGGTCTTGTCGAGGAAAAGCGCAGCTCTGATCTGATGCAACGCTATTATAACCAGCGCTATGATGATTATTACGATGGGAAAATTAGTCTTGTTAATGATGGTACAACTGTTAGACCAAATACTTTAGAGGCTACTTTATTGAATCAAGAAAAATCTGCTGAATTCGCATTGGCAAATACCTATGAAATGATCGAATTACTGTGGGGCAATCGAATAGGGACTTCGCTTAATAATGAGTGGACTCAAGCAGTAGGTGCGCGGAACAATGTGATTGATCCAAGAGTACCCATTATTGTTGAGGAAAGGACTCAAGAAAAATTAGCAATTGAAGCTGATAAATATGCATTGATTCAGGCTAAAAATGCAGTCATAGCTATGGAGCAGGCGGTGAAGGTAAGCGCAACCATTGCTGCCAAGGAGGCGGCAATGAATTCTTCAGTCAGTACGCTCCGTACTAAAGCCGATGTCTTTATTTATGGTTTGGCATTATCAAAAAGTGATGGCTCTCTAAGCACAAGATACAGTAACCAAGGCTTTAGTTGGGGATCAGCCGAAAATCCCTGGTTGTTTCGTGCAGGAACTGAAAATGTTAAACAGTTCAAGGACGCTGCTAAAGATGTAGGCTATATTGCTTTAGAAGCTCCATTAAGCCCGATTGCAGGTGTGGAAAGTGATAATAATATCAAGTTGGGTTTTTGGAGTGATATTTTTGCACGTGAGCTTAATTCCTCTAATGCTGTAGATCCTATAACAGGTGGGCCAATATCAGGACTTGATACGGATTACCGATTAAGAACCCAATTTGTTGCCAATGGTCTGAGTTTTAATGGCTCGCAAGTTCGGTTATTTCAAACCTTAGAATCTGACAATAAGAATTACAGCCAAACATTGGGTATGGCGAGTATTGTTCGTCTGAATACCAATGATCGACCAGAAACTCTAAGCAGTAGCGATAGTAATCTTAACAGTAAAGGTATTCGTCTCAGTACCGCAGCAAAAACAGATGCACTTGATGGTAATGTTCCAACCCCGGCCTTGAATGGAAGTGATGCTCCTATATTTCATGATTCTGAGGGTTTATATCTCTATAGTCCAAATATTAACTTGGTGCTTGGTAATATGTACCAGCCTTTCGTTGTCGGTTCAGAAGGCAATAATATTATTTTAGAAGTGACACGTATTCCCAATATTCCTGCTATTTATAATCAAATTTATCAAAATTATGGGGGCGGATTGGGTACAACCGATTTAAAGGGTTCTACCTGTAATGTCTATAGTTGTGGCACACCAATTAAAAATAATGTTTTAGATACTACTGCACTTTATCAAGGGCGTAATGCAACTCACAGTAGTATTGCCATAGGCACCACAGAACGGATTCCAGGAACAAATATGCTGCGAGCTAAGGATGGTGTTGATTCAACCGGCATTGTATTTAAAAGCATTGATGGCTCAAGTAAAAACTTTGGTTCGGCAGTCATTGATGGTGTGCTGATTCAACATTTAAAAATAAAAACCACAGGTCTATAAAGGAGTACGAACATGTCCAAATTATTGACTCTTTGTACACTGTTATGTACTGCGATGTTTAGCTATGCCGGATTAGAGGTTCTGGATCAGCAAGCATTAACTGATACCGTAGGACAGGGTGGAGCGGACCTGAACTGGACCTTATCCTTAAACCATATTTATGCTACCGATCTGTCTAAAGATACCATTTCCAAACTGGGAAGCGATGGCAATCCTTTAGACGTATTTTATGTGCTCGATCCGGACACTTGTGGGGAAAGTAGACAGTTTTGCCGATTAGCAATTGCACCGAATAATCATATGGATGCCAATGGAAATAAAAAGTGGTTAGTGTTTAAAGGCATTCAAGGCACGATTCAGATTGATAAGTTTTCGATCGATGGAACAACCATCATTAATCATCGTAATGAACCACAAACGGCGATGCAAATTACCTTTTATGATCACCAGCCTTTAAAGATCCGTAATTTAGGCTTTAATACAGTTTCCATTGAAACGGGTACAGGTGCTGGCGCCTTGGAAGGTTATGCCAATACAGGTGTTTATAGTACGTATACAGGGCGTACCTATAATGCCGATGGAACTTATACAACCGCGCCCCAAGATGTTCCTTCATTTGATAAAGGTGCTGAAAAAGGATTTATGGGGTTGAACGTTCATGGAAATCTGCATACGTCAGGCAATTTGAAAATATTTGGTTATAACTGTACAGGTGGAGCACAAAGTCGTTGTTAGTAACAACGTCAAGTACAGCATAAGGATATATAAATGAAAAAAACAACAATAAAGTTGAAATTGCTAACAGTATGCATGTGTCTTATACAACAAAGTTATGCACTTGAAACTATTGAAGAGCAAGAATTGAGTGAAGTCACTGGACAAGATGGTATGGTGATTACTCATGAAATTTCTAAAGCCAGTATTGCTCAAGCCAATTGGTATGATCCAAATCCAACTGCCAACACTAAAATGGGTTTAGGTCTACATAATGTTGAGATTATTGGAAAAGATAATAAACCAATCATTAGTCAACTTGAAATAGATGTAGGTGCCACTTCACAAGGGGCAGGACTTCGGCTAGCTGCAAGTGTTTCACCGTTTCAAGCCACTGCAGATTTAAAATTGGTAAAGATCGCCTGTACGACCAATCCATGTAGTCAATCTGCGAATAGTATTCGGACTACGGGTACTCAATCTAATCAAACTTTGGGTGCATTAGGGATTAGTACCTCTACACCGCTTAGTGTGCTATTACAAACCAGTGCAGGTCTATTTAATAAAGATTCAATTGCCAGTATCGATTTTCAACTTAAAAATGCCACGATTAGTCATAAATTAGGCGAAAATAGTCTGATTTTGAATGACTTTAACTTTAACTTCGCGGGTCAAGGATATATGTACATTGACCCGGATGAAGGCGTGGTACTCACCACACGAAATGGCAGTCAAGATCATTATGTGGATCTAAAGCGTGCTGAAGATATTACTGATATCGCGGCTGGCCGGGTTAATCCGACCAATCCAGGGGTTAATATTGACCTGCGTTATAATACGCCAAATAATGAACGCAAAAATATTATGCGTTTAGGAGCTTCGGGTGCAGTCACTAACGCAAGATTATCCATGAGTGCAGATCAAACCCAGATAGGTACTTTTGATGTTAGTAACAAGGTGAATGGTGTACTAGAACGTCAGGACAAAGCTGCAACAGGTTACAGTGGCCTGGTCGGAGAAGGTGGGTTGAATCTAGGCTTGTCTGCATATTTTACAGGTACTAATAGTACCGGGCTTCCAGCAACTATGGCACCTACAACATTTGAGATTGGTCATACCGGTAAGGGAAGCCATGCTGTGCAATTCTCCAAGCTCAGACCCTTGACTACACGTAATGCTGCCGGTGCTTTACACGGTAAAAATGCTTATATCGACTTTGGAAATATATATATAAATACCATTACTGCAAAAAGTCTCGATTTCATAATCAATGAAAATATGCAAAAGACTTTAGGTAGTAGTAGCACTGTACTTAAACAGACACTCAGTACCACCACGAATGGAGAGGATTTTGCCTATATCGCCGTACGTGGAATGGATTTTCAGTCCATTGCTGCTAAAGCACGTTTCATATCAGATAACTCTTTGGCGGAAATTGGTGGCGATGGTGGTTCATGGGGAATCGGTATTCCTATTTATAATTTAAATGCCAATGTTGCCTTGTCTGGAACGACTTATGGAACAAACAATAAGCAGGCAATTGCTTATAACATGATGGTATCCACAGAAGGCTATGGAATTGACAAGAAAACCGGTTTACCAAGCACAACCTCGATTATATTGATTGATGGCAAGAATGGCGATCATGGTGAGGCTGTTAACTATTATGCTGGTTTTAGGAATATCGATGCTTTGATCAAGTCAGAAGGGATTATTAGTTATAAAGATGAAGGTATTTATATTCGCGCTGATAAGCTGCTGATTGGAGCCAAAGCTGAGCTTGCGATTGGTCAATTACCAGGATCTAAATATAATTGTACCAATGCATCGATCGCTAAATGCGGGAGCTATGTGCCTCATGATAATTTTTCTAAACGTGATGATGTCCTGACTAATATTGCTTTTAAACTTGATGGAAACGGCGAGCTCCTCATCATTCCAGGAGTGGATCCGACCAGCGATTCACCAGATACCAACTTCCTGTCATTTGATGCAAATTTTAAGTTTAGACCCCTTACCGCAGAAGAAACTGCAAATAAAGATAATCTGGGCAGCTATTTTAGTATCACCAATGAAGATATTGATTCAACCGGGGTATTAAAAACTTCGTCAATTAACTTTAACCGGATGGAAGGTCATTTGGGTGTCAAAGCAAAAGTTCGTGTCAGTGCAGATACAGTGACTTTGGATAATCAGGTCAAACTTAATTATAAAGATAATATCGCTACCCCATTTAAAACCAATTTCGCCATGGCAACCAATGGTAATATGCAAAACATGGCAAGTATTGCACTGACGGGTGGAACCATTCGTAGCACGATGGGAATCACACCACGTTAATAAGAATATTAGGACGTTAAAATGAAAAAAATACTTTTGAATAGTCTGGCTTTGGCAATGTGCGTGATTACACAACAAAGTTTTGCAATGACAGCTTTAGATGATGACGCTTTATCTGCAGTTGATGCGCAAGCATTATTAAATCTAGAAAATGCTTATGATTCATCTCAAGGGATTAACTTTCATAAGCTGAGCGTTGAGGCTTTGATGGAGTTAAATGTTAATATTAAAACTTTACAGCTCGGTTGTGGTGGAACTAATAACAGTATCGGCAATAAGAATGGTTGTGACATTGATATTTCCAACTTAGCATTAAGTGGATTAAATACCAGTCTTGATGTTAAAGGTAATCCAGTCTTTTCAGGTGATCGGGCTAACACTAGTGCCAGTATAAATAATCCTTTTATTGAATTTGCGATTAAAAATGGCGGAAGTGCCTCTACCCGAGAAGTAGTGGGTTTTCGCTTAGGTGCAGATAAAATTGTCGGACTTTTGACCATGGGAACTGATAACGTTGAGAATCCGAATGATGGTCTCAAAAGTTTTAGTGGCTATATGAAAATGGCGCAAACCACGGGTGAGTCTGTAACAAAAGCGGGAACGTTTGGGGTTGCGGATGACCAGAAAATTTCAGGAAATTTGAAAGCACTCGGACAAACAAGAAAATTCACGAGTAAGCCGGGTGCTGATGGTCATACGGGTATTACGGTGCCTTCCATGCGGGTGGACTTTACCATGCCTGAGACTATTGTAACCGGACAACGACTAAAGTCGGCAACTGTGAAGAATATTCGTTCCAGTATTGCCTCGATTCCTTTGGCAGCACCTGTATCGGGCTCAAGTTTACCAAATGATGTGATTGGTACACCAAATTTTTCAAATGATAAATTGTATGTTGAATTTCCGGCTTTAATTAGCTTTTTAGGATTAAATCTTGGTGAACACTCCTTCTTTCAAATGGGTGCAGGTTCAAGTCTGGATAATCTGAATATGGACATTACCTTTGTCCAAGCTTTGAACATGATTCATAATATTCCTTTAAATGGTACAGGCGGCTATTTATCGTTACAAAGTCAAAATGTACATTGGCAAGGAGCAGATGCAGCTGATATTGCCAAACCAGGTTGGTGGATGTCTTTTAAAGATCCGGTCCAACTAGGGGTATTAAAAACCACAGATGAAATTGATATTTCATTTGTATTACCTCAAGTTGCCACAGCTATTTCGGAATTCCTGTTACGTCCTGAAAATTTGATTGATGTAAATGTAGGTGAAGCTTTAGGTTCGCTTGCAAATGTGCCAGTGGTACGTAAATTAAATATTGATGTGGGAAGGTTTACGAATTATGCAACAGGGACTCCAGCAACCTTAACCTTAATGGATAAGTTGCTACAAAACCAGAATGTGACTTCAAACTGCTTTGGCGGTCATAAGTTCTGTTAATCCAGAAGAAAATCTGAGAAGTATAAAAAAATCCCGCAATATGCGGGATTTTTTATTATAAAGACAAATTATTTAGCAATCTTTGCCAATAATTCTTCTTTCGAGATATTGACTGAATCAGCATCACGGCGGCCTTTATATTCAAACGTACCTGCATCCAGACCTTTTTCACCAATCACAATACGATGTGGAATACCTGTTAACTCAAGATCAGAGAATTTCACGCCCGGACGTTCGTTACGGTCATCAAGTAACACGTCAAAACCTGCAGCTTGTAATTCAGCATAAAGAGCTTCAGCAGCTTCTAATGTGCGTGGCGATTTATGGGCATTCATCGGCACAATGGCAACTTCAAACGGTGCAATGGCAGTTGGCCAGATAATGCCTTTCTCATCAAAGTTCTGCTCGATTGCAGAAGCCACCACACGCGTCACGCCAATACCATAACAACCCATTGTCACAGTAAATGGCTTGCCATCTTCACCCAAGACTTTACAGCCCAAAGCTTCAGAGTATTTCTGACCTAATTGGAAGATATGACCGACTTCGATACCACGTTTGATTTGAAGGGTACCTTTACCATCTGGAGACGGATCACCTTCAACTACATTACGTAGGTCATACACTTCAGAATACTTCGCATCACGCTCCCAGTTTACACCTGTCGCATGCTTGTCAGCTTCATTAGCACCCGCTACAAAGTCAGACAGTACAGAAGCTGCACGGTCAACAATAACAGTTAAGCCTTTTTCAATCAGACCTTGAGGACCAACAAAGCCAGCAGTTAAGCCAAGTGCTTGAAGTTGTTCTTCAGTAGCAAATGTCAAAGGTGCAGCAATTAAAGGATGTTTTTCAGCTTTAATTTCATTCAGTTCGTGATCACCACGAAGGAATAAAGCAACCACAGGTGCATCTTGACCTTCTTCAGTCGCAACACCTTGAACCAATAAGGCTTTTACTGAATGAGCAGGGTTCGTACCCAAGAATGCTGATACATCTGCAATGGTTTTTTGATTTGGTGTATCTACCAGTTTGAGTTCTTGTATCGGTGCCGCACGCTCACCGACAAGTACTGCTTCTGCCATTTCAATATTGGCTGCATAGTCAGATTCAGTCGAGAAGGCGATATCATCTTCACCGCTTGAAGCCAAAACGTGGAATTCATGAGAACCTGAACCACCAATTGAGCCGGTATCTGCTTGTACTGGACGGAAATTTAAACCAAGACGGGTGAAGATTTTGCAGTAGGCTGCATACATGTCGTCGTAGGTTTGTTGTAGTGATTCCTGGTTAGCATGGAAAGAGTAGGCATCTTTCATGATGAATTCACGTGAACGCATTACGCCAAAACGTGGACGAATTTCGTCACGGAATTTGGTTTGTACCTGGTAGAAGTTTGCAGGCAATTGCTTGTAGCTTTTTAATTCGTTACGTGCAAGGTCGGTGATCACTTCTTCATGCGTCGGCCCCAGAACAAATGGGTTGCCATGGCGGTCGTTGAAGCGTAAAAGTTCAGGGCCGTATTGTACATAACGACCTGATTCTTCCCACAAAGATGCAGGTTGAGTCACCGGCATATAGACCTGAAGTGAACCGACTTTGTCCATTTCTTCGCGAACGATCGCTTCAACTTTATTTAATACGCGAACGCCCATCGGCAACCAGGTGTATAGACCTGAAGCCAACTTACGAATCATACCGGCACGAAGCATCAGCTGATGGGATATAACCTCAGCATCGTTCGGGGTTTCTCTTAACGTTGCAAATAAAAAGCGACTCGCGCGCATGGAAACTGTCCTAAAAAATTAAGCGTTAAAGCAGGGATTATACAATAAAAAATGAGGTGAGCATTTGGGAGTGTCACCTCATTGTGTTGCATTAAATTATGCCATGATTTTACGTGCCTGACGCAGCATAAAATTCTTAAAGTCATCCAGGTAAGTAAAGATCACCGGCACCACCACCAAGGTCAGCAGGGTAGAGGTAATCACCCCGCCAATCACCGCATGCGCCATCGGTGCACTTTGTTCTCCACCTTCACCTAGTCCTAGGGAAAGTGGCACCATGCCCATGACCATCGCGCTGGTGGTCATCAAAATTGGACGCAGACGGGTTTTACCCGCGGCAATGATCGCATCATAACGGTCTTCACCGCGATCCATGGCCTTCTTGATAAAGTCGATCAGCAGAATCGCATTCTTGGTCACCAGTCCCATCAGCATGATAATGCCGATAATCGAAAACAGGTTCATGGTCGAGTTAAACAGGAACAAGGCCAGAAACACGCCAATGAGCGACAATGGCAGTGAGGCCATAATTGCTGCAGGATGGATAAAGCTGTTGAACTGCGAACCGAGAACAATATAGATAAATACAATCGATAGGGTAATCGCGGTCAAGGCATAGCCTGCGGATTCTGCCATGTCGGCATTGGAGCCTTGAGTGTCGAAACTATAGCCTGGTGGCATATCGAAATTTTCTTGCAAGCGACTGATATCTGTCCCGATATCGCCTGCAGGACGTCCTGAGGTATTGGCCTCGACCAGCACTTCACGTGCCAGATCACGTCGATTAATCTGCGAGGCACCGAGTTTTTCTTCAAATTTGGCCACGCTCGAAAGCGGAACCAGAATTGGTTGATTATTGGCATCGGTTTTATTTGAGGTGATATACATATTCTGTAAATCGCTAGGCAAGCTGCGCTGGTCTTCGGTCAGGCGCAGATTCACATCATAGGTTTCACCTTTTTCATCCTGCCAGGTCGTGACATCATCACCGGCAATCAGCGGACGCACTACATTGGCAATCTGATTGACTGATAAACCTAAATCACTGGCCAAGACGCGATTAATCTGTACATCAAGAGTTGGCTTGGGTTCTTTTAATGAAGTTTCCAGATCGACAATGCCATTAATTTTCGCCATTTCCGTCATAAAGCGATCAGAAATTTTTTGCAGTTCATCCAGATCCGGGCCTTTGATCGAAATCATGATTGGCTTCTGGCCACCAGAAACGGTTTCATCGGCGGATGCCACCGAGGTAATGCTGATTCCTGCAACCGATTGCAGGCGCTGGCGAAATTCATTATTTAAGTCATTCAGGGTCTTTTCACGTTCGGTACGCGGCGTCACGGTCACCCGTAAACTGACATGGTTTTTACCGCGGTCGGTTGCGCCATTAATCACCCCATAGGTGGCTTTGACATCCGGATGCTGACGAATAATCTGATCAACCTGCTGGAGTTTGGCCTGAGAATATTCAAGCGATGAATCGACCGGTGTTTCAAACTTGATCCGGATTTCACCTTTATCGGGAACCGGTACAAATTCGGTGCCGATCAGTTTGGATAAACCCAGAGCACCAAATAATGAAGCCACAGCAATCATTAAGGTAATCAATCTGAAGCGCAATGCCAGTTTTAATAATTTTTCATAGACATGGCTTAAGTTGTCCAGCTTGCCGGAGATCCAGCTAAAGAAACGTTTCACCCGACCTGGTTTTTTATTCGGATCTTTTTTCTTTTCTGCCCAGTGTGCAGAGAGCATAGGATCCAGGGTAAAGCTGACAAACATCGAGATCAGAACGGCCATACTTACCGTGACCCCGAACTGGTAGAAGAAACGGCCAATAATTCCGCCCATAAAGGCCACAGGCAGGAATACGGCAACAATGGTCAGTGTCGTGGCCAGCACGGGTAAGCCAATTTCTTTTGTGCCATCGAGCGCGGCAGTGACATGGTCTTTGCCCATGTCGGCATGCCGGACAATGTTTTCACGTACTACAATTGCGTCATCGATCAGCAGACCAATACTCAAGGACAGCGCCAGCAAAGTCATCATATTGATGCTAAAGCCAAAGGCCCAGATAAAGGTTAAGGTGCCCAAAAGAGCAATTGGTAGGGTTAAACCGGTGATTACTGTGGAGCGGAAAGAACCCAGGAACAGTAGGACAATCAGCACAGCCAGTACCGCACCTTCAATAATGGTTCGGGCTACATCACCAATGGTGCCGCGGATACTTTTGGAGGAGTCCACCACCACTTGTAAAGTGGTACCTTGTGGAAGCTGCGCCTCAATACTTTCTAAAGCTGCATAGCTCTTGTCGACTACTTCAATGACGTTTGCATCTGAACTGCGCAAAATATCAATTGCCACTGCGGTTTTACCATTCAAAAAGGCAGCCGATTCCAGCTCTGCCTGACTGTCTTGAATATTGGCCACTTGTCTGAGGAAAATCGGTACGCCGTTTTTATTGGCAATAACCAGATCGCCGAAGGCGAGGGGATGCAGTACTTTGGAATTGATTTCAATGACCAGTTCCGAATTACCCGATTTAAGCGTCCCCCCCGGGACTTCAATATTCTCGGCCTTTAAGGTGTTAATCACACTGTCCACACCAATGCCAAAGGCTTGTAGTTTTTGTGGTTCCACCTGAATCCGGATCTGGCGCTGCGCATCACCCAGCAGGTTGACCGTTCCGACGCCCGGGACTGTACGCAATTGTGGCACAATTCGCTGATCCAGATAGGAACTGAGCGCTTTCACATCCATATTGTCGGATTCAAATACGATCGACATTACCGCATTCGCCGTCGGGTCATAACGTTCTACAATCGGCTCCTGAATCTCATCACGAAATTCAGCAGTTACAGAAGCGATTTTATCCCGCACGTCCTGAGCTGCTGTGGTAGATGTCACATCCAGATTAAATTCAGTGGTGATGATGGACAGGCCTTCACTGGACTGGGAAATCACCTGTTTCAAACCGGAAATGGTATTGATCTGATCTTCGAGTTTCTTGGTGATTTCCGATTCAACCGTTTCCGGAGAAGCGCCCGGATAGTTGGTATAGATCACCACAAAAGGGAAATCGACATCAGGAAATTCTTCAACGCCCATCCGCTGCCAGGAAGCCAGTCCCAGTACCATCAAACAGAACATCATCATGATGGTGAAAACCGGATACTTCACACTAATTCGGGTAAACCACATGTCAATGATCCTGTATGAATGGTTTTAGTTGGCGCGAAGGGTGACAGTTTTTTGCAGATCGGCTTCGCTAAACTTAACCCGGCTGACCTGATCACTATTTTCTAGTCCTTGAACCACGGCAATGTTGTCGCTATAACGCTGTTCTAGTACCTGAACATTGACTTTGATAATTTTATTCTGGCGTATTATCCAGACATAAGGTTTATTCTGAATGTCTTGAATAGTATCTAATGGAATCAGCTGGCCAGAAATCTGTTGTGAACTCAGAATGTTGCCTTCAACGAAGGAGCCGATACTTAGCGAAGGAATGGTTTCATTCGGCGTGGCAAAGAATTCGATCTGGCGACTGGCCTGATCTGCAATGGGGGAAATCCGGCTAATTACGGCAGTGAGCCGATTTGGATTACCTTGAATGTTGTATTCGACCTGACTGCCCAGTCTTAAACCTGATTGCAGATCACTAGGTACGCGTGCTTGAATTTCCAGCCGTTTCGGATCGACAATTTCAAACAGGGTTTGTCCAATGGCAACGGTTTGACCCGGTTCAACCTGACGTTGCGTAATCACGCCACTGATCGGACTGGTCATGGTGCCATCACGATCGGCTTTCTGGGCAATATCGACATTGGCTTGCTGGGCGCGGACATTTTCAAGCTGGGCCTGATAATCGACCTGACTTTGTTCATATTCTACTTTTGAAATAAACCCCTGATCGAGCAGACGCTTTTTACGCTGCATCATGTTGTGCGCCTGATTGGCTTGCGCTTGAGTTGAGGCCAGATTCGCACGCGCCTGTGCCAGACGAGCTGCATTGTCCTGATTATTCAGGCGTACCAGCACTTGTCCCTTGGCAACTGTTTGACCTACCTGTGCGTTTACGCTGGTGGCAGTAGCAGAGACCTGTGACTGTATGCTGCTTTGATTGACTGCACGAATGGTGCCGGTGAATGCGGTTTTTTGAACTGAATTGCCAGATTGAACTGCAACTAGATCTTGAGGAATGACTTCAATGGATTTGGCTGTTTCGGTTTGCTGTACGGGTTCATTTTTATCACAAGCCACTAAAAACATATTTAAGCAAAGTGCACTCATGATCAGGATAGAGCGCGGGGAAGGCATATTTAAATCATGAGAATGCGGTGCAGTTTGCATATGAGTCCTTTTAGCTGGCTATGGATCAAAACCACGGCTAGCTATTTGTATTTATTCAAGTGCTTTTAAACGGGCGATAATTTTGTCGTATTCTGCTTCCAGATTTCGATAGCGACTTTGTAAAGATTGAATATTTTCTTTCTGGGAAGCGAGATTTTTCTGGTTATTGTCTAATGTTGTTTTCAGGTGTGCCGGTGGGGTTTTACCTTTACGTAAATATTCACGTTCCTGACGCACAAACATGACCCGATCTTTTTGCAGTTGCTTCATTTGTTCTTGCTGAAAATCAATCTGTTTTTTTAACTGGACCAGGCTGTCATTCTTTTTCTGTAAAGCGGTCTGGCTATTGTTATAAGCACGCTTGAGTTTATGATCTTCGGCAATTCGCTGCGCCTGTTGGGCACGTTGTGGCGCTTGCCTGATATCCGCTTCGGCATTATAAGGACGGGCACGCTTAATCACCTGCATATTCTGGTCAAGTGCTTCATAGCCATAACGGATATGATTTGGCGTGACATTAGTACTGATATTGGCCACACCCTTGCTGTCATAATAACGATACCAAGTGGCTTTTTGCGGGAGTTGGTTACTACTCGCACACGTTAAGCTCACCTGTAACAGTAGCAGCACAACAACAATGAATTGGCCAGTCATTTTATTTTTATCAATGACAGCAAGTTTTCTTAAAAACTGACTCATCATTGGCTCCCCGAATTTAAAGTTGACTAAATTACTTATTTTAAAGTAATAATCTTGTTATATTAGACTTAAATTTATCAATAAAAAACTACCGTTAGTCAAAAAAAAACCAATAACGATAAGAAAATGTGAAGCTGTTATTAAAAATAAATGATTTTGTCTACTTGTGTAGAAAATGTTCATTGATAATACAAGTGACTTTATGTTAAAAATGTTTATCGATCGTAATAAAATAATCCTATGAGCCTTATGGCATATAGTTTCTAAAATGGGAAGGGTTAAACAAATGGACGATAAATTCCAAAATCTAAAAATTATGGTTATTGATGACTCAAAGACCATTCGTCGTACTGCGGAAACTCTTCTTCAACGCGAAGGTTATGAGGTCATTACTGCAGTAGACGGTTTTGAGGCTTTGTCAAAAATTGCCGAAGCAAATCCAGATATCGTTTTTGTAGATATTATGATGCCGCGCCTGGATGGTTATCAAACCTGCGCCTTAATCAAAAACTCTCAGAATTACCAGAATATTCCTGTGATTATGCTATCGAGTAAAGATGGCTTATTTGATCAGGCCAAAGGTCGTGTCGTGGGTTCAGATGAATACCTGACTAAACCTTTTAGTAAAGATGAATTGCTCAATGCAATCCGTAACCATATTAGTGCTTAATATTTGATTTTTTTGGGGAATTGGCATGGCACGTATCCTAATTGTGGATGACTCACCGACAGAAACTTTTCGCTTTAGAGAGATTCTTTCTAAACACGGCTTTGAGGTGATTGAAGCAGCAAATGGCGCAGATGGCGTCACCATGGCACAGGCAGAATTGCCGGACCTAGTCCTGATGGATGTGGTTATGCCGGGCGTGAATGGTTTTCAGGCGACCCGCCAGATTGCACGTGGTGCAACGACCAAACATATTCCAATCGTGATTGTGAGTACTAAGGATCAGGCCACTGACCGTGTATGGGGCAAGCGTCAAGGCGCAGCGGATTATCTAACAAAACCAGTCGATGAAAAACAATTAATAGATGTAATTAAGCAGCACCTCAATGCAGGATAAGCTCTATGGCAGCAAATGGATTTATCGAATTGCTTCGCATTGCGAAACGGGGGAATAAAAACTACGTTTCCAATGGCAATGAAGTTAACCGATGGTCGGGCATTGCTTTTGAGATGATGGGGCAATATTTTGTTGCCCCGCTGGGGGAAGTATCAGAAGTGATTTATCCCCCAGAATATACGCCGGTACCCAAGACACAAGCATGGGTGTTGGGTCTGGCGAATATCCGGGGAAGACTGTTATCGGTTTCTGATCTGACGCAGTATGTATCAGGGCAGAGCAGTCAATTTTCACCGACTCAAAAAGTATTATGCATCAACCATAATGACCAGTATGTGGGTTTGGTCGTAGATCAAGTTTTGGGTATACAACATTTCAATAAGAAAAGTTTCTTTTCGAAGAAATCTGAATTGGATAAAAACTTACAAGAATATTGTCAGGGGTTTTTCCATCAGCACAACCAGCAGTGGCATGTGTTTTTATTCAGTCGTCTGTTGCAAAATCCAAAATTTATGAACGCATCTATAAAATTTATAAATTAAATGTCGCGCTCGAAACTAAGCAAGGCGTCAACCGGGGAGAGGCTGCATGGGCTTTAAACTTAAAAAGAAAAATACAGGTGAGAGCACTGGCCGCAAAGGCGGTAATGCTTTTTTAGCTAAGATTCAAACGCAAGTAGATCAGTTATCACGTGTATTTGGTGATAGTGAAAAATCAAAACCGCTGATCTATGGAGCAGCAGGCTGTCTTTTAGCCGCACTGATCACTTTATTGTATCTTTTTTATAGTGTTCCACGTACCAACGAACTCACTCAAAGTCTGGGTGATTTGCGTCTCCTCTCGCAAACGATTTCGCGCCAAGCGACTGAAGCGACAGCTTCGGGTACGCCTGAGGCCATGAAGAACCTCACTGACTCGCAAAAAGCTTTTGCTGAAAATCTTGAGACAGTTAAAAGTATTCACTCTAACAATGATGCGTTGCAAGCTGTTGATAAACAGTGGACAGAAGTGTCGAGCAGTATTGATCTGATTACCTCGCAACAAAAGATTATTAACCAGTTATACGACACCAACATCGCGATTGGTGAAGCGATTCCGGGGATTCAGGCGGAATATAACTTGATGGTCGACCAGATGGCACGTCAAGATATGCCATCGAACCAGGTGGTTATTGCCAAAAACCAGGTATTCATTGCAGAACGTATCTTACGTTCAATCAGTTTGGTACTGACAGGTAATGATGGTTCACGTGAATCTGCGGATGACTTCAGTGCCGATACCGAAACTTTTGGTTCTTATCTGAATGCACAGTTAAATGGTTCTGCTGAACTGGGTGTACAGCGTATTGCTGATCCAACCCTGCGTGAATCTCTGGAAGGCATCAAGGCTGAATATGATGACGTACTGGAATCTGCATCAGCGATTATTCTGAAAAACTCTACACAGATCGTAAAAGTTCGTCAGGCAGCCGCATCTATTTTTTCTCAATCTGATGTGCTTTTGGACAACCTGAATAAATTATCGGGTAACTCAGGTCTTAAAACGGTTGTTCCGGCAGTCCTTCTGATCGCATTATTAGTCGGTTTCTTGCTGTGTGTATTCAAGTTACTTTCTCTGCGTGGCTTGTCGGATAAGCAGCGTGTAGGCCGTTTACAAGAAGAATATGACCGTAACCAGAATGCGATTTTACGTTTACTGGATGAGATCGCCGATCTTGCAGACGGTGACTTGCGTTCATATGCAACAGTATCTGAAGACTTTACTGGTGCAATTGCCGACTCGATTAACTTTGCGATTGACCAGTTACGTGACCTGGTATCGCGTATTACTGAAACTTCACAAGAAGTTGCGCAATATACTGCAACTACACAAAGCATTACCAACCAGTTAGCTGAAGCATCTGAGCATCAGGCACAAGAAATTGCTGGTGCTTCTGCAGCGATTAACGAAATGGCACTGTCGATTGACCAGGTATCTGCCAACGCCGATGAATCAGCGGTGGTAGCAGAGCGTTCAGTACAAATTGCTGCAAACGGTGCGGATGTCGTACATCGATCGATTGAGGGTATGGACACGATTCGTGAACAGATTCAGGAAACTTCAAAACGTATTAAACGTTTGGGTGAATCTTCTCAGGAAATTGGTAACATCGTAGCCTTGATTAACGATATTGCTGACCAGACGAACATCCTGGCATTAAACGCAGCAATTCAGGCATCGATGGCCGGTGAAGCAGGTCGTGGTTTCGCGGTCGTAGCCGATGAAGTACAGCGTCTTGCGGAACGTTCAGCTTCTGCAACGAAGCAGATTGAAGGCCTGGTAAAAACCATTCAAACGGATACGAACGAAGCCGTTATTTCGATGGAACAAACTACATCGGAAGTTGTACGTGGTGCGAACTTGTCTAAAGATGCCGGTGTAGCACTAGATGAGATTCAAACAGTATCGAACAACCTTGCGAAACTGATTGCGAACATTTCTGATGCTGCGAAACTGCAGTCAGCATCTGCAGGTCATATTGCGACCACGATGAATGTCGTACAGGAAATTACCTCGCAAACCACCAGTGCAACCTTCGATACAGCACGTTCAGTATCTGAACTGGCAAACATGGCCGATGCATTACGTGAATCTGTATCTGACTTTAAACTACCAGAATAAAGTCAGACATGATGGGGAAATGTGTCTTGACCGCGGTTGAGACACATTCAGAAAATACAGATAAAGCCTCGACAAGATGTACTTAACTTCATACGTTAGGTATCGCGTGACGGTCACAATTAAGTTTGAGCGCCCTTCTTGGCGGCATAACGTAAGAAGCATGAGCTATGAAAGAAATATTAAAAAATTTAGTTGAAACGACAACGCTTCCTGAAGATAGTTATCTTGACCAAGATGCAGAAATTCTTGAAATTTTTGTTGAGGAAATCGAAGAGATCTTCGTTGAGTTAAATGCTTTATTTCCAGAATGGTTGAGCAATCCAGATCATCAAGAAAATCTGAAAACCATTCGCCGCCATTTTCACACCCTGAAAGGTTCAGGCCGCATGGTCGGGGCAAAATCGGCAGGGGAAATGGCCTGGGCGGTTGAAGATACCTTAAACCGGGTTTTGTCCGGTTCGATTCAGCTAACACCGACGGTACAGAAATTTGCCCAAGCGGTACTGAATGTCTATCAATATGCTTTATATCCAAAATTCAAACATGTACAGCAATTGGATCTCGATCTGCGTCCAATGGTGCTGTTGGGACAACAATTACAACAACAAATTTCGCCTGAACCTGCATTGGAAGAATTACTGGCATTGGCAGATCATTTGACCGCTGAAGGTCAGATGACAGGTCTTGAGCTTACAGAGAATGAGCCAAGTGAAGTTGAGCTAACAATAGCGCCAGTAGAAGTACCGGTTCGCAGTGATATCGAAGAAACTGTGGCGATCTTTATTGAAGAAGCAGAAGAGCATCTGGAAACGATTGCCACCTTCCTTCGCACTGAAGATGAAAAATCACAAGATTATAATGCGCTGATTCGTGCGATTCATACTTTGCGCGGCAGTTCATCCATGGCGCAGATTGACCAGATTTTTGAGGCCAGCTCTAAAGTGGAGCATCTGTTCAAAACCTTGCTACAAGATGAAATTGTCTCAACCTCAAAAGAAACCGCTTTACTGATTCAGTATGCTGAGTTTGTCAGTGACTATCTGCATTTGCTACGTCAGGGCAATACTGCAAAACTGGATGCGGTATATGCCACCTTTGAGCGTGTCTGGAATAATTATGGCTTTGCAGTTATTGAAACCAATAGCATTCAGACGCAAGGCTTGGTGTCCAAACTGGTTGAGTTGGATATTGATCTGTTATTGGATGCCGAGTTTGAATTTGATAAACGTGCCCAAGTCGATTATCCGGAATATATTCAGGCACTCAGCCAGCAGGCTGCAGAATTGCTGGCACATACAGAAAGCCGGGCAGCCCAAGGAATTCATGAATTCACTGCCGATCTGAAATCGGCTTATGATGCGCTACTTGAAAAGCCAGTGCTGCTAAACAGTGATTATGCTTATGAGCTGTTCGCACAGGCACACCAGGAATTTATTCATTTATTTGATACCCTGGCCGCAGGACAGCGCGTCATTCTGAATGATGAGATTCAAAAAATACTCAGTGAACTGTCTGCATTTGTGCAGCAGGATCTCGAGATATTTGCTGAAGATACTAGTAATCAGAATATTGAGCTAAGCTCAGAGGCCACACAAGTGGCTGAAACTGTCGCGCCTGGCAGTGTCGATTTTGCTGGTTTGAGTCAACGCATCGCTGCAGATCGTCAGCAGCAGCAAAGTACTGAAACCAACCGTGATTTTGATGAAGAATTATTAAGTATCTTCCTGGAAGAAGCGGATGAATTGCTCGCAGGCATTGATGAAGATCTGAATACCTGGAGCAAAAAACAGGATGATACGACCTCACTGAACAATCTGATGCGTCATTTGCATACCTTAAAAGGTGGTGCAAACATGATCGCAGCATCGCATATCGGTTTGATTGCGCATGAACTAGAAAGTATTTATGAGCGGGTGATCCGTCAGCAAATTGCCGTAACACCTGCTTTAATCCAGATTATTCGTCTGGTTCAGGATAACGTTTCCGATCGTATTCAATCCATTCGGGAAGACGGTATTGATTATCCTGCACCAGAAGCGATTGCGATTCTGCAAAATATTCAGGCATTGGTTTCTGGACAAGCTGTTGCTGCTGTGGAGAGCGCGAACACTGGAGTTAAAGTTGCAGAGGTCGAAGCGACATCAATTTCTGAGCCGCAACTTGAAGAGTCAGCAACGACTGAACAGCCTGCAACTGATCTGGCTGAAGCTGAAGAATTACTGGAAATCTCTAAGTCTTCTGAGGCTATTGAAGACACACCAGTAGAACGCTCTGAAGAAGACGAACTGAAATCCATTGTTGAAGAATCTTTCCTTGAAGAATCCGAAGAGATTCTGGCGAATGCCGAGAAGCTCCTCAATCAATGGTTTGATCAGCGTAGTGACCGTAGTTTATTGCTGCAATTACAGCGTGCTGCCCACAGTATCAAGGGTGGTGCACGTATGATTGATGTTGAAGAAGTGGCCAGTATCGCCTATGAGCTGGAAACAACTTTCGAACAGTTTGCGGTCTATCAATTTAACTCGAATGCCTATGATGGCTTATTGCAGAAAACGCTGGTCTGGTTAAGACAGGCGATTTTCCAGCGTGACTATAATGGTTTTGATCAGCTGCACAGCAGTCTGAAAAAGATTGCTTATGTGGACGTTACTGCGCAATTGCCTGAGCGTCTGGCGAAGACAGATAATATGGTGGTCAGCACCGACTTTGGCTTCGTTGAAGGTGATGGTACTGAACCGCCACAGATGATGGGTGAGTGGGCGAATAGCGGCACCAGCGATAGCAATAACGAGATGATCCGTATTTCTGCTGATCTGGTCGAGAAGATGATTGACCTGTCCGGTGAGAACTCGATTAACCGTTCGCGTATCGAGATGGACCTGGGTCAGCTAGGCAATACCCTGAACGAGATGGAATTGGCGATCAAACGTCTTGCTGATCAGTTACGTCGAATGGAAGGCGAGCTGGAATCACAGATTATTGCCAAACATGGTTCAGAGAACTCGCGCTATGCCGACTTTGACCCGCTGGAAATGGACCAATATTCGTCGCTCAACCAGCTGTCCAAGTCACTTGCAGAATCAGCATCAGATTTGGTCGACTTCAAGAGTACACTGGCCGACAAGGTTCGCGAAACTGAAGGTCTGTTATTGCAACAATCCCGTATTCAGGCCGAGATTCAGGAAAGCCTGATGCGTACCCGTCTGGTTCCATTTGATCGGATGTTGCCGCGTTTACAGCGTATCGTGCGTCAAACCTCGACCACCTTGAACCGTCCTGCAGAACTGATCGTACAGAATACCGAAGGTGAACTGGATCGTAACATTCTCGAGCGTCTGGTCACCCCATTTGAGCATATGCTGCGTAACGCGATTGACCATGGTCTGGAAGATACTGCAGATCGTATCGCACTGAACAAGCCGGAAGTCGGTTCTATTGTCTTGAACATCAGCCGTCAGGGAACCGATGTAATCGTGTCCTTTAGTGATGATGGTAAGGGGATCGATGCGGAGAAGATTCGTGAAAAAGCGCTGAGTCTGGATCTAATCAAAGCGGATCAAGTCATTGATCAGGAAGAAATCCTGCAATTTATCTTCCATCCTGGTTTCAGTACCGCGAAAGCAGTGACCCAGATTTCTGGTCGTGGTGTCGGTCTGGATGTGGTACAAAGCGAGATCAAATCACTGGGCGGCCATGTGTCAGTGAGCTCGGAACTGGGCAAGGGTACGGTCTTTACGATTCGCGTACCGACGACCGTAGCGGTCAGCGATGCCTTGATGGTGAAAGTGGGCGATCAGCAATATGCGATTTCTCTGGCGCAGATTGACCGAATTGTGCGTATTGCACCGACCACATTGGAAAGCTATTTCAACAGTAAAGATGACTATTTCAAGATCGATGGCGCAAACTATAAGCTGCGTTATCTGTCTGAGTTTGTTGGCAACCAGCCGATTCCACGTCTGAATAATGTTGGTCATTCATTGCCGGTGCTGTTGATTAAAGGTAATAGTGGTCAAACCATTGCCTTGCTGGTCGATCAGTTGGTCGGTTCACGAGCGCAGATTGTAGTAAAACCGATTGGACAGCAGTTTGCCAACGTCGGGGTAGTGGCCGGTGCCACGATTCTGGGTGATGGTCAGGTCTGTCTGATTCTCGATGGACAGAATGTTGCCCGCCAGATTCAGGCGACACAGCGTGTCAAACAGCTGAATGATCAGCGTGATGGTTCGCGTAATTCAAATGCACGTCGTCTGGTGATGATTGTCGATGACTCGGTGACTGTACGTAAAGTGACGTCGCGTCTGCTTGAACGTCAAGGCTATGATATTGTCACTGCCAAAGATGGCGTAGATGCGATCGAGCAGCTTGAAAACGTCAGACCGGATCTGATGTTGCTGGATATCGAAATGCCGCGCATGGACGGTTTCGAAGTGACCAATCTGGTTCGTCACCATGATATTCACCGTGACTTGCCGATTATCATGATTACCTCACGTACCGGTGAGAAGCATCGTGAACGTGCATTCAGCTTGGGCGTAACGCATTATATGGGTAAACCGTTCCAGGAAGCGGAACTGTTGGCCAATATCCAGCAACTGATTGCTGAAAAACAGAGGTAATATATGAGTCAGACCAATTCAAGCAATAAAATGGCTGATCAGATTAGCCAGCAGGAACTTCAGCATCTGATTACGGTATCGACCGGATTTATTGATGCCTATATTATTGACTGTCATGGCAAAGATCCGATGTTATTGCCACAAAACATTGTCCTGTCAGCACTGGATAGCAATACTCAGGTCAAAACTGTAGAATGGCATGAGGCACAGTTACCGGTCTATGCAGTGAATGATCCGTCACGTCAAAATGGGGTGGCACTGGTGATTGAGGGGGATGAAATTACTCAGCGCTTTGCCCTGATGTGTAATGAAATGCCGAAAACCATCCGGATTCGTATTTCCGAAGTGGTCGATGTCGATCAGCCGGTGAATGATCCTGCCATCTTTCAATATGTGCGCATGAACGAACAGCTGTTCCATATTCCGAATATGACCAATATTCAGGCTACAATCGGGCTGTAATCCAGGCTATAAAATATAAAAAAGGAACTCCATGGAGTTCCTTTTTTATTGCGTTATGAATTTACTTAATTGGCGAGTAAATTCACGAGAATCTGCTCATAGATTTCAGCCAATGGCTCTAAGTCTGCAATATCGACATGTTCATTGATCTGATGAATCGTGGCATTCAATACGCCAAGTTCCAGTACCTGTGCGCCGGTAGGGGCAATAAAGCGGCCATCTGAGGTACCGCCCGAAGTCGATAGTTCAGTTTCAGTCCCCGTCACATTCAGAATGGCGGTTTTAGCTGCATTTACTAGTTCACCAACTGGCGTCAGGAAAGGCAGGCCAGATAAAGTCCAAGAAATGTCATAGTCCACACCATGACGATCCAGAATTTCTAAAGTACGTACTTTGAGTTCTTCGGCGGTCACTTCAGTTGAATAACGCCAGTTGCACAATAGGTTCATGGTGCCGGGAACAACATTGGTTGCGCCTGTACCCGAATTGATATTGGAAATCTGGAAGGTCGTCGCCGGGAAATATTCGTTGCCATGATCCCAGACTGTGTCGCACAGTTCAGCAATGGCTTTAGAGGCGGTATGAATCGGATTCACGGCCAGATGCGGATAAGCCACATGACCCTGTTTGCCTTTGACTGTAAGGTTGGCATTTAATGAACCACGACGGCCATTTTTGACTATATCGCCCAGTTTATTAGTACTTGACGGTTCACCGACCAGACACCAGGTAATTTTCTCATTACGCGCTTCCAGTGTTTCAATCACTTTCACCGTGCCGTTAATCGATGGACCTTCTTCATCTGAAGTAATCAGGTAGGCAATCGAACCTTTGTGATTCGGATATTTTTCAACAAAACGTTCTGTTGCAACTACCATGGCTGCCAAAGCCGTCTTCATGTCGGCACTGCCACGACCATAAAGTTTGCCTTCACGGATTTCTGGTAAAAAAGGATCTGAGTTCCAGGCATCCAGATTCCCTGTTGGCACGACATCGGTATGGCCAGCGAAACAGAAGACCGGACCTTCTGTGCCTTTGCGTGCCCAGATATTATCTACATCTTCAAAGCGCATGGATTCAATATTGAAACCAATCTTCTTTAAACGTTCAGCCATGATGTTCTGGCAGTCATGATCAATCGGTGTGACAGAAGGCTGACGTAATAGTTGCAGGCTTAAATCGAGGGTAGCGGAAGAGCTCATACGGTATTCAACAGTCGATAATTTTTTCGGCTCTATAATAGGCGAATATAGGCTTGAATGTGAACGACTGATATAAAAAAACCCTATCTGGGATAGGGTTCTGTGAGCGTTTAGAAAAAAACTAGTTTTGACGGATTTCGTCAGAGGTTTTTTCAGCAGTATTGGTTACCGCATCGCCAGCTTTAGACACATCTTTGCCCATGCCTTTTACGGTGTTACAGCCAGTCAATACAAAAGCCATCATTAATGAAGCAGCAAGAATTTTTTTCATCATCATCTCCGTATAATCAATAATAAAATTATTATGATGTGGGACTTAGAGTAGAAAATATACGCTCTAAAAAATATGTGGTTTTCATAGTGCTTCGGTTAATAAATGTAATGCTTTATAGGGGCTTATGCGATGGATGCTGGATCAGCACCGGATTGCGATACATATAAAAGTCATTGCTATCGACCTTTTTATAGAGGCCATCCGTCCACCAGATCGCAGCTGAACTGCTCGGCCGGGCTTGCGGATAAATCCATTCATGTCGTTGCAGACGATAGAAACTGTGCTGTGCAACGGGAATATGCTGTCCCCATAAACCCAGACGCCGTTCTGTATTAATCCATGAGGGAATTGGCTGATCGGCATGATGTGTAGGCAAATACAGTTGTCCCTTCAAGACGCAAAAACGTTTTTGAATCGGATGCTGCAAAGCCTCATCAAACTGGAATTGTTTTTGTGTGAAATGCTTCATTTTTCTGATTAAAGTATCGGTGCGGTTCAGGCCATACCAATGCGGCAAACTAAAATCGGCTTCGGCTAGATAATATTTCAATGCTACTTCCCAATGTTCAATCTGTCCTGTATCGCTATTTAATAGCAGAAAATCCAGTTCGCCTAAGGTCTTTGCGCCTTCAATTTTTTGCAGACTATGGCCAAGCAGCCGATAGGGATGAAAAGCGTCATCGAGTAACCAGAACCAGACCAGCATTTCAAAGCGCAGTCCTAAACGCGTACTTTTCAGTTGCTGCACAAATTTGATTAATTCTTCTGGATGCTGATCAAGAAATTCCAAGCGTGGATGATAATGACTAAGATGTCGCTGCCAGGTCTGGCTGTCATGCAGTTCAAAGTGATGTATGAGTTCAAGTTCATTTGGAATATGGGACAGGATATTCGGACTGCCAACAGCAAATGCCAGTTGCCGCACCAGAGGATGTTGATAACGTTGCCATGCTTCTACAAGATTTTGGTTTAAACTGGAAAAGGGCATAGTACAACCTGTGAAAAGTGCAGAAATACAACGGACAGTATCGGAAAACGCTTTATACTACCTGAATTCTGCGGTTAGGGTTGATGTATGAAAGTGTTGTTTTGGCGAAGTCTGGTGGTGCTGTTTGTGATCCTGGGCTTTATCGGTGCAATCCTGCCGGGTATGCCAACAACGGTCTTTTTGATTCTGGCGGCCTGGGCGGCATCTAAAGGCTGGCCGCAAATGGATGACTGGTTATTGAATCATCCCAAATATGGCCCGACCTTAAGAGATTGGCGCGCGCACGGTACTGTACCGCGTAAGGCCAAATGGCTGGCCAGTATCATGATGCTGATCAGCGGGATCATCATGCTGTTTACCACGGCACCCTTAGCAGTTAAAGCCTTTACCAATATTACGATGCTGATCGTCGCGATCTGGTTATGGCGACGTCCTGAACCAAATCAGATCATTATTCAGAAAAATACAGTCGACCCAGAAAAGACAGATATACCAACAGCGCCATCTGAAGATAATCAGTTAAACCCTATAAAACCAAACAAAATAGAGTCTGAGAATAACAAGTCATGAATACCTTGCATCTGGATCAAGCCGATATCCTGATTGATCTTGCCCAACAAAAACTGTATCTGCCCCGTCTAAACAAACAATATCTGATTTCCAGTGGCAAAAATGGCATTGGTGAAACTGAAAATAGTGGCAAGACCCCGCGTGGCTGGCACAGAGTTGCTGAAAAGTTTGGTCAGAATGCTCCCTTAAATAGTGTATTTGTCGCACGTCAGGCGACGGGTGAAATTTATAATGCCGAACTGGCAGCGGAATTTCCGCAGCGTGACTGGATCCTGACGCGTATTTTATGGCTGAGAGGCCTTGAGGCAGGTTTTAATCAAGGCGAAGGCTGCGATACCTATCAGCGTTATATCTATATTCATGGCACCCCAGAAACCGAAAAGATGGGAGAGCCGCTGTCGCACGGCTGTATCCGTATGCGTAATCCGGAGGTCGCTGAATTATTTGACCTGATCAGTGAAGATGCACTGGTCTATATTTCAGAACAGGCATTAGATCTGGGCAGGCTGAATGTTTCGAAAAGCGAATAAAAGTTAGATTTTAAGATTATGTGAAAATGGTTTTGTTTTTATGGACTGAATCTGCTTGGTGGAGACAGCAGAAAAGATTGATTAATCTGATCCAGATGGTATTTTTATCGCATGGAATGGGTTAAATGATTATTTGAAGCTTAGATTTACTGGTATTTTCTGAATAAAAATAAATGACAGTTGAAAGATTACATGAACACAACGTCGAGTATTTTAAAGCTTTGTATAATCCTTAATCAGAATTGCAATATGTCGTGTGGTTAGACTGAAACTTCGCAGGGTAAAACACAAAATTTCGCTTCAATTTTCATTTTGAAAATTAAAAAATTTCGGTAGAGACTTAAAAAATAAACAAAAAGTGTTGTTTTTTTTAACAAACAACCTATTTTTTAATCAGTCACACCTAAAAAGTGGAAAACATTCCGAAAAGCGTTTGACAGGCTGTGCAGATTCTCTATAATGCACCCATCAAACGATGATAGACGTTTAGAAAGGGCGCTTAGCTCAGTTGGTAGAGCGTCTGCCTTACAAGCAGAATGTCGGCGGTTCGATCCCGTCAGCGCCCACCAAGCTCTTTTATGTTGAGACCTTATAGTTGCAGCGGTAGTTCAGTTGGTTAGAATACCGGCCTGTCACGCCGGGGGTCGCGGGTTCGAGCCCCGTCCGCTGCGCCACTTTAAGATCTTGATTTTCGTTTGCCACAATAGTGACATTGTGTAAATGCAGCGGTAGTTCAGTTGGTTAGAATATCGGCCTGTCACGCCGAGGGTCGCGGGTTCGAGCCCCGTCCGCTGCGCCATTTATACGATAGACCTTTTGAGGGCGCTTAGCTCAGTTGGTAGAGCGTCTGCCTTACAAGCAGAATGTCGGCGGTTCGATCCCGTCAGCGCCCACCAGATTCTTTTGCGATGCAGCGGTAGTTCAGTTGGTTAGAATACCGGCCTGTCACGCCGGGGGTCGCGGGTTCGAGCCCCGTCCGCTGCGCCATTTCAAAAGAAATTAAATTGAGGTCCCTGAGCCTGAATTTAATAAACTAAAGATTGACACTCTTTATCAGGGCGCTTAGCTCAGTTGGTAGAGCGTCTGCCTTACAAGCAGAATGTCGGCGGTTCGATCCCGTCAGCGCCCACCAGATTCTTACGATGCAGCGGTAGTTCAGTTGGTTAGAATACCGGCCTGTCACGCCGGGGGTCGCGGGTTCGAGCCCCGTCCGCTGCGCCATCCTAAGATGAGAAGCTTGGATTCCTGAGATCTGAGTTTTCAAGATACCAAGACTACATCCCTTGTTGGTCTTGCGTCATTTAAAACAACGTTGTTGTTTTCTCAGGGCGCTTAGCTCAGTTGGTAGAGCGTCTGCCTTACAAGCAGAATGTCGGCGGTTCGATCCCGTCAGCGCCCACCATATCTTCTTGCTTCAACTCTATTTATTCCTTAGAATCTGATTGTATTATAATAATATTAAGATTTCACGACCATGAGAAATCCCTATCAGCGCAAAGCCGCGACCAAATCCCAAAAAACTGCTTTCGATCCTCAACAGCTTTATAAGCAATATATTGAAGCCATTGTTGCTAATGCTGGCATTTTTGCACTCTATCAGGATGGGTGGGCCTTATGTGCCACGCCGACCGGACAACGCGCATTTGCCTGTTGGCAAAGTAAAGGTCTGGCTCGACTGTTGATTAAAGACAATTGGGAAAATTACGAGATTCAGGAAATTGGTCTCAAGGATTTTGTAGAGAAAGTCATTCCCTTTTTACGTCAGGAAAGTACCATTGTTTCGCTTGACCTGACCCCGGAAGGGCAGAATATTCTGGTGGCACCGGAAAAATTATTACTTGATATTAAAAATTATCTGTATCAGATCTATGTGCAAAAGCCGGAACTGTTTAAAAATCCGGATATGCCTTTGCCTAGGCAGATCCGTTTAAATTAAATTTATTGTTTTTAAAACAGCTTGTTTATTGGAACAATGAATATTCATTCAGTAGCCAGCCACTTATCAAAGCAAAATATTCGCGTAACCAGGAATTATAGCGAACATTCTGGGGTGTGCTGGCACTCAGGCTGATGACTTGTTGATAACCCTGATGTCTGGCAATGGCACGGGCACGAGGGCTATGAAAATCGCTAGTGACAATCGCGATGGGCTCATTTCGATCAATATGTTGCTGTTTTAGGATTGCCTGAGAATATTGCAGGTTCTGTTGGGTACTTCTGCTTTGATCTTCTAAGCTAATGGGGTTTTTGAGCTGCGGATAGTTCGTGTAGATATAACTTTGCATGACTTCAGCTTCGCTCTGTCTCTCCCAGAAATTTCGTCCACCGGTCATAATGATTAAAGTGTTCGGATATCGTTCTGCATATTTTGCTGCGGTATCCAGACGATTTTTTAAGATGGGTGAGGGCTGACCCTGATTAATACCACTACCTAATACTAAAATCGCTGCAGCAGGTCGTGCCGGAATAGTCGGGTTGATTGACATCTGGATATAAGCGAAGAAAGCCGCGACACTGATGATCCAGAATAGAAATCCGCCCCAGAGACTGTTCCAGAACAAGGTTCTGAATCGGGAATTCTGTTTCCAGCGCTGAATAGATGAAAAAAATAAGGCGTACAGGATGAGTGCCACCCCAATGAAGATCGACAGGGCAATAGCAAAATGCCTCTGACCTTGGCTCAGTAACCAGACGCTATTGATACATAGGATCAAGCCAGAGATCAGGCTAAGACTTCGTTTAAGTTGATTGAGCATCCAGGGTTCCTTTTTTCTTATTCATATTCTTATTATTGCTTTTGCATCTTCAATAAAAACCGGGCCATTGAGCCCGGTTTTTAGCATATCAGGTTATCTTAATATACATCACGGCGATAACGTCCATCCAGACGTAATTGATCGAGCAGCGTTTCACCGAGAATCTCAATCAGGGCCTGATCCACATCGCTGGCCATGCCATTGATGCTACCACAGACATAAATCACTGCACCTTGAGCAATCCAAGCTTTTAGTTCTTCAGCCTGTTCACGCAGTTTATGGTGTACATAAACTTTTTCCTGCTGGTCGCGCGAGAATGCAAGATCGAGACGTTTCAGGGTTCCCATTTGCAGCCAGGCCTGAATGGTTTCTTCAAAGAAGAAGTCGTGTTCACGCTGACGTTCACCGAAGATCAGCCAGTTCTGGCTATAGTCCTGACGGTTACGCGCACTGAGCAGACTTAATAGTCCGGCAATGCCGGTACCATTACCAATACAGATAATCGGGCGGTTGTCATCAATCAGGTGGAAAGATTCATTGCTGCGAATACGCAGTGCAATGGGCGCATTGAGAGCCGCATGCTGGGTCAGCCAGCCTGAACCCAATCCCAGATTACCACTAGCATCGGTTTGCTGACGTACCACCAGACGTAAAACCTGCTGGCTTGGAATACTGGCAATGGAGTATTCACGTGTTGCCAAAACCGGTAATTGCGTGAGGAGCTGATCCAGAGAATCAAAAGGTTCAGCCTGAGTCAGATCACGATCCCAGAGTGCCTGTTCAATATTCTGTTGCATAGAAGGTACTTGTGTACCCGCTGCTATCTGGTGCTTTTGCATAAATGCATGAATACGTTCTGGGCTATTTCCTGGCTGAATCTCGGCAATATCACCTGCTTGCCAGACGGCTTCATGCTCAGGGGTCAGTTCGATATTGAAGGCAGGCGCACCCAGACTACCCGGATTGAGGACTTCACGTTTACTCAAACTCCAGTGATCAAAGGTCTTATCAATACTCATCGCTTGTAGCTCAAGTCGAGTGACTTGTTCCAGCGCACTATTCCATTGCTGGATATGCTCGTTATTGGCATTGTCGACTTCAATCGTATTGAATAGCTGCTGGGCACCATTCTGTTTTAACCACTGATCAATACGGTGACCAAAACTGCAATAGCTGTCTGGATATTCCTGAGAACCTAAAGCCAATACCGCATAACTTAAATGGCTGAGATCAGCTTGAGCAGACAGGATTTTTTTCTCAAAAGAAGAAGCCAGATCTGGTGCTTCGCCCGTGCCATAGGTACTGGCAACAAATAATACCTGTTCGGTTTGCAGTAAATCGGCAAGCGTCAGTTGTTGTACCGGCTTCACTGTTACCGGTTGACGTGCTTCCTGCAGGGCAGTTGCTGTACGCCAAGCCAGTTGCTCAGAAACCCCTGTTTGTGAGGCATAGGCGATGAGCCACGGTTTTGCATTTTCATCCAGGTTTACTGCAGTCGCACCCTGACGTGCTGCCAGTGTTAAGCGTTTCTGTTTGCGACGTTTCAGATAAAGCATCCAGCCGGTCACGAAGAACAACGGCATCAACAAGGCTGCGACCATGGCAAAGAACTGGTAGATCGGGCCGAAGAAGCTGCCACGATGCACCGGTAACATGCTGCTCATGATCTTTTCATTGAGCTTTTTATCTTCATACAGCTCAACTTTGGTAAATTCAGCTGTCTGGTAATTATAAGTGGCACTGTTTCGTGCACGTTCATGCTGAACGATTGGATCGACAAAGCTCAGTTGCATTTCACCATCCGGTTTTTTCGGAAGGTTAAACGTTACAGTAGAATACTTATCTGAAAATTCAGTGTTAAAGCCAATCCAGCTCTGGTCCAATGCACGGACAGTAGCTTCAGGGCTGAGACCTTCGCGTGCTTCACCTTCAGCACGTGGGCCACGTTCGCCGCCTGGATGTCCTTCACCACGGTTATTGCCGGCATTGGCCTGCATTTCCGGTTGCGGACGCTCTACACCCAGTACCTTAAACATGCCATTGCGCCACCAGTCATAAGACCAGTACAGGCCGGTACAGGCTAAAATCAGGTAAAAAATCACCACCCAGGTTCCCACAACAGCGTGCAGATCCCAGATAAAATTACGGCCTTTCAGCTGAGGTTTTACAAAGAACCATTGCTTGATCGAATGACGTTTCGGCCAGCGCAGGTATAGACCTGACAAGACAAAAAAGATCAGCATCAGGGTACAGGCACCGGTAATCTGTTTACCTACTGGACCAACCGTCAAATTACGATGCAGTTGCTGAATAAACTGGAAAAACTCCCGACCCTTAATCTCTGGTAAGACTTCCGCAGTATACGGGTTGATCATGATGTTCTGACCACGCCGTGCGCCTTCTTTAGCGACATTCACGGTACTCGAAGCACTTGGATCTTGTGCCACGGTAATACTGTTGATCTTCATGTCAGGCGCAGTACGGTTAAAGTGCTGATACAGCTCGGCAGGCGTGAGTTTGTCACGTTGCTGAACCTGAACCGTATAACTGTCGCTATTCATCCATTTTAATATTTGTTGTTCATAGGAATAGATTGCGCCAGTGACCCCCATTATCGAGAGGATTAAACCTGCTGTAATCCCCAGAAACCAGTGGATTTGGAAAAATGTCTTTTTAAACATGGTCGTCAGATTAAGGGTGAGATCTATAAAAGTGGCAAAATTATAACTGAAGTTTGAGCCCGAATTATAGGTGTTGAGGATAATATTTATTCTCATTATCATTTATTATTTTGAGATTAAAAAAACCTCCATGCCGGGGCAGGAGGTTTTTCACTGAAGAAAGAACAGTTTAGATTTGTTTTGCTGCGCCGACTTCTGCTTCCAGATGCTTGCGAATCGTAGCGAAAGAGAAGTTTTTGCTGTCCAGACGTTTCGGCAGGATATAGGCGCCTTGCTGGCCTTTTACTTTGAAATTGACCAACATGAATTCTGGTGTGTTGTACCATTCATAGATGTCTTTCCAGCTAATCGCGCCAACACCTTCCTGCATGCCCATTTTCTGGCGCATCACGATACCATGCGGTTGCACGCCCAGGCGAACACCTTTGATTTCCTGTACCGGAAATTCATTCATCTTGCGTTTAACATACCATTCCAGACCAAAGGTACGGATCAGGTAATACAACACCACACAGACAATGGCCACCCAGCAGAACACGGTAGAATAGTTCTTCAGGAGCAGAATGCCCAGAATAGAAAGTGCAACAACAGCACCCATGATCAGCCATGCTTTCATGCCAATTTTATTGGTACTACGCCAGATCACCAGCTGAGCATGACGCTGCTCGGCTTCTGAAATTTCATAGTTCACAGGCTGTAGGGTATAAGCGTATAAATTTTTCGCAGTCATAATGAAATTAGCAGATTTTAAACTGTAAAAAGTTTAGCACTAATTGTACCAATTCAGTGAGTATATTGTTCCAAAATCAGCCAAATTATAATGAACCTAATTCAGTTGCCTGTTCATCACGCTCATGACTCAAACTTTGTTTCAGTTGGCTCAACTGCTTTAAAATGCTGAACATTAAAGACAGTTGCTGCAAAATGATCAGGGATTTCTGATCTTGCTCCTGATCTTGAGCCAGGCGCTGGCGAATATGGGCAATCATATTTTGCGCACTTAAATCGGGCATTTCATCTCTTAGCAATGCACCACGAATGTTCTCAAGTGCTTTGTCTAGTAAATTCAGAATGTCCTGATCTTCAATTTTTTCCCGGTGTGCGCCCAGTGCAGCAATATAACTGATAAAAGTATGGTTCAGACAAAGGAACTCAAAGGCTAGCGATTTTTGTACCGGATCAATATCCGGTTCAGTGGCCAGTGTCGAAATTAGTGAAGCCACCTCGGCATCGGTATTATGGGCCGCACGGCGCACAATCCGATATTTCAGGCCATTATTACGTCCTGATTTATACTGCTCGATTACTTCACTCAAATAATCTGCTTCTGCCTGCAGGCTGCGTTTGATACTTCGCGGCAAACGCCGGAACTTCCAGTCTGGAAAAATAAAGCTGACGCCGAACCAGGCAATCGCACAGCCAATCAAGGTGTCGATCATACGCGGGATGGCCGCGGCATAGCCCATACCGTCCAGGTTGAAGTTGATCAGGGCTAAAATTGTGATAAAGGCGGTGGCCTGTGCATACTGTTTACTGCGCAATTCAAAGAACAGAATCCCACTCAGTACCAGAAGCAATAATTGTCCTTCGATGGACGGCACAAAATATAAAATGGCATAACCGAGGATAATACCGACCAACGTACCGATAATACGCAGACGTAAACGCCGTTTGGTGGCGTTAAAGTTGGGCTGGCTGACAAAGAGTGCGGTCAATAAAATCCAGTAACCATATTCAATATTGCTGACCTGTACAAAAATATAGCTGATCAGCAGCACAATCGACAGGCGAATGGCATGCCGGAACAGCACCGATTCTGGGGTCAGATGCTGCTTAATCCGAATCTTGATGTCATCCCAGCCTTTCAGGTCATCATCTCTAAGCTGGTTCTCGATATGTTTGAAACGCTCGGACTTGATATTCTGCTCGGTTTCCAGGTTGCGTAACTGGGCATCAATCGATTTCAGGTTTTGAAACAGCGCAAACAGGGCACTGATCCAGACCTGATCATACTGCTGCTCCTGACGTAACTTATCCAGAGACTGTCTCAGGTTATCAAAGGCATGCTTGAAGCGCTGGTTATGTACATAAGGTTTGCGCATCAGCAAACTTTCACTCAGGTCCTTACAGGCTTTGCCCTGAATTGACATGATGCGCTGGAAGCGGAACAGGATATCGCTATGCTGGAAAATCTTGGCCAGTTTCTGATAATCAATATGCGCTGAATCGGCACGTTCATGAATATCCTGCGCGACAAAATAATATTGCAGGCTGCGACGGGTGTCTTTTTGCCCCCGGTCACCTTTCAGGCGAGTCAAAAGGGCAGTTTTCATCTCATTAAAAATCGCAATCAGTTTCCCATTTTCAAGCGAGAGTTCAATCATGCTTTGCTGATAGCTTTTCGGGGTCATGTCCACATCAAACAGATTGGACTTGGCATATAAAAAGTCACCGAGAGCAGAATAGGAAATGGCAAGCTTGTCTTGCGCCAACCGGGCAGGGAAAATCAGGAAACTGATGGTCGACAGCAGACCGTACCACATCGCGCCGATGACCAATAAACCAGCCTGTTTATACCATTCATCAAACAGCTCCACCCCGAGCATGGAATAAACGGAAATCACCAGACAGCCGTAGGAAATCGTGGCATAGCGTCGCCCTAGTGAACCCAGCAAAATCAGGGCAATACAGGACACAATTAAGGCCAAGGCAAACAGCAAGGGATAAGGAAAAAGCAGATATACGCCTACTGCCGTAATAAAGAAGCCAATGTAGGTGTAGAGCAGATTTAAAATCCGCACCGAAAAGCGGTCATCAATATCGCTTAAACCAGCTGCGACCACCCCTAAAGTCAATGGGATCGTCATCAATTGTTGTCCCATAAAATAGGGAACAAAGGCGGTACCTGCAAATGCCGTCATCATGCGCAGGTTATACATCAAGGTCGTGTTATAGGTGGTTTGCTTGAGACGAGTGAGCCAAGATTTCAAAGGTCGTCCTTTATGCTGCAGTTTTACAGCTGAATCTGAATATACTAATGAAAATAGTAGATTTATAAATCTTCATTTCAGGCTAAATCATACTATGCACTGTGTTAATTTGTCTGCATATTAGCGCTTTAAATCTTCATGCTTATGACATCGAATAAAATAGTACAACAACCTTATGCCATGTCCTGGATTGTGTTGCTGGCAGCACTGAGTGCGCTCGGGCCTTTATCCATTGATATGTATCTTTCTGCCTTGCCGGCCATGGCTGCAGATTTTGGTGTCAGTACTCAAATGGTTTCCAATAGCCTGCCGGCCTATTTCTTTGGTCTGGCTGTCGGACAGCTGATTTATGGACCGATCAGTGACCGGATTGGACGTAAACCGCCACTGTATTTTGGGCTGTGCTTATACATTGGGGCAAGTTTGCTGTGTGTCTTTGTGCAGGATGAATGGAGTCTGATCACTGCCCGGATTTTACAAGCTCTCGGTGGCTGTGTTGGCGTGGTCATGGCACGTGCTGCAATTCGTGACCGTCTGGATATGCACTCAGCAGCTCAGGCCTTTGCCAGCATGATGATTGTGACTGCGATTGCACCAATTATTGCCCCGAGTCTGGGGGCCTGGATACTAAAATTTTATGAATGGAACACGATATTTCTGGTATTAATGGGCTGTGGTTTGCTGAGTCTGGCTTGTGTGCACTTTCTTTTTAAAGAAACCTTGGAACCAGAACGCCGTCTCAAGCTGAATTTTCAACAGGTATTAAGCCTATACCGTAGCATTTTTCAGGATCCCAGCTTTCGGCGCCCGCTTTATGCCGGCTGTTTTTCCGGTGCGGTGATGTTCTGTTATATCAGTGCTTCTTCGGCCATTTTGATGGATCGTTATCAGCTCACCGAGCAGCAGTTTGCCTATGCTTTTGGTGCAAATGCGGTCGGCATCATGCTGTTTTCGACATTGAATAAGCATCTGGCCGGACGTTTCTCGATATTGCAGCGTCTGAAAATCGGCACCTGTCTGCAGTTTGCCGGTGTGTCAGCTTTAATCCTGCTGGGCTGTCTGGACGTAAACTCTGTGCTCTGGGTACTGCCAGGCATGTTTGTCATAGTGGCAGCTATCGGTTTTACTGGTCCGAATGCCATGGCTCTGGCAATGGCTGAACAGGGCGAGCGGGCAGGAACTGCCAGTGCCATTATGGGAAGTATGCAATTTGTCTGTGGATTACTGGCCGGCGTATTACTGAATTTTATGCTCTGGCAGGCTTTACTGAATATGGCATTGATCATGCTGGTTTTTGTTTGTATTTCTGCTTGGACAATTTTTAAAATAAAAATGCCCAGCCTAAAAAATGCATAGATGCTGGATGTTCTCTCAGGCAATAAAAATACTGGTCTGGACAGAGGGCTAAGTCAATTGACTTAGCCCTGCCTGCCTCACTCTTCGATAAACACGGCAAATTCCTCTACGGGAACGCGCGGGGTAATAAAGCTGTTAACAATCTGCTCTGGATCGGCATAGCCCAGTGCCATACCGCAGACCAGCTCTTCATCGGCTGGAGCACCCACCAGATCAAGTACGATCGGGTGAAAATGATTCCAGGCAGCCTGCGGGCAAGTGTCCAGACCGCGGGCTTTTGCGGCCAGCATGACATTCTGGATCATCATTGAAACATCCATTTTGGAACCAATCGCCAAAGAACGATGGACAGTAAAGAACAGGCCGACAGGCGCATCAAATAGTTCAAAATTACGTAACTGCTGACGTGCCATTTTTTCCTTTTCACCTTTTTGAATGTTAAGCAAGCCATATAAACCCCAGCCATTTTCACGACGACGTTCAATAAATGGCGAGATCCATTGTTCAGGATAATAGGCAAAAGTTTCCTGATACTGCTGTGACAATTCCGGATTTGCATAGATTTGCATTTGTGCCTGACAGACACGTTGCACGATTTCATCGCGCTTTTTGCCAGTTACCACATACACTTTCCAGGGTTGGGTATTGGTTCCTGAAGGGGCACGGCTGGCAACGGCCAAAATCTCTTTTAAGGTGTCGGTATTCACGGGTGTATTTAAAAAAGCACGTACTGAATGACGAGAGGTAATGGTGTGATCTACCGCATGAACAAAATTTTGATCCATTGTAAAGTCCAGTCAAATATCCTTATTGAGTTGGCAATGACTATAAACTAAACAAACAGAAGGGGGGATAGGAAAATTTTATTGTTTACCGGCTGATAAAAATGATTTATCCAAAAAATAGCCAAAGAGCACTTATTTGGCCTTCCAAAATACGAGTTTAGTCCTCTAAATGATCAGAATAAAGATCGTTATGAAAATTGTCTTTAAGTGAAAAAAATAGCTTAAATCCCAAGTGTTTGAACAATTTAACAATAACAATTTCACACAGAGAACACATTTATTTTGCCTGAAAATCGAGTTAATTTAATTTCAGGATTCCGGTGTTATTCTGTTTTGAGTAAGAGACTAATATTTTTTTTGAATTAAAAGATAGTTTAATCTTCATATAAAAAATGAGAACTTATAATTATTTTTTATAGTTTTATTAACTATTGCTAATAAAAAACAATATAACGTTATACAAAGAAACAGCATAATGTACGACTTTTCATCTTAATTCATGCTTTGCATGATCAAGATCTGTTTGAAATAACGCTATTCCAGATGGCTTGAATGAAGCCTTTAGGTTGAAAGCACTCATCAATCAGTGAATGTTTTTTGAGCTTAAAACACAGTTTTTTTATTAGCATGTACGTCTGTTTGAAGATTGCCTGCAATTTTCCAAAAGACTGAGTATCGGAATAGAAATGGTGTTGCTTTTATAAATCTCTCATTTGTTGAATATGATCGTGACGATGATATTCATAAGTTTGAAAGAGATGATAAACGTTTTGTTTTCTAAAGGTCATAGATTAAATCCGGATGTAACGGATGCATATCTAATGAGAGAGCTAGACATATAGTCAACTCTACGACTTTTAGAATAATAAAAAATTCAGAATCATCTTGGGCAAAAAATTATGGATTTTACTTTTAACGCATTTTATACCCTGATTGCCGCAGTGATTGTTTTATTACTTGGGCGGTTCCTGGTTAATAAAATCGATTTTTTAAAGCGCTACAACATTCCTGAGCCGGTTGCAGGCGGTTTGGTTGCTGCGATCATCTCATTACTGGTGCATTCACTGTGGGGATACAGCATCACCACCAGTTCAGAGCTACAAACCAGTTTTATGTTGATCTTCTTTGCCTCGATCGGTCTGAGTGCCAACTTTTCCAAGTTGCGTGAAGGCGGTGTCGGTCTGGTAATTTTCTTGTTTGCTATATCGATTTTTATTGTTTTGCAAAATGCAGTCGGTATGAGTCTGGCAACACTGCTTGGTATTGACCCACTGATTGGCCTGATTGCAGGCTCAGTTACCTTAACCGGCGGTCATGGTACTGCGGGTGCATGGGGGGAGATTTTTGAAGTTGAACATGGCATTCAGGGTGCTTTGGCACTGGGTATGGCCAGTGCGACTTTCGGTCTGATCATCGGCGGGATCATTGGTGGACCTTTAGCCAAGTTGCTGATCAACCGTTATAACCTGGCTACTGCACGTACCGATCAGCAGATCGAAAAGCGTGACAACACCCCAATGGATAGCACTTCAGAGGAATACGTACAATTTGAATATCCACATCGTCTGCGTCTGATTACTGCCGATAATGCAATTACCACATTGGGCCTGTTTGCAGGCTGTTTGGCTTTTGCAGAGTTTATGACAGGTTTCAGTAAAGGTACTGCTTTTGAACTGCCAACATTTGTCTGGGCATTGGGCGGCGGTGTACTCCTGCGTAATGTACTGGAAGGCATTTTCAAGGTTCAGATTTTTGATCGCGCGATTGATGTGTTTGGTAATGCTTCATTGTCACTGTATTTGGCGATGGCATTATTGTCGTTGAAATTATGGCAATTGGCTGACCTTGCAGGACCACTCATGGTGATTCTGGGTGCGCAAACCATCACCATGGCTTTGTATGCAGCTTTCGTCACTTTCCGCATCATGGGCAAAAACTACGATGCTGCGGTACTTGCAGCAGGTCATTGTGGTTTCGGTATGGGCGCAACGCCAACAGCGGTTGCCAATATGCAGGCGATTACCAATATGTATGGTGCGTCGCATAAGGCCTTCCTGATTGTTCCATTATGTGGTGCGTTCTTCGTTGACTTAATCAATGCTACTGTTATTCAGATGATTTTGAAGTTTTTTGCATAATTTTTATGCCTGATACGATGAGTCATAGGCTCATAAGGATGTGACATGAATGATCAGTTAAATGAAACCTTACTCGGCTGGATTAATGCCCTGAATGGCCCTTTATGGGATTTTCTGGTGGTGTTTCTGGTCGCAGTCGGTATTTTCTACACGATCATGACGGGTGCAGTACAAATTCGTTTGTTCTGGCACAGCATGAAAGTCATGAAAAATAGCCGTGGCAAGGTTCAGGATACGCACGGCATTACCCCGTTTCAGGCCTTTGTCACTGGACTGGCAAGCCGGGTCGGTGTGGGCAATGTCGCGGGTGTCGCCATTGCGATTGCGATTGGTGGCCCCGGTGCCGTGTTCTGGATGTGGTTTACTGCCTTTTTGGGCATGAGTTCTGCTTTTGTTGAATCCTCTTTGGCACAGTTGTTTAAGGTGCGAGATAACAAAAACCAGCAATTCCGTGGTGGTCCAGCTTATTACATTACTCAAGGCCTGAAACAGAAATGGCTCGGGATTGTCTTTGCGATTGCATTGATCACGACTTATGGTTTTGTCTTCAATGCAGTTCAGGCCAATGCCATTACCGGAGCAACCTCTCATGCCTGGGGCTGGGATCAGGCGAACCTGATTCTGCCATTAGGCGGCCTGAATCTGGAAATTTCCTGGGTCGGATTGTTTCTGGTCTTGATGACTGCGGTGATCATTTTTGGCGGGATTAAACGGATTGCGAAAGTTGCGGAAAGCTTTGTGCCGTTTATGGCTGTGCTTTATCTGGCTGTGGCTTTGTATATTGCGGTCATCAATTACGATTTGCTCCCATCCATCTTCCAGCTCATTTTCAGTAAAGCCTTTGAATTTGAAGCCGCCGCTGGTGGATTCTTTGGCGCCATGGTATCTATGGCGATGATGATGGGCATCAAGCGTGGTCTGTTCTCTAACGAGGCAGGGATGGGTTCGGCACCGAATGCTGCTGCAGCTTCCGATGTCAAACATCCGGTCAACCAGGGTCTGGTACAGATGCTCGGAGTATTTGTAGATACCTTTGTGGTGTGTTCATGTACCGCGATTATTATTCTGGTTTCGGGTCTGTATGAAAATGCAGGCTTTGAAGGCGTGACCTTGACCCAGATGGCGCTTGAAAGCCAGATTGGTGCCTGGGGTGATGACTTCCTGGCTTTGATTCTGTTCCTGTTTGCCTATTCTTCGATTATTGGTAACTATGCCTATGCCGAAGGAAACGTCCAGTTCATCAATAACAATAGCCGGGTGATGTTGATTTTCCGCTTATTTGTATTGGTCATGGTGTATTTCGGTTCTATCGCCAGTGTGCCATTGATCTGGAATATGGCAGATCTGTTCATGGGTGTCATGGCAAGCATCAACCTGATCGCAATCCTGTTGCTGATGCCATTCTTGCTGATGCTACTTCGCGACTATACTGGTCAGTTGAAGCGTGGTGTGAAAGAGCCTGAATTTAAACTGGATAACCATCCTAAATTTAAAGACAAGGTCAAATCAGATATCTGGTAAGACTTGAAGCAAAAAGCCCCGATCATTCGGGGCTTTTTTTGTGCCAAAGTTTTATTTAAAAGAAATTTAAATAACTTTGATAAAGCACAAAGCCTAAAATCAGGCTGAACCAGACCGGTAGTTTTGAGCGTAGCAGAGCAATCATCACCGCGACAAAGACTAGGTCGGAGCCATAACTAAAATAACGTTGTGAAAGATCCAGCAATAAATACAGCAATAGCCCCACCACCGCAGCATTGATGCCCATCACCGCCTGATGAATATGGCGCTGCTGCATCAACCATGACCAGTAGGGCAAGGTAGCAAAGATCAGAAAAAATGAAGGTAAAAAGATTGCACAGGTTGCTAACAGTGTATTTAGCCAGACATAAGGCGTCCAAGGCAGCAAAGCACCAATATAACTGGCAAAACTGAATAAAGGTCCAGGCATGAGCTGGGCAAATGCATAGCCAAGATCAAAAGATTGGGCACTCACCAAACTAGTCGTGACAAAATCCTGATGCAATAAAGGCAAAATCACATGACCACCACCAAACACCAGCGAGCCAGTCTGATAGAAATTGGAAAAAAATTGCAGCTCTGATTCACCCCATAACTTGCCTGCTAAGGGCAGCAGCACAAATGGGAGGATAAATGCCAACAGCCAATAGGGCGCAGCGGCAGATCGAATATAAGGCGAGCTGATTGCCGTTTTGTTAATTTCTTTGGGTTTCAAATCTGAGTGGGAAAAATGTCCAGCCAAGAGTCCACAGATTGCGCCCAGTATAATGACCAGAATCTGATTAAAACTCACTGAAACGACTATCAGTAATGCCACCGAGAGGATTAAGACAGCGTATTGCCAAGCCGATTTACAGAAGCTTCTCAGCATTTGCCAGAATGCCCAGGCGATGACAGAAAATACAATTAACTGGATGGTATGAAAGCTGTTTGAGTTTAAAATATGAAAATAGCTTTGACCCAAGAGCGCCACCAAGGTCATCAGAATCATTGAGGGCAGGGTAAAACCCAACCATGCGATCACGGCACCAGTATAGCCCCGTTGCAGATAACCGATCGACAGCCCCACCTGACTGCTGCTCGGCCCGGGTAAAAGTTGTGCCAAAGCGACCAGTTGACTGTATTGGGTGTCATTCAACCATTGCAGTTGGGTCACAAATTTTCGGTGAAAAAACACCAGATGCGCCGCTGGACCGCCAAATGAAATGCAGCCCAGTTGCAGGAAAATCAGGAAAATCCGGTACAGTGAGATTGAAGGCATACAGTTATGGGAAAAATGAAGATAAAGTAGCTGAACTGTATGACAGTTTTACGAAATTCTACAGACTATTTATGCATGTGTTTATACACTATGCTGCTTTAGATTAATGAGGACATTCTCTGCATGCAGAAATATGTGTTGAGTATGGTGATACTGGGTACATTTGGCCTAAGTGCTTGCCAAACGACCCCAATGACAGCCCAAGCGGCGACTAGTCATCTACAACCTGCTGCACAACGCGGAGAAGCTCAGGCACGTCCGAATCAAATTGATTTTCAAAAGATCAAGCAAACCCAGCAACGTCCGGTAGTTGCTTTAGTTCTGGGCAGTGGCGGTGCGCGTGGCTATGCGCATATTGGTGCGTTGGAAGTACTGGAACAGGCGGGTATTCAACCAGATTTTATTGTCGGAACCAGTGCGGGCAGTATTGTGGGATCCATTTATGCAAGTGGCAAACCGGCGATTGAACTGCGCAATATTGCTCTCAACATGCGACCGAATGATGTCCGTGATATCAAGCTGGCCAGAAAAGGTTTTTTTGATGGCAAGAAAGTTGAGGACTATGTCAATTTGCAGGTCGATCAAACCCCGCTTGAAGCCATGAAAATCCCAATGTTTGTGGTAGCAACCGCGCTGAAAGAAGGCAAGAAAGTCGTCTTTAACTATGGCAATACCGGACAGGCGGTACGTGCTTCAGTCTCGATTCCGAGTATGTTTATTCCGACTCTTATTCAAGGTAAAGAATATGTAGATGGTGGTCTGGTCAGTCCTGTGCCGGTCGATGTGGCACGTGAGTTGGGAGCCGATATTGTGATTGCGGTGGATATTCTGGCACAGCCCATTCACACGGAAACCAGCAATGTCTGGGGGCTATTTAACCAGAACATCAATATTATGCAGCAACATCTGGCGCATGAAGAATTAAAGCATGCAGATGTGGTGATTCAGCCGGACTTACGCGAAAAAGGCCATATCTTTGATGTACGTGGCAGGGAACTCACCATGCAGGCTGGTGCCGAGGCGACCCAGTTAAAGTTGATGGAAATTTCACAAGCCTACCAAAAACATGATTATGCTCAAGGACATCGCATTCCACAGTTTGTGGTACATGAACATCAAGCTCAATAAATCTTTTTTTTTGAAATTTCTGTTTATCCCTATATCGCAGGATAGGTATATTCAATCAAAAGGATAAAGGATCATCGGCTGTAACGCTTAACTGATTGTTATAAAAGATAAGATGATTGCCTATGTGTATCAGTCAGTCGGAATTATCGCAAAAGATAAAATTAATTTTAAATATAACAAATTGAATTATAAGTATATTGTTTTAAATAATAAGCCTTATTCGTCCTAAATTAAAATTTAAATATTATTATTCGTATACTTAAGTTGATCAAATATTCAAAAGCATCTATGTTCATGCCAGAATGCAGT